>NZ_JHVN01000004.1 GCF_000620165.1 Anoxybacillus tepidamans PS2
ACAGGTAAATCGAACGGAACGAAACCCTTCTAGGTATTGGATCATGAGGATTTTTACCAAGATTAAAGGGTCGATGGAAGGACGGCCTGTGTTCATCGAGTAAAACGGTTGGAGTAAGCGATACACATGATTCCAATCCATGAAACGATCGATTTGAACCAACACATGATTCGAATCGACCATGGACTCATACGCTCGACGGTTTTCTTGAATTTCTAAATTCGATCGGTAGGAATACATAGGGGAGCTCTCCTCATCGGTATTTCCTTCATATATATCATAAAAAAACGATTTTGTCGTTGACAAAATCGTTTTTCAACAGTCTGTAAAGCCCGAAATAAACGGGCTTTATTTTTTTATGAGTTTGCCGATATAAAAAATAGAAAGAGAAAGGAACGATGGAAGCGATGAAGCGTACGGTCAAAGAAATTGAACAATTGCTTGCAACGATCGATGACGCCAATCATCCTTTGTTGCAAGAAATGGCGCTTGATGAGCGAAAAAGCGTACAGAAACTTGTTGCGCGCTGGCATAAGCAAAAAGAAGCGATGGAAAAAGAGCGCTATCAATGGGAGCAAATGCTAGAATACGAACGGCGAATTTATGGACAAGGCATTTCGTATATTGCTGGCGTTGATGAAGTGGGGCGCGGCCCGTTGGCTGGCCCAGTCGTTGCCGCCGCAGTCATTTTGCCAAAGGATTTTTATTTGCCTGGGTTGAACGACTCAAAAAAATTGTCGGAAGCAAAGCGGGAACAGCTGTTTGAGCATATTCAAGCGAATGCAGTTGCCATTGGAATCGGTATTGTTTCCGCTCGGGAAATTGATGAACTTAACATTTATCAAGCGACGAAAAAAGCGATGGTACAGGCGATTCAAAGCCTTGTTTGCAAACCGGAGTATTTGTTGATTGATGCGATGGAACTGCCGCTTGATATTCCACAGCGAAGCATTATTAAAGGAGATGCGACAAGCGTTTCGATTGCGGCAAGCTCTGTCGTTGCCAAAGTAACGCGCGATCGTATGATGAAAGAGCTTGGGGCAAAATACCCGCAATACGGGTTTGAAAAACATATGGGGTACGGAACAGAGCAACATTTGCAAGCGATTCGCACGTATGGAGTGATCGAAGAACATCGCCGCTCGTTTGGCCCGGTGAAAGAAGCGCTGTTCGGACGCTATGAACATAAGTGACCCAAATAAGGGGGAGAAAGATGTCATCCATTCGACATATTAGCGGAGAGACGACCCGCCGCTTGGTAGAAGGCACTAAATCGATTCCGTTTCGCGATGGTCAAATTGTATATGGGAAAATCGAGAAAATCAGCGAGAACGGCTCGGCCATTGTAAAAATCGGAAATGAAACGCTAATTGCGGAGCTGCAAGCCTCGCTTCGTGAGGGAAGTAAGTATTGGTTCCAAGTCTCACTAGCAGCTGATAGGGTAAATCTAAAGCTTATAGAAAATTTGTATGCCGACAGCGGAGAAATAACGTTTGAGCAAACGGCGTTGCAATTGGCCAAACGCTGGGAACTTCCCGAAAAGGTGCAACCGCTTCTTCGTTTTTTGCTAGAAAAGCAAATTCCTGTTGTGAAGGAAGAGGTGATCCGAGCAGCCAAGTGGCTTACATCCACCGAGGATGCAGAAGTAAATTTGCGGGCGGTTCAGATGATGTATATAAACCGCCTGCCGTTAACTCATGAGACATTTTTGGCGATGAAATCGGTTCAAGAGCCGGCTCCGCTTGCACAGCAGCTACTAGAATTAAAGAATAGGCTAGCATCGCTTCCCGACGAAAAACAGTCAGAAGGAGTTCGGGCATTAATCACACAGTTGCGACGTATCATCGATTTTGAGAAAGTACCGTTTGTTTGGTTAAAAGATAGAAGCGAGCAAAGTAATAAAGAAATTTTCGCGGAAGCTGAGCGGTTGGATGAACAAATACGCGCTCGCCGTGAAACGACGCCTCCCCTTTTTTCGCTCCGGCATGTTGACGAACAAAATGAAAAACATCCATTGACTAACTCGATTTTACGCCCTGGGAACGAAATGCATCTTGATATAGCAAGTACAAGGGAGCAAATTGGCGCATCATTGTCCATTTTAAATGAAGGGAAGGCGCTCGATGCAGCTTCTTATAAAGAACGGCACCCAGAGCGATTTCAACAGTTGGGAGAAGAAAACATAATTCCAGTAGCGGTCGCGCAACATATGAAAAAAATTGTTCAGTCGCTCGGTCTGCAATATGAGGCTGCGATTGAAAAAGCGATCAAGACAGGTGGAAATTTTGACTTAGGAGGGTTAAAGCCGCTCCTTTTGCTCGCTCAACGAGAAGTGCAAGATCGCGATTTAAACGAGCGAATCGAAATGCTCATTCATCGGCTGACTGGACAACAGTTGCTTTCCCATGAACAAGAACCCATTCAGCAAGTTTTTATGCAGCTGCCGCTTCGCTTTGATAGCGAGGTGACAGACGTGGTCGTTCATTGGCAAGGCAGAAAGCAAAAAAATGGGGAAATCGACCCAAATTATTGCCGTATTTTATTTTATTTGCAGCTTGAGGCGTTAAAAGAAACAGCGCTAGATGTGCGCATCCAAAATCGTATCATTCACATCACGTTGTTTAATGAGACGCCGCAGTTGGAAATGCTTGTGCCGCTCATGCAGCCGCTACTGAAGGAACGGCTCGAAGCGTGCGGCTACATGTTATCGGGCATAAAAGTGGTCGCAGCAAAAAATAATCCAAAAAAAGATGTGTTTTCTCACGTGTTAACGAACCATTCGGGGGTAGACTATCGAATATGAAAGAGAAAAAAGTGAAGGAAGCCGTTGCTCTAACGTATCGAGCGCACGAACATGAGGCGCCTGTTGTCATCGCTAAAGGGAAGGGAAAAGTAGCAGAAAATTTAATTGCGGTTGCTAAGGAACATCATATTCCGATTCAAGAAGATCCGTCGCTTGTCCAATTGCTAAGCGAGATCGAGGTGAATGAAGCGATCCCCGAGCAACTGTATCAAGTTGTGGCAGAGTTGTTTGCTTTTGTTTATCAAATGGATCGCAAACTAGCTAAGAAAAAATAACGATTTGCTTTCGACAAAATGAGCGGAATAGCTCTTCTTTTTTTGGTGAGAATTTTTTCATTTTATGTCGAAACGGTAGACAATATGGAAAGTAACATTATACAATGAAAGCGCTAGTACTTTTATCTTTTATACATAGGAGGATGGGATATGAATATTCATGAGTATCAAGGCAAAGAGATCCTCAGAAGCTATGGGGTTGCCGTGCCGAACGGACGCGTAGCGTTTACTGTTGAAGAAGCTGTTGAAGCGGCGAAAGAATTAGGAAGCTCCGTTTGCGTCGTAAAAGCGCAAATCCACGCTGGCGGACGCGGAAAAGCCGGAGGGGTAAAAGTCGCGAAAAGCTTGGATGAAGTTCGTACATACGCAAGCGAACTGTTAGGAAAAGTACTTGTCACGCATCAAACAGGTCCTGAAGGAAAAGAAGTGAAGCGCCTTTTAATCGAAGAAGGCTGCGACATTAAAAAAGAATATTACATCGGTTTAGTGTTAGACCGCGCGACTTCCCGCGTTGTATTAATGGGCTCTGAAGAGGGCGGTACGGAGATTGAAGAAGTGGCGGCAAAAACACCGGAGAAAATTTTTAAAGAATACATCGATCCAGCGGTCGGATTGCAAGCGTTCCAAGCGCGTCGTTTAGCATTTAACATCAACATTCCGAAAGAGCTTATCAATCAAGCAGTGAAGTTTATGATGGGCTTATATCAAGTATTCGTTGAAAAAGACTGCTCCATCGCGGAAATCAACCCGCTTGTTGTCACTGGAGACGGCAAAGTCATGGCGCTTGATGCGAAGTTAAACTTTGATTCTAACGCGCTTTATCGCCACTCCGATGTGCTTGAATATCGCGACTTGGACGAAGAAGATCCAAAAGAAGTGGAAGCATCGAAATTTGATTTGAACTACATTGCGTTAGACGGCAACATCGGCTGCATGGTGAACGGCGCTGGTCTTGCGATGGCAACGATGGACATCATTAAATATTACGGCGGCGAACCGGCGAACTTCTTAGATGTCGGCGGCGGCGCAACGACAGAAAAAGTAACAGAAGCGTTCAAAATCATCTTGTCCGACCCGAAAGTAAAAGGCATTTTTGTCAACATCTTCGGCGGCATTATGAAATGCGACGTCATTGCGACGGGAATCGTTGAAGCAACAAAACAAGTTGGCTTGTCACTTCCGCTTGTTGTTCGTCTAGAAGGAACGAACGTCGAGTTAGGAAAGAAAATTTTAGAAGAGTCGGGCTTGAATATTACAGCGGCTGAATCGATGGCAGACGGCGCACAAAAAATCGTAGAATTAGTACGTTAAGAAGGCGAGGGAGAAGAATGAGCGTTTTTGTTAATAAAGATACAAAAGTGATTGTGCAAGGGATTACAGGTTCGCAAGGATTATTCCATACAAAACAAATGCTTGAATACGGCACGAAAATCGTCGGCGGTGTGACACCTGGAAAAGGCGGCACAGAGGTAGAAGGCGTTCCGGTATTTAACACAGTTTCTGAAGCGGTTGCGAAAACAGGAGCAAATGCGTCTGTTATTTACGTTCCACCTGCATTTGCGGCAGAAGCAATTATGGAAGCAGTAGATGCGGAGTTAGACCTTGTTGTCTGCATCACGGAAGGCATTCCTGTTTTAGACATGGTGAAAGTGAAGCGCTACATGGAAGGCAAGAAAACGCGCTTAATCGGGCCAAACTGCCCAGGCGTCATCACACCAGAAGAGTGCAAAATCGGCATTATGCCTGGATATATTCATAAAAAAGGCCATGTTGGCATCGTATCTCGTTCTGGTACGTTAACATACGAAGCGGTACATCAGTTAACGCAAGCAGGAATTGGACAATCGACAGCAGTTGGTATCGGCGGCGACCCTGTCAACGGTACGAACTTCATTGACGTGTTAAAAGCGTTCAATGAAGATGAAGAAACATATGCTGTCATTATGATCGGTGAAATCGGCGGTACAGCAGAAGAAGAAGCGGCTGAATGGGTGAAAGCGAACATGAAAAAGCCGGTCGTCGGCTTCATCGGCGGTCAAACAGCGCCTCCTGGAAAGCGTATGGGACATGCTGGTGCGATCATTTCCGGAGGTAAAGGAACAGCAGCGGAAAAAATTAAGAAAATGAATGAGTGTGGCATTAAAGTAGCGGAAACGCCTGCTGTCATCGGCGAAACATTAATTGCAGTGCTAAAAGAGCAAGGTCTTTACGAAAAATGTAAAACACATTAATCGCAAAGGTCCCGCATCGGAGCGTATTCCGCTTAGTGCGGGACCTTTTGACTATATTATTAAAGAAAGGAGAGATTACATGTACTCTTCGCCTCAAGAGCGCCTCGTCCATCTCCACCATTGCCGCGGCGTCAACTGGAAAATCATTAGCCGATTATTGAAAATCGATCCATCGCTTTCCTCTATTTTTTCTCTCCCTTATACATCTGTTGCTTCGATGTTGTCGATTTCCCTCGAACAATATTCTTTGTTTTTCCAAGATTTACATTCCATTGATATTCAAAGTATGATAAAAACATATAGGGATAAAAATATTCATACCATTACTATTTTTGATGAGAACTATCCGAAATGGTTAAAGCACATTTTTGAGCCGCCATGGGTGCTATATGTGAAGGGAAACGTTGAGGTGCTTTCAGCGCATAAAATGATCAGCATCGTTGGCACGAGACAGCCGACAAAAGAGGGAATTCGTGCGCTTCATGTTTTAGTGCCCCCGCTCGTTCAGCATGGCTGGGTGATCGTTAGCGGCCTTGCTTTAGGCATTGATGCCGCAGCTCACAAGACAGCGATGGAGTGCGGTGGAAAAACAATTGCGGTCATTGCCGGGGGAATAGATCATATTTATCCCCCGAAAAATCGCATGTTAGCCGAACAATTAATGAGTGAGCATCTAGTTGTTTCGGAATACCCACCACATACGAAACCGAAAAAATGGCAATTTCCGTTGCGTAACCGCATCATTAGCGGATTATCGCTTGGAACGGTTGTCATTCAAGCAAAAGAAAAAAGCGGCTCCCTTATTACCGCTTCCCTTGCGTTAGAACAGGGAAGAGAGGTGTTTGCGGTGCCCGGTTCGATTTTTCTAGAGCAATCGAACGGAACGAATAGGCTTATTCAACAGGGAGCAAAACTTGTGTGTTCAGCGCAAGACATTCTAGACGAATTCGCTTATTTTTTTTAGTAAGTTAAAAATTTTTCACATCATGTTTGACAAATGTCATAAGAATCATTAATAATAATGAAGATTTTAAATTTACCTCTTAAGGGAGGAAAAGGTATGTCGGATTATCTCGTTATCGTTGAATCACCAGCGAAAGCAAAAACGATTGAACGATATCTCGGAAAGAAATATAAAGTAAAAGCTTCAATGGGACATATTCGTGATTTGCCGAAAAGCCAAATGGGCGTTGACATAGATAACGGTTATGAGCCAAAATATATTACGATTCGCGGAAAAGGACCGGTCATCAAAGAGCTGAAAACAGCGGCGAAAAAAGCAAAGAAAGTATTTTTAGCTGCCGACCCCGACCGTGAAGGAGAGGCGATCGCGTGGCATTTGGCACACATGCTTGAACTTGATATTGATTCTGATTGCCGTGTTGTATTTAACGAAATTACGAAAGACGCTATTCGCGAGTCGTTTGAGCATCCTCGTGCCATTAATATGCATTTGGTGGATGCGCAACAGGCGCGCCGCGTGCTTGACAGACTGGTAGGATATAATATTAGCCCGCTTCTTTGGAAAAAAGTAAAAAAGGGATTAAGCGCGGGGCGAGTGCAGTCCGTGGCGCTTAGACTCATTATTGACCGGGAAAAGGAAATCAAAGAATTTCAACCGGAAGAATATTGGTCGATCCAAGCGGAGTTTATAAAGCAAAATGAAGCATTCACCGCCTTTTTTTACGGAATGGATGGACAAAGGATGGATTTAAAAAACGAAGGCGAAGTAAAGGCGGTATTACAACGCATAAAAGGTCACTCTTTTAAGGTACAGTCTGTAACGAGAAAAGAGCGGAAACGAAACCCTGTACCGCCGTTTACGACATCTTCTCTGCAACAGGAAGCGGCACGCAAGTTGAATTTCCGTACAAAAAAGACGATGATGCTCGCACAGCAGCTATATGAAGGCATTGACCTTGGAAGTGAAGGGACGGTTGGTTTAATTACATACATGCGTACAGACTCGACACGAGTGTCGGCAACTGCACAAAATGAAGCGCTTTCATATATAGAAGTGTCATTTGGGAAAGAGTATATCGCGCAAGAAAAACGCAAGGAAAAGAAAAACAACAATGCTCAAGATGCGCATGAAGCGATTCGGCCAACATCGGTGTTTCGCGATCCAAACTCAGTCAAACCGTATTTAAGCCGCGACCAGTATCGACTTTATAAGCTAATTTGGGAGCGCTTTGTTGCAAGTCAAATGGCGCCTGCGCTTCTCGATACAATGAGTGTCGATTTGGAAAACGAGGGGGTTATCTTTCGCGCAAGCGGTTCGAAGGTGAAATTCGCTGGCTTTATGAAAGTATATGTCGAAGGCACAGACGACCAAACTGATGAGCAGAATCATTTGCTTCCTGAATTGGAAGAGGAAGAAACGGTCATCGGTAAAGATATTGAACCGAAGCAGCATTTTACACAGCCGCCTCCGCGCTATACGGAAGCGCGATTAGTCAAAACATTAGAGGAGCTTGGAATCGGTCGCCCTTCAACATATGCTCCGACGCTTGATACGATTCAAAAACGAAATTATGTGACACTGGAAAATAAACGCTTTGTTCCGACGGAGCTCGGAGAAATTATCATCGAATTAATGCTTGAGTTTTTCCCAGAAATTTTGGATGTTGAATTCACGGCAAAAATGGAGAAAAGTTTAGATGAAATTGAAGAGGGAAAAGTTGATTGGGTCGAAGTGATTGACGAGTTTTATCGCGGGTTCGAAAAAAGTTTGCAAATTGCCGAAAAAGAAATGAAGGAAGTAGAGATTAAGGATGAACCAGCGGGCATCGATTGCGAAGAATGTGGAAGTCCGATGGTTTATAAAATGGGCCGGTTCGGAAAGTTTGTCGCATGTTCCAACTTTCCTGCTTGCCGTCATACGAAACCGATTCTGAAAGAAATTGGCGTAAAATGCCCGCAATGTCACGAAGGAAATATTGTGGAGCGAAGCAGCAAGAAAAAGCGCTTGTTTTATGGATGTGACCGTTTTCCAGATTGTGATTTTATGTCATGGGATAAGCCGCTTTCACGTTCATGTCCGAAATGCAAAGGCTTATTAGTAGAGAAAAAGCTGAAAAAAGGTATGCAAGTTCAATGTATAAAATGTGACTACGAAGAAGAACCGCAATCATAATGATCGGTGGGCGACCGTTAGTCCTCACCGATTTTGTGCGCAATAACTAAGGAGGAATGAATCGTGATTGTCAACGTCATTGGCGCAGGATTAGCTGGAAGTGAGGCGGCATGGCAGCTCGCTAATCGCGGCGTCCGTGTACGGCTCTATGAAATGCGTCCTGTGAAACAGACACCAGCGCATCATACAGATAAATTTGCCGAGCTAGTCTGCAGCAATTCGCTGCGCGCGAACTCTTTAACGAATGCCGTTGGTGTATTGAAAGAAGAAATGCGGATGCTTAACTCTGTTATTATCAAGGCGGCCGATGAGTGTTCCGTTCCTGCCGGAGGGGCTCTAGCAGTGGACCGCCATGAATTTGCGGCACGCGTCACCGATTTAGTGCAAAATCATTCAAATGTTGAGGTTGTTCGTGAGGAAGTAACGGATATTCCCGAGGGACCGACGATTATTGCGACAGGACCGTTAACATCGCCTGCGCTATCGGAAAAACTAAAGGAATTAACGGGAGAGGAATATTTATATTTTTATGATGCAGCGGCACCAATTGTAGAAAAAGAGAGCATTAACATGGACAAAGTATATATCAAATCACGTTATGATAAAGGGGAAGCCGCTTATTTGAACTGTCCGATGACCGAGGAAGAGTTTGACCGTTTTTATGAGGCGCTCATTTCGGCAGAAACGGTACCGTTGAAGGAATTTGAGAAAGAAATTTATTTTGAAGGCTGCATGCCGATTGAAGTCATGGCCAAAAGAGGAAAGAAAACGTTGCTATTTGGCCCGATGAAGCCGGTCGGTCTTGAAGATCCCCGCACCGGGAAGCGCCCGTTTGCTGTTGTTCAGCTTCGTCAAGACGATGCGGCGGGAACTTTATATAATATTGTAGGATTTCAAACACATTTGAAATGGGGAGATCAAAAAGAAGTATTTCGCCTGATCCCAGGGTTAGAGAATGCGGAAATCGTCCGTTATGGTGTTATGCACCGCAATACGTTCATCAACTCGCCAAAGCTGCTTAGACCGACGTACCAGTATAAAGGACGCGACGATTTATTTTTTGCCGGACAAATGACGGGCGTAGAAGGCTATGTTGAATCAGCTGCCTCCGGTCTAGTAGCGGGCATCAATGCAGCGAGAATCACATTCGGACAAGACCCGATTGTATTTCCGCAAGAAACGGCGATCGGCAGCATGGCGCACTATATTACGACGGCTAATCCAAAGCATTTTCAGCCGATGAATGCGAACTTTGGTTTATTTGCGCCACTTAAAGAGACGATTAAAGACAAAAAACGCCGCCATGAACAATACGCGAAACGAGCCTTAGATACAATTCAGAATTTTATAAAAAAATAATTGCAAGGGCTACTAAATTTATGTTAATATTTAGTAGCCCTTGTGAGGTGTTGGGAATGGAAAATTTGAAAATTTCGTTACAATCGTTCGTTGAATATTTACAAATTGAAAAAAATTATTCACAATATACTATTGCGTGTTACACACAAGATATTGAGCAATTTTTTTCATTTATGTGTGAACAGGCGCTTCAGCGTTTAGACGAAGTCAAGTACAGCGATGTTCGTCTGTATTTGACGAAGCTACATGGTGAACAACTATCGAGCCGTTCGATTTCTCGCAAAATATCGAGCTTACGCAGTTTTTATAAATTTTTGCTGCGCGAAAAGAAGGTAGCAGAAAACCCATTTGCTCTTGCATCGTTGCCAAAAAAGGAGCAAAAAATTCCTCACTTTTTGTATGAAGAGGAATTAGAAAACTTATTTCATGTCAATGATTTAAATACAGCAATTGGTCAGCGAAATCAGGCGTTGCTTGAACTGCTTTATGCGACGGGTATTCGTGTTAGTGAATGTTGTCACATTCAACTTTCCGATATCGACTTTTCGCT
The DNA here is from genome assembly GCF_000620165.1 of Anoxybacillus tepidamans PS2. GTDB lineage: Bacteria > Bacillota > Bacilli > Bacillales > Anoxybacillaceae > Anoxybacteroides > Anoxybacteroides tepidamans_A. The sequence goes on from NZ_JHVN01000004.1 coordinate 10,355, forward strand.
TTCTACGATACTTATTTATGGAAAGGGAAATAAACAGCGCTATGTTCCATTTGGCAGCTTTGCGAAAGAAGCGCTTGAGCAATATATACAAGACGGACGAAATAAACTTTTGCAAAAAGGTAAGGCAGCAACGAACTATTTATTTCTGAACTTTCGCGGCAGTCCTTTAACACCTCGAGGGGTTCGCCACATTTTGAATGAAGTAGTGGAAAAAGCGGCACTGACTCAGAAAGTGAGCCCGCATGTATTTAGGCATACATTTGCAACACATTTGCTTAACGAAGGTGCGGATATGCGCACAGTTCAAGAGTTGCTTGGGCATGTGCACCTTTCGGCAACACAAGTATATACGCACGTTACAAAAGACCGTCTGCGCCATATTTATTTGCATACACATCCGCGGGCTTAGACTTCCATCAAAGGAGGAGCGATATGGAACAATTCCATGCAACGACGATTTTTGCCATTCGGCATCGCGGCTCTTGCGCAATGGCTGGCGATGGGCAAGTGACCTTTGGCAACGCTGTAGTAATGAAGCATACGGCCAAAAAAGTGCGGAAACTATTTCAAGGAAAAGTATTGGCTGGATTTGCCGGATCTGTGGCGGATGCGTTTACATTGTTTGAAATGTTTGAGGGAAAGCTTGAGGAGTTTAATGGAAATTTGCAGCGCGCGGCCGTGGAATTGGCAAAAGAATGGCGCAGTGATAAAGTATTACGCAGATTAGAAGCGATGCTCATTGTCATGGATGAATGCCATCTGCTTTTAGTGTCAGGAACAGGTGAAGTGATTGAGCCCGATGACGATATTTTAGCGATTGGTTCAGGAGGAAATTATGCGCTCGCCGCAGGGCGTGCATTAAAGCAATATGCGGGAGAGCATATGACCGCCAAAGAAATTGCAACAGCTGCTTTGGAAGTTGCCGCTAATATTTGTGTGTATACGAACGACCACATTATTGTGGAAGAATTGTAGCGGAGGGGAAAGCGATGAATTTAACACCTCGGCAAATTGTTGAAAAGCTCGATCAATTTATTGTAGGCCAAAAAGAAGCGAAAAAGGCGGTGGCCGTTGCCTTACGAAATCGTTATCGCCGCAGTTTGCTTGATGAAAAGTTACGCGATGAAGTCGTTCCGAAAAATATTTTGATGATCGGTCCGACAGGGGTGGGAAAAACGGAGATTGCAAGAAGGCTTGCAAAGCTTGTTGGGGCTCCGTTTATTAAAGTGGAAGCAACGAAATTTACAGAAGTCGGCTATGTCGGGCGCGATGTGGAATCAATGGTGCGCGACCTTGTTGAAACGTCCGTACGGTTAGTAAAAGAGCGGAAAATAAACGAAGTTAAAGACCGTGCTGAGCAACAAGCAAACAAACGGCTTGTTGAACTGTTAGTGCCGGGAAAACAAAAGCAAACGATGAAAAATCCATTTGAATTATTGTTTGGTGGAGGACAATCTGCACAGCAAGATGCAGGATACGACCAAGACGATCAATATGTTGAACAAAAGCGGAAGCAGGTGGCAATCCAGCTTGCTAACGGTGAATTAGAAGATGAGCTTGTAACAGTCGAAATAGAAGAGCAGCAAGCAACGCTATTTGACTTTTTGCAGGGAGCGGGCATTGAGCAAATGGGCATGAATATGCAAGATGCGTTAAGCAGCTTTATGCCAAAGCGGCGCAAAAAGCGGAAGCTAAAAGTAAGCGAAGCGCGCAAAGTGCTAGCAAACGAAGAGGCGCAAAAATTGATCGACATGGACGAGGTGACACAGGAGGCCGTTCATCTTGCAGAGCAGTCCGGAATTATTTTTATTGATGAAATCGACAAAATTGCCCGCAGAGGCCAAGGGGCTTCATCTGCTGATGTCTCGCGTGAAGGGGTGCAGCGCGATATTTTGCCGATTGTGGAAGGTTCCACAGTGATGACGAAATATGGTCCTGTTAAGACGGATTATATTTTGTTTATTGCGGCTGGAGCTTTTCATATGTCGAAACCATCAGACTTAATTCCGGAGTTGCAAGGACGTTTTCCGATTCGGGTTGAGCTATCAAAATTAACGGTTGACGATTTTGTAAAAATTCTCATTGAACCGAATAATGCGCTTATTAAGCAATATACGGCACTTCTTGCGACAGAAGGTATACAACTTGAATTTTCTGACGATGCTATTCGTAAGATTGCTGAAGTGGCGTTTGAAGTAAACCAGACAACTGACAACATCGGGGCAAGACGCCTTCATACGATTATGGAAAAACTGCTTGAAGACTTATCCTTCGAGGCGCCGGATATCACGCTCGAAAAAATTGTTATTACACCACAATATGTTGAGCAAAAGTTAGGAAATATTGTGAAAAACAAAGATTTAAGTGAGTTTATCTTATAACGAATCAGAATAGGAGGCTATAGAAAATGAACTTGTTGCAGAAAACAAGAACGATTAATGCGATGCTGCAAAAAGCAGCAGGGAAACCGGTGAATTTTAAGGAAATGGCTGAAACGCTTTGCTCGGTTATTGAGGCGAACGTGTTCGTTGTTAGCCGCCGCGGAAAATTATTAGGTTTTGCCATTAAACAATCTATCGAAAACGAACGCATGAAAAAAATGCTAGAAGACCGTCAATTTCCAGAAGAATACACAAAAAGCTTATTTAATATTACAGAAACATCCCCGAACTTAGATATTAACAGTGAGTATACGGCATTTCCGGTAGAAAACCGCGATTTGTTTAAAACAGGCTTGACGACGATCGTGCCGATTAACGGTGGCGGTGAGCGCCTTGGAACGCTTATTTTATCAAGACTCGACCAACAATTTGATGACGATGACCTCATTTTGGCAGAGTACGGGGCAACGGTTGTCGGCATGGAAATTTTGCGTGAAAAAGCCGAAGAAATTGAAGAAGAAGCAAGAAGCAAAGCGGTTGTGCAAATGGCGATCAGCTCGCTTTCTTATAGTGAGCTTGAAGCCATTGAACATATCTTTGAAGAATTAGAAGGTACCGAAGGATTGCTTGTTGCAAGTAAAATTGCTGACCGCGTTGGGATCACTCGTTCAGTCATCGTCAATGCGCTGCGCAAGCTTGAAAGTGCCGGCGTGATTGAATCGCGTTCTCTAGGGATGAAAGGGACATATATTAAGGTGTTAAATGACAAGTTTTTAGCAGAGTTAGAAAAATTAAAGACAAACTAACCGTAAAAAGAGCTGCGTTTATGCAGCTCTTTTTTTACGGCGGCATTTTAAATGCTAAAAATAGTACAATCTTCCGGCTATACAACATTTACGCATTATTTTAAAATATAGAATATCAAATATTGTCGAAAAAAGAAGATAAAGAGGGGATTTTGCTTGGAACTATTTTCTCGCACTTTTGCTCGACTAGAGCAGGGATTAGACTATGCATCGCTCAAACAAAAAGTGATTGCTAATAACATTGCCAATGCTGATACGCCCAACTATAAAGCCAAGACTGTTCGGTTTAAATCGGAATTGGAGCGGGCGATGTCTTCGCTTGAAGCGCATCGGACAAATCCAAAGCATTTCTTTTTTAAAAGCAGCGATACAGGCGACTTTTTAGTAACGGCAAGAAATGATGTAGTCTATAACCATAATGGAAATAGTGTCGATGTAGATAAAGAAATGTCGGATTTAGCCGAAAACCAAATTTATTATAACGCCTTGATTGAACGGTTAAACGGTCAATTTAATTCGCTAAAATTGGTGATTAAAGGAGGAAAATAATGCATGTCGATTTTTCAAGGCTTAAATACAACAGCATCGGCATTGACTGCACAGAGGCTGCGAATGGATGTTATTTCCTCAAATATGGCCAATGTGGATACAACGCGAGCGAAGTTAGTAAACGGGCAATGGCAGCCGTATCGTCGCAAAATGGTCATTATGGAACCGAATGAAGGTGGCTTCTCCTCTTATCTACAAGCGGCCATGAATAACGACACAGCTGTTGGTGGAGGCGTCAAAGTCACGAAAGTTGTTGAGGATGAAACACCGTTTAAGCTCGTTTATGATCCAACTAACCCAGATGCTAACCGCGATGGCTATGTGCAGCTTCCAAATGTCGATCCGTTAAAAGAAATGGTCGATTTAATGAGCGCGACCCGTTCTTATGAAGCGAACGTAACGGTGTTCAATGCAACGAAAGGAATGTTAATGAAGGCATTAGAAATCGGCAAATAGAAGGAGAATCGAACATGATTAATGGAGTCCAGAAAAACCTCTTCCCTGCTGCTGTCGCTTCCTCTTCCTCAATCAAGCCAGCAGACGTTCAAAAATCGTTTGCTAATTTCTTGAAAGATGCGATTCAACAAGTGAACGATCAACAAATTCAAGCGGACAAATTAACAGATAAGCTAGTTAAAGGAGAAAATGTCGATTTGCATCAAGTCATGATCGCTTCACAAAAGGCCAGCATTTCCTTGCAGCTTACTGTTGAGATTCGCAATAAAGTGATTGAAGCGTACCAAGAAATGATGAGAATGCAAGTGTAAATTGATGTACTAACAAACTGACAATCTATTATTGCAATAATCGGGGGAATAGTATGAACGAAAAAATAAAAGAGTGGCTTAATCGGTTGACCTCTTTTTGGGGAGAGAGAACAAAGACACAAAAAATGATGGTTGTAGGTGCATTTTTTCTCTTTCTCCTCATTGTTGGAGTTGCATCATATTTCGCGACAAGAACGAATTTTGTGCCATTATATAGCAATCTTTCACCGCAGGAAGCTGGTCAGATTAAAGCCACGCTTGATAAGCGCGGCGTTGAATCAGAAGTAGCTGATAACGGGACGACGATTAAGGTGCCTGAGAACATGGCAGATACTTTAAAAGTCGAACTAGCGTCCGAAGGGATTCCAGATAGCGGAAATATTGATTATTCATTTTTTACTAAAAATGCCGGGTTCGGCATGACCGATAATGAATTCAACGTCGTTAAACTGAAAGCGATGCAGACGGAACTGGCAAATTTAATTAAAAATATTGACGGTGTGGAAGATGCAAAAGTAATGATAAATCTCCCACAACCGTCTGTATTCGCCACGGATGATCAGGAAAAAGCGTCTGCTTCCGTCGTGTTAAAAACGAAACCAGGATATAAATTTAGCGACGAGCAGATTAAAGCGCTCTACCGCCTTGTATCTAAGAGCGTTCCTAATCTTCCTACTGATAATATCGTCATTATGAACCAGTATTTTGAGTACTTTGATTTAAAAAATGACGATCAAATTTCGACAGCTAATGCATTTACGGCACAAAACGAAATTAAAAAGCAAATTGAACGCGACGTCCAACGGCAAGTTCAACAAATGCTCGGAACGATGATGGGCCAGGATAAAGTCGTTGTATCCGTAACAGCAGATGTCGATTTTACCCAGGAAAATCGTGAAGAGAATCTAGTTGCTCCAGTCGATGAGCAAAATAAAGAAGGCATTGCTGTCAGCGTGCAGCGGATTAAAGAGACATATTCCGGCCAAGGAGCTCAACCGGGGGGCGTTGCAGGGTCCGGCGCAACCGATGTTCCAAGCTATCAGTCATCGACTAGTAACTCCAATGGAGACTATGAAAAAACAGAAGAAACGATCAATAACGAAGTAAATCGAATTAAGAAAAAGATCGTTGAAAGTCCATACAAAGTGCGAGACTTAGGAATTCAAGTGATGGTAGAACCGCCAAATCCAAAGGATCCAAACTCTCTACCACAACAGACGGTAGACGATATCAAGAAGATTTTAGGCACCGTTGTTAGAACTTCAATTGATAAGCAAGATGGTCAAACATTAACGGATCAAGATATTCAAAATCGAATTGTTGTTTCTGTCCAAAAATTCAATGGCAAAACAGAGTTTACAGAGCCACAGCCAACCATCCCAACGTGGGCATATATTGCGGGTGGAGTTCTTGCGGCAGCTGTGATTGGTTTGCTTCTCTTCTTGCTGTTGCGCAAGCGGAAAAAAGACGAAGAAGAAATCGATGAAATCATCGATCAGCCGCCGTTGCGTCCGCTTCCTGACATTAATGAAGAAAGAGAAACGGAAGCGAGCTTGCGCCGCAAGCAGCTTGAGAAACTGGCAAAAGAGAAGCCTGACGAATTTGCCCAACTATTAAGAACATGGTTAGCTGAAGACTAGGAGGAATGAAGATGGCAAAAAAGGAGAAAAAGGGTGAACTAACAGGAAGACAAAAAGCTGCCATACTCCTCATTTCTCTTGGACCAGATGTGTCAGCATCCGTCTACAAACATTTATCAGAAGAGGAAATTGAAAAGCTAACACTTGAAATCTCCAGCGTTCGCCAAGTAGCTGCACAAGAAAAGGAGGATATATTGGAGGAGTTTCATCAAATCGCTTTGGCGCAAGATTATATTTCCCAAGGGGGAATTGCTTATGCCAAGGAAGTGTTAGAAAAAGCGCTCGGTTCCGAAAAAGCACTAAACATCATTAACCGCTTGACATCTGCTTTGATGGTTCGACCATTCGATTTTGCCCGCAAAGCAGATCCGGCTCAATTATTAAATTTTATTCAAAATGAGCATCCGCAAACGATCGCCCTTGTTTTATCGTATCTTGAGCCAACTCAAGCAGGACAAATTTTATCGGCGCTGCCGCAAGAGATGCAAGCTGATATTGCGCGTCGCATCGCGCTTATGGACAGCACGTCTCCGGAAGTGATTAACGAAGTGGAACAAATTCTAGAGCGAAAGCTATCGACAACGGTCGTGCAAGACTACACGCAAACGGGCGGTATAGAGGCGGTAGTGGAAGTATTAAACGGTGTAGACCGGAGTACGGAGCGAACGATTTTAGATGCGCTTGAGATTCAAGATCCTGAGCTTGCCGAAGAAATTAAGAAGCGGATGTTTGTGTTTGAAGATATTGTGACGCTTGATAATCGTGCTATTCAACGTGTTATTCGTGAAGTGGACAATAATGATTTAATGCTTGCACTTAAAGTATCGAGCGATGAGGTAAAAGAAATCGTCTTCCGCAATATGTCGACACGTATGGCAGAAACGTTTAAAGAGGAAATGGAGTTTATGGGACCAGTTCGTCTCCGTGACGTAGAAGAGGCGCAATCGCGCATTGTGGCAGTGATTCGTCGCCTTGAAGAAGCAGGCGAGATCGTAATCGCTCGCGGCGGAGGAGATGATATTATTGTCTAAAGTGATCAAGGCATCCTTTACCAAAACAGATCATGGCAGCAAAAAAATAATCGAGGTAAAAAATTGCTTTCAGAAGCAGGCCGAGGTATCTTTTCATGTCGAAATGGACGAAGGTGCCAGTGCACAGAACATTGTTGAGCAAGCAGAACGGGAAGCTAAACTTATAAAGCAAGAAGCAGAAAAATATTACCATTCTTTAAAACAACAAATATTACAAGAACGTGAAAATTGGCAATTAGAAAAGCAACAGCTCATGCTAGCGGCGCAGCAAGAGGGATATGAAGCCGGATATACACAAGGGAAAGAAGAAGGGCTTCAAAGCTACCATGAATGTATCGAAGAAGCAAGACGCGTTATTCAAGCAGCCAATGAACAGTTTTATGAACAGATTGAATCAGCAAAAGAAACAATTTTTCTCATCGGCTTAAAAGTAGCCGAACGAATCCTCGGTGAAAAGATTTCTGAAAACAATGAACATTTTCTATCGCTCGTTCAAAGGGCGATGAAAGAAGTCCGCGAACAATCTGAAGTGAAATTGTATGTTCATCCATTTTATTACGAAATGGTTGTGCAACAAAAAGACGAACTAAAAGCAGTATTCAACCAGCCTGCCGATATATTCATTTATCCCGATGAGCAGTTGGCGAAGGATGGATGCGTAATTGAAACGCCGTTTGGCCGAATTGATGCAAGCGTCGACACACAGCTGCAGCAAATTAAAGAAAAATTGCTTGAACGGCTTAAGGAGGAATAATCATTTGAAATGGCCGATCCTTCTTGATGAAATTGAAACGATTGATTCGTATAAACGATTCGGTAAAGTAACACGCGTCATCGGTTTAATGATTGAATCAAAAGGCCCTGAAAGCTCCATTGGCGATGTTTGTTACATTCACGTCGGCAGCGGAAGAAAAAAACAACGGATTGCTGCTGAAGTCGTCGGATTTCGCGAACAGCATGTGCTTTTAATGCCATTTTCGACCATCCAGGATATTTCACCAGGATGCATCGTAGAGGCGACAGGAAAGCCTTTCGAAATAAAAGTAGGAATGAATTTAATCGGAAAAGTCCTCGACTCGCTTGGTCGCCCCCTCGATGGGAGTGTTCTTCCTAAAGGATTGCGGTCAATTTCTATTGAACGAGAACCACCTAATCCTTTATTGAGGCCGCCTATTCATGAGCCTGTTGAAGTTGGGATCCGCCTTATCGACAGCTTACTTACAGTTGGAAAAGGACAACGCGTCGGCATATTTGCCGGTTCCGGCGTCGGAAAAAGCACGTTGCTTGGAATGATTGCCCGCAATACGAATGCTGATCTAAACGTAATCGCCCTCATCGGTGAACGGGGACGAGAAGTTCGCGAGTTTATCGAACGCGATCTTGGCCCTGAAGGCCTCGCTCGTTCCATTGTTGTTGTAGCGACATCCGATCAGCCTGCTCTCATGCGCATTAAGGGAGCATACACGGCGACGGCCATCGCGGAATATTTTCGCGACAAAGGAATGAACGTCATGCTGATGATGGATTCTGTCACTCGTGTAGCGATGGCGCAACGCGAAGTTGGACTAGCTATAGGGGAGCCGCCGACAACAAAAGGCTACACCCCTTCCGTGTTTGCGATTTTGCCAAAACTGCTAGAGCGGACAGGAACGAATGAATGCGGTACGATTACTGCTTTTTACACTGTTTTAGTCGATGGCGATGATATGAATGAACCGATCGCCGATACGGTTCGCGGTATTTTAGACGGACATTTTGTTCTAGAGCGGAGCTTGGCAAATAGAGGACAATATCCAGCTATTAATGTGTTAAAAAGCATCAGCCGTGTCATGAATTACATTATTACACCTGAGCATAAAACCGCGGCCGAACGGTTCCGCCATCTCCTATCAGTATATATAAATTCGGAGGACCTCATTAATATAGGGGGGTACAAAAGGGGATCTTCTAAAGAAATTGACGAGGCCATTCGTTACTATCCGAAGCTGCTTTCTTTTCTAAAGCAAGATACTCATGAAAAATTTACGAGGGAAGAAAGCATTGACGCGCTCCTTCATCTCGTACATTCAGGGTGATTAAGAGATGGAACATGCGTTTAAATTCGACAAAATATTAACTATTAGAGAAAAAGAAAAAGATAAGGCTTTTGGAGAATACAAGGAAGCACTCGAGCGATTCGAAGAGGCAGCTGAAAAGCTATACCGTTTTTTGAAGCAAAAAGAAGATTATGAGGAAACGTACAAACAAAAGTTAAAATCGGGATTATCGATTCAAGATATTCGCTATTTTCGCCAGTTTGTCATGAATTTGGAGCGAACGATTTCCCACTATCAACAGCTTGTCATCCAGACCCGGGAGCAAATGTTTTTAAAGCAAACGAAACTAGCGGAACTAAATATTGAAGTAAAAAAATATGAAAAATTGAAAGAAAATCATATGAAAACTGTGCTTGAAACCATTCAAGCAGCAGAGAACAAACGCATGGATGAAATTTCAATCCAACAATTTGTCAATCGCAGAAATTAGGTGAGACGATGAAAGAACAAGAAATAGAAAAAGAAGGGAAAACAGGAAAGTTTCAATGGTTCTTGTTTGTCATCCTCATTCCATTGTTGTTTACGATTGCCTTAACGCTCGTCGTAGCGACGATTGCTGGAGTGAATGTGTTTGACATTGCGGCAAAATACGGCTCCAATCTTCCTTTCGTGTCGGAGCTAGTAGGTGGGAAGCCGAAATCCACTGAACAAATCTTAAAGGAAAACATGTTGGAACAAAAAGCAACGCTTGAAGAAAAAACAGCGCAAATTAAGAAGCTGGAAACAGAAATGAAAAATAAACAAAACGAAATTGACACGCTAAAACAAGAAATAGAACGTTTAAATGCGGAATTAGAAGCTAAACAACAAGAAGCTGCTTCATCCAGCAACCAAAAAATTACTATGCAAGATATCGCTAAGATGTACGGTACGATGGCGCCGAAAAATGCAGCTGCTATTATTCCTAAAATGTCTGACCAAGAGGCGGTGAATATTCTGGCAGCCGTAGGAAGCGATAAGGCGGCAGCGATTCTTGAAAAAATGACCCCAGCAGAAGCGGCCAAATATACCGCTCTGTTGTCGAGAGAGGCACAGACATCTAGCAACTAAAAGGGGGGAGAGTCATGAAGATTGCCGTTTATGATCCAAAGGTTTTTAAAAATGGCTTCGCGTCCACTGCCCAAAAACAAGGATCGATAGTGAAGCAGCCACAGGAAGGCAAGAGCGTATTTCAACAGTTGCTGCAAACGGAGCAAATGCAGGCTAGTAATACGGAAGGAGAGTCTATGTTATTGCCTCCTATAGGAGAAGCGATCGCTCCATCCGCAAGCGGCACCGACCATGATGATATGACAATGGCATGGTTGGAAGCATTTTTCCCGTTGCTTTCGCCTGATATGCAACAAATGCTTCAAGAACAATTGGGGGGCGATTCAACTGCTTTCCCATCGATCGATCCACAAGATGCTTCAACAATAAAACAATTAGCGGCAGAATGGATTATTGCGATGCAGCAAAAAGCAACAGAGTCAACGGAAAACATGCAACCAGTTGAACAGCTTGCATCGTGGCAACAAAATATTGACAGCGCTGTTGATATGCCGAACATCGAGCAAATTTTAGCCATTTTAAAAAGGCAACGGGTGCAACAGGCGAACGTCGGTTTTTCCGCATCCGCTAAACAAGACGAGCTGGCGCGTATGAGTAATGTTAGCCAGATCAGTAAGCATTCCAATCCGACACCTTTTGCGCAGTCTTTGCCGTTTCAACTTTATAAATTGCCAATCGATTCGAAGCTCTCTTCGCTAACGCAAACAGCGGAGCAGGCGAAGCAAAAACAAGACTATGCAGAAGTGATGAATCCATCTTTGATGAACGCGCTTCATCTAACAGCGGCATCCCAGCAAAAAGCACCGGTGATTTCTTTGGAGGAGGGCCAAACAGCGAGAAATGTGAACGAACAGTTCGTTCACCAATTCAGCGATATTATAAGAACAAGCAAGTTCACAAAACTTGGGAATGGGCAATCGCAACTGGTGATTCGGTTGCATCCTGAGCACCTCGGTACACTGACTGTAAAGTTGGTTCAGGAAAGAGGGGAAATGATGGCGAAAATCATCGCCTCGAGCGCTTCTGCCAAGGAGTTGGTCGAAGCAAACATTCAACAAATTTCTCATATCATACCGGCGCAACATATTACAGTCGAGCAATTTGACATACTTAACCATGAGGCGATGCCTCGTTATGACCAGACGTTTGGCGACCAAGAGAGAAATCGTGGAGGACAGCAGCAAGAACAACGACAACCGCTTAAGCAAGAAAAAGAGCTGCATTTTCAGGATGCCTTAACAAATGAATTGTTGAATATCGAAGCATAGGGGAGTGTTCCAATATGGCAAACACCATTGATTCGAGCCTGTTGCTAAGTAATTATAAGCCGCCAGAGCGACAAACGGGGAACAATATCCTCGGAAAAGACGACTTTTTAAAAATTTTGCTTGTTCAACTGCAAAATCAAGACCCGTTAAATCCTTTAGAAGATAAGGAATTTATCGCACAAATGGCGAGCTTTTCTACGCTTGAACAAATGACTAACATGACAACGGAAATGCAAAAATTCATTAATATGCAAAATGAAAATGCGATTTTGCGCTACAGCGAAATGATTGGCAAGAAAGTGTATTGGACGGAAACGACCGGGAATGGAGACGATACAACAGAAACGACAGTAGGAGCCATTGTCAAATCCGTCTCGCAAAAAAATAATGAAATCTTTTTGGAACTCGATAACGGCAAAGAGATTTCGAGCAAACAAATCGTGAAAGTGGAAGCACCACAACAATAAAAAAGCAAGGGAGAGAGATTTATGCTTCGGTCTATGTACTCTGGAATTAGCGGAATGAAAAACTTTCAGGTGAAATTAGATGTAATCGGAAATAACATCGCGAACGTGAACACGTATGGGTTTAAAAAGAGCCGCACTATTTTCAAGGATTTAGTAAGCCAACAAATCGCCGGTGCGAGCGCTCCTACCGCAACACGTGGCGGTGTGAATCCAAAACAAGTCGGATTAGGGGCGCAGCTTGCGGCCATTGATACTGTTCAGACGCAAGGAAGCTTGCAAACAACAGGCCGCACTCTTGATTTAGCGATTTCTGGCGATGGATATTTTGTATTAGGGGATGCGTCGGGAAACAACCATCTATATACAAGAGCAGGAAATTTTTATCTTGATCAACAGGGGTATATTGTAAATGCGGATGGGCGTTATTTACTAGGAAGCGGTAATAGCAGAATTCAAATTCCGACGAATGCTCAAAGCTTTAGCATTGGCGCAAATGGTGTAGTAAATTATGTGGATTCTACCGGAACTTTGCAAACAGCAACGGGTTCACCAATTCAATTGGCGAAATTTGCAAATAACGACGGTCTTGAAAAAGCAGGGGAAAATCTTTTCAGATCAACATCTAACTCCGGTACAGAGACATTGACTACTCCAGGATCAGGCGGAGCAGGAACGCTTGTCCCTGGTACGCTCGAAATGTCCAACGTCGATCTTTCTGAAGAATTTACCGAAATGATCGTCGCGCAGCGCGGTTTCCAAGCGAATACGCGCATTATTACAACGTCGGATGAAATCTTACAAGAGCTTGTCAACTTGAAGAAATAATAAAGGAGGGAGGGCACTAGACTCCGTCTAGTGCCTTTAAGTACATATGATCACATTGACGCGTTTAAATGGAAAGTCATTTGCATTAAATGCGATATACATAGAGCAAATTGAAGCTTTTCCAGACACGACGATTACGCTGACAAATGGAAAGAAAATCGTTGTGCGTGAATCTGTAAAGGATGTGATGCAACTTGTGAAAGAATTTTATCAACAAATTTCGATTATAGGACTTCCCCGGGATATGGAGGGATTAGACAATGAGTAAGTTATGGAAGGTAACGCTAGCTATATTAATTACGATTACGCTGATTGCGGCGGTAGCATTAGTTGTCGTTCTCAAGTTTACAGGAAATGAGGAAAAGAAGGGGCCAACGGCAGAAGAAATTGTAGCAAGCTCTGTCGATGTTCCGGAAATCACAACGAATTTAGCAGATGGCAGTTTTATTAAAATCTCTTTTAAAATTCAAATGAATAATGAGGATGCAAAAGCAGAGGCCGAACAGCGTGATTTCCAGATTAAAGATATTATTATTGAGCAGTTGTCACAAATGAAGCCAGCTGATTTTAATGGAGAGCAGGGGAAGACGAATCTGAAAGCGCGTTTGAAAGAAAAAATCAATCAAGTGATGCAAGAAGGGAAAGTGGATCAAGTTTACATTACTTCCTTCATCCTCCAATAACGATTTAGGGAGGTGAGAATGGTGTCTGGCGAAGTATTATCACAAAGTGAAATCGACGCGTTGCTAGCAGCGTTGTCAACTGGAGAAATGAATGCGGAGGAGCTGAAAAAGGAAGAGGAAGACAAAAGAGTAAAAGTATATGATTTTAAGCGAGCGCTTCGTTTTTCGAAAGATCAAATCCGCAGCCTTACGCGAATTCATGAAAATTTTGCAAGGTTGTTAACGACATTTTTCTCAGCTCAACTGCGGACGTATGTACAAATTTCGGTAGCATCAGCGGATCAAATTCCTTATGAAGAATTTATTCGTTCGATTCCAAAAATGACGATTTTAAACGTGTTCGAAGTGCCACCACTAGACGGACATATTCTTATGGAGGTAAATCCGAACGTTGCTTATGCGATGCTTGATCGAGTGATGGGAGGAAGGGGCACCAGTATTAACAAAGTCGATAATTTAACAGAAATTGAAACGCGGATTATGTCTAATTTGTTTGAAAAGGCATTTACCAATTTGCGGGATGCGTGGGAATCGGTTATAGACATTGATCCGTTACTAGCAGAATTTGAAGTAAACCCGCAATTTTTGCAAATGGTGTCTCCGAATGAAACGGTTGTTGTCATTTCATTAAATACACAAATTGCGGAAACAAGCGGAATGATTAATATTTGTATTCCTCATGTTGTGCTTGAGCCGATTATGCCGCGTCTTTCAGTGCATTACTGGATGCAAACGCAAAAAAAAGAAAGGGTGCCGCAAGAGGTTAAGGCTCTTGAGAAAAGGATTAAAGTTGCCCAAATCCCGGTCATTGCTGAGCTTGGTACAGCAACGATCACGATTCAAGAATTTTTACAGCTCGATGTAGGAGATGTGATTCAATTAGATCAAACGATTCAGCAACCGCTAACTATTAAAGTTGGTGATATTCCAAAATTTATCGGTCAGCCAGGCAAGGTAAGCAAAAAATTGGCGGTGCAAGTGTTAGACACGCTGAAAGGGGGAGAAGACAACAATGATGAGTGATGAGATGCTATCCCAAGATGAAATCGATGCATTGTTGCGTGGAGCTGGTGGTTTAGACGATACGCCGTCTGTCGATGATGTGTTATCAACGATTGAGCAAGATGCGTTAGGAGAAATCGGGAATATTTCGTTTGGAAGTTCGGCGACTGCACTTTCCATGTTGTTAAATCAGAAAGTTGAAATTACGACGCCGAGCGTTTCAGTTATTCGCCGGGGAGACGTATCGGATGAGTTCCCGCATCCTTATGTAGCGATTCAAGTAAATTACACAGACGGATTTTTAGGGACGAATTTACTAGTTATTAAACAGTCTGATGCAGCAATTATTGCTGATTTAATGTTAGGCGGAGATGGACTAAATCCAGCAGATTTATTAGGAGAAATTCAGCTGAGCGCTGTGCAGGAAGCGATGAATCAAATGATGGGCTCAGCGGCGACATCGATGTCTACCATTTTTGGCAAGAAAGTAGATATTTCTCCGCCAAACCTTCATTTGCTCGACGTAAAAGAAGGAGAAGGAATTGAATATTTACCGCATGCAGATATACTTGTAAAAGTGTCATTCCGTTTAAGAATCGGAACGTTGATTGACTCAAACATTATGCAGTTATTGCCGGTTGATTTCGCAAAAGAGTTGGTGGAAAATTTATTGCAAATGTCTAACCCGAGCGCGCAACCATCCGCTAAAGCGGATATAGAAAACAAAGAGAAGCATAGCGGCATTCCGGTTGCTTCTACTCCAAGCTCTCAAGCGGCGACGGTCGAATCGTCAAACAATGCGGCTTATTCCTACGGGAATTCAGTTTCTGAACAGCGAGCTTATCAAAACGCTCAGCATCCTTATGTACCTCAACAGCCAGCGCATGCACCAAACCATTTTGGCGCGCATGCTGCAGCCATAGGACAACATCACGTGCAGCCGGTTGATTTTGTGAGCTTTGAGCCTGCTCCTTTAACAGAGGCGGAACCAAGGAATTTAAATATGCTTCTTGATATCCCGCTGCAAGTGACGGTCGAACTTGGGAGAACAAAGCGGTCTGTGCAAGATATTTTGAACCTTTCTTCTGGATCGATTATCGAGCTTGATAAGTTGGCAGGTGAGCCGGTAGATATATTAGTCAACAATAAATTAATTGCCAAAGGCGAAGTTGTGGTAATCGATGAGAATTTTGGTGTGCGGGTGACAGACATTATTAGCCAAAGCGATCGTTTAAAAAACTTAAAATAATATAAGGAGGATTTTGCAAATGGCAAGAATATTGGTTGTAGACGATGCAGCGTTTATGAGAATGATGATTAAAGACATTTTAACGAAAAATGGTCATGAAGTTGTCGCAGAGGCAGCAGATGGTCTTCAGGCGGTAGAAAAATATAAGGAATTGAATCCAGATTTAGTAACAATGGACATTACAATGCCGGAAATGGATGGAATTACAGCATTGAAAGAAATTAAAAAATTGGATAGCAACGCAAAAGTGATTATGTGCTCAGCGATGGGGCAGCAGGCAATGGTCATTGATGCGATCCAAGCAGGCGCAAAAGACTTTGTCGTTAAGCCGTTCCAAGCGGATCGCGTCATTGAGGCGATTAACAAAACACTTGGCTAATATAAGAGGTGGAACCAATTTGTTTCGATTTCGCATCATTCCGTTATTCGTCTGTTTCATTGTGCTGATTGCTTCGCAGACAGGGCTGCCTGTTTTTGCGGAGCAATCCCCCACGGTGAAGCAATGTTTCGAGAATCCAGAAACATGTCAAGGCCAAGCGCCAGCTGGTCAAACAAATACAAATAAAGAAGCGCCGGCGCAGATGGCTTCCACTTTTACACTTTGGGATGTCGTTAAGCTCATTTTCGCTACTCTATTTGTTGTGTTGCTCATTTATGGACTATTAAGGCTTTTAAATCAACGTGGCCGTTTTCTATCCGGCAAGCGCGGGATGATTGAACATCTTGGTGGCGCAAGTGTCGGTACTAATCGTTCTGTACAGCTTGTGAAAATAGGGAAACGCGTATTAGTAGTCGGTGTCGGGGAATCGGTTCAGCTATTGCGCGAGATTGATGATGAGGAAGAAATCAAAGAGCTGTTGCTAGCGCACAACCAATCATTGCAACAAATGCTAGAACCAAATGAGTGGATTTCCAAATGGCTCAATCGCTTAGCCAAGAAGCAGGAAGTTAAAGAAGTTAAAAACGAAGCAACGCCGTTTCGTGAGCTGTTTGCAAAGCAAATGCAGGAGCTTTCGCAAGAGCGTCAAAAGTTGTTGAAGCAGATTGAACAGAAGGGAACAACGTCCGATGAATGAGTTTGTGCAATTTTTTAACCAAGTTGCTCCTGAAAACGTCTCAATGTCTGTAAAGCTATTACTATTATTAACGGTATTATCGATTGCTCCAGGCATTTTGATCATGATGACTTGTTTTACCCGTATTGTAATTGTACTGTCTTTTGTCCGTACGTCGCTTGGCACTCAACAAATGCCGCCAAACCAAGTTCTTATTGGTTTAGCTTTATTTTTAACATTTTTTATTATGGCACCGACATTTAAGCAGGTAAACGATCAGGCACTTCAGCCGCTGTTTTCTCAAAAGATCAATTTGGAACAAGCATATGAACGAGCTTCGGTACCGATTAAGGAGTTTATGAGTGAACATACGCGACAAAAAGATTTGGCGCTATTTTTGACCTATAGCGGCGCTAACAAGCCAAAAAATCTTCAAGACATTCCGTTAACAACGCTTGTTCCTGCGTTTGCTATTAGCGAACTTAAAACCGCGTTTCAAATGGGATTTATGATTTTTATTCCGTTTTTAGTGATTGATATGGTTGTAGCGAGCATTTTAATGTCGATGGGAATGATGATGCTCCCGCCGGTAATGGTTTCGCTGCCGTTCAAAATTTTGCTATTTGTTCTTGTAGATGGCTGGTATTTAGTCGTAAAGTCATTGCTAGAAAGTTTTTAGATAAAGTAGGTGAACGGACGTGAATGCAAATGTTGTCATTCAGCTTGCTGAACGGGGAGTATATACGATTTTAATTATTTGCGGCCCGCTTTTATTACTAGCGCTCGCAGTCGGTCTTTTAATCAGCATTTTTCAAGCAACGACGCAAATTCAAGAGCAAACCCTTGCATTTGTACCGAAAATTGTCGCAGTGCTTATCGGCCTCATTTTTTTCGGCCCATGGATGCTCTCGAGGATGGTTTCGTACACATATGAGATTTTTAATAATTTAACAAAATTTGTAGGCTGATCTTATGGAGTTATTCGTTTCCTATTTTCCAGTATTTTTATTAATATTCGCTCGGGTTGCGTCTTTTTTCGTCACATTGCCGTTGTTTTCTTATCGAACGATCCCTAATACGTATAAAATCGGACTGTCATTTTTTGTGAGTTGGCTCATGTTTCTCGGAATGAAAAAAGGACCCGTTGCACTAGATGAAGCTTATATATTGCTTGTTTTGAAAGAGGTTTTAGTCGGCCTTTGTATCGGTTTATTAGCGTATATTGTTATGGCTGCCATCCAAATTGTTGGCGGATTGATCGATTTCCAAATGGGTTTTGCGATCGCTAATGTTATCGATCCGCAAACAGGAGCACAAAGTCCGCTCGCAGGGCAATATTTGTATACGTTTGCGTTATTGCTGCTATTAGTATTAAACGGTCACCATATTTTACTAGATGGGATCTTTTATAGTTACCAGCTGATTCCTCTAAACCATGCTTTTTCGTTCGCGCACGGAAATATAGTGCAATATGTTGCTAAAACGTTCAGTGAAATGTTCGTCATCGCTTTTCAAATGTCTGCTCCGATTGTTGGGTGCTTGTTTTTGGTGGACATTGCGCTAGGAATTGTGGCGAGAACTGTACCACAACTGAATATTTTCGTCGTTGGATTACCTGTCAAAATCGTCGTTGCCCTTCTCTTGTTAATACTGATGATGGCGACGCTGTTTGTGGCTGCCCAACATTTGTTTGAAACGATGTTTATTTCAATGCGCGATTTGATGAATCTATTAGGGGGCAGGTAAATGGACGCGCTACATTTCGATTTGCAATTTTTTGCAGAGGAAAAAACGGAAAAAGCAACGCCGCGAAAACGGCAAGAAGTGCGCGAAAAAGGGCAAGTTGCAAAAAGTGCTGATTTGAATACAGCCATTGTGCTTTTGCTCGTATTTATTGTTCTTCTATTTTCGGGGCGTTTATATAAAGAAGCTTTTTCACGGCTTTTGCGCAAATCGTTTGAGCAATATATGCTAACAGACGTGACCATCAACTCCGTTCACACGCTTTTTGTCACTATCCTCGAGGAGTTGGCCTGGGTGGTCGCTCCGATTTTTATAGCGGGGCTTGCAGGCGCGTTTTTAGCGAACTTTTTGCAAGTAGGTTTTTTGTTTACGACAGAGCCGCTTCAAATGAAATTGAGCAAACTTGATCCGATCCAAGGATTTAAGCGGATTGTGTCGCTCAGGTCTATCGTCGAGCTGTTAAAGTCTATTTTAAAAATAGCCATTGTTGGTTTTGTAACATTTTTAGTTTTATGGACAAAACTCGATGACATTTTGTCGTTAACGACAAAATCGATAGGTACAACCTTAAGCTCATTATCTAGCTTAGCTGTGCAGATGGGATTATATGCATCGGCTGCCCTGCTGTTTTTAGCATTTTTAGATTATTTGTATCAGCGATTTGATTTTGAAAAAAATATTCGCATGTCGAAACAAGAAATCAAAGAGGAATTTAAGAAGACAGAAGGGGATCCATTAATAAAATCAAAAATTAAGCAAAAACAACGGGAAATGGCGATGAAAAGAATGATGCAGGAAGTGCCGAAAGCGGATGTAGTGATTACCAATCCAACACATTACGCCATCGCCTTAAAATATGACGATCAGGAAATGGAAGCGCCCATTGTAGTTGCCAAAGGCGTTGATTACATTGCTTTGAAAATTAAACAGCTAGCAAAGGAACATAATGTTGTAACAGTCGAAAATCGGCCGCTTGCCCGGGCATTGTACAGCCAAGCAGAAATCGGGGATGCGATTCCGGAGCAATTTTTTAAAGCTGTAGCGGAAATTTTAGCCTATGTGTACCGTTTGAAACGGAAAATTTAGCGAGATGTTTTAGTTCAAGGAGCGAAAGATGATGCCAGCAAGAGATTTATCTGTGTTATTGATGGTTGTGCTCATTGTGGCGATGTTAATTATTCCACTCCCAACGTGGCTTTTAAGCATTCTCATTATTGTGAATATTTCTCTTGCGCTATTGGTTCTCCTTACTTCGATGAATATGCGCGAGCCACTCGAATTTTCGATTTTTCCCTCCTTGCTGTTACTACTTACTCTTTTTCGCCTAGGATTGAACGTTTCAACAACCCGTTCAATTTTAAGCAGAGGGGAAGCCGGAGGTGTTGTTGAAACGTTTGGCACATTCGTCGTTGGGGGAAATGTCGTTGTCGGCTTTGTTGTGTTTTTAATTCTTATTATTATTCAGTTTGTCGTCATCACAAAAGGAGCGGAGCGTGTTTCGGAAGTCGCGGCGCGCTTTACGCTTGATGCGATGCCAGGCAAGCAAATGAGCATCGATGCAGATTTAAATGCTGGGATGATCTCTGAGCAAGAAGCGCGCAAACGTCGTGAAAAAGTAGCGCAGGAAGCCGATTTTTATGGGGCGATGGACGGGGCAAGCAAATTCGTAAAAGGAGATGCGATTGCCGGCATTATTATCGTCATTATTAATATGTTATTCGGAATGGTTATCGGAGTCATGCAGCAAGGGCTTGATGTATCCCAGGCGGCACAACGGTATACGCTATTAACGGTGGGGGACGGCATTGTTAGCCAAATTCCGGCTTTGCTTATTTCCACCGCGACAGGAATTGTTGTTACACGGGCGGCATCGGACAGCAATTTAGGCGGAGATGTGATGAAGCAGCTATTCGCTTTTCCAAAAATGCTGTATGTAACTGCCGGAACTATTTTTCTGCTAGGGTTATTTACACCAATTAACGACGTGTTGACCATTCCTATTGCTGGACTGCTGGCGTTTGGGGGATATCGTTTCTCCACCAAATCAGCGGAAGAAAAAGAGGCATCGCTGGAAGAGCAGAACGAAGAAATCGAAATGAACCAAATGAAAAGTCCGGAAAGTGTCGTCAATTTACTAAGTGTCGATCCGATCGAATTCGAATTTGGTTATGCTCTCATTCCGCTAGCCGATACAAATCAAGGCGGAGATTTGCTTGATCGGATTGTGATGATCCGTCGTCAGCTTGCACTAGAACTCGGACTTGTGATCCCCGTGGTGCGAATTCGTGACAACATTCAATTGCAGCCGAATGAATATCGCTTAAAGGTGAAAGGTGATGAAGTAGCGAGAGGAGAGCTGCTGCTCGATCACTATTTAGCGATGAGTCCCGGTGTTGAGGATGATTCAATTGAAGGAATCGCTACGGTTGAACCTGCGTTTGGTTTACCGGCAAAATGGATTTCCGAAGAGATGAAAGAGCAGGCGGAAATGTTTGGCTATACGGTTGTTGATCCACCTTCTGTTGTTTCAACGCATATTACGGAGGTACTGAAGGCGCACGCCCATGAATTGTTAGGGCGCCAAGAAACAAAACAGCTCATCGATCATTTAAAAGAGTCTTATCCGATCTTAGTTGAAGAAGTAACGCCAAATCCGCTTTCTGTCGGAGATGTTCAGAAAGTGTTGGCTAAGCTATTAAAGGAAAAAGTATCGATTCGCAATTTACCTGTGATTTTTGAGACATTGGCGGATTTTGGACGGATGACGAACGATGCAGATTTATTGGCAGAGTATGTGCGTCAGGCGTTAGCACGGCAAATTACGAGTCAATACGTCGTTCCTGGGGAGCCGTTAAGGGTCATCACTATGTCAGGAAAAGTGGAAAAAGCGATTGCTGAAGGGGTGCAGCAAACAGAGCATGGGAACTTCTTATCGCTTGATCCAACCTTATCACAGGCCATTATTGAGGCGACAGCGGCGCAAATTGAGCAGCAGTCTTTCGTAAACCAGACGCCGATTTTGCTCTGTTCGCCGGCGGTTCGAATGTATGTCCGTCAGCTAACAGAGCGATATTTTCCGAACATCCCTGTGCTATCTTATAATGAATTAGAGGCAAACGTGGAGGTTCAAAGTGTTGGGGTGGTGGATATTGCATGAAGGTAAAAAAATTTGTGGCTCCCTCGATGCCGGAAGCAATGAAAATGATTCGGGCGGAGTTGGGGCAGGACGCGGTCATCTTGAATTCTAAAGTAGTTCATAGAGGCGGTTTTCTTGGGTTATTCACAAAGAAGAATATTGAAGTAATCGCAGCGGTCGACCCAAAGCCAGCTCGGCCAGCCGCTAACGATAAAAAAGTGCGACAGATCAATACAAATGTGGAAACTCCTAAAAGACCTGACGTTTCAAAAACGGTTGAAGATGGGGCATTGTTGAATGAGCTAAATGAGTTGAAAACGATGCTGAAACAACTATCTACAAATGTAGCGGTCAATTTTACATCGTACCCCCAGCCATTAAATGAGATTAATGAGCTGTTAGCTGAACAAGAACTTTTAAGTGCACTGCGGCAAGAAGTGATGGCGGAAATAGTTGAAAAATGGTATTTGCATCGTGAAACCGCTACAAAACAACAAGCAATGATGTGGGTGAAAGAAATATTGCTCAAAAAAATAGAGCAATTGCCGTTTGGTGGACTTTCTTTTCAAAAGAAATATGTAAATGTCGTAGGTCCTACTGGCGTTGGAAAAACAACGACGTTGGCGAAAATGGCGGCCGATTGTGTGCTCAAACATCACAAGAAAGTAGCCTTTATTACGACGGATACGTATCGAATCGCTGCGATCGATCAATTAAAAACGTATGCAAAAATTCTTGATGTGCCGCTTGAAGTATGCTACAACATGCATGATTTTCAAGAAGCGAAAAAAAAATTTTCCGCCTATGACGTTGTATTCATTGATACGGCAGGTCGCAATTTTTTAAACCGGCAATATGTACAAGATTTGCGAGAAGTGATTGAGTTTGATGAAGAGATGGAAACATTTCTTGTGCTGGCTTTGACAGCGAAATGGGTTGATATGAAAGCAATTTATGAACAATTTTCGTTGATTCGAATCGATCGCTTCATTTTTACAAAATTGGACGAAACGAGTCAGTACGGTGCGATGCTGAATTTAATAACTAATTGTCAAATTGGTGCCGCTTACTTGACGAATGGGCAAAATGTTCCGGACGACATTATCGAAGCATCGCCTGAACAAATTGTAAATACATTGCTTGGGGTCGATTTAACATGAGAGATCAGGCAGAAAGCTTACGTCTACAGTTGAGCCGTCTGAATAAAAAAGCACTAACGAAGGCGATCGCTATCATTAGCGGAAAGGGCGGTGTCGGAAAATCAAATTTTTCACTAAATTTTGCTCTTACATTATCAAAACGCGGTTTTCACGTATTGCTGTTTGATATGGATATTGGCATGGGCAATATAGATATTTTGCTCGGCCAGTCTTCCCATACGACGATCGTGGATTTGTTCGAGCGGCGCATTTCGATTCAAGAATTAATTAAAAAAGGGCCAAGTAATTTATCATTTATTGCCGGGGGAACGGGATTAACGAAAATTTTTACGATGGACCAGGAAAAAGTAGATTATTTTCTAACACAGCTTCAGTCCGTTTCCGAGCAATATGACTACCTTATTTTCGATATGGGGGCAGGCATTTCGGAAGATCGGTTGCACCTGTTGATGGCTGTCCATGAAGTTTTTGTGATTACGACGCCTGAGCCGACATCCATTACCGATGCGTATGCAGCTATGAAATACATTCATTTAAGAAAAAAAGACATACCATTTTATTTAATTGTGAATCGGGCCCAAACGAACCAAGAAGGCTATGAAACACTGCGGCGATTAAAAAATGTAATGAGACAATTTCTCGGAAAAGAAGTAATGAAATTAGGAGTATTACCGGAAGATCGCGCTGTTTCAAAAGCAGTAGCCAGACAAACTCCATTTTTATTGTTTGATTCTACCACAAAAATTAGCCGTGCGATGATAGAACTTACGGACCGCTATTTAGCGGATCGGACGGTTGGCGATTTGAATGTTTCCCGCCCGACCAGCTTTTTTGCTAGACTTCGACAACTTCTTTTAGAAAGGTAGGGGGGGCTGTGAATAAAATTAAAGTATTAGTTGTGGATGACTCTGCCTTTATGAGGAGGCTCATTACCGATTTTTTATCGGAACATCCGCAAATAGAGGTAATTGGGACAGCAAGAAACGGTAAAGATGCACTCGAAAAAATACCATCGCTGCAGCCAGATGTCATAACAATGGATGTCGAAATGCCAATGATGAACGGACTTGAGGCATTAAAACAGATTATGGAGCGTTCTCCTCTTCCTGTTGTCATGTTGTCGAGCACGACGAAAGAAGGAGCAGAAAACACGATTTTGGCAATGCAGTATGGCGCTGTTGACTTTGTCGCCAAACCGTCAGGAAATATTTCGCTTGATCTTTACAAAGTGAAAGAAGAACTTGTTGACAAAGTCATGCTTGCAAGCCGCGCCAATTTACGTTTGATAAATAAAAGGGCGACAAATCAAACAACCGCTAGTTCTCAAAAAATATCATATAGTAAAATAGAAGTACAACCATCGGAAAAAGGTCACGAAAAGAAAATTATTTGTATCGGTACATCGACCGGGGGACCGAGAGCACTGCAGCAAGTGTTGACGCAATTACCGAAGCAAATTCCGGCGCCGATTGTTATTGTGCAGCATATGCCAAAAGGATTCACAAAGTCGCTGGCTCAACGTCTTGATTCACTTTGCGACATTTCGGTAAGAGAAGTAGAACATCTAGAGGAGTTAAAGCAAGGAGTAGCGTATATTGCGCCAGGCGGTGCGCATTTTACCGTTGCATCATCGGGCCAATCGCTTATTGCCCACCTTGATTATTCCCCGCCGCGAAACGGACATCGTCCTTCCGTGGATGTGTTATTTGAATCGGTGAGCGCATTAAGCGGTTACAGCAAAATCGCAGTTATTATGACCGGTATGGGATCCGATGGAACGAATGGATTAAAACGACTCAAAGAAGCAGGAGAGACAAAAGCGATTGCTGAATCAGAGGAGACAGCTGTTGTATTTGGGATGCCTAAATCGGCTATTGCGGCAAATTTGGTCGATGATGTCGTTCCTTTAGAGGGGATTGCCGAAACAATTATGAAATATGCAGGCAGGCAAGGGGTGTAGAGCCATGGATATGAATCAATATTTGGAGATTTTTATTGATGAAAGTAAGGAGCATTTGCAAACGATCAATGAGCAACTTTTAGAGTTGGAGAAAAATCCTAATGACCTTTCGATTGTTAATGAAATCTTTCGTTCCGCCCATACGCTGAAAGGAATGTCAGCGACAATGGGATTTGAAGATTTGGCTAACTTAACGCATCAAATGGAAAATGTTCTTGACGGGATTCGCAATCATAAGATTCAGGTGATTCCCGAATTATTAGACGTCGTTTTTGCCGCGGTTGACGATTTAGAGGCGATGGTCAATTCGATCGCTGAAGGTGGAGACGGAAAGCGGGACGTTCGCGAAGTGGTGCAACAACTTAAACAAATCGAGCAGGGGGAACTTCCTACTACACAAACAAAACAAGAAACGGCTCCAGCTGCTTCTGTTCTGACACAGACATATGGAGAATTTGAGTACAACATTCTTCAAGAGTCAAAGGAACAAGGGTTTAATGCCTATGAAATTCGCGTCAAGTTGCGGGCTGATTGTTTGTTAAAAGCGGCGCGGGTGTTTATGGTATTTGAAGTGTTGAATGAAGCGGGGGAAGTTATTAAATCGAATCCGTCTGTAGAGCTACTAGAGGAAGAGCAGTTTGACCAAGAGTTTCTTGTCACCCTTGTGACGAAAGAGCCGGGAGAGCAATTACAGCAACGAATTAGTAAAGTTTCTGAAGTAGAAGAAGTGGTTGTTGCACCTATTGACATGGAACAATTAAAAATCGCTCAAGAACAGGCCGAACAGGCAGCCGTCTTGCAAGAAGAGGTAGCAGCGACAATAGTTGCCGAAAAGGAAGAACAAAAAGAAGAATCAAAAGAAAAGGAAGCCACACATAAGAATGCAACAACGAATAAAACGATTCGTGTAAATATCGAGCGTTTAGATATTTTAATGAATTTGTTTGAAGAGCTTGTGATTGACCGCGGACGACTAGAGCAAATTTCGCGTGAATTGAACCATCCAGAACTTCATGAAACAGTGGAAAGAATGTCACGCATCTCAAGCGACTTACAAAATATCATTTTAAATATGCGGATGGTTCCGGTAGAAACTGTTTTCAACCGATTCCCGCGCATGGTGCGCCAGCTTGCGCGTGATTTAGGCAAAAAAATTAATTTGGAGATTATCGGGGCAGAAACCGAGCTCGATCGTACTGTGATTGACGAAATTGGTGATCCGCTCGTTCATTTGCTTCGCAACGCTATCGACCACGGTATTGAAATGCCAGAGGTACGCCGTGCGAAAGGAAAACCGGAGGAAGGAACTGTCAAGCTCAAAGCGTATCATAGCGGAAACCATGTCTTTATTGAAATTGAGGATGATGGTGCTGGCATTAATCGTGAGAAAGTATTGCAAAAGGCGATTAACAAAGGAATTATTTCTAAACAGAATGCGGCTAATCTAACAGATAAACAAGTCTATGAACTTATTTTTGCGTCGGGCTTTTCCACAGCTGATAAAATTTCTGACATTTCAGGCCGCGGGGTAGGACTTGACGTGGTAAAAAGCACTATTGAATCGCTGGGCGGATCGGTAACGATCGATTCTGAAGAGGGAATTGGATCGACCTTCTCGATTCAGTTGCCGTTAACGTTGTCTATTATTTCTGTTATGCTTGTGGAAATTCAAAATGAAAAATACGCAATTCCGCTCTCTTCTATTATAGAGACTGCAATTATCAGAAAAGAAGATATTTTGCACGCTCATCATCAGAAAGTCATCGATTTTCGCGGAAAAGTCGTGCCGCTCCTATTTTTAAAGGATGTATTTGAGATTCCTAGCGTTAAAGAGGAAGAAGACTTTTTCTCTATTGTGATTGTGCGCAAAGGAGAAAAAATGGCTGGACTTGTCGTCGACTCCTTTATTGGCCAACAAGAAGTCGTTTTAAAATCGCTTGGTAATTACTTAACATCTGTGTTTGCCATCTCTGGAGCTACAATACTAGGGGACGGCCAAGTCGCCTTAATTGTCGACTGCAATGCATTGATTAAATAAGATTCCATAAAGGAAAGCCTCATTGCTCGAGGAGGGAATGGAGAAATGGTAGAAGTTCAGGAAACGGAATTAAAAGTGATTGTTTTTCAGTTAAAAGATGAGGAATATGCGATTCCTGTGCAACAAGTTCGTTCTATCGAGAAAGTTCAACATATTACTCGCGTTCCCCGAACGCCTAAATTTGTAAAGGGAGTTATTAATTTAAGGGGAGTTGTCACCCCGATTATTGATTTGCGGGAGCGATTTGGGATTGAAGCACAGCCCTTTAATGAACAAACTCGTATTATCATAGTCGCTCTTGGCGAGGTGGAGGTCGGTCTCATCGTTGATGCGGCAAACGATGTGTTAGATATACCGACAAAAAGTGTTGAACCGCCGCCAGAGGTAATTGAGGCGGTCGAAGTCGATTATATTACTGGTGTGGCAAAAGTAGGAAAGAGGCTATTAATTTTGCTCAATCTAGAAAAAGTGTTAGATACAGAGAAAGTAGTGTAAGTGTAAATACGCAGAGGGGTCGTTTCATCAATGTCGAATATAAGCCATTTGAATGCGGATCATATTGATATTTTGAGAGAAATTGGAAATATCGGCGCCGGAAATGCAGCTACAGCTCTTTCACAATTGTTAAATAAAAAAATTGAAATGAACGTACCGAGTGTGCAGATTGTTTCGTTCGATGAGATGATGGATTTAGTGGGAGGCGCTGAGCAAGTTGTGGCTGCTGTTTTTTTAAGAATCGAAGGCGAGGCGCCAGGCAATATGTTTTTCGTATTGTCGCTTTCGCAAGCGGAGCGATTTGTTAAACAAATGACAGGGGAGCATGGCTTTTCGTTTAGTTCACAACAGTCTGAATTGGGGTTGTCCGCTCTGCAAGAACTAGGAAATATATTAGCAGGCTCCTATCTTTCAGCGCTTGCCGATTTTACTCATTTAAAGCTTTATCCCTCAGTACCAGCGTTGACGGTGGACATGATCGGCGCCATTTTACAATATGGTTTGCTTGAACTATCCCGTGTAGGTGATTATGCTATTGTAATTGACACGGCGGTTCACGAAGAACAGGAGCCGCAAGATAGCGTGAACGGTCACTTCTTTCTTCTCCCTGATCCAGATTCATTCGCACCAATTTTTCGTTCGTTAGGTGTCGAGTTGCCATGAACGAAGTGATTAATGTCATTAAAGTTGGAATCGCCGATATGAATGTTGTTCAGGCACCGCATCTCATTCGTACGTCTGGATTGGGATCATGTGTTGGAGTAATCATTTTCGACCAAATGAAAGAAATCGCGGGACTAGCACATATCATGTTGCCGGATTCGTCGTTAGCTAGATCTGGAACAATTAGCGTAGCCAAATATGCAGATACAGCAATAGAGGCGTTAATAACGCTTGTTGTAAAGACCGGGGGACGAAAGAGCGCACTAAAAGCGAAGTTAGCAGGGGGAGCACAAATGTTTCAATTTCATTCCGCCAATACAGATATGATGAGAATTGGACCAAGAAATGTAGAGGCTGTAAAACAGCAACTGCAACGATTCCATATTCCAATTATAGGGGAAGATGTAGGCGGAAATAGCGGCCGGACGATTGAATTTAATCCTAAAACCGGCCTTTTATCGATTCGGACAGTTAATCAAGGGGTCAAAGAAATATAATGGTAGGCACAATTCTCTTTAACGTGCTCTTTGGAATCGTTGGATTTATCATTGTGTTTCTCCTATCTTTTTCAGCTAATACGCTAACAACTGCATTTGTTCGCAGCACAATCTCTTTTGCCTTCTTCTTTCTAAGCGGTTATCTGTTTCGGTGGATGTTTACGTACATTCAAAAAGATTTAACGGGAACCGCTCCTATACTTTCGCATAATATGAGCGAAAACGAGCTAAAACAATTGATGGAAGGTCTTACAGAAGAAGAAGCGCAAAAAGTGGCAGCTTACATTCGACATATGCTGCAAAACGAAGAGGAGTCGTAAAAGGAACGCTTGCAGAGACAGCAGTTCGGGATAAACGAGGGGGAATAGCATGACAAATGTTTCAGCGCGCGAAGGCCAAAAACATTGGGAAAACTGGATCAATAGCCGCGACCCTCAAGCGGGGGATGAGCTTGTGCAAAAATATATGCCGCTTGTTCACTATCAGGTGCAACGGATTGCTGTGTCATTACCAAAAAATATTAACAAACAGGAATTAGTCAGTTTTGGTCTAATGGGGCTTTACGACGCGCTCGAAAAGTTCGATCCTTCCCGCGATTTAAAATTCGACACGTACGCTTCGTTTCGGATTCGCGGGGCCATTCTCGATGGGTTGCGAAAAGAAGATTGGCTTCCGCGCAGCACGAGAGAAAAAGCGAAAAAAATTGAAGCGACCATTGCCAAAATGGAACAACAATATATGCGCACGGTTACAGCTAAAGAAGTGGCTGAGGAGTTGGACATGTCCGAGGAAGAAGTGTATTCGGCAATGAACGAAGGGTTTTTCGCTCATATTTTATCCCTTGATGATTGGTCAAAGGAAAGCGAAGATGAAGAGAACAGCCCGTTAACGCTCCGTGATGAAAAGGCACCTTCTCCCGAAGAAACAGTGTTAATGCAGGAGATGTGTCAAAAGCTTGCGGAAGTTATTAAACAACTGAGCGAAAAAGAACAGCTAGTAATCAGTTTATTTTACAAAGAAGAATTGACGCTCACAGAAATTGGACAAATTATGGGATTATCGACGTCAAGGATTTCCCAAATCCACTCAAAAGCCATTTTTAAGCTTCGAAAAATTTTAGGGCAAGTATTATAATTGGCGCTGCATCTTTTTCGTCATACGCTCAAAATTGTCGGGATGATAAGGAAGTGGCACATATGAGTTTGAAATTAGTAGAATTACAAATTGCGCTGCCCAAAATGCACGATATCGGAAAAATTCAAGGACAGCTGCAACACCATCCGGAATTGGAGCAGATGCAGCTTGCGGTTGCGATGCAAAAACAAGAGGAGCGGACAAAACGGCAAGTCACAAGCAAACGAACGAGTCAAAATATTCGCTGGGAAAGGGAAAGAAAAGGCCACCCGCAATATGGTGAACATCCATATAAAGGGAATAACATCGATTTAATGGGGTAGAGACATTCAATGACAGCATTTCTATTAACAGTAAGCTTTGTGTTGCATGCACTTTCGCTTTTTATCATTATTTTATTATATTTGCAGCTTTCAAAAGTGAAGGAAGTCGAAAGACGACAGTCGCAATTGAGTCAAGAAATGGAACAGACTATTTCAGCATATTTGCTCGAGTGGAAAGAAGAGAATGAGCGATTTTTGCAAGCATTGTCCAAAAAAATGGACAATGGAAGTGAGAAAAAGGATGTGGATCGTTCACCATCGATCAAAAATCGTTCAGAGAAACGAAATGAGACAGAATGGCTGCCTCCGATGGAGTCCATTGAACAAATGAAGGATGAAGTGGAAATTCGTGCAGCGAAACAAACGAAGAGCGTTTCGACTCCCCCTCCTCCGATGTCCTTAGAAGAGCAGGCGATCGCATTGCAAAAAGAGGGAAAAACGATTGAGGAAATCGCTAAGTTATTAAATAAAGGAAAGACGGAAATTGAATTGCTGTTGAAATTTCGCGGGGTGTAGCGAAATACAGCTTGATTGTCATTTTTAGTTATGATATATTTTTACATGGTGTGAATACACACGCTTATGGATTTAGGCAATGGTGCTGCTTTGTCAGTGTTGCTTAAAGATGAAATAGGCGGAGGAACTAAACCAAATTACAGGAGGAAGAAACGAATGTCAGTTATTTCAATGAAACAATTGCTTGAAGCAGGTGTTCATTTCGGGCACCAAACTCGCCGTTGGAACCCTAAAATGAAAAAGTACATTTTTACAGAACGCAACGGCATTTACATCATCGATTTGCAAAAAACAGTTAAAAAAGTCGAGGAAGCGTATAATTTTGTAAGAGATCTTGCAGCAAATGGTGGAAAAATCCTTTTTGTTGGTACGAAAAAACAAGCGCAAGACTCTGTGAAAGAAGAAGCGGAACGTTCTGGCATGTTCTATGTTAACCAACGCTGGTTGGGCGGTACTTTAACAAACTTTGAAACGATTCAAAAACGAATCAAGCGTTTAAAAGAAATTGAAAGAATGGCAGAAGACGGAACGTTTGATGTATTACCTAAAAAAGAAGTTATCGGCTTGAAAAAAGAATTAGAGCGCTTAGAGAAGTTTTTAGGTGGCATTAAAGAAATGAAGCAATTGCCAGATGCATTATTTGTTATCGATCCGCGCAAAGAGCGTATCGCTGTAGCTGAAGCTCGCAAATTAAACATTCCGATCGTTGGTATCGTTGATACAAACTGCGATCCGGATGAGATTGATTACGTCATCCCGGCAAACGATGATGCGATTCGTGCAGTAAAACTTCTTACAGCGAAAATCGCGGATGCTATTTTAGAAGCAAAACAAGGCGAAGAAGCAGTTGTAGCTGCTGAATAATGGTGCTTTAAAAAGTTTCGGAAAGGTGATAAGAGGGGGAAAAGCCTTTTATCACCTTTTTTTGAGACAGAAAAATCTTTATATTGGCCATAATATAAAGGTCAGGATTTAACAAAATTTGCGTTGCGAATTTTGTTTACATACATGCGTATAATTAAAGGAGGACACGATTATGGCAATTACAGCTCAAATGGTAAAAGAATTACGCGAAAAAACGGGCGCGGGAATGATGGACTGCAAAAAAGCGCTCACTGAAACAAACGGTGATATGGAAAAAGCAATCGATTGGCTTCGTGAAAAAGGAATTGCGAAAGCTGCGAAAAAAGCGGATCGCATTGCAGCTGAAGGTACAACATTAATCGAGACAGAAGGGAATACAGCGGTTATTTTGGAAGTAAACTCTGAAACAGATTTCGTAGCGAAAAACGAAGGATTTAAAACGCTTGTTAAAGAGCTTGCAGTTCATTTATTAAAGCATAAACCATCTACAGTGGAAGAAGCGCTTCAGCAAAAAATGGATAATGGTACTACTGTTGAAGAGCACATCAACGCTGCAATCGCTAAAATCGGTGAGAAGTTGACATTGCGCCGTTTTGAAATTGTAGAAAAAGGCGATAATGCTGCATTCGGCGCTTACTTGCATATGGGCGGACGCATCGGCGTATTAACAGTGCTAGAAGGCACAACAGATGAGAATATTGCAAAAGATGTAGCAATGCATATCGCAGCGCTTAATCCAAAATATGTATCACGCGATCAAGTTTCTCAAGAAGAAATTGAGCGTGAGCGCGAAGTATTAAAACAACAAGCGTTGAACGAAGGAAAGCCAGCAAACATTGTTGAAAAAATGGTAGAAGGCCGCTTAAATAAATTTTACGAAGATATTTGCGTGCTTGAGCAAGCATTCGTGAAAAATCCAGATATGAAAGTTCGTCAATTTGTTGAATCAAATGGTGCAACTGTAAAAAGCTTCGTTCGTTATGAAGTAGGCGAAGGAATTGAGAAACGCCAAGACAACTTCGCTGAAGAAGTTATGAACCAAGTAAGAAAGTAATGACCGAAGCGGATAGGGAACACAACGAGTGTTCCCTATTTTTAAAGATTAGCTACACGGAGGAATAACATGAGCAATCCAAAATATAAACGTGTTGTGCTGAAATTAAGCGGTGAGGCGTTAGCGGGGGACCAAGGCTTCGGCATTAACCCTGCCATTATTAAATCAATTGCCAAGCAAGTCAAGGAAGTGGCAGAATTAGGCGTTGAGGTTGCAGTTGTAGTAGGCGGCGGCAACATTTGGCGTGGAAAAGCGGGAAGCGAAATGGGGATGGATCGCGCCACTGCTGACTATATGGGAATGCTCGCAACGGTAATGAATTCGCTCGCTCTGCAGGACAGCCTTGAGCATCTTGGGGTTGAGACGCGAGTGCAGACATCGATTGAAATGCGCCAAGTTGCGGAGCCATACATAAGAAGAAAGGCAATCCGTCATCTTGAGAAAAAACGTGTCGTCATTTTTGCTGCCGGTACCGGCAATCCGTATTTCTCCACTGATACAACGGCTGCCTTGCGCGCGGCGGAAATTGAAGCAGACGTTATTTTAATGGCAAAGAACAACGTTGACGGCGTGTATAGCGCCGATCCGAAAGTGGATGAAAACGCGGTGAAATACGACGAGCTTTCCTACCTTGATGTGATTAAACAAGGATTAGGGGTCATGGATTCGACTGCTTCATCCTTATGCATGGATAATGACATTCCACTTATTGTCTTCTCCATTATGGAAGAAGGAAACATTAAACGTGCCGTTCTTGGCGAAAATATAGGAACAATTGTAAGGGGGAAATAAACGATGGCAAAACAAGTACTTACAGCAACAAAGGAAAAAATGGATAAGGCCATTCAGGCGTTTAGCCGCGAATTAGCAGGTATTCGTGCAGGGAGAGCAAATCCAAGCTTGCTTGAAAAAATCACGGTGGATTACTACGGGGTGTCTACACCGATCAACCAGCTAGCGAGCATCAATGTGCCAGAAGCGCGTTTACTTGTGATTCAGCCTTACGACAAATCGATTTTAAAAGATGTTGAAAAAGCGATTCTAGCTTCTGATTTAGGGTTAACTCCATCAAATGATGGCTCTGTGATCCGCATTACCATTCCTCCGTTAACAGAAGAACGTCGCCGCGAGCTTGTGAAGCTTGTCAAAAAATATTCTGAAGATGCAAAAGTAGCGGTTCGCAATATTCGCCGCGATGCGAACGACGAATTGAAAAAATTAGAGAAAAACGGCGAGATCACAGAAGATGAGCTTCGCGGTTATACGGACGATATTCAAAAGATTACAGACGATCATGTGGCTAAAATTGATGCGATTACAAAAGAAAAAGAAAAAGAAGTAATGGAAGTATAATCGTTTTCCTCTTGACTCAATGCAAAAACCCTCTATGTGCACAGAGGGTTTTTTTGCTATAATGAAAAGGCAAAATGAGGTGCATGTTTGACGAAATAGTAGCTTCTTGATTACACTAGCCTCATAGTATATTGAAAACATAGAAAAGCGGAGGACTAGGATGTTTAATAAAATTTGGAGGAGTAAAGAGCAATCGAATTTTTCGATTGAATATACAAAAGAAGACATACTACGTCAGCCTGTCCCTGAACATGTCGCTATCATTATGGACGGAAACGGGCGATGGGCGAAAAAAAGATCATTGCCGCGTGCTGCCGGTCACTACGAGGGGATGCAAGTCGTTCGCAAAATTACTCGATTTGCTAGTGAGCTAGGAATTAAAGTACTAACCCTTTATGCATTCTCAACTGAAAACTGGAAACGTCCAAAAAGTGAAGTGGAGTATTTAATGAAGCTTCCCGAACAGTTTCTTACGACATTCCTTCCAGAATTGATTGCAGAAAATGTGAATGTCCGTGTGATCGGAAATAGTAACCAGCTACCCGAATATACGCGGCGGGCTGTGGAAAAGGCGATTCAAGAAACAAAACATAACACAGGACTGATTTTAAATTTCGCATTAAACTACGGAAGCCGTGCAGAAATTACCTATGCGGTGAAAGAAATTGCAAAGCGAGTGCAGCAAGGCGATTTAACGGCGGAGCAAATTGATGAGGAAGTTGTTGCTTCGTGCTTAATGACAAAGGATTTAAAAGATCCCGATTTGTTGATTCGTACGAGCGGGGAAATTCGTTTAAGCAATTTCATGCTTTGGCAACTAGCGTATACGGAATTTTGGTTTACTGATGTGCTTTGGCCAGATTTTACAGAGCAGCATTTACTACAAGCGATTGCCGAATTTCAAAGACGTGGTCGCAGATTTGGAGGAGTTTGAGCAAAATGAAACAACGGGTTATAACAGGAGTAATAGCCGCCGCTCTTTTTTTGCCGATCGTTATTTTTGGCGGAATTCCGTTTATAATAGTAACATATGTATTAGGGACAATTGGACTTTTTGAACTATTGCGCATGAAACGTATCCATATATTCTCTCCAGGAGCCATTGCTAGCTTTCTCTTATTATGGATTTGGCTCCTTCGAGAACCTTGGTTAACAGATATTCCAATAAAGAAAATGGACGCGCTTTTGATTGCTGCTTTTTTGTTGCTCATCTATACGGTAATAACAAAAAATCGATTTACGTTTGATGAAGCGGCATTTGCGATCCTGTCTACGTTATATGTAGGGTTTGGCTTTCATTATTTTATGGAAACTAGGTTGGCCGGACTTGATTACATGTTTTATGCCCTCTTTATTATTTGGGCAACTGATACAGGTGCATATTTTACCGGACGAGCGTTCGGCAGACGGAAGCTTTGGCCGGAAATCAGCCCGAACAAAACAGTTGAAGGTTCCATCGGCGGCGTTATTTGTGCGCTTATTGTTGCCGCCGTTTATCAACTATTCACACACTTTTTTGCAAGCTTTCCTCTACTATTGTTAATGACGGTCGTCCTTTCCATCGTCGGACAAATAGGGGATCTTGTCGAGTCCGCGTTTAAGCGGCATTATGGTGTAAAAGATTCGGGAAACATTTTGCCGGGACACGGCGGAATTTTAGACCGATTTGACAGCTTATTGTTTATGCTCCCGATTTTGCATCTTTTTATGAATATAGTGTTGTAAGCAAGTGAGGAGTGAAAATGTTGAAATATATTAGCCTATTAGGAGCGAGCGGATCGATCGGCACCCAAACATTAGATGTCATTCGTGCCAAGCGGGAACAATTTCGCCTTGTAGCCATATCTGTTGGGAGAAATGTCGAAGCCGCTAGGGCGATCATTGAAGAGTTCCGTCCTGAGCTTGTTTCTGTTGCTGATGCCGCCGCCTATGACAAGCTTTATAGCGAGTACGTAGGGAGAGTAAAAATCGTTTGTGGGGAAGAAGGCCTCATTGAAGTGGCAACACATCCGAAAGCGACAGTAGTAGTCAATGCGGTAGTCGGCAGCGTCGGGCTCGTTCCTACGTTAAAGGCGATCGAGGCAGGAAAAACGGTTGCTTTGGCAAACAAGGAAACGCTTGTGACAGCAGGTCATATTGTGACAGAGGCAGCAGCAACGTATAATGTAGCCTTATTGCCGGTTGACAGTGAACATTCTGCGATTTTTCAATGTTTACAAGGAGAAGAGCCGAAGAATATCGAAAAAATTATTTTGACTGCTTCCGGCGGAAGTTTTAGAGATCTAGAGCGTGAACAACTTCGCCATGTGACGGTGGAGGATGCGCTTCGCCATCCGAATTGGTCGATGGGAGCAAAAATTACCATTGATTCAGCCACGATGATGAATAAAGGGCTTGAGGTTATTGAAGCGCATTGGCTGTTTGACTTACCGTATGAACAAATCGATGTTTTGTTACATAGAGAGAGCATTATTCATTCGCTCGTACAATTTCATGATAGCAGCGTCATCGCTCAACTTGGCACGCCAGATATGCGTGTACCGATTCAATATGCGCTCACATATCCGGATCGATTAGAGCTTTCACAAGCAAAAAAGCTAAATTTGGCAGAAATCGGAACGCTTCATTTCCAATCAATTGATTTTGACCGTTATCGTTGTTTAAAATTTGCATATGAAGCGGGCAAAACAGGCGGTTCTTTGCCGACGGTATTGAACGCTGCCAATGAAGAAGCGGTCGCAGCATTTTTAAACGGTCGCATTGCCTTTTTAGCGATTGAAGATTTTATCGAACGGGCGCTTGAAAGACATAACATTGTCAAACAGCCAACGCTTGAAGAGATTCGGGAAGTCGACGGCGAGACGCGTCGTTATATCCAGTCACTATTAATGTAAAAGGTGGTTGAAAATTTGAACACATTAAATACTATTATTGCTTTCGTCGCGATTTTTGGTGCGTTAGTTTTTTTCCATGAGCTTGGGCATTTGATTTTTGCCAAGCGAGCAGGCATTTTATGCCGCGAATTTGCCATTGGCTTTGGTCCGAAAGTGTTCTCGTTTAAGCGAAGCGAAACGGTGTACACGATCCGTCTTCTTCCGTTAGGCGGCTTTGTTCGCATGGCGGGGGAAGACCCGGAGATGATTGAAATCAAACCAGGGCAGACGGTTGGACTGGAATTAGATCATGAAGGAAAAGTAAAAAAGATCATTATCAATCATAAGGATGAGTATCCAAATATCAAAATTATCGAGGTCGAGCAGGCGGACTTAGAGCATGAAATGTATATTATGGGCTATGAGGATGAGAATGGAGAGAAGCTCACTCGTTTTTCTATTAGTGAACCAGCCTTTTTTGTGATGGATCATCAAGAAATTCAAATTGCCCCATATCATCGGCAATTTGTATCAAAGACGTTAGGCCAACGAGCATTAACGATTTTTGCGGGTCCGATGGCAAATTTTATATTGGCATTCGCTGTGTTTGTATTGATTGGGCTTTTACAAGGATATCCAGTCGATAAACCGATTATTGGCGAACTAACAAAGGAAGGATCGGCACGTCAAGCCGGATTAAAGCAAGGAGACATTGTTCTTTCTATTGATGGAAGTCCTGTTGCCACATGGACACAGGTAGTTGACATCATCCGCGCCCATCCTGAGGAAAAGTTAATGTTTAAGATTCAGCGCGGCGAAAAGGTGTTGGATGTTTCGGTGACGCCGGAAGCGAAAACGGTTCAGGGCGAAACGATCGGCTTAATTGGTGTGTATAGCCCGATGGAGAAATCGATTCTCGGTTCCTTTAAACAAGGGGCGTTAGAAACATATTATTGGACAAAGCAAATTGTCAGTGGACTAGGGCATTTAATTACCGGCCAGTTTTCGCTCGATATGTTGTCCGGTCCTGTGGGAATTGCGGTATCCACTAACAAAGTAGCGCAATCGGGGATTTATTATGTGATGAAGTGGGGAGCGATTTTAAGCATTAACCTTGGAATCGTGAACTTATTGCCGCTTCCTGCTCTTGACGGCGGTCGTCTCCTATTTTTTGCGATTGAAGGGCTGCGCGGGAAACCAATTGACCGTCAAAAGGAAGGAATGGTGCATTTTATCGGCTTTGCGCTATTAATGTTGTTAATGCTAGTTGTGACATGGAATGATATTCAAAAATTTTTCCTGTAATATCAAGTGAAGAGGTGCAGTGAGATGAGACAAAGTCAGTCGTTTATTCCAACGCTACGCGAAGTACCAGCAGACGCGGAGGTGAAAAGCCATCAGCTCTTGTTGCGGGCTGGATTTATTCGTCAGAGCGCAAGCGGCGTCTATACCTTTTTACCGCTTGGCCAGCGGGTATTGCAAAAGGTAGAAACGATTATTCGCGAGGAAATGAACGGGGCTGGGGCGATCGAGTTATTAATGCCAGCGCTTCAGCAGGCGGAGCTTTGGCAAGAATCAGGCCGCTGGTACTCGTATGGGCCAGAATTGATGCGGTTAAAAGATCGTCATGAGCGCGATTTTGCGCTTGGGCCCACCCATGAAGAAGTGATTACAGCACTAGTGCGAGACGAAATTCAAACGTATAAAAAATTGCCGTTAACGTTATACCAAATTCAAACAAAGTTTCGCGACGAAAAACGTCCGCGTTTCGGATTGTTGCGCGGCCGCGAATTTATTATGAAAGACGCTTATTCATTCCACACATCGAAAGAAAGCCTTGACGAAGTGTATAACAAAATGTATGAAGCATATTCTAACATTTTTCGCCGTTGCGGATTAAATTTCCGCGCTGTTATCGCTGATTCGGGGGCGATCGGCGGGAAAGATACGCACGAATTTATGGTACTATCTGATATCGGAGAGGATACGATCGCTTATTCGGATGGATCTGATTTTGCCGCGAATATCGAAATGGCGCCGGTTGTTACAACATACGAAAAGAGCAACGAGCCGCTGAAACAACTAGAGAAAGTGCATACGCCAGAGCAAAAAACGATTGAAGAAGTAGCGGCATATTTGCAAGTATCTCCGGAAAAATGTATAAAATCCTTGCTCTTTAAGGTAGATGATAAATATGTGCTCGTGCTCGTTCGCGGCGATCATGAAGCCAACGACATAAAAGTGAAAAACGTGTTTGAAGCATCTGTAGTTGAACTTGCTTCGCCTGAAGAAACGAAAGAGGTCATGAATTGCCCAGTCGGCTCCTTAGGACCAATTGGTGTGAGCGACTCCGTTACTGTCATCGCTGACTACGCGGTCCAAGCGATCGTCAATGGCGTGTGCGGGGCAAATGAGGAAGGTTATCACTATACAGGTGTAAATCCAGAGCGCGATTTTGCTGTATCGCAATACGTTGATTTGCGATTTATTCAGGAAGGGGACCCATCGCCAGACGGAAAGGGAGCGATCCGCTTTGCGCGTGGTATTGAGGTCGGCCATGTGTTTAAATTGGGCATTCGCTATAGCGAGGCGATGAATGCGACATATCTTGATGAAAACGGCCGTACACAACCAATGATTATGGGCTGCTACGGCATCGGTGTTTCCCGCTTGCTTGCGGCAATTGCCGAGCAGTTTGGCGATGAAAACGGTCTCGTTTGGCCGGCCTCTGTTGCTCCGTTCCACGTGCATCTTATTTCGATTAATCCGAAAAACGACGAGCAGCGTCTGCTTGCCGATGAGTGGTATGAAAAATTAGGACAAGCAGGTTTTGAAGTGCTTTATGATGACCGTCAAGAGCGTCCGGGCGTCAAATTTGCGGACAGCGATTTAATAGGAATTCC
Organism: Anoxybacillus tepidamans PS2; assembly: GCF_000620165.1. GTDB lineage: Bacteria > Bacillota > Bacilli > Bacillales > Anoxybacillaceae > Anoxybacteroides > Anoxybacteroides tepidamans_A. The sequence goes on from NZ_JHVN01000004.1 coordinate 49,936, forward strand.
TGTTCGTGTCACTGTCGGAAAACGTGCCGGCGAAGGGGTTGTAGAAGTAAAGGTACGCCAAACAGGAGAATCGTTCGAAGTTCACGTGAACGAACTAGCAGAAACAGTGCAGCGTCTTTTACAATAGAGATAAAGGCATATAGGGCTGATTCCTTTCAAGGACAGCCCTTCTGCTATTCATTTTTACAATGAGAGAGGGGAAAAATCGACGTCATGTTAACAAACGAGCAAAAAGAACGTTTTCAAGTGCTGCTAGAGCAACTCGAATTGACGTCTGACGATCTTGTTCCATATTTTTCACAAGCAGGAATACAGAAGCTTGTGGTTGACAAGGGACAAAAGTGTTGGCACTTTTATTTTTTATTTCCGAAATTGTTGCCTTATAACGTATACGAATTGTTTACAGAAAAATTAATTTATGCATTTCAGCATATCGCTTATGTGAAACATACGATCCAGACGGTTGATGCTAGTTTTACGCCAGCCGATATTCATAACTATTGGCCTTTTTGCTTGAGAGAACTGCAAGGAATATCTTCCCCACTTCTCACATTGCTTCATGAGCAGCTTCCAGCAGTCAAAGGAACCAAGCTATATGTCACAGCTCGCAATGATGCAGAAGCAATGGCTTTGAAGCGCCGTTTTGCTGCCAAAGTGGCTGAAGTATACCAGTCGTTTGGTTTTCCGTTTTTACAGCTTGAAACGGAAGTAAAACAATCGGAGAGTGAATATGAGGAGTTTTTAGCGCAAAAACAGCAGGAAGACGAAGCGCGCGCTCTAGCGGCGTTAACGGAGATGATCGCAAAGAAAGAGGCGCCAGCTGAAGCGGCTATGCCAGAGATGTCGGGGCCGCTCGTCATTGGCTATCCGATTAAAGAAGAGGAAGAAATACGGACGCTTAACAGTATTGTTGAAGAAGAGCGCCGTGTTGTCGTGCAAGGATATGTGTTTGATGCCGAGATAAAAGAACTAAAAAGCGGCCGTTCGCTATTGACATTCAAAATGACGGACTACACGAACTCGATTCTTGTGAAAATGTTTTCGCGCGATAAAGAAGATGTCGCTCTAATGGAAAAAGTGAAAAAAGGCATGTGGGTGAAAGTAAGGGGAAGCGTGCAAAATGACACATTTGTGCGCGATCTTGTGCTATTAGCTAATGATGTCAATGAAATCAAGCCGCACGAGAGAAAAGATACTGCAAATGAAGGAGAAAAACGAGTAGAGTTGCACCTCCATACGCCAATGAGTCAAATGGATGCCGTGACATCGGTAGGAAAGCTCATCGAACAGGCGAAAAAATGGGGGCATCCTGCAATTGCGGTAACGGATCACGCTGTTGTGCAGTCGTTTCCAGAAGCGTATAGTGCCGCGAAAAAACATGGCATTAAAGTACTCTATGGCGTCGAAGCAAACATCGTCGACGACGGCGTGCCGATCGCTTACAATGAAGCGCACCGGCTTTTAGCAGAAGACACCTATGTTGTGTTCGACGTGGAAACGACCGGATTATCAGCAGTATATAACACAATTATTGAACTGGCGGCGGTGAAAGTGAAAGGCGGCGAAATTATTGATCGATTTACGTCGTTTGCCAACCCGCATCACCCGCTGTCGATTACGACAATTGAACTTACAGGCATTACCGACGACATGCTCAAGGATGCTCCGGATGTGGAAGATGTATTGCGCCGATTTTACGAGTGGATCGGCGATAGCGTACTCGTTGCTCATAACGCAAGCTTTGATATCGGCTTTTTGAATGCAGGCCTGAAAAAAATTGGATTTGGAAGGGTAACGAATCCTGTTATTGATACGTTGGAACTTGCGCGTTTTTTATACCCTGAGTTAAAGAACCATCGACTGAACACCCTTTGTAAAAAATTTGATATCGAATTAACACAACATCACCGTGCGATTTATGACGCTGAAGCAACGGGACATTTGCTGATGCGAATGCTGAAAGATGCCAATGAAAAAGGCATCTTATATCATGACGAACTTAATGAATGTTCCCGCCAAGAAACGTCATACCAACGTTCACGCCCATTCCACGTCACATTGCTTGCCCAAAACGAGATTGGGTTGAAAAATTTATTTAAGCTTGTTTCGCTCGCCCATATTCAATATTTTTATCGCGTGCCGCGGATTCCCCGCTCCGTTTTACAAAAGCATCGCGAAGGAATTTTAGTTGGCTCTGGGTGCGATAAAGGCGAAGTGTTCGATAATATGATTCAAAAAGCGCCGGAAGAAGTCGAGGAAATCGCCAAGTTTTACGATTTTCTTGAAGTGCATCCGCCGGAAGTGTACAAGCCGTTAATAGAAATGGACTATGTAAAAGATGAGGCGATGCTGCAAGAAATCATTCGCAACATTGTCGGATTGGGGGAAAAGCTGAACATTCCTGTTGTTGCTACCGGAAATGTGCACTATTTAAACCCGGAAGATAAAATTTACCGGAAAATATTAATCCATTCCCAATCGGGCGCGAATCCGCTCAATCGTCATCAATTGCCGGATGTGTATTTCCGAACAACGAACGAAATGCTTGAATGCTTTTCATTTTTAGGCGAAGAAAAAGCGAAAGAAATTGTTGTGACGAATACGCAAAAGATCGCAAATTCGATAGAAGAGGTTAAACCGATTAAAGATGAATTGTACACTCCGCGCATCGAAGGGGCCGATGAGGAGATTAGGGAAATGAGCTATCGGCGCGCTCGGGAAATATACGGCGACCCGCTGCCAGACATCGTAGAAAAACGGCTAGAAAAAGAGTTGAAAAGCATCATCGGCCATGGCTTTGCGGTCATTTATTTAATTTCTCATAAACTGGTGAAAAAATCGCTAGATGATGGGTATCTCGTCGGATCGCGGGGCTCGGTCGGTTCATCGTTTGTTGCAACGATGACGGAGATTACGGAAGTAAATCCGCTTCCGCCGCATTATGTCTGTCCGAGTTGCAAGTATTCCGAGTTTTTTAACGATGGCTCGGTCGGTTCAGGATTTGATTTGCCGGATAAAGACTGTCCGCAGTGCGGCGCCAAGTATAAAAAGGATGGGCACGACATCCCGTTTGAAACGTTTCTCGGATTTAAAGGAGACAAAGTGCCAGATATCGATTTGAACTTTTCCGGCGAATATCAGCCGCACGCGCATAACTATACGAAAGTGCTGTTTGGCGAAGATAACGTTTATCGCGCTGGAACGATCGGCACGGTTGCCGATAAAACGGCATACGGATTTGTTAAAGGGTATGCTAGCGATAACAATCTGGAACTTCGCGGGGCAGAAATCGATCGGCTTGCCGCAGGATGCACAGGCGCCAAGCGGACGACAGGGCAGCATCCGGGGGGCATTATTGTTGTTCCAGATTATATGGACATTTACGATTTTACGCCGATTCAGTATCCGGCCGATGATACAAGCTCGGAATGGCGGACGACGCATTTTGATTTCCACTCGATTCATGATAACTTATTAAAGCTGGATATTCTCGGTCACGATGATCCGACGGTCATTCGCATGCTCCAAGATTTAAGCGGCATTGACCCGAAAACGATCCCGACCGACGACCCGGAAGTCATGAAAATTTTCAGCGGCACCGAATCTTTAGGAGTGACACCAGAACAAATTATGTGCAATGTTGGAACGCTTGGGATTCCTGAATTCGGTACGCGTTTTGTGCGGCAGATGCTCGAAGACACAAAGCCGAAAACGTTTTCCGAACTTGTGCAAATATCCGGGCTCTCGCACGGTACGGATGTATGGCTTGGCAATGCGCAGGAATTAATTCACAATGGCATTTGTACCTTATCGGAAGTGATTGGCTGCCGTGACGATATTATGGTGTATTTGATTTATCGAGGGCTTGAGCCGTCATTAGCGTTCAAAATCATGGAATCTGTGCGTAAAGGTAAAGGATTGACTCCGGAATTTGAGGAAGAAATGCGCAAGCATGATGTACCGGAATGGTATATTGAGTCTTGTAAAAAAATTAAGTACATGTTTCCGAAAGCCCATGCGGCTGCGTACGTATTAATGGCGGTGCGCATCGCTTATTTCAAAGTGCATCATCCGCTTCTATACTACGCTTCATATTTTACGGTACGGGCGGAAGACTTCGATTTAGACGCGATGGTGAAAGGTTCTGCTGCGATTCGCAAGCGAATTGAAGAAATCAACGCCAAAGGACTCGATGCGTCCGCGAAAGAAAAGAGCTTGCTCACCGTACTGGAAATCGCTCTTGAAATGTGTGAACGAGGATTTTCATTTAAAAACATTGATTTGTATCGTTCACAGGCAACGGAGTTTATTATTGATGGCAACTCGCTTATTCCGCCGTTCAACGCGATTCCGGGGCTTGGGAATAACGTTGCATTGAACATTGTCCGCGCCCGGGAGGAAGGAGAGTTTCTATCAAAAGAAGACTTGCAGCAGCGTGGAAAAGTGTCAAAAACGATTCTTGAATATTTAGAGAGCCGTGGCTGCCTTGATTCCTTGCCGGACCATAACCAGCTTTCTTTATTCTAGACATCTTGTTGCAAAACATTTTCCAATATGTTATAGTTTTAGGGGAAATGGCAAAGATAATTGTGTAACAAAAGAGTGGGGAAACCCACTCTTTCGTATTGATTGAATATGTTTCCTCGTCTGGTGAAGAGGGATTTTCCATGATGGCAGACGTATGGATTTATGAATTTTAGGAGGGACAAAATGAGCAAAAAAGTTACAGAAGTGGTGGAGGAATTAGTAACACCAATTCTTAACGACATGAACCTCGAATTAGTGGATATCGAGTATGTAAAAGAAGGGAAAAACTGGTTCCTTCGTGTATTTATTGATTCAGAGCAAGGGATTGATATTGAACAGTGCGGCGTTGTCAGCGAGAAATTAAGTGAAAAGCTGGATGCCGTTGATCCGATTCCATATAACTATTTTTTAGAAGTTTCTTCGCCGGGAGCAGAACGCCCATTGAAGAAAGCCGCTGATTTTACAAAAGCGGTTGGGAAAAATGTCTATATTAAAACCTATGAACCGATAGAAGGAGAAAAGGAGTTTGAAGGCGAACTTAGTGCCTTTGATGGTGAAAATGTGACGGTAACTGTCAAGCATAAAACGCGAACAAAAACGGTCGTCATCCCGTATGACAAAGTTGCAAGCGCAAGGCTTGCCGTGATCTTTTTCTAATGGGCAGCTAAATGTAAAGGGGGATTTTTGTTTGATGAATACTCAATTATTAGATGCCTTGGCGGCGCTTGTGAAAGAAAAAGGCATTAGCCAAGAAGTGTTGGTCGAAGCGATTGAAGCGGCGATCATCTCCGCCTATAAGCGCAATTTCGGCCAGGCGCAAAACGTGCGTGTCGATTTCAATATGGAAACAGGATCAATTCGCGTGTTTGCGCGCAAGGAAGTCGTCGAAGAAGTATACGACTCGCGTCTAGAGCTTTCGCTTGATGAGGCACGCCGTATCAATCCGAACTACCAAGTGGGAGACATTGTAGAAATAGAAGTTACGCCAAAAGATTTTGGCCGTATCGCTGCGCAAACCGCGAAACAAGTGGTAACACAGCGGGTGCGCGAGGCGGAACGAGGAGTCATTTACGCAGAATTTATTGATCGCGAAGAGGATATTATGACGGGGATTGTACAACGCGTCGATCCGCGTTTTGCGTATGTAAGTTTAGGAAAAGTAGAAGCACTGCTTCCTGTCAGTGAGCAAATGCCAAATGAAACTTATAAACCGCACGATCGCCTAAAAGTATATATTACAAAAGTCGAGAAAACGACAAAAGGTCCGCAAATTTTTGTGTCACGCACTCATCCAGGGCTTCTTAAGCGTCTTTTTGAACTAGAAGTGCCGGAAATTTACGACGGAACAGTAGAGATCAAATCGATCGCGCGCGAGGCAGGAGATCGATCAAAAATCTCGGTGCATTGCGACAATCCAGAGGTAGATCCTGTCGGGGCGTGCGTCGGTCCAAAAGGTCAACGCGTTCAAGCAGTGGTTGACGAGTTAAAAGGGGAAAAGATTGATATTGTTCGCTGGTCCGACGATCCGGTTGAATTTGTTGCTAACGCTTTAAGTCCAGCTAAAGTGCTCAGTGTTATTGTTAACGAAGAAGAGCGCGCGACAACGGTGATCGTTCCAGATTATCAGCTATCTTTAGCGATTGGAAAGCGCGGACAAAACGCCCGCTTAGCGGCGAAATTAACAAACTGGAAAATTGATATTAAAAGCGAATCTGAAGCAAAGCAACTAGGAATTGTATATGAGCAATCCAATTCGCTTGATTCTTTGGACGCACCAATCAATAATGAAAATGAGGGCGGCAAGACATTCGATTTGTCGGAAGAAATCGAGTGAGGGGTGAGCAAAGATGGCGGTTCAGAAAAAAATCCCAATGCGTAAATGTGTCGTAACGGGAGAAATGAAGCCAAAAAAAGAAATGATCCGTATTGTCCGCTCCAAAGAAGGCGATGTTTCGATTGATCCGACCGGCAAAAAAGCAGGACGCGGCGCATATATCACATTAAGCGAAGAATGCGTTTTACTGGCGAAAAAGAAAAATGTCTTGGCTCATCATTTAAAAGCAGAAATCCATGATTCGTTGTATGAACAATTGCTTCAGCTGGCAGCGGAGAAGGAGAACGAAGCAAAGAATGGGCAATAAACAATGGGCGTCTCTGTTAGGATTGGCGAATCGGGCGCGTAAAATTGTCTCAGGAGAGGAATTGGTGATTAAAGAGATTCGCAGCGGGAGAGCCAAGCTTGTGATTTTATCAGAAGATGCGTCTATCAATACAAGAAAAAAAATTCAAGATAAATGCACGTCATACGAAGTTCCGTTGCGTCAAGCTGCCGACCGCTACATGCTCGGTCAGGCGATTGGCAAAGACGCACGTGTAGTCGTCGCCGTCATTGATGAAGGATTTGCAAACAAGTTAATGACGATGTTCGACGTATCATTGTGGGGGTGAATCTATGTCTAAAATGCGTGTATATGAGTACGCGAAGCAAAATAATGTTTCTAGCAAGGACATCATTCATAAATTAAAAGAAATGAATATAGAGGTTTCGAATCATATGGCTACACTTGAACCGGAAGTGGTTGAGAAACTGAACGATACGTATAAGAAAAAGGAACAAAAGCAAAAGCAGGATGTGAAAGAAAAACAGAGTGTTGCCGTAAAGCCGAAAGCGCTCATTGAGGATTTTGAGGACGAGGAAGAAATCATCACAAAGAAAGTACCAATTAAAAAAGGGTCAGGCAAAAATAAAGAAGGCAAAAAACACGACTTGCAAAGCCAGCAGCAAGAGAAGAAAGTTTTCACAAACAAAAAAAATAAAAATAAGAAGCAAAAAGGATATGAAGCACCTCAACCAGAAGTACAAAAGAAAAAAGAGAAAGAACTTCCACAAAAAATCACCTTTGAAGGTTCGCTAACTGTTGCCGAGTTGGCCAAAAAATTAGGAAAAGAACCTTCAGAAATTATCAAAAAGCTGTTTATGCTTGGCGTTATGGCGACGATTAACCAAGATTTGGATAAAGACGCCATCGAATTAATTTGCTCAGATTACGGAGTAGAAGTTGAAGAGAAAGTTGTCATTGATGAAACCGATTTTGAATCGCTGGAAATTGTCGATGATCCAGCTGATCTAGTAGAGCGCCCGCCAGTCGTGACGATTATGGGGCACGTTGACCACGGAAAAACAACGCTTCTTGATTCGATTCGCAACTCAAAAGTAACAGAGCAGGAAGCAGGCGGTATTACACAACATATCGGTGCGTACCAAGTACTAGTCAATAATAAAAAGATTACGTTTCTAGATACCCCTGGCCATGAAGCATTTACGACGATGCGCGCACGGGGGGCGCAAGTGACAGACATCGTTATTCTTGTCGTTGCTGCAGACGATGGTGTGATGCCGCAGACAGTGGAGGCGATCAACCATGCTAAAGCAGCGAACGTACCAATTATTGTAGCTGTAAATAAAATCGACAAACCAACCGCTAATCCGGATCGCGTGATGCAGGAACTTATGGAATATAACCTTGTTCCGGAAGAGTGGGGCGGAGATACGATTTATTGCAAGCTTTCCGCTTTAACAGGAGAAGGAATCGACAACCTGCTAGAAATGATTCTTCTCGTTAGCGAAATGGAAGAGTTAAAGGCGAATCCAAAGCGCCGTGCGATAGGAACAGTCATTGAGGCGAAGCTAGATAAAGGCCGCGGTCCGGTGGCAACGCTGCTTGTTCAAACGGGAACGCTGCACATTAGTGATCCAATTGTAGTCGGAAACACATACGGCCGCGTGAGAGCAATGACGAACGATGTGGGCCGTCGCGTGAAAGAAGCGGGACCATCGACTCCTGTAGAAATTACAGGGCTTAATGATGTACCGCAAGCAGGCGATCGTTTTATGGTGTTTGAGGATGAGAAAAAAGCGCGACAAATCGGAGAAGCGCGTGCGCAAAAGCAATTGCTTGAGCAGCGCAGCGCGAAAACGCGCGTCAGCCTTGACGACTTGTTCGAGAAAATTAAGCAAGGTGAAATGAAAGAGCTAAATATTATTGTCAAAGCGGACGTACAAGGATCGGTTGAAGCGCTCGTTGCAGCATTGCAAAAAATCGATATTGAAGGCGTGCGCGTAAAAATTATCCATTCTGGGGTGGGCGCGATCACGGAATATGATATCATGCTCGCCTCTGCGTCGAATGCGATTGTAATCGGCTTTAACGTTCGTCCTGATGCGAACGCGAAACGTGTCGCAGAATCTGAAAAAGTCGATATTCGCTTACATCGCATCATTTATAAAGTAATCGAGGAAATTGAGGCCGCAATGAAAGGAATGCTTGATCCAGAATACGAAGAAAAAGTGATCGGCCAAGCTGAAGTTCGTCAAACGTTTAAAGTATCCAAAGTCGGAACAATTGCCGGCTGTTATGTGACAGACGGAAAAATTACCCGCGACAGCAGCGTCCGCCTCATTCGCCAAGGTGTGGTTGTTTACGAAGGACAAATTGATACGCTCAGACGTTTCAAAGACGATGTGAAAGAAGTCGCGCAAGGTTATGAGTGCGGTATTACGATTAAAAACTATAACGACATTAAAGAAGGGGACGTTATCGAAGCATACGTGATGCAGGAAGTCGAACGTAAATGATCGGCTATGTGCAATGCGAGTGTATCATCTATAACGCTCAATCTTTAAAAGAAAAACGAGCCGTGTTGCAACGAATAACAACACGGCTCAAACAAAAATATAATATATCAGTAGCCGAAATCGATTACCAAGATGTATGGCAACGCACCAAAATTGGAATAGTAGCTATTACATCCGATCGGATGGCGACAGAAAAAGAACTGCACCGAGCTTTGGAGATGATCGATTCGTTCCCGGAGATCGAACGAACGGTTACAACATTTGAGTGGCTTTAATTGAGGTGATGATGATGAGTTTGCGGGCTACACGCATTGGTGAACAAATGAAAAAAGAATTGAGCGATATCATCGGTCGCAAACTTAAGGATCCCCGCATTGGCTTTGTAACAGTCACGGATGTGCGGGTGACAGGCGATTTGCAGCAGGCGAAAGTGTATATTACGGTCCTCGGCGATGAGGAGCAGCGCCAAAATACTTTAAAGGGGCTAGCTAAGGCAAAAGGCTTTATCCGTTCCGAAATCGGCCAGCGTATTCGCTTGCGAAAAACGCCGGAGATTTATTTTGAAATTGACGAATCAATCGATTACGGAAACCGCATTGAATCGTTAATTCGTAAAATTTCTCAAGAAAATAGTAACGAGCAATGATGGATAGACGTGCGGTCTATCCATTTCCATTATGGAGAGAAAAAGAGGTGTCACAATGGACGGGGTGCTGCTTTTACATAAACCTGCGGGAATGACATCGCACGATTGTGTGTTTCGCATTCGCCGCCTACTACATATCAAAAAAGTCGGACATACGGGAACACTCGATCCGGACGTTTCAGGAGTGCTCCCGATTTGCGTCGGTAAAGCAACAAGAATTGCCGAATTTTTGACAGGGGCAACGAAAACGTATGAAGGGGAAGTCACTCTAGGAGTAGCGACAACGACAGAAGATGCTTCTGGCGAAGTGGTTGAAATAAAAAAAGTGACCCGCGACATCGAGAGGAATGAAATCGAAGAAGTATTTCGGCGGTTGACAGGTGAAATTGTGCAAACGCCGCCCATGTATTCTGCTGTGAAAGTGAATGGAAAAAAGCTGTACGAATATGCGCGTGCTGGAATCGAAGTCGAGCGCCCGATGCGCACCGTCACGATTCACCAACTCGTTTTATTAGATGAGAAAGAAACCTTTTCAGGCGATACCGTTTCATTTCGTTTTCGCGTTACATGCAGCAAAGGGACGTATGTAAGAACATTGGCGGTTATGATCGGGGAGCATCTAGGCTATCCAGCGCATATGTCCCATCTTATTCGAACGGCGTCAGGACCATTTACATTAGAACAATGCTCGACTTTTGCCGATGTTGAAAAACATGCAGAAGCTGGAGAAATTGAAAAACTGCTATTGCCGATTGAAAAAGCGCTTTTCCATTTGCCGAAATATCAAATTAATGATAAAGTAGCAGAGAAAGTAAAAAACGGCGCGGTTTTACCTCTTCCACATTTATTGCAATCATTGGACGGACCGGTCCTTGTGGTTGACGAACGAAACGAAGCGCTTGCTCTTTATAGCAAACATCCGTCAAAACCGCAGCTTATTAAACCGCTCAAAGTGTTTTGCTGAATGAAAGAGCGGGAGGCAGAAGGTGAAAAACAAATATGGAAACACGATTTATCACATATCCTCATCATATGAAAAAGGAACATTTACCGCCGACCGTTATGGCGTTAGGCTATTTCGATGGCGTCCATCTCGGACATCAGCAAGTGATTCGAACGGCAGTCAAAATCGCGTCTGAAAAAGGATATAAAAGTGCGGTGATGACGTTTCATCCGCACCCATCTGTTGTATTAGGAAGGCGAGAGCAGCACGTTCAACTCATAACGCCTTTAAAAGAAAAAGAGCGGCTGATTGCCAGATTAGGTGTCGATTATTTATATGTTGTGGAGTTTACGCCTTCATTTGCCGAATTGCTTCCGCAGCAATTTGTCGATCAATATATTATTGATTTTCACGTGAAACATGTAGTTGCCGGGTTCGATTTTACCTACGGCCGTCTCGGGAAAGGGACGATGGAGACGCTTCCGTTTCATTCGCGGGGGCAATTCGCGCATACGACCGTCCCAAAGCTGACGCGAAACGATGAAAAGATTAGTTCAACGTACATTCGCCATCTCTTGAAAAACGGTGAAGTTCACCAACTCCCTGAATTGCTTGGGCGCTTTTACACAATCGAAGGGACAGTGATTGGTGGTGAAAAGCGGGGGCGAACAATCGGGTTTCCGACGGCCAACATTGATCCGGCAGATGATTATCTGCTGCCTGCGCTCGGAGTGTATGCGGTGAAAATCCGTATTGGCTCTGAAACGTTCGAAGGAGTATGCAATGTAGGATATAAACCGACATTCCACGACAGGCTAGAGGGAAGGCCGAACATTGAGGTGCACATTTTTCATTTTTCTAGGGATATTTATGGAGAGATGGTGACGATCGAATGGCATGAGCGGTTGCGCAGCGAGCAAAAGTTTTCGAGTGTTGCTGAACTAGTCGCGCAAATTCAACGTGATAAAGAAAAGGCAGAGGCATATTTTCGCGAAACGGCCGAAAATACTTGCATTTTGTCGCAAAACGATGTAAGCTAATAAATGTATGTAAAATAACCATTGCTTGGCAAGACGAGTCACCGGCGCTTGCTAGGTAATTGGGGTTTAATAATGAGGAGGTGAACAAGGATGGCACTAACACAAGAGCGCAAAAACGAAATTATCAACCAGTTCAAAATTCATGAAACAGACACTGGTTCTCCAGAAGTACAAATTGCTATCCTTACAGAGCAAATTAACAATTTGAATGAGCATTTACGCGTTCACAAAAAAGACCATCATTCACGCCGTGGGTTGTTGAAAATGGTTGGTAAACGCCGTAACTTGCTTACGTATTTGCGTAACAAAGACATCGCACGTTATCGTGAATTAATTAACAAACTTGGATTACGTCGATAAGGAAAAAGCGGGAGCATTCCCGCTTTTTTGCTAGTTATATAAAGATTGTTGATAGATAGAGGAATATTCGTTCATACTAAAGATAGTCATTATTTTGATTTGTACATAGAGAGGAGTACTCATCTATATGGAGCAAGAAAAACATGTGTTTTCCATAGACTGGGCTGGACGGCCGCTCGTCGTGGAAATTGGTCAATTGGCGAAACAGGCGAATGGAGCGGTGCTTGTCCGCTATGGCGACACGGTTGTGCTAAGCACAGCGACCGCGTCGAAAGAGGCAAAAAGCGTGGACTTCTTCCCGTTAACTGTCAACTATGAAGAGCGCCTATATGCTGTAGGAAAAATCCCCGGCGGATTCATCAAGCGTGAAGGACGGCCAAGCGAAAAAGCCATTTTAGCAAGCCGTCTTATCGACCGGCCAATTCGTCCACTGTTCGCTGAAGGGTTTAGAAATGAAGTGCAAATTGTATCGATGGTGATGAGTGTAGATCAAGACTGTTCTCCGGAAATGGCGGCGATGTTTGGTTCATCGTTAGCGTTAACAATTTCAGATATTCCATTTGAAGGGCCGATCGCTGGAGTAACGGTCGGACGTGTTGATGGACAGTTTGTGATCAATCCGTCTGTTGAGCAGGCAGAAAAAAGCGATATCCATCTCGTAGTTGCCGGCACAAAAGATGCAATTAACATGGTTGAAGCTGGAGCGGACGAAGTGCCTGAAGAAGTAATGCTTGAAGCGATCATGTTCGGCCATGAAGAAATCAAGCGGCTTATTGCTTTTCAAGAGGATATTACCGCACAGATCGGTAAAGAAAAAATGCAAGTCGTTTTGTACGAACTCGACCCTCAATTAGAGGCGGAAGTTCGCGCCATTGCAGAGGCCGATATCAAGAAGGCGGTTCAAGTTCCGGAAAAATTAGCGCGTGAAGCCGCAATCGACGAGGTGAAAGCTGGCGTCGTCGCAAAATTTGAAGCGCAAGAGGCCGATGAAGAAACGTTAAAACAAGTCAACGAAATTTTGCATAAACTTGTAAAAGAGGAAGTGCGCCGTCTTATCACTGAAGAAAAAATTCGACCAGACGGCCGCAAGATTGATGAGATTCGTCCACTTTCCTCAGCGGTTGGTCTGTTGCCGCGCACGCACGGGTCTGGACTGTTTACCCGAGGACAGACGCAGGCGCTTAGTGTCTGTACGCTTGGAGCACTTGGTGATGTGCAAATTTTGGACGGGCTTGGTATTGAGGAGACGAAACGGTTTATGCACCATTATAACTTCCCGCCATTCTCCGTTGGGGAGACAGGGGCGATGCGCGGACCAGGGCGCCGTGAAATTGGTCATGGGGCGCTTGGGGAAAGAGCGCTCGAGCCAGTCATTCCGTCTGAAAAGGAGTTTCCTTATACGATTCGCCTCGTTTCCGAGGTTTTAGAGTCCAACGGATCGACTTCGCAAGCGAGCATTTGTGCAAGCACGCTGGCGATGATGGATGCGGGTGTGCCGATTAAAGCGCCGGTCGCTGGTATTGCGATGGGGCTTGTAAAAAGCGGAGATTATTACACGATTTTAACAGATATTCAAGGCATGGAAGACCATTTAGGCGATATGGACTTTAAAGTGGCCGGAACAGAAAAAGGGGTCACGGCCTTGCAAATGGACATTAAGATTAAAGGATTATCGCGCGAAATTTTGGATGAAGCACTGCAGCAGGCGAAGAAAGGCCGTTTAGAAATTTTAAAACATATGATGCAAACGATTAGTGAACCGCGTAAAGAGCTTTCGAAATATGCGCCGAAAATTTTAACAATGCAAATTAACCCGGACAAAATCCGAGATGTTATCGGACCGAGCGGCAAACAAATTAATAAAATTATTGAAGAAACAGGCGTCAAAATTGACATCGAGCAAGATGGTACGATTTTCATTGCTTCTGTCAATGAAGAAATGAACCAGAAGGCGAAAAAAATCATCGAAGATATTGTTCGTGAAGTTGAAGTCGGACAAATTTATTTAGGAAAAGTCAAACGTATCGAAAAGTTTGGCGCATTTGTTGAGCTGTTCAGCGGTAAAGATGGTCTCGTTCATATTTCAGAACTAGCTGAAGAACGTGTCGGAAAAGTGGAAGATGTTGTCTCAATTGGCGATGAAATCTTAGTAAAAGTGATGGAAATTGACAAGCAAGGTCGCGTCAATTTATCAAGAAAAGCAGTGCTGCGCGAACAAAAAGAAAAACAAAGCCAATGAGGAGCCTCAGGTCGAACCTAGGCTTCTTTGTCGTTTCAGGCAGGTTCTATCTTGTCCTCCCGCTACATAGTCTGTAATAAAAAGGGGGGATGAGATATTAATGCGCGTTACATATGGCTTGTTGTAACCTTTTTATTTGCATGGGGCATTGCCAGCCAGCCATTTGTGAATGAATATATTATGTCATTGAGAGAAAAAAGTATAGAGACATCGCAAATGCGAGATAAACTTTATGTTGAAATTCAAACAAAGGCGAAGCAATATGAAGTCCCTCCGCGCAATGCGGTCATCGATCGAGTATGGAAGGCCATTCCGGGATACAATGGGCTAAAGGTCAACGTGAAAGCTTCTTACGAAAACATGAAAAAAGATGGTGTTTTTGATGAACGAAAGCTCGTTTATCAGCAAATACCTCCGAAAATTCATCTTGACGATTTGCCGGCCGAAGCCATTTATCGTGGCCATCCAGAAAAACCGATGGTGGCCCTCCTTATTAATGTTGCATGGGGAAATGAGTACATTCCTAAAATGCTAGATATTTTGAAAAAGCACCATGTCCACGCTACCTTTTTCCTTGAAGGGCGTTGGGTAAAAAATCATCCCGATATGGCAAAAATGATTGTAGATGCTGGTCAGGAAGTTGGCAATCATTCTTACAGTCACCCGGATTTAAAAACAATGAGCAACAGTGCGATTCGGTCAGAGCTTGAAAAAACAAACGAAGTCATTGAAGCGACAACAGGGGTAAAATGCAAATGGTTTGCTCCTCCAAGCGGAAGCTATCGTGATGATGTGGTAAAAATTGCCCACGATTTGAAGATGCGGACCATTATGTGGAGTGTCGATACAATAGATTGGCAAAAACCATCGCCATCTGTTATAGTGAAACGGGTAACGTCTAAGCTTCATCCGGGAGCGATGATTCTAATGCATCCTACGTTATCGACTGCCGAAGCATTGGAACCGCTTATTGTTTCTATCAAACAAAAATATGAAATAGGCAATGTATCAATGCTTTTAGACGAAAAAAGAATTGCTAAAAAATAGGAGGAACGTGAATTTGATTAACAAGTATACGTGTCAAAACGGGGTACGCATTGTGCTAGAACAAATTCCAACGGTACGTTCAGTAGCAATTGGAATATGGATCGGAACGGGTTCGCGCAATGAACATGAACAGAACAACGGGATATCCCATTTTTTAGAGCATATGTTTTTTAAAGGGACTAAAACACGCACGGCGCGGGAAATTGCGGAAGCGTTTGACAGCATCGGGGGGCAGGTCAACGCTTTTACCTCTAAAGAGTATACATGCTATTATGCGAAAGTGTTAGATGACCATGCGCACTTTGCTCTTGATATGCTGGCTGATATGTTTTTCCATTCGACATTTGTAGAAGACGAATTACAAAAAGAGCGGAATGTGGTGCTTGAAGAAATTAAAATGTATGAAGACACGCCGGATGATATTGTTCACGATTTGCTCAGCAAAGCATGCTATGCTACCCACCCGCTTGGATACCCGATTTTAGGAACAGAAGAGACGCTTCGTACGTTTACAGGAGACTCTTTGCGTGAATACATGGCGGATTATTATACCCCGGATCGAGTTGTTATTTCTGTTGCGGGCAATGTAAACGAATCTTTTATTCGGGACATCGAAGCATATTTTGGCTCCTTTACAGCGAAAAAGCGGACGCAAAGCGGCATTGCGCCTGTTTTCCATCCGCAAAAGTTAGCGCGGCAAAAAGATACGGAGCAAGCGCATTTATGCATCGGTTTTAACGGATTGCCGATAGGCCACGAGCATATTTATAGTTTAATTATTCTTAATAACATTTTAGGTGGAAGCATGAGCAGCCGCCTCTTTCAAGAAGTGCGTGAACAGCGCGGGTTAGCGTACTCGGTATTTTCTTATCACTCTTCCTATCAGGATGGGGGATTATTAACCATTTATGGGGGGACAGGCAGCAATCAATTAGATGTGCTGTTTGAAACAATCCAAGATACGATTCGTAAACTCAAAGAAGATGGGATTACAGCAAAAGAGTTGCAAAATAGCAAAGAGCAAATGAAAGGAAGTCTAATGCTCAGTCTAGAAAGCACAAACAGCCGCATGAGCCGCAACGGGAAGAATGAATTGCTGCTTGGTCGTCATCGCTCTCTTGATGAAATCATCGAAGAGATTAATGACGTAACGGCGGAGAAAGTAAACGAACTTGCGCGGCATATTTTTAGCGATGACTATGCCGTTGCGCTCATTAGCCCCAATGGTCAGCTGCCGACTGCGCTCCGCTCTTAAGTGTTAGCTTGCGAATGCCTGATATAAAAATGCCTGCGACCGTCGCTTGCAGGCATTTTTTTATTGATTGGCTCTTACAATGATAATAAAGAGCTAAAGGGGTGCATAGATGGTGCGATTGAGCGAGCTAAGCGGCAAGGAAATCGTTGATGTGAGACGAGCGGAACGGCTTGGAATACTAGGGCAAACGGATTTAGAAATTAACGAGCAGACAGGTCAAATTCAAGCGTTATTGATTCCAACAGGGAAGTGGTTCGGTTTTCGGAAAGAAGGGAACGAGATTCGCGTGCCGTGGAAGTATATCAAGAAAATTGGTACAGAGATGATTATTATTGACTTTCCAGAAGAATAGAAAATGAAAAGGGGACTCGGCATTCACAGCCGAGCCCCTTTTTAGTTATATTCACCTATTTTCGCCTTTTACATAAGATGTGAAAGAGATAGTGACATACGAGTTTTCACAAAGAAGGTGAGGCATATGATGCTGACAGGGATGCATGTCGCAATTATTGGCGGAGATGCGCGGCAGCTAGAAGTTATACGCAAGTTGACTGAATTGGATGCGAAATTATCCCTTATTGGCTTCGATCAACTAGCTCACAGTTTTACTGGCGCCACGAAAACATCAATCAATGAAATCGATGTTTCTGATTTAGACGCAATCATTTTACCTGTTCACGGCACAAATTTAGAAGGAAAAGTAAACACGGTTTTTTCCAATGAAAAAATTGCTATTACGGAGGAAATGCTTTTAAAAACGCCAAAGCATTGTACGGTTTACTCAGGTATTAGCAATAGCTATTTAGATGACCTAATGAAGGCCGTCAATCGGAAATACGTTCAATTGTTTGAACGCGATGATGTAGCCATTTATAACTCGATTCCGACAGCAGAAGGAACGATTATGATGGTAATCCAGCATACAGATTTTACAATTCACGGCTCACGCGTCGCCGTTTTAGGATTAGGCCGTGTTGGCATGACGGTTGCTCGCACATTCGCCGCTTTAGGTGCCAAAGTGAAAGTAGGGGCGCGGCGCACCGAACATCTAGCGCGAATTTTGGAAATGGGGCTTGAACCGTTCCATCTTCAAGATTTGGAGAAAGAAGTAAGGGACATTGATGTGTGTATTAATACAATTCCAACGCTGGTTGTGACCGCAAGCGTTATTTCGAAAATGCCTGCTCATACGCTCATTATCGATTTAGCTTCAAAACCCGGAGGAACGGATTTTCGTTATGCTGAAAAACGAGGCATCAAGGCATTGTTGGCTCCAGGGCTTCCGGGGGTCGTTGCTCCAAAAACAGCCGGTCAAATTATTGCGAACGTTCTTTCACAACTATTGTTTGAGGATTTAAATAAACGAAAGGGGAAAGTATAAATGAGCCTAAAAGGAAAGCGCATCGGTTTTGGACTAACAGGATCACACTGCACATATGATGCGGTGATGCCGGAAATTGAAAAGCTTGTAAAGGAAGGAGCAGAAGTGTTGCCGGTTGTCACCCATACGGTTAAAACAACGGATACGCGGTTCGGAGACGGGGAAGAGTGGGTGAAAAAACTGGAGGAGATCACTGGAAATAAGGTGATTGATACAATTGTGAAAGCAGAACCGCTTGGGCCGAAAATTCCCCTCGATTGCATGGTTATCGCTCCATTGACAGGGAACTCGATGAGCAAGCTCGCTAACGCGTTGACCGACTCTCCTGTTCTTATGGCGGCCAAAGCAACGATGCGCAACCATCGGCCTGTCGTTGTCGGCATTTCAACCAATGATGCGCTCGGGTTAAATGGCGTTAATCTAATGCGTTTGATGGCTGCGAAAAATATTTATTTCATTCCGTTTGGCCAGGATGCTCCGCATGCGAAACCGAACTCGATGGTAGCAAAAATGTCGCTTTTGCGCGACACGGTTGTTGCTGCTCTTGAAGGAAAACAGTTGCAACCCGTTATTATCGAAAAATTTCGCGATAACAACAATTAATAAATAATCAAAAAAAAGAAAATTTATGCATGTGAATAAAAAAATTTCTCTCCTTTAAAGGTGAATGTGTTAAAATAAAAACTATCGAAACGGATGTAGTTAGTGATTAGCTGGAAGGAGAATGAAATAATGGAACAAAAAGGATTACGTGTAGCGGTTGTCGGAGCCACTGGAGCAGTTGGGCAGCAAATGATTGAAACATTAGAAAAAAGAGATTTTCCGATTGCAACGTTAACGCTGTTATCGTCGGAACGTTCAGCGGGCAAAAAAGTAATGTTTAAAGGGCAAGAAATTGAAGTGCAAGTGGCCAAACCGGAAAGTTTTGCCGGGGTGGATGTCGCCCTTTTCAGCGCGGGAGGAGCCGTGTCAAAAGCGCTTGCTCCGGAAGCGGTGAAGCGCGGTGCGATTGTTGTTGATAACACAAGCGCGTTCCGCATGGATGAGAATGTGCCGCTCGTTGTACCTGAGGTGAACGAGGATGATTTAAAATGGCATAACGGCATCATTGCCAACCCGAACTGCTCGACGATTCAAATGGTCGTAGCTCTCGAGCCAATTCGCCAAGCATTTGGATTGAAAAAAGTCATCGTATCGACATATCAGGCAGTTTCTGGGGCTGGAGCGCAAGCGATTGAGGAGTTAAAGGAACAGGCGAAAGCGATTCTTGCAGGAGAAGCTTTCACCCCTGAGATTTTACCGGTCAAATCGGATCGCAAACATTATCAAATTGCGTTTAATGCGATTCCGCAGATTGATAAATTCCAAGACAATGGCTTTACATTTGAAGAAATGAAAATGATAAATGAAACGAAAAAAATTATGCACATGCCTGAGTTGGCTGTTGCAGCGACATGTGTGCGCATTCCGGTAATGACAGGACATTCCGAATCGGTATACATCGAGGTCGAGAAAGAAGGAGTCAGCGCCGAAGATATTAAGAACATTTTAAGAGAAGCGCCAGGCGTCGTCTTGCAAGATGATCCAAGCGAACAATTGTATCCGATGCCAGCGGACTGCGTGGGTAAAAACGATGTATTTGTCGGCCGCATCCGCAAAGATTTAGATTGTGATCAAGCGTTTCATTTATGGATTGTATCGGATAATCTATTAAAGGGAGCGGCATGGAATTCTGTACAAATTGCAGAAAGTCTATTGAAATTAGGACTTGTTAAATAAGGTGAGAGGGAACACCGGGGTGTTAACATGAAAATTATTGTTCAAAAATTTGGCGGTACATCGGTTCGCGATGAACGCGGGCGTGATTGGGCGCGCAAGCATATTGCTAAGGCGCTCGATGAAGGATACAAGGTTGTTGTTGTCGTTTCAGCTATGGGGCGCAATGGAGAGCCTTATGCGACAGATACGCTTTTAAGCTTAATAGGTGGAAATGACACA
The DNA here is from genome assembly GCF_000620165.1 of Anoxybacillus tepidamans PS2. Taxonomy (GTDB): domain Bacteria; phylum Bacillota; class Bacilli; order Bacillales; family Anoxybacillaceae; genus Anoxybacteroides; species Anoxybacteroides tepidamans_A. Next base: position 70,008 of record NZ_JHVN01000004.1, read on the forward strand.
TATGTTAATAAGCGCGAGCAAGACTTATTGATGGCTTGCGGGGAAATCATTTCGAGCGTCGTGTTTACGAATATATTAAACAAACACGGCATCAAGGCGACGGCGCTTACAGGGGCGCAAGCCGGGTTTTGCACAACTAATGATTACACGAATGCTAAAATTGTTGAGATGCGTTGCGAACGTTTGCTCAACATGTTAGAGGAATACGATGTTGTCGTTGTCGCTGGATTTCAAGGAGCGACAAAGGATGGTGACATTACAACGCTTGGACGCGGCGGCAGCGATACCTCTGCTGCCGCTTTAGGTGCGGCTCTTAATGCGGAGTGGGTCGACATTTTTACTGATGTCGAAGGAGTGATGACAGCCGACCCACGCATTGTAGAGAATGCTCGTCCGCTTGACGTTGTCACATATACAGAAATTTGCAATATGGCATACCAGGGAGCAAAAGTCATTCACCCGCGAGCGGTTGAGATTGCGATGCAGGCAAAAATTCCGTTGCGGGTTCGCTCGACGTATTCCGATTCCCTAGGAACGCTCGTTACATCTAGCATGAAACCGAATAAAGGAAGCGATATTAGGGAACGGCTTGTAACGGGGATCGCTCACGTTGCGAATGTGACACAAATTAAAGTAAAAGCGAAAGAAGGACACTACGAACTGCAGTCGGATGTTTTTAAGGCGATGGCGAACGAAGGCATCAGCGTTGATTTCATTAATATTTCCCCAAATGGCGTCGTGTACACGGTTGCAGGTGAAATGACAGAGCGGGCCATTTCAGCGCTGCATAAGATAGGATATGATCCAACTGTCACAAGGGGATGTGCCAAAGTGTCGGTTGTCGGCGCGGGAATTGCTGGTGTGCCGGGGGTTACGGCGAAGATTGTAACAGCGCTTTCTGAGCAAGGAATTCAAATTTTGCAATCAGCTGATAGCCATACAACCATTTGGGTGCTAGTCAAAGAAGAGGATTTAAAGAAATCCGTTAATGCACTTCATGACGCTTTCCATCTTTCTGAAGAACAACCAGTGAAATATGACAACAAGGAGTGAAAACAGTGGTTTCGTTTGGTAAAGTCGTTACTGCGATGGTAACGCCATTTAATAATAAAGGAAATATCGATTTTGACAAAACGACGCAACTAGTTAACTATTTGCTAGAAAATGGCACTGATTCTCTTGTTGTTGCGGGAACAACTGGGGAATCCCCAACGTTGACAACGGAAGAGAAATTAGCGCTGTTTCGCCATGTTGTTTCGGTTGTGAAAGGCAGAGTTCCTGTCATTGCCGGCACAGGAAGCAACAATACACGCGCCTCAATCGATTTAACGAAAAAAGCGGAGGAAATCGGCGTCGATGCCGTTATGATTGTAGCGCCATATTATAACAAGCCGAACCAAGAGGGCATTTATCAGCATTTTAAGGCCATTGCTGAAAGCACGGAGCTTCCGGTGATGGTATATAACATTCCAGGGCGCTCAGTTATCAATATTGCTGTTGACACAATCGTACGTTTGGCTGAAATTCCAAACATTGTTGCTTTAAAAGATGCGGGCGGCAATCTTGATGCAATGACAGAGGTAATTGCCCGTACAGGTGATGACTTTTTACTATATAGTGGAGACGATGGGCTGACGCTTCCAGTAATGGCGATTGGCGGTGCCGGCATTGTATCTGTTGCTTCCCATGTAATTGGAAATGAGATGCAGGAGATGATTAAGGCGTTTGAAGCAGGGGAGCATACAAAAGCAGCGAAACTTCATCAAAAATTGCTCCCGATCATGAAAGGGTTGTTCGCTGCGCCAAGCCCCGCTCCTGTCAAAACGGCGTTGCAGATGAAAGGGTTAGACGTTGGCTCTGTCCGTCTTCCGCTCGTTCCGTTAACAGAGCAAGAACGCTTGCAACTAATGAATGTGCTTGAAACGCTATAAACGAAAAGGTCAATTCACGGTCATGTGGATTGACCTTTTTTCTTTTACTAATGCGGCATAGGACAAATTGTCTTGTATTTAAAATCTTCCATCAGTTATAATAAAGTCAAGTGACTTTGAGCGGGTTAGTTTGATATTAGGAGGATACACCATTGAGGGCAAAAGTTGAGAAAATACGCGTATTTTCCCTAGGAGGAGTAGGGGAAATCGGAAAAAACATGTATATTATCGAACTCGATGAAGATATTTTTGTGATCGATGCAGGTCTAATGTTTCCAGAAGACGAAATGCTCGGAATCGATAAGGTAATTCCGGATATTTCTTATCTTGTTGAACGGAAGGAACGCATCAAAGCTATTTTTTTAACGCATGGTCATGAGGAGCATATCGGGGCGATTGCTTATGTGCTAAAGAAAATTACCGCTCCGGTATACGGAACAAAACTAACGCTCGGTTTAGCGGCGGAAAAGCTGAAAGAGCACGGAGTAAACACCGATGCGCCGTTTATTGAAATCCATTCCGATTCGGAAGTCGTTTTTGAGAAGGCTACAGTGACATTTTTCCGAACGATTCACAGCATTCCAGACTCTGTCGGTATCAGCTTCCGTACGTCGCAAGGGGCGATTGTGTACACAGGAGACTTTAAATTTGATCAAACCCCATATGGCGCAAATCGTGCCGATTTAGGGAAAATGGCGCAAATCGGCGAGCAAGGGGTACTATGTTTATTGTCGGACAGTACAAACGCGGAAAAACCGGGATACACAGGCTCTGATACGGATGTTGCTGAGGAAATTTCCGATGTTGTCTACAATGCAAGGGGCAGAGTCATCGCTGCTTGCTATGCGTCAAATATTACAAGAATTCAGCAAGTATTAAATGCAGCTCAATACCATGGACGGAAAGTAGCCATCGTTGGGAAGAGCATGCACAAGGTGATGGACGTGGCTGTCCGCTTAGGTTATTTGCACCTGCCGGAAAAGACGATCATTTCCATCCAAGATATTGAACGATATGAAGATCGAGAGCTTCTTATATTAACGACAGGAGGCCATGGGGAACCGATGGGAGCTCTGGCGCGAATGGCTAAGCAGGCGCATAAACAAGTGAACATCAAAGAGGGAGATACTGTCATTGTTGCTGCTTCGCCAATGCCGGGGCATGAGCTGTTGTTTTTAAAAACGATTGATGCATTATATCGAGCGGGTGCCAATGTCGTTCACAAAAACGTGCATGTGTCCGGCCACGGCTGTCAAGAAGAGTTAAAATTGATGCTTAATTTAATGAAGCCGTATTATTTTGTTCCTGTTCATGGGGAATACCGCATGCAAAAAGCGCACGCGAATCTAGCCAAAGCGGTCGGCATTTCAGAAGAGCGTACTTTTTTATTAGACAAAGGAGAAGTCATTGAGTTTCGCAACGGACAAGCGAAGTTTGGCGGCAAAGTGCCATGTGGAAACATTTTGATTGATGGATTAGGAATTGGCGATGTCGGCAATATTGTCCTACGCGACCGCCGCCTGCTTTCACAAGACGGCATTTTGATTGTCGTTGTGACGTTAAGCAAGGAAGCCAAGAAGATTGTGTCCGGGCCTGAAATCATTTCTCGCGGATTTGTGTATGTAAGAGAATCGGAAATGCTGCTTGATGAAGCAGCAAAAATGGTGACAAATATTGTGAATAAATGTATGCAAGACTACGTAATTGAATGGTCTTCATTAAAGTTGAGTATTCGTGAAGCATTAAATCAATATTTGTTTGAAAAAACAAAACGAAAGCCGATGATTTTGCCAATTATTATGGAAGTTTAATGTGATCATGCTCAAAGTCGAACTAAAAAAGCCGATGGAAGAAGAAATATTCCATCGGCATTTTTATTCTATATGTAGAACATACTAACGATATGATGCAAGAAAGGGGTATGCAAATGGAAAAAGAGCAGTACATAGAGTTTGAATCGGAACAGCAAGAGGAGAAGAAGGAGAAAGTGACAGAAAATATCCAACAGCTCGGTCAAACTAACGTTCCGCAAATGACACAGGATACAAATATTCATTGCCTAACGATTGTAGGGCAAATTGAAGGGCATATTCAACTGCCGCCGCAAAACAAAGCAACAAAATACGAGCATGTTATTCCGCAAATCGTAGCGATTGAGCAAAATCCGAGCATTGAGGGGTTGCTTGTTATTTTAAATACTGTTGGAGGCGATGTGGAGGCGGGACTCGCTATTGCCGAAATGCTCGCTTCTTTATCGAAACCGACCGTTTCCATTGTTTTAGGGGGAGGACATTCGATTGGAGTGCCAATCGCTGTTTCATGCAACTATTCGTTTATCACGGAAACTGCAACAATGACAATCCATCCGATTCGCTTAACAGGGCTTGTTATCGGTGTGCCGCAAACATTCGAATATTTAGATAAAATGCAAGAGCGAGTCGTTCGTTTCGTAACGAAACATTCGAAAATTTCCGAGGAAAAATTTAAGGAATTGATGTTTTCAAAAGGGAACTTAACACGTGATATCGGTACGAACGTTGTTGGACCTGATGCAGTAAGGTACGGGCTGATCGATGAAGTAGGAGGAGTGGCCCAAGCGATGAAAAAGTTGCGCGAACTGATCGAGTGGAAAAAAGATGAAGGGAAGATGCTGCAGTGATTTTATATACCATTATGCCAGAACATCTTATTTTTCCAGCTGCCAGCGATGAGTATGCGAAACAAAAAATCGTTTATTATGATGGTATTCCGTTTCTTGCGCGCGAAACGGAAACGAAAGAATGGGAGATTGTGCGAAATTTGAGCACAAACCCTGCCGATTTTTTAAATCAGAAATATGCGCCAGGTGCGAGGATTTCAATGCCGCAAGCAACATCTTAATGAATTCCTTGTCCGCGCGTGATATAATAAGAACAAACGGAAAAAAGCAGCCAAGGTTGGCTGCTTTTTTCGACATTTCCAGTTTTGTATCGGAGTGAGTAAATATGGCGAAACGCAAGCGACAACAGCAAAAACAAAAAAAAGGTCAAACGTGGAAAACAACCTTTCGTTTTGAGTTGACAGGTCTTGTTATGCTTGCTCTGTCCGTCATCGCGATGGCGCGTCTTGGTTTAGTCGGTAACACGCTCGTGTCATTTGCACGCTTTTTTCTTGGAGAATGGTATATTCTTTTATTGCTCAGCTTGTTTTGTGTGGCGATTTATATCATTTGGAAACGGGCATGGCCTTCTTTGATCAGGCGGTGGCTGATGGGCCTTTATACGCTCGTTACTGCCGTTTTATTATTGAGTCACCAAACGTTATTTCAATTGTTATCGCGCCAGGGAGAATTTCGTGATCCAAGCATTATTCGCACGACGTGGGAGCTTTTTTGGATGGAAATGAAAGGAACATCTTCCCATCCCGATTTGGGCGGGGGGATGATAGGGGCTGTTTTATTCGCTGCAAGCTATCAATTGTTTGATGAGCTAGGAACAAAATGGGTCTCCTTTTTTCTTTTCGTGATAGGGTTCATTTTGATTACAGGCAAATCATTAAATGAGACGGTTGGAAAAGCGGTGGCTTGGCTTGTTTTGTTCATACGCAAACAATGGTATGAGTTTCTTGCAGATATAAAAAATGTAATACATAAAAATAGAACATCCAAACGGCAAGTGATGAAAGAACAGGCAAGTGAACAAGAAGAGGAAACGGAATCGTTAGAAGAAGCGGAGGAAGAAGATGTATCGCCGCCTCCGATTATCTCTGATTTTAGTGTTACACGGGTGAATGAACAGACGGTGGAACAGCCGGTACGGGAGGATGAGGGGGAAGAACAGAATGAACCGATGTCCTTTGTCGAGATGGAGAATACCGATTATCAATTGCCACCACTTGACTTACTGCGCCTTCCAAAGCCAACCCACCAAACGAAAGATCATGCTAACATTTATGCAAATGCTCGAAAGCTTGAAAAAACATTTCAAAGTTTCGGTGTGAAAGCGAAAGTCACACAAGTTCATCTAGGTCCTGCCGTGACAAAATACGAAGTATACCCGGATGTCGGCGTCAAAGTGAGCAAAATCGTGAGCTTAAGCGATGATTTAGCGCTTGCGCTTGCGGCAAAGGATATTCGCATTGAAGCACCAATTCCTGGTAAGTCTGCAATCGGCATCGAAGTGCCAAATGAAGAGATAGCTACTGTTTCGTTGCGTGAGGTGCTGGAAGCGACAGAGCATTATAAACCGGACGCTAAGCTTGTGATTGGTTTAGGAAGGGATATATCTGGGGAAGCGGTGGTCGCAGAACTCAATAAAATGCCTCACCTGTTAGTGGCCGGTGCAACAGGAAGTGGAAAAAGCGTTTGTATTAACGGTATTATAACCAGCTTATTAGTGCGCGCGAAGCCGCATGAGGTAAAAATGATGATGATTGATCCGAAGATGGTGGAATTAAGCGTGTATAACGGCATTCCTCACTTATTAGCGCCTGTTGTCACCGATCCGAAAAAAGCATCGCAGGCGTTGAAAAAAGTCGTTAGCGAAATGGAACGACGGTATGAGTTGTTTTCACATACTGGAACAAGGAATATAGAAGGCTATAATGAGTATATCGAGCGGCACAATCAGCAATCAACCGTGAAACAACCACTTTTGCCTTATATTGTTGTCATTGTTGACGAATTAGCTGATTTAATGATGGTTGCCTCTTCGGATGTCGAAGATTCTATTACCCGACTGGCACAAATGGCTCGGGCGGCAGGAATTCATCTTATTATTGCAACCCAGCGCCCTTCGGTTGATGTCATTACAGGGGTTATTAAGGCGAATATCCCATCGCGCATTGCGTTCAGCGTCTCTTCGCAAACAGACTCGCGCACTATTTTAGATATGGGAGGAGCCGAGAAGCTGCTTGGAAGAGGAGATATGCTATTTTTGCCAATGGGGGCCTCAAAGCCTGTTCGCGTGCAAGGGGCGTTTGTATCGGATGAAGAAGTAGAGGCAGTTGTGCAATTTGTCATTTCACAACAAAAGGCGCAGTATCAAGAAGAAATGATTCCAGCCGATACATCTGATGAAGAGACGGATTTTGACGATGAGCTGTATGAGGAAGCGGTTCAGCTAGTGATTGAGATGCAAAGCGCATCTGTTTCTATGCTGCAACGCCGCTTTCGCATCGGTTACAATCGCGCCGCTAGACTGATTGATGCGATGGAAGCCCGTGGGGTCGTCGGACCTTATGAAGGAAGCAAACCGCGCGCTGTGCTCATTCCGAAAGAAAATGCCAAAACCTCATAACAAACATAGAAAGCAGATCAGCATCGATCTGCTTTTTAACATATCCACCAAGAAGTCTCCCGCCTCTTAAACGGAGTGTAGGTGGGAGAGGTTCATCAGAATAGCATATTGAAACCGTTTTCAAACATCTCTATTGCTTTTTTCGACAATTTTTTTATTCCCTATTTATTTATGAGCAAAAAAGTGTTATATTAATGTCGGTTAGGTCAATTTGTCTTACGTCAGAGGTCTGATATCTGTAAACTATCAAGTGGAGGCTTTTCGAATGTCCATTAAATCAGATAATCGCCATCTATATTTACAAGTGATCGATCGCATCAAACATGATATTGAAACAGGCGTTTACAAGGAAAAGCAAAAGCTCCCGTCCGAATTTGAACTGTCAAAGCAGCTAGGAGTTAGTCGTGCAACGTTGCGTGAAGCGCTTCGTGTGCTAGAAGAAGAGAATGTGATCATCCGGAGGCACGGTGTAGGTACATTTGTGAATGCTAAGCCGCTGTTTACTTCCGGTATTGAGCAGTTAAGCAGTGTCACGGATATGATTAAACAAGCAGGACGGAAGCCGGGAACGATTTTTCTTTCTTCCTCCATTCAAGGTCCAACAGAAGAAGATATCCGCCGTTTTCAATGTTCAGCGCATGAGGAAATTCTTCTTGTAGAGCGGGTACGGACAGCTGACGGTGAGCCGGTTGTATATTGTGTAGATAAAATCCCTTGTAAATACTTGCCTAAAGGCATCTCATACGAGCATGAATCCTTATTTGAAAACTTGCATAATCAAACAAATCATGATATTGCATACGCTGTGGCGCATATTGAACCGCTTGGCTATCATGAGAAAGTGTCACCAACTTTACAATGTGACCCGGAAACAGCATTGCTCGTTTTGAAGCAAATGCACTTTGACAAAAATGATGAACCGATTTTATATTCCATCAACTATTTTAAATCGGACAAGTTTAGTTTCCACGTGCTGCGAAAACGGATTCATTTTTAAAGGGGGTGACACTTAATACATAGAAAAGCGATATGTATTCAATAATAAAAAAGTATACTTTTGTTACTACTTTTTTACTAAGGGGGTAAAAATGATGAAGAAAAAACGCATCGGTCTTGCGCTTTCCCTTGTGTTAGCGGCTGGCACGTTGCTTGGCGGCTGCGGACAAGGAGATAAAGCGGGAGAAAAGAAAGACAATTTCACGGTAGCAATGGTTACGGATGTCGGTGGTATTGACGACAAATCATTCAACCAATCCGCTTGGGAAGGGTTGAAAAAATTTGGCGAAGACAACAACATGAAAAAAGGCAGAGACGGCTATGATTACTTACAATCTCAAAGCGATGCCGACTATGCAACAAACTTGAACAAGCTTGTAAGAAGCGACTTTGACTTAATCTACGGAATCGGATTTTTAATGACGGATGCGGTGACGAAAATCGCTGAGCAAAAACCGAAAAATCACTTTGCGATCGTTGACAGCGTTGTTAAAAAGCCAAACGTAGCAAGCATTACATTCAAAGAGCATGAAGGTTCGTTCCTTGTTGGTGTTGTTGCGGGATTAACAACAAAAACGAACAAAATTGGATTTGTCGGCGGTATGGAAATTCCGTTAATTGAGAAGTTTGAAAGCGGATTCCGCGCAGGCGTTAAAGCGGTAAATCCAAAAGCGACAGTAGAAGTGCAATATGCCGGTGCATTTGACCAAGCAGATAAAGGAAAAGCGATCGCATCAAGCATGTACGCTTCTGGCATTGACGTCATTTATCACGCAGCTGGCGCGACAGGTAACGGTGTGTTCTCTGAAGCGAAAGACTTAAAAACGAAAGATCCAAATCGTGAAATTTGGGTTATCGGCGTTGATAAAGACCAAGCTCCAGAAGGCGTTGTAAAAGTAGGCGGAAAAACGTATAACGTGACATTGACATCAATGGTTAAGCGTGTAGACGTTGCTGTATACGATGTAGCGAAGAAAACAAAAGAGGGACAGTTCCCGGGCGGAAAAGTGCTTGAGTATGGTCTTCCTGAAAATGGTGTGGGAATTGCTCCAACTCAAGACAACATCAAGCCGGAAGTATTAAAAGCTGTTAACGAATGGAAACAAAAAATCATCGACGGCAAAGTAAAAGTGCCAACAACTCGCGATGAGTACAAACAATTTGAGGCGAGCTTAAAGTAAGCCGGGGAATTGAATAAAAAGGCTAGTGTGAACTAGCCTTTTTATTCGCCAAAAATCAATAAATAAAAAGTTACAAAATAGTGTTGTAACTTTTTATTTATTGATTTTAATATGCTCATTTCATAAGAGGAGTGAATCTGTTTGGAATATGTAATTGAAATGCTCAATATCCGAAAGGTATTCGGAAATTTTGTTGCCAATGACAATATTACTCTCCAGCTGAAAAAAGGCGAAATCCATGCCCTTTTAGGAGAGAACGGCGCCGGGAAATCAACGCTCATGAATGTTTTGTTCGGATTATACCAGCCAGATGGCGGAGAAATCCGCGTAAAAGGACAAGCTGTTAAAATTTCGAATCCGAACGTAGCGAACGATCTCGGCATCGGAATGGTGCACCAACATTTTATGCTTGTTGATACATTTACAGTAACCGAAAACATTATTTTAGGAAGCGAGCCGACTAAAGGGGGAAAAATCGATATTAAACGCGCGGAGCAAGAAGTGCGCGAACTGTCAGAACGCTACGGCTTAGCGGTGGATCCGACAGCGAAAATCGCGGATATTTCCGTGGGAATGCAACAACGTGTTGAAATTTTAAAAACGCTATATCGAGGCGCAGACATTTTAATTTTTGACGAGCCGACAGCCGTTCTTACGCCGCAAGAAATTCAGGAATTGATTCAAATTATGAAAGCTCTTGTCCGCGAAGGAAAGTCTATCATTTTAATTACACATAAACTAAAAGAAATTATGGAAGTATGTGACCGCGTAACCGTTATTCGCCGAGGAAAAGGGGTCGGCACGTTAAACGTAGCGGATACGAATCCAAATGAACTTGCATCGCTGATGGTTGGTCGCGAAGTTCATTTCAAAACGGATAAAAAACCAGCCCAACCTGGAAAGGAAGTTCTGGAAATTAAAGATTTAGTTGTCAAAGATGCGCGAGGCGTCACGGTGGTCGATCACTTAAATTTGACAATCCGTGCTGGAGAAATCGTTGGTATTGCTGGGGTGGATGGAAACGGACAAACAGAATTGATCGAGGCCATCACTGGTTTAATAAAGGCAGAATCGGGTTCTATTCTTTTGAACGGTCAAAATATTTTCAATCTGTCGCCGCGAAAAATTACGGAAGCAGGCATCGGCCATATTCCGCAAGACCGTCATAAACACGGGTTAGTTCTTGATTTCCCAATCGGTGAAAATATGGTGTTACAAACGTATTACAAAGAGCCATATTCTAAAGGCGGTGTGTTGAATTTCAAAGCCATTTATGAAAAGGCACGCCAGTTGATCAAAGAGTTTGATGTGCGCACACCAGACGAATATACGGCAGCTCGTGCTCTTTCTGGTGGTAACCAGCAAAAGGCCATCATCGGACGTGAAGTGGATCGCAATCCAGAATTGCTGATCGCGGCGCAACCGACGCGCGGCCTTGATGTTGGCGCTATTGAGTTTATTCATAAACGTTTAATTGAGCAGCGGGACCAAGGAAAAGCGGTGCTTCTTGTTTCATTTGAGTTAGATGAAGTTATGAACGTCAGCGATCGCATTGCGGTGATTTATGAAGGAAAAATTGTTGCAATTGTCGATCCGAAAGAAACTACTGAACAAGAGCTAGGCTTGCTAATGGCAGGAAGTAAACGTAAGGAAGCAGGTGTTTCTTCATGAATTCAAGTCGTTTCACAAATTTTATCATTCCCGTATTTGCGGTGTTGCTCGGCGTTCTCGCTGGCTCCATCGTAATGATTGTGAGCGGATATAATCCAATTGCCGGATACTCGGCTCTTTTATATGGAGCGTTTGGGGACAGCTATTATGTCGGCGAGACGATTCGCCAAACAACGCCTTATATTCTTGCAGGATTAGCGGTGGCGTTTGCGTTTCGGACAGGGCTTTTCAACATTGGCGTAGAAGGGCAATTAATCGTCGGTTGGCTGGCTGCGGTATGGGTCGGCGTTTCGTTCGATTTGCCAAAAGTGATTCATTTGCCGCTTGCAATCTTGGCGGCGGCTGCGGCAGGGGCATTGTGGGCATTGATCCCTGGCTTCTTAAAAGCGCGTTTTAAGGTGCATGAAGTCATTATTACAATCATGATGAACTATATTGCTTTGCATGTAACCAATGCTATCATACGTTCAGTTTTATCAAATCAAGGCTTTAAATCAGCAAAAATTCATGATTCAGCTTCGTTACAATCAGAGTTTCTGCAATCTATTACAGATTACTCAACATTGCACTATGGAATTATTATTGCCTTGATTGGCGCTGTTATGATGTGGTTTTTACTTGAAAAAACGACAAAGGGATATGAACTCCGTGCTGTCGGCTTTAACCAGCACGCTTCGCAATACGCAGGAATGAACGTTCCGCGCAACATTATTTTAGCGATGGTAATCTCCGGAGCGTTCGCTGGAGTAGCCGGGGCTATGGAGGGGCTTGGAACGTTCGGCAATATTTCTGTTAAGGCTGGGTTTACAGGAATTGGATTTGATGGCATTGCTGTTGCTTTAATCGGAAGCAACAATGCATTCGGCATCATTTTGTCGGCGCTTTTATTCGGCGCTTTAAAGGTTGGAGCGCTTGAAATGCCGTCAAGTGCAGACGTGCCAACAGAGCTTGTCGATATTGTGATCGCATTAATTATCTTCTTTGTTGCGTCTAGCTATTTAATTCGTTTACTATTATCTCGTTTTAAAAAGGAGGGAAAATAAGTGGGCGTTTATGAAATGTTGCAAATTATTGTGCCTTCAGCGATTTTCTTTGCTGCTCCACTTATTTTCACTGCGCTTGGCGGTGTATTCAGCGAGCGTTCCGGTGTGGTTAACATCGGCTTGGAAGGTTTAATGGTAATAGGAGCATTTACGAGCGTTGTTTTTAACTTAACGTTTGCCGATCGATTTGGCGAATGGACCCCTTGGCTTGCACTTGTTGCTGCAATGGTTGTGGGAGCTATCTTTTCGCTTCTTCACGCGGTCGCTTCTATTACGTTTCGCGCCGATCAGGTCGTCAGCGGGGTAGCGATTAACTTTTTAGCGATCGGTTTGTCGCTGTTTTTAGTAAAAAAAATGTACGGCAAAGGCCAAACAGATCAAATTCAAATCGGTTTTGATAAAATTGACGTTCCTATCTTAAGTCATATTCCGATTATCGGTCCATTATTTTTCTCGAACGGTTACATTCCATCTTATATTGCCATCGCTTTAGCATTTGTTGTATGGTACATTTTATTTAAAACGCCGTTTGGATTGCGGTTGCGCGCAGTTGGCGAGCATCCGATGGCCGCGGATACAATGGGAATTAATGTTGCGAGAATGCGATATATTGCTGTTATGATTAGCGGTGCGCTCGGCGGTGTCGGCGGGGCGGTATACGCTACTATTATTTCTCGCGACTTTAGCCATGCGACGATTTCCGGGCACGGTTTTATGGCTCTTGCAGCGATGATTTTCGGAAAATGGCATCCGCTTGGGGCGATGGGAGCTGCTCTTTTCTTTGGACTTGCGCAAAGTTTAAGCATTGTTGGTCAAACGATCCCATTCTTAAAAAATGTTCCAACAGTTTATTTGCTAATCGCACCGTATGTGTTAACGATTCTTGCTTTAGCAGGGTTTATTGGCCGCGCTGATGCGCCAAAAGCATTAGGAACGCCGTATGTGAAAGGAAAACGCTAATTACTCGATTAAAAAGAACTCGGCATGCCGAGTTCTTTTTTTGTTTGTTATTTGCATTTTGTTTTGGTGAAAATGTATATTGTTGATAAGGCTTAAACGATGCAGGGAAAACGAATCCAAAACGAAGAGGAGGAATTTTTTTGATTTGTGAAAACATCACAACGATGCCAGGCTTTCGCGCCCATTTCATTCCAACGGACAAATACAAAACAAATACGCTTGTCTTAAAAATGAAGGCGCCCCTATCAAAAGAAGCTGTTACGTTGCGTGCGCTTTTGCCTTACGTACTTCAAAGCGGAACGAAAACACACCCGAGTATGAAGGCAATCAGAACGTATTTAGATGAGCTATACGGGGCGACTTTAAATGTCGATCTAACAAAAAAAGGGGAGTATCATATCATTACAATTCGGCTTGATATCGCCAATGAAAAATTTTTAAAAGAGCAGCCGTCTTTACTTAACAAAGCGGTTCAATTGTTAAGCGAGGTTGTGCTTGAGCCTGCTCTTGAAAACGGAGCTTTTGTTTCGCGAATTGTTGAGCAAGAGAAACGAGCATTAAAGCAACGAATTCAATCGGTATACGACGATAAAATGCGCTATGCCAATTTGCGGCTTGTTGAGGAAATGTGCAAAAATGAGCCGTATGCCCTTCATACAAACGGGCAGCTTGAAGATGTAGATGCGATTACTCCTGAAAGCTTGTTTGCCTATTATGAAAAAACTCTGCAAGAGGATGAAATTGATTTGTATATTATTGGAGATATTGACGAGGCAAGCACATTGGAGATCGTCAAATCGCATTTTCAGTTTCCAGATCGTCAAGACCGCACAAAGGTACAGCTATCTACCGAGCAGAAGACGATTGCAAATGTTCAAGAAGTTGTCGAAAGACAGGATATAAAACAAGGAAAGCTTAATATGGGCTACCGAACCTATATTACTTATGATGATGACGATTATTACGCTTTGCAAGTGTTTAACGGCATATTTGGCGGCTTTTCACACTCCAAACTGTTTATTAATGTTCGGGAAAAAGCAAGCCTCGCCTACTATGCGGCTTCTCGGTTAGAAAGCCACAAAGGATTATTGATGGTCATGTCGGGAATTGAACCGGCGAATTATGAAAAGGCTGTTCAAATTATTCATGATCAAATGAAAGCGATGAAGCAAGGGGATTTTACAGACGAGGAAATGACGCAAACGAAGGCGGTCATTCGCAATCAACTGCTTGAAACACTTGATACGCCTAGGGGGCTTGTTGAGGTGCTGTATCACAATGTCCTTTCCGAACGAAGACGTCCCATTGACGAGTGGCTTTCAGGAACAGACGGCGTATCACGCGAAGATGTTATTCGTGTTGCGAGTCGCATCCAACTCGACACGATTTATTTCCTGACCGGAATGGAGGAAGTGAAGTCATGAAGAAAATTGTATATGAACAACTCCAGGAGCAGCTGTATTATGAAAAAATGCCAAACGGTTTAGACGTATACATTTTACCAAAGAAAGCGTTTAACAAAACGTACGCAACATTTACAACCAAGTACGGATCAGTGGATAACCAATTTGTTCCAATGGGGAAAACAGAAATGAAGCGTGTACCAGACGGAATTGCCCATTTTCTTGAGCATAAGCTGTTTGAAAAAGAAGATGGAGATGTATTTCAACAATTCAGCAAACAAGGCGCCTCGGCTAACGCTTTTACGTCTTTTACACGAACAGCCTATTTATTTTCAAGCACTGCGAATGTGGAAAAAAATTTAGAGACATTAATCGATTTTGTGCAAACACCGTATTTCTCAGACAAGACGGTCGAAAAGGAAAAAGGGATCATCGGCCAAGAAATTCGTATGTATGATGACAATCCAGATTGGCGTGTATACTTTGGGTTGATTGAAAGTATGTACGAACAACATCCTGTCAAAATTGATATTGCTGGCACGATCGAGTCGATTTCTCACATTACGAAAGAGTTGTTATATGAGTGTTATCAAACATTTTATCATCCGAGCAATATGTTGTTGTTTATTGTTGGTCCAGTGAATGAAGAAGCGATAATGGAGCAAATTCGCAACAACCAAGCGAAAAAAACATTTCCGCCATCCTCTGCTATTAAACGTTTTACTTATAACGAACAAGAAGAGGTGGCAAAGGAAAAACAAGTGATTCCAATGCACGTGCAAACGAGTAAATGCGTGCTTGGCATCAAAGCGAAAAACGTGAGTCAAAAAGGAAAAGAAAAATTGAAACATGAATTAGCAATGAACGTATTACTCGATTATTTGTTTGGAAAAAGTTCACCGCACTATGAACGTTTATATGAGCTCGGGCTCATTGATGAAACGTTTGCTTACGACTACACAGAGGAAGAGCAATTTGGGTTTGCAATGATCGGCGGCGATACGGGCGATCCGGAACGACTTGCGGAAGAAATAAAACAAATTATATTGGCGTTTCATGATTCGGAGATTACAGAAACAGATCTAGAAAGGGTAAAAAAGAAAAAAATCGGGGCGTTTTTACGCTCTCTCAACTCTCCTGAATATATTGCCAACCAATTCACCAGATATGCGTTTTATGAAATGAGCTTGTTTGATGTTGTTTCAATGTTGGAAGCATTAACAGTCAACGATTTAATGGAAGTGGCGCGTGAGTGTTTTCATGAGTCACAACTTGCCGTGTGCCAAGTCATTCCAAAAAGATAAACAGGAAAAGCATCCTTTTTGTAAAGGATGCTTTTTTAGGGGGAATAGAGATGAATTATGCATTAATTACGGGAGCGAGCGGAGGAATCGGATCAAGCATTGCCCGTCAGTTAGCTTGCGACGGGTATGGCTTATTTTTACACTACAACAAAAATAAAGAACGAGTTGAAGCATTGCAAAAGGAATTAAGTGTCTATACAACAGCTGTTCAGGCTGACTTATCGGAGCCAAATGGAGCGGACATGCTTTTAGAACAAATTGATCGGCCGATTGATGTCATTGTTCATAATTGCGGCAACAGTTATTACGGGCTTATTACTGATATGAGCGATGGACTTGTGCAGAAAATGGTGCAGCTTCATGTAACAAGCCCGATTTTGTTGACGAAAAAGCTCCTTCCGTCAATGATTAAGAAAAAAAGCGGAAACATTATAGTTGTCTCATCGATTTGGGGGCTAACGGGGGCTTCTTGCGAGGTGGTCTATTCAATGGTGAAGGGAGGACAAAACGCGTTTGTTAAGGCTTTAGCTAAAGAATTAGCGCCGAGCGGCATCCGCGTCAATGCTGTGGCGCCGGGGGCGATTCGCACAGAGATGTTGCAAACATTTAGTGAAGATGAGTTGCAAAGCATAGCGGACGATATTCCGTTAGGAAGAATTGGCGAACCAAGAGAGGTGGCCAAAACGGTATCGTTTTTGCTTTCCGAAGCGGCTTCCTACATTACGGGGCAAATTATTAATGTCAACGGTGGATGGTATTGCTAATTATTGAGTATATTTTCGAATGAAGTAGACAAACTATTGGTGAAACTGAATAGAGGAGGGAAAGCTCAATGTCTGTACTCGATAATTTTGAACAATGGAAAGATTTTTTAGGCGAACGCCTTGAACAAGCGAAGCAACAAGGGCTTAGCGAACAAGTAGTTTCAGATGTCGCTTATCAAATTGGCGACTATTTAGCCAAACAAGTAGATCCAAAAAATCCTGAGGAACGTGTTCTTGCCGATTTGTGGAGCGTAGCAGATGAAGAGGAGCAGCACGCTATTGCCAACATGATGGTCAAACTAGTGCAAAAAAAATAAGAGAGGAGCCTTCCTCTCTTTTTTTATGGACGCAAGTTTGTTTCATGCCCTTTCCTGTTGCGTTTCTTATTGATATTATAGTAGTATGAATTTATCATATGATGCTTGTCTCCTTAAGCTCGATGGGAGGAAAATGGGATGGGGAAGCAGGAATGGTATTTAGAATATGAAATCCATATTAATCGTCCAGGATTGCTAGGAGACATTTCATCCCTTTTAGGGATGCTGTCGATTAATATCGTCACGATCAACGGCGTTGACGATTCGCGGCGCGGCATGCTCCTTCGTTGCGATAATAACGAACAGATTGAGCGGCTTGCTTCTATTTTACGAACGATGGATAATATAACTATTACGAAGTTAAGGCAGCCGAAATTGTTGGACCGTTTAGCGGTTAGGCACGGTCGTTACATTCAGCGCGATGCAGACGATAAAAAAACATTTCGTTTTGTCCGGGACGAGCTCGGTTTACTTGTCGATTTTATGGCGGAAATTTTTAAGCAGGAAGGGCATAAGCTCATCGGCATTCGCGGCATGCCCCGTGTCGGCAAAACAGAGTCCATCGTTGCGGCGAGTGTTTGTGCCAACAAGCGTTGGTTATTCGTTTCTTCTACGTTAATCAAACAGACTGTACGAAGTCAGCTTATTGAAGATGAGTACAGTGAAAACAATATTTTTATCATTGATGGAATCGTATCGACACGCCGTTCCAACGAACGCCATTGGCAGCTTATTCGCGAGCTCATGCGTCTTGAGGCAACGAAAGTGGTAGAGCACCCAGATATTTTCGTGCGCCATACGGAATATACGCTCGATGACTTTGACTGCATTATCGAATTGCGCAATGATCCCTCTGAAGAAATTACATATGATGTTGTTGATCAACAAACGTTGTTCTCGCACGACGGATTTTCAGACTTTGATTTTTAACAAAAAGGTGGAAGGTGTTATCGTTGACAGAATTAGGTAAACGATTAAAAGAGGCGAGAGAAACTAAAAAGATTAGTTTGGATGAATTGCAACATATCACTAAAATTCAAAAACGTTATTTAATTGGTATTGAAGAAGGCAATTATACGATTATGCCAGGAAACTTTTATGTGCGCGCTTTTATTAAGCAATATGCAGAAGCGGTAGGGCTTGATCCGGAAGAGATTTTTCACGAGTATGCGCATGAGATTCCTTCATCGCAGCAAGAGGAGGTGTCTGATCAGCTTTCCCGCGTTAAAAGTAGACAGCGGCTTTCATTGAAACACGACAAATGGCTTGCGCTGTTTCCGAAGCTGCTTATAGCTGCTGTTATTGTAGGGGTAGCGGTGATTCTTTGGATGTTTTTGCAACGCGACGGTCAGAAGGAACAGTCAGAGCAGCCAATCAATACTCAAGCCACAGAGGTGGAACGTTCAAAGAACTCTCCATTAGACAAAGCGGCGAAAGCTGAAAAAGAAAAACAGAAGCAGCAAAAAGAGGAAACGAAAAACAAAAAGGAAGGCGAGACAGCTTCTAAGCCAATATTCACCGTTAAGGAGACGAAGGGAAATACGTCCACGATTGAAGTGACAGCTGATCAGCTAAAGCTTGAGGCGACGTCTAAAGGAGCGTCTTGGTTCGAAGTATTTAATGGAAAAGGCCATTCTTTTTATAAAGGTACCTTAAGGAATGGACAAACACAGACTTTCGATCTGTCGGCCGAGTCTGAAGTTTTTATGAAAATCGGTCGAACGCTCGATGTGGACGTGAAGATCAACGGCCAGCCGCTTACATACCCGATCGATCCGAAAGAAGAAGTATATCAAAAAATCAAAATTGTATTAAAGAAACCATAAGTCATCTATTTTACTAGATGACTTTTACATGTTTAGCAGCGGAGGTATTGAGGGTGAATTTACCGAATAAAATTACAGTAGCACGCATTATGTTAATTCCTCTTTTCTTAATTGTTATGCTAGTCCGTTTCGATTGGGGAACGATTAGCTTAGGAACAAAATCAATGCCAGTTTCCCATCTTGTCGGCGCCATCATTTTTATTATTGCGTCGGCAACGGACTGGATCGACGGATATTATGCGCGTAAATATCAATTAGTGACGAATCTAGGAAAGTTTTTAGACCCACTTGCAGATAAATTGCTCGTGTCAGCGGCTCTTATTGTTTTGGTCGAGTTGCATTATGCTCCGTCATGGATGGTCATCGTCATCATCAGCCGCGAATTTGCCGTTACGGGGCTTCGTCTTGTATTGGCCGGAGAAGGGGAAGTAGTGGCCGCTAACATGCTTGGAAAAATAAAAACATGGACGCAAATCGTGGCAATTTCCGCTCTTCTGCTTCATAACTGGCCGTTTGCTTTTCTCTCTTTCCCGTTTGCAAAGGTCGCTCTTTGGGTGGCGGTGATCTTTACAATTTGGTCTGGATGGGATTATTTTGCGAAAAATAAGCACGCTTTTTTACATTCGAAGTAGCGGGGGCAAAAGGAGGGGCCGTGATTGAACGCGGAAATTATTGCAGTCGGTTCAGAGTTGTTGCTTGGACAAATCGCTAATACGAACGCGCAATTTTTGTCGCAGCAGCTAGCCGAATTGGGGATTAATGTTTACTTCCATACCGTCGTCGGCGACAATGTATCAAGGCTTGAACAGGCGGTCCAGACCGCGCAAACGCGGGCCAATTTGATCATTTTTACTGGAGGGCTCGGTCCGACGAAGGACGATTTGACGAAAGAAACGATTGCGCGCATGTTGCAGCGCGAACTTGTCATAGACGAAGCCGCGCTCCGGTCGATTGAAGATTATTTTAGCCGTACGAAACGAATCATGACAGAAAACAATAAAAAGCAAGCTCTTGTATTAAAAGGGGCTGAAGTGTTAAAAAACGATTTTGGAATGGCTCCTGGCATGGCGTTGACGATCGGTGATGTGACTTATATGCTTCTTCCTGGGCCGCCGAAAGAGATGAAGCCCATGTTTATCAACTACGGCCGACCGTTTCTTCTGAACAAACTTGAGCGACGCGAGCGCATTGAGTCGAAGGTGCTGCGCTTTTTTGGGATAGGGGAATCGCAGCTTGAGACCGAAATTGAAGACTTGATTGATCAACAATCGAATCCTACTATTGCTCCGCTCGCGGGGGATGGGGAGGTCACATTGCGGCTTACGGCGAAACATGAATCCCTCGTAGAAGCAAAAAAGCTGTTGGATGAGACGGAAGCGTTGATTGTTCGCCGTGTCGGCAAGTACTTGTACGGATACAACGACGACACGTTGTTTTCTAAGGTCATCGAACAACTAAAAAAGCATGGCAAGACGATTGCTGCCGCGGAAAGCTTAACAGGAGGACGATTTACAGCTGAGCTGACAGCGATTGCTGGTGCTTCGCAAGTCGTCAAAGGCGGTGTTGTTTGCTATGCCAATGATATAAAGGAGCGAGTTCTTTCTGTTCCTGCCTCCGTCCTAAAAACAGAGGGAGCGGTGAGTGAACAATGCGCCAAATTGTTGGCAGAACATGTTCGTGCATTACAAGGTTCGGATATCGGCATTAGCTTTACGGGAGTGGCAGGGCCCGATTCTATCGAAGGAAAGCCAGTCGGTACGGTGTACATCGGTTTGGCAATTGAAGGTCGGGATACGGCGGTATATCCTTTGACGCTGAGCGGCGACCGGGAAACGATACGAACACGCACGGTGAAATACGGTTGTTTTACTATTTTGAAAGCATTGGCAGCTGCCATGTAAGCAGCTGCTTTTTCTTATCCTTTGTTTTCCCATGTTTCCAGCAAAAATGAAGAAAAAAACGAATGAACGTTCGATTTTTTTCTTGGCAAAGCTATTAAAAAGCGCTATATTATTAAGTAGGTAATAAACAAGGAGGAATGATTAGTGAACCAAGATCGCCAAGCCGCCTTAGAGCAGGCGCTAAAACAAATTGAAAAGCAGTTTGGCAAAGGATCCATTATGAAGCTGGGAGAGCAAACAGACCGGCAAATTTCTACCGTTTCAAGCGGCTCCCTCGCACTTGATATCGCATTAGGTGTCGGGGGCTATCCGCGCGGGCGAATCATCGAAATTTATGGGCCTGAATCTTCCGGTAAAACAACCGTTGCGCTCCATGCGATTGCAGAAGTGCAAAAGCTAGGTGGACAAGCGGCTTTCATCGACGCGGAACATGCGCTTGATCCAATCTATGCACAAAAATTAGGCGTAAACATTGACGAATTGTTGCTTTCTCAACCGGACACAGGGGAGCAAGCGCTTGAGATCGCTGAGGCGCTTGTCCGAAGCGGCGCAGTTGATATCATCGTTATCGATTCGGTAGCGGCGCTTGTGCCGAAAGCAGAAATTGAAGGCGATATGGGAGATGCCCATGTCGGTTTGCAGGCGCGTTTAATGTCGCAAGCGTTGCGTAAGCTTTCCGGAGCGATTAACAAATCGAAGACGATTGCAATCTTTATCAACCAAATTCGTGAAAAAGTAGGGGTTATGTTTGGAAACCCAGAAACAACTCCAGGCGGCCGTGCCTTGAAGTTTTACGCGTCTGTCCGTTTAGAAGTGCGCCGTGCCGAACAAATTAAACAAGGCAACGATATGGTCGGAAATAAAACGAAAATTAAAGTGGTAAAAAATAAAGTCGCTCCTCCGTTTAAGACAGCGGATGTCGATATTATGTACGGAGAAGGAATTTCCCGTGAGGGTGAAATTATCGATATGGCGTCAGAGCTTGACATCGTTCAAAAGAGCGGTTCTTGGTATTCATATAATGATGAACGACTTGGCCAAGGACGCGAAAATGCGAAACAATTCTTAAAAGAAAATCCGCAAATCATGGAAGAGATCGCTCAAGAAATCCGCAAATATTACGGTGTCGACAGTTCGATGTCAAACGGCAATTTGTCGGTGGACCAACAGGAAGAATTAGGCTTTTTTGACGAATAATTTCCTAGAAAAAGGGACAGATGCACATCTGTCCCTTTTTGTTTTTGAAACATTCTGTCATATTACCGTGCTTATTATCTTGACAACAAATCTTACCACCTTTAAAATGAACATGTATATTTTACAAAAAAAACAGTAACAGTCCGCGTTTCATTATCAAAATGAAACGGTCTGAATCGGACAATTAAGAGCGTGAACGGTTCAAAAAATGTGTAGCTGAAAGCTTTGTCGGAAAGAGATTCAGCGGCAAGTGAGCGAGCCTTTGCGCTGTATGCTGAAAGTGTAATAATGTACATGCCGACATTCATGAAGCAACAAACAAGTTTATAGCAAGAGGAGGTGAAATGGATGGGGGTCAATACAGTCATCATCTCCGCTTTGCTTAGTCTAGTCGTTGGTGCAGTTGTTGGCTTTCTTGTTCGTAAAACGATTGCCGAAGCAAAAATTGGTGGCGCGCAAATGGCTGCGAACCAAATACTTGAAGAAGCGAAACGTGAGGCGGATGCACTAAAGAAAGAAGCGCTGCTTGAGGCAAAGGACGAGATTCATAAACTTCGAACCGAAGCGGAGCGCGACATCCGCGATCGCCGAAGTGAATTGCAAAAGCAGGAAAACCGCTTATTGCAAAGGGAAGAGAATCTCGATCGAAAAGATGAAACGCTAAATAAGCGTGAGGCGCTTTTAGAGAAGAAAGAAGAAGTTCTTAACAAAAGACAACAGCATATTGAAGAGATGGAAAGCAAAGTGGAAGAGCTCGTTCAAAAAGAACAAGCAGAATTGGAACGCATTTCCGGCTTAACGCGCGAAGAGGCGCGCCAAATTATTTTAGAGCGTGTCGAAAAAGAATTATCGCATGAAATTGCTTTAATGATTAAAGAAACAGAAACCCGTGCGAAAGAAGAAGCGGATAAAAAGGCAAAAGAAATTCTTTCGCTCGCAATTCAGCGCTGCGCAGCTGACCATGTGGCGGAAACGACTGTATCGGTTGTCAACTTGCCAAACGACGAAATGAAGGGTCGGATTATCGGTCGCGAGGGCCGCAATATTCGTACGTTAGAAACGCTGACGGGCATCGATTTGATTATTGATGATACACCGGAAGCTGTTATTTTATCAGGATTTGACCCGATTCGCCGAGAAACAGCTAGACTAGCTTTAGATAAGCTTGTTCAAGATGGGCGCATACATCCGGCAAGAATTGAAGAGATGGTGGAAAAAGCGAGACGCGAAGTAGACGAACATATTCGTGAGGTCGGAGAGCAAACGACATTCGAAGTCGGCGTTCACGGATTGCATCCGGATTTAATTAAAATCTTAGGTCGCCTCAAATTCCGGACAAGCTATGGCCAAAACGTGTTGAAACATTCGATGGAGGTAGCGTTTTTGGCAGGACTTATGGCTGCCGAATTGGGCGAAGACGAAATGCTTGCAAGACGCGCAGGCCTCTTGCATGATATCGGAAAAGCGATCGATCATGAGGTAGAGGGAAGCCACGTTGAGATTGGCGTGGAGTTAGCGACGAAGTATAAAGAGCATCCAGTTGTGATTAACAGCATTGCTTCCCACCATGGCGATACGG
This sequence comes from Anoxybacillus tepidamans PS2, assembly GCF_000620165.1. Lineage (GTDB taxonomy): Bacteria > Bacillota > Bacilli > Bacillales > Anoxybacillaceae > Anoxybacteroides > Anoxybacteroides tepidamans_A. The sequence continues at coordinate 93,357 of NZ_JHVN01000004.1, forward strand.
AACCAACGTCGATTATCGCGGTGTTGGTAGCGGCAGCGGATGCGCTGTCTGCGGCGAGACCGGGCGCTCGAAGCGAAACGTTAGAAAATTACATTCGCCGCCTTGAAAAACTTGAGGAAATCGCCGAATCGTACGAAGGTGTTGAAAAATCGTATGCCATTCAGGCTGGCCGTGAAGTGCGGATTATGGTGAAGCCAGATGCGATCGACGACCTCGAAGCTCATCGGTTAGCACGCGATATTCGCAAAAGAATCGAAGAGGAGCTCGATTATCCGGGACATATTAAAATTACCGTCATTCGTGAAACAAGAGCGGTTGAATATGCAAAATAAAGTGGCCATCCAGCCACTTTATTTTTTTTTCGTTTTGTGACAAACTTGAATTAGTGAAACTTCAACGTTAGAAAGGGTTATATGATGAAACTGTTGTTTATTGGAGATGTCGTCGGATCGCCTGGGCGAAAAATGGTTGAGCAATATCTTCCAAAATTAAAAGCGAAACATCAGCCCAACATCATTATTGTAAATGGTGAGAATGCGGCAGGAGGTAAGGGGATTACTGGGAAAATCTATCGGAGCTTTTTAGAGCAAGGTGCTCATGTAATAACGCTTGGAAATCATGCTTGGGACAATCGCGACATTTTCGAGTTCATCGATGACGCAAAGTCGCTCATTCGGCCGGCTAACTTTCCAGCCGGGACTCCGGGAAAGGGAATTGTATACGTACAGACAGAGCAATCGGAGGTAGCGGTTATCAATTTGCAAGGAAGAACGTTTCTTCCGGCGATTGACTGTCCTTTTAGAAAGGCGGACGAACTGATTGCCGAAGCGCTCGAACGAACCAATATCATTTTTGTTGATTTTCATGCGGAAGCAACAAGCGAGAAACAAGCGATGGGGTGGTATTTAGATGGCCGCGTTTCGGCTGTGATTGGTACACATACGCATGTGCAAACAGCAGATGCTCGTATTTTGCCAAAAGGAACCGCCTATATGACAGATGTTGGGATGACGGGGTTGTATGACGGTATTTTAGGGGTTGACCGAGAAGCTGTATTGAGGAAATTTTTAACCTCCCTTCCTGTCCGTTTTGAAGTTACGGAAGGAAGAAGCCAATTGAATGCTGTATTGGTTCACATTGAACCGAAAAGCGGAAAGGCCAAAGGGATTGAACGAATTATGATCAATGATGATTATCCATATTTCGAATAGTCGTCTTTTTACAAATTTTTAAAAAATATTTTTCTTTTTAGCAGGAATACTTGCCAAAACAGTGAATATAGTAACAATGGAACGAAATTTATAACGAATGAACCATTGTGGAAATTAAGGAGGAACCAGGGAATGGAAATATTAAAAGTTTCAGCAAAATCGAATCCTAACTCTGTAGCTGGTGCACTTGCCGGGGTATTGCGTGAACGCGGAGCTGCCGAAATCCAAGCGATCGGCGCAGGTGCATTGAACCAAGCCGTTAAGGCCGTAGCGATCGCACGAGGATTTGTGGCACCGAGTGGAGTAGACCTTATTTGTATTCCTGCATTTACAGATATTATTATTGACGGCGAAGAGCGTACAGCGATTAAATTGATTGTTGAGCCGCGTTAATTTGGCAAATGAGATAATAACCTGTTTGTTCCCAAACAGGTTATTTTATTTTGCATATGGTATAAGGGGGAAACGCTCTATGATTTTTGATGCGCATTGTGATGTGCTGATGAAATTATGGCTCAACCGCTCTCTATCGTTTTATGATAGTAAAAAGCTTCATGTCACACTGCAATCGCTCATTCTGACGAAAAGCAAAGTGCAGTGCTTTGCCATTTATATACCGGAACACGTTCCTGAAGAGGTTCGCTTTACCGCTGCACTTGAAATGATCGATTTGTTTTTTGAGAAAATCATTGCCCGCTTTCCGAACATGAAATTTGTGCAAACAAAAGCGGACATCGATGCGCTTTCGGAGCATGAAATTGGCGCGATGCTGACGCTTGAAGGATGCGAGGCGGTTGGCAAGAATCTTGTCAAATTGAAAACGTTGTTGCGCCTTGGAGTCGTATCGGTCGGACTGACGTGGAATTGGGCGAATTCTGTTGCCGATGGAGCGTGGGAAGAAAGAGGAGCCGGATTAACGCATTTTGGAAAAGAAGTCGTTCGGCAGTTAAATGAAATGAAACGATGGACAGACGTCTCTCATCTATCCGAAAGGGCGTTTTGGGATGTCATTGAAATTGCGCAATTCCCGATCGCCTCGCATTCGAATGCGCATTTTCTATGTGGGCATCCCCGGAATTTGCGCGATGAGCAAATTCAGGCGCTTATCAAGAAAGACGGCGTCATTGGCATCACGTTTGTTCCTTATTTTTTAACCGAAAAACCGAAGCAAGCGATTCTTACCGATGTTCTTCGCCATTTGGAGCATATTTGCTCGATTGGGGGAGCACGCCATGTTGGATTTGGCTCTGATTTTGATGGGGCGGAAGAAACGACAGTGGGGTTAGAAAACGCACGATGCTATGAAAATTTAATCAATGAGCTGCAAAAGCGTTATTCAGAAACAGAAGTAGAGCGCTTTCTTTTCCGAAACTTTTATGAGCGTTTACCGCAATAAAGAAAAACGATAAATTTTTAATCAAAGGGTTGCATTTTTTTTCCGATAGGTCTAGAATGAAATCGTTTAGTATATTCGTATATGCTAAATTTTTCGAAAAAATGATATAGTGAAATTCTAGTACTTTTATCGGAAAAGTGCTACACTTATGATAGCAGTACACGCTATAATTGATGGAACTTAAAGGGGTGTAAGAAATGATTAGTCAACTTTCATGGAAAGTTGGAGGACAGCAAGGGGAGGGTATCGAAAGCACAGGCGAGATATTCTCTATCGCATTAAATCGTTTAGGTTATTATTTGTATGGTTATCGCCATTTCTCTTCCCGCATCAAGGGAGGGCATACAAACAACAAGATTCGTGTGAGCACGACACAAGTTCGTTCCATTTCGGACGATCTTGATATATTAGTAGCTTTTGACCAAGAAACGATTGATTTTAACTTCCATGAACTTCGCGATGGCGGTATTGTCATTGCGGATGCGAAGTTTAATCCAACAATTCCGGAGGGCTCCAACGTTACGTTGTATGCGGTTCCGTTCACTGATATCGCAACGAATTTAGGAACATCGCTTATGAAAAACATGGTGGCAGTTGGTGCGTCTAGCGCGGTGCTTGGCCTCGATATTGAGGTATTCCAAGAAGTGGTGGAGGAAATTTTTGGGCGTAAAGGACAGCAAGTAGTAGAGAAAAATATGGATGCGGTTCGAGCAGGCGCTCAGTTTATGAAAGAACAACTTGGCGACAATATTCAGACTATGAAGCTTGAAAAAGCAGATGGCAAAAAACGTATGTACATGATTGGAAATGACGCCATTGCGTTAGGAGCGCTGGCGGGCGGTGCTCGTTTTATGGCTGCCTATCCAATCACTCCAGCGTCGGAAATCATGGAATATTTAATTAAAAAATTGCCAGCATTAGGTGGTACGGTTATTCAAACGGAGGACGAAATCGCTGCTTGTACGATGGCGATTGGCGCTAACTATGGCGGCGTGCGCACGTTGACAGCATCAGCAGGTCCAGGTCTTTCATTGATGATGGAAGCGATCGGGTTAGCTGGGATTACGGAAACGCCTGTCGTTATTGTTGATACGCAACGCGGCGGCCCAAGTACAGGATTGCCTACGAAACAAGAACAATCCGACCTCATGGCGATGATTTACGGAACACACGGCGAGATTCCGAAAATCGTCATGGCGCCAAGTACAGTGCAAGAAGCGTTTTATGATATGGTGGAAGCGTTCAACTTGGCAGAAGAGTATCAATGCCCTGTTATCGTCTTGTCTGATTTGCAGCTTTCGCTCGGAAAACAAACGGTCGAGCCGCTTGAGTACGACAAGATTGAAATCCGCCGCGGCAAGCTTGTTACAGGCGAACTTCCTGAGCTGCCAAACAAAGAGAATTTCAAGCGATACGAGGTAACAGAGGATGGCATTTCTCCGCGCGTGCTTCCTGGAATGAAAAACGGCATCCACCACGTGACGGGCGTCGAGCATGCGGAAACAGGAAAGCCATCCGAGGTAGCGTCGAACCGGAAAGCACAGATGGATAAACGGTTACGGAAACTAAAACATCTGAAGTTTCATGTACCAGTTCATAAAAATGTCAAACATGAAGAAGCAGACGTGTTGATTGTCGGCTTTAACTCAACGCGCGGGGCGATTGAAGAAGCAATGGAGCGCCTTGAATTGGACGGCCTGAAAGTGAACCATGCACACATCCGTCTTATTCATCCGTTCCCGACAGACGAAGTATTGCCGCTTGTGCAAGCAGCGAAAAAAGTGATCGTTGTTGAGCATAACGCAACAGGTCAGCTTGCAAACCTCTTAAAAATGAATGTCGGACATGCTGATAAAATTGCCAGCGTCTTAAAATATGACGGCAACCCATTCCTGCCAAACGAAGTTTACACAAAATGCAAGGAGTTGTTATAATCATGGCGACATTTAAAGATTTTCGTAATGATGTGAAACCGAACTGGTGTCCAGGTTGCGGCGACTTCTCTGTTCAGGCGGCGATTCAACGCGCGGCAGCAAATGTTGGCTTAGAGCCGCATCAGCTTGCGGTCGTTTCCGGTATCGGTTGCTCCGGACGTATTTCAGGTTACATTCACTCTTATGGCTTTCACGGCATCCATGGGCGTGCATTGCCAATTGCGCAAGGTTTGAAAATGGCAAACCGCGACTTGACGGTGATTGCGGCAGGAGGAGACGGAGACGGATTTGCGATCGGTATGGGACATACCATTCATGCGATTCGTCGAAACATTGACATTACGTATATCGTCATGGACAACCAAATTTACGGATTGACAAAAGGTCAAACATCGCCGCGAAGCGATGTTGGATTTAAAACAAAGAGCACCCCACAAGGGTCGGTTGAGCCAGCCCTTTCTATTATGGAAATGGCGCTTAGTGCCGGCGCAACGTTCGTGGCACAAAGCTTCTCAAGTGATTTAAAAGAGTTGACGCATTTAATTGAAGAAGGCATTAAGCATAAAGGTTTTTCATTAATTAACGTATTTAGCCCTTGCGTCACTTACAATAAAGTGAACACATATGACTGGTTTAAGGAACATTTAGTAAGCTTGAGCAAGATGGAGGGCTACGACCCATCTGACCGAATGATGGCAATGCAAACATTAATGAAGCATAAAGGATTGGTTACGGGCCTTATTTATCAAAACAAAGAACAAAAATCATATCAAGATCTTATTCATGGTTATAGCGAAACACCGCTTGTCGATGCCGACCTTCAATTAAGCAAAGAAAAATTCGACGAGTTGATTGCAGAATTTATGTAATGGGAATAATTGACTCCTAAATGGGCATTGCCTGTTTAGGAGTTTTTTGTTATTATGGTTAGTTCGGACGCAGTTTTGCGCCGAAAAATCGTTAATTTTATGAACGATATTGTTCATCGTTGTCACAAATTATATACTATGGTAATGTGTATATGGTGCTTTATATAATAGAAAGGAGATTGCTATGAACGAAAAACAACGACTTGAACAAACAGGACACATTCAAACAACGGATCATCCAACGGACAAAAAATCCGCTTTGGATGTATTGAAGCAAAAAACAAGCAAAGATTATGAGAAATACTTTTCTACTGTTTTTGTTCCGCCAAGCTTAAAGGATGCAAAAAAACGCGGGAAGGAAGAAGTGAAGTACCATAAAGACTTCGCCATTCCGGAAGAATTCCGCGGCATGGGGAACGGACGCAAGTTTTACATTCGCACGTACGGCTGCCAGATGAATGAGCATGATACGGAAGTCATGGCCGGCATTTTCATGGCACTTGGCTATGAGCCGACAGACCGTCCGGAAGATGCGAACGTTATTTTATTGAACACATGTGCGATTCGCGAAAACGCGGAAAATAAAGTGTTCGGGGAAATCGGCCACTTGAAGCCGCTTAAACAAAACAACCCAGATTTGCTTCTTGGGGTGTGCGGCTGTATGTCCCAAGAGGAATCGGTCGTCAATAAAATTTTAAAACAATATCAATACGTTGACATGATTTTTGGTACGCATAACATCCACCGCTTGCCGCATATTTTGCATGAGGCGTATATGTCAAAAGAGATGGTGGTAGAAGTATGGTCGAAAGAAGGCGACGTGATCGAAAATCTTCCGAAAGTGCGCAAAGGGGATATTAAAGCATGGGTTAATATTATGTATGGCTGCGATAAATTCTGCACATACTGTATTGTTCCTTATACGCGCGGAAAAGAACGAAGCCGCCGTCCAGAGGACATTATTCAGGAAGTACGTCACCTTGCAGCACAAGGGTATAAAGAGATCACGTTGCTAGGGCAAAACGTGAACGCGTACGGCAAAGATTTCACCGATATGAAATATGGACTTGGCGACTTAATGGATGAACTACGCAAAATCGACATTGCGCGCATCCGCTTTACGACAAGCCATCCGCGCGATTTTGATGATCATTTAATCGAAGTGCTTGCAAAAGGCGGCAATCTTGTCGAGCATATTCACTTGCCGGTTCAATCAGGTAGCAGCGAAATCTTAAAAATGATGGCTCGCAAATATACACGCGAGCAATATTTAGAGCTCGTTCGCAAAATTAAAGCGGCGATTCCAGATGTATCACTCACAACCGATATCATCGTCGGCTTCCCGAACGAAACGGAAGAGCAGTTTGAAGAAACGTTATCATTATACCGTGAAGTCGAGTTCGACTCTGCATATACGTTTATTTATTCACCACGCGAAGGCACGCCGGCAGCGAAAATGGAAGATAACGTGCCGATGGAAGTGAAAAAAGAGCGCTTGCAGCGTTTAAATGCGCTTGTAAATGAGATTTCAGCAAAGAAATTAAAAGAATATGAAGGCAAAATTGTCGAAGTATTGGTTGAAGGCGAAAGCAAAAACAACCCAGATGTTTTAGCCGGCTATACACGTAAAAACAAGCTTGTCAACTTCAAAGGCCCAAAATCAGCGATCGGCAAGCTTGTCAAAGTGCGTATCACGAAAGCGAAAACGTGGACATTGGATGGAGAAATGGTAGAAGAAGCGGTTGAGGTGAAATAAAATGGCGAAATATACAAGAGATGATATTTTAGCACAGGCAAAACAATTGGCGAAAATGATTGCTGAAACTGAAGAAGTCGATTTTTTCAAACGAGCGGAGGAAAAAATTAACCAAAACGAAAAAGTTCGTACAATGATTCAGCAAATCAAGTCTCTGCAAAAGCAGGCTGTGAACTTACAACATTACGGAAAGCATGAAGCGCTAAAAAAAGTAGAAGCACAAATCGATGCCATTTATGAGCAGCTTTCACAAATTCCGATTGTGGACGAATTCCAGCAGTCGCAAATGGAAGTAAACGATCTTCTTCAACTCGTCGCTTCTACCATTTCAAAAACGGTGACCGACGAAATTATCCTCTCAACTGGAGGGGATTTGCTGCGCGGAGAAACAGGTTCACAAATGAAAAATGACGGTTGTGGCTGCCACTAAAAAGCCGTCCCTTCTTAAAAGAAGGGACGGTTTTTTCATGTGCAAAGCTGTCTCAATTTGAAAAAATAGGCACATATTCGAGCAACCCCGCATACAATGAACTATACGGATTTATTGATTAATTTATGTGCACATTGGGCGCAAACATGCATAGGATAGAATGAAGATTCATTTGAGGAGGGTTTGCTCGTATGTCTGAATACAGAGAGATTATTACGAAAGCGGTTGTGGGAAAAGGGCGCAAATTTTCGCAATCGACACACACTCTTACAGCGCCAAATCGCCCATCGAGCATTTTAGGTTGCTGGATTATCAACCATCGCTATGATGCCAAAAAATGCGACCGAACGATCGAAATTCATGGACATTATGACATTAACGTATGGTATTCATACCATAACAACACAAAAACAGAAGTAGTCACTGAGACGGTTTCGTATACGGATGTTGTCAAATTAAAGTATCGTGATGATGGCGAAGTAATTAGTGATGACAGCGACATTATCGCCCGTGTCATTCAGCAGCCAAACTGCCTAGAGTGCACCATTTCAGGCAATGGCAATAAAATTGTTGTGCAAGTCGAAAGAGAATTTGTAGCAGAAGTCATTGGCGAAACAAAAGTTTGGGTAGCCGTTCATCCGGACGGTCACGGCGAGGACGATTTCGACTACGATGTGGATGATGAATTAGAAGATTTAACTCCAGAAGCCCTTCTTGGGGATGAAGAATGAACTAGGAAATATCTTTCCTAGTTTTTTCTTTTTTCGCTTGCTATAATAAGAAGCGTGAAATTGTAACGGTTGGAGGAGAAGCATGGCCACATATACACCGATGATCCAGCAATATTTAGACATTAAGGCACATTATCCAGATGCCTTTTTATTTTTTCGCTTAGGGGACTTTTACGAAATGTTTTTCGACGATGCGGTAAAAGCATCGCAAGAATTGGAAATTACGCTGACAAGCCGCGACGGGGGAGCTGAGGAACGTATTCCCATGTGCGGCGTTCCGTATCATTCAGCCCAAGGGTATATTGAGCAGCTGATTGAGAAGGGATATAAAGTTGCTATTTGTGAACAGGTCGAGGACCCGAAAACGGCAAAAGGAGTGGTACGCCGCGAAGTCGTTCAACTCATTACACCAGGAACGTTGATGGAAGGAAAGCAGCTGCTTGAGAAAGAGAACAACTACTTAGCGACGGTTACCGCGTTTGATGACGGTACATACGGATTCGCCTATGCGGATTTATCGACAGGGGAGAGCCGAGTAGCGCTGCTTTCTTCGTGGGAAGATGTGATCAATGAATTGTATGCGATCGGCGCAAAGGAGCTGGTCATTTCGCCTGATTTTTCACAAACATGCTGTCAATCGTTGAAAGAGCGCTATGATATGACGTTGTCATACGAAGAAAGCACAGCGCTGCCGGAGGGGTTTTTAAGCGTTGTGCAGACGCTCGGTCAGGACAAGCTGAAAACTGCATTTGCCCGGCTTCTCAATTATCTTGTACGAACGCAAAAGCGCAGCCTTGATCATTTGCAGCCTGCGCAAGTATACCATGTTAATCAATATATGAAAATCGATGTTTATTCAAAACGAAATCTTGAACTGACGGAAACGATTCGCACAAAAGGACGGAAAGGTTCGCTATTATGGTTATTAGATGAAACGGTAACCGCTATGGGAGGACGTTTGTTAAAGCAATGGCTTGACCGTCCGCTCCTCGACAAACGGGTGATCGAATGGCGTTTTCATATGGTGGAAACGCTCCTGAATCAGTATTTTGAGCGCCAAGAATTACGTGCGCTTCTTCGCGAGGTGTACGATTTAGAGCGATTAGCAGGACGCGTCGCCTATGGTAATGTCAATGCGCGGGATTTTATCCAATTGAAAAAATCGCTGTTGCAAATTCCTTCTTTAAAAGAAGTAGTAGGACGCTTGGTTCACGAAGAGGCCGGGTATTTAGCCGACAAGCTTGACCCGTGCACCGAACTCGTCGATCTTCTCGAACGATCCATTCAAGATCATCCGCCGCTGTCGGTGAAGGAAGGAAACATTATTAAGGACGGCTACAATGAGACGCTTGACCGCTTCCGCGACGCGAGCCGCAACGGCAAAACGTGGATTGCCCAACTTGAGAGCCAGGAAAGAGAGTTGACGGGAATTAAGTCGCTAAAAATTGGTTATAACCGCGTATTTGGCTATTATATTGAGGTGACGAAAGCAAACCTTCATCTATTGCCGGAAGGGCGCTATGAGAGAAAACAGACGCTAGCAAACGCCGAACGTTTCGTTACAAGGGAACTCAAAGAAAAAGAAGCGCTCATTTTAGAGGCGGAAGAAAAAAGTATGGAACTAGAATATGAATTGTTTGTGCAAATTCGCGAGCAAGTAAAACAATTCATTCCGCGCTTGCAAGCGTTAGCGAAAACAATTAGCGAATTGGACGTGCTGCAATCGTTTGCGACGGTCAGCGAAGAGCGGCGTTATGTAAGACCGCGCTTTTCTAGCGACCGAGAGCTTTTCGTTCGTGCAGGACGGCACCCGGTGGTGGAAAAAGTGCTCGGGACGCAAACGTACGTCCCGAACGATTGCTTGATGAATGCAGAACGGGAACTGTTGTTAATTACAGGTCCTAACATGTCGGGAAAAAGTACGTATATGCGGCAAATTGCGCTTACAGCCATCATGGCGCAAATCGGCTGCTTTGTTCCCGCGGATGAGGCAGTGCTGCCGATTTTTGATCAAGTATTTACACGAATCGGAGCTGCGGATGATTTAGTATCAGGCCAAAGTACGTTTATGGTGGAAATGCTAGAAGCCCGCAATGCGATCGTTCATGCGACGCAAAACAGCTTAATTTTATTCGATGAAATTGGACGCGGGACATCGACGTATGACGGAATGGCGCTGGCACAAGCAATGATAGAATACATTCATGACCATATCGGTGCCAAAACGTTATTTAGTACGCACTATCACGAGCTAACGGTGCTCGAGCAAGCGTTGCCGCGATTAAAAAATGTTCATGTGAGCGCCATTGAAGAAAATGGAAAAGTCGTGTTTCTTCATAAAATTGAAGATGGTCCTGCTGATCGCAGCTACGGCATTCATGTTGCCGAGCTGGCAGAGCTGCCGCCATCATTAATCGAGCGAGCAAAAGCGATTTTAGCCCAGTTGGAACAACCAAGCGAAACAAAATCAGCTTCATTTGAACAGCTAAGTTTGTTTGCCGAAAAAGAGGAACGTCCGAAAGAAAAAGAACATCCGCTTTCCAAGAAGGAAAAAGAAGCCATTCGTTTGCTGCAATCGTTGAATTTGCTTGATATGACTCCGCTTCAAGCGTTAAATCAGCTATACGAGATTCAAAAAATGCTAAAGTAACGAGGGGATGAAATCATGGGTAAAATCCGCAAGCTCGATGACTATCTTTCTAATAAAATTGCCGCCGGGGAAGTCGTTGAACGCCCGGCTTCGGTTGTCAAGGAGCTGGTGGAAAACGCGCTTGACGCCAACAGTACGGTGATCGAAATTGAACTCGAAGAAGCCGGGCTTGCAAGCATCCGCATCGTTGACAACGGCGAAGGAATGGAAGAGGACGATTGTCTGATTGCATTTGAGCGGCACGCGACAAGCAAAATTAAAGACGAGCATGATTTGTTCCGCATTCGGACGCTTGGTTTTCGCGGCGAGGCGTTGCCGAGCATTGCTTCCGTGTCGGAAGTTGAAGTGAAAACGAGCACAGGAAACGGCGCAGGAACCCTTATCTGTTTGAAAGGCGGCGAGCTTGTTAAGCATGAACGCACAAATAGCCGGAAGGGAACGGAAATCACCGTATCGAATCTTTTTTTTAACACACCAGCGCGTTTGAAATATATGAAAACCGTTCATACCGAGCTTGGCCATATTACCGATGTTGTTAATCGCTTAGCGCTTGCCCATCCGCACGTTTCGTTTCGCTTGCGTCATCATGGCAAACAGCTGCTTTATACGAGCGGAAACGGGGATGTCCGTCATGTGCTTGCCTCTATTTACGGAATGGATGTCGCCAAAAAAATGATCCCGATTCACGCGGAATCGATTGATTTTATTGTGAACGGCTATATTTCGCTCCCAGAGGTCACGCGTGCGTCGCGAAATTATATGTCGACGATCGTCAACGGCCGATACGTACGGAATATACCGCTTGCCAAAGCGATTGAGTCGGGGTATCATACCCTTTTGCCGATCGGCCGCTACCCAATCGTTTTGCTTTCGATCGAGATGGATCCGATTTTAGTGGATGTCAACGTTCATCCAGCCAAATTAGAAGTGCGCTTTAGTAAAGAAGCGGAATTAAATGAGTTAGTGGAAAATGCGATTCGCCAAGCGTTCCAGGCGAAAACGCTGATTCCAGAAATCACTGCTTCACATCCAGCATCGCCAAAAACGGAACAGCGCGCTTTTTCGTTTACACATAGCATCAAAGAGCCAGCTCCGCTTTCGTTATTTGAACAGAAGGGAAACAACGAGCAAAATGTGCCGCTTCCTGCTGTGAAGAAAGACGAACAAACAAACGACGATATCGAGCTTTATGAGGCGCCAGTGGAATTTGCAGTTGTTGAAGAAAACAGGCAGAAAGAAGAGCGAGTCGAGAAAGAAATAGAGCCGCCGAAGCCGCATGTAGAACAAGAGAATGTGCACGAAAGAATTCCGCCGCTTTATCCGATCGGGCAGATGCACGGCACCTACATTTTGGCGCAAAACGAGAACGGACTGTACATCATTGACCAGCACGCGGCGCAAGAGCGGATCAAGTACGAATATTTTCGTGAGAAGGTCGGCGAAGTCGCGAGTGAAGTTCAGCAATTGCTTGTTCCGCTTACGTTTCAATACGCAAGCAACGAGTATGTACTCATTGAAGCCCACCGTTCTGAACTGGCAGAATGCGGTGTCTTTTTGGAATCGTTCGGTCATAATACATTTATTGTGCGTGAACATCCTTCATGGTTTCCAAAAGGGAAGGAAGTGGAAATCATCGAAGAAATGATTCAACAAGTTTTAGATATGAAGAAAGTTGATTTAAAGCAGCTGCGCGAACAAGCCGCGATCATCATGAGCTGCAAACAATCGATTAAAGCGAATCAACATTTGCGCCATGATGAAATGTTCGCTTTGCTCGAGTCGCTTCGCAAAGCAGCTGATCCGTTCACGTGCCCGCACGGCCGGCCGATTATTATTCATTTTTCAACGTATGAACTTGAGAAAATGTTTAAACGAGTCATGTAAACACATAAGCGCAACATCCTTGTTATATCAAGGGGTTGCGCTTTGTTTTTTGAGATTTGACCACATTTTGACCATATTATTAGATGTTGTCGGATGTTTGGAGTGCTTGTTCGAAGCGCATAGATGATTGCTGTTGCATGTCAGGGGTCACATGGGAATAAGTATTCATCGTCATTGCGATGGATGAGTGGCCCAGGCGCTCCGAAACGATTTTTGGATGATCCCCCAATTGTGAAGCATAATGGTGGCGTGAGTATAGCGTAAATCATGGAAGCGAGTAGTAGTAAGATGCTCTGATCTGATAAGGAAAATGGGGGTGTGCTGTACATGAAGTGTAAGCCCATGCGACGGACGTGCTTTGAATATAAGCGACGATGTTATTGCAGATTTTTCTGTACCTGCTATTTGGTAGTTTTTGATCTACCTCATTGGCTAGAGCTGGAGAAAATTCATAGCTGACCAAAATGCATGAGAAGTTGGTGTAATGATTTGGCAAGAGGGTTTAAGGGATGCAAGAGGTTTTAAAAAAAGAGTATTGATATTTAAAAAAGACCCGCTTCTCTTGCTGCCTCAAAACTGTTCCTAGCGAATTCAGCCGGATCCATACCAACATTCTCCCAGTGCATATACATTAAGCGTGGCTCATCAAACAACCAATGGTTATGAACTGCTGTCACGATAATTCCTCTTCTTTGCAATGCAGAAATCAACGGGTTAATTTCTTTCTGGAGCACAACAGATTCTCCAAGATTAAGTCCATTATCTTCAAAGGAAAGCATAAATGGGAGTGCTAATGGAGAACGAGTGCGACGTCCTAAAATAGTCGCTCTAATATCTCGAAGACGCATTATAACACAGACAGGAGTTGATGAGACAACCATGCCCCCGATAATATCTGCAAGCTGTTGGCAAGTTGATGCATTTACTCTGTCTGCATTACTAGAACTAATATTTGTATTTCTGCTATTTGGTCTGTTCCTTTGAGAGTCTAAGCTTAGTTCGAAATCATGATCTGTTTTAAAATGTGTACCGTTGTTTTCTGAACCTCTAAAGAAATTTTGATTTCCTACATGATCAAATTCTCTTCTGCTCAATTAAATCAGCTCCTTGTCTAATCTCACTGAATAGTATATTCGCAGCTGTTGGGCGAGAATGGGCTAACTAAATAGGAGAGAGACATTTTTTACAAAATTTCTGATTAATTTAAAGATAGTGTGGTAATTAAAAAAGTAATGGAAAGAATTTTTTGTTTTGGATATGTAGTAAACAAAATTGCTGAAGCTTCAGAGTCCTATTATCAGCAACAAATGATTCAAGCAGTAGCAATTATAAACAGTCGAAAGAAAATTAATTAATGCTATTTGACGATAATGAGAAGGTAGAAAGAAATAGGGCATTTCATGACAAAAAAAAGGATATCCCAACCGAGCAGGATATCCTCGTGAAGGAGGCAGCTGATTAGATAGGCGTTTCTTATTTTAGATGTTAGTAACCTCTAAAAACTGCACCAACAATAATTAATAAGATGAACAACACGACGATTAAGGCAAAACCAAGACCATACATTTTAGTTCCTCCTTTCGTTTGGGGATAATACAAGCTATTCAAAAAATTTTGTAATGCTTTAGATAAATAATGGATTTTGCGTTAATTTGATAAATGAGACTAATTTTTTTACCTTAATACTACTCATGATGACATGCTTATTGAGGATTTGAAGAAGCTCGTTCGGAGATTGGAAGAGGAGAAGTGGAATATTGTAGAAACAAAAGAGAACAAGGACATTCTGTGGAGAGTTAACTTTAGTGCATGACCTTGTCCTATAAAAAAATGGTTCCTTTGAATCAGGAATATTATTTAACATCATCTATCGAGAAGTCTCCCACCTCTAAATGAAGTGTAGGTGGGGGAGGTTCATAAATAAACACTGTATTAGTGCATATTTCGACGATACTGCGACGGAAGGAGAAAGGACATAAAAGAGCCAGTTGTTGCATTTATGGAGCCTCCTGATCTTATGTATTTATATTCTGTGAGATTCAACGAGGGTAAGCTTATATGGGTGTTTGTTAATTAAAAAATGTCTACGCTGCAATAGAAACAGCCAGTAATGGTTCAGATTTTAGTGGTATTGATTGCAAAAAAGTAGCTTGTAATTTTTATGGAAGTATAGGCTGACCGTCGATGATAAGGGAACGATCGGTTATGCTGCAGTTGATAATGGACGCAAAGCTTTCAGAAAAGCAAGGTGTAACATAGTAGGGGGATTATTACACAAAAATGCCCTACTTGATAAATAGGGCATTTTTGTTGATTAGCAACACTTATCAGGGTATCCTGGATCAACGACCATGTTTTGGGTAACAGGTGCATAAATATGTCTAGGAACATTGACGATATTGTAACGATTGACGTGTACAACTGGATGGATGTAAGGAACTTCACGAGGAATGAAACAGTCATGCATTACAAAGCAAGGCGGACATATAACTGGTTTAGGACAGAACATCGAAAATCACCTCCTAATAAATATCTATAAATATTAAATGTATAGGTAGGGCTTTTTGATATGGACAGATATCACGAGGTACATAAAATAATGTCACAAAAGGCGTGTATGCACTTGCAAAAAGGATAGGTGAAGTTATAGGAGTAATAAAAACAATATTTGAAATGCTTCTTATAAGCAGGTGGCGACATTAACGGGAAGACAATAAAAAAACCAGAGCTTCCCCTGGTTTTAGAAATAACGACTCAATGATACTTCTTAACAATCACGTTCATTTTATTCGCCGGCTCAGGCCTTTTATGTTCCATTTTAGTAATGTGTCTCGGTTTTTTTGACACCACTATTAAAGAGATAATAAAGCCAATCCCTAGGATAAGCGATAGTGTCCATGTAAAAAATTCAATTGGTAACATTGCCTGATACCCTCCTTTTTTCGCGTTATGTAAATGATATGCACACATACTTGTTTACATGTTTACGGGGATAAGCCCCCAAAAGAGAATAAGACCGATTTGTGGGGGGATCGTTTTAACATAACCCGCCGAGAAGTCTCCCGTCTCTTAACGAAGTGTAGATAGGAGAGGTCCATTCAAATGTTATAAAAATCATAAAAAAGAAAAGAATTTACATCATGTCCTATTCAGACAAATAACTTAAAATAATCACAAACTAAAAAATCGTTAATCAAACGAGTACTGTAAACACATAAGCGCAATCCCTTGATACAACAAGAGGATTGCGCTTTGTTTTGATAAATTGGTCACCTTGCTGGATTTTTACAAATTTTTATAATGCGCTCCTATGAACATTAGTTGCTGAACTTTCGGAGAATTTGAAGCGGTCAAAGTGGCTGGATGTCTAGACAGTATAGGCGTAATAGTCAGCGGCGCTGGCCGAAGCATAGCGGGGAACAAAGCGAGCGATTGATTGCTTGAGTTGCAGCAAAATTATATGTAGGAGGGTTACAAGATGAATATAGTTATCTATGAATAACAACTTTAGTACCAACTGGAACTCGAGATGATAAGTCTAAAACATCGCGATTCAACATTCGGATACAGCCGTGTGAAACATTTTTACCGATTGAGGAAGGGTTATTCGTTCCGTGGATGCCGTAATGGGGTTTTGATAATCCCATCCAAAGCACGCCAAATGGTCCCCCAGGATTACGTTGTTTATTGATGATTGTGTATGTCCCAGAAGGGGTTGGTGACACTATTTTTCCAATCGCAATTGGATACGTTTTTATCAGCCTGTTTCCATCGAAAAGCTTTAATTGATGTTTTGATGTAGATATGTCAATCCATACCGCCATAAAAAACAACTCCATTCTTTTTAATTATTGTATGAAGTAAATCAGCGATTTTTTAACACATTCACCGAGAAGTCTCCCACCTCTAAACGGAGTGTAGGTGGGGGAGGTTCATTAAAGAGTCGGCAAAAAAGTATGGATACGGGATCCTTACGAAGAAGGCGTGGGAATTAAGTCCGTAATTTATACAAAATGTTCGCTTTGACGATTGGCATGTAGTATTAGAGGTAAAATAGATCGATTTCGTCACTATATATGGATATATGTAAATCATGTAATTGGCCCCATCATCCAAGGCTAATGACCATAAGCACTTCCTATGTACAACTTAAAGGTAATAAGGAACAGATTTCCCAATATAACTTTCTGTTTTTTTTGTTTATTGGACAAAAAAAATTTCCCTATATTTTTTATAGCGAAATGATGTCCTGTCATTTGATGAGGAGAAATGCCCCTTTCTCACCCTTGAGCTTGGACTGTCGACTTAACACGATAAGTCCCGGGGGGGAGATCCCCAAATAAATACAAACCTCCCGCATTCGTTTTTGTGATACTAACGATTGTTTCCACTCCGTTCGAAATCGAATAAAGCGCTACAATGGCGTTTGCAATCGGCTGGTTCGTCGTCTTGTCAGTGACAAATCCGCTGATCGTTCCTGTATTCGCATCTGGATCTACCGCCAGGATTGAGTTGGCTGGGGCGAACGTGCTTCCGGAAAGAGTTACAGGTGTACTTTCCGTAGATAAATGCCCTGTCTTTGTAGCTCTTATAAAATAAGTACCATTATTCAGGTTGGCAAATAAATACTGTCCTTGCGCATTTGTATTGACAATGCCAACTAGCTGATTGGTAGAATTGACGACTTGGTACAATTCAACGGTAGCATCATCAGCCGGCTGTCCGATGCTGCTTGTTAAAGTTCCAAAAACGGCATTTTTATTCGCATCTGGGTCGGTTGCCATCGTAATCGTTACATCGGTCGTTCCGTTTCGCATCACCGTCACCGGAATACGAAGCGGGGTGAGAAAACCGGGCTCAGAGGCGGTAATAAAGTAAGAACCGACAGGAATTCTCGTAAAAATAAATCGGCCGGCAGAGTTGCTGTTTAAATGTTGGATTGGTGCGTTATTTGAATTAAAGAGTGTGACCGTCGCTAAGCTAATTGGCGTACCATCTGACCTACGCACGATTCCGGTGATATTTCCCGTATCTGACCCGTCAGTTGCTTGCAATTGCAAATTGGCAACCGGTTCTTCGCGGGACGTGATTGTGGTCGAGGTGCTCTGTGCCAGAGCATAACGGCCTACAATTGCCATACGCAACATCCTCCTATAATCAATTTAATTGTATGTCACTATATTGTATGAATAAGGGGGATTTGCGCTTGAACGCATGTCCACATGAAAAAGCACATTTTTTAACATAATCCAATGAGAAGTCTCCGATCTCTAAGCAAAGTGTAGGTGGGGGGAGGTTCATTGCCGTTAATATGTTCCCGTTATGTTATAATAAACGTACAAAACTGTTTAGAGATAAGGAGGAAGAGAATTGACGGAATTCAGCAAGGCTAGAATGCAACACCAGCGATTATCTAAAGCCAAAATTATTAAAAGGGCCACTGCTATTTTTATCGGGGCTGTTCTGATGGCGGTAGGGCTTGAAATTTTTTTAGTTCCTAATAAAGTTATTGACGGAGGCATAACAGGCATTTCTATTATGCTTTCACATATAACCGGCTTTCGTCTTGGAATTTTTATTTTTCTTTTGAACCTTCCATTCTTTTTTTTAGGTTATAAGCAAATCGGTAAAACGTTTGCTATTTCTACGTTGTTCGGGATTATCGTTTTATCTATTTTTACCTCTCTGTTCCATCCTGTTCCGGCCTTCACAGAAGACATTTTATTAGCTACTATTTTTGGCGGAATGATTTTAGGTATGGGAGTCGGCCTTGTTATTCGTTATGGCGGTGCTTTAGATGGCACTGAAATACTTGCTATACTCATCAACAAAAAACTCCCTTTCTCCGTCGGCGAGATTATCATGTTTTTTAATATCTTTATTCTAGGTGCCGCTGGATTTGTTTTCACTTGGGATAGAGCGATGTATTCGATCTTAGCTTATGTCATCGCTTTTAAAACGATTGACGTTGTTATTAAGGGGTTAGATGAGTCGAAATCGGCATGGATTATTAGTGATCGCTCAGAAATAATTGGAGATGCAATTATGAACCGTTTAGGGCGCGGTGTTACATATTTGAGCGGAGAAGGAGCCTTCTCCGGTAATGATAAAAAAGTCATATTTTGCGTGATTACCCGCCTCGAAGAAGCAAAGCTTAAAGAAATTGTAGCAGAAAATGATCCAAGTGCTTTTTTAGCTTTAGCGGATATGGCTGAAGTGCGCGGCGGGCGCTTTAAGAAAAGAGACATCCATTAAGTCGCTGTTTTTGCTTAGGTTGGACAATGCTTCTGACTAGGTAATGTAAAAGCTAAATACGTCCAAGGCACGCGAGGATATTGATTGTATAGAGTACGATAGCTATTTCCGTATAATTAGTATCCTCCTTTATTTTTATGCAAACAAAGAGCAGAAAAACGACATGAGCAAACAGAGATTCACAGATCCTTAAGATAAAAAGGCTGAAACGGCCGGAGGAATCAATCATTGTGCGGAAGTTAACGGAGCTCATGAAGCAGATCATTCGGTTTACCAATGTTGAGGGGGGACACGTCTCTAATGATAGCTGCTCATCTCGTTTATATTCACTCGAAGTCATCGTATACGGTAAAAAAGCCATGAAAGCAGTATTAGATATCGTTTCCTGTTACTGATGTTAAGGCTAAATGAACTGTCAAAATCGGTTCACCAGTCTCTATAAACGTAAACAAACGTTCTTTCTCACTCTCAATCGAAGAAATGGCTAGAGAAAATGCTGACGATAAGCTAGCGCAAAATGGATGAAATTTTGTTATAATTCCATTTATAACCTAGTCTTTTATTAAATATTTAGCCTCCAAAGTGAAAAGAATATTAATAATTAGGCTAGGACCTATTCATTTTTTGTGAAACATGGTAATATTCTTATGGAAATTTTACATAATGGTGGTGTACATATGTTTTTAGCGCTAAAACGATTTCTAATCGGCAGGCCGCTGAAGTCAACCGAACTAGGGGAGCAAAAATTGAATAAATTGAAGGCGTTGGCTGTGTTATCTTCTGATGCTCTCTCTTCGGTGGCATACGGTACAGAACAGATTTTAATTGTTCTTGCGTCGATTGGAGCTATTGCTTTTTGGTATTCGCTTCCTATTGCGGTAGGGGTTCTTATTTTATTGGTGGCGCTTATTTTATCGTATCGTCAGATCATTTACTCTTACCCGCATGGGGGCGGGGCGTATGTCGTTTCTAAAACGAATTTAGGCGTCAATCCCGGACTCATTGCTGGAGGCTCATTATTGGTCGACTATATTTTAACGGTAGCAGTTAGCGTGTCGGCCGGGACAGATGCGATTACGTCCGCGTTTCCTACGTTGCATAAATACACAGTAGTCATTGCCATTGCGCTTGTTGTCTTTATCACGATTTTGAATCTTAGAGGAGTGACCGAATCGGCTTCCGTTTTGGCATATCCTGTTTATTTGTTTGTGTTCGCACTTCTTATTCTTATTGCTGTCGGGATTTTTAAGATTATAAACGGGCAGGTGCCGCCAACTTTACATACACCTATCGGTACCGCGGTGCCCGGAATCACATTATTTTTGTTGCTGCGGGCGTTTGCATCTGGGTGTTCTGCTTTGACAGGGGTTGAAGCGATTTCAAACGCGGTTCCAAACTTTAAGGAGCCAGCGGCAAAAAATGCTGCTAGAACGTTAATGATGATGGGGGTTATCCTTGCTATTCTATTTGTAGGAGTTACTTTCTTAGCATACTGGTATGGAATTGCCCCGAAAGCAGAGGAAACCGTTGTGTCTCAACTCGCTTCTGAAATATTTGGAAGAGGGATGATCTATTACTTTATCCAGGGAACAACAGCCCTTATTTTAGTCTTGGCTGCCAATACAGGGTTTTCTGCTTTTCCTTTGCTTGCTTATAATTTAGCTTCGGATAAATACATGCCGAGAATGTACCTGATCCGCGGTGATCGTTTAGGATATTCAAACGGCATTATCACACTTGGTCTTGCTTCTATTTTGGTGATTATCGCGTTTAAAGGGCAAACGGAACAGTTGATTCCTTTATATGCAGTTGGCGTGTTCATTCCTTTTACGTTGTCGCAAACGGGAATGATTGTGAAATGGGTGCGGGAAAGGCCAGCTGGATGGATACCGAGGCTGCTTACGAACTTGTTGGGAGCGATTATTACACTAACGGTATTATGCATTTTCTTTATTACAAAATTTGCTCAAGTTTGGTCTGTGCTCATCTTTCTCCCGTTTATTGTATTTGTTTTTCATCGAATTCATAAGCACTATGATGATGTAGCTGAGCAATTACGAATTAACCTAGATGATGTGCCGGATAAAATCGAAAGGAGCGTCGTCATCGTACCTGTTGCGGGAATCACCAAGGTAGTAGAACAATCGTTAAACTATGCTCAGGTGATCGGAGATTATGTGTTGGCTGTCTATGTAGGGTTTGACCGAGAAAGTATGCTTCGTATGGAAGAGAAATGGAAAAAATGGAGACCCGACATTCGACTTGTGACATTAATTTCTCATTATCGGGATCTTATTACACCGATTTCCAAGCTAGTGGACACTATTGAAAGCAAAGCAGAGGAAAGAAACTATACAGTGACGGTGTTAATTCCTCAATTTATTCCGAAAAAGGGCTGGCATAACTTTTTGCATAACCAGTCGAGCGTTTTATTGCGAATGTACCTTCTGTATAAGAAAAATGTAATTGTTGCAACGGTTCCTTATCAACTTCGCAAGTAAACAGAAGTTTAGTTACAAATAGTACAAAAAGTGGTTAGCAGTTAAAGCGGCGAAAACCATTTAGACTGTGAACAAAGACTCCAGTGACTTTGATACATCGCAGGAAATTAGAAATTGGTACTAATGATGGCGACGACTTCTAACTTGGGAATGTTTGAAAACGGGTCAAATAGTTTGAGGAAAAGCATTATTCATATAGAAAGCCGCCTCTTGTCTTGGCAAAAGGCGGCTTTTTTGTCGGTTATTGAATTTTTGGAAGATGGACCAAAAAACATGAAACACTGGTTTTTACTGGGGATATGACATTCAATTTTCGTTTTGCAGCTGTTTTTAACCACATCCCCTAGTTTTTTGGATCAGAGCATATGGTCAAATCAAAATAAATGATTACTCCGTTTGCTTCTTTTGCAACTCATTTACCGTGACAAATCGATACCCTTTCTTCGATAAAGAATCTAATATGCCTTCAATCGTTTTTAGTTCGTTGTCAGTACGATCATACATTGGATGCAGCAAAATAATATCCCCTGGCTTAACGTTTTTATTTACATAATTCACTTTATCGGCAACCGAAGTGTAGTAAGTGTCGGGTTCAAGACTCCACATGATTGTTTCGATATGGTGTTGTTTCAAATAATACGGTAAACCAACGAGTTTTTTTCCGTTTGGCGGACGAAAATCGATGTCGCCTTTATAGCCTGTTTTTCGGATGAGTTGATTGGTTGTTTCAATTTCCTTCCGTATGAAGGAAAGCGATTTAAAAACCATTCGTTCATGGGAATATGTATGGTTTCCGATTTGGTGGCCGGCTGCCGCAATCTCTTTTCCTAATTGCGGGTTTTTCTTCAGTTCGTTTCCAATGACAAAAAATGTAGCTTTGGCATTGTATCGATCTAAAAGAGGCAATAGTTTGTCCACGTTTTTAGTCGGTCCGTCGTCAAAAGTCAACGCAACGACTTTCTTGCTTGTATCCACGTGGCTAGTAAGCCCTCCAAACAGCTGATATGTTCTTGAGTTCATTAATTTATATGTCACGAATGCTGCAAGAGATAACGCTAATAAAACAGCCCCGTATATTGCTACTTTTTTCCGCGTCACGATGTTTCTCTCCTTTAACCGTTCCTCTGAAAGCATTTTATCAGCTAGTATAGAATGAGGCAATGCTTAATGATAGATCAAAATTCAGCAACGAACTTTCTCAACCTATACTGCTAGAGGTGAGAGATTTCCCGGTGAGTATGTAGGATTAAAGGGGGAGATATCACTTTACTTTTTATTTAAAGTTTTGCTGTTCGATTGCTTCTCTGAGTAACGGAAAAGGAATAACAGGTCAACCATTTGGAGAAACTGTGATTAAAAAAGAAAGGTTTTCTAATTATGTGGGGGCTTACAATCGCGATCATTCTCTTTAACTCCATTGCCTTTGTAACAAATCGGCGCTTAACGAAAAGCCAAATTGTGCACATTTGGACCTTTACTATTTGTTTACAGGGGATTGTCGATCTGTATTTAGGTTTGAAATATGAGGCATATTGGTACTTTACAAATGGAATGGAGGGAATATCGATACCAGCTCGCACCCTGCTGATCCCTCCTGTAAATATGATGTTTTTGAATTGGTATCCTTTGAGCGCCCCATGGTTCCGACGTTTTGTTTACGTTATGTGTTGGACTATATTTATAACGGCGTACGAAGCCGCCACGTTGCTACCTGAACCTTGGGGGTATTTCCGCTACGGATGGTGGAATTTATGGTATTCGATACTATCATATCCATTGTTGCTGCTAATTGTACTCCGTTATTACAAGTGGATTAAAAAAATTGAAAAAGAGAATTAATCGATCAATGAGCCGAAATGGGGCCATCCGCTATGAATGTTTAGATTAAAGAAAAAAGCGAAGTGTTGCATTTCCTGAATTACTCAACCATTGTCTTTTGCCCCATGCACTAGAAATAAAAAAGCACCGTTGGCAGAATACAAAGAGAAAGAACTGATAGACTCATCCATCATATCGTTTCCTTTCTTTTTAGAAGCTTTTAAGCACCACCCCCTTCATTTTAATATGTTCAAGTCATACTGGGACGGTTTCAAATGTGTAGCTACAATCAAGCTACAATTTCATGAGATAGATGTTCTCATGTTGTCGACTTATAATCGCATAGGGGGGCACGTCCGGCAAATAATTATGAAAAAATGCAATAAAAAGGGCGGTTTTTTCAAATGGTGGGGTTATCAATTGCTGTAATTGTTTTTAACTTCGTTGCTTTTTTTACAAATCGACGGTTGACGAAAAATCAAATGGCACATATTTGGACATTTACTACCTCGTTTCAATTACTTTTTGACTTGTATGTAGATCATAAGTATCACGGATATTGGTATTTTACGAAGGAAGTTGATTGGGAAGGGCTTCCGACATTGACAATGCTTATTCCTCCCGTAAATATAATGTTTTTAAATTGGTATCCTTTCCATAAGTCCTTGTTAAAACGTTTCCTTTATTTTGTTTGTTGGCTAATATTTATATTGATTTACGAAATGGTTACATTGTTGCCTGAACCTTGGGGATATTTTCATTATGGCTGGTGGAATTTAGGATATTCAGCGCTTGCAGATCCGATCTTATTAATCATTTTACTGAGCTATTATAAATGGGTTTGTAAACTTGAATAGTTGATAGGCATCTTGGTCAAACGAAGTTAAAACAATGTTTATGTCTTATAATGGGCGAAAACCTATACCCACTTCCATATAGACACATACACTATGTTGAAGCCAAGCGGGGAGGAGGAATAAAATGGAAAGACAAATGGATGGAGGATATGGCGGTTATTATCACCACGGCCATGGCGGATACTATCCGGGCTACGGCTATCACCATGGTCACGGCGGTTATTATCCTGGCTATGGTTACCATCATGGTCACGGCGGTTATTATCCTGGCTATGGTTACCATCATGGTCATGGCGGATACTATCCTGGTCACGGCTATCATCATGGCCACGGTGGATACTATCCAGGCCACGGTTATCATCATGGCCAAGGGACCTACTAATGTTGGCGATTCACTGATTGCCAATGAAAAGTTGATGTTGCGGATGAAACGAAGGTGCACAATAGTTGAAGAGGATCGCCAAAAAAGACCGATATCTATCGGTCTTTTTTAGCGTTTTTACATTGCGGATGTTTATACTTTTCATCGTTCCGCGTGCTTCCAACGTAAACAGAGGAAAAATTTATAGTAGCGAATTACATCATTTTAGATTTCTCTTATTCAAATTGCCAATTGTTACACTAAAAAACAAGCGGAATTTTGACACTCTATTTGTTTTTGTCTATTTACAACGTAACAATGTTATGTTACATTGTTTATGTGAGATGAGGAGGTGTTCGAACAATGGAACAAGAGTTGATTTCGAAAAAAGAATTGCTGGAACTCACAGATATTTCATACGGCCAGTTATATCGATGGAAACGAAAAAAATTAATTCCTGAAGAGTGGTTTATCCGAAAATCCACGTTTACTGGACAAGAAACGTTTTTTCCAAAAGAGAAAATATTGGCGAGAATTGAAAAGATCAAGCAGATGAAGGATGATTTATCACTTGATGAATTGGCAAGCATGTTTTCGCCGAACCCAACGACCATTTCTCTTCATAAGGATGATGTTATAAAACGTAACATTGTTTCAGAGGTGGCGCTTCATTTCTATATGGAGCAAAAAGGCGAGCAACATGTGCTTTCGTTTGAGCAACTCCTTCAATTGTATATATTTGATCGACTGCTGCAGACAGGGGAAATGAGTCTGGGAGAAGGGAAAAGCGTATTTGATGTATTTGAGCGTCATTACACAAAAGTTCAAGGGAAAAGCTGTGAACTGCTCGTCGTGCGAAAAATGGGCATTTCAACATGCCTGCTCGCTACAAATGGAAGTGAGTTATATTTTGAAGACGGAGCTAAAGTCGTTGCCCGGTTGCATGTACCTAGTTGTATAGAGGAATTAAAAATAAAAGTGACGGAGGGGATGGATAAATGGAGCGAAAAGATTTAGTGATTGCTGGCGTCGGCCATGCTTCTGGCGGCCTATACAATATCGTCAAGGTCTCAGGAAGCGGAAAGCTATTTGGTGATGTTGATTGCAACGATTTGAACATTCAAGGCAATGCGACCATTGAAGGAAATGTGAAAGCGGAAATGGCTCATGTATCTGGAAGGGTTCATATGACGGGGGCGCTGCGCGCTGAACAAGTGAAAATTAGCGGAAATGCTAGTATTGGCGGGAATATCGAATGTAAAACGATTCGTTTCCACGGAAACGGGAGCGTAAAGGGAACGTTGAACGCCGAAGAGGTTTATATTCACGGAGAAACAGATATTGCGGGAGATTGCGCGGCCGAAACGTTTGATGCACGGGGCAGCTTTACAATCGGCGGATTATTGAATGCGGGAAACATTCAAGTGAAGCTGTATGGCCATTGTCAAGCGAAGGAAATTGGCGGGGAAACGATTGAGGTTCGGCAACCAGGAGTCCCGTTTTTGAAGAAGCTATTTTTTCATGTCGGATTGACAGCCGAAATGATTGAAGGCGATGAAATTTATTTAGAACATACAAACGCAAAAATCGTGAGAGGAAACAAAGTAACCATTGGTCCTGGCTGTGAGATTGAACGAGTGGAATATCAGAATAATTTTCAATGCGATAAAGGAGCGAAGGTAGGAACGCATCAAAAAATATGAGGAGGGAAGTTATGAGAAACTTGACAGTCAATGGTTCCGCTTTAACATCAGGAGGGACATTTCGCAATGTGACGATCCGCGGTGACGCTACGATTAGCGGCGATGTGCAATGTACGAAATGGAAAGTGTTCGGGAACGCTGATGTGAGCGGGAATATTACAGCAGAAGTGCTAGATATTTTTGGACAGGTGAATATAAGAGGGAATGTCAGTGTGAAAACGATCAAGCTATTTGGCCAGACAGACATTCGCGGAAATGCAAATGCGCATGATGTTCATCTTCGCGGAGCCGCACATATTGATGGAAATATCGCAGGCGGAACGATTCACGGGTATGGAGAGATGAATGTTTCCGGTGATTGTGAAGCCGAATCGTTTTCGGTCAAAGGGGTTGTACAAATTGCTAATACGTTAAATGCGGAACGAGTCGATTTATCCCTTTATTTTGCTGATAGCCGCATTTCGGAAATCGGCGGCAAAACGATCCGCGTAAAACGAAGCAAATGGAATGTAATGAGCTTTTTCAAAGGACTATCGAGCGCTTCAACAAGGCTCATTACAGAAACAGTCGAGGGTGATGAGATTTACTTAGAACATACGAGTGCAAAAATTGTCAGAGGAGACCGCATCGTTATCGGTCCAGGATGCGATATTGAACTTATCGAATACAAAACGAGTTTGCAGCAAAGCGAAAAAGCCGTTGTAAAAGAGAAAAGGAACATATAATAAGGAGAATCGGTATGGGGAGAAACGATACAAGAATTGGTTGGGTAGTAGCTGGATTATTGCTCGGAATTTTTGTAGCCTCGATGGACAATACGATTGTTGCGACAGCGATGGCAACGATCGTTGCCGATTTAGGAGGTCTTGATAAATTTGTATGGGTGACATCTGCGTACATGGTAGCCGAGATGGCAGGAATGCCGATCTTTGGAAAATTATCGGATATGTACGGGAGAAAGCGATTTTTTATTTTCGGGATTATCGTTTTCCTTCTTGGTTCGATGTTATGCGGTGTGGCACAAAATATCGTTCAGCTTAGCATTTTTCGAGCCATCCAAGGAATTGGCGGCGGAGCGTTAGTTCCGATTGCATTTACGATCATGTTTGATATTTTCCCGCCGGAAAAGCGAGGAAAAATGGGCGGACTTTTCGGCGCTGTGTTTGGGCTATCTAGCATATTTGGTCCTCTCTTTGGCGCATATATTACCGATTACTTAAATTGGCGCTGGGTATTTTATATTAACATTCCTTTGGGGCTTCTAGCGTTTTTATTGATTGCATTGTGTTATCGCGAGTCGCCAAAACATGCGAAGCAAAAAATTGATTGGTTGGGTGTTATTACGCTTGTACCAGCGATCGTATGTCTCATGTTCGCCTTAGAGCTTGGCGGCAATCAGTATGAATGGGATTCTTCTGTCATTATTAGTCTGTTTTCTGCTTTTGTTGTGCTATTTTTATTATTTCTTTACGTGGAGACAAAAGTGCAAGAGCCGATTGTTTCTTATCGCATGTTTCGTAATCGTTTATTTGCCGCAGGCAATCTCGTCGGTTTTTTTTCTGGAGCCACCTTTATTGTCGCAACGGTCTATATCCCTATTTTTATTCAAGGTGTGACAGGCGGCTCAGCAACGAACTCCGGGCTCATATTATTGCCGATGATGCTGGCGACAACCGTATCCGCTCAGCTCGGGGGATTTTTCGCAAGCAAAATGAGTTATCGCAACGTGATGATCATATTTATGGCCGTATTCGCAATCGGCATGTTTCTATTAAGCACTATCACACCGGAAACATCTCGTGCGACGGTAACGTGGTATATGATTATCGTTGGATTAGGAATAGGGGCTTCTTTTTCGGTGCTGGGAATGGCGGCGATCCATCACTTCTCAGAAATGGAGAGAGGAGCAGCTAGTTCAACAAACTCTTTCATACGGTCGCTTGGAATGACGGTCGGCATTACGATCTTTGGCATTATTCAACGGAATTTATTTCAAGACAAGTTGAACCATTTATTGAAAGGAATAGCACATGGGGGACCGGTTATGAGTACAAACGATCCGCGAGCGATTCTCTCTCCGGAAGCGCGAGCCCATATTCCGAGCGCTATTCTTGAACAAATTACATCGGCGTTAGCGTCTTCGATCGCACATACTTTCATGTGGAGCTTAATTCCGGCAGCGCTTACGTTGCTGTTTGTATTCTTTATGACAAATGATCGGCTCACTGTGGCATATGCCAGCCGACAATCCGCAAAAATAAAGAAAGAAAATGCGCAATAATTAGAGTAAAGCCCTTTCTCTGTGAGAGAAAGGGTTTTATTTTTATTAAGCATTTCTTTTGTAGAAAAACTAATGAATCATGTAAAATGAAATACCTGAGCTATATAGCCAAAAGGAGGAATGGATTATGAACAGTCGGACGTCGGTCATGGTGAGCATTGTATTGGCAATGCTTGTTGCGTCTATGGACACGACCATTATGAACACGACGATGCCTATTATTGCGAAAGAACTAGGGGGATTCTCTCTTTATGCATGGTCATTTGCTTCTTATATGATTACGACGACCGTTCTTTCCCCGATTGCCGGAAGGTTGTCCGATCTTTTTGGCCGGAAGAAAGTATTTAGTTTTGGACTAGGCCTCTTTCTTATCGGATCACTTTTATGCGGAATGTCACAAAACATGGTCCAGCTAGTCATATTCCGTGCCATCCAAGGAATCGGCGCCGGATTTATGATGCCGTTTCCAGCTATTATTGCAGGCGATTTGTTTCCGGTCGAGAAACGCGGAAAAATTCAAGCGTTTTTTACCGCAATGTGGGGTCTTGCGGCCGTTCTTGCACCATTGTTAGGTTCATTGTTTGTCGAATATATGTCGTGGCGCTGGATTTTTTACGTCAACATTCCGATTTGCTTGCTTTCTTTATTGACCCTTCTTCCGTACAAGGAAGTGTACGAGCCGAAAAAGGCTGCGATTGATTACATCGGGGCGCTATTGTTCGGGCTCGCGATTACGCTTCTCCTGCTTGTTACGGTTGTAGAAACGAATCAGTTAATATACGCTGCTTTCGGTGTCTTGCTTCTTGTTGTATTTTATATGTACGAAAAAAAGCAACCGTCACCGCTTGTGCCGCTGACGCTAGTTCATCAACCAACTTTAAAATGGATGAATATTAACGGATTTGTCGGCTGTATGGCACTGTTTGGGACGTCAAGCTACATTCCGTTGTTTTTGCAAAAGATTGTTCATCAATCGGTATTTATAAGCGGTGTGGCTCTTTTAGGAACGGCGATCGGCTGGATGATTGCTGCGGTTCCAGCAGGAAAATGGATTTTGCAATACGGCTACCGCATTTTGTTGATTATCGGGAACATCCTTTTAGTCGTATCTGGATTATTGCTTGTTCTTTTAAACGAACACCACGGATTTTTTTATGTGTTTTTTGTCATGTTCATCCAAGGATTGGCATTCGGTCTTACCTCCACTGTCGGCGTGATCGGTTCGCAACAGCTGGCTGATGCACACGAAAAAGGAATTGCTACATCATTTTTCATGTTTTGCAGAAATATTGGCACGGCCATCGGTGTTACGATTATGGGGGCGCTTTTAACAAAAGAAGCTGATTTTATGATGGGAATTCATCAATTGTTTTTATTCGGTTTTATTGGCAGTATTGCGGCGCTATTGACTTCCTTTTTCATCAGAGATGAATCAGCACAAGCAAAAAAGCTAAATGCAGCTAGGACATGAAAAATAATGAAGTGATGGCTATAAACCTTTTATTGATTCAATCCGATAAAAAAAGTGGAGGAAGCAATTATTTGTACGATCTAGTTTGCTGCAAAACGGATTGAAGAATGGAGGAGCCAGCTTTGAAGATGACAGTAAGAAAAAAAATGTATGCCGGCTTTTCGGCGGTTTTAGCCATTTTAGCGATCATTGTGGCCGTCGCTTATTATGAACTAAAAGTAATTGATAGCAGCTATTCGAAATTAATTGATCGAAATGTGCAAGAGTTACTATCGGTTCAAAAGTTGGAAATAGCTATCAAAAAAGAACAGGCGAGCCTACGCGGCTATTTAATTACCGGTGATGACACGTCATTAACAAATTTTGATAAAGCCCATGACGAATATGGACAATTGAGCAATCAGCTGAATCAAACGGTTGTGCGCAATGAAGCGAAAGAGCTGCTTTCGCAGTTGAATCAGCTGGAAACGGAATTTTATCAGTTCGGAAAAGAATTAATGCAGCTTAAGCAGCAAAACAATGTGCAACAGTATACGAATTTAGTGGCGACAAAAGGCCGAGAGTTGATGAAACAATTTGATGATACGGCCGATAAGCTAACGAGCTTAGAGCAGCGCTTATTGGATCAAAGCAATCATGCTAACTCTTTAAAGTCTGAGTCGGTGCAGCGCTGGATGGTCATTTACGGTCTTATCGCTATGGTTGTTGGCGTGATAGTGGCATGGTATATAAGCCGAATGATTTCCCGGCCGGTTGTGGCGTTATCTAAGGCGGCGCAACAAATTGCGGCAGGGGATCTTACGGGTGATGCCATTCGCATTAAAAATAGAGACGAGATTGGTGAGTTAGCTCGCTCGTTTAATGAGATGGCTGAAAATTTGCGTGAAGTGATACGCCAAGTAGCATTGAATGCTGAACAAGTAGCTGCATCGTCGGAGCAATTAACAGCAAGCGCTGAGCAGACAAGCAAAGCGACCGAGCAAATTACGGTCACGATGCAAGATGTCGCGTTAGGAGTCGAAAAGCAATCACAAAATGTCGAGGAAACATCGCAAACCATTCACGAAATGTCCCAAGGCATCCATCATATTGCGAACCGGACGCAAAATGTTGCGGAAATCGCAGGAGCGACTTCGGAAAAAGCATTAGAAGGAAGTTCTATTATCCGGACAGCAGTTGACCAAATGAACTCGATCAACGAAACGGTGACCCGTTTAGCTGATGTCATCAAAGGATTGGGAGAACGCTCTAATCAAATTGGACAAATTATTGAAGTGATTACAGGGATCGCTGAACAAACGAACTTGTTGGCGTTAAATGCGGCGATCGAGGCGGCGAGAGCAGGTGAACAAGGCCGCGGATTCGCTGTGGTCGCAGATGAAGTTCGGAAATTGGCGGAGCAATCAGCACAATCAGCGCAACAAATTTCGACATTGATTGCGGGAATCCAGCAAGAGACAAACGCTGCTGTCCAATCAATGGCAATGGCGACAAGCGAAACTTCTAGCGGTATTTCTGCAATCCGTACAGCAGGGCTATCATTTAAAGAGATTAAAGATTCTGTTCAACAACTCGCTGCGCAAATTCAGGAAGTTTCTTCTGCTGTGCAGCAGATGTCTGCGGGTGCTGACCAGATTGTGCAATCCATGCAATTAATGAGCCAGGTGGCGGAATCAGCAGCTGCGGGTACGCAGGAAGTTTCTGCAGCAACGGAAGAACAGCTTGCCTCCATGCAGGAAATTTCCGCTTCCGCTACAGCTTTATCGACTATGGCCGAAAACTTGCAGCACCTTATTCGAAAATTTAAAGTATCATAGTGTTGTGTTAGAAAGACAAACAGAGAATTGAGGATCCTGTCTTTAGGCAGGGTCCTTTTTCTATATGTGAACAAACAGGAAAAAAGAATGAAACTCTTTTTTCTTGTTTAAAATCGTGATAAAATGTCCTACACTTGGGTATAATAAACCAATGTGACATAACGGGTGCAGAAAGTAGTGATTCGCATGGGAGAAAGGCTTGTCGTTTTAATCGGACCAACGGCCGTAGGAAAAACAAAAATGAGCATTGAGCTGGCTAAACGTCTTAACGGCGAAATTATTAGCGGCGATTCGATGCAAATTTACAAAGGAATGGATATTGGCACGGCCAAAATTAAGCCGGAGGAAATGGAAGGGATTCCCCACCATTTAATCGATATTAAGGATCCGGCTGAATCGTTTTCCGTTGCTGAGTTTCAACAGCTCGTCCGCCCGTTGATCCGCGAGATTGCAAGACGAGGCAGATTGCCGATGATCGTTGGCGGAACCGGTCTTTACATTCAATCCGTCATTTATGACTACCACTTTTCCGATGCCCCCTCCGATGAAACATATCGTCGCCATTTGCAGCACATTGCGCAGGAAAATGGAGAAATGGTGCTTTACGAAAAACTAAAAGATGTCGATCCGAAAAGTGCAGAGCGAATTCATCCGCACAATGTCCGCCGCGTGATTCGCGCGCTTGAGGTTTACCATTGCACCGGGAAGACAATCACCGAGTGGCAAAAAACAGAGACGCCTGAACTTCTGTATGACGCGGTCATCGTCGGATTGACGATGGAGCGCGAGCAGCTATACCAGCGCATTAATGAACGAGTGGATCAAATGGTTGCAGAAGGACTGCTTGAAGAAGTGCGGGCCTTATATAAACGAGGCCTTCGCGATTGTCAATCGATTCAGGCGATCGGCTATAAAGAAATTTATGCATATTTAGATGGACACCTTTCGTTTGAGGAGGCAATCGAGCAGCTAAAACAAAATTCACGTCGTTACGCGAAACGACAATTGACATGGTTTCGCAATAAAATGGCGGTCAGATGGTTTGATATGACGGATTTCTCTAAATTTGCCGAAAAACGGGATGAAATTTTACAATACATAGAAGGAAAGCTTCAACAAAAAACGAATATATAAAGATAGGTAGAGAGAAAAAGAGGAGGCCAGTTCATGAAAACATCTATTAACATTCAAGATCAATTTTTAAACCAATTGCGCAAAGACGGCACGCAAGTTACCGTATTTTTGTTGAATGGATTTCAGCTGCGCGGCTTGGTAAGAGGATTTGATAATTTCACCGTGCTGTTAGAAGTCCAAGGGAAACAGCAGTTGATTTATAAACATGCTATTTCTACATTTGCTCCTGAAAAAAACGTTCAGCTTGAGATTCAATAAAAAAGCAGCAACAATCGCCTGCTCCGACTGGAGCAGGCGATTTTGTTTCGTAAAAGAGACGACAGCTGAATACAATAATAAAAATATCTCCTTATCAGACAGGGCGATGAATTTTTAGAAAAAGCATAGAATCTCTTTAGTTTCAACTTGCAATTTTTTGCTTATTTCTAGGCTATTGTCACAAATGGGCTAGAACAAACGTATACTGAAAAAGAATTATAACGATCACAAACGAAAGTGAAAAGGTTGAAGCGAGGTGACAACCGTTGTCAGAAGTAACGATGAATAAAGCAAAAGGGCAGATCAATATTGTACTAAACTCTAAAAATATGAATCATTTGGTGAAAGAGGAGCGCAAAGAAGGGATTGATTACGAGCAGCATGTTATATTGAAGGATATTCAAAGGGAATTTGATCAATTGATCGGTTTAGAAAATGTAAAAAAAATTGTAAAAGAAATTTATGCATGGCTATATATTAATAAAATGCGGAAAGAAAATGGATTAAAATCTAACAGGCAAGCGCTCCATATGATTTTTAAAGGGAATCCGGGGACGGGAAAGACAACCGTGGCCCGTTTGTTAGGAAAGTTGTTTTTTGAAATGAACGTGCTATCAAAAGGACATTTTATCGAAGCGGAACGTGCCGATTTAGTCGGCGAGTACATCGGACATACGGCGAATAAAACGCGCGATTTAATAAAAAAAGCGCGCGGCGGCATTTTGTTTATTGATGAGGCGTATTCCCTTGCGCGCGGCGGGGAAAAGGATTTCGGCAAAGAGGCCATCGATACATTAGTAAAAGGAATGGAGGACTATTGTGAAGATTTGGTCGTGATTTTAGCTGGTTATCCGGCGGAGATGGACTATTTTCTTTCCTTGAATCCAGGGCTTCCCTCACGCTTTCCGTTAATCATTGATTTTCCTGATTATACGGTCGATGAATTGGTCAGAATTGCAAAACAAATGCTGCAGGAGCGGGAATATGAGTTTACGTTTGAAGCAGAGCGGAAATTATATTACCACATTGAAGAACTGCTCCAAACGAAAAAAGAGAGGAAATTCAGCAATGGTCGCTATATTCGCAATTTAATTGAAAAAGCGATTCGCAAGCAAGCGGTTCGCCTGTTGTACGAAGGCCGTTACGATAAGAAAGAATTAACATTGATTCGCGATCGTGATTTAGTGTTGGGATCTTAAAAGGAAGGATATTCCCTTCCTTATTTTTTATTGCGGGAAGGAGTTTGAACCGTTATGTAGAATGTGGTAATATGAATAAAAATTCATAATTATTTTAATATTTAAAAAGGAGGGGGATACAATGTATTTAACGATTGGCGACGTTTTTTCACAAACGGTGAGGAAATTCCCGAAAAAAGAAGCGTTAGTCGATGTGAGAACGGGAGTACGTTACACATATGAACAGTGGGAGCTTGAAACGAACCGACTTGCAAACGCTTTCATTGAGATGGGAGTAAGAAAAGGTGACCGCATCTCGACTGTGTTGTTTAATACGAATGAATTTGCGACTGCATTTTTCGCCTGTGCGAAAATTGGTGCGGTGTTTAACCCGATTAATTTCCGTCTAAAATCCCAAGAAATCGCTTATATTTTAGAAGATGCAGCCCCAAAAATTGTTATATTTGAAAAAGCGGTAGAGTCGCAAATTGCTAGCATCCATGATCAATTTCCTCACATTTCCTTCTGGTATATTGATGAAGATACACCATCCTACGCTGTTAATTACCACGAACGCGTCAAAGCTGCTTCATCACAAATTTCACCAATTGATGTGTCAGAAAATGATCTTTACGCAATCATGTATACGAGTGGGACAACTGGAAGGCCAAAAGGAGTGATGCATCGCCATCGCGATATGGTTGAACAAAGCTTGATTTGCAACTCCGTTATGCGAATCCGTGAATTCGATCGCGGTCTCGTCGCTGCCCCGATGTTTCACTGCGCTGAATTGCATTGTTGTTTCCTGCCACGCGTTCATGCAGGGGCAGCCAATATCATCATCCATCACTTTGATCCAAAGAAAGTATTGAACGCGATCGCAACAGAGCGCATCACGGTTTTATTTGCTGCGCCAACGATGTGGAACATGATCTTGCAGGAGAAGCTTGACGAATATGATTTATCGTCGCTTCGCATTGGCTTATATGGCGCTGCCCCGATGGCTCCCGTTCTGGTCAAAGAGTGCAAAGAGCGGCTTGGAATCGACCTCATTCAGGCGTATGGAATGACGGAAATGGGGCCGGCAGTAACATTTTTATTCGAGGATGAGCAGCTGGCAAAAGCGGGCTCGGCGGGTCGAGCTTGCCTCAACCATGAAATCCGCATCGTAAAGCCAAGAGAAGACGGTCCGTCCGACCCAGACGATGTACTGCCGCCGGGGCAAGTTGGAGAAATCGTTGTCAAAGGACCATGCATGATGGCGGGCTATTACAATCGCGAAGAGGCGACCGAAAAAGCGATGTACAAAGGCTGGTACCATTCCGGCGATTTAGGATATATGGACGAAGAAGGCTATTTGTATGTCGCTGATCGCGTCGATGACATGATTATTAGCGGCGGTGAAAATGTGTATCCGCGCGAAGTGGAAGATGTGCTGTACGAGCATCATGGCGTGCTTGATGTCGCGGTGCTCGGCGAGCCGGATGAAATGTGGGGAGAAAAAGTGGTTGCTTTCATCGTTAGAAAAGGCGAGAACGTTACAGCGGAAGAACTGGAGCAATTTTGCAAAAACAGCGACCGTTTAGCCCCGTACAAACGGCCGCGCGCTTATTACTTTGTAGAAGCGCTGCCGCGAAACGCGAGCGGAAAAATCCAGAAATTTTTGCTTCGCGAGCAAATCCAAAAAGCGCAGCAATCGTAAGGAGCTGACAAAATGACAGCGGGTTATTTACGAGAAGAACATCATATTTTTCGGGATGCCTTCCGCAAATTTTTAGAAAAAGAAGCAGCCCCCCATTATTCGGAATGGGAAAAGCAAGGAATCATTCCCCGTGAATTTTGGCGAAAAATGGGCGAGCAGGGATTCCTCTGTCCGTGGGTCGAGGAAGCTTACGGAGGACTGGCTAGTGATTTTGGCTATTCGGTTGTCATGAACGAAGAATTGGAGAAAGTGGGCTCTAGTCTGGTCGGAATCGGTCTGCATAACGATATTGCCGTTCCTTATATCGCTTCTTACGGATCAGAGGAGCAGAAAAGAAAGTGGCTCCCTAAATGCGTGTCTGGAGAAATCATTACAGCGATCGCGATGACGGAGCCGGGAGCAGGGTCCGATTTAGCGGGCATCTCGACGACGGCAATTCGGCAGGGGGACTACTACGTCGTCAACGGGCAAAAAACATTTATTACAAACGGCATTCATGCGGATTTAGTCATCGTTGTCTGCAAAACCGATCCGCACGCAAAGCCGCCCCATAAAGGCATCAGCTTGCTTGCCGTGGAACGAGGGACGCCGGGGTTTTCGCGCGGCCGCAAGCTCGAAAAAGTCGGCCTTCACGGCCAGGACACGGCGGAGCTTTTTTTTGCGGATGCAAAAGTGCCAGCGGAAAACTTGCTCGGAGAGGAAGGAAAAGGATTCTATTATTTGATGGAAAAGCTGCAGCAAGAGCGCCTCGTCGTGGCGATTGCCGCGCAGACGGCTGCCGAGAGGATGTTTGAGCTGACGAAGCAATACGTCAAAGAGCGTTCCGCTTTTGGCAAGAAGATCAGCGAGTTTCAAACTGTTCAATTCCGCCTGGCGGAAATGGCGACGGAAATCGCATTAGGAAGAACGTTCCTCGATAGAATTATCGAGGAGCACATGCAAGGAAAAGACGTCGTTGCAGGCGTCTCGATGGCGAAATGGTGGATTACGGAAATGGCGAAGCGGGTGGCAGCAGAAAGCATGCAGCTTCATGGCGGTTATGGTTATATGGAAGAATACGAGATTGCAAGGCGTTACCGTGATATTCCGGTTAGCGCGATTTATGCTGGAACGAATGAAATTATGAAAACAATTATTGCTAAATATCTTGATCTTACTTAGAGGGAAGGGATTTGGTTTGTTAGACGGAGTGAAAGTGATTGATTTCTCTCACTATCTTCCTGGTCCATTCGCAAGCCTTCGTTTGGCCGATTTAGGGGCAGAAGTGTTAAAAATTGAGCCGCCAACGGGGGATATGATGCGAACACTTGCGGATGAATGTGTATTTCAAGCGAACAACGCAAGCAAACGAAGCATCGCTCTTAATCTAAAGGAAGAGAGAGATTTGGAGATTGCTAGGCAGTTGATTCGTCAAGCAGATATTATCATTGAGAGCTTTCGCCCCGGGGTGATGAAACGGCTCGGGTTAGGTTATGAAGAAGCTAGCCAGCTTAATCCAACGATTATTTACTGTTCGATTAGCGGCTATGGTCAACATAGCCAGCATGCCAAATTAGGAAGTCACGATTTGAACTATATGGCGATGACAGGGGTGTTAGTCCAATTGAAAGATCAAAATGGCCGCCCGGTTCACCCGACGATTACATTTGCTGATTTAATTGGCAGCCTTCATGCGGTCGAGCAAATTGTCGCTGCGTTATACGCTCGCGAGCGGACGGGCAGGGGGACCTATATCGACATTTCGTTAGTCGACGGACTGCTGTCGATGATGGCCAATCATTTTGCCATTGAGCATGAAACAAAAAATAAATCCGGTATCGACGTACTTGCGGGTACGATTGTTTCATATTATTTATACGAAACGAAAGACGGACGGTACGTTTCCTTTGCGGCGCTTGAAAAGAAGTTTTGGAAAAATTTTTGCCTCGCTGTACAGAAACCGGAATGGCTTGAGCACCAATATTCTCCAGCGAACGACGACAATGCTGTGTTTCAAGAACTTAAGCGCTTATTTCAAACAAAACCACTTAGGGAATGGATTGAGTTTGGCGAGCAAGTCGACTGTTGCTTAGCCCCTGTACTAGAAACGGACGAGGCCAAGTTATGGTTTTCCAATAACAGATATCGGAAAATGATTCATATGGACGACAAAAGAATCGAAGTAGCTACGCGGTATGATGATCATTTATTGAAGAAACGGTCGCGTGCGCCAAAGTTGAACGAACATGAACAAATGTTTACACATTCGGTGGGAGAGTGATCCGTAATGATGAATGTTCCATTAAATATTGCGTTGATGCTTGAACGGGCCGAAACATTTTTTCCGAAAAAGACGGTCATTTCCCGCATGAAACACGGGATTGTTCGCCATACGTACCGGGAAATCGGTGAGCGGACACGAAAGCTTGCCAGCGCCTTAAAACAGCTCGGCGTTCAGCCGGGGGAGCGCGTCGGGACGTTTGCTTGGAACCATCATCGCCATCTCGAAGCCTATTTTGCGATTCCAGGAATCGGCGCTGTTTTGCATACCATTAACATTCGCCTCTCGCCGCAGCATATCGCTTACATTATCAACCATGCGGACGATCGTGTGCTCCTCATTGACGATGATTTGCTTCCGCTCATTGAAAAAGTAAAAGATGACATTCCGAGCGTAAAAGCATTCATCATCATGACGGATGAAAGCGAGCTTCCGAACACGACGCTGTCCCCTGTCTACCATTATGAGGAACTATTAAAAGAGGGAGATGCCCGTTTTTCATTGGTGAAAGACATTGACGAGCACAGTCCGGCGGGAATGTGCTATACGTCGGCAACTACGGGAAATCCAAAAGGGATTTTGTATTCCCATCGCGCCATCGTGCTGCATAGTATGGCGCTCGGTCTTGCTGATAGCGCCGCATTGTCCGAATCGGATGTGGCGATGCCGGTCGTGCCGATGTTTCACGCCAATGCGTGGGGACTTCCGTTTGCCGCCGCCTGGTTTGGAACGACGCTCGTCATGCCTGGTGCAGCGTTTACGCCGCAAATCCTTGCGCAAATGATGGAAGCAGAGAAAGTGACGCTTGCCGCCGGCGTACCAACGGTTTGGCTCGGTCTATTAAACGAATTAGAGAAAGGGACATACGATTTAAGCAGCGTGACCCGGATTTTATGCGGCGGTTCGGCGGCGCCGAAGGGCATGATTCGCGCATTTGAAGAGAAATATCGCATCCCATTTATCCACGCATACGGCATGACAGAAACGAGTCCGCTTGTTGTGCTTTCTCGTCTGAAAAGTTATCAGCAGCATCTATCAGGGGATGAGAAACTCGATATTCGTGCGAAGCAAGGTTTCCTCGTTCCGGGAGTCGAAATGAAAGTCGTTGGTAAAGATGGCGATGTAGAGTGGAACGGGGCGGAAATGGGAGAGCTTTGTCTGCGCGGGCCGTGGATTGCCGATGAATATTATAACGATGAACGAAGCAAAGAGGCATTCCGCGATGGATGGCTGTATACAGGTGATGTAGTGACTGTGGATGAGGAAGGATTTATTAAAATTGTCGACCGCACAAAAGATGTGATTAAAAGCGGGGGAGAATGGATTTCTTCCGTCGATTTGGAAAATGCGCTCATGGCGCATGAAGCTATATTTGAGGCGGCAGTTGTCGCTGTGCCGCATCCGGAATGGCAAGAGCGCCCCATTGCTTGTGTTGTCGTAAAAGAAGGAAAAAGCGTGACAAAAGAGGAGCTGTACGACTTTTTAAGGCCGCAATTTGCAAAATGGTGGCTTCCAGACGACATTGTATTTATGAGCGAAATTCCGAAGACAAGCGTCGGAAAATTTTTGAAACTAAAATTGCGCGAACAATTACGGGATTATTTTGCAAATGTACAATAAGGGGGAACGAAAATGGCGCAAACAATCGCTGTCATCGGTGCAGGATTAATGGGAAGCGGCATCGCCCAGTCGCTGGCGATGGGAGGAAAAACGGTTTATTTATACGATATTTCCGATTCGGCGCTGGAAAAGGGGATTGCCTCCATTCAAAAAAGCCTTGCGCGGTTTGTAAAAGCGGGCAAGTATACGGAACAGGAAGCGGAGACCATACTTGGCCGCATTCAAACGAGCAAGATCTTACAAGAAGCGGTGAAAGATGCGGACGTTGTCATTGAAGCGGTTCCAGAAAATTTATCGCTGAAAAAACAAGTGTTTGAACAGCTGGACCGCCATGCGAAACGGGAAGCGATTTTAGCAACCAATACATCTGAGTTGAGCGTCACCGCTATTGCTTCTGCTACGAAGCGACCAAGTCAAGTTATCGGCATGCATTGGTTCAATCCTGCGCCAGTTATGAAACTCATTGAAATCGTAAAGGGAATCGCCACATCGGAACAAACCGTCGAGATGATCCAGCAATTATCCGAAGAGATCGGAAAAGAAACTGTGATCGTTAAAGACATGCAAGGGTTTGTCACAACGAGAGCGATTGCTGCTCATATGATTGAGTGTATCCGTATGTATGAAGAGGGAGTCGCTTCTGCTGAACATATTGATAAAGCGGTGCGCCTCGGCCTGAACTACCCGATGGGGCCGTTGGAGCTTGCCGATTTGGTTGGTTTAGATACGATGCTGCTTGTTAGTGAAAATATGACCGAGGCATACGGCGATCGTTTCCGCCCGCCGCAAACGCTGCGCAAGCTTGTGGAAGCAGGGCATTTAGGCAGAAAAACAGGAAAGGGATTTTACACCTATAACGAATGAAAGGGAGGCTCTCAATGCGGGAAGTAGTGATTGTCGAGGCGGTGCGTACACCTGTTGGCAAACGAAATGGCGTATTTCGCAATGTCCACCCGGTTCACCTTGCGGCTATTGTACTTGATGAAGTAATGAAGCGGGCTGAAATTGGTAAACACCTTGTAGAAGATGTTGTGATGGGCTGTGTGACGCCGATCGGCGAACAAGGATACAACATCGGGCGCCTTGCCGCGCTAGAAGCGGGTTTTCCGATTGAAGTGCCAGCGGTGCAAATCAATCGGATGTGCGGCTCTGGCCAGCAAGCGATTCATTTTGCGGCGCAAGAAATTC
The DNA here is from genome assembly GCF_000620165.1 of Anoxybacillus tepidamans PS2. Lineage (GTDB taxonomy): Bacteria > Bacillota > Bacilli > Bacillales > Anoxybacillaceae > Anoxybacteroides > Anoxybacteroides tepidamans_A. The sequence goes on from NZ_JHVN01000004.1 coordinate 134,622, forward strand.
GCTCGGGCGATATGGATATTACGATTGCTGCTGGCGTCGAGAGCATGACGAAAGTGCCGATTTTAAGCGATGGGAATGAGCGAACCATTCCTCCATCGCTCCATGAAAAATACGAATTTGTACATCAAGGCATTTCCGCCGAATTGATTGCAGAAAAATACGGACTCACCCGCGAAGAGTTAGACGCCTATGCATATGAAAGCCACCAGCGAGCGCTGCGCGCGCAAGAACAACGATTATTTGCTCAGGAAATCGTGCCGGTGCGCGGAATTGATAAGGAAGGGAATGAGATAATAGTCGCAGCGGATGAAGGGCCGCGAAAAGATACATCGTTAGAAGCTCTTGCTCTGTTGCAGCCGGTATTTAAAAAAGATGGGAAAATAACAGCTGGAAATGCGAGCCAAATGAGCGACGGGGCCGCGGCTGCCTTGCTCATGGAACGGGATACAGCCCTTCAGCTCGGCTTAAAGCCAAAAGCAACAATCGTCGCCCAAACGGTCGTCGGCTCTGACCCGACGTATATGCTTGATGGGGTGATTCCGGCGACGAAAAAAGTGCTGCAAAAAGCGCAGCTGACGATTGATGAGATCGATCTGATCGAAATTAATGAGGCGTTCGCTCCCGTTGTGTTGGCATGGCAAAAAGAAATCGGCGCGCCGCTTTCGAAAGTGAATGTCAACGGTGGAGCGATCGCGTTAGGCCATCCGTTAGGGGCAACTGGGGTGAAGCTTATGACTTCTCTTGTCCACGAACTTGAGCGAAGAAAAGGGCGATACGGATTATTAACGATTTGCATCGGTCACGGAATGGCGACTGCGGCGATTATAGAACGGTGGGACGGGCAAAAATAAAAAGCAGTGCACGTAGCGCTGCTTTTTATTACGCTTCGATTTTTATTGATTTATTCGGCAGCTTCCAATTGTATGTGTACGATAAAATGCGCAAGGCGGCGACAACAATAAATAATAGATACAATCCAATCGGCGAGTTGGCGATTCCTGTTCCAACTGCGAATCCTGCCAAAATCGCCCATGCGGCGTAAATTTCTGCGCGGAGCACAAGCGGCTTTCGACCCGCTAGAACATCGCGGATAATGCCGCCCCCGCTTCCCGTTAAAACGGCCGCGACGATGACCGCACTCAACGGGTGGTTCATATTTTCGGCATATAAAGCACCTTGAATCGCGAATGCCGATAAGCCGAGCGCGTCAAAAAAATTCCCCCATCGCTGCCAATGCGGCAGCATTTTTTGCGGGAACAAATAAACCACTGTCATCGCAAACAGAGCGATATGAAATAGCATTCCTTGCTCCCAGAGCGCTGAAATTGGAACACCGATAAGCAAATTGCGGATCGCTCCGCCGCCAAAGGCAGTCACGATTCCGAGAATATAAATGCCAAGAATGTCATATTCTTCTTCCATTGCCACAATGGCACCGCTAATCGCAAACGCGACCGTACCAATAATACTTAATATTTCCCACGTCATACAACAGCAAGTCCTTTCCGATTCGTATTACCGTAAACATTTTAGAGAGAATGCATTAGAAAATCAACTATCATTTTGGAAAGATAGAGATTTTATGTGAGATTTGATATGATGAATGCAGGTTCATTCCGGTGATGACAGAAAGAAGGTGTCCATGTGCAAGAAATACAACGCAATATTCAAGAAAAAGTAGTGATTGTCGGCTGTCAACTCCCGAATGTTGACGACGAACGCTTCTCGTATTCAATGGAAGAACTCGCTTCCCTCGTCCATACAGCAAATGGCGAAGTGGTGATGGAACTGACACAAAAACGGGAAACGATTCATCCTGCTACATATATCGGAAAAGGGAAGGTAGAAGAACTCAGTCGGCTTGTCGAACAATTAGAACCAGAAGTTGTCATTTTTAATGACGAACTGTCTCCAAGCCAAAATCGCAATCTTTCCAGACTTTTAGGAACAAGGGTGATCGACCGCACACAGTTGATTTTAGATATATTTGCGCAACGGGCGCGGTCGAAAGAAGGTAAGCTGCAGGTTGAACTTGCCCAGTTGCAATATATACTGCCTCGCTTAGGAGGGCAAGGCGCTCAACTGTCTCGCCTCGGCGCGGGGATTGGGACGAGAGGACCTGGGGAAACGAAACTAGAAACGGACCGCCGCCACATTCGTCGCCGCATTGATGAGATTAAAGAACAATTAAAATCAGTCGTCGAACATCGGGAACGTTATCGTGAGCGCCGCAAGAAGAACCACGTATTTCAAATCGCCTTGGTCGGCTATACGAATGCGGGAAAATCGACGCTATTTAATCGTTTAACAAATGCGGACTCGTTTGAAGAAAATTTATTGTTTGCTACACTAGATCCACTCACTCGAAAAATGGCAATGCCAAGCGGCTATACAGCTCTTTTGACAGATACGGTCGGCTTTATACAAGATTTGCCGACGACTCTTGTCGCTGCTTTTCGTTCGACATTAGAAGAGGTAAAAGAAGCCGATTTAATTTTACATGTAGTAGACTCGTCCAATCCAGACTATATTCAGCACGAGGAGACCGTTTACAATTTGCTTGAAGAACTCGAAGTTTCGACGATTCCGGTAGTGGCAGTCTATAATAAGCGAGATATTGTACATCCCAATTTCGTTCCAAATCCATCGGTTCGTGCGATTTCTATTAGCGCGCTGAACGAAGGCGATGTACAAAAGCTGCGCCAGTTTATTGAAGAAGCGATGATCGAATCGATGGAGGCGTATACGGTAGCGGTTCCAGCGTATGAGGGGAAGCTTTTGGCTCAGCTGAAAGCCGAGACCATTTTGCGCCATTTTCATTACAACGAACAACAAGGTGTGTATGAATGCGAAGGATTTATATTGCCGACACACCCGCTTTATCCACAACTAAGAACCAATCAAAAATAGAAAGGGTTTTTGTTTTATGTTTCAACATTTAAGACACGGAGAAAAAATTGCTGCACTCGTGCGAGAAGTAGAAGAACAAATACAATCGGTTCATAGAGAAATCGAGGATCGCATCGACTATAACCAATATCGTGTTTTGCAAAGTTTCCGCCGCCATCAAGTAAGCGACGCGCATTTTATTCCATCAACAGGATACGGATATGATGACATTGGCCGCGATACGCTTGAAAAAATATATGCAGATGTTTTTGGCGGCGAAGCGGGGCTTGTTCGCCCGCAAATTATTTCCGGAACCCACGCCATTTCCATCGCGCTGTTTGGAATTCTTCGTCCGGGGGATGAGCTTCTTTACATTACCGGAAAGCCTTATGACACGCTTGAAGAAATTGTCGGCATTCGCGGAAGCGGGATCGGGTCTTTGAAAGAGTTTCACATCGGCTACAAAAGCGTCCCGCTTACCAAAGAAGGAAGAGTCGATTTTCAAGCGGTGAAACAGGCGATCAATGAACGGACAAAAATGATTGGCATCCAACGTTCAAAAGGCTACGATCCACGGCCTTCCTTTACGATCGAAGAGATTCAAGAAATGATTAAATTTGTGCGATCGGTAAAAAGAGATGTTGTTATATTTGTAGACAACTGCTATGGTGAATTTGTTGAAGAAAAAGAGCCATGTCATGTAGGCGCGGACGTCATTGCCGGTTCTCTTATTAAAAATCCGGGCGGTGGATTGGCGAAAACAGGAGGATATATCGTAGGGAAAAAAGAATATGTAGACATGTGTGCTTATCGGATGACATCGCCAGGAATCGGCGCGGAAGCGGGGGCTTCGCTTTACAGCTTGCCAGAAATGTATCAAGGATTTTTCATGGCGCCTCATATTGTCGGACAAGCGCTCAAAGGGGCGGTGTTTACATCGGCGATGCTTGAGCGTATCGGCATGAATACTTATCCGACATGGAACGCCAAACGAACAGACTTAATTCAGTCGGTGCAATTCGATGATCCGGATCAAATGATTGCATTTTGTCAAGCGATTCAATTCGCTTCGCCAGTCAATTCTCATTTTACGCCGTACCCGAACTATATGCCGGGATATGAAGATGATGTCATTATGGCAGCCGGAACGTTTATCCAAGGGGCGAGCATTGAACTGACAGCAGATGGACCGATTCGTCCGCCATATGTCGCGTATGTACAAGGAGGATTGACGTACTCCCATGTAAAAATTGCCGTTTGTACAGCGCTTGATCAGCTTATTGAGAAGCAGCTCATTTCTTTGTGAGGAAATATAACATTTTATTGACATATTATGTAACATTATAATAAAATGAAAATATACAAATTAAAGGAGGCGTTTGACATGAGTAGCAACATTCGTCGCTCGATGCCATTGTTTCCGATCGGCATTGTGATGCAATTAACTGAGTTGTCTGCTCGTCAAATCCGCTATTACGAAGAACATGGTCTCGTTTCTCCTGCTAGAACGGAAGGAAATCGGCGTCTTTTTTCATTTAATGATGTCGATCGTCTTCTTGAAATAAAAGATTTAATTGATCAAGGTGTAAATTTAGCTGGCATTAAACAAATTTTTGCCAGTCGTCAATCTAGCGCGCAACAGGAGCCGATTGAGAAAGTTGAAAAAGTGGTAAAGCAGCAATTATCGGACGAAGAGTTGCGAAAGCTGCTGCGAGCAGAGCTGCTGCAAGCGGGCCGTTTTAACCGAGCTTCGCTTCGTCAAGGAGATATTGCTCGCTTTTTCCATTAATGATGTTAGGTTGTATATTTTTAATCATAAATACCTAGGGAGGGGTTTGTGTGACGAAGTACACAAGAGAAGACATCATCCGCATTGTCAAGGAAGAAAACGTCAAATATATCCGCCTGCAGTTTACGGATATTTTAGGCACGATTAAAAATGTTGAGATTCCAATCAGCCAGCTCGAAAAAGCGTTAGACAACAAAATGATGTTTGACGGTTCCTCGATTGAAGGATTCGTTCGCATCGAAGAATCGGATATGTATTTATATCCAGATTTAGATACGTTTGTTATTTTCCCTTGGACCGCTGAAAAAGGAAAAGTAGCCCGATTTATTTGCGATATCTATAACCCCGATGGGACTCCGTTTGAAGGTTGCCCTCGCTACAACTTAAAACGGATGTTAAAAGAAATGGAAGCTTTAGGATTTACGGCTTTTAACTTGGGGCCAGAGCCGGAATTTTTCTTGTTCAAACTTGATGAAAAGGGAAATCCTACGCTGGAATTGAATGACAACGGCGGTTATTTCGATTTGGCGCCAACCGATTTAGGAGAAAACTGCCGTCGCGACATCGTGCTGGAATTGGAAGAAATGGGATTTGAAATTGAGGCTTCTCACCATGAAGTAGCCCCTGGTCAACATGAGATTGATTTTAAATACGCCAATGCAGTAAAGGCTTGCGATGACATCCAAACATTTAAGCTTGTCGTCAAGACTGTGGCACGCAAACACGGTTTGCATGCGACCTTTATGCCAAAGCCGCTATTTGGCGTGAACGGTTCAGGAATGCACTGCAATTTATCTTTGTTTAAAAATAATGAGAACGCATTTTTCGATCCAAACGGCGATTTACAATTAAGTGATGTCGCTCGCCAGTTTATCGCAGGTGTTTTGAAACATGCGCCAAACTTTACGGCAGTCACGAACCCAACTGTAAATTCATACAAACGCCTCGTTCCAGGGTACGAAGCGCCTTGCTATGTTGCTTGGTCCGCTCGCAACCGCAGCCCGCTTATTCGCATTCCAGCTTCCCGCGGCATGAGTACGCGCATTGAAGTTCGCAGCGTCGACCCTGCAGCGAATCCATATTTAGCGATGGCGGTATTGCTTGCGGCCGGATTGGACGGAGTTAAAAATAAACTAACACCTCCAGCACCAGTAGATCGCAACATTTATGTAATGACGAAAGAAGAGCGCTTAGAAGAGGGAATTGTCGATTTGCCAGCAACGTTAGCAGAAGCATTGCAAAACTTAAAATCGGATGAAGTCATCATAAACGCTTTAGGAAGACATTTGTTTGAACACTTTGTTGAGGCGAAAGAAATTGAATGGGATATGTTCCGCACTGCCGTTCATCAATGGGAGCGCGACCAATACATGTCCTTATATTAAATAAAGAAGGCTATCTCACTAGCGAGATAGCCTTCTTTGTTTTTCTGATTACTGAATCATACGGTAAACGCCAATGACTTTTCCAAGAATCGTTACATCTTTTACGATAATAGGCTCCATATGGGAGTTTTCCGGTTGAAGGCGAATATAGCCTTTTTCTTTAAAAAAGCGCTTAACGGTCGCTTCATGTTCTTCTGTCATAGCGACAACAATATCTCCGTTATTGGCTGATTGTTGCTGACGGACGATTACATAATCGCCATCCAAAATGCCTGCCTCAATCATGCTGTCTCCCATGATTTCAAGCATAAATACTTGCTCGTCCGAAGAAACAAATCGCCCCGGAAGCGGAAAATAATCTTCTACATTTTCTACTGCGGTAATCGGCTGCCCTGCGGTTACTTTTCCGATAATAGGAACGTTGATCACATCGCTCTGCTGCATAAATGAGGTGAAGTTAGGATCAAGTATTTCGATCGCGCGGGGCTTGGTCGGGTCGCGGCGAATGTACCCTTTGCTTTCGAGCCGTTCTAAATGTCCGTGCACCGTTGAGCTAGAGGCAAGTCCGACCGCTTCGCCAATTTCACGAACGGAAGGAGGGTATCCTTTTGTTTTAACCTCTTTTTTAATAAAGTCTAAAATTTGTTGTTGGCGTTTAGACAATTTGGTCATGTTACACACCTCTTACTCGTCGTTTTTTTCATTATAACATGTAAGAAACGAAAAAACAAACATAAGTTCGAAAAGGGGGTTGACACAAACAAACGTTCTATCTATAATAAAAAACAAAAAACCGAACAAATATTCTGGAGGAGTGGTAGAGGATGAAACTGATCCATTATCTCGTATTTTCTTTTCTATCATTCATGTTATTAGCAGGCTTTTTCTACGCGAGCAATCCTGTTCCAAAAGAAAAATACCTTCAAATCACCGTCACTTCTGGGGACACACTTTGGGGATTAGCCAACGAATACCGGCCTTCACATCATCTTTCGACCGATGAGTTCATCGAATGGGTGATGGATGTCAACCATTTATCAAATGAAAACATTGTAGCAGGTGAAAAACTAGTGATTCCCGTGTTAAAATCAGAAGTGAATAAAGGACTAGTTGTCACTAAGTAACGATGGAGATGATCCGATGAAAGCGGTCATTTACTGCCGTGTGAGCACGGAAAAGGAAGCGCAAGAAACATCACTTGAGAGACAGCGTATAGAACTGGAGCGTCTTGCTGAACAATACGGCTTTCAAGTAGTTAAGGTAATTATGGAGCAAGCAAGCGGATATGAAATTGAGCGAGACGGGGTACTAGAATTGCTCCATTTTTTGAAAGAAGAAGCGATCGATGCCGTTTTAATTCAAGATGAGACAAGGCTCGGCCGCGGGAATGCGCGAATTGCTCTGCTTCATTGTATTCAAAAAGAAGGGGCTAAATTATATACGGTGAGCCACAACGGAGAAATGCAACTGTCAGAGGCTGATTCCATGGTGCTTAACATCCTCAGCATCGTGGAAGAATACCAGCGAAAAATACATAATTTGAAGATTAAGCGAGGCATGCAAAAAGCGATAGAGCGCGGATATCGTCCAGAGCGAAACTTGAAAAACTTGGGGGACCACGCAGGAAGAGAAAAGATGGAACTTCCAATTGAGGAAATTGTTCGCCTTCGCCGCAACGGTCTAACGTTTGCAGAAATCGCAGCGACGTTACGCGGCTTTGGTTATGAGGTGTCAAAAGCGACTGTTCATCGAAGGTATCAGGAATACAGTCAGGATATGCAGTAAATACCGTTGCCAACCGCTCCTTTCTTTAGTAAGATGGTTGCATGAGATGTAAAATAGGTGGAGTGAAACGATGTTATCAAAACAAAAAATCGCACGAATCAATGAGTTAGCGAAAAAAGCGAAAGCAACAGGATTAACGGAGGAGGAGCAAAAAGAACAGCAAATGCTTCGAAAGGAGTACCTTCAGGCGTTTCGCCAAGCGGTAACCGATACGCTTCATTCCGTGAAAATTGTCGATCCAAACGGAAATGATGTCACGCCTAAAAAATTAAAAGAAAGCCAGAAAAAGCGGCTTCATTAATAATTACGGCCAAAAGAAAGCATCTTAAAGAATGGATGCTTTCTTTTTTTGAAAAGAAACATTGTACATTTTCCCTGTCTTTCTATATGATAGAGATGATACTATTTGGAACGAAAGGATGAATAATCATGACAGAGACGATCGATCAGTTAGCGATCACGACAATCCGTACATTGTCGATTGATGCAATTGAAAAGGCGAATTCAGGACATCCGGGAATGCCGATGGGCGCTGCGCCAATGGCTTATACGCTTTGGACGAAATTTATGAACCATAACCCAAGCAATCCAAAATGGTTTAACCGCGATCGTTTTGTGCTGTCCGCTGGACATGGTTCCATGCTTTTGTATAGCTTGCTTCATCTAAGTGGATATGATGTATCAATGGAGGATATTAAGCAGTTTCGCCAATGGGGAAGCAAAACCCCTGGACATCCGGAATACGGACATACACCGGGAGTTGAGGCGACAACAGGTCCATTAGGGCAAGGAATCGCGATGGCTGTCGGGATGGCGATGGCAGAACGGCATTTAGCAGCTACATACAACAAAGAAAGCTTTGAGATTGTTAATCATTACACATATGCGATTTGTGGAGATGGAGATTTAATGGAAGGGGTTGCTTCTGAGGCCGCTTCGTTAGCAGGGCATTTAAAGCTTGGCCGTTTGATCGTTCTCTATGATTCCAACGACATTTCCCTTGACGGAGAATTAAATCTATCGTTCTCTGAAAATGTCGCACAACGCTTTGAAGCATACGGTTGGCAATATTTAAGAGTGGAAAACGGCAACGATATAGCGGAAATTGCTAAAGCGCTAGAAGAAGCAAAAGCAAGCACAGACCGCCCAACGATCATTGAAGTTAAGACAACGATCGGCTACGGATCGCCAAACAAGGCTGGAACGTCTGATGTTCACGGAGCTCCGCTTGGCGCGGACGAGTTGAAATTGACAAAAGAAGCATATCAATGGACGTTCGAAGAAGATTTTTATGTACCGGAAGAAGTATATGCCCATTTCCGTCAAGCTGTTAAAGAAGCGGGAGAGAAAAAAGAAGCTGAATGGAATGAATTGTTGGCTGCATACAAAAAAGCACACCCAGAGCTGGCAACTCAGTTCGAGCTGGCTATCGAAGGAAAGCTTCCTGAAGGATGGGAAAAGAATCTGCCTGTATACGAAGAGGGGAAAAGCTTGGCAACGCGCGCTTCATCAGGGGAAGTGCTTAATGCGATCGCAAAGGCCGTTCCTCAATTTATCGGTGGATCGGCCGATCTTGCAGGTTCGAACAAAACGCTTATTAAAGGTGCGGGCAATTTTATGCCGCAAAGTTATGAAGGCCGCAATATATGGTTTGGTGTTCGCGAGTTTGCGATGGGGGCAATCATGAACGGTATGGCGCTACATGGTGGTGTCAAAGTATTCGGCGGTACGTTCTTTGTGTTCTCTGACTACTTGCGTCCGGCGATTCGTTTAGCAGCGTTAATGGGACTGCCGGTCACATACGTTCTTACGCATGATAGCATCGCTGTTGGTGAAGACGGCCCAACGCACGAACCGATCGAGCAGTTGCCATCGTTGCGGGCAATGCCGAATTTATCTGTCATTCGCCCAGCGGATGGAAACGAAACAGCAGCAGCATGGCGCTTGGCTGTTGAATCAACGGATCGCCCAACGGCGCTCGTATTGACTCGGCAAAATCTCCCAACTCTTTCGACAACAGTGGAACGTGCGTACGAAGGTGTGAAAAAAGGAGCATATATCGTATCAGAGGCCGCAAATGGAGAAGCAGAAGCGCTGCTGTTGGCATCAGGATCAGAAGTGAGTCTTGCTGTTGAAGCGCAAAAAGCGTTAGCCTCTGAAGGGATTTACGTTTCAGTTGTCAGCATGCCGTCTTGGGATCGGTTTGAGCAACAGCCGAAAGAATATAAAGAGCAAGTATTGCCTTCAACAGTGAAAAAGCGTCTAGCCATCGAAATGGCCGCTTCCCTCGGTTGGGAGCGCTATACGGGTGACGAAGGAGACATTTTAGCGATCGATCGTTTCGGTGCTTCTGCTCCGGGAGAAAAAATTATGGAGGAATACGGATTTACGGTCGACAATGTTATCAAACGCGTAAAGCAGCTTCTTCATAAATAAATGCTGAAAAACCGTCCTTTATAAAAGGGCGGTTTTTTACGCTTTATTCGACAAAATTAGTGAAGAATTTTTCCGTTAATAGACATGTTTTTCTCTCTTTTTTTTCTATAATAAGTAAAAAGAAGAAGAATGGGGGACGGGAAGGTGGCGCGCTATTGGATTTATTTGTTTCGTGATGAAGTAGCAGATGGATACTATCAACGACCAGAAAAAATTATCGAACTATTGCAAGAATATCAGACAGCATCATTAAAAAGCATTTGTCACAAGCAAATTCAATTTATTACGGAACGCATTTCGTTTTCGCGATTAGAGCTGGGGATGAAACAGCACTTTTCAGGGCAGATTGAAAAAAATGTAGAACGGAATATGCTAGTGCTTAAAGACGAAAAAACAAGTGAAGAGGCGCTTATCATTGCCCAGCAGCGCCGATTGTTTCTCATCAGCGATAGCCAGCCGTTAACGAATCGGATTTTTCAGGCGCTGGCCATGATTTCGTCATCATTTTTAGCGGTCGACATTCATTTCCATCATTATCAATGGCTAACGATGGCGACGGAAGAAAGAAAATTTGCGTAAATCAAATTAATGGATGAACCAAGAAGCTGGTTCATCCATTGATTTTCTAAAATAGCTACAGAGGTTAAGTTAATCGCAACTTGTACTTCCTGTAACCTATTTGCAACTTATATTCGACAAATAAAAGATTTTTATGTGGAAATATTGTATAATAGCGCATTGTTTAGTACACTGTTAGGTAGACAACATGAAGGAGGAAAAGGAAGTATGTGGACAACGATTCTCGTTGGCATTCTAGCGCTCATCGCTGGGACGGCGCTAGGATTTTTCATTGCCCGCAAAACGATGATGGACTATTTAAAGAAAAATCCGCCTATTAATGAACAAATGATTCGCATGATGATGATGCAAATGGGAATGACGCCGTCGCAAAAGAAAATCAATCAAATGATGAAAGCGATGAACAACCAGCTAAAATAAATTGGGACAGGCACTCTGCGGAGTGTCTTTTTATTTCAATTTTTTGCTATTTTTTGTTACGATGATATAATGTTTTAAGTATGTTAATAAACAAAGAAGGAGAGAAAGAGGGGCTGGATGAAGGGCTTTCGAGATTTATTCGGTTTTTTTGGCAAGAGAGACAAGCATAAACGGGAATTAGTTTGTTGCTAGTTGTGGCGATATTGGAACTTATGCCACCAAAAGCGATTAGTATCATCATTGAAGGGACGCTCTTACAGCAAAAACGCTTGTTCAATGGATCGGCCTTTTGCTGATCGCGGCAGCGCTGCCTATTGAAAGAAAAAACGCCTCACTGCTTCCTATTGAGAAGAGAGGCGTTTCTTCCTTTTGTACATATATTCGTTATATTGGTTGAGAAGGGAGTCTAACTCTTGACTTATTTGAATCGTCACCGCCGCATTGAGGCCGCGCTTTGCTACTATTTCCATTAATTCGTTTCTCTTTGTTTCAATGAGCCGAATCATTTCTTGTTTTGACACGGGGGCACAAGTCCTTTCTGTTGTTCAAATCTATATAGGTATTGTATACTATTTTGGCAATTAATTCAAAAGGAAAAAATCCCCTTTTTATAAATTCTCCTCATAAAAATAGAAAGAGCACAATAAACGTTGGTTTTTTGATAAAATGGAAGAAAAAGAACATATAGGAGTTGGAACGAATGGCAGATGTAAATCTTTTTTTAGCGTTTGGTGCAGGGTTTTTATCTTTTATTTCTCCTTGCTGTTTACCTTTATATCCTGCGTTTTTGTCATATATTACCGGCGTGTCGGTGGCAGAATTGCAATCGGAAAATGCGATGTTGCAAAAACGAAGTCTACTACATACCCTATTTTTTCTGATCGGTTTTTCGATCATTTTCGTTTCGATTGGCTTTGGCACGTCGATCATTGGTGAATGGTTTACAGAATATCAAGATTTTATTCGACAAATTGGGGCGATTTTGATTATTTTTTTTGGATTTGTCGTTGTTGGTGTATTTAAACCTAGCTTTTTAATGAAAGATCATCGCATTTCGTTTCGCAGTCGCCCGTCTGGGTATATCGGCTCTACGTTGATCGGAATGGCGTTTGCGGCCGGATGGACACCATGCATGGGCCCGATTTTGGTGTCGGTCATTGCGCTTGCGGCAACCAATCCGGGATCGGGAATGTTGTATATGGCTGCATACTCCCTTGGATTTGCGGTACCTTTTGTTCTTTTGTCCTTCTTTATCGGCAAAATGCAATGGATTCGCCGGCATAATGTCAAAATGATGAAAGCGGGCGGATATATTATGATTGCTATGGGGGTTTTGTTGTTTTTTGATTGGATGACGAAAATTACCACATATACAACAAGTATTTTCGGCGGTTTTACCGGATTTTAATGTCAAAAGCCATCGCAGTTTGTCACTATATTTAGGTTGAAATTTTTCCATAAATTCGCTACATTGTTGCATAGGACTGTCGGCCCGTTATTGCACACTCTATTTTTCTGGGCTAATAGGGGGATTATTATGGCAAAAGTATTAATTGTGGATGATGCAAAATTTATGAGAGTAACATTGTCGAACATTTTGAAAAAAGCAAACTATGAAATTGTAGGAGAAGCGGAAAATGGGGAGGAAGCTATTGAATTATATCGAGAGCTAAAACCGGATATTGTTACATTGGATATTACAATGCCCGTTATGAACGGAATCGAAGCAGCAAAAATAATTAAACAGATCGATCCAAAAGCGAAAATTATCATGTGCTCAGCGCTTGGACAGCAAAAAATGGTGGTTGAGGCGCTCGAAGCAGGAGCGATTGATTTCATCATTAAACCATTTGAAGAAAGCCGGGTAATGGAAGCAATTGCTCGCGTATTAATGTAGAAAAGATGCACGCGAATATCTATAATAAACTACGATGACAAAATTTTATAGCAAAGGATGATTTGCTTGGCAATTGTAAGTTCAATCGTAGCTGTAGTAATGGCATTCTTAATTTTGTTTGTTCGTATGAAAGCGGCAAAAAAGCCGACAAACGCCAAAAAAATTATTTTACCGCCTCTATTTATGAGCACCGGTTCCCTGATGTTTTTAGATCCACCGTTTCGTGTGACGAAGGGGGAGCTCATTGAAGCGATTGTGCTAGGGGTCTTTTTCTCGATCTTTTTAATTAAAACGTCAAAATTTGAGATTCGCGGACAACATATTTATTTAAAACGGTCAAAAGCATTTGTTTGGATTTTAGTGAGCTTGATTGTGATCCGCCTTGCACTGAAGTCATATTTAGGAAGAACGATTGACTATCATCAGTTAAGTGGCATGTTTTATTTGTTAGCATTTGCAATGATTGTTCCTTGGCGCGTAGCAATGTATGTCTCCTACAAAAAACTAGAACGACAATTAAAGCATAATCCAACCCTTTGGTCCACATAAAAAAAAGATGGGGTGCTCCCCATCTTTTTTTATTTAGTCAAACAAATGTGCATACGGAGAAAGATCGATCTGCTTTTCTTTCAACGCTTTGACTAAAAATTTATGGTCGCGCTTTGGCGTGGCGATAATATAGCCGCGTATCACCAAATCTTTTGTAATACACGGCGCTTGTTCTTGCAACGCCAGTTCACCGATTTTACCGGCAATTTTCTGACGGGCGACATCACGGAATAATTCTGGGACAGGTTTTACCAAGTCTTCAAGAAGAGCTTTTTCCTCCGCACCCCATAAATGCCGTGTTTGTTCAATATAATACTCTTGCCAGTCCAGTTCAGATTTTCCGTCTGCCTTTGGCAAGCGTTTTAAAAATTTGCGAAACATAAAGAAGCCGCCGATTGACATCGTTACTAGCAAAAATACGACCCAAAATAAAATAAACCAAAGAAACCAACCTGTTAACATCTTTCCACCTCGACGAAAACTTCCATTTCTATCAACCATTATCTCTAAAATAGAGATGTTTGGCAAGAATCGTCGCTTTTTATCGTCTGTTACGAAACTGTAATGCAACTGTAAAGAAGAAGCTTGAACCTTTATATATCAATGCTTCAGCATACCTTTAAAGAAACTGATGGAAATGCCAACCAGTGATCCGTGTCTACAAACATGCTAATCTAGTAAATGCGAACGGGAAAACCAAAAAGCAACTATGAGGAGGAAGAGATGATTAAAAAGACTTTGACGACACTCGCAGTAGTTTGCTGTATGGTTGTAGCGTTTACGTCATATGTAGGCAAAGCAGCTACCACGTATACATATTATAAAGTGCAACGAGGCGATTCTTTCTATAAAATCGCCAAAAAGTACAAAACGACCGTATCAGCGCTAAAAACGTTAAATAAAAGAAAGACGGATCGGATTTTGGCTGGTGAAACATTGAAAGTACCGGTAACGGCTAAAGTGACAAAAAGCACTAAAAGCGCTAAAAGTACATCGAAAAAGTCGACTCTAGCTATTACCGCAGAGGAACGAAAGCTTTTAGCACAAATTGTGCAAGCGGAAACAGGATCGAGCGAACCGTTCGCAGGGAAAGTAGAAGTTGCGTTAGTTGTTTTGAATCGAGTGAAAAGTCCAGATTTTCCTAACACTATTAAAGGTGTTATCTATCAAAAAACAAAAACAGGCTATGCATTTGTCCCAGTAAAGACTGGAAAATTAGCGAAGACTCAGCCGACAAAGCAGGATTATAAAGCGGTTGATGAGGCGTTGTCCCAATTTCCAACTGACAAGCGTCATTCCATATATTTTTACAATCCAGCCATCACAAAAGATCGTTGGATGCTTTCAAGACCTGTGACAATTCGCATCGGTCATCACGTATTTGCAAGATAAAAAAGAGGATGTTTGCAAACATCCTCTTTTTTATCTTTACATATCATGGCTAGAATTATGTTTTTGTCGCGTATGGTTTCGATTTTTCACTTTTTTAGAACCGCTTAAAGGCTCAGGCTGTCCCGATTGGTCTCCTTTCGGCGCGTTTTTCCGCATGTCTTTGCCTGTGTTTTTGTTTGTCATGGTCATCTTGCCTCCTTTATTTAAGTAGCATAGCGTCTTTTCTTTTGTTTATTCATTAGTATAATTTCCAGCATATTTGAAACGATAATAAATGTGGATGCAACGGAAGGAGGAAAGGGTATGCCGTATCATAAAAATAAGCAAGAAGCTTTCCAATCGGCCGAAAAGGGAACGATGGAGGCGAAGGAATGGTATGACCATTTAGTTCCCGATCAAGCGGATTACGGAAGCCAATTGAAGCATTTGCAGCAAGAAATGAATGAAGCTTTTGAACAAATTAACAATGCAATGGAGGTCGCCTCCGAAACGCAGCGCGCTCGCCTTGAACAGTTCCGCTCCGATTTGCAGGCGATCGTCGATGAGGTAAACCAAATTCAATAAAGGGAATGTCGGCATAAGACATTCCCTTTTTATATGCCCTGCGGCAGCTCCGCTTCAGCGTTTTACTGATTCTTTTTTCTTTTCTTGTTATTTTGACGCTCTGCCTCTGTTAATGGTTCGTTGGAAAACTCTTCATTGTAGCCAGCTCCCATCCCCTGTGCGCTGGCTGCGTTCATTCCAGGAATTACGTGATTTGCTTTGCGTTTTCCCATTGTTTTCACCCCCTTCGATAGTTTGCAGCAAGGAGGGATTTTTATTCTTTTGCGAAACAGAGGAATAATTATTTACAATCTATAGTGCCTTATAATAAGATAAAAGCGTATCAATTTTACGGGTTTTGGGAGAATTCGTACTATTTTTTCGACATTTTTACGAAAAAGTAGTATAGTATTTATTGAAAGAGGGGGTAGTACATATGACAAAGCAAGATGTGTTCCAAGCCCGCGCTTCATTTGAAGTGAACGGTAAAACTTACAATTATTATCGTTTGCAGGCTCTTGAAGAAGCGGGAATCGGCAATGTCTCCCGTTTGCCATATTCAATTAAAGTTCTGTTAGAGTCCGTGCTTCGCCAAGTAGATGGCCGTGTCATTACGAAAGAGCATGTGGAAAATTTGGCGAAATGGGGAACAGCCGAATTAAAAGATATTGATGTTCCTTTTAAACCATCGCGTGTTATTTTACAGGATTTCACTGGTGTTCCTGCTGTCGTTGATTTGGCGTCAATGCGCAAAGCGATGGCCGATATCGGCGGAAATCCGTATGAAATCAACCCGGAAATTCCGGTCGATCTTGTTATCGACCACTCTGTGCAAGTCGATAAAGCGGGAACAGATGATGCGCTTGAGTACAACATGAATTTAGAATTTGAGCGCAACGCTGAGCGTTATAAATTTTTGAAATGGGCGCAAAAAGCGTTTGACAACTACCGTGCAGTGCCGCCGGCAACAGGAATCGTTCACCAAGTAAACTTGGAGTATTTAGCGAACGTCGTGCATGCAGTTGAAGGAGAAAACGGCCAGTACGAAGCGTTTCCGGATACGCTCGTCGGTACGGACTCCCATACAACGATGATTAACGGTATTGGTGTCCTTGGCTGGGGCGTCGGAGGAATTGAAGCGGAAGCCGGAATGCTCGGACAACCTTCCTATTTCCCAGTTCCGGAAGTCATTGGCGTCCGTTTGACAGGTAAATTGCCGAACGGAACGACAGCTACTGACTTAGCCCTAAAAGTAACACAAGTGCTTCGTAAAAAAGGCGTCGTTGGTAAGTTTGTTGAGTTTTTCGGTCCAGGTGTCGCAACATTGCCTTTAGCAGATCGTGCGACAGTGGCGAACATGGCACCAGAGTACGGCGCTACATGCGGATTCTTCCCGGTTGATGCAGAAGCGCTTGACTACTTGCGCTTAACAGGCCGCGATGAGCATCACGTGCAAGTGGTAGAAGCGTACTGCAAAGCAAACGGCTTGTTCTATACGCCAGATGCGGCAGAGCCGACATTCACAGACGTTGTCGAAATCAACTTGTCTGAAATCGAAGCGAACCTTTCCGGACCAAAGCGTCCGCAAGATTTAATTCCGCTTTCTAAAATGAAAGAAGCGTTCCGCGAGGCGGTAAAAGCTCCTCAAGGAAACCAAGGATTCGGTTTGACAGAAGCGGATCTTGATAAAGAAATCACCGTCGAATTAAACGGTGAACAAGTGAAAATGAAGACGGGCGCAATTGCGATCGCTGCGATTACAAGCTGTACGAATACTTCCAACCCGTATGTGTTGATCGGTGCCGGTTTAGTGGCGAAAAAAGCGGTTGAAAAAGGCTTGTACGTACCAAAATACGTGAAAACGTCATTAGCGCCTGGTTCGAAAGTTGTTACAGGCTACCTAAAAGATTCTGGATTGCTTCCGTACCTTGAGCAAATCGGCTTTAACATTGTCGGATACGGCTGTACGACATGTATTGGTAACTCAGGGCCGCTCGCGCCAGAATTAGAGAAAGCGATTGCGGAAAATGACTTGCTTGTAACAAGCGTTCTTTCCGGTAACCGCAACTTCGAAGGCCGGATTCATCCGCTTGTGAAAGGCAACTACTTGGCATCGCCTCCGCTTGTCGTAGCGTATGCATTAGCAGGTACGGTGGACATTGACCTGCTTCATGATCCGATCGGCAAAGATAAAGATGGAAACGACGTCTACTTCAATGATATTTGGCCAACGACTGAAGAAGTGAAAGAAGTCGTTAAACAAACGGTTACACCAGAATTGTTCCGCAAAGAGTATGAGCGTGTGTTCGACGACAATGCGCGTTGGAATGAAATTGAAACAACGGATGAACCGCTCTATCAGTGGGATGAGGATTCCACATACATTCAAAATCCTCCGTTCTTTGAAGGGCTATCTCCGGATGTTCGTCAAGTACAGCCGCTTACAGGCTTGCGCGTCGTCGGAAAATTTGGCGATTCCGTCACAACAGACCATATTTCTCCGGCTGGTTCAATCGGAAAAAATACGCCGGCAGGCCAATACCTCATTTCTAAAGGTGTCGAACCGAAAGATTTCAACTCGTACGGTTCACGCCGCGGTAACCATGAAGTCATGATGCGCGGTACGTTTGCAAACATTCGCATTCGCAACCAAATCGCTCCAGGCACAGAAGGCGGCTATACAACGTACTGGCCAACAGGCGAAGTGATGTCAATCTATGATGCGTGCATGAAGTACAAACAAGACGGTACGGGCCTTGTAGTCCTTGCCGGCAAAGATTACGGAATGGGAAGCTCCCGCGACTGGGCAGCAAAAGGTACGTTCTTGCTAGGAATCAAAACAGTCATTGCGGAAAGCTTCGAGCGCATCCACCGTTCAAACCTTGTACTCATGGGCGTATTACCGCTCCAATTTAAAGAGGGCGAAAACGCAGAAACGCTAGGCTTGACCGGAAAAGAGACGTTTGAAATCCACATCGATGAAAACGTCAAGCCGCGTGACTATGTAAAAGTAACGGCTACGGACGAAGCAGGCAACAAAAAAGAGTTCGAAGTGCTTGTGCGCTTTGACAGTGAAGTCGAAATCGACTACTATCGTCACGGTGGCATTCTGCAAATGGTATTGCGCGAAAAATTGCATAAGTAATAAAAAAGCTGTCCTTTGGGGACAGCTTTTTTAATTGGTTACTTTGTATTGCTTCGTTTTGCTGCATTTTCCAGTTCACTTTTTGGATCGGGAGTAAATGTTGCATCTTGTCCAAATCCTTGCGGGTTGACGCCCGGTGCCTTCGTTCCGCGATTTTTTCCACCGTTTTTCGCCATTTCGGTTCACCTCCATGGATAGTGTGGCCCTGTTGTGAAAAAATATGTTTATGACAGTTGAAAGGGGAATGGTTGATGAATCGGGCGCTAAAAACAGCATTAAGCACGATCGCGATTGCGCAATTTTTAAAAATCCCGCTCAAAAAATGGGAAACGGGCGAGTGGCACTGGGGGTATTTTTTTGAAACGGGCGGGATGCCAAGTTCCCATTCGGCAGGCGTTTCCTCGCTCGCTACCTTTATTGCGCTGAAAAGAGGTGTGCGCACGGTCGATTTTGCGCTCGCAGCTTTATTTGGGCTTATTGTCATGTACGATGCACAAGGAGTAAGACGGCAAGCGGGGGAGCTTGCGATTCGCCTTAACGATTTGGCGGAAGAGGTGATGCGGCTTGAACGCGATCCAAAACAAGCATTGTATGAAAAAAGAAAGGAACGAATTCGCGAGCGGCTTGGCCATCAGCCGATCGAAGTAGTTGGCGGCGCTTTGTTAGGGATTGCGACAGGTTGGGTTTCTTATTGGCTGACAAAGAAAAAAATAAGCTAGCCATGATGACAAAAATGCGCTAAGATGGAAGCGAAATATGTTATTGTCGGGAGTGCGAGTATGGGAAAGCAGACGGTGGCGCAATATTTCGACTTCTTAGCAAGCAAGGGATTTCGTCTTGGCGAGGACGCGTTTCGCTTTGTGCAGTTTGGCCAGCAGTATGCACAGGCAAGCGATGAATTAACTATTATAGCTCTGGAGTGGACATTAAAGATTCAAAAAGAATTTGATGGCAGCTTCTTTCTGTCGTTACTAGAGGAACTGCGGAAAGAACAGCTTTCGACGCATAAGCAAGTGCAAGCATTTATGCGAGAAAAAGGTTTTGCGTAACAAAAAATCCTCGGCGTTATGCTCGAGGATTTTCTTGATTTAATGATCGCTTTCCTGCCCATGAGAAAATAGGCAATTCTGATACAATCATACCACATAAGATGCCAGCACACCCGAGGATGTCCGCGCTAGAAAGTCGTTCGCCCGCCCACATATAAGCTGTCGCTGCTGCAAACACTGGCTCCATAGCAAAAATAAGTGCAACGCGCGCTGCTGTCGTATATTTTTGAAAGTTCGTTTGGATTAAAAACGCGGCAGCTGTCGCAAGCAGAGATGTGACGAGCAAAGCTGTCCATACCTCTCGTTGCTGCAAAATAGCGATATCCCACATTTTTTTGCTATCTTCAAAAATAAGCGCAAAGATCGAACAAAGAAAAGCGACCGTAAAAATTTGCGTAATGGTTAGTAAAAACGTTGAATGACGCGACGAGTATTGTCCTGTAATAATAATGTGCATCGCAAACGAAATGGCGCACAGGAGCACGAATAAATCGCCGCGATTCATTGACCAACCTTCGCCATTCGCTGTCAAAAAATATAAGCCAAATGTGGCCATTACTGAGCCTAATGCCATGTTCGCCGTCGGTTTTTGTTTGAAAAAAAGAAAGGAAAATAGAGGAACAAGCACGACACTAAGCCCGGTAATAAACCCCGCTTTAGACGACGTCGTATATAAAAGGCCAATAGTTTGCAACGCATAGCCGCTAAATAACCAAAAGCCCATCCAAATACCAGCGCGTAAAAGCGAGCGGTCCAATTGGCGTAGCGAAGGGCGATCAAATAACAAAAACCAGACAAGCAAAAAAATCCCTGCAAGCCAAAAGCGTACGGCATTGAAGGAAAGCGGTTCTAGAAATGAAATGGCATTTTGTACAACAACAAATGTTGCTCCCCATACGAATGTCACCGCAAGAAGGGAGGCATCAGCGATCCATTGCTTTTTCAACGTTCATCCCTCCATCGATTCATTTTTGCGAATCGCTTGCCGTGCTAATTCATCGGCTACATGATTGTCTTTGCTGGGGATCCATTTTAAAAAAAATAAATCAAACTTTTTTATTAATGAAAGGGCCTGTTGTAAAAGAGGGGCATATTGCTTGTTTTTGATGAATTCCTTTTCTACAGCACGATCAATCAGTTGCGAATCGGTTCGGAATGAAACGATGCGATACCCTTTATCAAGGCAAATTTCCAGCGCTTTAATAAAAGAATGAAGCTCTGCCTCATGGTTAGACATAAAGCCGAGCGGGATAGAATAACGTTCTACTTCTCCATTTACTTTAATGAAAATTCCAGCGCCGGAAGGGCCGGGATTTCCAGCGCTTGCTCCGTCAATATATACTTCGATCAATGAACCATTCCTCCATGCCGTTAATGTATTAGTGATATAAATATTACAAATAATGGATAGAAGATATGATGAACTATCAGATGTGCTGATTGTACAATTAACATTACTTGATTCCAAGCTTTTCTGCCATAGTCGGCGAAGCCTAGCTTGTGTTGACCCATACTATTCTGCATTTTCAAGTAAAATAATGGATCAACAACGCTTGTAATGAACTATTGCTACTGTACCACCATTTTTAGAAAATTGCTATACTTTTTTAGAGATGGGGAGCAGTTATTTCAAACGGTTGTTTGTTGTATAATAAAAACAAGAGTAAATGAATGGCGGAAGGATGACAAAAATGGATGTAATGATACAGTGGACATATACAACGCCAAAAAAGCAAGAAGTGATGCTTACTTCTGAAATGCTCCCAGCCGAGAAGGCGCTGTTGTTAGCCGAGGATTTTGAAAAAACAGGACGTGTCAAACAACTAACATTTATCGATCGGCGAAATATAACATGGACGAAAAAAGAATTGATCAAATTACTTCGAGAGATAGAAAGCGAGCCGCACGATGTGATTGTTTATTTTGACGGAGGATTTGATCATGAAACGATGGAGGCAGGGGTAGGAGCGGTCATTTATTATCAGCAAAATCATCAGCCCTATCGCCTTCGAGTCAATCGCCGTCTTGGCGAGTTAAAATCGAATAACGAAGCGGAATATGCGGCCCTATGGTTTGCTGTGCAGGCGCTCGAGGAATTAGGAGTGCATCATTCGCCTGTTACTTTTCGCGGCGATTCGCACGTTGTATTAAATCAGCTGTCCGGGACATGGCCTTGCTTTGAAAAAGACTATAACGCATGGCTTGACCGCATTGAGGCAAGACTAAAAGAACTCGGCGTTGAAGCGATTTATGAGCCCATTTCAAGAAAGCAGAATAAAGAGGCGGATCAGCTTGCCCGTCAAGCATTAGAAGGCAAAATGATTGAGAGCACGAGCGAACTAGGGAGGAAAGGGATCGACGCAAATGAATAAAGAGGAAAAATTAGCAAAGCGAAAAGAGATATTAACGAAATTAAATGACATTCACAGCATGTACTGTGAAGGCTGCTTTATAAAAAGCACGTTTCGCAAAGAAATGGGTAAAACGCATGCGCAATCGTTCTGTATTACCCAATGCACAGTTGGAGAAACCATGAAGCGATATGGAGAAATGTTGCTTACAGTATCTTCAAGGTCGTAAAAAACAGGCTGAACCAAATCAAAATGGTCAGCCTGTTTTGTTCATCGGAGCGCCTCGTTTAATTGGTGTTCAGCCTGCTGCAGCTGTTGTTCGCATCTAGCGAGGAATGAGTCATCGACTCCTGTGGCTTGATTGCGAACGCGTGCAAGTTGCTCGTAGGCGTTGGCGATCGCCTGTTTGGCGCCTGTTAACATGTCGTGGTCTAGGCTCATTGTAGCTGATCCTACCATTTTTTGTGCTGTTTCAACAAACATTTCGAGCTGTTTTAGGTCATTGTATCCAGAATGAACATTTCGTTGCATTTGTCAACACCTCCTAGCCGATATTGTTTGTTGCATTAGCAGAGAATATGTACAAAAAAAGACTGGCCAATGCCAGTCTTTCTTCGCTTCCGTCTTGCTTCTATGTCAACGAGCGCTTAATTATTATAGTTTTACTACGTTAGCGGCTTGAGGTCCACGGTTTCCTTGAACGATTTCAAAAGAAACTTCTTGTCCTTCTTCTAATGTTTTGTATCCTTCACCTTGGATTGCTGTGAAATGAACGAATACGTCTGCTCCGCCTTCCACTTCGATGAAACCGTAACCTTTTTCATTGTTAAACCATTTTACTTTACCGTTTTGCATAATACTTAATTCCTCCTAATACCTTTAGCACCTTTTGGCTAACTAAAAAATTTTTATCAAATAACGGAATATACTCCACAGCAATCTAAGGTGAGCGTCCATGCTGCACGATTGAAATATATTCTGTTAAATGATGTTTCTACTATACACTAATGTAGCGGCATCGTCAAGGAAAAGAGGACGGAATTCAGAAAAAATTTACAAATTTCTTGGAAATATTCTCAAGAAGAGGGAATGAGGCTTGTGTGTAGAATCATCTTAATAAAAGCGGAAAAATGAGCATGAGTATATGGTAATGTTCATACATTGATAATACGAGCGCAAAGGGGGAGGCATGTATGTATCGCGGGAATATTGCTGGAAAAGAAGTGATTATTCATTTAGGAAAACGAGTGAAAGAAAGCCATTTTGATAACCGGAAACTTTATCATATGGTTCTTTCATACGGCGAAACGGCTTTTCGAAAAGGACAAAAAATGTTTTGCATTTATAATGACCGGGTCGGCTTGATTGTAGCAGAAGTCGAACATCATGATATTCCTGTAATTCGCATAGATTATGTCATTGAAAACCAAAATGTGTACGAATAATGGTTGACAAATAAAAGAAGATCACATAAATTAAAGAAAAGATGGTGTTGGAAGCGTTACCATTTTTGAAAAATAAACGTGCAGACCTTTGTCCAAAGAGCGACATAGGTCTTTTATCTTTTTCATTACATCGCCGCAATGGTAAAACCAAGGATGTTTGTTAAACGTCTATAATATGAATCTATATAATTCAGAAAAAGAGCAGCGATATGAGAATTTTAATATAAAAAACGCAAGCAAAATATGCAGAATTCGAAAAAAGAGGTGACAGGAGATGCTTTTGCGCAAAATGATGTCCAAATTAGGGGTAGGATCCGCGTATGTAGACCTGCTTTTAAATAAAAATGTATTAAAGCCTGGAGATATGATTGACGGTCAACTTTATATTCGCGGCGGAACAGTTGATCAGAAGATCATGAAGCTTGACGTGGATTTCGTGTGCAAAATGTTGCGGGAAGGTAAAGAGGAAGATACGGTAATTGCAACGATTCCGGTTGCCGGAGAGTTCATGATTGAAGCGGAGCAAAAGAAGTTTTTGCCGTTTTGTTACCGCATTCCAGAACATATTACCCCGTCGCAGCCGGGGGTTTCTTATCGCTTTATTACACGTTTGCACATTGAAGATGCGATTGATACGCTTGATTTTGACTACATTCAAATTGTTTCTGAATAGAATGAATAATCCAAAAAATATATTTACAAATTTTACATCTTTTGTTATATTAAACTTAAGTTAATAAACGTGGCGGAGAAAATGGAGACCCACACATATTCCTTATATAAGGGGAGATGTGTGGGTTTTCATTTTTCCATAAATCAAAGCTAAGGGAGGATGTAAGTGATGGCATCGTTTGCAGCAGAGTTGATCGGTACAGCTTTGCTCATCATTTTTGGTGGCGGGGTTTGCGCTGGAGTGAATTTAAAAAAATCGTTTGCGCAAAATTCAGGTTGGATTGTGATTACATTTGGATGGGGGATGGCCGTAGCCATTGCTGTATACGCAGTCGGACGATTTAGCGGCGCTCATTTAAATCCAGCCGTTACGCTTGCGCTCGCTTTCAGTGGAGATTTTCCTTGGAAAAACGCCCTAATGTATATTTTGGCGCAGCTTCTTGGGGCAATCGTAGGGGCGGTAATCGTATTTATACATTATTTGCCCCACTGGAAAGAGACGAACGACCCGCACACAAAACTTGGAGTGTTTGCAACAGGCCCTGCCATCTTCAATCCGTTTGCCAACTTGCTGAGTGAAATGATCGGTACTTTTATTTTAGTTGTAGGAATTTTAGCGATCGGAGCGAATAAATTTACAGATGGACTCAATCCGTTTATCATTGGATTTCTTGTTGTGGGAATTGGCTTGTCGTTAGGTGGGACCACTGGATATGCGATTAACCCAGCGCGCGATCTAGGACCGCGGATTGCACATTGGTTGCTCCCGATTCCCGGTAAAGGTTCTTCCAACTGGTCTTATGCATGGATTCCTGTCGTAGGTCCTGCGTTTGGGGGATCGCTTGGCGGGTTATTTTATAAAGCTGTTTTTTTAGGAAAAGTGACTGCTTCATTTTGGGGGTTGCTCATTGCCGTTGCGATTTTGCTAGTGATTACTTCTCTTTCGCAAAGAAAAACAACTTCTTTTAGACAACAAAAAAGAGCCTTCATGTAGGCAAAGGGGGATTTTTTATGGAACAATACATTCTCTCGTTAGATCAAGGAACGACGAGTTCAAGGGCGATTTTATTTAACAAAAAAGGGGAAATTGTGCATATTGCGCAAAAAGAGTTTACGCAATATTTTCCGAAGCCAGGCTGGGTTGAGCATGACGCGAACGAAATTTGGGGGTCGATTTTAGCGGTTATTGCAAGCGCTTTATCGGAATCGTCCGTCAAACCGGAACAAATCGCGGCCATCGGAATTACCAATCAACGAGAAACGACGGTTGTGTGGGATAAAAATACCGGGCTGCCTGTTTACAACGCGATTGTATGGCAGTCTCGGCAAACAGCCGATATTTGCGAGCAGTTAAAAGAGCAAGGATATGACCCATTGATCAGAGCAAAAACGGGATTGTTGATTGATGCGTACTTTTCAGGAACAAAAGTAAAATGGATTTTAGACAACGTCAAAGGGGCGAGAGAAAAAGCGGAAAAAGGGGATTTGTTGTTTGGAACGATTGATACGTGGCTGATCTGGAAGCTATCCGGCGGTCGCGCCCATGTGACGGACTATTCAAATGCTTCAAGAACACTTTTATTTAATATTCATGAATTAAAATGGGATGATGACATTCTCGGCATTTTGGACATCCCGAAATCGATGCTTCCGGAAGTGCGTTCTTCTTCAGAAATGTACGCCAAAACGGTCCCGTATCATTTTTTTGGCCATGAAATTCCGATAGCGGGGGCGGCTGGCGATCAGCAAGCAGCGCTGTTTGGTCAGGCGTGTTTTGAGGAAGGAATGGCAAAAAATACGTACGGTACAGGATGTTTTATGCTAATGAATACGGGAGAAAAAGCGGTTGAGTCGAAGCATGGGCTGTTAACGACAATCGCATGGGGAATTGATGGAAAAGTGGAATATGCTTTGGAGGGAAGCGTTTTTGTTGCAGGATCTGCGATTCAATGGCTCCGCGACGGGCTGAGAATGATTAGGCAAGCGTCTGATAGCGAGGAGTATGCTGAAAAAGTCGCTTCCACCGACGGAGTGTATGTTGTTCCGGCTTTTGTTGGTTTAGGAACACCGCATTGGGACAGCGATGTGCGCGGGGCGGTGTTTGGGCTTACGCGAGGCACAACGAAGGAACATTTTATTCGCGCGACGCTCGAATCGCTAGCTTACCAGACTAAAGATGTGCTTACAGCGATGGAGGCGGACGCGGGAATCTCTCTCAAAACGCTGCGCGTTGATGGAGGAGCGGTGCGCAATCAATTCCTTATGCAGTTTCAAAGCGACATGCTGCAAGTGCCGGTCGAACGCCCAGTCATTAATGAAACGACTGCGCTTGGCGCCGCATATTTAGCGGGCTTGGCTGTCGGCTACTGGAATGACCGTGCGGAAATTGCCGCTCAATGGCAGCTCGAGCGCCAATTTGAGCCGCACATGAGCAAAGAGCAGCAGGAAACATTATACGAAGGATGGAAAAAAGCTGTAAAAGCAGCGATGGCGTTTAAATAAAACGAAAAAGAGAGGAGAATTTGCACATAACCCTGTCAAGTAGACAATGAAAAAAAGAGTATATTAAGCTGCGGTCTTTTCTCGATATTCAATCGGGGAAAGACCGTTAAATTTTTCTTGAAAACGATTGTGGTTGTAAAAATGAATATATTCTTGAATAGCCTGATAAGCCTGTTCGATCGTTTGGGGGCGCACTAAATACAACTTCTCTGTCTTTAAATGTGAGAAGAAACTTTCGATACATGCATGATCATGACAATTTCCTCTTCGCGAATGGCTTCCTTGAATCTTGAGTTCTTTGAGCTGGTTCTCATATGATTGGGTCGTGTACTGAAATCCTTGATCGGAATGAAGGAGAGCATTCTTGCCAAACGGCTTCCCCTCTAGTTGTTTCAGGGTGTTTAATACCAAATGAAGATCATTTCTTTCAGATAGTTCCCATGCGACTATTTCATTGTTATATAAATCTAAAACCGCTGACAAGTAAGCAAACGTATCTCCAACACGCACATAGGTAATATCCGTTACGAGTTTTTGGAACGGAATCTCCGCATAGAATTCACGGTTTAATACATTTGGAAATATCACAGATCCTCTAATGCCGTAGAAAGATCGTTTCTTCCGAATCACCGATTTTATACCTAGCCCCCTCATTAAACGTCGTACACGTTTATGATTTACAATGATCCCTTCTCTGGATAATGCCCTTGTCATTCGTTTATATCCGAAGTACGGATGAATCTTATGAATGGCGAGTAAATGTTCTTTCAACAGAAGATCTTCTTCCAGACGTAATACTCTTTTGGATCTACTTTTACGCCATTTATAGTATCCAGCTCTGGAAACTTCGCCAATTTGAAGCAACCATGCCAGTGGGTGCTTTTTCCATAGCTCCTCAATTATGAGAAACCTTTCCGCTTTTAAGACCACTCCTTCCTGTGTAGATTTGGATGACGCTTTTTTAGATATTCCACCTGTGCTTTCAAATACGCGTTATCCTCTTCCAAACTGGAAAAATGTTTGCGAGTCCATACTCCTCGTTGATCTTCAAAAGACTCGCCACGTTGAAATTTCTTCACCCATTCAGCAATCTGAGCATCACTCTTAATTCCAAAACGTTCACGGAGTTGTCGATAAGACCAGCCCTCCTCTAATTTCAAACGAACGACTTCACGTTTCAGATCTTCTGAATATGAGTTAAAGGTTTGTCCTTTTTTAGCCATAAAAAATCTCCTCCCAGGTAGACTCCTAAGAACATCATATCAAATGTCCTCTTTTTTTACTGTCTACCTGTAGGGGATAATACCATTTTGCATCCCTCTCTTTTTCATTTAGTGAAGATATTGAATTCCTTTAAGTAGTATGCCAGTGGTATTGGATGAGGCGATTCGATTGATCTGGAAAATGGTTAAACAAAAAAATGAGCGCAGTCGAACGTGTCGATGATGAGGTGTTCTTGTTGTTTCACAGGGTAGAGGAGAAATTGATGGGCTTTTTGAACTAGCGCAGTGTGTTCACCTCCTTTTGGACGCCGGACAGTTTATCACCAATTGTACTCAACGAACTCTCGATGCACAAAAGGCGAGCGATTCATCTTTCATCTGTGAGGCGGAAGTCTTCTCGGTTGTTTATGATAAACGAACAATCAATCTATGTAGTATAAATAACTGCTGCGTCAATTAATGTGTGACTATATTGCCACGATTTTTATCAGAAAATAGAATGAAGATTTTACTAATAAACTAGTACCTTTCTGTAAATAATATTAACTAACAAAACTATGTTCTAAATAACCAATAAGAATATTATTGATAGACCAACTATAAGGAGACATGTTTCTAAATAGCAGCGGAAGACAATTAGTAAGGAAAGTAAGCGGATTTACTGGAAAGATCAAATGTAAATGAGTTGGAAAAGTATCGGACTTCTAGTAATGAATTCATTAAAACATCAGCTGTTGAGCCGTTACAATTTTTGCTTGTAACCGTTTTCGAAACAAATTATAGTAAAATTAGGTGAAGCATATGACAAATAAAAGATGGACTATTAGCTTAATCTGTATGTTTTTTCTTTTCCTATATGTTTTGATCCACTTTGTTATCTCAACGCAAAGAATCGAAAAAACGGTTGAACAATTGCGGCAGACTGCGCGTCCCTCTTCCTCACAGCCTCACTTTGTTTTAATTTCCCAAGAGTTTGATAACCCATATTGGCGAAAAATTGCACGAGGGGCGAAAGACGCAGCAAAATATTATCATATCAACGTCGAATATATCGGGCCACTACGGACGAGTATAGATGAACAAATAAAACTGTTGGAAAAAGCGATCGCTTCCCGCGTCGATGGAATTATTGTCCAAAGCTTAAATGACTCGCGATTTACCCCGTTTATTAATAAAGCGATGGACGAGCATATCCCTGTTATTACCATCGATACGGATGCCCCAATGAGCCGCCGACTCTCCTATGTGGGTACGAACAATTTTGCGGCGGGACAGTTGCTCGGTGAAACAGTCGTTTCACGTGCTGTTGGTAAAAAGAAAATTGGGGTGATCATAGGGAGCGATGCATCGGAAAGCCAGCAACTTCGCTTGCAAGGTTTTAAATCTGTCATCGAGCGACATCCATCATTCAAGATTGCTGCTGTTGCTTCTTCTAATATTTCCCGTACCCAAGCATCAATCCAAGCAGAAATCATGTTGCGTGCCCATCCCGACATTTCGGTTATGGTCGGCACGAGTGCTCTTGATGCAGTTGGAATTTTAATGGCAACTAAAAATTTACATCGAGATGATATCCAAATTTTTGGATTTGATGATGTCGAGGAAACATTGCAAGCAATTCAGCAAGGAAAAATTGCTGCGACCGTTGTCCAAAAGCCATACGATATGGGCTTTTCTGCGGTCGAATTAATGGTCGAGTATTTATCGGGAAAAAACATCAATAAAGAGCATTTTACGGATACCAAGGTTGTCGATAAAACAAACGTTTGGATGGAGGGGGATCGATGAAAATACGCACAAAGCTATTTATCTTTATCCCCTTGCTTGTACTACTTTTAAATTTGATTGCGTTTTTCATTTTTCAAAGCGGGAAAAAGGTACAAGAAAGCTATGATGTGATGATGCAGCGCATTTTTTTGTACAAACAACTTTCATTTGAGACGCAGGAAAACTTGCGCTTTTTAAGCAACTACCTCATTCATCAAGATGAAAAAGATTACCGTTCGTTGCTTCAACATCATAAAGAGCTTGAACGTTTACAAAAGGCGCTAGTTCACCTTCATCTGCAAGGAAACGATTCATTAACGTTAGAAAACTATAAAAATATGATAGGAGTATTTATTGATTTAGAGAAATCGATCGTTCAAAAGCTGGTTGATAAACGGTCTTCCGATTATACAGAGCAGTTCAGCGAAATCGAGAAAATTTCCACTTTCATTCGGGAAGACAGCCAGACGCTCGTCGATTTAGAATTAAGTGTCTACCAGCCTGTATATAAGCAGTTGCTGATCGATATCGGGCAGATGAACCAACTTGGCGGAATCCTGTTCATTTTAACGACGTTTTTAAGTATTATCTTTGCCATTTGGCTATCGCGCACGATCGTCATTCCGATTCACCGCCTAGTGCATGCCGCTAAACAAATATCAGCCGGAAAACTCGATGCTCACATTCCAACTGTTGAGGGGAATGATGAGATTGCGCTCCTTGGCAAAACATTTCAAAAAATGATTGAAAATTTGCGCATTTCAATCTCGAAAAATATGGAAATATTGGAGAAAGAAAAACTAGTGAGAGAATTGGAGCTTAAAGCACTACAAAGTCAAATTAATCCACACTTTTTATTTAACACGTTAAATGTCATCTCGAAGCTTGCTTATATTGAAGGAGCGGAAAAGACGAGCGAACTGACGGTTTCGACATCCAATTTATTGCGCTACAACTTGCGCAAGCTCGACGAACCAGTCACGCTTCGCGATGAAGTGGAACATGCACAAGAATATTTTGCGATTCAGAAGGCTCGGTTTCGCGAGCGCATTGCGTTTCAGCTCGATATTGATGAAGCATGCCTTGAACAAGTGATTCCGTGTTTAACGCTGCAACCGTTATTGGAGAACGCTTTTGTCCACGGGATTGAGGGAATGGAGTGCGGGGCATTGATTCAATTATCGATTCGTTCGAAACCTAATCATGTACAAATAACGATTGCGGACAATGGGGCGGGAATGGAAGAAGATGTTCGGAAAGCCATTTTGCAATTATCTTCCTCTTCTTTTTCTAAAAAAGGACGTTCCACCGGACTAGGAGTCACCAATGTATTGCGCCGATTGCAATTATTTTATGGAACGGAACATGTCGTTGATATTCAAAGCGCAAAAGGCGCAGGAACGACTATTATTCTCACATTGCCAAAACGGAAAGGAGGCGAAAAAGGTGTACAAGCTGTTAATTGCTGATGATGAGCCGCTAGAGCGGGAAGGGCTGCAATTAATGATTGAGCGGATGCTGCCAAATCAGTTTATGATATTCCATGCCGAGCATGGGCGCAGCGCCATCCAACAGGTAGAACGGCACCAGCCGGACATTGTCTTTATGGATATTCGAATGCCCGGCATTCATGGGCTTGAAGCAATCGCCGAAATTCGCAAAATGTATCCGGCAACGAAAATGGTCATTTTAACGGCGTACGATTATTTTACTTACGCAAAAGAAGCGATTTCTTTAGGAGTGAGCGACTATTTATTAAAGCCCGCCAAAAAAGAACATATCATTTCCGTCCTTGAAAAACTAACAGCTGAAATTGCCGCCGAAAAAAAAGCGCGTGAAATGGAGCTTGAAACAAAGGAAAAACTTGCTCAGCTCTACACGCTGAGCGAAACGACATTCACGTTATTTCTAATGGAGCGGATTGATGATTTTGACAAGCAGCAAATGCTGCCATTGGAGATAGAAGCGGGGTTTGCGCTAGCGATTCAGCTACAAGCGTTGACCGATCGAAGGAAAACAGTCGAAACTGTTCGGTATTATGTAAAAAGAATCGGGGAATGTTTGTGCAGTCCGCTTATTGACCATCACTTCGCTGCTTTTGTCAAAATAGATAACGAATCAGATGAAAAAGCGATTCCGCTGGCGCAAAAGCTTATGAAGCAACTTGAAAAAACGCTGGACACAGGGGTCAAAATTGGCATCGGCACGATTCAAAACGGCGTCGAAGGTTTAAAGCAGTCCTATAAAGAGGCCATGCTGGCGCTTTACTACCAGCCGTCTTTTGGAAGGGTGCAGCATATTCGCGATGTACCGTTGACAGCGAACGCAGGGGAGTTGCAACCGTTTGCTAGCGAAAAACGTCCTTCAATGATGGAGCAAGTGGAGGAGTTTTTACAGGAAAATTATCATCGCGACCTTTCGCTTGAAGAGGTAGCGCAATCTGTTCATCTTACGCCCCATTACTTTAGCAAGCTATTCAAAAAACAAACGGGCCAAACGTTTATTGATTATGTCACGAACTTGCGTATTGAAAAGGCGAAGCAGCTGCTTCATGATGAGCGATTGAATGTAAAAGAAATCTCCTACGATGTCGGTTACAAAGATCCAAACTATTTCAGCCGGGTGTTTAAAAAAATGACTAATATGACACCAAAAGAATATCGGCAGCAAAAATACAGGCAATCGTAACGCGATTGCCTGTATTTTTTTGTTATAGAACAAAAAAATGCTAATTGCTTTTTACAGTCTGAAAAGAAAGCGCTTTATTTGTGCGAATATGGGACAAAGAAGTGAAGAAAGTCAAAAGAAAACGGTTTCTTTTTTCGTGCTATTCTGAATTTGTGATCAAGAGATGCAATTAAAGGGGGAATATGAAGTGAAATGGTGGAAGCAAGCAGCAAAAGGGGCAGCAACATTTGTTTTAGCGTCTGCTCTTACAGCGTGCGGTGTCGTTTCTTCAGGAAATGAGGCCGCCAGCAAACCGGAGAAAAAAGATGACAAAATTGTAATTGGCTTTTCAATGGACACGCTGAAAGAAGAGCGTTGGCAGCATGATAAGGAACTGTTTGAACAAAAAGCGAAAGAACTTGGCGCAGAGGTGAAAACGCTTGCCGCTAACAGTGATGATGCGGCGCAGCTAAGTCAAGCGGAACAGTTAATTTCTGAGGGAGTGGATGTGCTGGTTGTCGTCCCGCATAATGCGGAGGCATCGGCAGCGATTGTCGAAAAGGCGCATAAAGAAGGCATTAAAGTGATTTCGTACGATCGATTAATTAAAAATGCAGATGTTGACTATTATGTATCATTTGATAATGTGCGCGTCGGTGAAATGCAGGCCAAAGCGATCGTGGAGAAAGCACCGAAAGGAAACTATGTATATATCGGCGGCGCGGATACGGACAACAACGCTCACTTATTCCGTGAAGGTGCGATGAATGTATTAAAACCACTTGTCGAAAAAGGTGATATTAAAATTGTTTACGATCAATTCTCGAAAGACTGGAAGCCAGAGGAAGCATTAAAAAATATGGAGAACGCTTTAACAGCAAACAACAATAACATTCAAGCCGTTGTAGCAGCGAATGACGGAACGGCTGGCGGTGTCATTCAAGCGCTTGCCGCTCAAGGATTAGCAGGAAAAGTACCGGTGTCGGGCCAAGATGCAGAACTTGCGGCGCTTCAGCGCATTGTTGAAGGGACTCAAACGATGACAGTGTACAAGCCGATTAAAGATATTGCGACAAAGGCAGCGGAAATGGCAGTTGCGGTGGCGAAAGGCGAAAAAATTGAAACGAACCAAACCGTTTCTAACGGAAAGATCGATGTTCCTTCCGTCTTACTTAATCCGATTGCTGTTACAAAAGATAACATTGTAGATACCGTTATTAAAGATGGCTACCAAAAGCTTGAAGACGTTTTTAAAAATGTGCCGAAAGACAAATGGCCGAAGCAGTAAAAGAACAAGGGGCTGGCATATAGTGCCAGACCCTTGTTTTAAAGGAGAATGATACAACGGGGGTGAATCGGATGTATGCGTTGGAAATGTTCGAGATTACAAAAGAGTTTCCTGGAGTAAAGGCGCTTGATCGCGTTAGTTTTAAAGTAAAAAAAGGTGAAATCCATGCTCTTTGCGGTGAAAACGGAGCAGGCAAGTCTACTTTAATGAAAGTGTTAAGCGGGCTTTATCCAGCCGGGAGCTATTCCGGAGAAATTCGCATCCACGGGCAGACGATGAGATTTCGAAATATCGTTGATGCGGAAAAAGCCGGGATCGCCATTATTCACCAAGAGCTTGCTCTTGTTAAAGAAATGACTGTCGGTGAAAATTTATTTCTCGGCCGTGAACCGAAAAAGTTCGGTGTGATTCAATGGGATGAATTGTACTACGAAGCAACACGATGGCTCCAAAAAGTCGGTTTGAACATTTCGCCGCAAACAAAAATTCAATCGCTAGGCATTGGGCAGCAGCAGCTTGTAGAGATTGCCAAAGCGTTAGCGAAACAAGCAAACATTTTAATTTTAGACGAACCGACTGCCGCATTGACGGAAAGCGAAGTCGAAATTTTGATGAGCATTTTAGAACAACTGCGCAACGAAGGAGTGGCATGTATTTATATTTCTCATAAAATGCCCGAAGTGTTTCGTTTGGCGGATTCGATCACAGTGTTGCGCGACGGCAAATCGATTGCGACATTATCGCGCAAAGAAACAAATGAAGATCAAATTGTTTCGCTAATGGTAGGGCGGGAATTAACGGAGCGTTATCCGTATGTAGCACGAAAGCCAAAAGAAGTCGTTCTGGAAGTAAAAAACTATTCCGTGTGGCATAAAGACAAACCTGTAAAAGTGAACGATAACGTTCATTTATCGGTCAGAAAAGGAGAAATTATCGGCATCGCCGGGCTAATGGGGGCGGGGAGAACCGAACTCGTGATGAGCCTATTTGGTGCCTATGAAGGGAAAGCAGAAGGAAGTGTACAGATTAATGGAAAAGAAGTACGCATTCGTTCTGTGCAAGATGCCATTCGTGCAGGTATCGCTCTTGTGACAGAAGACCGAAAGCGCCTTGGTCTTGTGCTTGGCATGGACGTCAAAACGAATACAACGCTTGCGAGTTTAAAGGAGATCAGCAAATTCGGCATTATTAATCAAAACGAGGAATTAAAATGGAGCCAAAAATATGTCGATGAATTAAAAACAAAAACATCTTCAATCGAAACGCCAGTCGGGACGTTGTCGGGAGGAAACCAGCAAAAGGTAGTTTTAGCCAAATGGCTAATGGCGAAGCCGAAAATTTTAATTTTAGATGAACCGACAAGAGGCATTGATGTCGGAGCAAAATATGAAATTTACCATTTAATGAACAAGCTTGCGCAAGAGGGTGTCGCAATTATTATGATCTCGTCGGAACTTCCAGAAATATTAGGAATGAGCGACCGCATCCTTGTCATGCGTGAAGGGAGAATTGTCAGGGAGTTTACCCATGATCAAGCGACACAGGAAAATATTATGATGGCAGCGACAGGAGGGAAATAGCATGGAAGTAAAAACGGTCATTAACGAACGTCCATTCGAAAGAAAGCGGATGTTTGGCAAAATTGATATTCGTGCTTATACGATGATTGGAGCGCTGATCGCGATCTGGATTTTTTTCGGACTTTTAAACGATACCTTTTTAAGCGCCCGCAATCTTTCGAATTTATTTACGCAGATGTCTGTAACGGCAATTTTGGCGATCGGAATGGTTCTTGTCATTGTCGCCGGGCACATTGATCTTTCCGTCGGTTCTATCGTTGGACTGACAGGCGGACTTGCTGCTATTTTGAGCAATTGGCTCGGTTTGCCGACGAGTGTGGTAATCATAGGCACGTTAGCGGCCGGGGCCCTTATTGGAGTAGTACAAGGATGGCTTGTTGCTTATCGCGCCATTCCTGCATTTATTGTGACGCTTGGTGGAATGATGGTGTTTCGCGGCGCGTTGATGGGAATTACGAAATCGACGACGATTCCAATTTCCGATGCCAATTTTATCGCACTAGGAAGCGCTTATTTTACGAATAGTTTCGGGCTCATCCTTGCCGCTGTGGCGATTGCTGCTCTTGTGATATCTACAATAAAAAAGCGTAAATCACGCGAGCGGTACGGCTTTAGGGTGGCGCCGCTGTCATTGGATGTAGCGAAAGTAATGTTAGTCAGTGCTTTAATCGTGGTTTTTGTACTCACGATGAATAGTTATAAAGGGATTCCGTTTCCAATTATTTTTGTCATTGGCCTCGCCCTTATCTTTTCCTTTATCGCCAATAAAACGACATTTGGGCGGCATGTTTATGCCATCGGCGGCAATAGCGAAGCGGCTCGTCTATCTGGAATCCGCATTCAACGTCATACGATGGTGCTTTTTCTGTTCACTGGACTATTGTCAGCCATTGCTGCGCTTGTGTTGACGGCACGCCTTTCATCTGCCACGATTTCCGCAGGCCAAATGTATGAACTTGACGCCATTGCCGCTTGTGTGATCGGTGGCACCTCGCTCATGGGCGGATCAGGTACGATTATGGGAGCGATCATAGGAGCAATGGTAATGACATCGCTTGATAATGGCATGTCGTTATTAGGAATGGAAACGTTTTGGCAATATATTGTAAAGGGCAGTATACTTGTTCTTGCTGTATGGATTGATATTGCCAGCCGAAAAAAACAAGCACATTAATTTTGCATCATTTTATTGAAAGCCGTCCCTCTGTTCTAAAGAACAGGGGGATTGTATTTTTTGTGATTCTCTCAACTTTTAGTTATGAAAATAGTATTTTTCATTTTGTTGCTTTTTTGATAAAATAAAAACTAATCTAAATCTTCTAAAAAATAACTCGGTCATAGGAAGTGGGGGAGCAAGATGCGGCTATTTCGGCTAGGGGAGCTGCTGCTAAATCGGCTAAAATTCGGAAAGAAATTTATGCTCTTATTTATTATCTTTATTTTTTCTCTAGTTACGATTGGATCGTTTTATGTTCGCTCGTTGTCGGAAAAATCGAGCTTCGCTGAAAGAGAGAAAATCGGCTTGCTGTACATCGAAGACTTTTTAGTCGGACTGCATGCACTGCAAAAGCACCGTGAATATACGCTGCTTTATCTTTCCGGTGACTCGTCAAGCGAGCAAAGCATCAAAAAAGCAACAGAAGAATTGGACAAGGCAGTTCAGCATATACAAACATCCCAAAAAACATACGGTGATTTATTCGTGATTAATAAACAATGGAAAGAATTCATGGAAACTTGGAAGCAGATGAAGGGGGGATGGACGTCATATACAATGGATGAAACAGTCTCGCGCCACAACATTATTATTGAGAGTTTAATAGACATGATGATGAATGTGGCGGACCGTTCTAATTTAACGCTTGACAATAATATTGATAACAACTATCTCGCTAGCGTGGTGGTGGAAAAAATTCCATCATTGACGGAGTTGATCAGTTCAGCACAGGCGCTTGGAGTCAAAATTGCGTTGAGCACGCAAATGTACGAAATGGACCAATCAAAAATGACGTACTTCTTAAATGCCATTGACAACTCTTTGAATGCTCTCAATCGTTCGGCAGCGATGATGTTTGTCGATGATAAACAGCTGCAAAACAAGTTCGAACAATACAAAGACGCAGCCATGACAGAAGTCATCAGCATGTCCGGTATCATGGATAAGGAATTTTTAATGGTCGGTCAAGTGTCGCTCCAGCCGAAAGATATGTATGAGAAGACGAATCAGGCGCATGAGAAATTATATGAAACAGCTAAATTTAGCGTGAATCTTTTAAAAGAGCGGATTAATGAGCGCTATCATTCTCTTAATGTGAGTAAATGGACGACCATCTCAATTATTGCAATAGCTTCCGCATTAATGATTTATCTGTTCATTGCTTTTTATTCCTCTGTCCGAGATCATATCGCAATGATCGAAACGAATATGAAGCAAGCTGCGACAGGGGATTTAACGGTTCATATGAATATTCGCACCAATGATGAATTTTCACAAATTGCGCGCTCGTTTAACGAATTAATTGAATCATTCCGTTCGATTATTTCCGTAAATCAACAGATGACTGAAGAAGTGTCCGCGGCGTCGGAAGAGTTAACGGCCATTACGGAAGAGACCGTGCAAGCGGCGGGACAAGTGGCAACGACAATCGAAAGTGTTGCTGTCGGTGCTGAACAGCAGTTAAAGTACGCGGAACAAAACACCCTTTCGATTCACGAATTGTTGCGCGATACTCATTACATTTCAGATCGCGCAAGACAAGTAGCTTCTTCTTCGATCGAGATGACGAACGAAGCGAAAAACGGGAGCACATCCGTGCGCCAAATGATCCAGCAAATGTCGAATGTAAATGAACTCGTGTCACAATCGTCGCATTTGATTCAAACACTGTATGAGCGCTCGAACAACATTGGCCAAATGACGCAAATGATTACAGCAATTGCAGAGCAAACAAATTTGCTTGCTTTAAACGCAGCCATTGAAGCGGCACGGGCAGGAGAGCAAGGGAGAGGGTTTGCTGTTGTGGCTGATGAAGTTCGTAAGCTCGCTGAGCAATCGTCGCAATCGGCCAAACAAATTCATAAGCTCTTAAGCGAAATCCAGCATGATACGTCCAACTCGATGGTGGCCATGGAGCACGTGCTGCAAGAAGCAGAAAAAGGAGTTGCTGTTGCCAACCATACTGGAACGATTTTTGAAAACATTTTGACATCGACTGGTGCGGTTACTGAACAGATTAACGAGGTATCTTCGCGGCTTTCGATGATGGAAGCGTCGCTACAGAATCTTTCAACGACGATTCAAGAAACGGAGCAAATTTCAAAAGACTCGGGGCAACAAACGCAAATGGTGGCTGCTGCCGCTGAGCAGCTTCTAGCTTCGATGCAAGAAATTTCTTCGTCCGTTCAGTCGCTTAATAGTAAAGCGCAAGATCTATTTGAGGCTGTTGAACGGTTTAAACTGTAACATAAATCCCCTTCCTATCGACCTGATATGGAAGGGGATTTTCTTATAGGCAAGGGCTGTTTTGGGGATTTAACGTCTCCGTCGAGAAGTTTCCCACCTTGAAATGACGTGTAGGTGAGAGAAATTCATCCAACGGTCAACTATTGATTAGATTTTTACAATAAAAAGTATAAATTTCATATTAGTGGAAGGTATTCCATTAATTATTGATATTTTTGGGCAATTGTAATAATATATTATTGTATAAATATTCTGTTAATTTATTATGATCCATTTTTTGATAGAAGGTGGTTTTTTTGTTAAATGAGCCGATCTTACAAATCGAAAATTTACGTGTTTCGTTTCGCATTCAAAACGAGTTCTATGCTGCGGTCGATGATGTTTCCCTCACAGTTCATCGAAATGAAGTGTTGGCTATTGTAGGTGAGTCAGGATGTGGAAAGAGCGTGTTAGCTCTTTCTATTATAGGCTTACATCCGCAAGAAAGAACAAGGTTAGAGGGAAGGATCTTATTTCGCGGGAAAAACCTATTGTCGCTGTCCACAAATGAATTGAATCAGATTCGCGGAAAGGATATCGGCATGATTTTTCAAGACCCGCTTACTGCTTTGAATCCTTTAATGAAGGTAGGAAAGCAAATTGAGGAGAGCATGGACTATCATACGTCCTTTTCTTCCGAGGACAAACGCAAACAGGTTCTAGAACTTTTAAAAAAAGTAGGAATTCCAAATCCTGAGCAAACATACCACCGTTATCCCCATGAACTTTCAGGGGGAATGAGGCAACGCGTGGTCATTGCAATTGCCATCGCTTGCAACCCGGCTCTTATTATTGCCGACGAACCGACAACGGCACTGGATGTTACCATTCAAGCACAAATTATAGGGCTGTTAAAGGAGTTGCAACAACAACTGGATACAGGAATTATTTTAATTACCCACGATTTAGGCGTCGTCGCTGAAATGGCGGATCGCGTGGCAGTGATGTACGCTGGTGAAATTGTTGAACTAGCGGATGTATATACGCTGTTTAGTCGTCCGCTGCATCCTTATACACGCTCGCTACTACACTCTATTCCTTCCGTTCAAACTCCAAGAGAAAAGCTTCATGTAATCCAAGGAATTGTTCCACCATTGCCAAAACTCCCAAGAACAGGCTGTCGATTTCAATCAAGAATCAGTTGGATGGATGAATCCGCACACGAAACAACACCGATTTTACGAGAAGTAGAACCAGGCCATTTTGTACGTTGTACATGCTATAAAAACTTTTATTTTCCACATGATCGTATAGGGGATATGGAATATGGAATTTCTTAAAATCAATCATTTAAAAGTGTATTATCCAATACGCGGAGGCTTTTTTCGTAGAGTCAACGATTATGTGCGTGCTGTAGATGACATCAGTTTTGAATTGCGGAGCGGAGAGACGTATGGATTAGTAGGAGAATCAGGATGTGGAAAAACAACAACAGGCCGAACCGTCATTGGGCTTATTAAGGCGACTGCAGGAGAAATCTTACTAGAAGGAAAAGATATTGCGAAGCTGAGCAGCCGTGAATTCTCCCGTTATCGAAGAGATATCCAAATGATTTTTCAAGATCCGTATTCTTCTTTAAATCCAAAAAAGAGAGTACTAGATATTATTGCTGAACCGCTGCGAAATTTTGAAAGACTATCGCCTCAAGAGGAAAAACGAAAAGTGCAGTATTTTGTCGAAAAAGTAGGGCTGCATGCGGATTCTATATATAAGTATCCGCATGAGTTTTCCGGAGGGCAGCGGCAGCGAATTGGAATTGCCCGCGCCTTGACGCTGAACCCAAAATTAATCATCGCCGATGAACCTGTGTCAGCGCTCGATGTGTCGGTACAAGCGCAAGTATTGAATTTTATGAAGGAAATTCAAAAAGAGTTTCAGCTAACTTATCTTTTCATTAGTCACGACCTTGGGATTATCCGTCATATGTGTGACCGCATCGGTATTATGTATCGAGGGCAATTTGTAGAAGAGGGGACGAGCGAAGAAATATTTAATAACCCTCAACATATTTATACGAAAAGGCTGATTTCAGCAATTCCAAATGCCGATCCGCAAAAGCGGAAAGAGCAATTGGCGCTTCGGAAACAAGTCGAAGAGGAATATACGAACTCTTTCCATCAATACTTTAATCACGACGGGAAAGCGTATCGGTTAAAGCGCATTTCCGAAACGCACTCCGTTGCCATTCTGTGAGAGAGGAAGTTGTTATATGCTGAAGTTTATATTGCGAAGAGTTGTTATGATGATTCCTCAGCTGTTTATTCTAAGCGTTCTTGTTTTTCTTTTGGCAAAAGCCATGCCGGGCGACGCGCTGACAGGGCAATTAGCGAACAATCCGAAAATGGACGCGAAAACATTAATGGAAATGAGAGAAAAATTCGGCCTAAACGATCCGTTTTATGTTCAATATGCAAGGTGGATTAAAAATTTGCTGCATGGAGATCTTGGTCTTTCATATATTCATCAACAGCCTGTAACCGATTTGCTGGCCGGGAGAATGGGAAACACCATTTTGTTATCCGCTTGCATTCTGGTGCTTACATATTTGATTGCCGTGCCTTTAGGAGTGGTTTCAGGCCGCTGGCAAGATTCATGGGCCGATAAATTGATCGTTGGATATAGCTATGTCAGCTTTGCCACGCCATTATTCATTTTCGCACTGATTATGTTATTTGTATTCGGGTTTCAGTTGGGGTGGTTCCCGACTGGAGGAAGTGTCGATATTCAAATAGAAAAAGGAACGTTTGATTATTACATCAATAAAATGAACCACCTTCTACTGCCTTCTTTGTCTGGTGCACTTATTAGCACCGTGGGGATTATTCAGTATTTGCGTAGTGAAATTATTGATACGAAGCTGAAAGACTTTGTTAAAACAGCGCGGGCGAAAGGAGTGCCGGAATCGCGCATTTACTCGCGCCATATTTTGCGCAACTCCTTTTTGCCGATTGCGGCTTTCTTAGGCTACGAAATTACCGGCCTTATTGGCGGTTCGGTATTTTTAGAATCAATTTTTAGTTATCCAGGAATCGGACAGCTATTTCTTCAGTCGATTATGCAACGCGATTATAGCGTTGTAACGGCGCTCGTCATGATTTCAGGGCTTGCCACCCTCATCGGAACGCTGTTGTCAGATATTATTTTGAGCGCTGTCGATCCGCGCATCCGAATCGAGTAGCGGAAATGGAGGGGTGTAATTATGAAAACGGAATTAAATCATTCACAGCAGACGGAAATTCAAATTGAAAAAAGCCCTTCAAGTCTATCCATATTATGGCGTGAGGTTGTGAAAGACAAATTGGCTCTTGTTTCTATGATTCTTCTTGCACTTATTTTATTAGTTGTCTATGGCTCTGCTATTTTTTTGGATCAAGAAAAGATTGTAAAGGTCGACTTGCTTTCCATTTATGCGCCGCCTTCTTCAGAACATTGGCTTGGTACCGACTACGGAGGAAGAGATATTTTTGGTCAACTTATTATCGGTGCAAGAAATTCTTTTACGATTGGATTGGCAATTACGCTCATTTCGTGCTTGATTGGTCTTATAGTCGGTTTAGTTGCTGGGTACTATGGAGGAGTGATTGACAACATCATTATGCGTGTTATTGATTTTATTCTCGTTTTACCGTTTTTAATGCTGGTGATCGTCTTTGTTGCTATTGTGCCGAAATACAACGTATTCACCTTTATCCTGATCATGAGCGCTTTTTTATGGACGGGAAAGGCGCGGCTGATTCGTGCAAAAACGCTTGCGGAAAGGGAATTAGACTATGTGAGCGCCTCGAAGACGCTCGGTACGCCGGATTGGAAAATTATTTCAAGGGAAATACTGCCGAA
This sequence comes from Anoxybacillus tepidamans PS2, assembly GCF_000620165.1. GTDB lineage: Bacteria > Bacillota > Bacilli > Bacillales > Anoxybacillaceae > Anoxybacteroides > Anoxybacteroides tepidamans_A. The sequence continues at coordinate 177,314 of NZ_JHVN01000004.1, forward strand.
TTTAAGCTCGATTATCATTGTGAATTTAACGTTAAATCTTGCAGGAAATATCGGGATCGAATCTGGATTAAGTTATTTAGGCTTTGGCTTGCCGGAAAGCACACCGAGTCTTGGAACGTTGGTCAGCTATGCGACAAATCCCGATGTTCTACAAAATAAATGGTGGGTATGGTTACCTGCATCATTGCTTATTTTAGTGATGATGTTGTGTATAAACTTTATCGGCCAAGCGTTGAAACGTGCGGCTGATGCAAGACAACGATTAGGATAAAAAAGGGGGAGAAAAAGTGAAAAAGCGTTATTGGAAGTTTTTGAGTGTGCTCGCTGGTGTTTCGCTTCTATTGTCCGCTTGCACAAGCAACACGACAAGCAGCAACGAAAAGAACAACAAGAACGAGCAAACCGCGCAGAAAGAAACGATTGGCAACTTCCCAATGACCGTCAAAAACGACGGCAAAGTCGTCGATGGGGTGTTGACGTATGGGCTTGTTTCCGACACGCCGTTTGAAGGGACACTCAACTACGCGTTTTACACAGGGCAGCCAGATGCAGAAATTTTGCAGTTTTTTGATGAGTCATTGTTCCGCACAAACGGGGACTATGAAATTACGAACGACGGTGCCGCGACGTATGAGCTTTCACCTGACAAAAAAACGATCACAATTAAAATTAAAGATAACGTGAAATGGCACGATGGGGAACCTGTCAAAGCGGAAGACCTAGAATACGCTTATTTAGTAATCGGCAACAAAGATTACACGGGCGTCCGCTACGGAGATGCGCTAATCCAGGACATTGTCGGCATGGATGAATATCACGCAGGAAAAGCGCCTAACATTTCCGGCATTAAAATTATTGATGACAAAACGCTATCGATCACATATAAGCATGCGAATCCATCGGTGTTAACGGGCATTTGGGCGTATCCGCTGCCGAAGCATTATTTAAAAGACATTCCGATCAAACAATTGGCGCAATCTGATAAAATCCGCAAAAACCCGATCGGTTTCGGACCGTTCAAAGTGAAAAATATAGTTCCGGGCGAGTCGGTTGAACTTGTGCGCAACGATGATTATTACGGCGGAAAGCCGAATTTAAAAGGCGTCATCGTTAAAGTCGTCAATCCAAAAGTTGTGCTTCAATCGTTGAAAAAAGGCGAAATTGATCTAGCGGAATTCCCAACGGATCAATATGTCAGCGCCAAAGGAACAAAAAATATTCAATTCATCGGAAAAATTGATTTAGCCTACAACTATATTGGATTTAAGCTCGGGCATTGGGATGCGAAAAAACAAGAAAATGTGATGGATAATCCGAAGTTCCAAGACAAAAAACTTCGCCAAGCGATGGCGTACGCCATTGACAATAAATCGGTCGGAGATAAACTATACCATGGTCTGCGCTTCCCGGCAACGACGCTTATTCCACCATCCTTCCCAGGGTATCACGACGAAAATGCGAAAGGGTATTCCTACAATCCGGAAAAAGCGAAAAAATTATTGGATGAGGCAGGGTATAAAGATAAGGACGGAGACGGACTTCGCGAAGATCCGAATGGAAAGAAATTTGTAATTCATTTCCTTGCGATGAGTGGGTCTGACATTGCTGAGCCATTAGCGAAATTTTATATGCAATGCTGGAAAGATGTAGGTTTGGATGTACAGCTTGTTGACGGCCGATTGGCAGAATTCAACTCGTTCTATGACATGGTTGAAAAAGATGACCCGAAAGTGGACGTGTTTGCGGCCGCATGGGCAACGGGAACGGATGTCGATCCATACGGATTGTACGGTCGAAATGTGATGTTCAACTATTCGCGCTGGGTCAATGAGAAAAATGATGAATTGTTAGAAAAGGGTCATTCGGAGCAAGCGTTTGATAAAGCATACCGCAAAGACATTTATAACCAGTGGCAAGCATTAATGAATGAAGAAGTACCTGTCATTCCGACGTTATATCGCTCACAAATTTTCGCAGTCAACAAGCGTGTCAAAAACTTTACAGTCGATCCAAGTTCTAAGTTAACTTGGAAAGATGTCGGTGTCACATCAGAAACACCGGAAGTCGAAAAATAAACGTGTAAGTGATGGAAAAGGGGCGTCCCCGCATATGGAGGGGGCGCCCCTTATTATATATGCCCATGTTTTGCTCTTCCAAAGAAGAAGTACTTCAGCTTGTGTAAAATCTCCGACACAACAGATTATCAACTAATATTTTTCTAGAGTCCTTCATAAATATCATATAAAATAAACCGTTTTTTATCTCCTTTGATGTTCCGTCCCCGTTGCTAATAACTCTCTTGCAAGGCAGAAAGGAGTGATGCGATGTTAAACGACTTGCTTCCCCCATCCCATATTCAATTTGTCGATAATGTAAGTGATTGGAAACACGCCATTGAAGTAGCGGCTCAGCCACTATTAAACAATGATTATATTACGGGTGAGTATATTGAGGCGATGGTGCGAAATGTCATTGAAATGGGACCGTATATCGTCATTGCTCCAGGAATTGCCCTCCCCCACGCAAGACCGGAGCAAGGTGTGAAACGGCTAGGCATGAGTTTTCTTAAAATCCAAAACGGCTGCTCGTTCTCAGAAAGGCAAGAACATAAAGTACATATCGTCATTGTTTTAGCGGCTTCAGACGATCATTCTCACTTAAAAGCATTGTCCGAATTGGCGCAATTGCTCGGAAACAAAGACGCTCTTCCCCTTTTATTGAAAGCAGACAACGAAAAACAAGTGGGAGCGCTGCTTGAGGCGTATTGCTCATGAAAGGAGGTGAGGAAGTGAAAAAAATTTTAGTGGTGTGCGGCAACGGGCTAGGCAGCAGTTTTATGATCGAACTCAATGTCAAACGTGTACTCGAAGAACTAGGGGTCGAAGCGGATGTTTCGCATACAGATCTTGCGACAAGCAAGACGGAGAAGGCCGATCTGTATGTAGGGGCAAAAGATTTAATGGATGCGCTTGACGATGGAACGAGAACGGTAGCCAGACTCACTAATATTTTTGATGTGCAAGAATTGAAATCCGTCTTACGGCAGTATGTATAAACGAAAAGGGGGAGAGGCGGATGTTTGATTTTTTAATGAAGGATATTTTAGGTTCGCCGGCCATTTTAGTGGGGATATTTGCATTTTTTGGTCTCTTGCTGCAAAGAAAGCGCATTCCTGATATTATCTCAGGAACGCTGAAAACGATTATGGGGTTTGTCATTCTCAGCGGCGGTGCAGGCATTCTCATTAACTCGCTCAACATATTTGGCAAAATGTTTGAAAAAGCGTTTCATATTCAAGGAGTGATTCCAAACAACGAGGCCATTGTTGCGATTGCACAAAAAACATTTGGCAAAGAAACAGCGATGATTATGCTGTTTGGAATGATCGTCAACCTTTTAATTGCGCGGTTTACCCGCTTTAAGTACATTTTTTTAACAGGGCATCATACATTATTTATGGCTTGTTTAATTTCCGCTGTTTTTGCGACAGGCGGTGTTACCGGTGTTCCTCTTGTTGTAATTGGTTCGATTATCCTTGGCATTTTAATGGTGCTTATGCCAGCGATTCTGCAGCCTTATATGCGGGAGATTACAGGAACGGACCAAATCGCTTTAGGGCATTTCGGCTCGATTGGATATTTTACATCCGCTTGGATTGGAAAGCGTTTAGGAAACAAGGCGAATTCTACGGAAGATTTGAAAGTATCGAAATCGCTCGGCTTTTTGCGCGATACGTCGGTGGCGATGTCGTTGACGATGGCTGTATTATTCTTAATTGTTGCACCGATAGCTGGAAAAGAATTTGTTGAAAAGCAACTAAGTGGTGGGGTCAACTTTTTAGTTTTCTCGCTCATGCAAGGGATTACGTTCGCGGCTGGGGTTTACGTCGTGCTAGCCGGAGTGCGGATGTTGATTGCGGAAATTGTTCCAGCTTTTAAAGGAATCGCTGATAAAGTAGTAAAAGATGCAAAGCCCGCTTTGGACTGCCCGACGGTATTTCCTTATGCTCCAAATGCCGTCATTATCGGATTTTTATCAAGCTTTGTTGCGGGAATTGTTTCAATGTTTATTTTGCCGGCTGTTGGCTTAAAAGTGATTGTTCCAGGGCTGATTCCACACTTTTTCACAGGCGCTGCTGCCGGAGTGTTTGGCAACGCCACAGGGGGCAGACGAGGCGCTGTGATTGGAGCATTTGCGAACGGAATTCTCATTTCATTTTTGCCAGCCCTTCTGTTGCCAGTTCTCGGTTCGCTCGGTTTTGAAAACACGACATTTGGCGATTCGGACTTTGGAATTGTCGGTATTTTGTTAGGATATTTGATTCAATGGCTTTCATAAAATCAGGATTCTCTAGACTAAACATAGGTGACGGGGTCATCATCAATTAGGGATTATTGTAAATAAATGATTGCTACTCTTTATATAGACGGTCCTGTGAAAGCAGGGCCGTTTTTTATGAAAAAATACTAGAACACTCGTCATTGCTTGTTTGATCAATGCTCAGTTATACTTATGTACAAAGGGGGAGAGAATATAATGGAAGAACAGGTATTGAAGGCGATTCAAGATGAGTATCCAGACGATTTCGCTTGGTGCTACGGGTGTGGACGCTTGAACGAGCATGGCCATCATTTTCGGACAGGATGGCAAGGAGAGAAGACGGTCACGATCTATACTCCGCGCCCAGAGCATACGGCGATTCCTGGTTTTGTATACGGCGGATTGATCGCATCGCTCATCGATTGCCACGGGACTGGCTCAGCGGCGTTAGCGCTGCACCGTAAAAATGGGCATGAACCAGGAGATGGCGAAGCGCCGCCAAGGTTTGTGACGGCTTCTTTAAATGTTCAGTTTCTAAAGCCGACTCCACAAGGGGTGCCGTTAAAAGCGGTTGGAACGGTCGAAGAAATCCATCCGAAAAAATGGAAAGTGCACACAGAAGTGTATGCAAACGATGAGCTTTGTGCGCGCGGCGAAGTGGTCGCAGTCGTCATGCCGAAGACATTTTTACAACAATCAAGATGAAAATAAATTTATGAAACGCCCGTTCTTTCACGGAGAACGGGCGTTTTTTGAATAATGAAATCATACTTTCAATGGTATTTTTCGATCGATAATACATACAAAAAAGCGGTTTCTAACGAAGGGAGAATCTAGGCTTGTTGTTGAGTGAAAAAGAATTTTTGTCTCTGCATGAATTGGCTGATTTTGTTTCGGCTTATGTTCAATGTCCAGTGACCATCGAGTCACGCGATTTGGAATTGCTAGCGTACAGCGGAAACCATAATGATCCGGATGCGGTGCGCATGACTACCATTTTAAGCAAACGGGCTTCGGCGAATGTCGTTCATTATTTGCATGAAAAGGGATGGATCCAACGAATTGAAGAAGCCAATGGAGTGATTGAAATCCCTGCACTTCCGGACATCGGGCTCGGCCCTCGCACGGTCGCCTGCATCAAAAGCGGAAAGCGAATATACGGCTATTTATGGGTACAAGAGACAAACAACGAATTCGATGAAAAACACGAACAATTTTTGCTACTAGCAGCGAAAAAAGCGGCTGAACTATTGGACAAACAGTTAAAAGGGTCCTACAAGCGTCAGGAAGAGATGAATCAAATCATAATGAGCTTAATTCAACAAGATGACCAAAATGAGCGCGATATAAAAATGGAGGTGGAATTAAGAGGGATGAAGCTTCCATCTTCTTTTGCGATCGCTGTGTTTCGCATCTTGCGCGCTGATAAAAAAGAAATGATCCGCCACTATATCACATTTGCCGCCAAGTCTTTAAGCGAATCGGTTTTTTTTATCGAAAGCAACGATCCATGGATTGTAGTCATTGGCAACTCGTCTAGCGTGCAGCGTACGGCGACGGAACAGGCTAAAATGCTGTTGAGTAGATTAGAACATGATTTTCGCTGTGATTTGCAGCACGATGTCATGGTTGGAATCGGCAACGAGTACCGCAGTTTGCTGAAAATTAGGCAAAGCTACGTTGAGGCAGTAGAAGTAGTGAATATTAAAAAGCAAATTCCGGAACGAATCGGTCACTTTTATAAAGATTTAGGCATTTATCGGCTTCTCCCATCCATACATGAGCAATACAAACGTCAGCGCTATAAAAATGAACAATTGTTGAAACTCGCCAAATATGACGAAGAAAACCAAACACAGCTGTTAGAAACGTTGAAGCAATATATTAAAAATGACTGCAAAATTAAAGAGACAGCGGAATGTTTATATGTCCATCCAAACACGTTGCACTATCGCATTAAGCGAATTCAGTCGATCACGGATATCGATTTTGACAACTTCGAGCAGCGCATGATGTTGTATATTGATCTGCTTCTTTTCCAATATAAGGATTGATTTGTGGTTGATACACAAATGGAAAGCGCAATCATTATAGCCTGATGACAAAGAATCTGGGAAATGAATCACTTATAATGAACGTAGAAGATGACACAGAAAGGACCGATTCATGTGACTGTACCTTATAAACACGAGCCGTTTACCGATTTTTCAGCGGCACAAAATCAGCAGGCATTTCAAGCAGCGCTACAATACGTTCAATCACAACTCGGCAAAGAATACCCGCTCATTATTGGAAGCGAGCGTGTGACAACAGAAGAGAAAGTCATTTCAATCAACCCAGCAAACAAAGCGGAAGTTGTCGGAGTAGTTTCAAAGGCGACAAAAGAACTTGCTGAGCAAGCGATGGAAGCAGCGCTTAAAGCGTTTGAAACATGGAAAAAACAAGCGCCACAAGCACGCGCGCAAATTTTATTCCGAGCAGCAGCGATTTTACGCAGAAGAAAGCATGAGTTTTCCGCTTATTTAGTGAAGGAAGTCGGCAAACCTTGGAAAGAAGCGGACGCTGATACGGCCGAAGCTATTGACTTCCTTGAATATTACGCGCGCCAAATGATACAGCTAGAGAAAGGCGTGCCAGTGTTAAGCCGGAGCGGAGAAAGCAATACGTTCCGATACATTCCGCTTGGAGTTGGACTTGTGATTTCTCCATTCAACTTCCCGCTCGCGATTATGGCTGGAACGACAGTGGCGGCGATTGTAACAGGAAATACGGTCATTTTGCGTCCATCAGATCGCGCTCCAATTGTCGCGGCAAAATTTGTTGAAGTGATGGAAGAAGCCGGGCTTCCAGCGGGCGTCTTAAACTATTTGCCAGGAGGCGAGGCGGAAGTCGGCGAATATCTTGTGGAACACCCGAAAACGAGATTTATTTCGTTTACGGGGTCGCGTGCGGTAGGCTGCCGTATTTATGAACGCGCGGCGATCGTGCAGCCGGGACAAAAATGGCTGAAGCGCGTCATTGCGGAAATGGGCGGCAAAGACGCGATCATTGTCGATAAAGACGCCGATATCGAGTTAGCAGCACAGTCGATTGTCGCATCAGCGTTCGGTTTTTCCGGACAAAAATGCTCCGCATGTTCGCGTGCGATTGTGCTTGAAGAGGTATATGACGAAGTGTTAAACCGCTCCGTGGAGCTCGCGAAGCAATTAACAGTCGGCAATCCGGAAGAGCAGGCGACGTTTATGGGGCCTGTCATTGACCAAGTATCATTTGACAAAATTATGAGCTACATTGAAATCGGCAAACAGGAAGGCAAGCTCATGACAGGCGGCGAAGGAGACAACTCCAAAGGATTTTTCATTCAGCCGACGATTTTCGCTGATGTCGATCCGAATGCGCGTTTGATGCAAGAAGAAATTTTCGGTCCAGTTGTCGCTTTCACGAAAGCGAAAGATTTTGACCATGCGCTTGAAATTGCCAACAATACAGACTATGGCTTAACAGGCGCCGTTATTTCTAGAAATCGAACCAATCTTGAAAAAGCGCGTGAAGAGTTTCATGTGGGCAACTTGTATTTTAACCGCGGCTGTACTGGCGCTATTGTCGGATATCATCCGTTTGGCGGCTTCAATATGTCTGGTACGGATTCGAAAGCAGGCGGTCCTGATTACTTAATTCTTCATATGCAAGCAAAAACAGTCAGCGAGGCGTTTTAGGAGGGACAGGCCATGTTAGCACAAATCTCGAAAAATATATTTCTATATGCTTCACAAAGCAAGACATTGAATAAAGCAGCGAAAAAATGGGGGCTCCGCTTCGGCGCTTCCCAAGTCGTCGCTGGTGAGACAATCGACAGCGCCATTGCGAAAGTAAGAGAGCTTAATGAAAAAGGACTCGTTTGTACGCTCGACCATTTAGGCGAATTTGTTTCGAGCCGTGAAGAGGCGATTGAGGCGACAGAATATAATGTGAGAACGTTAGAGGCGATTCATCAAGCTGGAGTCAACAGCAATCTTTCTGTCAAATTGACGCAGCTAGGTCTCGATATCGATTGGCATTTTTGCCTCGACAATATGAAAAGAATTATGGAAACAGCGAAGCGATGCAACAATTTTGTCCGCATCGACATGGAAGACTCCGGCCATTGCCAAGCGACGCTCGATATTTTGCGTGAACTGCGCAAAGAGTACGATAATGTCGGCACGGTTATCCAAGCATATTTATATCGCGCGGAGCAAGACGTGAAAGATTTAAAAGGAGTTTCGCTCCGTTTGGTAAAGGGCGCGTACAAAGAGCCGCCGGAAGTCGCTTATCAAGACAAACAACAAATCGATGAAAACTATATGAACATTATCAAGCTGCATTTATTAAGCGGCAGCTACACAGCGATTGCTTCGCACGACCATAACATTATTGCGAAAGTGAAGCAATTTGCCGAAGAGAACAATATCCCGCGCGATCAATTCGAGTTTCAAATGCTGTACGGGTTCCGCACGGATATGCAGCAGCAGCTTGCGGCCGAAGGATATAAAATGCGCGTGTATATCCCGTTCGGCAACGACTGGTTCGGCTACTTTATGCGCCGCTTAGCAGAACGGCCGCAAAACGTCGCGTTTGCATTGAGAGGATTTTTCGGTAAGTAATCCGTTCATAGACGCGAAAGTAAGGACGAATTTTAACGTAATTGCCGAAAGAAGTCTCCCGCCTCAAGGAACGTGAAGGGCGATAGCCCCATGAGTAGGCGGGAGATGAATTTCGGTTGGCAATCGCCAACGAATATGATAGTCTATGGCTAGAACGGACACCTTCGGAACGAAGGGAAGCGTAAAGGGTTCTTGTGTGTGGCTTACCGTTCGGCGAACACGCACAAGTCGCTTGAAGCCCCCACTTCTAAGCGAAGCGTAGGTGGCGGGTAGTTCACAAAGCTGACTGCAACTAACATAAACGGGGTTGCGGTCAGCTTTTGTTATAAGTAGAAAATTCTTTTTTGTTTATGGAAAACACCAAGGCCGTGCTAAAGACAATATGAAATGGATTGAACGACTAATAAGCCACTACCCAGTGCTGACGGATAGTGGCTTATTAGCTATTGAGAGCAAGAGCGGCATTGAAAACGAAACGTTGTATGGCTGAACGCGCTAAGCAACATCGGCGATCAGGACCGCATCTACCATGTGGCTAATGGTTCAACCGCTAGTACCGAGGCCGTTTAACGGTAATAATCAAGAAAATCGACTAGCTGCCCATTTTTATATAGTTCGATATGCAAGTGGGGGCCGGTCGAATCCCCTGTTGAGCCCATTGTGCCGATTTTCGCCCCTTTTGGAACCGTTTGTCCCCATTTTACATTGATGGATTGCAAATGGGCGTAGACGGTTTGAAATCCGTTATGATGGTTGATGACAATTTTATTCCCGTAGTCACCGCCCCACCCAGCAAAAACGACGGTTCCGTTATCAGCCGCCAAAATCGGAGAGCCGCTAGCGGAAGCGATATCCGTTCCTTTATGAAACTCGCCCCAGCGATAGCCCATTCTACTTGAAACGTACCCGCCAGCTGTCGGCCAAGCGAAATGGCCCGTTCCTCTAGAAGAAAGCACTTTTGTCCCTTTAATGACAATTTTTTTGACAGGCTGTTTCATTATTGTTTCTTTAATGGCTTCTTTTTTAGTCAAAATTCCGTTTTTCTCTGTTAGTTCATAAAGAACTTGTTTTTGTCCGTTTGCCCCTTCCTGTCTGACTTTGGTGTCCCCTTTGTACATGTGGTCATTAGGAATGACTTCGATTGAATATGGTACCGCTTCCATTTGATACGCTTGCTTTTTAACGATGACATCTACAAGCGGTTGATAGGCAGTGACGTGAAGCTTTTGCCCGATTTGCAGCAAACTGTCGACTGTTATGCCAGGATTCAACGATAAAATTTGTTCTGTCGTTAAGTGATACTGTTCGGCAATAGTGCCTAGCACTTCGCCTTCACGAACGATATGTATCTGCTCTTTCAGCGTTCCTTTTGTAATATAGTTTAACGCATCTTTGACAGAAAGAACGTTTTCCGGGTCGACTTTTGCTTTTTTGATAGTCGGTTCTACTGACAGTGAAACACCCACTATACGCGAAGCCTTTGTTGGAGCGGACGGTGTGTACTTCGCTTTTAATTGCGCAATCACCGCATTGGCATCCGCTTTATTTTTCACCGCCACGGAATGCGGACCAAACATAATCACGACCGCATTTGCCTTAATTTTCAGTCTTTGGCGAATCCACTGCACCGCCGTATCATCTTCTGAACGGGATGTTTGTTCCGCTTCATAGGCAATATGTTTTGGAGCTGAAAACGTCAAATCTGGATATTGCTGTTTCAGCTGTGATAATTTTTGTTGAATGGCTTTTTCAACGCTTTTTTTTTCGCTTACAACGCCGATCTCTTTTCCGTTCACTTTGACGTGAAACACCGTCTTGAATGGCAGATAGCTTTGATCTGCTTTTGCAAAGGAAAATAAGGGAATCACCAACAGGAATGCTAGCGCAACTGGAATGAAATGAATTTTCCTTAGCATAGCATAGACTCCTAGTATTATTGTTTAATAGAACAGATGAAAACACCTTTTCTATAGTAGCACATATTCGTCAATATTCGACATAATGTAACACAAATGTAAACAAGTTATTATTGTTCTGTAACATTTTATATGGGGATTTGTATAGAATTAGGAGAATATATGCGGAATAGGGAACAGAACGACTGATATTTTAGAAGGTGGCGCTATTAAGGAGAAGGGATGAAACAAGCGGTAATATTACATTGCCGGTCATAGTCTCATCTCCAATCGCTATGAAGCTCTGAAAAAGGAACCATTCTCAACATGATCGGGCGTGCAGCTGAGAGCAGTTCCTTTGAGAGGTTGTTATAATTTTTTTGGTACGCGGTGATTAAGTTTCCCTTCTACCACCTTCAATAAGTGTTGCAACGGAATTTCCGCCATGGAGGATAGACGGTATACGTGGCCTGAAAAGTCTAAAAAACTAGTAACGGGATTCGGCACAATCACGCAATGCGCTCCAGCTTTAGTAGCTGCTGTGAGGCCGTTTTTCGAATCTTCGAATGCTAGAGCTTCATGCGCTTCAATTCCTAGCTCTTTTATAGCACGTATGTAAAGCTCAGGATCGGGTTTTACGTTTTTCACATCATCTGCTGTTTTAATCACCTCAAAAAATTCGCTGATAGCAAATTTCTCTAAAAATGATTGAACCCATTTTTTACTGGAACTGGAGGCAAGGGCAATTTTTAGATGAAGTTCTTTGGCTGCTTTTAAGTAGTCTAATACTCCTTCCCGAAGGTGTAAATGATCTATTTTTTGTTTATACTGCTCATCGGTTTTCCGGGAAATTTCCGCACGATCGATCGGTTTCCCTGCCAGTTTAGCGAGGCGTTCGTACAACATGTCATCCGTTGTGCCGATCGAAACAGAAAAATCTTCTAAACTCAAATGGCAATCATATTCAACCATCACGTTTTGAAATACCTCAAACCAGACAGATTCTGTATCTACGATGAGCCCATCAAAATCAAATATAATCGCTTTAATCAATGTTCATCCCTCCGTTTTTGAATCAATATGTTACGCTGGTAAAGCTATAAAATCACTACAATGATACATGTAATTTGGAAGGAACCCATACCAATATTTATATGCTTTGCGATCATTCGCGATGTGATCGAAGGCGAGGCGCTTTAACAATACAGTGCGAACGATCTGGAATATAGACTGCAAATATGCGGAAGAGGGCAGTGATAAGAATAAAACGATGCTATTGACAAGAAAGTGGCCGAAGAAAAAAATGGGTAGTTTTGCAAAAAATCGGGAAGCCCGATCATAGGTTTCCACCATTCTTTATATTTTTAACGAACCAATTGCCTAATTCGTTCAATTGCCGTTTGTACCATGTCGCTCGTCACTTCGCGGTGGGTGACGAACCGAATCACTCCTTCGTCGAATGGAACGGCTAATATTCCGGCTTCTTTCAGCCGGGTAAGAAACTCCTTGTTGGAGAGACCCGTTCCTTTAATGTCGCAAAGAACGATATTCGTTTCAACCCCTGCCACATCGACGTGCAAACCGGGCACAGCAGCCAGTCCTTCAGCTAATTGCCGCGCGTTCGCATGGTCTTCCGCCAAACGGTCCACCATTTTTTCCAATGCGATGATTCCTGGTGCCGCCAGCACACCGGCTTGACGCAATCCGCCGCCGAGGCGTTTTCTCCATTTGCGCGCTTCCTTTATAAATGATTTGCTTCCCGCTAAAACGGATCCGACGGGCGCTGACAGCCCTTTAGAAAGACAGACTTGCACCGTATCCACATATTGCGTAAACTCCGTCACGGGCACCCCTAAAGCGACAGCGGCGTTAAACAGCCTTGCGCCATCGAGATGAACGGGAATCTCTTTTTCTTTCGCAATCTCATATATTGCCTTCATCGTTTCGATCGGAATGACTTTTCCGCCGGCTTTGTTATGAGTATTTTCTAAGCAAATTAACCCGGAGTAAGGGTGATGGATGTCATCGCTGCGAATCGCTTTTTTGACATCCGAAGGGTCCATCGCTCCTTTATGTCCGCGAATCGGTCTTGTTTGGACGCCAGCAAGCGCCGATGCGGCCCCCGCCTCGTAGAAAAAGATGTGAGATTCCGCTTCTAAAATGACTTCATCCCCGGGACGGCAATGCGTTAAAATGGCTACTTGGTTTCCTTGGGTGCCGCTTGTGACAAATAGCGCGTCTTCTTTTCCGAGCATTTTAGCTGCCAATGCTTCCAAGCGGTTGATGGTAGGGTCTTCGCCATATACGTCATCTCCAACTTCGGCCGTAAACATCGCTCGTCTCATTTCTTCGGTCGGTTTTGTTACTGTGTCGCTGCGAAAATCGATAAAATGCATCATGGTTCTCCCCCGTTATTTTTTGTTGCATCTTCATTATACAACGGCAGTAGCTTATTATCATTTTATTTATAAGCATTGTAGGTTTCTCTAAGAATTGACCTTCTCCCATCTACGCTCGGCAAGAGGTGGGAGGCTTTTCAATGGATATGCTAAATTCGCCGAACAAGAGAATGGATTTACCGACGGTGTAAAAGCAGAAATCACTTAGATAAAAAATTTTATCGTTTAACTAACAGAAGACCCCCAAAAAATCTAGGGAACCACCGAAATTAATATTATGGGAACATTTAAATACCAACCATTAAATCTACTAGAAATGGAAATCGGGAACTTCCCAAAAATGATCAATGCGCCGGGGGTACCGGGCGGCTTAGTATTAAAATTAGTAGATATAGGAGGATGAGTCATGAAATCGACAGGAATTGTAAGAAAAGTAGACGAACTTGGTCGGGTGGTAATCCCGATGGAATTGAGAAAGATACTAGATATTAAAGAAAAAGATCCAATCGAGATATTTGTGGATGGAGATAAAATCATTTTGCAGAAGTATGTCCCTTCGAATCAATGTTTAATTACAGGCGAATGCAGCGATAATAATCTCGTTCTATTTGATGGAAAGCTGATTTTAAGCAATGAAGGGGCAAAAGTATTATTAGATGAATTAAAAAATCAATTATTAATTAAACAGTAAAAAATCTTGCTCTGAAAGGGCAAGATTTTTTTATTTGATGGTGGTTTTATTTATAGAGTCATTTTTAAAATGAAGCGTATTGGTAAAATAATAATAGAGTATCTTTTATACATGCTTAAGATAGCAACGATTAATTTCAAAAGCGAATTGCTTGTCTCATATTTGCAAGAGGATATAAAATAAATTCTTAAAATAGCGAGAAAGGAAGCAAGGAAAACAGACACAGGAGTTGTTTTACAAAGAATGACTAGACCTAGTTTTTGGTAAACCGATCTTATGCCATTTGATGATTATACCATCATCGGGTACTGTAAATAAGCATTCTTCATATTGAATCAGTTTGAGGGAGTATTATTATATGGGAAGACGTATTAAATTGTTAACATGTTACTTCGTAGCTTTATGTATTTTCTTTTGGTTATTTTACAACACGGTTTTAACTTCGCAAAAATTCAATGATATTAGTGCTATCGGGAAAATCACATTATTTTCTAAGATTATAATATGCTTATTAATATTCCGTATTATAGATTTTATAGGAAAAAAATTTTATCCCGTTTCTAACATAGAGAAAAATATTGCATTTATTGTTGCTTGTCTATCATCTGCTTTAGTAATGGGATATATTATGTTGAGATAAACATTATTAGTATTTCTAATAATTTCCTATCCGAAAAATATTTTATGTTTATACATCGGGGTAGCTGAATGAAAGGGAGAGCCTTTTTGTACAAGAAACGCGGAAAGTATTTGATTATTAGTGAATATGGAAGACGTAATTCACGAAAATCTCTCTTTTTTAAGATATCTCAATAAATACAAATTTTCCTGCAAAATAGATGATAGTAAAAAAGCCCATGTATGAATGGTTAGTAGAGCCAAAACCTTGATCATTCATTTTATACCCGTGGTGCTAGTTGAGTTTTAACACTCAACTAGCCCAAGAACAACAAGCGAGTAAGCCAGTAAAATACCATCCAGTGCCGCTTCAAATCCAGAAACCGAGTTTGCTCGAATCTCGGTGATCCGATACGAATCGACTAAAATCGAAAACACGGTTTCCATCACTTTGCGTTTTCGTTTCATCCACTGTTTCCATGCATCGGATTGGCGAATTCGCTGATTTTTTCGAACGGGCGTCCAAAAAGCGATTCGTACTCTTCGTACAGCTTCTCTTGCAGCTTTTGGCTGATAGATCCTTTGTCACCTAGGTTATACGGATGTGGAATTTGCGTCATGACGGTTTCAGCGGCCATCCGGTCGTGACAAGACGCTTCAGTGACGACAGATCCCATCGGAAGCCCTTGGTCGGTGACCTGCAGATGAAGTTTCAACCCATAGAAAGCGATCTTTTTCGAAGCACAATAGCCCATATCTGCCATTCCACGAAACCGTTTGGCACGATACATTCGAGCGGAATGACACAGCTCGATTGGCAAACTGCCCACGACCGCATACGCATGGTGTTGTCCACGCTTGGCCCGCTGGTGCCGCATCCACTTGATCGCAAAGCCAAGCGCTCGACAACGACGGTTGTATCGAGAACGTTCAGGGAACCAGTCCTTGGAAAACAAATTCCCGATCACAAACCGGTGCCAGGCCCGTTCGGAAGTGAAGCCCAACAACTTTCCAAGGACATGGACGGCGATGATGACCTCGTCCTTCTGTTTCAACAAATGACGATTTCGACGTTGAAGATGAATCTGGATACTCGATAGTTGAGCGGATACAAAACACAAAATCGCCCCATATTGTTTTTGAAGTTTGGCTCGATCTGTTGTAAAATGAAAGTGCTCTTGCATGTGAATTCTCCTTTTCAATGTTTGGTCGCACTTTCATTTTAAGGAGATCCTCATGCAAGGGCTATTTTTATGCTTGTCTGATTTTATCTAGCACCACGGGTATTTAATTATATAAATTAACCTCTACCTCCTTTTTTACTATTAATTTTACATGGAATAAATAAGATTATCATCACTTTTGATTTCTATTCCAAATTGCTATTTTGTTAATTGTTAAAGCCCTTTGTTTCGAACCTTTATCGATTGAGAGTATGGTGTTAATGATAGCAGCAAAATAAGAATTCACTTGTATTTTTCGAATGAATGAAATCTTTTTAAGATTAAGTTATCCAATCAATTTCCGAAAAATTACAAAAGAAATCTATTGGATTATTTCCAAATATTTATATAATATTACTTGTATAGAATAAAATGTATATTATTCAAAATAATAGGGAGGTATGATTTATATGATCACAAGTATCGTTGATGAAATTACAAATCATGTGTCCCAGTCTCTTGAAAAAAGTGAATTTTTTACAGGTCTAAGAAACAAAATTCATACTGTAGATCACTTACGACAAGTCTTTGCACAGTATTATCTATGGAGAAATGCATTTCATCGTTGGTTTGGAGTTTGCATTGCTAAAGCTCCATCATTCGGAACATCATTTGATACAGACTATGTATTAACAGAATTAATTGAGCATATCGAAGAAGAAATCAAAGGCGATCACCATGGTATGTGCAAAACCTTTTTAAATGGTTTAGGTCTAACTGATGTAAAAGATATTCACGCTATTGATATCACTCAAAAGTATATTGACTCGTTCCAAAAAGAGTACATGTATGACGGCGGCTCATTCGAAGAATCCTTGGCCGCATTAGCAGGCCGCGAACTAGTTGCTCCAGAACGAAATCGAATCATTATCGACTGTTTGTCCAATCTTTATAACATTAAACAAGGATTAGGATTCTTCAAACTTCATGAGGAATTAGAGGTTGAACATTTTAAAGGACTATGGAATGCAGTAACAAAGGATTACAAAGGAAATCCTGAAGTGCTTGAGAAGGCAGCAAAAAAATCGATAACAGATCACGTACAATTTTGGGATGACGTATCTAATTATTACTACGGCAATTAACGATGATTACGGGTTTGTGTCACTAAGCACAAACCCGTTTAAATATTTGGAGGTTTTTTAAATGCAAGAGAGGGTTATTCAAATTCCAGAGCAAAAAACAGCTAGTCCATACCGATGGGTTATATTGATGTTAGCTACTTGGATTCAAACTTCTTCTTCTTTTGTTACCCAAGGCATTGGCCCATTATCTGCCTATTGGAAGCAAATTTATCATTTATCGCAGACGGAAACCGCGACATTAATTTCAGCAGTTAATATAGGCCCCATTTTATCCATGATAATATTGGGAAGAGCCATTGATCGGTATGGTGAGCGTTGGCTTCTAGGGTTTAGTGCGTTTTTACTTGGAATTACCATGGCAACTACTATATTTATTAATCATTTCTATATGCTGCTCACTCTTCTTGTATTTGTTGGAGCTTGGTATGGTGCTTCCCAACCTGGAGGAAGTAAAGCGATTGTGAACTGGTTCCCAGTTACCGAGAGGGGCTTAGCCATGGGGATCAGACAAATTGGAATTCCCTTAGGAGGAGCATTGGCCGCCTTTTTATTGCCTTTGATCATAGAGAAATTTAATTTAAACATCTCTATATTAACTCAAGTCCTCTTTTCCATTTTTAGTGGATTTATTTTCATGTTTTTTTATAGAGATACAAACCGGACAAAAGAACAGCAAAAAATTATAAAACATAAAGAACATACGCTGAGTTGGATCAAGATCATTAAAGATAAAAAATTTTATCCGATCTTTTTTGTGGGAGTTACTTTAGTTTCGCTACAGTTTATTTTAGTTGCTCATTATATGGCATTTTTAGTACAAAAATTAGAAATATCCCTGTCGCTCGCAGGAACATATTTAGGGATTGTGCAGTTTTCTGGTATGTGCGGCAGAATTATAATGGCGTGGGTTAGCGATAAATTTTTTAAAGGAAATCGCCTAAAACCATTGCTGCTTTGTATATGCTTTACCATAGTTTCTATTGCTTTATTATTATTTATTAATAAAGGGAGTTCCGAATGGTTTGTTATTTTAATAAGTATTTTGTTGGGCTTTTTTGGAATTGGCTGGTACAGCTTATACATTGTACAAATTTCCGAGTCATCACCTAAAGAACATGTAGCTTTTACAGTGAGTGTTGGTTTAACTCTCAATCAGTTGGCTATTGTTATTATGCCAGTTCTATTTGGCTTGATTATTGATATAGAAGGGGACTATCCTGTGGCTTGGATATTTATAGCAATATTCATCGCAATAAGTGGTGTTGTGCTAACCAAACAAAAAGGGGCAATAGAAGATAAGTTAAATATAGATGTCTGAATCTATGAGGGGGCCACATAGTTACGATAGGCACACCGTGTGGGGGGTATGCTTGGTTACCTGTCGAAGAAAGGTGAGAAATATTTTTCAGAATATATTGACTATTAATCTTTCCTTTAATAGAATTGATTTGGGTATATATATCCATACACACCTTATGATGGAAACAAAATCACATTTTTATTTAATCGGGGTGATTGAATGAGGAAATATTTATTTAGTTTACTATTTTTTGCAGCGGCTCTATGTTTTGCCTTGTCCCCCTCTTTTGCTTCAGCAGCTACAAACGACAGTGCGGGAGAGAAGTTAATTAGTCCAGAAAGTGTAGGCAACGGGGTAGCAGTTTTAACTATCTTTGCAAGTTCAGATGCTTCAGGTAGTTCTTTCAGTACTGATGGTCACGCATGGATTACTGTTTCAAATACTAGCTCGTCTAATATTACAGTTGGAAAATTTGCAGGAGTGGCACCCGGCAAATTAGTTTCCTTAGGAACTTGGGGGAATAAGAGCGAACATACAGGCTTGTGGTACAACTTGGAGGCTTTATTTGTTTCGCAAGGTGCATATAATAATCGAGTTTCCTTAAGTATGGATCTTAATGCTAGCCAACTGAGTTCGATTAATTCTGTCATTGCCAATAGTGATGCTTGGTCTCTAACCAATAATTGCGCAAGTTTCGCTACAAAAGTTTGGAACACAGTTGCGGCAGTAAAATTAAGTGGAAGCACACCAACTTCACTAAGGGATGACATTAAAAAGAAATCCGGTTATGTAACAAATCTTTCTTTTTCTTCGAGCTACGCTGTATATTATGCTAATGGAACCGGGACACCTATCAGAAGCAAAGTATATTAATGATGATCTTTAGGAACTAATGGAACCTTACCGTTTTATCTCAAGGATATTTCGGTTGAGGTTCTGTTCCTTATTTGGAGGAAAAATATGAAGAAAAAAAGGGTTTTATTTACTACCTTTATTATTTCTCTAGTGATTATATTTGGAGTGGTTTTCATGTTTTTTTCAAAAACATTAAGTCCAAACAGTATTGCTATCAGCGAAGCGAATGTGGGTGACAAAATTATTTCCATTAAGGGTAGTATAGCTGAAAGCGGAACTAAATATAAAGGATATTCTATAAGTGAGAAAAATGGAACCCTTTTTATTAATATTAAGGGTAGCTTATTTCCATTTGGAGGTAAAGGTAGTTCCTTTGATATCCAAATTAATAAAAATGAGTATGCCCATATCAATAAAATATTATTGTATGATGGGACTCATAATCGTCAAATTTGGCCCGAAAAGTAGTGTATCACTGATGGTATGAGGTAATTAGATGATCGAGAATCGAATAAATTATTTGTAACTATTAGGCTTATTACTAGATCATTTCTAGAAGAACCAACACCAAAAAGGCATTTGTCTAGAAATATATAAATTTTAGCAATGACATAGTAAAAAACGAAGGAGGGGGGATAAAAAATGCAAAGAGATCCAGGAGGCATTTGAATTTGCACTATTTGAGAAAATGTATCGAAAAAGTGTACGGTAATAAACATACCGTACACTTTTCAGACTGTTGAAAAACGATTTTGTCAACGACAAAATCGTTTTTTTATGATATATATGAAGGAAATACCGATGAGGAGAGCTCCCCTATGTATTCCTACCGATCGAATTTAGAAATTCAAGAAAACCGTCGAGCGTATGAGTCCATGGTCGATTCGAATCATGTGTTGGTTCAAATCGATCGTTTCATGGATTGGAATCATGTGTATCGCTTACTCCAACCGTTTTACTCGATGAACACAGGCCGTCCTTCCATCGACCCTTTAATCTTGGTAAAAATCCTCATGATCCAATACCTAGAAGGGTTTCGTTCCGTTCG
>NZ_JHVN01000005.1 GCF_000620165.1 Anoxybacillus tepidamans PS2
TTTTCGTGAAAAAGTGACTGAGCGTCGTTCGATGATTCGGATGAAAGCTCCAGTGATGAATATCGGTCAATGTTCCCGAGAATCCCTTGGTGGTCAAGGCATCGACAATATGAATGAGATGCTTGATGACCGGTTTGGAAAGCTGCAGCGTCAACCCCAGCGTGAAGAAAAACTTGTAGATTCCTTGGTGATGTGCTAATCTATTCATGAGACATGAACCTCCTTGTGTGAATGGGTTTTGAGCACATCTATTTTACCCAAGGAGTCCGGTTCATGTCTCCTTTTTTGTTTGGTTGTCAATTTATGTTAGTGAATTTGCTCATCTACAGTTATATTATACATTTCGTTTAGATGTAGCGGATCCCAATAACGATTTGATATACATACATTAATCGGAACTTTTAATTCTCTCATACTTCTTGAAATATTATTTAGCAAACTATCTGTAATATCAATACCAACTGCACTCAGTCTTTTCCTTGCCTGATTTCCAAACCTTAGGATCGTCTGTCGGATATACGGCAATAAAAATGAATAAGGCGTTTCACTTTCGGCGGTGTCACCATTAATTAATGCATATATAATCTCCCCTTTATAATCCAAAAATTTATCCTGATACGTCGCTTTTAGCTCTTTTGTTGAGTCTTCAAACAAGGATATTTGTTGTTCCTCTACTTCAAACGCGCTTTCATCTAATATAAAGGTTCTACCGATAAAATCTTTCAAAAGTCTTCCAGCTCGCCCACGTAGATTTGCTAATTCATAGCTTGTCAGTTTTTTCGGAGTTTTACCACTCTTACGTCTGATAAAAAGATTTGGATTTCTTATTATTACATTTTGAGCTGGCAGATTTACCCCCTGCATTAAAGTAGTTGTACAAACAATATTCTTTATCAGACGTTCTGAAACTGCTTTTTCAATTACTTTTCTTACATGATGCGGCAACTTTCCATGGTGGTAGGCAACTTGCTTAACTAAAAAGTCACATAAACTATATTTATCATGGACAGTCTCTTTGATATAACTTATTAATGATTGCAATTTTTCGTTGTTAGTATCCTTTAATCCCCCAGATATTTCCGCCGCTGTTTTTCGGGCCTGCTTAGAAGTAGGTGAAAAGATAATGTTTATAGAATCTTCTCCTAAACTCTTAAGAATATAGCGGAGATATTGATGGTATTCCTCTGTATATCTACTTTGCCCAAAACCAGCAATATGCTTATCATTTGCTATCTTTATTTCTAGTGGGTAGTCCAACAAATCAGTATATTGCTTAAAAATATAATAATTTCCTTTTTTATCAACAGAATAAGTTATATTTACAACAGGAGAGTGATTAGTTTCTCCTTTATGCGCTATATCATCAAAAATATCTTTTGCCAACTTATCTATCTTTTCAATTCGTGGTCCCGCAATAATTATTTTATCAGCTTTGGTATTGTACCTAAATTCAATTAATGAGTCATATAGTATTTTGGAACGCAATTCATCCTCGCTCGACATTTGTTCAACATTTTGTATTTCGTCTATAACCAATAATCGTAATTCTGGAAATGGATTTTCTTTTTGTGAAAATGCTGCTATTGCACGTTCCTGAGTTAGAACAAATATCTTTCTCTTATCGACACAATTTCCGTCATAAGAAGTTAATACTTGATATGCATTCAAACCAAAATTAGTTAATTCTTTTTTATAATCTGAAGCAACTTGAGAAACTAGGCTTAAATTTGGAACAACATAAACTATAGTTCCGTCCTTTTCTAATAGCAACTGCATAGATTTGAGCAGAATTACAAACGATTTTCCTGCAGACGTCGGTGCAGAAATCCCCGTAACTCTTTTTGCATCAATTTGATTCCATATTTCTTTTTGAAAATCAGTAAGCAGGTATTTTTTTTCTTTTATTTTGACTTCATTTCTTAATTGATTTAAAGCTACGGAAATTTCATTTATCAGACTATTCAAACTAGAATGTTTATAATTAACCTTATCATATCCTTTGTCGATCATTATAGCTGATGGAGGTAATCCCATTCGAGAAAGTACTAGAACAAGGAAGTCCTTTAACCCTTCCCAATTACTTTGTCTGTAATACCATAGTAAAGCACTAAGAGTTGTTGCAATTTTATGGTATTCTTCAGCTTTTTCTCTAGAAAATTCATCAATTAAACCAATTGCACTATATAATAGTTTTTGTTCTAAGGTAACAGGGTCCTTTTTTATAAACCCTAGTTGTGATGCAATATTATGTAAATCAACTTTTAGTAATTGCTCTACCGTGTTTTTTTGATTATCATCAAGTATCATAAGCCTATCTCCCTATTAATCTTTGAAAGTTTATTAATAAATCTTCAAGATTCCAAACGGGGAAGATTAGATAATTCATTCGCGGCAACAAACCTTCAGAACTAATACATTTAAAAATTTCCTTTTCTAATGAATTGCATCTTTCTTCTATTATATTAACTATTTCCTTTTTTATCTGCATTTCGTTGACCTTGTCAATTGTTTTTGTTTCGTTATATGCAATTAGACAAACTAATTGCACCTCCACATTCTTCAATTTTCCCTGTTTATACGATTTGGCAATTGGTACTAAGTCATCATCTAAAAAGTCATCGTAAAGATATAAATTCAATTCTTCTGTATGTTTATTATATGTAGATAAAATACTTTCAAGTGATTTTTCAAATGCGTTTTTAAACTGATAATCACTTTTATAAACCTTTGATTCACCCAGTATTATGATATTTTTATCATTTTCATATTTATAATGAATGGCGTCCGCTCCAAATCTTTCATGTCCCTCCGAAGTAGTAATTGCCATCTTTCTAAGAAGGGGCACAGCATGAAAAAAGTGCTGAATAAAATTAAAAAGCAATAGTTCCCCAAACTGACCTTGTGAGTAAACATCTTGCCCCTCTATTTTTCTAAATTTACTAAATGCTAATGTTCTTAAAGCTGATTGTGCATTTAGAATACTTCTATTATCTTCTTTAATAAATTCATCGATGATTTTCATTGCTTTTTTGTTACTGTAGACCCATTCACAAATCGTATTAACTAGTTCGTTTAAAAACTCGTTTCGAAATTCTTTTAAATCCACATAATTAATACTCATCCCTATATGGTCATGATCAGGCAATATATCAAACTTTTGTTTAACCCAATAAACATGATTTATTAATGAAGCGGTATGGGTTAGTAATCTATTAACAATATCTTCAATATCATTGACTCCTAACAAGCTTTTAGACATATAGACCCACCCATTAAGAATTGTTGTTTAGGCAACACTATTTTAACAACTCAACTAAAATATGACAATCTCCTCTAAAATATTCCTGTAAAAACTGTACAAAACTATTAACCAGTCTTTTAAAAAAAATTCATCAAAAACACCAATTTTTAGGTTCTACAAAGAAAATGAATTTATTACATACAAATTATCACCTGTGTTAACATAGATATAAAAAGTCAGAATCTAGATATGTTCCCATTAAGAACATCCAAACACTAAAAAATTGGTATTCATCACTATAATAACAATCTAAACTATCGTTTCCAAAACATTATCATTAAGAAGAAATGAAGCTTTTTAAATAACACTAAAAGACTGCCCATAATAGATATTATGAGCGACTATAATAAATCTCGCACTGCAGATAAGCATGGTATTCGAACTTATTAATAATTTCCAAAAGCTTCATTTGTCTATATTTATGAAATGTGTTCAATTGAAAAAGAGCTATCTCATAAAACTAATGAGATAGCTCTCTTTCGGTGTACCCTTATAGTTACTCTTATTGATAAAACGGTAACTTTGATTTACAAACAGCTTAGTAAATATTGTACATAATTTAGGTATTTATTGAAATGATTTACTTTTTACTCTGTTACCGCCCACCAATCCAGTATGTGCTCAAGAGCCCTGTAAGAGCAACAATAATTAACAATAGTATATAAGGGATATGAGGAAACAAACTTAAGGTAGTAAAGAACACAGCAATAACAATAGCTGTTACACAAAAAGAATATAAAAGTCCTTTCCAAATAGGTTCAGTTTTAATATATGTAGAGATATATGCAATGAAAAACAATATCATAACATACGCAAAATCAGTATAGATATATTGTTCTGGAAGAATGAATAACATTACCAATAATACAAATAAAATGCAGTTTTGTATTTTTCGTCGAGCACGAAGTTGCTTAAACCATTTTTTCATCAGATCACCTTTGATAATAACCGTTTAATAAAAACCATAAGAAATCGACATCTAACTTTAACATAGCTATTTTTCTGTTAAAACGTATATATAACGATTATAACAGAAAAGTAACCTCAAAAACTTAAGTGCAGGCATATTTCTGGATGCTTTGGAGTAATTTTTGTCATTCGGCATAAAGTCTCTAACGCACGATTCTCTCTTTTTTAAATTACTAGTTCAACGATTGACCTTTTGTTTTCTCAAGGATAAAATGGGAGACAATTAAAGGAACAAAGGAGTATGTATTTATATGCCTAGCTTTCAATATGGCAAGACAACAATAGATTATGCAGTAGAGTATAAGCCAGAAAAGCGGGATGTGACGATATCGGTTGAATGGTTGGAAGGAGTAAAGGTATTAGCTCCTGAAGGTATAGAGGATTCACTGCTAAATTCTATCCTTTATAAAAAAGCCCCATGGATTATTGATAAGTGGCAGGCGTTGAATCAAATTTCCGATCCCCCCGCTCCAAAAGAATTTGTAAGTGGGGAGAAATTTGCTTATTTAGGGCGTCACTATCGATTAAAAGTATATAAAAGCGAAGAAGTTACAAAGCCAGCTCTTATGTTTAAACAAGGTAAATTTATTGCCACGGTGCCACTGCGTTTCACAGAAAAAGAGCGAATCGCTAGTTTACAACATGCTTTCAAAGATTGGTACATTCGACATGGGGAAATGAAACTACAGGAACGCTTAAAAGTGTATTGCCCTAAGATGGGGGTAACTCCTACTAAAATTAAATTAAAAGAACAAAAAATGCGCTGGGGAACATGTACGAACGAAGGAGCCATATATTTAAACTGGAGAATTATGATGGCGCCCGTGCCGATTATCGATTATTTATTAGTGCATGAATTAGCGCATATTAAATATCCAAATCACTCCAATGATTTTTGGCTTTTTGTTAAATCTGTGATGTCAGACTATGAACAAAGAAAAGAATGGTTGCGTGTCAATGGTCCAACTTTAACTTTATAGACATAGAAAAGAGCCTTACTGTAAAGTAACGGCTCTTTTGTCATTTATTCTGGAATATATATTTTTTGCAGGGGCAACAATGATCTCGTTTCGTTTGGCATTTTATCATACCATTGGACAATTAAGTTTACTAACTCTTCTAAATCAATGAGCTTGACGTTATGTTGTTTTCCTATATTTTCAGCGGCTGTTGTAAATCCTCCAGTTGATACAAATAAACTATTCGCATCGATTGGGTGAGCTCCTAACAGTTGTTGAATCTCAGGACCCGATGAAGAGGATTTTCGATGCTTTACCTGTACCTTAATAATCGGCTTTTCAAAACCAAACGCATCTTTATGGGCTAAAATATCAACTCCCCCGTCAGGTCCTTTTTTACTTACTTTCACATTATAGCCCATAGCTTGCAACAATCCAGCGACTAGCTCCTGCATTTGCCATGGATCTAATTTATCAACTTTATCTTGAATCATCGTCAATGCTTTTTGAACAAAGTCTTCTTTAATAACTTCATCTTCATTGTCTTCAGGCTCACTTACTACAGGTTCTTTACCAGCTAATAACCTTTCTAATTCATCTCCCCAGTCATCTACACGAAAAACCGTAAGAGTGGAACCAAGGGAGTTTTTTGCACCTTGTGACAATCGATCACGTGGAATTTGTTTCTTTTCCCATTTTACCTGGATTACATTTGGATAATACTCATCTACAATTGTTTCGTCATATTCATGTTCTTTAGTAACCGTCCCTACTAAGTATTCACGTTTGTCTTTAGCATATGTAATGATTCTATCTCCGACTTTAATTTCACGGCTAAATCTCCATACTTGACTTGCCCAAGTAATTCTTGTAGCAGGTTTTTCTTCTTCATAAATCTCATGCGCTTTCTCAATCAAAGCATCCCTAGTTGAATAGTTTTTTGGGTCTCCAAATTCCGCCCATCCTATCGAAGCAACACCTTTTTGTTTCCAAATTGGAATAAGTTCATTATGATCTCCCGCACGTACCATCCACCATTTCATCATAACTTCCACCCTTTTATAAAAAATTGGGAGAGTATCATCACTCTCCTCTTTACTTTTTATAATGAACCATTGCTAATGACATAATCTGTTGCGTTATATTTTCTAATTGGTCTTTCGGGATTACACTTGCCCGCAACTGCTTCTTAATTCTCTTCCGCATTTCCCGTTTTACATCTTCTTTGTTTACCCAATCAATGACTTGACTTTCCTCGGCAATAATGTCCGTTACGAGATGTGTCAGCGCATCGATCGCATCTTTATGTTCTTCGTCTGGAAGAAGCTGTTGGAACAGTTGATAGAACGGATATTGTTCTCGTGTAAAGCCAAGGTTTTGTGCTTGTTGGTTGACGTTTCGCATATCATTGACCATGTTGCGTAGCTTTTCTACTAATTCCGCAATGTCCATCATTTTCTTCCGTCTTGCTTCGATTAATTGCTCTAGCTTTTCTTTTAACGATGTATAGTAGACAGGGTTTTCTTCCAGTTTCACTTTAATTTCATGACGGATCGCATGTTCCATCTCCGCCGCTTGTGCTTCTTTTGAAGGAGCTTTTTCTAGCCGTTCATCAAACTTACTGGACAAGATATCAATTGGTTCATGGATCACTTCTACAGATTCCGCGTATAAATGTTCTGCAATTAATTGTTTGACCTTCTCGCCACACTCGGAGATATCCATTTGCTCGTCACGATATAACGTTTTTGCCATTTGCCGTACTTTACCTAAAAACTTTAAGTCTTCGACATATGGAGAAGCTTCAGGGTTCGGTAAAATCATATCCATTCGTTTGGAAAACTCTTTAAACGCTTTTTCAAATTCATGCCGCACATCTTCAGGCTCTAATACTTGAACGCATGCGTCAGCATTATCTCGATTGATGTAATCAAAAAAGCTCATCGCTTTTCGGTGGGCTTGTTTCAACTTTGGCAATTCACTTTCAATCGGGAGTAGCGCCCCTTGAATATCTTGTTTAGAGAAAATCGCAAGAGCTTTCTCCAAGAATTTGGATACCCCAAAGTAGTCCACAATGAGTCCATATGTTTTTCCTTCATATGTACGGTTTGTACGAGCAATTGCCTGAAGTAGGTTATGCTCTTTTAACGGTTTATCTAAGTACATGACTTGTTCGATTGGCGCGTCAAAGCCTGTTAGAAGTTTATCGCAAACAATTAAAATCGCCAGTTTGTCTTCTTCAAATGGCTTCTTGAATCGTTCAATTAATTGTTTTTCTTCCTCACGGGATAGGGAATAATCTTTTAACAGTTCATTATTTTTGTCTTCGGGACCTGTTGAAATAATTAACGCTGTTTCATATTTTCCGTTAATGAGTTCGTCTAGTTTTTGTTTATAAATCGCTGCTGTTTCACGGTTCACCGCCACCACTTGTGCTTTAAAACCGTTTGGCAGGATATAATTTTCAAAGTGTTCCACAATATCTAAAGCAATTTGTTCAATGCGGCTCGGAGCGGCTAAGATTGCTTCTTCCTTTGCATATTTCTTTTTAATGCGTTCTCTATCTTCCTCGCTATACTCACTAAATTTACGGTCAAATAAGCGATCTAGTGAATCGCCTTGCAAATGAAGGTTGACCATTCGAGCTTCATAGAAGATTGGAACGGTTGCTCCATCATCCACCGCTTGTTCAATCGTATATTTGTCAATATAAGAGCCAAACGTTCTTGTTGTACTTTTATCTTCTTTATCGATTGGCGTTCCTGTAAAGCCGAGATAACATGCATTCGGTAAGCCTTTCCGCATGTTCATCGCTAGACCTTTGTATTGTGTGCGGTGCGATTCATCGACTAACACAAAAATATTTTCCGACCTCGAAAGCTCTGGATACTCGTCTTGATCCTTGTCTGGTTGGAACTTTTGCACAAGGGTCATAATCGTTGAACCAGGACCTTGTTGTAACAATTTCTTAAGGTCTTTGACGCTTTCCGCTTGCTGCGGATTAGGGAAACCGCATTTACGGAATGTTTTTGTAATCTGATCATCAAGGTCTTTACGATCAGTCACAACGACAATCGTTGGGTTTTGTAATTCTTTTATTCTTCTAAGCTTTACAGCTAAATATAACATGGTCAACGATTTACCTGAACCTTGTGTATGCCAAATCACCCCGCCGCGGTCTTTTAGAGTTTTTGCATGTAAAATGCGGTGAATCGCTTTATTAACGGCACGGAATTGTTGATAACGGGCAATCTTTTTAATCACCCGTCCCCCGTCAACTTCATAGACAATGAAGTTCTGAATCAGATCAAGCAAGTTTTCTTTCGTTAACATCCCAGCAACTAAGATGTCTTGTTTCGTAGGTGAGTCACCAAGTTCAGGCACCGTTCTTGGGTATGGATCTTTCCATTCACTGTAATGTTGTACTTTTGCACCAATTGTTCCCGCTTTGGCCCGATAGTTACTTGTCGCAATCATAAACTGGTTATAGTAGAACAGTTGCTCATGAGTTTCTTGATAGCGGCGTAATTGATTAACAGCCTTCGAAATTTGCGTATCTTCCTGTAGCGTCGGGCTTTTACATTCAACGACGACTAAAGGCAATCCATTCACAAAAATCACAACATCAGGACGAATCGTGCCTCTTGCATCTTGAATGCGGAATTGATCAACAACAAGAAATTCATTGTTATAAGGGTTATCAAAATCAATCAATTTAACCGTTTGATTCTTTTTCCCTTTTCCTAAGTCTTGTTGAATCGAAATATAGTTGACAAGCATTTCATGAAACTTTTCATTCGCTTGCATGAGACCTGTTGCTTCAATATGAGTTAGATTGTAAATAATCCGAGCGAGGTTATTATCATCAATCCATGGATTTAACCGCTGAATCGCCTTCTTTAACCGTTCTTTTAAAATTATCTCGCTCAACGAATCACGTTCAGACTCAAGAGCTGAGCCTGGTACATGTTCATAGCCCAACTCTTGAAGCTGATTGATCAAACGTTTTTCCACAAGATTTAACTCATTCCATTCACTTGCGGCGGTCACTGTGACATCACCTCATCATCAACTTTGACACGAACTTTGCCTGTTAATAGGACTTGCATGAGGGCTTTTTTGATTGTTTGAAGTTGATTCTTCCATCTTTTTTCGTGATCTATCTTCTTATCATAATTGTATAAAATTTCACCTATTTTCTTTTGTTCATCTATAGGTGGTAAAGCAATCATTAACTCTTGTTCAAATACTTCTTTTGGAACACGTTGGCGACCTGTTGTTCCCGTCATTCTACTAATAGCGTAATTTCTTACTCTATCGGACTTAACAAAGTAATATAAGAATTTTGGATCAAGAATTTGCTTTAAAGGAGATAATACAATAAATTCTGTTGAACCAAGTCCTACTTCAGACTCTAATTTTGGAACCAAAGCAGTTTTGCCATTTTCCGTACAAGGAGTAATTCTCGCAAATAACACATCATTTTCTTTAAATCTCGAACCGCCACCTTGTCCAGCTTCTCTTTTACCAAAATAAGATATATGAGGGGAGTTTTCATTAACTGCACCCATTTCTACGTAGGAACAAATAGTCCCCTTTTCAATTCGATAAGTAGGATTGACTACACATACTTCAGCTAATTGCTTTACTTCCCATTCTTCAGGAATCTCCCCAATCTCCGTCTTTTTAAACTTCGTATGTCCAATTCCTTTTGTGAGCAACTGCTGCATGAGCCCCTTTTTCACTTTCTCCGTTTGCTCGATAATGGCTTCCGTTTTCTCGATCGCCTCATCGACGGATGAGAGGATGGCTGCGATTTTGCGTTGTTCTTCATATTTAGGTACATCAAGAGGATACACCGCAATATCAATAGGCCTAACAGCAGGATAACTTGATCCAGTCATTTTGCTTTTTAGATATTCTATAAACCTGTCATCTATAACGGTTTGATAAATAAAACGTGAATCAACACCTTTTTTTGGTCTTAAAACTGCAAAGCCTGTGGAACAAATCTTCCCATTGTGTTCATCAGTTACTAAAGCAAAAGCCTTTAAATATGGACGTACAGTTGAAACAATTACATCTCCAGTTCTCACTACTCTACGTGCTCGACTAGGTGCATTTGAAAAAGTATACTGTTTGGTTTGTGCTATATATCCAGTCTTTTCAATAGAAGCAATGTCTATATATTCTATAGGAGTGTTCCCAGGAGTTTTTTGAGATAAGTTTTCTACGTTTATATCAACAAGTTCGCCTAGTAATTTGCGCTCCCACTTACTTTCTTGCTGCATTATACCCCAACTCCTTCAAATAGCCGTACATCACCTTCTCAATTTCATCCCGTTCTTGTTCAAGTTGACGGAGTTGACGAAGTGCTTCTGCGACATCGATTTGCTCTTCTTCTTCAGTTGTGTCAACGTAACGAGCAATGTTTAAGTTATAGTCGTTTTCCCTAATTTCTTCTAGTGTAACGACACGGCTATATTTCTCAACATCTTTCCATGCATCATATGTGCTGACGATTTTTTGAATATCTTCGTCACGAAGAAAGTTTTGATTTCTGCCTTCTTGATAGTCCTGTGATGCGTCAATGAATAGAACTTTTCCTTTTTTATGCTCTTCTTTATTTTTGCTGATAATAAGAATAACCGCAGGAATACTCGCCCCATAGAACAAGTTTGCTGGCAAACCTATAATCGCTTCAATTAAATCTTCTTCTAAGATACCTTGACGGATCTTCCCTTCCGCTCCGCCACGGAAGAGAACACCGTGCGGCATGACGACTCCCGCTTTTCCTTCATCATTGAGTGTGGCAATCATATGTTGAATAAACGCATAGTCTCCTGCGTTTTTTGGCGGTAAACCAAAGCGGAAACGGTTAAATTCGTCTGCTTCTGCTTCTTCACGTCCCCAGTTTTTCAAGCTAAACGGAGGATTGGCAATGACGCGATCATATAATAGAAGCTCGCCGTTTTCGTCTAATAGTTTTGGTTCACGAATTGTATCGCCTTTTTTAATTTCATGGTCGCTTAAACCATGAAGCAACAAATTCATTTTACAAATCGCCCACGTATTTAAGTTTTTCTCCTGTCCATGCAATGTAATGTTGCGCGGGTTGCCGCCTTTCTCTTTTATATAGTCGACCGATTGAATGAGCATACCCCCAGACCCCGCTGTTGGGTCACATACACGCATGCCCTCTTCAGGCTTAATCAGTTTGACAATTAATTTAACGACTTGACTAGGTGTATAGAACTCGCCGCCTTTTTTACCTGCATCGTCGGCAAATTGTTTAATGAGATACTCATACGCACGACCAAGGATATCAGGTTCTGATAAGTTTTCGTTGCGTAAATCAATTTGTGAGAAGTGTTGTACTAATTGAAGAATAGTTTTATCGGACAATTTTTCTTTATCGTTAAAATCAATGTTCGCTAATACCCCTTGTAGGGAAGGGTTTTCATCTTCGAGTAATTCAAAGGCTTTATTAATGACCGCCCCCACGTCTTGGGAATGGGATTGAATATAACTCCAACGTGCTTTTTCAGGTACGAAGAATTGATGTTCATCACGGTCATACCAACCGTAATCTTCCCCTTCTTCCCTTTCAATGCGCTCAGCCGTTTCCACAAATACATCGTTTAATCGCTTTAAAAACAACATTCCAAAAATATAGTTTTTATAGTCAGAAGAATCAATGCTACCACGTAATATATTCGCTGATTCCCAAAGATGAGATTCAAGTTCTTGTAGAGTTAACTTGCTCATACTGTTGCCTCCATTACTTCTATTTCCTACTTTCGTTACAATCTTTTACATAATTAACTATAACAAAATTCCTAGATTCTAACTATAGTTATGATACTTAAAAACATCGAAAACTGTATGGAGGGGGGAATATTGCGGTTTGGTGTAAATACGTTTTTTAGAAAAAGTAGGAGAAACGCAACACGCATCAATTTTTAACAATGAATGGGATAACGAGAGTAGGAAAATTTCAAGAAAAATGAACGAGAAGTTTGTAATTAAATTAATAACCACATAGACATTTAAAATTATATTTCCTATTATAGTGTCTGCTTATTTACGTAGGTAGCTCCTATAAGTTATGGCCACATAGACAAAAAGACAACAAAATACGGGGAAAGGGTATATTTATACTTCTATATTTCTTCTTAGCGACAATATATTATCTTATACTCTATATTGTTGTACTTTGTGTCTAAATTTATTAGGATTATAGGTTCTATGTTGCATTTTTACTAGACAATTCTAGGATATGTGGTGTCTTAGCGTGTCGTTATTGTACAAAAAGAAAACCATAGCTCTAAGGCTATGGCTTTTGCGGGAGGGCCCAGGTACTTACTGAAATCCCTAGTTGTTGCTCAAGCATATATGCATCGATAATAGTGCAACGCTGCTGTTTTTCTAGAGTTCTTCTCGCCCCATAAGGCTCTTTCACATACCCTTCCATTTCGCAATTTTCCTTTAGGAAATTGCGTATTTGGGTATTATTTATGTTATCATCCTGATAACCATATTCTCTACAAAATTTTCGTAGAGAGGCAAACCAGGATTCTGTTGCGAGAATTAATTCACCCGTAGAAGGATTATATATGTAATCCCTTCCATACTCGAAGTATGGTTCACGGGTGAGTGTAGCAGTATGCTCCATGATTCTATCTAAAGAACCTCTTGCTTCCTCTCCTGTTAAATGCTCTACTTGTGATTGTAGAACCTTGATATATGGCACAGGAGCTATCTCAACACCTAATTCCCCCGCCAACTTTTCAAACAGAACCATTCCTGTAAGAACCAGAGATATATTAATAACTACACGTTCAGGCAAATTAGGATACATGCCGTCTACTAGACTTCTCATATCCTCTAACCATTCTCTTAATTTCAGCTCTTCTTGTTGTTTCTTTTGTAACAACCACTGAATATAACCTCCCAAGAAAGAAGTTAAATCCAACTGACTTAACTTTTTATAATAGTTTTTATACTCCGAACATGAAAGCAGAGTATTAGGTGAAAGTTTAGCCATCACAACCCTTTCTAATAGATTGGGTTCAGTAAATGGCGTTTCCCCTATCCATACAACAGGAGCAGTGTACTGATAATCAACAGTACTCTGATCCTGTTTGCCTCTTGAATCGTAAGAGGCCTTATAAGCCAGTAAGGCAAAAGATTTAATCTGATTTATGTAGTCTTTTGCCATATGTTGTGGTCTATACTCATCAAGATATAGAGGAATGGCGTTTAGTGTATCCATTTCCCTCATTATCGAAAACGGTGGGCGACTGCAAGAACGAATTTCAGGATTACCGAACAATTTTCCAAATAGTTGTGCAGTACTTGTTTTTCCTGAGCCTTTTGTTCCCCACATCATTAACTGTGGAAACCCACCATCGGCATCTTTTCTTACTAGTGGAGCAATTGGACATAGCATATGCCATCCAATAATTGGGTAGATTACCTCATTGGTATTAATTTTAGGTAAAAGAGAAATAACTTCTCTTGCTGTTTCTACCCAACCATCCTTACATTGGATATTAACCGATTGCTCCAAATCAGTTATAGAGTTAATAAATTTAGGTATAAATACTTTTTTCGCATCATCAACAATTCCTTTATGATTAATCGTTTGATGCAATGTTATAAACAAATCTTCATGTAATCCTATCTTACTTACACCTGTTTTTTCAGTTACATCTTTAGTTAAAAGATGCTCCCTGAGGTATTGTATTTCCTTGTCACCCCCCAACCAACTTATACGGCTACTATTGATAGCAGTTAGTAAGTCTTTTTTAGAGATTAAAGATTTATAGTTTAGATGCACAGAAAAGGTAGTACCATCATTGACTTGGATAACTCCTTTCAATATCTCATCTTTCCCAACAAATACTCGTTCGTACGGAACAAAGACAAAGTTTGATAGTCGTTTTTCGCCATGGTAATAACAACCTCCTTTCTCTGTTATTTCACTTATTATTTCATTATTAGTAGCACATTTGTTATTTTCTTCAATACGCTGTAATGCTTTATTAATAGCATTTTCGATATATGGTAACTGATGTTGAGGGGGGCGTTCTAATATTTTTTCACTAATACCCCAATCTGGATTAGTAAGCACAAAAGCAATTTCTTCTGGAGTATGCCCTGCTTCCAGCATTGCCCATGTTACTCCAAATATTTTTTCAGAGCGTGTATGCTTTTCCCCGCCTTCTTGAATTAGACGAATAATATGCTTTGGTACCCGTAATTCGTCTAGTGATACTTGTTTGTAGTTGTTTACAACAATTGTTCTTTTAGTGCGAGTTTTGATTTCAACTTTAACATCAGCTAGATACTGAAAATCGTCTAAACTATAAAGAGAGCCTGAATGCTCAATTATTTCACAAAGATCGCCTTCTTCTGTGTATTTAAAATTTAAACTTTCAGGAAGACGTAATACCCTTGCAAGGTCGCTAGTATTATCGGCATTTAAGTATTTATGCATCTGAGCACTCAACACTCTAATTTTGTCAAAACTTTCATCGTCCGTAATTCTGAATGGATTCATAAATTTAAAATAAGCATGAATGCCTTTACCACTAGAAACAATAGTGGAGGGAGGAGTAGGTAGTTCGAAAACCTTTTTCATAGCTTCTGAGAATGAAGCGTGTTTTTGATCAATATCGACCCATAAACCTGGAACGTCTAATACATGTTCTTCCTCTCCTAGTCCTCTTGCTTTTCGTGTGGCTACACTAAAGTACACGTTTAACTTCTCTGTAGTCCCTTTATCAATAAAACGTTGTAACAATCCCTCATTGATGTCAACCACATCAATAAAGCGTTGACCTTTGACTCCTTCCTCGTTAATAAACTTAAACTCAACGTAGCCTTCAGATCCTTCAAACCAGAATTTTAAAAATTGACTTTTAGTTAACATTAGTTATCATTCCTTTCTTAATTTTTTTATTGATTAGATTGATGATGATTGCTACAGTTCCCTCATACGAACTTTATAGGAGAACAGTTAAGTAAAAGATGCGATATTTTTGTTGTTGTACTGCTTTTTTAAATTCATACCATCTTTCCCCCTTCATTTGCTCTATACGATTGTATATAGGTAGAGTTAAGTGATTTTTAATCGAATATTTCAAGGAGCTATTCGCCCCCTCATTTTCCTCATACGACCTTATAAAACACATAGTTAAGGTCAAATCGCACCAACTTTTCAAAAAATTTTCCCGCAGAAAAAATCAGCCCCCCGCCCTAGAAGCTTACAAAAGCCGATTTTCTAGGCACCGCGGGGGGTTTTAAGATAAATCATGGATATAAAATTTTTTAAAATAATGTGATTCGAGATAGATAAAGGATAGAAATTACTTTTTAAGTCCGCTATAATATGTAGCTTTTTAATTTTAAAGTGAGTTCCAAACAGTGTATAAGAGTACAAAGAAGATAATTATTAAAATCTATAAAGGAAGGGAGGAGCAGTAAATCAGTAAAAATTAGCGGATAGTGTATTGCTATTGTCATTCATAAGAACGAAAAAATTTATTCCATAACAATAAGTTGCTTAGTAATATGTACATAAATTTATTTTGCTTCCCTCTTAACTGACTCCCCCCGCAGGCGTATATGGCTATTGAGCTGAAATTCTAAAATGTGGGGGTTTTATTGAATGTTTACAATTGTTTATAAGCATTTTATTTGCTACATTATGGTTAAGAAAGCTTGTCATGTTGCCTTTAGAGGACATCTGATTAAAGGAGGATGTCGTCTATGGGTTATGTAAAAAAAGAGGGTTCAAGTTGGTATTTTGTTGCTGAACTAGGAGTTGACCCGCTCACTGGTAAGAGGAAGCGCAAAAAGCAGCGGGGGTTTAAGACGAAGAAAGATGCTGAAAAAGCACTTGCTTTGATTGAGGCAGAGGTATTCAAAGGAACGTATTTCGAGCCTTCTAGCATTCATTTTAAGGACCATCTCTATGAATGGTTTAAAGTGAAAAAGAACAGCATTAACATCCAAACAGCACAAGTTTATGAAAACTACCTGAACAATCGAATCATTCCAGTATTAGGACACGTTCAACTGTCACAGCTAACACCTATGTTGCTGCAAAATTATGTGAGTAATTTAAAAGAAGAAGGTCTTGCGAGTGCAACGATCAAAAAAATTTACAATATTATAAAGGGATCACTCGATTATGCTGTGAACATGGAGCTTTTACCTTCTAACCCCGCAAAAAAGATCCAGCTACCAAAGGATAAAAAGAAAGAAATGAAGGTATGGGATATCGATGAAATTAGAGCTTTTCTTAAAATAGCTAGCAAAGATCGACTATATCCTGCTTTTCATTTGGCGATCACGACTGGAATGCGGCGGGGTGAGATACTAGGACTGCGCTGGAAAGATGTTGACCTTGATAAAGGCATATTATATGTTCGTCAAACCTTGAGTAAAGATGGAAAGAGATTTTTGAGCGGAGCTAAAACAGAATCAAGTGTCCGTAGTATTAAACTCTCAAATGAAACCATTGCTGTTTTAAGGAAACATAAGGCTAGAGTAGCGAAAGAGAAGCTACAACTTGGACCTGACTATGTGGATTATGACCTTGTCGTCTGTACATCAAAAGGTACTCCTGTAAATCCTGAGAATTTGAAAAAAACTTATGAAAGGTTGATAAAAGAAGCGGATGTTCCAAAGATTCGCTTCCATGACCTGCGCCACACTCACGCAACAATGCTTCTCGCTCAAGGGGTGCACGCAAAGGTTATATCGGAACGTCTAGGTCATAGCAACATTAAAATAACGTTAGACACTTATTCACATGTATTACCTAATATGCAGGAAGAGGCCGCTAATCAAATCGATGCCCTGCTATCGAAATCAAACTAAAAATGCTTCGGCACCAGGATGGCACCAACCGTTATTTTGGCACCATTCTGAGTGCTTGCCTATAAAAACGAAAAAGCCTGAAACCCTTGATACACAAGGACTTCAAGCTTCTGTCTTATGATGATTCCGACTGGGCTCGAACCAGCGACCTCTACCCTGTCAAGGTAGCGCTCTCCCAGCTGAGCTACGGAATCGTATGATATTGAGTTCCTTATCGAACACACTACCTATTATATAGACGGGGATATAGTTTGTCAAATATTTTTTTTCAAAAGTGTTATTCAATTTCATCATTGATTTTTCGTTAAAGAAAAAAGCCGATTTTTTTATATCGGCTTTTTTGACGTTCTTTTACGAACGCGTCCGTACTTCCATAAGAAAGTTCATTACATTTTTCATCATTATTAATACCTATCGATTAAGCCTTCCTCAATAAGAATCTCTTCGAGCTCTAACTCTTCTGGATAGACCGGGTCGTTTACATTTTGGGATTCGTTTCCGCATTCAGGTTTGATATAAAATTCATCACCAGTGTATTCATACCCTTCTCCCGATATCGATTCTGTAGCGCCTACATCAATACATTTTTGATCGATTTCTTCTTTGTTTCCTTTTTCATCAATATAAAAATACTTGTCTTCAATATCTCCGTATTTCTGTGGTGTTGAGATAAGCGCGTATCCTTTTTCGTTAATCTTAACGACATCATAATCTCCTATTTTTTCAGGTTTCTGGGCATGTTTTATATTGTATACAACGATAAATTTTCCTACATATCCTTTTGGGATAAGGTAATAATAATGCGTTTTCTCCTCGGTCATGATCATCAATTGGGGTCCCACAAAAATTATGATACAAAAAAGCAGAATAACAGCAGTTCCTTTCAAAACAATGGTATTGAAAGAGGGTTTGACATTTCGCTTTCTGCGCCTTTGCCATTCCTCTGATAAGAAAAACAGCAAGGAACATATCACGCTATACATCCATAATTCTCTAATCATAAAAATGGTTAGAAGTCCGAATAAAATATGAATCCATGCGGCCGCGATAAATCGGTAACGAACGAGTTTCTTCGTTATAATATCTGATAAAATCGAAACAGGTATTCCGTATAAAAAATTTCCTATTGCGGCATATATAAAGACAACTATGAAGTTAATAAATGGATTCTCTTCAAATCCTTTTATGAAGTCTAACAAAAAAATACTTCCACTTAATGCCAACGTTGAAAAAAGAGCAGATTTTATCTTTCTTCCCATGATACTCTCCTTTGATGTCAAATAAACAAAATTTAACGTTTGTTTTTCTTCACTCGTTCCACAAGAAATTATCACATAATGCTAACGTTCTGTCTATTGGAAATAGTGGATGGTCACATGAACCTGCTCGCTCGTTTAACAAGAAATTCATCAACGATGTATAACAGAGTTTTTTTACCTTCCAGTTCTTTGCTTTTCGGCCCATTTCCATGCACTAAATGAAAAATTTGACCCGTGACATTCTCCCATTGCTCTGATTCCTTTTTTTGTGATATGATGACAAGAAACACTTTTAAGCGGAGGGATTTTGATGAGATGCGTCACGCTTGAGGATGTGTTTGTTCATCCGATTGCGCAAAAATATTTGAAGCGGTCTGGCATCGCCCATGCGATTGCGGTGGCGTATCATGCGTATCGGTTCGCCCTCAACCATGGTGTGAATGTCGATTTAGCGACGAAAGCCGCTCTATTGCATGATATCGGCCATTATGAATGGTACTCGAACGGAACATGGGATTACGAGAAATATAAACAAAATGACATCCATGCGATTAAAGGGGCGGAGCGCGCGCATAAGCTGCTCATTCGCCTGGGGGAACATCCGAAAAATGCAAAGGAAATCGCCCTGGCGATCCTCTTGCATACGGACTCTTACCTTCCAGAAGGAGAGCTTAAGCGCAAGCCGCTGCAGACGGTGATCAAACTCGCGGACGAAGCGGATGAAGAACCGGGCGGCAAGCATCATTACCGGCATATCGACGAAGCGCTCGCGCTGAAAAAAATTAGAGAGCTTGATGAATTGGTTGACAAGCAATTACAAAAAGAGCGGCTTGATTATATTATATAAGGCTAGGCGAATATAGCGCCTAGCCTTCAACTGTGATCGGCTTGTTTGCGACATGAAAGAGCGCTTCGTTAAAGTCGGCAATTAAATCATCCGCTGCTTCCAATCCGACGCTTAAACGAAGCAGCCCGTCGGTAATTCCCCGGCGATGCCGCTCCTCTTTCGGCATGGCCGCATGCGACATTTTTGCCGGGTACGATAAAATCGACTCCACCGCCCCTAAGCTCACCGCAAATACCGGAATTTTCACGTGCTTCACAAACGTGCGCACCGCTTCTTCGTCCGCTAAACGGAACGACAGCACCGCACCAAAGCCGGCTGCTTGATAGCGCTGCACCGAATGGCCGGAATGATATGAAAGCCCCGGATAATACACTTCCTCCACTTTCGGATGTTTCGCTAAAAAGGAAGCGATTTTCATCGCTGATTCGCTCGATTGTTTGAGGCGGACATGAAGCGTTTTTAAACCGCGCAAGACAAGCCACGCATCCTGCACTCCCAAGACGGCGCCAAACGCGTTTTGCAGCTTATATAACCGCTCCGCTAGCTTCGGATCTTTGACGACGGCAAGCCCCGCGACGACATCGCTATGGCCGGATAAAAATTTTGTGGCGCTATGAAGAACGACATCGACGCCGAGCTCAAGCGGCCGCTGCAAGGCAGGCGTCATAAACGTATTGTCCAAAAACGTTAAACAGCCGTTTGCTTTCGCCAATTTCACGATGCCGCGAATATCCGTCACTTTTAATAACGGGTTGGACGGCGTTTCTACATAAATTACTTTCGTGTTCGGCCGGATATGTGAAGCGACTTCGTGCAAATCGGTCATGTCGACAAACGTATACTCGATGCCAAAGCGGCTTAACACCTCGGTAATCATTCGATACGTCCCGCCGTACACATCTTCCGTCACAAGCACATGGTCGCCTTTTGACAACAGCAAAAACGCCGTGGAAATGGCCGCCATGCCGGACGAAAAAGCAAATCCCCGCACCCCGCCTTCCAACTCGGCAATCGTCTCCTCTAACGCCTCGCGCGTCGGGTTGCCGGAACGGCTGTAATCGTATTTGCCGAACTCGTCAAAATCGAACTGGTGAAACGTGGACGCGTGCTGAATCGGCACGCTGACCGCGCCTGTTTCCTTGTCAACTTTCCATTTGTTATGCAACAAATTGGTTTGAAATGAAAATGATGAACCCATGCCGCTACACCTCTTTCATATGTTTCAAGGCTTGCGATAAATCAGCGATTAAATCCTCGACATGCTCGATGCCGACCGAAAACCGCAATAAACGGTTACAAACGCCGTTGGCGATGCGCACTTCCTCTGGAATATCCGCATGCGTTTGCGTCGCCGGGTACGTAATAAAGCTTTCCACGCCGCCGAGGCTTTCGGCAAACGTAATCAGCTGTAAGCTTTGCAAGAAGCGATTGACCCAGCGTTCGTCCCGCACGCGAAACGACAGCATTCCGCCCCGCCCCGGATAGAGCACGTCGGTCACATCTTCGTGCGCCGCTAAAAATTCGCTAATTCGCCGCGCGTTTTCTTCGTGCTGCCGCATGCGCAGCGCCAGCGTCTTCATGCCGCGGATTAACAGCCACGAGTCAAACGGCGACAACACCGCTCCGATGGCGTTGTGATATTCAGCCAACCGTTGACAGAGCTCCTCTCCCTTGGCGACGACAAGCCCCGCTAGCACGTCGTTATGGCCGCCTAAATATTTCGTCGCGCTATGAATGACAATATCCGCTCCTTGTTCAATCGGCCGCTGGATCACCGGCGTGTAAAACGTATTATCGACAATAAGCAGCAATCCGTGCCGCTTAGCGAGTTTAGCGACTTCGCCAATGTCGGTCTCCTGCATGAGCGGATTGGTCGGCGTTTCAAGGAAAATGGCTTTCGTTTTCTCCGAAATCGATTCCTCCACTAATTGTATGTCGCGAAAATCGACGTAATGAAAGTCCAAGCCGTACTTTCTCCATCCTCTTTCAAAAAGCCGGTATGTACCGCCATAAAGATCGGCGGATACTAAAAACTCGTCGCCGCTTTCAAACAAAGCAAGCACCGTTTGGATCGCAGCCATCCCTGAGCTGAAGGCATAGCCTTGGTCGCCGCCTTCTAGTTTGGCGATCGCTTCCTCGATAATTTTTCGCGTCGGATTGCCCGTCCGAATGTAATCAAACCCGGTCGATTGTCCAATTCCTTCATGGCGATAGGCGGTCGAAAAATAGACCGGCGGGTTGACCGTCCCTGTTGCGTTCTCGCTTCGATTCCCAATTTGCGCAAGCACCGTTTCCACTTTTTCCATCCAAGCTCTCCCCTTTTTCATAAAATAAAAAAAGTCTTCTTAAGAAGAAGACTTTACATACGAACGAAGCGCTTCTTCTTATCTTTCGAATTGACCGAAACCAATTCGCTGGATTTAGCACCTGACCGATACCGGCTGGTTGCTGAAGCTTCACTGGGCCAGTTCCCTCCGCTTCTCTTGATAAGAAAGCAAAACGATATGGAATTTTCTAATTTTCTATCAATTTACATGATTTTCTGGCAATTTGCAAGTTATTTTTTTATTGCACAAGTATTGAATATCCATTCTTTTACCTAAACACTAGCTTTTCTGCCGAAGTCGGCAAGCAAATAGCTTGCCGACTAGGCATTTGGTAGACATGCCCCCTCGAACAATGAACGCTTTGCGGGCAAATGAATGTTGCCCGTTGCGTTATTGTTCGAGGGGAGGCAGAAAAGCTAGGAATATTGGATCATCAACACACCTGTTTTTACTGTGCTGTATACCCCCCGTCGATGACAATTGCCTGGCCTGTAATGCCTTTGGCTTTTTCGCTCGCCAAAAAGAGCGCATAGTCGGCGATTTCTTCGACGGAAAGCAGCCGGCGTTGCGGAACAAGCGGATAAATGACTTCCTCTAGCACGTTTTCTAGCGGGACGTTTCTTGTCGCTGCCAAATCGGAAAGCTGGTTGCGCACAAGCGGCGTATCGACATAGCCGGGGCATAAAGCGTTGACCGTGATTCCGTGCGCTGCTCCTTCGAGCGCCGCCACCT
This sequence comes from Anoxybacillus tepidamans PS2, assembly GCF_000620165.1. Classification (GTDB taxonomy): domain Bacteria; phylum Bacillota; class Bacilli; order Bacillales; family Anoxybacillaceae; genus Anoxybacteroides; species Anoxybacteroides tepidamans_A. The sequence goes on from NZ_JHVN01000005.1 coordinate 22,287, forward strand.
TCGTTAAGCCGATCACCCCGTGCTTGGCGCTATTGTAGGCCGCTTTTCCAGCGAAACCGACCAATCCGTTAATCGACGCCATGTTAATAATGCGGCCGTATTGTTGCTGTTTCATGATCGGAAAAGCGTGTTTGATCGCCAAAAACGGCGCCACAAGCATGACGCGGACGAGCGTTTCAAACCGTTCGGTCGGAAATTGATCGATCGGCGCCACATGCTGCAGCCCGGCATTGTTGACTAAAATATCGAGGCGCCCGTATTGTGCCATCGTTTTCTCAATCGCTGATTGAATTTCCTCTTCCATCGTTACGTCACATTTAAAACCGATCGCTTCCCCTCCTTCGCTAACGAGCGACTGAGCCGCTTCCTGCACCGCTTCTCCGTTAATATCGGTAAGAACGACTTTCGCCCCTTGCTGCGCAAAACGTTGGGCTATTTCGAATCCGATCCCTCGCGCGGCTCCTGTGATGAACATTACGTGATTGCGTACCATTTGGTAAACCTCCTATTTTAAATCCCTAACCCCAATGAGAATAAGATGATGGCAAGGACTGTCCCAAGCACCGGAACGATCACGGTTAGCGCGCCGACCGCCCCGTATGCATCGCGGTGCGTTTCACCGCAAATCGCGCGGATCGTTGTGACGACATACCCGTTATGCGGCAGTGAATCGAGCCCGCCTGACGAGATCGCTACAACTCGGTGCAGCGCTTCCGGATTGACTCCTAAATCTAAGTAATGCGGCGCTAAAAGCGGCAACGCGATCGCCTGGCCTCCGGAAGCGGAACCGGTGATTCCCGCGATAACGCTGACAGCGATAGCGCTACCAATGAGCGGGCTTCCTGGAATGTTTGTAATCGCATGTACAGCCTCTGTAAAGGCTGGAACGGCTTTCGCTACGCCGCCAAAGCCAACAACGGCTGCCGTGTTTCCTAGCGCAATGAGCGCGCCAAGCGTCCCTTCTGAAACGGCACCGGCAAAATTGCGAAAATAGTTTCGATTCAAAGCGTACGCCGCAATCACGCCGCCAAGCAATGCGATAATTAAAGCCGATTCCTTTAACGAATTATGGAACACAAAAGCGATGATTAACACGACCGCAAGCGGAGCCATGCCAGCGATTGGATGCGGCAGCGGCTTATCGCTTACTTCCGGATCGCCTTCTCTCGGAATGAACCGCTCGCCGTTTGCAACCGCTTTCATAATCATTCGCTTTAGCCACCAATATCCGAAAACAGCCATGAATACGGCGACAATAATGCTTACTTCCCATCCGGCGTAAGGCGACGTTTTTAAATATTGAATCGGAATCCAGTTTTGAATTTCCGGTGAACCGGCCGATGTCATCGTAAACGTCACCGAACCGAACGCCAACGCCCCCGGAATGAAACGGCGCGGCAAATCGGCCTGCTTAAATAAGCTCACAGCCATTGGATAGACGGAAAAGGCAACGACAAACAAGCTCACTCCGCCATATGTTAATACGGCACAAGCAAGCACGACAGCAAGCGCGGCCCGCTTCACTCCAAGCTTGTCGACAATCCATTTGGAAACGCTCTCCGCTGCCCCGCTGTCCTCCATCACCTTGCCGAAAATCGCACCTAATAAAAACATTAAATACCATGATTGAATGAAGCTTGAAAAACCAGCCATATAATTCCCGACAAAATTGGCTTCTCCCTCGCCAACCAGCTGCGGAAACAGCGGCATTCCGCTCAATACGGCAACGATGAGCGCACACAGCGGCGCCGCAATGAATAAGTTCATGCCTCGCATCGTCAAATAAATTAATAATGCCAGTCCCCCGATTAGACCGATCATACTCCACATTTCCCAACACCCCCTATGTGCATTTCGCAAAATATGAGACACTGCCGATGGAACTTCAGCTTTCTTTGATCCATCCCTCCTTATCGAAAAGCGTTCGCTTTTTTCTTTTGCAAAAACTGTGCCAAGAAAAATAGAAAGAAAATAAATCATATCCCAACTATGTTTGTAGCGATTGTTTCCATCATTCCGGAATGAGGACAAAAAAGACAAGGAATACACGCCTGAAAAAATTCCGTTTTTCCGGAACAGATTCCAGAAAAACGGAATACTTACTCATCTAACCGATATTTTTTGATTTTTTCATACATGGCTGATTTGCTGATGCCAAGCGCTTTCGCCGCTTTTAACTTATCGCCGCGGAAACGCTGCAAGCTTTGCTCGATGGCTGCTTTTTCCGTCTCTTCAAGCAATTCCTTTAACGTTTTTCCTTCGATTTGATACGTTGTATTCGCTTTCAAATATTCGGGCAAAGCATCCACTGTAATCGTCTTGCCACTTTCGAAATGAACGGCTGCTTCCATCACGTTTTCCAACTCGCGAATGTTTCCTGGCCAAACGTGCTGCCGCAACAGTTGCAGGACATCGGGGCTGATGGCGGTCACCCGTTTTCCTGATCGTTTCGCAATTTTTTTGATGAAATGATACGCCAACATTTCAATATCTTCCGGCCGCTCGCGAAGCGGCGGAATGACAAAAGGAACGACGTTAATGCGATAATATAAATCTTCGCGGAACCGTTTTTCTTCGATCATTTTTTCAAGCGGACGGTTGGTGGCGGCAATAATTCGCACATCAATGGAAACGGTTTTCGTTGAACCAATCGGCTCTACTTCTTTTTCTTGCAGCACGCGCAAAAGCTTGACTTGCATATGAAGCGGCAAGTCGCCAATCTCATCAAGAAAAATCGTTCCACCGTCGGCCAGCTGAAACTTCCCTTTTTTCCCGCCTTTCTTCGCCCCGGTGAACGCTCCTTCCTCATAGCCAAACAGCTCTGACTCTAATAAATGCTCCGGAATGGCGCCGCAATTCACTTTCACAAACGGCTTTTCGCTCCGGCTGCTTAACTGATGGACGCTGTGGGCAAACAGCTCCTTTCCCGTGCCGCTTTCGCCGCGGATCAACACGGAAATGTCGCTGTCGGCAATTCGTTTTACTTTTTCTTTTAATTCCTCCATTTGCTTAGAGCATGAAATGATATCGGATAGTGTATATTTCGCGCCGTTGTTTTCTTTCCATTCTTGAAGATATGTCTGTAATTGCGATAATAAACTTTTGATATGGCTGTTCATCCGCTTCCATTCATTGGTATCGCGAAAAATGACCGTGCCGACCGCGCCGATGACTTTTCCGTCCACTTTAATCGGAATGCGGTTGGCAATCATATAGTTTCCTTTAATGTAATGCAAGTCTGCGATTTCTTCTTTCCCTGTCTTTACGACAATATGCATCCGCGTATTTTCAATAACCTCCGTCACATGCTTCCCGACCGCTTCTTCTTGGCTTTTCTCTAGAAACTCGCAGTAGTTTTTATTAATATAAATAATTTTGCCTTGGTCATCGACAACGACAATCCATTCGTACGCATTATTAATCACTGCTTCTAAAATTTTATGCTGAAAGACGATGCTCTCCACTTTCCCATCTCCCCTTACGCAAAAACACCCTTTAGTATTCATGTTTGACAAAGAGAAAAAAACACCTTCTCGCCGCAGCTGAAAAAGAAAAAGTGGACATGCTAGAAAGTGACATAGTTTGTCGAAAATATGTTACAATATCCTATGAATTTTTACTTTGTGATGGAGGATGCAAGCGATGACAATACAAAAAGGAATCGTAAACGAGCAAACGATTTATAGCCATGAGCTGCAAGAAGAAGTTACTTTGCTGATTTATGTGCCAAGCACGTTTTCTCCGCTTTACAAATACTCTCTTCTTATCGCCCAAGACGGCAAAGATTATTTCATGTTTGGCAAAGTAGGGCGCGTTGTTGAGAGCCTAATGGAAGAGAAAAAAATCGACCGCACGATCGTTGTCGGAATTCCATATAAAGATGTTAATGACCGTTACGAAAAATATCACCCAGAAGGAAAGCAGCATGCGGCTTATATGAAATTTTTAACGAATGAACTTGTGCCACATTTAGATCGCGAATTCCCTACATATCAAATGGGGATGGGGCGCGCTCTCATCGGCGATTCGTTAGGCGGTGCGGTATCGTTGCTTGCGGGGCTTGCGTATCCGCATACGTTCGGAAAAATCGCGATGCAATCGCCGTATATTGATGAAACGATCTTGAAAAAAATTGAGCAGTTTTCTGAACCGCATTTGCTTCATTTGTACCACTCGATTGGCAGTGAAGAAACAGCGGTCAAAACGACGAACGGAAGCTTCCGCGATTTTGTGACGCCAAATCGGAAAGCGCGCGATCTTTTTGTACAAAAAGGATTTTCCTATAAATACGAAGAATTTGCCGGCGATCATGCATGGACATACTGGCAGCCGGATCTCCCTAAAGCGCTCGAACATATTCTCGCGCTCTAAAAAGTGTTACACTACAATACTTTTCAAAATTTTGTTATAATTAAATAATACTGCGATATAGGGAGGGATTGAAATGAAATACGGCATTGCCATTTTTCCATCGAAGCGGGTTCAAGATTTTGCGAATTCATATCGAAAGCGCTACGACAGCCACTATGCTTTGATTCCGCCGCATATCACGCTAAAGACGGCGTTTGAAGCGGATGACAGCCAAATGCCAGCAATCGTGAAAGCGCTTCGACAAATTGCGGCTGAAACTGACACCATTCCGTTGAAAATCACGAAATTCAGCTCGTTTTATCCGGCCAACAACGTCATTTATTTGAAGGTAGAGCCGAATGAACAGCTAGAGCAGCTTCATAAAAAATTGTACAGCGGCATTTTTACCGATAAACCAGCGTATGCGTTTGTTCCGCATATTACGATTGGCCAAGATTTATCAGACGGTGAATACTCCGATGTATACGGACAATTAAAAATGCAAACAGTGAATTTTGAGGAAACAGTCGACCGCTTCCATCTCCTTTACCAGCTTGAGGATGGAGCGTGGACGGTGTACGAAACGTTCCGAATTGGAAAGGACGAAGAATAATATGCACGTCGTCTTTGGCCGAAAAGGGGACGAATCGCTTTATCAAGATGCCCTCTCCATTCGCGAAAAAGTGTTTGTAATCGAACAAAATGTCCCGGTAGAAGAAGAAATTGATTCATTTGAAGAGGAAGCGACTCATTTTGTTCTTTATGATGGGAACAAACCAGTTGGAGCTGGGAGATTTCGCTTGCTTGAAGAAGGAATCGGGAAAATCGAACGGATTTGTGTGTTGCCAGACTATCGAAGTAAAGGAGCGGGCCGCCTCATTATGGAGGGCATTGAGCGATTCGCGAGCGAATGCGGCGTGAAAAAAACGAAATTGAACGCGCAAACGCACGCGGAAGCGTTTTACAGCAAATTAGGCTATGAAACCGTTTCTGACGTGTTTATGGATGCCGGCATTCCGCACGTAACAATGGTAAAAAAACTGTAGGACCGTATCATACGGTCCTTTTTATATGCCTTGATTCGCTCTAATCCATAGCGAATGGCGCTCGATGGAAAGAAGAGCTTTTCCGTCTTTGATAAGTTTCGATAAATAGCCGGTGATCGCTGTGCGGTATAGCATCCATGAAGAAACAAGATTTGTTTCAATTTCCCAACGCACGCACATTTCATGAATCAATTGCTCTTGGCTTAATCCGTCCGCATGGTTGCTTATAATTTGCTCCATACTTGCAAGCACTCGTTCATGCCAAGCAATGTTTTCTTGAATCACTGATTGGGCGTTTTCGGCATACGTCCCGTGCCCTGGAACGGCACGGGACGTCGGAAGCGAAAGAAGGCGCTGCAATGTGCGGAGCGTCTCATCCGCATCAACGATATACGGAATTTTATGTTTTTCTAACGCTTCTATGCCGAAAAAGGCGTCGCCCGCATACAATACGCCGTCAATAATATAACCGAGCTGATAGTAGCTATGTCCGGGCAAAGCGATGCTCTCGATCTTTAGCCCTTCTACATCCCACGTTCCTTCTTTCATCACTTCATCGACGCGCATCGCTTCCCCTTCAAGAAACTTATTGCGCATTTCCGCAAGCGGCCAATTTCCTTGAAATAAATAAATCGGCTCAAGAACCGGATTTCGTAAAATCGCTTCCTCCAGCATCGGAGCAACGGTATAAACGTTCCGCTGCTTCTGTAAATAGGCCGCTCCTCCGTAATGATCGGCATGGGCATGGGTAATGAAAAGATGCGTAAGCGGCAAACGCTGTTCTTCTAGTATGTTCAATACTTTTTTCGTCGCGCTTCGATCAAGTCCCGCATCGATAAGAATGCCTATATCTCCATGATGAACGTAGCCGATATTGACAGCTCCTTTAAAATAGTAGCAACGATCAGAAATATTGATAAGTTCCATCTAAAACCTCCATGCTATATGTACTCATTGAACCACCGCCCTTTTCCGGTGATCTCCGCTTCGATCTGTGCTGCTAACGTCTCTTTCTCGTTTGCCGCCTTCTTGCGCTCCGGCGACTTCAATGAGAGCTCATGGCGATACCGGGCGATCGCCTTCAACGGCGCGACAGGGGGTGTTGCGAACGAATAGGAATAGTGCGGCACCGGCCGATTCGCATAATAAAAAAATGAATCATACGGAGAAGCAACCGTATACATGTTATAATCCTCCCCATCATTAGTAAAATTCCATACATCATTAGAAAATCCTTTTTCTTATCATATGTTTGACAGTCGGTTTCAATGTTGAGGGAGGCACGTTTTCTTCTCTTTGGAAGTTGATTGGAAAATGACGAACCCTCTATAATCACGTGTTCTTTTTTTGATAGATGCAAGCCTCTGCCACTAGGTTTCTATGCTTTTTCTAGCCAATTCACTAATCATCCCCCTTCGCAAAACGTTATTGGTTCGTCTGTTCATCCTGTGTTATCATGGACAGTGATGTTTGCAAACGAAACAGGGGAGCTTTCGGTATGGACAGTGCAAAATACAAAGGAAAACTTATCCGCCTTTCATCATTTCCGAGAGAAAAATATGAGGCCGCATACGGAGCGGCGCTGCGCGGTCATATTACTTGCGCGGCATGCGGCGAACCGGTCAAGCTTTATTTAGGTATTCAACAGCCGCCGCATTTTTATCATGAGAATAAGGAAAATTGTTTCTTTTCTACCGAAGACACGTTAGCCAACCATCCAGAGTGGAATGAGCCTATTTTCTACCAACCCTCTTCCCCTTTTCTAGAAAGAAAGACAGAAAGGGCTTGCGATGAAGCTGGTTATATACAAACTCTTTTAAAAGCTAATATTCGGTTGGACGCGGCGCAATGGCAGGCGGTGCAGGCGACAGAGGGACCGCTTCTCGTATTAGCCGGAGCAGGAAGCGGCAAGACGCGCGTGCTGACCGCCCGTACCGCTTATATGATGGCCGAACAAAACATTTCTCCTTCTTCGATGATGCTTGTGACATTTACAACAAAAGCAGCCAATGAAATGAAAGAGCGGCTCCTTTCATACCCAAATATCAATCGCGCTTTTGTTTCTAAGCTTGTGGTCGGCACATTTCACAGCATCTTTTATCGAATGGTCGCCCACTTCGCTCCGGAACGTTGGCGCATTGATCGACTGTTAAAATCGGAATGGCGACGCGAACAAATGATTAAAGAAGCCGGGCGCGAACTTGATTTGGATGAGCGGCAATTTGCCTACGATCAAGCGCTTCAGCAAATTTCTTATTGGAAAAATACGCTCGTCCCTGCTGAAAAGGTCCAGGCGAGCAGCCAATGGGAAGAGCGAGTCGCCTATTTATATAAAAGATACGAAGAAATGAAACGCGAGCAACGACTCTTTGATTTTGACGATATGCTCATCGGCTGCTATGAGATGTTGCTTGAACAGCCGTCATTGCTAGCGCGCTACCAAGAGCGGTTTCGCTACTTTTTAATCGATGAATTTCAAGATATCAATCAAGTGCAATACGATATCATCAACATGATGTGCGCCCATACCCGCAACCTTTGCGCGGTCGGCGATGATGATCAATCGATTTATTCGTTTCGCGGTTCGGATCCTTCTTTCATTCTTGAATTTAAGCAGCGCTATCCAGATGCGCGCATCGTCACTTTGTCGGAAAATTACCGTTCATCCCACAACATTGTCGCGATGGCGAACGCAGTAATTTCACGCAATCGATTTCGGCACAAAAAACAGATGAACGCCCAGCGAGCCGCCAGCGAAACCCCGCTGTTCTTTTTTCCCTATGACGAGGAAGAAGAAGCGACGATGATCGTCGAGGATATAAAGGAACGTCTGCAACACGGAGCGCAGCCTTCCGAGTTTGCGATTTTATACCGCACCCATGCGGCATCACGCGCCATTTTTGAGCGACTCGCACAGGCAAAGCTGCCTTTTGTAATCGAACAAAGCGGAGAATCGTTTTATCAGCGTCGCTTTGTCCGCTCGCTGCTCGCTTATTTGCGGCTAAGCCTAGATCCAAACGACGAAGAAGCGATGAACGATTTACTTGTTTCACTGTTTCTAAAACAGTCCTGTCTGCAAGATCTAAAGGCAATCAGTATTCTCGAAGATTGCTCGCTTGTCCAAGCGCTAGGAAAATTGCAAGGGTTGCTTGCGTTCCAACAAAAAAAACTAAAAGCGATCATACCGCTATTTCGGCAGCTTTCTAAATTAAAACCGCTTGAAGCCATCGAAATCATTGAATCAGAAATGGGTTTTTCCGAGTTTGTTAAAAAAAGAGGCAATGAAGGAAATATGATGGAACGAGGAACCGATGATGTGCGCGATGTGAAAGTCATAGCTAAAAAATTTAAAACGGTTCATGCCTTTCTTAATCACGCCGATGAAATGATCCAAGCGGCCAAAGACAATGGGCAATTTCCTTCATCGGTCGATGCCATTCAGCTTTCGACGATCCATCGCGCTAAAGGGTTGGAATACAATTATGTCTACGTGCTAAGTGCGGTAGAAGGAAGCGTTCCCCATGATTATGCCATCGAAGCCAAACGCAATGGCGACCCGCTTCCTTTAGAAGAAGAGCGGCGCCTCCTATACGTTGCCATGACAAGGGCCAAACATTCTCTCTTTTTCTCCGTTCCGTCACGAAGGCGAATGAAGGCGGTTCAACCGTCCAGATTTCTTCAAGAGTTTATAAATCCAACAGCAGAGGGAGCTCAATAACAGAGACTCCCTCGTTTTTATTTCTTATTGTTAAGCATATTGGCAATCGTGTTAAAATCGATTTGTTTTCCGTTTTGAATGATCATTTTTACAATTTGATCTTCCAGCTCTTTCGGCACTTTTCGATTAGCAATTTGCGCCACCCGTTTCACGACGCTGCGAACCGTTTGTTCGTCTTTGAAATTCGCATTTTGCAGCGAATTAGCAAGTTCGAGAATATCTTTCATATTGACGCCCGTTTTCTTTTCAACATTCTTAAAAAATTGATTATCCATCGTTTCATCCTCCCTCTCCATGTTACATCGTATGAAAAAATAAATAAGAAGTGCATCGATTCAATGAAAAAGTACGAGCTGTCCTTTTTACAAACAGCCCGTACCTTTTGGTTCATTAGCCTACGAACGCCGCGCCAACAATAATTAATAAAATAAACAACACGACGATCAACACGAACGTAGAACCGTAACCGTAACCTCCGTATCCGTAACCACCATATCCACAATATCCAAACATTGCATTGCACCTCCTTGCACGTTTGTAGTGTTATCGTATGCATCTACTTTCGAAACGGTCTGGGCGGTTGCTATTTAAAAATGCGTAAAATTTGCTCCATTTGCTTTTCTTTTTTGCCAAACCAGCTATTGATATAGCCGAGATTTCCTTCGACTTCTTTGAAAAACTGGTCGTTCATTTTTTCGATCTCTTTCATTTTTTGCTCAAAATCTTTGCCCCATTTTTCGAAGCGCCCGATGAATTGGTCGTGTCCTTGATGTTTTGATTTCGCAAAATCTTCTAATGACTTTTCAAATTTCTTCGTCATCAGTTCACCGCCTTTCTATCATCTGTTTATGCCAAAAGGCGGATGATGTGCTAAGGCATCTCCGTTCTTTTTTTGAAAAAATGTGATAAAGTAAAAACGTATGATTTCATAACTTAAGGAGGAATTTCAATTGAAGGAACTACAAACAGCAGAACAATTTCTTGAGGTCGTATCAGGAGAACAACCGATCATCGTCAAATTTTACACAACATGGTGTCCTGATTGCGTGCGGATGGATATGTTTATCGAAGATATTATAAAAGAGTATTCAGAATATGATTGGTTTCAAATAAATCGTGATCATGTTCCAGAGCTTGCGGAAAAATATCAAGTGATGGGCATTCCAAGTTTACTTGTGTTTCAAAAAGGAGAAAAAATTGCCCATCTCCATAGCGCCAACGCCAAAACTCCAGAAGAAGTAAGAACGTTTTTACAGTCGTTGTAATGCCAACTAAAAAAGGGCGTCCGAAAAACGGACGTCCCTTTCTGCCTGTTAATATTCAATTTCTTCATAATCTTTCGGGTGGTGTGTAATGCGATGGTCTTTATATACCCACTCGATCGTTATTTCCTCGTCAGTAGTGTGGATCGGCTTTTCGGGCTCTTTTTTCTTTAATGAAATTCGAATGTCTTCATCGGTCGTTCTTGTTGTTCTTTTCTCCATAGGCGCTGCCCCTCCTTTAATTTTTTAGCAACGGCTCTATTTTTGCTAGCATATCGCTGATTTTTTTAGCGTTTCTCTCATACATTTGCTTTGCCTCGGTAGCTTCCGTTTCAAGCGCAAACAATTCGAAATCCGCTTGCACTTTTTTCAGCGCCGCTAAAAGAAGCTTCTTTGCCTGTGGCTGTGGGACTTGAATCTTATCGTCGTATAAATCGACCGTCAGTTGTCCATACGAATCGACCTGTGCTAAAAAGACGTTTTCCACGGCAACCCCTTGCTTGTCGAGCTCCATCTTGAGCCATCCGCGGTTGAGTCCAGCGGTTGCGAGCGGTTCGTCCAAAATTCTTCCATCCATAATGACCGTTTGCGGCTCTTTTTCTGCTGGAGGGTTTGGAAACACATCTCCCACGGCAAGCGGCTGTTTTTCTCTCTTTAACAACACGTTTAAATCACCGTTTGGTTCTAGCACAGCAAATTCGACATCCGCCACTCGAAATACATCTTTTTTCCGTAATTGTTCCATTAACTCATCAATTGTATATTTTTCACGCTTTAAGTTATTCTCTAAAATTTTTCCATTTTTAATAAAGACCGTTGAATTTCCCTCAACGAAATCGCGGAACTTTTTATTTCTTAATGAAATATATGAAATTCCGACTGGAAATAAAGACCATATTAAAAGGCTTGGAATACCTTCTCTTAAATTAATGCCTAGGTCGACTGATATGGCAGCGGCGATATCACCGACAGTAATGCCAACGACATATTCAAAAAAAGACAATTTCGCTAATTGCTTTTTTCCTAAAATCCTTGTAATGATAAATAACCCTATGAGTATTGAAACAGATCTGATTGATGCTTCCAACCATATTGGCATCGATCTTGCTCCTTACTTTCCTTGATATTGTGGTTCTTCCCGTTCTAACTGGCCAATGCGCTTTTTCAAATCAGCAATGATTTCTTCCGTCACCATCACCGCTTCATGAAATGTTCGCTGCGCGTAGTCATCGGTTGAGGAAAGCGCGATTTGCTGCAGTCCGGCATGGATGCTTTTGAGACTGGCTAAACTTTGTTTCACTTGTGAAGCAACGGTCATCTTTTTTCCTCCTTACCCTTTTGGCCGGAATAACAGGGCGCCGATAAATCCGAAAACAATCGCAGCCGAAATTCCGGCGCTCGTGACTTCAAACATGCCGGTTAACACGCCGATAATTCCGTGTTGGTCTGCTTCCTGCAAAGCGCCGTGAACGAGTGCGTTTCCGAAGCTAGTAATTGGAATCGTGGCCCCCGCTCCGGCAAAATCGATGAGCGGCTCATACAATCCAAATCCGTCTAAAATGGCTCCGATAACGACGAGAATGCTTAATGTATGCGCCGGTGTTAATTTGAACACATCGATCATAATTTGGCCGATGACACAAATGATTCCGCCAACGACAAAGGCCCAGAAAAACATCCCCATCATGCTTCATCACCTCCGTACTCGATCGCCACCGCATGCGCAATGCATGGAATCGTTTCATTTTGCTGAAACGAAAGCGGGGATAATAAAGCACCGGTAGCGACGACGAGAATTCGTTTGAACTCGCCGCGTTTCATACGATTGAGCAAATGGCCATATACGACGGTCGCTGAACATCCCGCGCCGCTTGCCCCTGATAATACCGGCTGATCGTCCCGGTAAATGAGCAAGCCGCAATCTTGATATCTCTCTTCTTCAATTGATAGGCCATGCTCACGCATTAAATCGAGCGACACTTGGCGGCCAATTTTTCCTAAGTCGCCGGTGACAATTAAGTCGTAATATGAACTATCAATTTGCATGTCCCTTAGGTGCGCTTCGATCGTATCAACGGCAGCAGGAGCCATTGCCCCTCCCATATTAAATGGGTCGCTCAGTCCCATATCAACGACTTTACCGATCGTTGCGGCGACGACGCGCGGACCTTGTCCTTGGTTGCTTAGAAGGGCGACTCCCGCTCCTGTTACTGTCCATTGAGCGGTCGGCGGCTTTTGTCCGCCATATTCCGTCGGATAACGGAATTGTTTTTCGACGGCTGTATTATGGCTTGATGCCCCCGTCAATACATATCGTGCTCCGCCGTGATTGACGATAAAGGCGCCTAAGGCTAACCCTTCCATTGACGTTGAGCAGGCGCCGAACACCCCAATATATGGAGAGCCAAGCGTTCTGGCTGCAAAGTTAGATGGGGTCATTTGATTAATTAAATCGCCGGCGATAATAAACTCGACTTGTTCTTTCGTCACTCCGCCTTTTTCCATTGCCTTAAAAAAGGCTTCTTCCAACAATACTTTATGGGCTTTCTCGTATGATTCTTCCCCAAGCCAAAGATCTTCATGCAATAAATCGAAATCATCAGCGATGCGCCCGTTCGCTTCAAACGGCCCGCCAACAGCCGCTGTGGCAACAATAACTGGGCGATTTTCAAACACCCACGTACGGTGGCCTTGCAGCATCAGAGACCACCCCATTTCACGGCGATCGTTTTAACTAAAGCAATAATGAAAGCGGCGAATGTGCCAAATAAGATGACTGAGCCGGCAAGTTTAAACATATTCGATCCGACACCTAACACAAACCCTTCTGTGCGATGTTCGATCGCTGCAGAAATGACAGCGTTTCCGAACCCGGTCACCGGTACGGCTGTTCCTGCTCCTGCAAATTGGGCAATTCGATCATACACCCCTAATCCAGTCAAGATCATTGAAAGGAATACCATTGTAGCAACAGTGGGATTTCCAGCGGTCTGCTCAGTAAAATCGAAAAAGTACATATAAAAATATGAAATCGCTTGGCCGATTGTACAAATGAGTCCCCCAATTAAAAAAGCACGCAGACAGTTTCTCAGAACTGGACGTTTCGTTTCCCTTTCTTTTTCAAATAAATGATATTCCTGCTGTACGGGCGTCAAATTTTTCCGTTTGTCGTTTGCCATATCGCCACCCCTTTATCACGTGCGTTCCTCACTTAACTTTTTTAATTTTTCGATTTGCTGATTAAGTTCTCGTTCATTGATAGCGTCTTTTTGCATCCGCTGTCTTAATTCATTTGTCTTCCAAAATAATTTCAAATCCCCTGATGTGACAATTTGATAATCAGGAAATTGCTTTTTTAGTTGTTTCGCTACTTCTTGATCAATTTGTTGTTTGCGGAAGCGGCTCATTTGTTTAATTTGGTAGGCGAGAAGCAGTTTCTTGTTCGTATTCAGCGCTACCGCATCGTGAATCTCTTTTTTCGCCCGAATACGTTCCACCGCTTGCCTTGCAACTGATTGGTCGACCGGACCGAGTTGAGCTGCCCCATCCGAGTTGAGCTTAATCATATTTTTTCCTTGTAATGATTGACTTTTTATGTCCGGTTCACGTGCGCATCCCGCTATCATTACTATGAAAATGATCATTGCTTGTACGCTTTTTCTCATATTTCATCAACCCATCCGTATATGTATTTCGTTTGAAAAAAGGTTGGTGCTTAACCAACCTTTTGATTCTTACACTTTTTAAGTGCTCCGACTTTTATTGTTTATACTGAGGTTCTTCGTTTTGGATTTCTTGGACGCGAGAATTAATCATGTCTACAATCGCTTGTGTTTGTTGTGCCGCTTGTTGATAAAGCTGTTTTGCGGCTTGATTTTCAGTTTGGAGAGCAAATGTTTCGAAGCTTGCTTGAGCCGATTTTAATCCCGCTAATGTTTGTTTTACTTGAGATGCAACTGTCACTGATAAAACCTCCTAAAAGTTTGATTACAATTGTTATAATGGATTTTTATTCAAAAAATATGAATTCCATTTTTTATCAATAAAAAACTGCCCCTTGATTTAGAGGCAGTTTGTTTGCTTATTTTTTTTCTTCCACTTTGTCGGAATAGCCACGCCCAAGCGATGGGTTATTAATAATTCCAGCCATCACAAGAATGCTCAAAAGTGCTTCATACAAATCCTCATATTTGCCTAAATCGATATCAACCCCAAATGTTTTTAAAGCCATGATTACAAAAGAAGCAATCGCCAACCATAATCCATAATTTTTAAATCGCTCCATTTGGTTCCTCTCCCCATTTCATTGTCCTTTTAAATCCATGAGAACGGTCTTCGACCTTCGTTGCCTTCGTTACCTTCGTTTTCTCCTTGCTCTTCGTTTTCTTCTAACTGGTTTTCTTCTTGAATTTCCTCAATTCCCTCGACATCCACATTGCGTGGAGAGAACCATGGATCGTGAATGCGTCTTCTTGGAACGATGACGACATCGTCTGCATGAATGATCAGCTTATCGACGTGAATAACACGCGGTTTTTTATTTTCCGACATGTTTCTTTCCTCCTTATCATTTAAAGCTTTTGCATTGTTAGACTATGCAATTGTCACGATCATGGTATAGGCGTTTTACATAAAAAGGATTATCTTTTTCGATAATCCTCGCGAGTTGGCTTACTTTTTCTTCGTTGACTTTCCGCATCCACATCCACCGGTTTTTTTTCTGTTTGATGAAGACGAATATATCGGAGATGATTTCGTTCCACTGATGATAATTGGCTTTTTGTTCTTCATCTCTTTGAGACCTCCAAATATGATGTTGCTGTTATACTATGACAGCATCAGGAGGTTCGCAACTGACAAATTTTTATTTTTCTTTGGAATCTTCTTCAGATGAAAGAGGGGGATTCGAAGAGTTCGAGGTCGTGCTTTGTTCGCCTTTAATAATGGCGTTTTGCTGGCGAAGCGTATGAAAAAACCAGCTTTCGTCCCCTTCGTCTGTCGCGTATGTTTTCAATTGTGCGAGTTGGCGTTCAAGCTCTTCCTTCTCCTTTTTCACTTTTGTCAATTCTTCATATCGTTGCTCGCTTTGTAAAGCAAGTTCTTTTAAAAGGATATTTTCTGCCGCAATTTCTTCTAATTGTTTTGTTAATTCCCTTACTTGTGATTCCGTTCTTTCTAAAGCTTCTTTTAACCGCTCATTTTCTGCTTGTATCAAGCTCCAATCCCCATACTTTGATTTATACCTTGCCAATTCCGACTGTAAATAAATAATTTTTTGCTTTAACAAAACGATATCTTCCGCCTGTTTCGCTTTCACCTATTTTTCCTCCTTGAAAATCATTTGCTCCTAATACATACAAATTCATTCATCTTTCCTTTTAGACCAAAAAAATGAAATTTCCGCTTTTGTCCCGGCACATTTACCCAACTTTTTCATACTATACAGTAGTCCTAACACCCACAAAACTGTGGGGAAAATTTTTAATTAGGAGGAAAGAGTTATGAGTCACTCTCATCATAAAGAAAAAGTATGTATTAAGACTCGCAAAGTGTATGACTGGGTTACTCGTCAAGTCGATGTGCCGCTCAGAAGCTTCAACAATGATGAATTAGAACATGTCTTTCCACACGATAAATGTCCAAGAGATCATGAAAGCATTTGCGATTTCCTCGCTACAAGCGGAATGAACCCACAGGATCTTACAATTAGATGCTTCTTATCAGATGAAGAAGGCAATCGAATTGACCCGGTTGTAGATAACGATGCTCTCATTTGCCAAGAAATTACCCAGCCGAACGGACGTCAACCTGTAACAGTGACTCTCCCATCCGGCGACCAAGTCACACTACAAAAAGTCAAAGTGCTCGTCAAAGGACATATTGTTGTGCAAATCTTAAATGCCAACGGGCAAGTTATTTGCGAATCCGATCCTATCCCATTTGCTACTGCCCAAACATTTATTTTATGTGCCCCTGAAGGAACGATGCTTGACTGCCACATCTCCTTCTTTGAGTGCGACGCAAGCCTTATTTGCACAAACAATTTCCAGCAATTAGATATCTCCATCACGCTATGTTTAGAAGTGCAAATGGAAGCAGACGTAAAAATCGAAGTCGAAGCTCGTTTCTGCAAGCCGCGCGAGGAAATTTTAGAAGCAACCCTTTGCCCAACAAATAATTTCCCACCTCAATGTCCTGAAGTATTTCCAAGTCATTAACCACACTTTGCGAGTTAGGCTGTTGCTATACCAACAGCCTTTTTTGTTTACAAATGAAAATCCTTTACATTTCGCCTTTTGCTTGTTTTAAAGTAAAAGGCGAATTTTTTTCTGCTGTCTTTTGCCTTCTTATTTGAATGGACAAAAAAGAAAAAGTACGAGTGCGCTTGTGTGATTGCAGACATCTCCCCCCAACAGATCTCTCAATGAATCTTCACGCAAAACTTATATATTCGTATTTATTTGCTTCCTTAACATATATATAGCTGTAAAGGAGGGTCGTGCCATGGGACAAAAACCGCCGAATCAACAGATTCAGCTGCAACAAAAAATTATTCATTACCGCTCAGAAATTGCTAAATACGAAGAGCAATTAAAAGCACTGCAAGCCGATCTTCAAAAAGAAAAGCTGCGGAATGAATATTTGCTCGAGAAGCTGCATTTAGCTGAGTCGGTACACGTTGAACCGTATGAAAAAAAAATTGCCCAGCTTGAACAACAGCTTTTATCTTATGAAGTAGCCCTTGAAGAAGCTGAGCGGCAAATTCAGCATCTAAAAAAAACGAAATATGCCGCTTTAGAGGAAGAAAAAAAGCCCGTGCCCGTCACAAAAGCACAAGCTTTTTTTGCGTATTCCACCCTTCTAGCGGAAACGCCAGAGGAAGAAACGCTCGTGTTCGGCGATTTTATCATTCAAAATATAGGTACTGAAGCGTTGCAAAACTTGGTCGTCTGCATCCGCATTTCTCCTAAAAAAGCGGGAGAGCTTAGCGGAAAAATTGCCGTCAAACGAAATTTTTCGGGGGAAAACAGCTTCGTGGAAAACGAAGCGACAGTCGAATGGACTTTCGCCCATGACAACTGGAGAGAGAAAATAAAAAACGATGGAGAATACTGGATAAAACCAGCCAACATAAAAAAGCTCATGCCGAATGAAGAAATACGATTTTCCCATTTTGAAATAAGAATAAAAAAGACGGACAGCATACATTCAGCTGTGATTGATGGATTCATTTACTGCAATGAATTGCCAAAAGGAGTCGCTTCATTAAATAACATCGTCATTAACTTTTAGCTTCCCCCCTTCCCCCATGGGAAGAGGGGGCTTCTTATGTATTCAAAAATTTACTGACGATCGTTTCAATGAGTGCTGCACATCCTGCAATTGCAAAAATATGGACAAGCGGTCCAAAGAAGGATGGGAAAAGCATGTAACCACCGTAAAAAAACGCTGCACACCATACACCCGTGCACCAATAACAGCTAAGAAGTTCACCGATCCAATGTTTGATTCCGCTTCCCTTCACTATTAAAAAGGTTTCGGTCGACCCATCCGGAAGAGTCTCCTCCACAATGTCATGAAATGGTTTTCTCAGCCAAGCCATAATCGCATCGTAAACAAGCAGTCTCGTAAAACGAAAGCTGGCAAGCGAAAGCAACAGTAGGTCAAACAAACGGTCCATCATCATCTCCCCCTTTTGGTTCATTGTATGAGCAAATCGTGTAAAATAGCTCTCTTTTAGGCATTCGTCTAAACCGTTTCCCGAATGATTCATATAATGACTACTACTAGATATTTTCACTATCACCTGTAAGGGAGTGATGATGCATGTATCGGGTCTTTTTTCACAACCGGCCATTGAAAAAAAGAGCGAACTTGATGGGCAGAGCTGCGAAAACATTCGAATCACCGAAACCGTCGGAAACAGCCAACAGCATACTCTCGCAACTAGAAGCTCTGCAACCAGGAACAGAAATTAATGTACACACCGATAACGAAACATACTATAATGCTCTATTCCAATCATTCGATCAAGAAACGGGAGACGTTTCATTATTAATAGATCGTTTTTACAAAGATGGCGGCCGAGTTGCCACTTTGAGAGGAAGCGATATCGTTTCTATTGATTTTCCTGCTTCGGAAAACGAAGAGGGGTTCCCTATTAATAGCAATGCAGACGAAGAGGATGAGTAAAGATTAACAAACCAGGTAGTGAACCTGGTTTTCCTTATTCATAGCGCTGATTTCTCTTAATAAAATAGGCTTTTGCCGTATCGCCGATGAGGAATGTCCCTTCATACACTATCACAAGTATAGCTATCTATTATTTTGTGATGCACGCTAAACTCGCTTTGCCATAATATTTTTGGAAAGGAGTGCTCAAATGAATATATGCATCGTCGGTGCCGGGTACGTCGGATTAACGACAGCAGCCGTTCTCGCTGAGCTTGGACATCAAGTAGATTGCGTCGATCAAAATAATTATAAAATTGAACAGTTGAACAATGGCTATGTCCCTATTTATGAACCAGGACTTAAAGAACTTATCGATAAAAATAACGATCGGCTCACTTTTACCACTTCTCTCGCTCATTCCATAAAGCGCGCCTCCGTTGTTATCATTTGCGTCGGCACACCATCTTTAGAAGATGGAACAACAGATTTACGGTATCTTCAGTCCGTAACTGACGATCTGCCAAACTACATCGACTCATATAAAACAATTATTACAAAAAGCACCGTACCTCCTGGGACGAACGAATGGATCCGTGCGAGATTAATTGAAAAAGGAGTTCCTCCCCATTTATTTGCTGTCGTTTCAAATCCGGAATTTTTAAGGGAGGGCTCTGCTATTTCCGATATGCTTCATGCTGACAAAATCGTCGTCGGTCTCCGTTCGGATGATAATCGGTCATTACCGATTGTCCAAAAGATCTACGATGGAATCTCTGCTCCATACATTATTACAAGCCTAACAGGAGCAGAAATGATTAAATACGCTTCCAATGCTTTTTTAGCGACTAAAATTTCATTTATCAACGAGATTGCGCGCATTTGCGATGCTTTTAAAGTAAATGTAAATGATGTCGCAAAAGGAATCGGACACGATCCGAGAATAGGGCCACACTTTTTGCAAGCCGGTCTTGGTTACGGCGGTTCTTGTTTCCCAAAAGACGTAAAATCGCTAGAGCAAACCGCGCGTTTTAAAAATATTCAACCGCACATTTTACAAGCAGTTCAATTCGTTAATGATTCACAAATTGATGTGTATATCAATAAATTACGGGAAACATTAAATGATTTATCAACGAAGACCATCGCTGTCTTAGGCATCGCTTTCAAACCTAACACGGATGA
This sequence comes from Anoxybacillus tepidamans PS2, assembly GCF_000620165.1. Classification (GTDB taxonomy): domain Bacteria; phylum Bacillota; class Bacilli; order Bacillales; family Anoxybacillaceae; genus Anoxybacteroides; species Anoxybacteroides tepidamans_A. The sequence continues at coordinate 42,020 of NZ_JHVN01000005.1, forward strand.
TACCCGCGAGTCTCCAGCGGAACGGTTCATCCGCCACCTCAGCAAAACAGGCTGTATCATTCGCGCGTACGACCCGAAGGCAAAACTAAGCAGCGATCATCAAGCGAACGTAACACAAACGGCAACAAGCAAAGAAGCCATTTGCGGTGCAGACTGTTTAGTAATTGCCACCGATTGGGCAGAATTTCAACAGCTCGATTGGCGAGAGGTAAAAAAATGGATGAAAGGCAACATCGTGCTTGATGCAAGAAACTGCCTCCAGCGAGAAGCAATTGAAGAATGTGGATTACAATATATAGGGGTTGGTGCTGGATGAAAATCATCGTAACAGGTGCAGCGGGATTTATTGGCTCTCATCTATGTGAAAAGTTGCTCGAAGATGAACAAAACATTGTGATCGGCATTGATGGGTTTATTGGTCCTACCCCTTCTCCTTTAAAAGTATTGAATATCGGTACGCTTCTTTCGCATCCTCGCTTTACCCTCATTGCGCAAGATCTTTCGTCTATCAATTTACGTGAACTGTTGAAGGATGCCGATGTTGTCTATCATCTAGCAGGAATGCCAGGTGTTCGAACGAGTTGGGGAAGCGAGTTTGAATCGTACGCCGTTCACAACATTTCTTCGACGCAACAGCTGCTTGAGGCGTGCAAAGATGCGTCCATTCAACAATTCATTTATGCTTCTACTTCTTCTGTTTACGGAGAAAAAGACGGAAAACTGTCCGAAACAATGGAACCCGCTCCGCTCTCTCCGTATGGAATCACCAAGCTGACAGGCGAACATCTATGCCGGGTGTACCATACAACTTTTCACATTCCGACAGTGATTTTGCGATATTTCACCGTTTACGGTCCGAGACAGCGAACGGATATGTCGTTTCATCGCTTTATTAAACAATTGCTAACAAAACAACCAATCACCATTTTTGGCGACGGTACACAATCGCGCGATTTCACCTATATTTCCGATTGTGTAAAAGCAACGGCTTCGGTCTTAGGCAATACAGCCGTCATTGGAAAAACGATCAACATCGGCGGAAAAGAAAGAGCGTCCGTCAATGAAGTGATCGAACTATTAGAAACATTGACAGGAACAAAAGCGATTAGACAGTATACCGCTTCGGCGCTCGGCGAACCGAAACATACTTGGGCGGATCTTTCATTAGCGGAGCAGTATTTGCACTATCATCCAGAAGTAACTTTACAGGAAGGTTTGCGGCGTGAGATTGAGTATATCCGTTCCGCTTATGCGAGGGATTTGCCGTGAACATTGCCTATATTTGCACAGAAAAACTCCCTTCCCCCGCCGTCAAAGGAGGAGCGATTCAATTAATGATTGACGGCGTCGCTCCTTTTATTGCCAAACGACACCAATTAACGATTTTTTCCATCACAGATCCTGCTTTGCCTCCGCAAGAAGTAGTAAATGGAATTGAATATATTCGATTTCCGAAAGAAACGTATGAGCATGATGTCGCTAATGAATTAGCGACACGTTCGTTTGATGTCATTCACGTTTTTAATCGCCCGGCCCACGTGCCTAAGTATAAAGCAGCTTCCCCTGAAAGCGCGATCGTACTGAGCCTCCATAACGATATGTTTTCGCCGCTTAAAATCAGCCAAGAAAAAGCGGAGCAAGCGATAAAGGAAAGCACGTTTATTACATCGGTAAGCGAATACATCAAACAAACAGTCATCGGACGATATCGCGTGCCAGAGCAAAAAATTCGCGTCGTTTATTCCGGCGTCGATTTAGAAAAATACATTCCTGTATGGACGGAAGAAGGACAGAGCATTCGCAAGCGTTTAAGACAAAAGCTTGGCATCACTAACGAAAAAGTAATTTTATTTATCGGCAGACTAAGCAAAACAAAAGGTCCCCATCTTCTCATTCAATGCATGAAGGACGTTCTTACAAAACATCCTGACGCCATACTAGTGATCGTTGGCGGGAAATGGTTTAGCGAAAATGGATCAAACGACTATATTCGAAAACTTCACCAGCTATCGTCGCCGCTTCACAACCGGGTCATATTCACGAACTATATCCCAGCAGAACATATTCCACACTTGTTTCTGATCGGCGATGTGTTTGTTTGCAGCTCACAATGGCACGAACCACTTGCCCGCGTTCATTATGAAGCGATGGCAGCCGGAATTCCTGTTATCACCACAAACCGCGGCGGAAACGCGGAAATTATTCATCATCTACACAATGGGTTTGTTATTGACGATTATCAAAATCCCTCTAGTTTTGCAAAAGCCATCGATTATATATTCACGCAGCAAAAGAAAGCGCAAAACATGGCGCAGATAGGAAGAAAACAAGTAGAAGAGCAGTTTCAATTCCAGCATGTGGCCGCCCGGCTTGATTCTATCTACTGCGAAGCGTTTACAAAAAACAAACAAAGGATGCCTCTTAACGGATAAGGCATCCTTTTTATCTACCCGATAATAAATATATTAAACGGCTTATCATCGTCTCCTTTTTTACGTTTAGAGGAAGGAAAGACATGGTAAGGGGAAGAGGATAGAGTGAATGTTCTTCGATTGGCACTTGCTTTTGTTTCATACTGTTCTGTTTGTTCGAAATCTTTGTTTTTGGTAAAATCCGCTTTCTTTTTGCCTTTTTTCGATAACAAGTGCTCGATGGTTGGTGTTTCGGGATCTTCCTTTGAAAGAAATTCCTCTAATGCCGGCTGCAGCAAACTTTCGAGTTGTTGCAACTTTTTCTTTTTCTTTTCTTTCTTGTCTTTTCTTTTTTTATTTTGCTCCAAGACCTCTTCTTTTGGAGCAACTTGCTCAACTGACTCAACTGATTCAACTTGTTCAACTACCGGATCATGTTGCAATTCAACAGTTTCTGCTTCCTCTGCCTTTTCATATGTGACGCTCTCTGCTTGCTCCCAAACATCAAGCAGCTCGGAAGCGACTCTGCTCCATCCGTATCGAGAAGTAGCAAGCTCCCTTCCTTTTTCCCCCATTCTTTTCATTAGTGATTTATTTGATAATATTTGTGAAATCTTTTCCACAAAGTCCCTTGGATCTTCCGGGTTTTCTACGATAAGACCGTTCTCATTTGCTTCAATCACCTCTGGGTTGCCGCCCCTTGCTGTTGTTACAATTGGCAGGCCTGCCGCCATCGCTTCATAGTGCACGCGCGCCAATGGTTCTTGCCATTGAGAAGTACAAACAAATAAATCAGCGGCCGCAAACCAATTTTGAATCTCATCTGGGGCGACAAAGCCCGTCGTTACCACCGGAACTGGCAGCTTTTGGGCTAGAGCGCGCACGTACGCTATATAGTCATTTACATCCTCTTGACTAAACCACCTACTTCCTATGATGACGAGAGCCACATCTTTGAACTTTTTAGAAATATCAGGTAGCGCCCTCACTAATTTATCGACCCCTTTATTGCGGGAAAGCCTTCCAGCGAACAAAATTACCGTCTTATTTTCTAAATTGTTTGCTCGGCGAATTTCGTTGCGGATTTTCTGCATTTTCGGATGATTTCCCGGCAAAAACCGCTCGGCATCCACCCCCGAATATATGGTGCGCACTTTTGACGCGGCTTGTGGATATAAGCTACATATAGCATCTCCAACATAATTGCTCACCGTTACAATTCTCGATACTTCTGCTATCACTCTTTCAGCTTCTTCGGGATCGATTTTTTCCGGCGTGAACATGTCGTTATGCATGCTTAAAGTAATTTTCGCTAACGGGGCTACTTGTCGGACAGGGAGGACAAGACGCGGGCGATTAAAAATGTGGATAAGATCAAATTGATTAGATTCGACATAGCGAACAACATTTTCTCGATAAGTCTCAAATATTTTCCCCGGCACCCGGACATAGCGAATACCATCAACCGTTTCTTCATCCGGTAGTGACGGATCATTAACCCCTAAAATCGTAATGTCATGAGATTTCTTTAAATAGGGAAGAATGCCCGCAATATAAGTTTGGATCGCTCCTCCTAATACAGGAGGGACAGGGAGTTTTTCAGTGCAAATCATTAAAATTTTCATGTTTACTTTCTTCCCTTCCAATCATTTTTTATTTCTTCCAACACAGGCCACTTCGTCTGATCCGTTTGAACAATCGTTTGGATTAATTGTGTCGTTTCTTCGTTGAGGAATATTTCAGGCTCATATACAACTTCTTTTATATTCTTGTAAAATTCATTTGGCATCGCTAAATCAATCATTAAAATCTCGTAAAGCTCAGGCGTAATTGGATTGGCTTCGTGGTAAGCTTTAATCATTTCCCGAACCCACGTCGCATCCCAGTAATATAGATCGGCCATTGTGCCGCTAATCAGTTTTCTTAAATCGCGAATCGGAAGGTCAAATGCGACACCGTCAAGGTCGATAATCCACATCCCTTCGGCTCCCATTTGCCCGTTCGACCAACCGTAATCTTGGTGCACGAGTCCCCAGTAGGCGTTCCCATGTTTGATCAACTCAAAATAGCTTGACTGTTCAAGCTCTGCTGTCGCTCTTCTTGCTTGCTCTTCAAACTGATCAACTACATCCAATAAATGAGAGCTAGCCGGCATTTCTCTATAAGCGTTGGCAATCGTGCGAAACCAATCCATTTTCTCTATCACTTTTTTATAGTTTTTCGGCCATTTGCGAAGCCGAGAGGCAACTTCCGCTTGTTTCGGCGGCTCATATCCTTTACTTAAGTGGTGAAATTCTCCAAGAGCGTAGCAAAGGTGTTTCGCTCCTTCTAAGTCCTTTGAAACTGGTGCCAGCGGCTCAATCCATTCAGCAACAAACCACAACTTCCCCCCGGCCTCTACATAATTTTCGCCGTCTTTTGTTTTTATAATTTGCGGAACTCTCGCTTTCTTGACCTCTACTAAATATTCTTGCGCCCCTAAGCTAAATAAACTTCTCGTTGGTCGTCTGTGTAAAAGCTTCAAACTTTTCGGTCCTGATTTTGTCTCAAGCTTCCAAATAGCCCCACCTTTATCCGGTTTTGTCGTAACGATTTGCATGCTTTGAACGGATAAATCATAACTTCGAAGAACTTGTTGCGCGATTTCTTCAATGTAGTCAGGTACAAAAAAATCGTCATCAAGCTCTCCGACGATCCAAGGTTCAATGATCTTCGTCTCCACATTATCCCTCCTATGAAATAAAAGATTTTCCCCCATACAGCCATACTCAATGCAACTATGATTGTTTTATTCATCCCGTAAGTATTGGAAACATTAACAAGTAAAAATATCTTATGGATTTCGTTCCTATTGACACCAACACGAAACGATGTTAGAGCATGGACACTTTTTGTAACAATTTGTTCGATGAGGGTCAGCTTTAACCCAATAATAGGGTATGCATCATTTGCGATATGGTATAGACACATATAATGATATTACCTATTTTTTTGCACAATACATCCCTGATTCCCTTGGTGCTAAAGCATCTTTCAGGCGGTAATAAAAATCGCGGAAACAACTTAGATCGCTCCCATTTCTCTACATGAAACCGTTTTACTTTTTTAAAATAAAAGCACCTCTGCCAGTTCAAAAACGAACAGAGGCGCTAGTTAACGTTTTGGAGGCGCAATTAATGTTCTTTGCCAAAACCAATTAAAGACACGGAAATAATTTGATTGAATGGAATGTTGATTTGTTTCCCTTTCTCGATTTGGAATCTCACGTGCCCGTTTTTATATTCCAGCACAAATCCTTTATGCTCTCCTTTTTTTGTGGTGAGCTTACATTTAATTTTTGACAATTGGTTTGGAAGTTTCGTTAAAAACTGGATTTGTTCTTCTAGTGTCATTTCTTGAAATTGTTTGGAGTGGATGCTCTTTTGCTCATCTTCCCCTCGCTTTCCTTTGCTAGCGCGCTGCGGGGCATATTTTTTTGCCTGAAACGATTGCTGCATGTATGATACCTTTGGCTCTAATTTCGGCTGCACGATATAAAGAAGCGGCTCGTTCGGAACGGCTTGTTTCATCTCTGTTCCTCCTCATCATGATGGTCTATAACATTAATGTATGCTTCCATATAGGCAAAAGTGCATTTAATGAAAAAAAGCAGCCAATGAATTCTAATCATTAGCTGCTTTAGTAAGGAAGAACACTTTTTCCTTCAGAACTCAATGTCGGTGGCGCTTTCCTTTTTATCTCGCTAAAATATGATAACCAGAATCCACGTGGATGATTTCTCCAGTTACCCCGCGAGACAAGTCGCTAAATAAAAACAGCGCTGCATCGCCAACCTCTTCTTGTGTCGTTGTCCGGCGAAGAGGAGCACGCTCTTCGATTTCTTTTAAAATGGAGTTGAAATCGCTGACGCCTTTAGCGGATAATGTGCGAATCGGTCCAGCGGAAATCGCGTTGACACGAATGCCATATTTCCCTAAGTCGTTCGCCAAATATTTCACGCTCGCATCTAATGAAGCTTTCGCTACTCCCATGATGTTATAGTTTTGCACAACTCTCTCGCCGCCAAGATACGTTAAAGTGACGATACTTCCGCCCTCTGCCATGAGGTCTTTCGCCGCTCTTGCCACAGCAGTTAAGGAATAGGCGCTAATATTGTGCGCGAGCAAAAACCCTTCGCGGCTGACATTCATATATTCTCCGCTGAGATCATCTTTATTAGCAAATGCAATGCAATGCGCAATGCCATGAATCGTGCCCACTTTTTCTTTAATTTCCGCAAAGCATTTCTCAATCTCTTCATCGCTTGTTACATCGCAAGGCAAAAGCAGCGTTGTCTCATCTTCAAGCGTGTCGACCAGCTTGCGCACTTCTTCTTTAAAACGCTCGCCCGCATATGTAAAAATAAGCCGCGCGCCTGCCGCATGGAGTGAACGAGCAATTCCCCAAGCAATGCTCCGTTTATTGGCTACTCCCATTACGACATACGTACGTCCTTTTAATGATAACGTCATATTCATCCTCCTATATCGACTGGATTTATTATTTGTTATTAGTACCAAGTGTTAATTTTATTATAACAAAAAAACGGGCATGACAAAATAAGAATTTTCTCTAACAAAATTTTTCCGCTTGATTTATATACTTCCCTTTGCAAAAATAATGGAATTAGCTAATATGGATATGGTGAGTTTTTATGATACGGAGTGGAATATAATGGAACAAGATAAATTGCCGCAACAAAAAGTAGATTATAATTTGCTGTTTATTCTGTTTTTAATGGCGATTGTTAGCGCGATTGCCATTCATAGCGCGCAGCCGTCGCTGCCGGAAAAGCTCCAATCAGTCAACTTTGTAGTCAAGCAATTGCAATGGTATATCATCGGTGCAGCCGTCATCGTTATTACGATGATCATTGACTACGATCGCTTTTTCCATTTTGCCTGGTATTTATATGGGTTTGGCATGCTGTTATTGCTTGGACTGGAATTAGGATTGCCAGGGACAGTGACGATTAAAGGGGCAACAAGCTGGTACTCCATTCCAGGGGCCGGCAACTTCCAGCCATCAGAGTTAATGAAAATTTTTATGATTATTGTCATTAGCCGCATCATTGTTAACCATCGTGAAAAATATCCGGAGCCAACGGTTGAAGAGGATTTTAAACTATTAGGAAAAATCGCCCTTGCAACCGCTCCACCGCTATTGCTGCTTATGAGGCAGCCGGATTTAGGGATGTCGATGGTATTTACAGCGATTGTTTGCTCTCTCGTACTCGTTTCTGGTGTTCGTTGGCGCATTATTTTAGGGATTATTTCTAGCGGACTGTTTGCTGCCGGCACACTTGTTTTTATTTTCTTTCAGTTCCCTGACTTTTTCCATAAATACATTTTGAAGGAATACCAGCTAGACAGATTTTACGGTTGGCTTGCTCCTTATGAGTACTCCAATGAGCAAGGATTCCAATTGATTCGTTCGCTTCTTGCCATCGGCTCTGGTGAAATGTATGGAAAAGGGTACAGAAACTTAGATGTGTATTTGCCGGAAGCACACACCGATTTTATTTTCGGCATTATCGCCGAGCAGTTTGGTTTTATCGGCGCGAGCATCGTCGTTTCCCTGTTTTTCTTGCTTGTGTACCGCATGGTTCATATCGCTCTTGAAAGCCATGATTTATACGGCAGCTATTTATGCGCAGGCGTAATTGGCATGATTACGTTCCAAGTGTTCCAAAACGTTGGAATGACAATCGGATTGCTTCCTATTACGGGACTTCCGCTCCCATTTGTTAGCTACGGAGGAAGCTCTCTTGCCACCTATATGCTGGCGATCGGCATTGTATTGAACGTACGCTATCGCACGAAAAAATTTATGTTTTCTTCCGACGAATGAATCTCCACCTACACGTCGTTTCAAGGAGACTTCTCGATGGACAAAAGCCGCTATCTCGCGGCTTTTCGTTTATTTCTCTCTAAATGTTCATAAAATATATAAAAATGAAAGCAGGTGACCGAATGCAAATAGATGTTATCGGCGACATCCACGGTTGTTATGACGAGTTTGTCTCCCTCACAAAAAAGCTAGGATATGAATGGGAAAGCGGCCTTCCCGTTCATCCCAATAAAAGAAAATTGGGCTTTGTCGGCGATTTAACCGACCGCGGCCCCAAGTCTCTTCAAACAATTGAAACGGTTTTTTCGCTCGTTGAAAACCATTTGGCATATTATGTTCCAGGAAATCACTGCAATAAATTGTATCGTTTTTTTCTCGGACGAAATGTACAAATTACGCACGGTTTGGAGACAACCGTTGCGGAATATGAAGCGCTGTCCCCTAGAGAACAATCGTCCATCAGAAAAAAATTTATTCACCTTTACGAAAATGCCCCATTGTACGCCCGTTTAGACGATGGAAATTTAATTATCGCTCACGCTGGCATCCGCCAAGATTATATCGGGAGGTTGGATAAAAAAGTGCAGACGTTTGTGCTGTACGGGGATATTACCGGGGAAACGAACCCTGACGGCACACCGGTTCGCCGCGATTGGGCGAAACATTATAAAGGAGCGGCTTGGATTGTATATGGCCACACCCCTGTTAGCAAACCGCGCATTATCAACCATACCGCCAATATTGATACGGGCTGCGTGTTTGGCGGTGCATTGACAGCGTTCCGCTATCCGGAATTAGAGACGGTTTCTGTTCCATCGTCAATGCCACATGTGCCGGAAAAATTTAAAACATTTAGTTAGATCAAAAACGGGCACACTTTTTACAAAGCAGCCCGTTCTATCATTTGCCTCATATCGTCCGGAAGCGGACATTGGAACTTATATATTTTTTGATGAAAAGGATGAAAAAAGGAGAGCTCTTTACTGTGCAACGCCTGGCGATTGATCATTTCACGGCTTCCTCCGTACAGTTCATCTCCCAAAAGCGGATGCCCTAAATGGGCAAGATGCACGCGAATTTGATGAGTTCTCCCCGTTTCAAGCTCCAACGATACGTGCGTATAACGTCCGAACCGCCCGAGCACTCGAAAATGTGTTACCGCCCGTTGACCATCTTCACGGACTTCACGTTCAATAATACTATCACCTTTGCGACCAATCGGAGCATCAATCGTTCCTTCTTCCTTTTCTAAATCCCCGTGGCAAATCGCCTCATACTTTCGTTTTACATGTCCCCGTTTTTGTAATTCGGACAACAAATGGTGAACATGCCGATGTTTCGCAATCAGCACAAGCCCGGACGTATCGCGATCAAGCCGTGTCACAACATGAACCGTCGATGCAAGCTTCTGTTCGTTATAATAATGCAGCAGTGCGTTTGCTAGCGTTCTGCTCGGATGTTCCCGCGAAGGAATGGTCGACATATAGGGCGGCTTGTTTACTACTAACACATAATCATCTTCATAAACAATGTCAAGCGAAAGAGGCTCCGGCTCCATATCGCTGCTACGTTCTTCCGGCGGAAAATGTACGACCAACATTTCACCGGCGCGAAGACGATGACGGACGGTAACAGGCCGCCCATCTACCTCAATCGCGCCGCCGTGAAATTTAATATCTGTTAACGCCGTTTTCGAAATGTGCTGCTCCTTCAAAAAATCGCGAACAAGCTTCCCTTCATTCTGTTCTGTAATAACCCATTGCAATGTAAAATGCGTCAACGCTGCTACCTTCCTTTTTCAACTTTTAATCAGCAATAAACGAATCGCGAACCCGCTTCCAAAACGGAAACGGGCGGAAGCGGGCGAAACGGATTTTTTCATCCGCTACACGGCATTGAATCAATTTGACATCTTTATGCAGCAATGATAAATGGTCAATTGAAATTTGAAAATCGACTTGGTTTACCGGTTTCAGAATACATGTATGGTGCGCCGGCAAAACAAGAGGAGAACCAATGGTACGGAACACTCGATTATTAATCGATGCCATTTCGGCTAATTGAATCGCCTCGAGCGATGGATGTAAAATAGCTCCCCCCAACGCTTTATTATAGGCGGTGCTCCCTGTCGGTGTGGAAATGCAAAGTCCGTCGCCGCGAAACGTTTCAAATAAATCTCCTTTAATCTCCACATCCATGACAAGCGTGCCCGTAAGGCTTTTTACCGTGCATTCATTCAGCGCGAGATACCTTGCCTCCTGGCCGCCGCTAATATAGCGGACAATGACCTCTAACAGAGGATATTCAACAATTTGGTACGGTGTTTTCGCAATCGCGATGACAAGCTTTTCAATTTCCTCAGGCACCCAGTCGGCATAAAAGCCTAAATGGCCCGTATGAACACCGACAAATGCCGTCTTATCAAGGCGTTGGCAGTAGCGATGAAACGCATATAACAGCGTTCCATCGCCGCCAACGGAAATCACAAGATCAGGCTCGTCTTCATCGTATTCAAGACCAAAATCGACCAAATATGTTTTCATTTTTTGCATTAACGTATTCGATGTAGCATCGCCTTTTGAAGTAATCGCAAACTTCAGCGGCTCTTGTTTGGGCCTCATACTTCTTCTCCTTTTGCTTCTTGTTTTCGAGAAAACGCTGCTTGTGCTTCCTGGATTTCAAAGCGGATTTTTGACATTTCTTCATCCAGCAAATAGGCAGCTTCTGCTGCACGCTGCAAACGTACCTTAATATCTTCCGGGAAGCGTCCGCTATATTTATAATTTAAAGAATGCTCAATCGTCGCCCAAAAATTCATCGCCAGCGTTCGAATCTGAATTTCTACCAAAATATTCTTCTCGCCGTGAATCGTCTGCACCGGATAACGAATGACAACATGATAGGAGCGATAGCCACTTTCTTTTTTTTGCGTAATATAATCCCTTTCTTCGACGATTTGAAAATCGTTCCGTTGCCGCAATAATTCAACGACCGTTTTAATATCGTCAACAAACTGACACATCATTCTTAAGCCCGCAATATCTTGCATTTGCTCTTCTAGTTTATCGAGCGGAATATTTTTCTTTTGCGCCTTATCGAGAATGCTCGCGATCGGCTTTACCCTTCCTGTAACAAACTCTATCGGCGAATGGACACCTTGCATTTCAAATTGTGTTCGCATGCCTTTTAATTTTACCTTTAACTCCTCGACCGCTTGTTTATAAGGAGCTAGGAATAAATCCCAATGCTTCACCATATAACCACCACCAACTGTTATGTAAGAAACGTCTCTTTTACCGCTTTCTCCATTTCTTCGCCATAGTTTGCATTTCCTTCAATATTTTCGACCAAATATGCTAGTTCCTCCTGAAAACCAAGCAATTCAAGCTGAATAGGTCCGCACTGGAGAAAAACGCGGAGCGGGTGATGCAACACTTCCTTAATCTCTTTCCAAAGCCCCTGAGGAATCGTGACATAGACAAACTCGTCCTCAGTTTCAAGTATATAAATAAACGATAAGCAATCAGAATCTGCAAGCATATAATTCTTTGGTTTTGCCTCATCAAGAGGAAATGACGGTTCTTCGCCAATCAGCCACATTTGATCATCACGTTTTTCTGCTTGATGGATTGTTATTTTTTTTCTCATCACTATGTCTCCTTCCACTGCAACAATCTAGTTTTTATTTTACCATAGTCAACCTATGCATAATAAACCATTGATATTCGATTTGAAACATTTCATAATAGTGTTAGGAATGGCAAGGAGAAGAAGAGCGATGAAACAAGAAATAGAAATTGAATTTAAAAATTTATTGACAAAAGAAGAGTTTGAACGAGTTAAACACGCATTCGGCATTGACGACCGCCAATTTATTTATCAAGAAAACCATTATTTTGATACTCCGCATTTTTTACTAAAGGAAAAAGGGGCGGCATTGCGTATTCGCGCCAAACAAAATACGTACACGCTGACATTAAAACAGACGATTGAACAAGGGTTACTTGAGACGCATGAAACGATTACTCAAGAGAAGGCGCAATCAATATTAAATAACCCAGCCGCCATTCAAGGAGAGATAAAAAAAATACTGCAGTCAATGGGAATTGCCCCGAACCAACTGCATCATTTTGGAACATTGGCAACGAATCGAGCGCAAATCGCTTATAAAGGTGGCCTTCTTGTACTCGATCATAGTCATTATTTACAAACAGACGATTACGAACTTGAGTATGAAGCAAGTCATTTCGCGAAGGGAAAGGAAGCTTTTGAAGAATTGCTTGCTTCATTGAACATTCCAACGCGGCCAACGGCGAATAAAATTAAGCGCCTATATACCAAAAAATATGGAGTTGAGGATAAACAATGAACATTCAACAGCTAAGAATGTGGATGGAACTTCAAGCGTTGCGCTCATTTTCGAATCAGCCTTCACCGTCGAACGAACTGTTAGATGATGAATTATCGTTCCAAGACATTTTTTCTCAGGTCGTTGCCCAATCGCAAACCGAAAAACCATCTTCCTTTTCTTTGCCGCCTTCATGGCCAAGTCTCAAGCTAGCGGCATTGAAAACTAATGCGTCTGCTTTACCTAACATTTCTTCTGGGAACGTTTCATTCGCTGCGCCAAAAGAGATTGAAGATATCATTCAGCAAGCAGCCGAAAAATACGATATTGATCCAAAACTTATAAAGGCGGTGATTCGCCAAGAGTCCGGCTTCCGCGCAAACGCTACAAGCCGCGTCGGCGCCGCTGGGCTAATGCAGCTGATGCCGAGCACCGCTAAAATGCTTGGTGTAGAGGATGTGTTCGATCCAGCGCAAAACGTAGAAGGCGGAACAAAATATTTACGGCAGCTAATAGACCGCTATGATGGCGACCTTGAGCTCGCTCTCGCCGCCTATAATGCGGGGCCCGGAAATGTCGACCGATACGGGGGTATTCCTCCGTTCCGTGAAACAAGAGCGTATGTGCAAAAAGTGCTCGATGCATACTATTCATAAAAATGCTTCTTTAAAAAATAAGATATCCATTTTACAAAAAAGCCCCCCTTCTTGAAATGGGGGGCTTTTAAACCGAGTCACTTTGTTTGAGATATGCGAGGTTCGTTGCTAAAATAGCAATTACATGATACTTGTTTTAAAGGAGTTACTGATGATGGCGGAACAATGGAAAACACCTTATGAAGTGATCGGCGGAGAGGAAGTAATCACAAAGCTCGTGGAAGCTTTCTATGCTCGCGTCGCCAAGCATCCTGACTTGCAGCCCATTTTCCCAGCTGATTTAACAGAGACAGCGAGAAAGCAGAAACAATTTTTGACCCAATATTTAGGGGGACCGCCTCTTTATACGGAAGAACACGGCCATCCAATGCTTCGGGCCCGCCATTTGCCATTTGAAATCACTCCAACTCGCGCAAAAGCATGGCTTGCCTGCATGCGCGAGGCAATGGACGAGATCGGTCTGTCAGGACAAGCGCGCGATGAATTTTATCAGCGTTTGGTTTTGACTGCACAACATATGATTAATACTCCAGAAACAGATAGAAAGGAGCATTCGTTTGAATGATAAGGTAGCTGGGAGCGCAGCCAATCATTCCTTCACCTCCCAGTATTGCAATGGCGAGAAAAAACCTTTGGAAATTTATTTATTTATCGATCCGCTTTGCCCAGAGTGCTGGGCGCTTGAACCTATCATAAAAAAACTAATGATCGAATACGGGCGATTTTTTACACTAAAACATGTGTTAAGCGGAAAACTAGCCATGTTGAACATCCGAAAAAAACAAAAATTTGAAACGATTGCTCATACGTGGGAGCGCACCGCAAGCCGCTCTGGCATGTCATGTGATGGAAGTTTATGGTTTGAAAATCCGATCGCAACCCCATACGCCGCTTCAATTGCGATTAAAGCGGCAGAGTTGCAAGGAAAGCGAGCCGGCATCCGTTTTTTACGCAAGCTTCAGGAACTTCTTTTTTTGGAAAAACAAAATATTTCTGATGTAGCCGTATTGGTCGAATGCGCTACAAACGTGGGGCTGGATGTGAATGAATTTCTGAACGACCTTCATTCGAACAGCGCCGCTAAAGCATTCCAGTGCGATTTAAAAATTACATCAGAAATGGGTGTTCAAGAAGTGCCGACGCTTGTATTTTTCAACGAGAATATTGAAGAAGAAGGCATTAAAATTTCCGGTTGTTATCCTTACAGCATTTACGTGGAACTCATTTACGAGATGCTCGGGTTTTGCCCTGAACCGACTCCACCTCCCCCGCTTGAATCATTTTTAAGCCATTTTAAGTTTGTCGCCACAAAAGAAATTGCAGTTGTGTATGATCTCAATACCCAAGAAGTAGAGAAAGAGATGAAAAAGCTCCAGCTAAAGAAAAGAGTGGAGAAAGTCCCTGTGAAATATGGAACGTTTTGGCGGTACATTTCTGATTGAATATTCCCCTTGCTTCATCGCTTGGCTAAAACAAAAGACTCGGCTTTCGCCGAGTCTTTTGTTTTGTTTGTCATTAAGACAACAAAGGGGATGGGAGAAATTTTTCACGGTCAAACAAAGGGGTATAAGGTTGTTTGTGATTTTATTCACGTATTCATCATACCAGCGATTATCGCCTTTGACAACACTTTTGTTTATTTGTTCACGATTTTGTCATAAATCCTCTATGTAAGACATGTGTATGTTTAGGCAATCTATTGTCATATGATGAAATAGAAATTCTTTCTCTGGAGGAGACAATGAAACGAATAACGCTCATCTTTTGGATTATGATGGTTGCTATTTCGTTCGGCCTCAACTTGTTAGGTTTAATGCACATCATCTCTCTGTTCTTCACAATGCCTCTTTTATTTATTTCGATTTTAGGCATGCTTTCGACGCTAAACAATCGCAACCGCTTTAGAGGGTTTCAACAAAAACGAATGTGGTAAGCTCCACATTCGTTTTTGTCTATTATGATAACAATCGTTCCATTTCATCTAATTTTTCTGCAAACACTTGGCATGCTTCTTCAATCGGCTTCGCTGTCGTCATATCGACCCCTGCCTTTTTCAACACTTCAATTGGATAATCAGAGCTTCCGGCTTTTAAAAACTCGATATAGCGATCTACGGCCGGCTTCCCTTCTTCTAAAATTTGCTTGCTTAATGCTGTGGCTGCGCTAAATCCTGTCGCATATTGGTAGACGTAATAGTTGTAATAAAAATGAGGAATGCGCGCCCATTCTAAGCCGATTTCTTCGTCAACAACAATGTCGTTTCCAAAATATTTTTTGTTCAATTCATAATACATCGCCGTCAGCGATTCAGCAGTCAACGCTTCCCCTTCTTGCGCTTTCACATGAATCATATGTTCAAACTCGGCAAACATCGTCTGACGGAATACGGTGCCGCGGAATCCTTCTAAATAATGGTTCAATAAATAAAGCCGTTTTTTCTCGTCATCGATCGTTTTTAGCAAATAATCATTTAACAGCGCTTCATTGCATGTCGATGCTACCTCAGCGACAAAAATTGAATAGTTTCCATATGGATACGGCTGTGTCTTTCTCGTATAGTAACTATGCACCGAATGGCCGAATTCATGAGCAAGAGTGAATAAATTGTTTACATTATCCTGCCAGTTCATTAAAATGTATGGATTGGTGCCATATGCTCCAGACGAATACGCACCGCTTCTCTTTCCAGCGTTTTCATGAACATCAACCCAACGGTTTTCCAAACCTTCTTTTACAATGCTTACGTACTCCTCGCCAAGCGGAGCAAGCCCTTTTAATAAATATTGCTTCGCTTCTTCGTACGTGACCTCCATCTTTACATCTTTCACGAGCGGCGTATATAAATCGTACATGTGCAGTTCATCGACGCCGAGCACTTTTTTGCGCAAACGAATATATCGGTGCAGCAAGTTTAAATTTTTATTGACTGTCTCTACGAGGTTGTCATAGACACTTTCCGGGATGTTATTGCTACTTAAAGCGGCATGACGCGCAGACTGATAGTTGCGGATGCGGGCAAAAAAGTTATCTTTTTTCACAGCTCCGCTCAAGGTGCTCGCGAACGTATTTTTATATTTTCCGTATGTTTCATATACCGCTTTAAAAGCATCGCGGCGCACGCGTCGATCTTCGCTTTCAAGGAAACGGATGTACCGCCCATGAGTTACCTCGACTTCTTCTCCGTTTTCATCGATGATGCTTGGAAATTTTAAGTCCGCATTATTTAACATTCCGAACGTATTGCCCGGTGATGCCATTACCTCTGCTGCTTGCGCAAGCAACGCTTCTTCTTTTGCGGACAGCACATGCGGACGCTGGCGGTTAATTTCATCTAATGCGTGTTCATAAAGCTTTAATTCTTCTTTTTCCTCAAGAAATGCTTTGATCTTTGCTTCATCGATTGCTAAAATTTCCGGCACAACAAACGCCATCATGCTTGAAGCTTGGCTGTAAAGCGCCGTAATACGATCGTTCAAGCCCTGGTAAAAAGAATTCGTCGTATCTTGATCATAGCGCATATGGGCATATGTATACAGCTTACCGATTCGCATTGATATTTCATCTTGATATTGCAACGCTTCATACAACACATCGGCCGATTCGCCTAAGCGGCCTTGGTAGCCGGAAAGCTTTGGAATCATTTGCTTCACTGCTTGAAATTCTTGTTCCCACGCCTCGTCTGTCGGGAAAATATCTTCAAGCCGCCATGTATCCTCTACAGGGATTTCGTCGCGTTTTGGCAACGATTTTGCCGTTTTCTTTTCCACCATTTCCTGAAACCTCCTTCATAAAAGTGGTATACTCTAGTAGTATTCGCCTTTTTTTGTCAAATTCCCTCTCCATTATAGCTGTTTTCTTTCAACCCTCTCAAGCAGACAGCAGTCTTTAAGAAGGGCTTCTTCTATCGTTTTAGGGAACGTCCATTTCTTCACGTACGCAATCGTTTGGCGATTCACCCAACGAACATACCCGAGGTGCTCTAACAGCTGCACATACTCATACACAGCTCTCGTATAATGGTACGTTCGTGCCAGCGGCAAATAGCGGACAGTAATTTTTTTCTCCTTCATTTTCTCTTTTATGCAATTATAAATGGAAGAAAGCGAGCATATTCCTCTTTTTTCTAAAAACAAAAGTATATACGTTTGCCAAATAAATGGAGGAGTCGCGAATAAATAGCTATGTTGCAGCGGCCAGCCAGCTTCAGGCGGAAACAACGCTGGGGGACAGCGGGGATAAAAATCGGCGCAGATCGCTCGATTGATCTTGCCTCGGTACAAGGGAAACGTTAAGCGCCATATTTTCTTTTGTTCTAGCCACTCGGACCAAAACACTGGCGGCAATGCCACAGAAGGGTAGGATAGAAAATCGGAAAACTGAATATCAGATAGCTTTTCAATGACAGGAACAGAAAATGTATAATACGAAGAGAACGAAATGAATCGTGTCAGACGAATGAGTCGTTTCGTTCGGGGGCAATAGTAGAAAATGAGCGGTTGCGGAGAAATAGGGGAAATGTTTTGAGCAAACAACCAATGAAAACGGGAAAGCTTAAAGCGATACGGTGAAAGTTGCTGAAGATGCTGGGCTCCTAATACCCAAATCGGCCTAATCCCTGCTTTTTTGTATCGGCCATTGCGCTTGCAAAACAACGTCTCGCTAATGGTGGAGCATTGATATTCAAGTGCATATACTTTTCCTTGTTCAATAATGGAAAGATCCGGCCGCTGTTGAATTTGGTGAAAATACAGCTCAAGTTGGGCACTGATGGATTGCTTTTGCAGCCAGTGAAAAAAATCGATTTTTCCTGCTGCATGGTACTGCGATTCTGCCTCTTGTTCTAATGCGCATGTTCCTTCTTTTTTATGCGCAAAATGGGGAGTTCTCTGATTTCCTAGCTTTAAGATTACTTCTTGTTGGCAAGCGGGACAAAAGAATGATTCATTTTTTCTTAATTTCACGAGCTGTGCTTTCGTCCACCCCTCTACAAGAGAAATTCGTTGTCCGTTTTTTAATAGCGCAACAAGCAAATGAACCACTTCCTTCCACTTTAGTTCACTAAAAATAACGTTCGTTTCAATTGCACGAAATTCCTGCATGATCGCAACTAAATAAAACGCCCAAAGAACCTTTTGAGCGTTTTATTATAACAATGGGGACAACAAACGAGAAATCGACTCGACAACGCGGACAGGGAACGGCCGCTGTTTAAACATTTCATAATCGATCAAATTCGAATCCGTCAAATCATGCAGAAAATCGTCAACAAGCTTTTTTGTGCTTTCCGTATGATATAAAAAGGCGTTGACTTCAAAGTTTAAATGAAAGCTGCGCATATCCATGTTCGCTGTTCCGATCGAAGCAAGCTCCCCATCGACAATGATAACTTTGCTATGTAAAAACCCTTTATGATATTCGTAAATCTTTACTCCCGCCTCTAATAGCTCCGGGAAATACGAACGTGAGGCATAAAACACAATTTTTTTATCAGGCCGTTTTGGTGCCAAGATGCGAACATCGATGCCGCTTAATGCTGCTACTTTCAAAGCGGTAAAAATATCTTCGTCTGGCACAAAATACGGCGAAGCAATCCAGATCGACTTTTTCGCCGATGTAATCATAGCAAAAAATAAATGTTTAATGACTTCCCACTCTTGATCAGGACCGCCGGCAATCAGTTGCACGCCTCCTTTTTCACTGTTGGAAATAAGCGTTGGCGACAAATAGTTTAACGTCAACAACGTCTCACCAGTCATATAGTACCAATCTTGCAAAAAAATAAGCTGGAGCGTTCGAACCGCTTCCCCGCGAATCCATAAATGTGTATCCCGCCAAAATCCGAAATACTCATTTTTTCCTAAATACTCGTCCCCGATATTCAGTCCTCCTACAAATCCAATCGTTCCATCAATGACAATGATCTTTCGATGATTGCGGAAATTAATTTTATTGTTTAAAAACGGAAGAGTGACAGGAGAGAAAGGAACCATTTCTACTCCGGCATCGCGAAGTTCTTGAATATATGTTTTCGACAGCTTCCAGCTTCCAACGGCATCATAAAGAAAACGGACGTGGACACCTTTTTTCGCTTTTTCAATTAAAATCTCTTTTAATTGTTGCCCCACTTCATCATGACGGACGATATAATATTCCAGATGAATATGGTGAACGGCTTTTTGCAGCTCCTCAAAAATGGCGGAAAACGTTTCTTCCCCGTTCGTTAATACCTTTGTTTCTGTTGCTACGGACACAGGGCTTTTTCCAAAGCGGTGGGCAAGGCGAAGAAGCGGCTGCTGATGCTCGCCCATTTCATGCACGCTTTCAATAGATGCATCCCGCTGTCCCTCAAATTTTAAAAACATTTGCTCATCAAGCATTGCTTTCTTTTTGAACAGGCGATGCTTGCGATAATTTCTTCCAAACATGAGATAAAAGAAAAAGCCAACAAGCGGAAAGCTTCCTAGTACAACGAGCCACGTCAACGTTTGAGCTGGACGCCGATTTTCCAGTGAAATGACAAAAGCAATAAAAATGACCGAACAAGTGGTCAAAAGGCTGAGAGAGCCGAGAAATCGCCCCTCCCAATGATCTTTTGTAAAAAACAAAAAAACGCTAAGAAAAAAAATGAAAATAAGTACTCGCAACGTATTTCTCAATGACTTTCACCCTAACTGTTCTAAATTATCGAAGAAAAAGCCGATTTCAGCTGTTGAAATCGGCTTTTACTTTAGAGGAAAATGTTGAGCCAGTGTCGCTAAGGCGTTGTCACTAATAATCTCTTTTCCGTATTCTTCTAATCGATAAATCGTTAATTGCGAATCAATTCCATACTCAAGCAATAGGCTTAACCAGTTATCAATTTCGTGCTCTGTATACGTCTCGTCAAATTCAACAAATAAATAATAGCGTCCTTCAAATTGGAACAAACGGTTCCCTACGTGTGTAAAATCAGCGCGATGAGCCAGCGAAATCAAGTCCTCAATATCTTTGAAGAAAATAGTAAAATGAAGGACCTCATCCTCGTCTTCATCCTCATCTGTTAATATATCATTGCCACGCTGTACGTGAAAATGATGGTCAAGAATCTCTTCGATTTTATCGTCCACTGGAAACTCGCGTAATTTGTCTTCTGGAAGCGGAAGTTCCAATTTGCTGCCGTCTTTGGACAGTTGCGCTTTTGTAACGAGTACTTCCAATCCTTTATCAAGCGCTTGCACTTGAATCCAAAGCGGTCCTTCAAGCGAAAAATCGCCTTCGTTGTGAACTTCATCCATCATTTCCCAGAATAATTCTTCGCTTCGTTCACGGTTATACCAAATTTCTTCGCGATCAAAGCCGCGCTCCTCTATATCAACATAAGAAATATAAAACTTGACCGTATGTTCGTTGATGCGTTCCATTTCCATTTGCCAACTCTCCCTTCTACAAGACTGAATTTGAAGGGACTTTTTTACCCCCGAAAGGCTATGCCTTGTACTTCTATTTTATGATAAAAAACGCAAGAAGGGAAATAAAAAAACCCCCATTTTAAAAAAATAGTGATGAAATGAAACATGTCCTACTATAATGATGATGAAAAAGAGGAAAAGAGGGACATGAATGACGAGCGACTATATAACTTCCATTCTTCTCATCATCGGCATCGATATCGTTCTTGGCGGAGATAATGCTGTAGTGATCGCTTTAGCAAGCCGGAATTTACCCGAACATAAGCGAAATGCAGCGATTATTCTTGGAACATCATTAGCTATTATCGTTCGAATTTTGCTGACAGCAACAGTCGTCATCTTATTAAAAATTCCATTTTTACAACTTATAGGCGGATGCATGCTGCTATGGATTTCTCTAAAACTTCTAATTCAAAAAGATGAAGCACCTGCACATATCCAGTCGGAAACTTCGCTTTGGAAAGCGGTGCAGACCATCGTGACAGCAGATATTCTCATGGGATTGGATAACGTCATTGCAATTGCTGGGGCAGCGGATGGTCATGCTTCTCTCGTCGTATTTGGATTCCTTTTTTCTGTTCCGATTATCATTTTGGGCAGCAAATTTATTCTTTATTCAATGGAGCGCTATCCTTTTCTTATTTATGTCGGCGCTGCTCTATTGGCTTACACAGCGGGAAAAATGATCGTCGCGGAACAACGGGTTCGCCATTTATACGACAGAGTGAGCTCTTTATCATCCATCCTTCCATTTATCACTGCTCTTGTCATTGTGATTATTGGAAAAATAGTGAATGGACGGAAGCATCATCGTTGGACATAAAACTTGTGAGGATAAAAAACTTCTACATGGAAAGCCCATGTAGAAGTTTTTTATTGATTTACAAGACGTTGTGCTTCGCGAAGCTGATAAGCACGCACTTTGCGCGGCAAAAAGCGGCGAATTTCATCTTCGTTATATCCAACTTGCAGCCGCTTCTCATCTAAGATAATCGGTCTTCTTAAAATACCTGGATATTTTTGGATAATTTCATATAAATCCTGAAGCGGCAGCGACTCGAGATTTATATTTAGTTTTTGGAAAATTTTAGATCTAGTAGAAATAATTTCATCCGTTCCTGTCTCGGTCATTCGTAAAATTTCTTTAATTTCCTCGATCGTCAACGGCTCGGAAAAAATATTTCGTTCAACGTAAGGAATATCATGCTGTTCTAGCCATGCTTTGGCTTTGCGGCACGATGTGCAGCTCGGCGACGTATACAATGTAACCATAAGTTACCCACTCTCCTTTAACAGGATGAATTGCCCTGCTTATATATGAACAACTATAAAATCTTGCTAGTCATACTAATATCTAAATTGAAATGACTTTTATGTTGTATATTATACAATAAAATTGACCGGAAAGGTATACTTTTTAAACATGAGCCTTCACAACAAATCATTTTATTGATGAATATTTAATTATACCATGTAAATTCTTTAAGTGTAAACGTATCTGAAAAAAAGTAAATGCGCACTTTTCCTAAATAGTGAGAATTTTCTTTCGGATGCTTCCCAATGAAAGAAAAATCATCTACAATTAAAGATAAGGATATCGTGCCAATATGGGAGGAATTATATATGGGGCAATATTTTATTGATTTAGTGGTTGTTGGAATACTTATCATTGGCATAACCGCATTAATGGGAGTGTTCGCTAACAGCATCGGTGAATACATCTTCGGTGGCTCAAAACGATCGGAACATGTTCGTCAAACAATGAAAACTCAAACAGGCTGGAATTTTGTTGGCGGAAGAAAAATCTCGAGATAAAAGCTCGAGATTTTTTATAATGCACATAGTCAATTTTATAAAAATAATTTATAACAATTCATAAATATGCATAAAAAAAGATCTCTCGAGCCGAGAGATCAACTATAAATTTCTTTATATTTCTTATACTCTTCCTCAGAACACAAGACAAAATGTCCAGGTGTAATTTCGCGAAATTCCAGCACTTCTCCTTCTTTGTAGTTATGCTGTGACGGGTCATAAATGGTACGTCTGCGCACTCGCTCCGTTTCAGGATCTGGAAGAGGAATCGCTGAAAGAAGCGCTTTTGTATAAGGATGAATTGGATTGCGGTACAACTCTTCTGCTTCCGCCAACTCAACCATTCTGCCAAAATACATGACACCGATGCGGTCGCTAATGTACTTAACCATCGAAAGATCGTGGGCAATGAACAAATACGTTAATCCTTTTTCGCGTTGCAGCCTTTTCATTAAGTTGACAACCTGCGCTTGTATCGATACGTCAAGCGCTGAAATCGGCTCGTCGGCAATAATAAACTCCGGTTCAACCGCCAAAGCGCGGGCAATTCCGATGCGTTGACGCTGACCGCCGGAAAATTCATGCGGATAGCGGTTCGCATGCTCCCGGTTCAGTCCGACCGTCTCAAGCAGTTCGTATACGCGCTTCATGCGCTCTTCTTTCGTTTTCGCAAGGCCGTGAATATCGATGCCTTCTGCGATAATATCAGCAACTGTCATACGCGGATTTAGAGAGGCGTATGGATCTTGGAAAATCATTTGCATTTTCCGTTTTAGCGTCTTTAATTCCTTCGATGATTTTTTTCCGTGGACGCTGACACCATTAAATAACACTTCGCCGCTCGTTGCTTCGTATAAACCGATGATCGTCCGTCCAGTCGTCGATTTGCCGCATCCCGATTCACCAACAAGTCCAAGCGTTTCACCTTTATAAATATCAAACGTGACACCGTCAACCGCTTTGACAACTTGTCCGTGCCCTACATTGAAATGCTGCTTTAGATTTTTAACCTCAATCAATTTTTGTTTTTCTGCCATTTCACTCACTCTCCTTTACGATAATTGGTTGTGGGTAGTTAGAGGAGAGCTTGCGCAAACGTTTTTTCACTGCCTCAGGCGGCTCTACTTTCGGCGCATCCGGATGAAGCAGCCACGTTGCTGCATAGTGCGTATCGGAAATTTTAAACATCGGCGGTTCTAATTCAAAATCAATTTTCATCGCATATGGATTTCGCGGTGCGAATCCATCCCCTTTTGGCGGGTTTGTCAAATCTGGAGGCGACCCTGGAATCGCAGCCAACTCTGATTTATCATCGCTATCAAGGCTTGGCATGGAAGCTAATAGTCCCCACGTGTAAGGATGTCTTGGGTCATAAAAAATTTCATCGACCGTTCCCATCTCGACAATTTTACCCGCATACATGACCGCTACCCGATCAGCCACATTGGCGACTACACCCAAATCGTGAGTAATAAAAATAATGGATGTTCCTGTTTTTTTCTGCAAATCTTTCATCAACTCTAAAATTTGCGCCTGAATTGTTACGTCCAGAGCCGTTGTTGGCTCATCGGCAATCAAAAGCTTCGGATTCGACGCTAACGCAACGGCGATCATCGCCCGTTGTCTCATCCCCCCAGAAAATTCATGAGGGTATTGATTGACACGTTTTTCTGGCATCGGAATACCAACAAGGCGCAATAATTCAATTGCCCGCTCTTTTGCGGCTGATTTATCCATTTTTAAATGCTTCGTTAACACTTCCATGATCTGATGTCCGACTTTCATCGTTGGGTTTAACGATGTCATCGGATCTTGGAAAATCATTCCGATATCTTTACCGCGAATGGCTTCCATTTCTTTATCCGTTTTCTTTACGAGATCTTCCCCGTTAAAAATGATTTGCCCATTTTTAATTCTTCCAGGCGGAGTCGGTATTAAGCGCATAATCGTTTGCGATGTCACACTTTTTCCTGAACCTGACTCACCGACGATTGCCAATGTTTCCCCTTTATTTAAATGAAAGCTTACGCCACGGACAGCTTGTACCTCGCCACCGTACGTTTGGAATGAAACTTCTAAATTTTTTACTTCTAATAGCTTTTCCATGTCTTCACCCCTTACTTACGCAATCTTGGATCTAGTGCATCACGCAAACCGTCTCCAACTACGTTAAATGCAAAAATCGTTAAGCAAATAAATGTAGCTGGGAAGAATAGACGCCATGGATAATATTGCAGTGCTTGCACGCCTTCAGATGCCATTGTTCCCCAGCTTGCTAAAGGCTGCGGCACCCCAAGGCCTAAGTAGCTTAAAAATGCTTCTGTGAAAATCGCAGATGGAATCGATAATGTAAGTGTGACAAGAATCGGCCCCATCGCATTTGGAATCAAGTGTCTAAACATGATTCTCGATGTATTGGCGCCAAGCGTTTGCGCCGCTAGCACATACTCTTGATTTTTCAACTGCAATACTTGGCCGCGAACAATGCGCGCCATGTTAATCCAACCAGTAATTGTCATGGCTAAGATCATCGTTCCTAAACCTTGTCCTAAAACAACCATCAATATAATAACTAAAAGTAAGTAAGGAACAGCCCATAAAATATCGGCGATACGCATCATGACTTCGTCCGTTTTGCCGCCTCGAAGTCCGGCAATACCGCCCCAAATAACCCCAATGCATAAGTCAATAAGCGCGGCTGCCAAACCGATAAATAAGGAGATGCGCGCTCCGTACCACGTACGTGTGAACACATCGCGGCCAAGGTCATCTGTGCCAAACCAATGTTTCGCTGAAGGCGGCTGGTTTGTGTTCATAAGATCGTTTGTCGCATAATCATACTTCGTCATATGCGGGCCGAAGATGGCCATGAACACTAAAATGATTAAGATTACTAGGCCAAACATCGCTAATTTATTTTTACGGAAGCGTATGGAAACATCTTTCCAATAAGAAAGGCTCGGTTTTGATATTTTTTCCGCTTCACTAAGCTCAGCTCTTACTGGCTGAAACATCTCTTTTGGAATTTGCTGCATGATTACTCTCCTTTCTTGCCACCGGCTAACTTAATGCGAGGGTCAATAAAGCCGTACGCAATGTCCACAAGAAGAACGGCCGCTAATAACAGAATGCTGTAAAACACGGTAACTCCCATGATCGTTGTATAGTCACGGTTGGAAATGCTTAATACGAATTGGCTTCCGAGACCAGGAATGCCGAAGATTTTTTCAATGACAAAACTTCCTGTTAAAACCCCTGCAGACAAAGGTCCAAGATATGTTACAACCGGTAACAGCGCATTGCGAATCGCGTGCTTCACTGTAATTTGCCCTTTCGAGAGCCCTTTCGCCTTCGCGGTGCGAATATAATCATTGCTTAATACCTCTAGCATACTTGAGCGAGTCAGACGGGCAATAAACGCCATCGGTGTCGCCGCAAGAGCTAACGCCGGTAATACCGTATGCTGTAATGACTCCCAACGAGCCACTGGAAACAGTTCGAGCTTAATGGCTAAGAAATATTGCAGAGCCGATGCCATAATGAAACTCGGAACCGATATGCCGAGCACGGCAAAAACCATGGCCCCATAATCTGGCCATTTATTATGATTCAATGCCGCAATAATTCCTAGTAAAATACCAATGCTAACCGCTAGCAATAAAGCTTCCATTCCAAGAAAAAAAGAAACAGGAAATCCTTCGTTAATTAGGTCGTTCACAGTTTGTCCTTTATATTTAAAGGAAGGACCAAAATCCCACTTCGCCACCGAAACTAAATAATCGAAATATTGATTATACCACGGACGATCTAATCCATAATACTCATTTAAATTTTTCTCAATTTCAGGCGGCAGCTTTTTCTCACCGGAAAAAGGTCCCCCCGGTACGGCTCTCATTAAGAAGAAAGTAGCTGTAACAATCAAAAAAAGCGATACAAGCATATAAAGCAACCGTCTGCTTATATACCGTAACATATTGCAACACCTCCATTTTTTACAAATCCTCTATATCGTGAAATGAAGGTATATGGGAAAACTCCCATATACCTTCAATCATTCAGCTTCTTATTCAAAGTATGCCCATCTGAATTGAACGTCGCCAAGACCGGATACTTCTACGCCTTTTAAGTTGTCTTTTTGCACCCAAGTGTTTGTGTAGAAGTAGACTGGCGCGACTGGAAGCTCATCCATTAGGATTGCTTCTGCGTCTTTAAGCATTTGTTTACGTTTTTCTGGGTCAGATTGTTTTTGAGAATCGATTAACAATTGTTTATATTTTGGATTTTCCCAGTTTGTATCGTTGTTACCGCCTTTTTTGTCGCGGAACAACTCTAAGAAGTTGATCGGATCGTTGAAGTCGCCTAACCAACCCATACGGCCAACTTGATAGTCGCCGGAATGCAACTTGTCGATATATACGTTCCATTCAGCATTTTCAAGTTTTACATTGATGCCTAAATTTTTCTTCCACATGTCTTGGATCGCTTGAGCAATCTTCGCATGCGCATCGTTTGTATTAAATGAATATGTGATTGGCGGCAGGTCTTTAACATCTTTTAAGCCAAGCTCTTGCAGACCTTTTTGCAAATATTCTTTTGCTTTTTCCACATCGTTATCTTTGAAATATCCCTTTTTGTTTTCAGGGAACATTGTTGGCGGCACAGCAGCCATCGCTGGAATTTGTTCGCCTTTTGTCACGTTTTCAACAAGCGCTTTGCGGTCGATTGCATATGTGAGCGCCTTGCGGATATTTACGTTGTTGAACGGTGGTTTTTCAGTGTTGAACTTTAACCAGTACGTACCAGCAATCGGTTGAACGTGCAATTTACCTTCTTTCTTTAACTGCGGTAAAGAATCCGTCGGCAATTGGCCAGTAGGCATACCTGCCCAATCTAGCTCTCCGTTATTAAACATGGAAAGCTCAGTATTGTCATCATTGACCATTGCCATATCAATTTTTGTAAGTTTTACGTTCTTAGCATCCCAATAGTTTTCGTTCTTTTCAAGAACGATTTTGTTGTTATGCTCCCAAGACACCATTTTGAATGGTCCGTTAGAAGTGTAGTCAGGACCAGCGTTTTTGTACCAGTTTGGATTCTTTTGAGCGATTTTGCTGTTAACTGGATAGTAAGTATAGAACGCAGTTAGTTCTAAGAAATAAGGAGTTGGGTTTTCAAGCGTAACTTGCAATGTTTTGTCGTCGATCGCTTTTACGCCGACATCGTCCGCTTTTGCTTTGCCTTCGTTGTACGCTTGACCGTTCTTAATATAGTAAAGCTGATAAGCATATTGAGATTGGTTCTTCGGATCAAGCGCCCATTTCCAAGCGTATTCGAAGTCTTGCGCTGTCACTGGGTCGCCGTTCGTCCATTTTGCATCGCGCAATTTGAATGTGTAAGTTTTTAAGTCGTCAGAAACTTCATAGCTTTCTGCTGCTGCCAATTGAGGTTTGCCGTCTTTGATAACCGTTAAACCTTCAAATGTTTGGCGCAACACAGTACCAGAAGTCGAGTCGTTCGCTAAACCTGGATGTAAAGAGAACGGCTCTGTTTTAATGTTCACGCGCAATTCTTGCGGAACGTTTGATTTTTTGTCCCCCGCTTTATTGTCGCCGGCTTCATCTTTTTTGTTAAAGCCGCCGCAAGCAGCAAGGAAAAGGCTCAAGATCAGCATAAGGCTGAATAAAAGTGATAGTCTTTTCTTCAACGGATTTCCCCCCTATTAAAATTTTTTTATATCCAAAAGTCCTACGTTAAAACGCGGAACTTTTGTTACTAAATTCATATATCTGTGCAAACGTATGTACAAACCGCAAGCACTACAGATCCGCAGCCTTTTTCACCCTAAATAATCAACACACTATCAGCCAAACAAGACACAAATAGGACGATGGTAGCTTATTTTTGTTGATAAATTCCTTCTCTTGGAGCAGACCGCGGCGTCTGATTTATCAGAATATTTTACTCTAAACCTATTATAAACACTATTAATATACTTGAAAAGAATTTTTTTAAAAATATTTTCGCCTTTTCTGAATTTTTAACCTGTTTCAATTGTTAATATAAATCCGTTTTTTGAGCCAATTAGCATTTTATAGTTTTTTTTGATAAATGTAAATGAAAAAAATTAACAAAAACCAACAAAAAAATTTAAAGAATAAATATTTAAAGCGCTTACATTTTTATTCTTTTACTATCATGCCATCCCCCACAAACTACTTAAGTTTTTTAGCTAAATTTCAATATTGAATGAATTCTCTTTTTTAAAATAATTTTTTATCTAAAAATATTAAGATAGTCTATCATAAAATATTCCATATCGTTCGATTCTTTTAGCGCATTTTTGCAAAAATTATGTTTTATTTATGGATCTTGCACAAATAGCATCCTTCATCTATAATAAAGCGCAAGTACAAACATCATAAAAATATGCGATGAGAAAGAATAGTACATATTGTGATGCCTTCAGAGAGCTTGTGGCTGGTGGGAACAAGCGGCTAGCAATATGGAATGGGCTTTCGAGCATCCAAGCTGAACGAGTTAAGTAGGCTTCGGACGTACGCCTTGCGTTACAAAGGTGCCATGCAAAAATGCATGGATTAGAGTGATTGTACGTATGGTACAATAACTAGGGTGGCAACGCGGTCTTATCGTCCCTAAATGATAGGGAGATAAGGCCTTTTTTATTTAATTAAATAAAATTTAAAAAGGAGTGATTTTATGAAAACGATTTTTTCTGGCATTCAACCAAGTGGCGTCATCACTCTCGGCAACTATATCGGGGCGATGAGGCAGTTTGTAGAACTGCAGCATGAATACCAATGTTATTTTTGTATCGTGAACCAGCATGCCATCACGGTTCCACAAGATCCAAAAGAACTTCGAAAAAACATTCGCAGTCTGGCGGCC
This sequence comes from Anoxybacillus tepidamans PS2, assembly GCF_000620165.1. Classification (GTDB taxonomy): domain Bacteria; phylum Bacillota; class Bacilli; order Bacillales; family Anoxybacillaceae; genus Anoxybacteroides; species Anoxybacteroides tepidamans_A. Next base: position 71,493 of record NZ_JHVN01000005.1, read on the forward strand.
CTTTACCTAGCGGTCGGCATCGATCCAGACAAAGCGACTTTGTTTATTCAATCGGAGGTTCCGGCCCATGCGCAAGCGGGATGGATTTTACAATGTCTCGCATATATCGGCGAGTTGGAGCGAATGACACAGTTTAAGGATAAATCAGCTGGAAAAGAGGCGGTTAGCGCAGGATTGCTGACATATCCGCCGCTCATGGCTGCCGACATTCTCCTTTACAAAACAGATATTGTTCCAGTCGGTGAGGATCAAAAACAACATATTGAACTAACCCGCGACTTGGCTGAGCGATTTAATAAGCGATATGGCGACATCTTTACAATCCCGGAAGCACGCATTCCAAAAATCGGGGCGCGTATTATGTCGTTGGCGGATCCGGCGAAGAAAATGAGCAAGTCCGACCCTAACCAAAAAGCGTTTATCACGCTGCTAGATGAGGCAAAAACAATTGAAAAGAAAATAAAAAGTGCGGTAACTGATTCAGAAGGCACAGTCCGATACGATAAAGAGACGAAACCGGGAATTGCTAACCTGCTGAATATTTATTCAATTTTAGCAAATAAATCGATTGAACAATTAGAACAAGAATATGCAGGAAAAGGCTATGGAGAGTTTAAAGCCGATCTCGCCCAAGTGGTCATTGACACACTTGCACCGATTCAAGAAAAATACTACAACTTAATGGAAAGCGACTTGCTTGATCGAGTGCTCGATGAAGGTGCAGAAAAAGCGAACAAAGTCGCAAGTGAAATGCTCAAAAAAATGGAAAACGCAATGGGATTGAGCCGAAAACGAAAATAAACACTAGCGAAAAAAGCAAGCCAATTGTGGCTTGCTTTTTAACATATTTCCTCCGAACATGAACGCTAATGGAATGTTCTATAAAGTAGGGGGACTAGGCCTGTTCCTACTCTGTCCCCGTCTTTTTCGTCTTAGCAGAAAAACGCTAAGTCATGCTTTTTTAAGTTTTAATTCACCTTTGGCTCTTGCTCCATTTCCCACAGCTTTTCAAAAAACGGCTGCCCTTTAATCATTTTTTCGCATAATTGCACGTGTTTTTCAGACCAGCCATATTTCGTTTCTTCATATAGACACTGCCATGCTTCTTCAAACGGCATCTCTTGAATGATCGGATATTTATGCGGCGCCCATTCTGTATACCAGTAACGAATTTCTGCCACATTTTTGGTTGAATGCAGCTGATCAAGCGCCATAAACAACAACTGCTTTAACTGACGCTCTTTGCGCGTCAATCCGTTCATCAACTCAGGCGATGGAGACAAAATGTGATATTCTTTTTCGTACGAAGGAAGTGGATATGCTTCCTCTTGTTGTTCGGCAACCATTTCATAAACAAGCTGTTCTTGTCTTGGAATAAGCCGGCTTTTTCGGATCGGGATGTTGTAACCAATCGTATCGACAGCAAGAATTCCGTGCCCGTCGGTTACGACAAAACAATAGTCAAGCTGAATTCGTTCATGATTTTTTCGTACATACGCCTTTTGATAGACATCATCAAGAAGAGGCTGCGGAATTTCTGATAGACTGTTTTCGATATAGTAAAACAAAGCAGAAGATACTTTCAACAACGGAACTTGATCAAGCAGTTCCACCTGATCGTCCTTTCTCCATTCATGAAAATGGCAAACATTATACCCGTTCTCTTCACCTTCGAACCAATTCACCCAAATGTCATGAAGATATAACATACAGATACCCCTCACTTCAAAAGCTATTTGTCCATCATTATAGGCAGAGGGGAATTATTTTATTCCATTGCAGCCTTTTTTATCCATTACTCTTCTTGGGACGGAAAATATAAACTAATCCACATGATAATAACGCCTAGAGGAAACAAATAACATTCGATTCGCGTACTGATGAATCGAAAGTAGTCATTCCATCCCCGTTCCGGTGTGATGAGATTTAAATAGGCAATAGCTGTGACTCCCCCAATAATCGAAAAACCAAATCCCATTAAATAACTAAATATGCGCATCTTCTTCCTCCGTCGCCTTGTCCATCTTACTTCTAGATATATGTGCGGCGACAAACGCTGATGACTATTTACTCATCAAATCGCGAAAGTTGCAAAACTCGCTCCGAAGGCATTGCCAATAATTTTAGAATGTCCCCCTCCTCTTCCATAGCGGCTCCGACCATCCCGTAACCTGTCGCGTATCCAAGCATGGGAGGATATAAACCGAGACCGTAAAGAAGACGGTTATGCAACGAATGCGACTGCCGAATCGACTGGTAGCGAGCAAGGTATTGTTTCCAAAATTTACGTAACTCCTCTTCTGAATAATAGTTGATCCATTTTGCCTGGTGCGCCTCTCCAACATACTTCCCAACTGCTTGCTCTGCCAATCCTTCAAGAACAATGGCGTCAAGCAAGGTGTTTTCTTTCTTTGGCTGTTTGGCTAGGCGGCAAACATGGTTGTATTCATGTGTCAATACCGCTTCGATCTCTTTTAGTTGATGATGTGGTAGTAAAAATAAAAATAGCTTATCTGAGTATGCAAGGCCTCCCTTGCTATTAAAATCTCGAGCTAGCTTTCGATTTCGAGAATCCGCCGGAAAAATAAAAATCGGAACATCTGGACCGTTCCAGCGTTTTTGCAGCTCTTGATAAATAGCGTCCGCTCGTTCCCAAATTCCCTTTCGTTTCATTTCCTCTATCGTTTTAGTGACGTCATGCGATAAGGAGTGCATACCATGATGAATAAGATGAAGGTAAATATCGCGCGCATTCGCATTTTCAAAATAAAAAACAAGCCGTTCGCATATTTCAGTTGGCTTCTCCTTCTTCATCCATTCATCTGTACGAATGACCGGCATATTCCACTCACCTCTTTTCTTTATTTTCTTATCGTATGCCGCTAAAGAAAAAGAGGTGATGAAAAGGCGATCCCACTAAAAGTGAAATCGCCTTGTTGATTACTCCGTATATTTTTTGAAAATAAGCGTAGCATTGTGCCCGCCAAATCCAAGAGAGTTGCTAAGCACGGCACGCACTTCCTGGCGTCTTGCCACATTTGGCACATAGTCAAGATCGCATTCTGGGTCCGGTGTTTCATAATGAATCGTCGGTGGGATTACACCATCGGTAATTGCCAGCACTGAGAAAATCGCTTCTACTGCGCCAGCCGCCCCTAACAAGTGTCCTGTCATCGATTTTGTCGAGCTGACAGCTAGCTTATACGCATGGTCGCCAAATACTTCTTTGATCGCCATCGTTTCGTATTTGTCATTATATTCCGTGCTCGTTCCATGAGCATTAATGTAGTCGATTTCTTCTGGCTTCATTCCCGCATCAGCCAACGCTTGACGCATCGCCCGTACACCGCCTTCGCCCCCCGGAGCCGGTGCTGTAATGTGATACGCATCACCTGTCGCCCCATAGCCGACGATTTCAGCATAAATGCGCGCTCCCCGTTTTAAAGCGTGTTCCAATTCCTCGAGTACGAGAATGCCAGCGCCCTCACCCATTACAAAACCGTCACGGTTTTTATCAAATGGGCGGCTTGCCTTATCTGGATCAGGGTTCGTAGATAGCGCTGTATTCGCACAAAAGCCGGCTAGCGACATTTTCGTAATCGGTGCTTCTGTTCCGCCTGTGATCATGACGTCGGCATCGCCGCGCTCGATCACCTTGAACGCGTCACCAATGGAGTTTGCCCCTGTTGCGCACGCTGTGACCGTGCAAGAGTTAATTCCTTTTGCCCCTAATACAATCGATACTTGACCAGCCGCCATATCCGGAATCATCATTGGAACGAAAAACGGGCTTACCCGGCGATAACCGCGCTGCTGGAAAGTTTCAAACTGCTGTTCAAACGTTTCCATTCCGCCGATTCCTGAACCGATCCACACCCCGATTCGCGGCGCATTTTCTTCCGTAATGGTTAAGTTCGCATCTTTTACGGCCATAAGCGAAGCAGCAACCGCATATTGCGTAAAGCGATCCATTTTTCGCGCTTCGCGTTTGTCCATATAATTTTCTGGATTAAAATCTTTTAATTCAGCCGCGACTTTTGCTGGAAAATCATCAGGATTCACGCGAGTAAGCGGCCCGATTCCATTTTCACCAGCAATTAAGCGTTTCCATGTTGTTTCAACATCATTTCCAAGTGGAGTCACTGCTCCAAGACCCGTGACAACGACTCTTCTCTTCTTCATTTTTTGCCTCTCCTTCTTTTTGTAGTCAAAGAGCATTTATCGTCATTACTTAACGGCCCCATCGCAAAGCGATTGCTCCCCAAGTTAAGCCGCCGCCAAAACCAACCATAATAACAAGATCACCATCTTTAATTTTTCCTGCCTCTAGTTCTTCGACAATCGAGATTGGGATGGAGGCTGCAGACGTATTTCCATATTTTTTAACTGTAGTAGACATTTTCTCTTCCGGTAACTCTAGACGTTGTCTAGCTGCTTCAACAATCCGAATGTTGGCTTGATGCGGAATTAGGAAATCGACATCCTGTTTTGACAAGCCCGCTTTCTCGAGCACGTTAATGCACGATTCTCCCATTTGGCGAACCGCAAATTTGAATACTTCTCTACCATTCATAATAACATATTCGTCTTGATATAAGTGTTTTCCTCCTGACCCATCAGCGCCTAATTCAAATGACAAAATACCGCGTCCTTCGGAAACAGGTCCCATGACGACCGCCCCTGCGCCGTCACCGAATAAAACAGCAGTGTTACGGTCTTTCCAATTGATAATCTTTGATAGTTTTTCCGCACCAATTACTAATATGTGACGATATGCACCATTTTCAATAAACTGTTTAGCTGTCACCATACCGTACATAAATCCAGCACAAGCTGCGCTAATATCAAGCGCTGCTGCTTTCGTCGCTCCTAGTCGTTCTTGCAGCATGCAAGCAACCGACGGGAATGGACGATCTGGCGTCACCGTAGCTACTAAAATTAAATCTATGTCTGATGCCGAAATGCCCGCATCTTCTAATGCTTTTTGAGCAGCAAAATAAGCCATGTCTGATGTATCTAAATCATCAGGAGCAATTCTGCGCTCTTCAATTCCTGTTCGTGTCCGAATCCATTCATCGGATGTATCCATCATTTTCTCCAAATCAAAATTTGTTACTACCTTCTCCGGCAAATAACGGCCAATTCCTAGAATACCTGCACCCATGCCGAACATCTCCTTCATTTTTATATAACCAATTACTATTACTTGGTACTAATTTTATCGAAGTTTTGCTTATCGTGCAATATAAATATTTTACATATGGTATACGTCTAGTCATTTCTATTTTATGGAACATACAGTACCTATAAGGAGAAAGGAGGGTTTGAATGGAGGAACAAAAGCAGACACATGAGCAGGCATCTGATCGTTTTTCTCGTTTAATGTTTGGAAACTTTCCACGCCAACAAACAGAAAACACCGCACGAACGGACACGCTCCCTTCTGGGCAAGGAGTTGATTTTATTAAATTGATGGAAGATATTGACACACTAGTTTCTTCGTTTAATCGGCTCAAGCCGCTTATGAAGACGTTTAATAGTTTCGGTGACTTATTCAAAAAATAATATGTAACTCTTTATAAAACTCCTCTACCGTGCAATTGAACGATAGAGGAGTTTGTCACAAGTGATTATGCTCTTGATAAAACTGATGAATTGCTTTGGCAAAGCTGTATCTTTTTTCAGGTAAATGATATACAACCTCCACCGGGGCGTTTTTTTCTTTCGCCAACTCTTCATACTTCCGGCAATGGAGCGAAGAAGGATAGTGAGTGACCCCTGATAACTGCCATATTTTTATAGGAACTGTCGAAAAAGTAAAGGACAAAGACGAAATAGCTCTATCTGCTGCTGTTTCATCAAGTTCATACGCAGATGCAATATCTTTCAACATTCGCTTGTAAAAAAACTTATTCTCCTTTTCATACTCAAGCTGCGCTCGCAAATCAATACAAGGGGTTAACATCGCCAACGCGCGAATTTGTGTGTGCATCTCTTCTAACAACTGCAAGGCGTTGAGTGCCCCCATTCCTTCCGCCAAAATGTAGATGCGGTTGTTTAATATTTCATTTTTTAACACATAGTAAATTAATTGCTTAGCCAAGCGAACCGATTTTTTGCTTCCCCAGTGTCGACCGTATAAATGAGAATAGAAGATAGTATAGCCGTACTCACGTAAATCTTCAAGCAGCTGTCTCCTTCCTTCATGTTCCATCCAAAAACTTACATTACTTGTTACATACTGATTGACATCACCAAGAAGAAGAACGGCAAACCCATTCGGCCGCTCCGGTAAATGTACAACGCACCATTGGTCATCAAGTTGGAAAAATCGTTGCTGAATCGCCATATCCTTTCACCTTTGCTTTCTAGAAGAGCATAGCTGTACATTAGAATATATGCAGAAACAAAAAATGAGAAAAGGCACACGCCTAAAAAAGAAGAACATTTTCGATTTGAGCAATTTGTGATAAGATAAGAGGCGAATGTAAGAAATGTTGAGGTGAAAACAATGAAATTTTTCTGGACGTTTTTCTGGACGTTTCTGTTAGCCCAAATGGCCACATATGTCATCGGCTCCATGCAAGGCATCTCTTACCAATTTTCCACAGGAGCGTTATTAGGAGTGGTGATGACGGTGTTGATCATCATCGTCGCTAACTTGCTTCCGAACGAACCAGTAAATCAACACCATCATTAAGAAAAAACGAAGATGAACCGATGAACTGCGAAAATGGTTCACGCTTGGCGGTTCGGCACACAAAACAAGGCTGTCTTTTTTGAGACAGCCTTGTTTTGTTTATTCAACCTTAATCACGATTTGTCCGCTCTCATAATCGACTTTCACATTGCTGTAGTCTTTTATACGACCAGCGATAATTTCTTTGGCGAGCGGAGTTTCAATTTGCTTTTGCATCAATCGTTTTAATGGACGTGCTCCATACATATGGTCAAACCCCGACGCCGCGATATGTTCTTTTGCCCGCTCGGATAACGTTAAAGAAATATGGCGATCCGTCAAACGGCGGCCTAGTTCTTTGGCAAACTTTGACACGATTCCTTTCACTTCATTTATTGTTAACGGCTTAAATAACACAATATCATCAACGCGATTCAAAAATTCCGGACGAAAATGAAGGCGTAATTGCTGAATCACTTGCTCGCGCGTTTCTGGTTGAATGTCTCCATCCTCTTTGACCCCTTCTAATAACAGATGAGAACCAATATTAGATGTCATAATAATGACCGTGTTTTTAAAATCAACGGTTCTTCCTTGTGAATCTGTAATTCGGCCATCATCAAGCACTTGCAGCAAAATATTAAACACTTCCGGATGCGCTTTTTCGATTTCATCAAGAAGAATAACAGAATACGGCTTTCGGCGCACCGCTTCCGTTAATTGTCCCCCCTCTTCATAGCCGACATACCCAGGAGGAGCTCCGATTAACCGAGACACCGCATGTTTTTCCATATACTCAGACATATCGATGCGAATCATTTGTTCCTCGCTATCAAACAGCGCTTGCGCCAACGCCTTCGCCAATTCTGTTTTCCCTACGCCTGTCGGCCCTAAAAAGATAAACGAGCCAATGGGGCGATGCGGGTCTTTAATGCCGGCTCGCGCCCTGAGCACAGCATCTGCGACGAGTTCAACCGCTTCATCCTGTCCGATAACGCGCTCATGCAACAACTCCTGCAAGCGCAGCAGCTTTTCCCGCTCTCCTTCGACTAATTTCGTTAAAGGAATGCCGGTCCATCTTGATACAATTTCAGCAATTTCTTCTTCCGTCACTTCTTCGCGCAGAAGCCGTCCTTCCTCCCCTGTTTCAGTCATTTGCTGCTCAAGCTGCTTCAGCTGTTTTTCAAGCTGCGGAATGCGGCCGTGCCGTAGTTCGGCAGCTTTATTTAAGTCATATTCGCTTTCTGCCTCCTCTAATTCTCGCTTTGCCCTTTCTAGCGTTTCTCGCACATTTCTCACGTGTTGGATCGCTTCTTTTTCTTGCTGCCACTTTGCCTTCATGCTATTTGCTTTTTCGCGCAAATCAGCCAACTCTTTTGTTAAAGACGCTAACCGCTCCTTGCTTGCTTCATCCGTTTCTTTTCGCAACGCTGCTTCTTCAATTTCAAGCTGCATCACGCGCCGCATGACTTCGTCAAGCTCAGACGGCATCGAATCAATTTCAGTGCGGATCATTGCGCATGCCTCATCGACAAGATCGATGGCCTTGTCTGGAAGGAAACGTTCGGAAATGTAGCGGTTAGACAACGTAGCTGCGGCGACAAGGGCGCGATCATGAATATTCACGCCATGATGGATCTCAAAGCGCTCTTTTAATCCGCGCAAAATTGAAATCGTATCCTCTACACTCGGTTCTTCGACAAGCACTTGTTGGAAGCGCCGTTCGAGTGCAGGATCCTTCTCGATGTACTGGCGATATTCATCGAGCGTTGTTGCACCGATGCAACGCAATTCCCCGCGAGCGAGCATCGGTTTTAACATGTTCCCGGCATCAATCGCTCCTTCTGCTTTTCCCGCACCGACAATCGTGTGCAATTCATCAATAAATAAAATGATTTTTCCTTCGCTTTTTTTAATTTCATTTAATACCGCTTTTAACCGTTCCTCAAACTCGCCGCGAAATTTAGCCCCAGCAATCAACGAGCTCATATCTAACGCAAAAATCGTTTTATCTTTAAGTCCCTCCGGTACGTCTTTGCGAACGATGCGTTGGGCCAATCCTTCGACAATCGCCGTTTTTCCGACTCCCGGTTCACCAATCAACACGGGGTTGTTTTTCGTTTTGCGCGATAAAATGCGAATCACGCGGCGAATCTCGCTATCGCGGCCAATGACGGGATCGATTTTCCCAGCACGCGCTTCTGCTACTAAATCACGGCCGTATTTTTTTAACGCTTCGTATGTAGCTTCTGGAGTTGGAGTTGTCACCCGCTGATTCCCCCTTACCTCTCGTAGTACGTTCAACAGTGCCGAACGGTCTACTTTATGTTTTTGCAACAGTTGTCCGATCTCATTTCTCTCCTCTGTAAAAGCTAACAACAAATGTTCGACTGATAAATACTCATCTTCCATTTGCTTTGCTTCGTTCTCGGCGTTTATAAAAAGCCGCTCTAGACGGTGGGACATGTATAATTTGTCGCTAGCTCCTATCACCTCTGGCTTTTTCTTTAAGATCGCATGAAGATCAAGTTTCATTTTGTCAATATCGACATGAAGGAGCGCCATCATCCTTTTTGCCAGTCCTTCTTCCTGTTCAAGCAAAGCAAGCAAAAGATGCTCGATATCGAGCTCTTGATGCTGCTCTTTTCTAGCAATCGCCTGGGCAGCAAGCAGCGCCTCTTGCACTTTTTCCGTCATTTTGTTCATATTCATTGCTTTCACCTGCCCTTTGACTTTTTTTGACCTTTTACTTTTTATTATATCACTTTTTTGACGAAAAAAGCCATCCTCGCAAAGAGAATGGCTTTGTAGGCCGTTACGGCTTTCTCATATATGTCCAGTGTCGATTATGATTCGATGTTTCCGGGAATGTGTCTCCCGCTTTTAATTTGATTTTTTTTGGGTTTTTTACGTTATCGCCTGTTTCTCCTATTTCAATATATGTCCCATTGTTCGGCGCTTTATCTCCGGGACCAAAATGCCGTCTTTGCCCCATGTTGTTCCCTCCCTTGAGCGAAATACATTATTAACATTCCCTTTCCTTTAACTATTCATCGATGCAAATAATGGTGCTATATGTGAAAAACACCGGAATGTGTGCCGGTGTTTTTCGTTATGATAATAATGATGTTAAAATCGCTTTTTGCACATGAAGGCGATTACCAGCTTGCTCGAATACATACGAGTGAGTGCTGTCAATCACACCCGCTGTTACCTCTTCCCCGCGATGAGCAGGCAAACAATGAAGGAACATGTAGTCTTCTTTCGCTTGTTCGACCAATTGTTCATTCACTTGGAATGGCTGAAATACCGCTAACCGTTGTTTGCTTTCTTGCTCTTGGCCCATGCTCGTCCACACATCCGTATAGATGACATCGGCATCTTGAACGGCTTCTACTGGATCATGAGTGACCTTGACCGTTGCCCCGGTCTGTTCTGCGGCTAGCAACGCCGCATTCACATATTCTCCTTTCGGCTCGTAACCAACCGGACAAGCAACAACACAATCCATTCCTACTTTGGCAGCAGCGATCATTAAAGCATGAGCCACATTGTTGCCGTCTCCCACATACACAAGTTTAATGCCTTTTAGCTTCTTTTTCACTTCATAAATCGTTAATAAGTCCGCCAACGCTTGGCATGGGTGATCATCGTCCGTTAAACCGTTAATGACCGGCACCGAAGCATACTGGGCAAGCTCTTCAATTTTACTATGGGCGAATGTCCGAATCATAATCGCATCCACATATTGCGACAACACTCTTGCTGTATCAGCAATCGTCTCCCCGCGGCCAAGCTGTAAATCATTACTGTTAAGATAAAGAGCATGGCCTCCTAACTGTGCCATTCCCACTTCAAACGATACTCTTGTGCGAGTGGATGGCTTTTCAAAGATCATTGCTAACGTTTTTCCCGTAAGCGGTTTATATGCTTCTTTCGACAATTGCTTTTGTTTTAACTCACTCGCTAATGTTAATAAATGGTGAATTTCTTCTGAAGAAAGATCAACTAATGTCAATAAGTCCTTTCCTTTTAAAGAAGTAAGTATTGTATTCATTTTATCCCCGCTTTCTCTATTTGTTCCTTTTTGCTTAACCATTTTTGAATCGAAAGAACGGAGAAATCATTGGCTTTAAGCGCTTTTAAAAATAGTTCAAACGTTTCAATTTCTGTAAAAGTCATTAGTTGTTGGGACAACGCTAGCATTCGTTGTTGAGCGCTTTCTGAGTCTTTTTTAAGATTAAAGAAAGCCAACGCTTCTTTCCGTTTTACCCATTCTGCGAATGCAACATCTTTAACGATTTTGATTTGTTGCTCTTTCATTTGTTCGATGAGCGGTTTCATTGTAGCCGATTCCGTATCAATATAAATTTCAAAAGCACTAGGCTTTTTAGATAAATATGAATGGAAGGCTTTTACCGCTGCTTCTTCAATTGTGCCCGCAATGCTAATCCCTTCTCCTGTTGATTTCATTTCCGGTCCGACTAGAGGATCGACACCCGGCAATTTGTGCATAGAAAAGACCGGATATTTTAAAACGACATAAGGCATGCTTTCTGGGAAACGCGCTGTTCGATTCATTACGTCATTCAAACATTTCCCAAGCAATAATTTTGTCGCAATTTGCGCAAGAGGCACTCCAGTTGTTTTGCTAACGATCGGCACCGTTCGGCTCGCCCGAGGGTTTACTTCTAAGACGTACACCTCGCCGTTTGCGATTACATATTGAATGTTCATGATCCCCTTAAATTCGAGCTTTTGCACAATTTTCTGGGCAAACACTTGAATTTTTGTTTTCTCTTCGTCGGTTAACGTTTGTGCCGGCAGCCAAGCATAACTGTCTCCCGAATGAACTCCTGCTTTTTCAACATGTTCAATAATGGTCGGAATAAGCGCTGTTGTTCCATCAGCCACGACATCAACTTCCGCTTCTTTTCCATTTAGATACGCATCAATGAGCACTGGATACGTGAACGTAAATGGCTGTTGTAACAAATGTCGAAGTTGCTGCCCATCATTGATAATAAACATCCCTTTTCCGCCGATCACATATGAAGGACGAAGCAGCACAGGATAGCCAATCATTTCCGCTTTCTCGATTAACTCTTGTTGATCGTTTGCCATCACTCCCGGCACATGCGGAATATCGAGTTCTTCTAATAGCTGATAAAAGCGATCCCGGTCTTCTAGCTGATCAATGACATCATGGGACACTCCAAGAATTGTCACGTTGGCTTCTTCTAATCCTTTGACAAGGTTGATCGCCGTCTGTCCGCCAAATTGAACAATCACTTTCTGAATCTGTTCAGCTTCGATCACATTGAGCACTTCTTCGAGCGTCAGCGGTTCGAAATACAGACGGTCAGCCACCGCGAAATCCGTACTTACCGTTTCTGGGTTATTGTTAATTAATACTGTCTCATATCCCTCTTCTTGCAGCGCATAGACGCTATGAACGGAGCTATAATCAAATTCGATTCCTTGCCCAATGCGAATGGGACCAGCGCCAATAATAAGCACTTTTTCTTTGTTGCTCGCTTTTCGTTCATCTTCTCCAAAATAAGTGGAATAATAATAATCTGTTTCGGAGTGAAATTCGGCGGCACATGTATCAACCATCTTATAAGAAGGAATAATGCCAAGTTGCTTCCGTTTTTCTCTCACTGCCCGTTCAGCAACATTCCATACGTCCGCTAAAAACGCGTCAGAAAATCCTTTTTCCTTCAATAAGCGCAGCGTCATTTCATCCACATCAGCTATATTCGTTTCTTTTGCCTTCTGTTCAAGTACAATTAGTTGATAAAAGCTGTTTAAAAAGAAACGGTCAATTTTCGTTAGTTCATATACCGTTTCGATCTGCTCGCCGCGGCGGAACAGTTCCAAAATCGCAAAAAAGCGGCGATCATCTTTATGAATTAATAACTCTTTCAATTCGTCGTTCGTCTTTTTCGTCAACTCCGGCAAAAATAAACCGTTGTTGGTCCCCTCTAACGAATGAACCGCCTTTTGAAAAGCTCGCTCCATATTGCGGTCAATCGCCATTACTTCGCCTGTCGCTTTCATCTGTGTGCCGAGATGGCGATCCCCGTTTGGAAATTTGTCAAAAGGAAGGCGCGGGAACTTAACTACCACATAGTCAAGCGCCGGCTCAAAGCTGGCATACGTATTTTTTGTCACCGGATTTAATAGCTCTGCTAATGTATAGCCGACGGCTAATTTTGCAGCAATGCGGGCAATCGGATACCCTGTCGCTTTCGAAGCAAGCGCCGAAGAACGGCTGACGCGCGGATTGACTTCGATCAAATAATAGTTTTTGCTAAATGGATCAAGCGCGAATTGAATATTGCATCCGCCGATAATACCGAGCGCAGAAATAATTTTTACCGCTGCCGAACGCAATATATGGTACTCTTCATCCGTTAATGTTTGCGACGGAGCAACGACAATGGAATCGCCGGTATGGACACCGACAGGGTCCACATTTTCCATATTGCAAACGGTAATACATGTATCTGTTTCATCGCGCATCACTTCATATTCAATTTCTTTATAGCCTGCGACGCTTCGCTCGATTAAACATTGCGTAATCGGGCTTTCCGCCAACCCTTTTTCAACGAGGGCAACAAACTGTTCCATCGTTTCTGCAATTCCGCCGCCGCTGCCCCCTAACGTGTAGGCAGGACGAACGATGATCGGAAAACCAATTTTTTCTGCAAATGTGATCGCATCGGCAACATTCGTAATAATTTCGCTTTCCGGGACCGGTTCGTTAAGTTCATACATGAGTTGGCGAAACGCTTCGCGGTCTTCCCCTTTTTTAATCGCTTCAATCGGCGTGCCGAGCAGCTTAACGCCGTACTTTTCTAAAATCCCTGCTTCGTGCAGCTGAAAAGCTAAGTTCAATCCTGTCTGTCCGCCAAATGTCGCTAACAAGCCATCGGGCCGTTCTTTGGCGATAATTTTTTCAATGCTGTCGATAGTGAGCGGTTCAAAATAAACCGCATCAGCATGAACTTCATCCGTCATAATCGTAGCTGGATTGTTGTTGACTAAAATGACGCGATACCCTTCTTCTTTTAAAGCGATACACGCCTGTGTCCCTGAGTAATCAAATTCGGCAGCCTGACCGATCACAATCGGTCCGGAGCCGATGATTAAAATCGAATGAAGCGATGTATCTTTAGGCATATACTTTCTCTCCTTTGTTTACGACTTGCAAAAATTCATCAAAAATGTGGTGTGTATCGCTTGGTCCTGGGTGCGCCTCCGGATGATATTGAACGGAGAAAATCGGTTTGTTGCGATGGACGATTCCTTCAACGGAACCGTCGTTGACATTAGTAAAGCGAATATCAAACGGCGTGTCTGCTAAACTTTCTTTCTTCACAACGTAGCTATGATTTTGCGAAGTCATTAATACTTTCTTTTTCAAAGCATCGTAGACAGGCTGGTTCGCCCCGCGGTGGCCGAAACGAAGTTTTTCCGTGTCCGCTCCGTATGAAAGGGCAACGAGCTGATGACCTAAACAAATAGCAAGCGTCGGGTAGCGGTCGATCATCATGCGAATCGCCGGCAAATACTCTGAAAGCTGTTTCGGATCCCCAGGTCCGTTCGATAAAACGATGCCGGACGGTTGCAGCGCCTCAATCGTCGAAGGCGGCGTATTATAAGGAACAACAGTCACTTTGCATCCTTTTGCCACGAGAGATTGTAAAATAGATTTTTTATAACCAAAATCGAATAAAACGATATGTGTTTCGCCGCTTCCATACGTTTCTGCCTGCTTCACAGATACGTCACTGACCGGAAATTGCTCATCTTGCACCTTTACCGTGTTGCACGGGTCTTTCGTTAGACAGCCGATCATTGTTCCTTTATTGCGAATTTCTTTCACGAGCGCCCGCGTATCGACATGGCTTAACAGCGGGATATTCCACTGCTGTAAGTATTCTTTTAAGCTGTATTTTGCTTCGTAATGATAACCTTGGCTGCTCGCTTCATAGACGACGACCGCTTGCACATGCGGCTTTTTGCTCTCGAAATCGGTCTCGTTAATCCCGTAATTTCCAATTAAAGGATAGGTAAATACAATAATTTGATTTTTATATGATGGATCTGTTAAGACCTCTTGATATCCGGTCATTCCGGTAAAAAAAACGACTTCCCCGTAAATTTCCTGAGTTGAAAGCGGAGATTCAAGAATGCCGGCAAACGTCTTACCGTTTGCCAAATGCAAATAGGCATTCATCATAGCCACCTCACTGATGAATTTTTATTTAAACAAAAGAATTTTTATGCAATTAATACAATAAAAATTCCTCGCTTTTTCATTGAGTAGCGATCTTCTCGCTTGCGAGCACTTCTTTTAATATATCTGCTGCCGCATCAAGTTCTTCTTTCGTCACTGTTAACGGCGGCAACAATCGAATCACATTTGGACCGGCCGTTAACACGAGCAATCCTTTCTCATGAATAAGTGGAATCAGTTTTGTAACATCGTTTGCGCACTCAATTCCTACAAGCAAACCAAGACCGCGCACCTCTTTGACTTGCTCGCTTTCCGCCAAAGCCGTCTGAAGTTGTTGCAAAAAATACGTTCCTTTTTCTGTGACTTCTTGTAAAAACGACTCTTGAAAAATCACTTGCAACGTTGCTTTAGCGGCTGCCATCGCTAACGGATTGCCCCCGAATGTCGAGCCGTGCACCCCTGCCGTAAATGAATCGCGCAAAAATGATTTTCCGATCATCGCTCCGACTGGAAAACCGCTTCCTAGTCCCTTAGCAACCGTAATAATATCTGGCTCGATACCAAAATGCTGATATGCAAATGCTTTCCCTGTTCTTCCTATGCCTGTTTGCACTTCATCGACAATCAACAGCGCATCGTACTGGTTGCAAAGTTGAACAATTTTCTGTAAAAACGGCGCTTCAACCGGCCTCACACCGCCCTCTCCTTGGACCATTTCAAGCATCACAGCGGCAACCTGCTCATTCATTTCGCTTTCTAACGCATCGATATCGTTAAACGGGAGATGGACAAATTCCGGCAAAAGCGGCCCAAATCCGCCATATACTTTTTCCTGTCCCGTCGCTGACATGGTCGCAAAAGTGCGGCCGTGAAATGACTGCTTAAACGTAATTACTTTATGCCGCTCTGTATGTTTTCGCGCCAATTTTAATGCGGCTTCGTTTGCTTCCGCCCCGCTGTTGCAAAAAAACACGCAATCCCCTGAGCTATGTTCCACAAGAAGCTGCGCCACTTCTTCTTGCAATTCATTTGTAAATAAGTTCGACACATGCCACACTCGATTGAGTTGCGCCTCCAACGCTGCCTGCACAGCCGGAGGGCGATGCCCGAGGTTGCACACGGCAATTCCCGTCACAAAATCTAAATATCGTTTGCCGTCTTTGGCGATAATTGTTGTCCCCTGTGCCGACTCCACACATATATTCCAACGATTATAAGTAGGAAACAGCGCTCCCATTAGTAAACCCCCACTTCTTTCCGAATGCTCGTGCCGTAAATGTTCCCTTTAGAGTAAAACGGGATTTTCCCGCTTACAATCATGACTTCGCTCAAAGAATCCGACAATGCGGCCATCGCCGCTTTCACTTTCGGAATCATCCCGCCTGAAATGACTCCGCTGTTAATCATTGCTTCAATTTTTTCCACTGTCGCCTGCTCTACTAGCGATCCGTTCTCCAAAATGCCTGGAACATCCGTCACAAATAGAAGCTGCTCGGCTTGCAAGGCTTGAGCGATCGCGCCTGCAGCCGTATCCGCGTTAATGTTATATCTTTGCCCATTTCGGCCGCAACCGATTGGTGCAATGACAGGAATGCAGCGAGAGCGAAGAAGATCCGTTAGAAACGATGTATTAATGCGAATGACGTTTCCTACATATCCTAATTTTTCAATGTCAATGGGCGCTGCTTCTAACAGCCTTGCGTCAATACCAGAAAAACCGACGCTTGGAAGGTGGTGTTGCTGCAATAACGACACAAGCTGTTTATTTACCTTCCCCGCTAAAATCATTTCAACCACTTCTAGCACTTCTTCTGTCGTTTTTCGCAGTCCGTCCACAAATTCACTTGAAACATTTAATCGTTTTAACATCTGTCCGATTTCCGGGCCTCCCCCGTGAACGATGACGATGTTTTTTCCTTGATCATACATTTCCTGCAAACTTTTAAAGAATGCTGGTGACAGTTCGCTTAATACGCTCCCCCCGCATTTTATGACCATCGTTTCTTCCACGTCTCTCCCTCCGCCTCCTTATGTGCGATAGCTCGCGTTAATTTTGACGTAGTCGTATGTCAAATCGCATCCCCAGGCGATACCTGTTCCATTGCCTAGATGAAGATTCACATCAATCACAATTTCTTTATTTTGCAAATAAGCCGTTGCTTCTTCTTCCGAAAATGGTTGCGGTTCACTTTTCTTTAGCATTGCAATCGGTCCTAATGAAACATCGACGCAGTCTGGATTCACTGTCGCCTCCGCATGGCCGATCGCCCCGATAATTCTCCCCCAGTTGGCATCTGCTCCATAAACAGCCGTTTTCACAAGGTTCGAGCCAACAATTTTTTTGGCGATGCGCTTCGCTTCCTCATCGGTTGCCGCTCCTGAAACGCGAACTTCAATGAGCTTCGTCGCTCCTTCTCCGTCTTTGGCGATTTGCTTTGCTAAATCTTCGCATGTTTTTTTGAGCGCACCGTAAAACTTTGCCCACTCCGGATGTTGCGGTGTAAGTTCATCGTTTTGCGCTAATCCGCTCGCCATAACAACAACCATATCGTTCGTCGACGTTTCACCATCAACCGTAATTTGATTGAACGAGACGTCGGTAATCGAACGAAGCGCCTCTTGAAGCACAGCAGATGAAATATTCGCATCCGTTGTAATAAACGCAAGCATCGTCGCCATATTTGGATGGATCATGCCCGAACCTTTGGCCGCCCCGCCAACCGTCACGGTTTTTCCATCAATAGTAGTCTGATAGCATGCTTGCTTCGTCACCGTATCCGTCGTTAAAATCGCTGTCTGAAACGCGTGCGCCCCTTCCGCTGAATCATTTGGCTCAAGCTCCTTGATTCCGGCGCGAATTTTCTCCATCGGCAAAAACTCACCGATCACTCCCGTTGAAGCAACCGCTACATAATGCGGCGGCAAACCAAATTGAACCGCGCACAACTCTCGCATTTCGTACGCGTCTTTCAATCCTTGTTCACCTGTACAGGCATTGGCGCAAGCGCTATTGACAATAATCGCTTGCAATTTTTGTTCGGCAGCGATGCTCTCTTGTGTCACTTTCAGCGGAGCTGCTTGAAAATGGCTTTGCGTATAAACGGCGGCGCACGAAGCAGGCACCTCGCAGACGATGACACCTAAATCTTTCTTTGTATAGCGCAATCCGGCATGAACCCCCGCCGCTTTAAATCCTTTCGGCGTGACAACCGTCCCTTCCGCAATATAATCAACGTCATTTGCTTGCTTTGTTAACATCGTCATACAATCTCCTTCCTATGGATAAATAGGCGCGAATAACAATCCGCTCGTTTCATCCCATCCCATCATAAGATTGAAATTTTGAATCGACTGGCCCGCAGCTCCTTTTACTAAATTGTCGATGACAGAGACGACAGTTACCCGCCCTGTGCGCTCGTCATAGGCAATGCCGATATCACAATAATTTGAACCGTACACTTCTTTCGTTGCCGGGAATTGCCCCGCTTGCCGGATGCGGACGAATGTAGAAGTTTCATAGCTTGTTTTATATAAATCTACCAGCATTTCAAGCGATAAATCTGTTTTTGCTTTTGCGTAAATCGTCGCCATAATCCCCCTTGTCATTGGGATTAAGTGAGTGCTGAATGTGATTGGCTGAATTCGTTCATTCCATTCGGTTAACATCTGTTCAATTTCTGGAATATGCTGGTGTTCGTTCACCTTATAAATTTTGACGCTTTCGTTGACTTCGGAAAAATGCGTATTTAACGACGCTTGGCGTCCGGCCCCTGATACACCTGATTTCGCATCAACAATGATAGATTGCTCTTCAATGAATCTATTTTTTACAAGCGGCGCTAAACCAAGCAATGTGGCGGTCGGATAGCACCCTGGATTCGAGAGAAGTTGTGCCTCCCTAATATGCTCTCGGTTCCATTCTGTCAACCCGTACACTGCTTGCTTTAAATAAACGTCATTCGCTGCTTGTCGTTTGTACCATTTTTCGTACAATGTTCCGTCTTTCAAACGGAAATCACCGGATAAATCAATGACTTTGATGCCGCGCTCAATCAACAACGGCGCAAGCTCGCTTGACACTCCCGGTGGCGTCGCCAAAAAAACAGCGTCGCTTGTTGCTGCAATTTGTTCGATATCGATTTTTCGAAGCGTTTTCCCTTCTCCGACGTGCGGGAAACTAAGCGATAAATCGATCCCGTCTTGTGATGAAGAATACAGCATACACTCGTTCACATACGGATGATGCTGCAAAAATCTCAGCAGCTCTGCGCCGCCGTATCCCGTTGCGCCAATGATTGCAACATTCATTCTTTGCCACCTCGACCGTTTGTATTTCATGTAGTTATCATTATAATACTGTATAAAAATAAAATCAAATGTATATTTAATTATTTTTTATAATTATTCAAAATCAATTCCCTTTATTACTGTTTTACGTTAACAAATAGAAATACTTTGATCAGTTTTTTAGCTAACTCACTGGCATAAATAGCAAATCGTATCCAATGAGACTCTCCCATCTGCGCTCCAGTTAGAGGTGGGAGGCATATGTTAAGAGCCGGGCCAAAGGAGAAGTAAATGCTTTTATAGAAAACAAAAAAAGAGGGAACGAAAGCCCCTCTTCCTGCACTACCGTATATATAAATTCTTTTACACTCACCTATTTTAGCAGTTTCTGAAAAAGAATAAGCATCACCTAAACATCCCGTTCTCCTTTTGCTTCATCCCCCGCTTACCGGCGGAATGAATGCGACAATGTCGCCTTGTTGCAGCGTCCGCTCTTCCAGCGCATATTCTTCGTTCACTGCTACCATCACATGTCGCAAATCGAGGTTATAATCAGCCTCGAGCTGCCGCTTCAGCTGTCCGACCGTCATCGGAGCATGCGCAACGTCAAGCCGCTCTGTTCCAATTGCATCTTTCAAATAGGCGAAAAAAAGCAGCGTGATCATATTAGATCCTCTCCTTCGGGTTTGCCTGTCGGGTACGCCTTTGTCTCAAGCTGGTTTCCGACCCATTCCGTCCCATCTTCCCAATGTTCTTTTTTCCAAATCGGCACAATTTGTTTAATTCGCTCGATTGCGTATTGATTCGCTTCATAGGCGTCTTTCCGATGCGGCGTCGACACAGCGATAACTACAGCCACATCGGAAATAGCTAGCTTACCAATTCGGTGCGTAATCGCTACTTTCGCTTCCGGCCACCGCTTGCTGATCTCTTCGCCAATTTGGGCTAGCATCTTTTCCGCCATCGGCACGTACGCTTCATATTGCAAAAACAATGTTCGCTTCCCGTTCGTGAACTCTCGCACCGTGCCGATGAAAGTCGTCACCGCCCCGGCTTCGGGCCGAATGACTTTTCGTACCACCTCTTCTAGCGAAATCGGTTGGTCGGTGATTGTAAAAAATGTGCTCATACTGCGTTTTTCACCTCGTTCATAATCCATTGCAAATAGCTTTCCTCATCGGCAATCGAAAACAAAGGATACGGCGCATCTGTTGGCAGTGATAACTCTTCCCATGAGACCACGCCGATAATATTTTTTAGTCCGCTAAGTTTCTGCCAGTCGGATGGATCGCGAAGCATAATAATTTTCGGATAGTGCTCGTATTTGTATCCTTCTACAATGACAAAATCGAGCGGCAAAAACGAATAAAGCTGCAAAATTTGTGAAAGCGTCCATTCATGCTGAAACGCATGCAGCTGCAAGAAACCGGCGCCTTCTACCGAAACAGCCAGCGCTCCTGCCTGCTGATGCCGGTTTGAATCCTTTCGGGCGCAGGCGATATCGGGATATCCTCCATGTCCGTGGTGTTTGATCGTTCCCACTTTATACCCCTCTTTTGCTGCCCTCTGAATCCATTTTTCAATGAATGTCGTTTTTCCGCTATTTTTAAATCCGACAACTTGCCAGACGTTCATAGCGCGCTTCCTTCTTCATGTTCTAGCAGCCATACGTCAACTAAATCGCCTTGCATGAAACCGCGCGTTCCGCCTGGCAGCACCATCAATGCATTCGCTTTTGCTAACGATGTCACGATATTGGACTTATCCGTTCCTACTGGCATTACATACAGTTGTCCATCTTGTGCCTTTACATAGCTTCTGACAAAGCGCGTAAAAGGATTCGGTTTTGGAAAATCAGCCAATAACGTCGCTTTTGTTTTATATAAATGAGGCGTAGGCGAGCAAAGCATGGTGCGAACGATAGGGCGGACAAATAGCTCATATCCGACATAGCACGCGGAAGGGTTGCCTGATAATCCAAACAGTAACTTGCCTTGCATTTGCGCCACTGTTGTCACGCTGCCTGGCCGCATCGCTACTTTATTAAACAACACTTCCGCTCCAAGCCGCTCGTAAATGGCCGGTAAATAATCGTAATCGCCGACCGAAACGCCCCCTGTCGTAATGAGGAAATCGACTTCCGGTAACGCTTGCTCGATAGCAGCAAAACAACGGTCGATATTATCCGGCAACTTTCCGAAATAAAGAGGGGAGGCGCCGCTTCGAATCGCTTGTGCTTGAATCATATAAGCGTTGCTGTTGCGAATTTTCCCTGGAACAAGCGGTTCCGACACATCCAATAACTCGCTTCCTGTCGCAAAAATTCCAATTCGCGGCTTTTTGGCGACTTTCACATTAGCGTAGCCGAATGTCGCTAACAACGCCTGCACGCCCGGATTGATCAACGTCCCTTTGGCAACCAACACTTCGCCTTTTTTCGTGTCTTCTCCTTGAAAGGAAATGTTATCTCCAGGACGGAATGAACGCTTAATCGACATATACGTCTTCCCATTTCGCTCATACTCGTTAGCAACTTCAAACATTACCACTGCATCGCAGCCGCTTGGAATTTGCGCCCCCGTCATAATGCGCACCGCCTGAAACGGCCCCATTTCTTTTTTAGCTACTTCTCCTGCCCCAATCGTTTCGATGACTTCAAACTCCACCGGATGATCGAGGCTTGCCGATCTAGAGTCAACCGCTCGAATCGCAAAACCGTCGTATGGCGAACGGTCAAAAGGCGGCACATCATGATCCGCTAGAAGATCTTCCGCTAAATATCTCCCATATGCTTCTTCAAGCGGTATGATCTCCGTTTCCCCTTCTTTGGCAAAATTCATCACTTTTTGAATCGCTTCTATGACTGAAATCGGTGTTCTTCTTTCAACCACATGGCTCCCCCGCTTAATTTTTGTAGTTTGCTCTTTCACTTTCTTGAAAAAAGTCTTATCCTGCATGATTTAACATAATCCACCGAGAAATCTCCCATCTCTTAATGGAGTGTAGGTGGAGGAGGTTCATCCGCCGATATACGACATTTCAATTTTCTTGCGTGTCTTCGCCGTTTGCTCCGTTCTTTCTTCGGAATAGCGGTCTGTTCGCTTCATCCATACAT
The DNA here is from genome assembly GCF_000620165.1 of Anoxybacillus tepidamans PS2. Classification (GTDB taxonomy): domain Bacteria; phylum Bacillota; class Bacilli; order Bacillales; family Anoxybacillaceae; genus Anoxybacteroides; species Anoxybacteroides tepidamans_A. The sequence continues at coordinate 93,822 of NZ_JHVN01000005.1, forward strand.
CCATCACAAATTGCTTGACAGCCGCCTTATCCGCTCCTTGTCGCAATAAATGTTTTAGTGAAACTCCTTCTGACGCAAACAAGCACGTATAAAGTGTTCCATCCGCTGAAACCCGCGCTCTTGTACAACTTGCACAAAATGATTCCGTTACTGAAGCAATAAATCCCACTTCCGTATTCGTTCCAACGTAGCGGTAGCGGCTCGCCACCTCGCCAAAGTAGGCTTGTTCGAGCGGCTCGAGAGGATGGAACGTTTGAATCTGTTTATATATTTCTTTTTTCGTCACCACTTGCGCTACATCCCAGCCGTTTGACGTCCCGACATCCATAAATTCGATGAAGCGAAGCGGAATGTCCTGTTCCTTAAAATATTTCGCCATCGGAATGATTTGCGAGTCGTTCCATCCTTTTTTCACAACCATATTGACTTTGACCGAGAGCCCAGCCGCTTTTGCAGCGGCGATTCCTTTTAAAACCGGCTGAACGCCGACACCAACCCCGTTCATTTTTTTGAATACTTCATCCTCGAGCGCATCAAGGCTGACGTTCACCCGCTGCAATCCTGCTTCTTTTAGTCGTGCTGCCATTTTGACTAAATGCACCCCATTTGTCGTTAAGGCAATATCTCGTATTCCTTCAATAGCCGCCAACCGCTCAACAAATAGCGGCAATTCTTTTCTGAGCAGCGGTTCGCCGCCTGTAATTCGCACCTTTTCTGCGCCTAGTTCTGCAAAACATTCCGCAATCAGCACCATTTCATCAATCGTTAACAATTCGTCTTCCCGCAAAAAACGAAAATTCGGGCCAAAAATTTCCGCCGGCATGCAATAAACGCAGCGAAAATTACATTGATCAGTCACGGAGATGCGCAAATCACGCAACGGACGGTTCCATCGGTCAACGAAAATCGGTTTTGCTCCGCTCATGGCGTTTCCTCTTTTCAAAATAAATTGTTGCCTTATGCATTCGCACAAAGCGATATTACAAAACAGTATACCACACTAAACAGACAAAAGGGGGCACGCCCTGTTAAACACGACTGCCATACTTCGCATCAATGATCATATTATGGCAAACGACCTCAGAAAAAGAGACGGCTGCCAATTTAACATATCCACCTGCCTCTAAACGGAGTGCAGGCGCGAGAGATTCATTCTTGCCAAAAAAACAAATGCTCTGGAGGAAGATGCAATTTTGTTTTGTCCTTTGTGAGCCGATCCCATTCTTTTTTGGCAACTGTCGCTTGCACCGCTAGATGTTTCGTCTGAACTGTTAAATGTAAGCAGTTCGTCCCCGTTTTCATTTGAACAATTTCATAATCAAATGTATTCGGACGATCATCTTCGACAAACAACACATACTCTGCATAAATGCCTAGAAATTTTGAAGAGATGGGCACATCCTCTGCCCTAACAAACAATTCAGTCCCATTAACAATCACCAGCGCACCATCGTGACACTTTTTAAGCGAATCGACAGAGAACAAATTTTGATATCCAATCGTTCTGGCAGCATGAACACTCGCGGGTCGAGCAAATACGTCCTCTTTCTTCCCGGACTGCACCACTTTCCCTTCGTGATAGATCAAGATTTGATCACATAATCGTTCTGCCTCGTCAATGTTGTGGGTAATCAATAACACAACGCCTGCAAATTGCTCTTTAATAAACGAGAGAAATTCTTGTTCAAGCGAGCGCTTCAAGTATGAATCGAGCGCCGAGAAAGGCTCATCAAGCAGCAAAATATCCGGATCGGTAATAAGTGTCCGCGCTAATGCAACTCTTTGCTGCTGTCCGCCGGAAAGCTGTGCCGGATAATAATGTTCATAATGTTCCATCCCGATTTTCTGTAACATCTCTATCGTTTTTCGCTCAATTTCCGCTTTCGGTCTCCCCTTCAATCCGAACGCCACATTTTGCTTGACCGTTAAATGAGGAAAAAGTGCATAGTTTTGAAACATATACCCGACTTTTCGCTCTTGCGTTTTCATATTGATTCGCTGTTTCGAATCAAAAAATACACGCCCGTTTAACGTAATCACCCCTTCAGCGGGGGATTGCAAACCAGCGATGCACTGCAATGTCAAACTTTTTCCGCAACCAGATGGCCCTAAAATACCAACAATTCCTCGTTCTGCTGTAAAGTCAACATTTAAAGAAAAGTGTTGAAAAAATTTTTTGATGTTAACATAAAGCATACAGCTATTTTTCACCTCGAAGCACGCGCCGCTCTAAACGTTTCATCATATATAACAGCGCTACGGATACACCTGTCATAATCATGACAAGTACATTCGCCAATCGGTCGTTTCCAGCAAGCAGAGCGTCATAAATGGCCACAGGCATCGTCATCGTTTCGTTTGGAATGCTTCCTGCCACCATTAAAGTCGCGCCGAAATCCCCAAGCGCTCGCGCAAAAACAAGCATCAGGCCAGAGGCTACACCGCGCCAACAGAGAGGGAGAATGATGACAACAAAAATATTCCATTCAGAGCGGCCCAGTACGCGGGCAGCATGTAGCAAGTTCGGCTCGACACTAGAAAAAGCGGCGCGAGCAGACTTAATTAAAAATGGAACCGATACAGCGAATGCGGCGATAACGGCTCCTATCGGCGTGAACACTATCGAGATCCCCAATGTCTCCTCTAAAAATTTGCCTAACCCGCTTTGCCTGCCAAGCAACACAAGCAAATAATACCCAAGAACAGTAGGTGGCAAAATGATTGGCAATGTAGTCAATGTGTCGATCATATCAGCAATCTTTCCGTTAGAACGACTCAAATAGTAAGCAAGCGGAAGACCTACCGCTGCCGCAAGCACAGTGGCCGCCGCTGCCACTTTCAACGATAATATAAGCGGAAACAGATGGCTATACTCCACTGCTATTTCTCCTTCGGTATCGTAAATCCGTATTTTTTCATAATTTGTTGCCCTGCTCTACTATGTAAAAACTCGACAAATTGTTTCGCTTCCTTTTCATATTTCGTTGCTTTTAAAACAGCGACTTCTTGCTGAATCGGCTCATACATCCTTTCATCGATCAACACGACAGGAATGTTGTGTGTTTTTACTAGAGAATAGGCGACGATCCCGGCTTCAGCGTTGCCCGATTCTACATAAGCAAGCGTATCGGCGATATTTTTCCCGTAGACTAATTTGTTCTTTATTTTATTCCATATTCCTCCCTTTTCTAAAGCCTGTTTCGCCGCTAACCCATAAGGAGCATGGCTTGGATTGGCGATGGCGATTCTTTTCACATCCGGCTGCAATAAATCATCTAACTTGCGGACGGACTGATCTTTCGTGACAATTCCAATCTTTCCGAGCGCATATACATAATCCGTCCCCGGAATAATGAGATGCTCGTTTTTCAACTCGTCGATAGCTTTAACGTTTGCCGCAGCAAACACATCAAAAGGGGCGCCGTTTTTAATTTGTTCTTCTAGTTGCCCGGTTGAACCGAACGAAAACACGACATGCGTCCCTGTCTTCTGTTCAAACTGTTTGCCAATCTCTTTAAATGCTAGTGTGAGGTCAGCCGCCGCTGCAATCTTTAATTCCTTTGTTTCCTTTTGGTTGCATCCGCCTGCAATCGCGGCAAAACAGACTAAAAATAATAACATCGCTTTTCTCATAACAAACTCCCCCGTAACCGTCTTAAAAAAAGGGAATATCTTCGTCAAAGATACTCCCTTCTTAACCTTTGCCTTTTCGTTCTATCTAGCATCATAGTACCAGTTCAAGAAGACAGATACAACAAATATGATGTTCGCCTAAACTCAATCCCTCTCCCTGTCCCACATACATGTGGCTCACTCGCCATCAATACTGTGATCGGCTGGTGAGTTGATATTTTGAAACACGGTACTCTCTTCTTGAAAATGCTGCTCATTCACATAACGGACACGTGCGCGCTCTAATAACGACATCATACGATTATCTCCTTCTTCAAGCAACCGTTCCATTTCGTTTATCGTTCGGCGGTGATACGCACCAACCAACGGCTGAATTCTATCAAAATGCGCAGCAATAATGACATCAAATGCATCATCAATGCAGGAAACAAGTTTTTGTACAGTGCTTGCTTTCATATAGGGCATGTCACAAGGAAGCACGAACACCCAGTCAGCCTCCGTTCGTTTCATTACTGTATAAATGCCAGCAAGCGGTCCTTGGCCGCGGTACGCTTCTACATCCATGATTACTTCGTCGTTCGTCTCCTTTCGAAAACGCAAAACAAGAGAAGGATGGCTGACAATGTATAGTTTCTGAACAGCTGGGCGCAACGCTTCAGCTGCAATTTGAAAAAAATACATCCCCTTTCTCTTGGCAAATGCTTTCGGGCGACCGAAGCGACGCGACTCTCCTCCGGCAAGAACAACCCCAACGATCCGTTCCATCCGTCTTCCTCCTACATCTCATCCGTTCTGCATGATCTAGTCTTCTCATTGTTTGTATCAATGCTAAAGCGCCATTCTCCTTGGATTAGCGGCAAAGTGAAGAGATTGTCGTATGTTATATAATGAAGAAATTCCCAATAAATCTGTTCATAAAACGAACCTTTCTTATATTATAATAAATAATATAAACATCATGATGATCCGATCCATTTCGTCAAGCAGCAATAGGCAGAGCGAATGTTTATGGGAATTTTTAACGGTCACGAAAGGGGAATGGCCCTTGGGAGAGTTCGTCGGCTTTTGCTCGAAGTGCGGCAAACCGATCCACTGTTTGTCCGGATTTTTAAACGGCGTTATCAGCGAAGAAAAGGAAACGTTGTATTGCTTCGAATGCTATGAGAAAAAGGAACTCAAAAAAGCAAGTAAATAAATCGCAGAAAATTCTGCGATTTTTCTTTTCGCTTCTGGCTCCAATCGGCGCTTAAAATTCCTCAATAATATGATTTCTCTATGAACCTCCCCCAACTCCCCGTCCTTTCAGGTTGGAAGATTTCTCGGTGGATATGTTAAAAGTTAAAAAACATCTTACACATGCTCGACAAACCATTTCACCGTTTCTAAAAATGCTTCCCTTGTCACTTTATGGCCCGCTTCATTGTCGGAAATAAATTTCAGCCTTCCTTTTTCATAAAGAGGTTTTATTTGCTCGTAAAACTCATATGTATATTGGTAAGGTACGACTTGGTCACGCTTGCCATGCCACATCATAAGCGGACGGTCTTGCAATTTTTCCGGCTGCAGTGAAAGATCATATCGAGTAAGTCGTGCACGCTCTTTTTGCAATTGTTCGGCTGTCATCGGAATCGAAAGTTGCATTTTTTTCGCCATTTCAACTTGCGCGTCGAAAAACGCCCCATAACGTGGGCTTCCCATCAATGAAACAGCAGCTTTAATCCAAGGATATACAGCAAGCGCTCCAAACGTCACAATGCCTCCCATCGAGGTCCCTGCTATACCGATGCGATCTTTTTCAACGAGATTGCGTTCGCAAAGTTCGCCTTTGATTTGTTCAATCTCGCGAATGGTTTGCACAACAATGTTCCAAAATGATAATTGCAATTGTTGAGCCGTAAGATTTTGCTCACGCTCGCCGTGATAAAGCGCATCTGGCAAAATGACACGGTATCCTGCTTCAGCAAGCAAATAGCCAAAATGAAGGTTATGTTCTTTCGCGCTCGTAAATCCGTGCACAAACATAATCAGCGGCAACGTTTCATTTTTTCTCTCTTCTTTTACTACATGCAATACAGGAACGTTTGCGATTGTCTCATTTTGAATAATTACCATGGCTGTTAAAACTCCTTTTGATTTCCTTTTCTTCTAGTGTAACATGTAGACAAAAATTTTGGAAAAGAGTTACACTATAGAAGAAAAGCAATGTTATTATGTGCTTGCTGTTCAGCAAACCGCAGCTATGCTCTTAGAGCGCATATCTAAAAATACATATGCAAAGGAGCTATTATGGAACGATATTTAATTGCGTTAGATTTGGACGGCACATTGTTAAAAGATGATAAAACGATTTCTCCGTTCACAAAAGACGTCATTTTACGTGCAAAAGAGGCTGGACACATTGTTGTAATCGCTACTGGAAGACCGTACCGCGCCAGCAAAATGTATTATGAGGAGCTTCATTTAACAACCCCAATTGTCAACTTCAACGGCGCTTTTGTGCATCACCCAAAAGACGATACGTGGGGCATGTACCATTCCCCGCTTCAGTTGGAAACGATCAAAGAAATTATTGAAGTAAGCGAAACATACAATATCAAAAACATTTTAGCGGAAGTAATGGATGATGTATATTTCCACGACCATGACGAAAAGCTGCTTAGCATCGTTCAGTTAGGTCAACCGAAAATTGAAATTGGCGATTTGCGTCAAATATTAAAAACCGATCCAACGAGCGTTCTTATTCATACAGACGAAGAGCATGCCGATGATATTCAATATTATTTATCTTCGGTGCACGCAAATGTGCTCCATCATCGCCGCTGGGCTGCTCCTTGGCATATTATCGAAATCGTCCGCGCGGGTGTCCATAAAGCTTTTGGATTGCAGCGCATCGCGGAATATTTCCAAATTCCAAATGATCGCGTCATCGCTTTTGGAGATGAAGACAACGATTTAGAAATGATCCAATGGGCAGGATATGGGATCGCCATGGGCAATGCGATCGAGCCGTTAAAGCAAGTTGCAAAAGATGTGACAAAAACCAATGAAGAAGATGGAATCGGCATTTACTTAAAAGGGCTGTTAAAGCTGTAACGAATTGCCTTAGTATCATGCCCCCAAAGCGGTTACAATATAAACGACGCAGCGTTGCGTCTTTATTTTTCAAGGGGGAATGCGTCTTGGGTAAACGAAATAAATCGAAGCGGTTTATTCAGCAAAGCGTCGATGCCGTTGAAAAACATGATGAACGAATCCCTTATCATATGACGTATGCGGAAGCGGAAGAACGGAAGGCAAGAACAGCAATTGAAACGTCGCTTGGAGGACACTAATAATGGGAAACCGGTTATTTCAAGAGGCGCGCAAAGCTGTTATGAATGCTAAACAAGCGGCAGCAGGACAAGCGGATATTGATGTCAATGAAGCAGTCGCTGTTGCTAAAAATGCATTATCCTCTGCCTACGTTCACTCTAACTTAGCTGAAAAAGCGCAGCTGCGTCAACTGCAAGAAGAACTTGACCAAATAAAGCAAAGCGATGCGGAATAGATTTTCCGCATCGCTTTTCTGTTAATTTTCGGCAATAGCCGCATATTTGTTCATAAAACGATAAATAATGACAGCCATATCAGCGCGTGTTAATGGCGAAGCTGGCTGAAACTCGCCCGATTTCGTACCTGGCATGATTTTGAGTTTGCTGATTAAGCCGACATAGCCTTTATAATGAATTTTGTTCGCATCCTTAAACGTTACAGGGAATAAACCATTTTGCGAAGCAAGCTTGTCATATCCGAGTGCACGCACAAGCGTTACCGCAACAAATTCACGCGTCACTTGGCTGTTCGGTTGAAACTCATCTCGATCCATTTTAATCCATTTGCGGTCTACCGCGCGCTGCAAGTATGGATAATAATCCGCCTCTTTTTTTACATCCTTGAACGGTGCTGGTGCGTTTTCGTTATACCATGTTCCGTAATCGCCCACCGCTCGCATTAAAATCTCGACAAATTCTCCTTTTGTTACTATTTTATCAGGATATACCTTTCCGTTTTCGACATCGTAAATGTTGTAATCGATCATCGCTTGCAGCGCCTGCTCTTGCTTATGTCCTTTTATATCGGTTGCAACGCTTTGGTCATCAATCACTTTCCCTGTCGCTGCATCCTTCCATTTGCCGTCAATAGCATCCAAATATTTTTCCGTCCAAGTCGGCACTGGTTGATAAACTAAAATAGCCTCATTGCTTTTGCTTTCGTTTTGTGCGACTGTTGTAAAATAGCTTAAAGCAAATTTTGTATCGTTCAGATAAATTTCTTTTGCTTTTTCAAGGGAAACGACTTGATTCGGTACAGGGAACGACACGTTGCGCCACTCTGTATAAAAGCGAACAATTTTTCCAGTCTCGGCTGAAACGGTCACAGTCATTCCTTGTCCTTGTACCGGAATGCCATTTTCTTTACGATAAAAATAGATTTCATAAAACTGCGGTTTCGCTGCCTTTCCATAGCGTATTTCTTGAGGGGGAGCTGCATATAAACGGTCCGCCTTATCAGCAGCAATTTTCCTTGCAAAGTCGGAGGCAATTTGTAATGCCTGTTCTTTCGTATAGTTTATTTGTACGTTTTTCCCAGATTCCAAGTCTCTATAGATGGAATCGTCGTCAAAGCTGATGATTTCGCCAGTTTTCGCATTCACCGTCGCATTCAAGAAAGAATAGCCGTCGTCTTGGCTTCTCCACGTAAAGAACCAAACCGGAGTTTCATTGCGCTCTTCGTAATTTGCCGAGTTTAGCACCAAATTTTTTGGAAGCGGCAAAGCTTGTTGAACAATTTCATACGCTTCCTTCTGTGTTAATTCTTTATTGCGAACCGGAAGAGGAGTCGCCTGATTTGATAACGGCTTTTCTTCTCCCGATGAAGATAGTTCTACCGGTTTGCCGTATACGTCAATAAAATTCCCTGTGTGTGCATCAATCGTCATATTTATATTTCCATAATAATATTGATACATATTGGACTTAGGAACGTACATAAGCTTAGGCTTTGCATTGGCCGAAGAATCGAGCTGATAGCGCAATTCTAATTGAATACGATCTTGCAGCAATTTTTTCACTTGATCTTCGCTAATCACTTTCTCGTTCTTTTCAAACGTTACTTCATCATTCCAGTTATATTCAAATGTTTGAATTTCCCCGTTCCCATTAATCGTCACCATTATGTTATTCTCATAGTACGGAACGCTGTTAACGACTTGATAAAAACGGACCGCATAAAACTTTCGATTCCCATATGGCAGCCTTCCTTGCTGCTTTTTCAATTGCTCATCCATGACCGCTTCTTTAAGCTTGCCAGGGTACATCGTCTCGATATATTTTTTAGCGATGTCCACAGCCTGCTCGTAGCTTACTTTCGGAGGGAACGATGTATTATCATTTTTTTCATGGTATATATGCATATTGACTACTTTTCCTGTTTTCGCGTTGATTGTGACACTAATGTCATGATATCCCCGATCCTCTTTATACCATGAAACTTGCCATACTGGTTTATTTCCATACCAATCATTCGAGAATGAAATTCCTTGAAATTTATAATCTTTGTCAACTTTTACCGCTTTTTTAGCAATTTCAAGCGCTTCCTCTTTTGAAATGTTCACTCCTTCCATTTCTCTAACGTTGTTCGCTTGCATATTGATTCCTACCCGTTGATACAATTTTTGCTGCGGCGGCATATAGATTTTTTCTTCCGCCGCTTTTGCAGTAATCGGTCCTGCGCTCGTGGCCAGCACAGCGGTCACTAACAACTTTGAAAGCCATTTTTTATTCATTCGAGCAAATCCCCCTTTTACAATCATGTAAATTATTGGTTTAAAATCCATTTATTTAGACGAGCCTTACTTTCCAAAAGTTTCATTTTTTAATAAAAAATGATGTTTTTTCTTCCTCTAGCAACCGTTTACAAAATGGAAATTGTATTTTTTCTTTTAAGCTATTACACTTAATTAAGAACGAATTATTTTAAGGTAAGAAGGTGAAGAGGATGTCAATTGCCATTGTCGCTGATAGCGGATGTGACCTACCGTATTCTTTTTTACAAGAACGTCACGTTTCGTTTCTTCCGCTCATTGTTCATTTAAACGAAGCGGATTATGAAGATTTCATCACAATCGAGCCAAAGCAAGTGTACAACGCGATGCGGAATGGAGAAATACCAAAAACATCGCAAGCAAGCCCGCTTAAAATGAAAGAGTTGTTTACAGAACTTGCGAAGGATGGTCGATCTGCTATTTATATCGCTTTTTCTTCTCAGTTATCGGGGACGTACCAAACAGCGATGATGGTACGTCAAGAAGTGCTCGAACAATACCCTGACTTTCAGCTGACTGTTATCGATTCAAAATGCGCTTCGCTCGGCTTGGGGCTCGTCGTCATAAAAGCATGTGAATTAGCGCAAAGAGGGATGCCGTATGAACAATTATGCGAAGCAATTTCTACATATTGCCGCCATATGGAGCATATCTTTACCGTCGACGATTTAGAATTTTTAGCGCGCGGGGGACGGATCAGCAAAGCATCAGCCGTTGTCGGCGGACTATTGAACATTAAACCGCTTCTTCACGTAGAAGATGGGAAGCTGATTCCGCTTGAAAAAATTCGCGGCCGCAAAAAAGTGTTAAAACGGATCGTTGAATTAATGGAAGAGCGCGGAGACGATTTACAAAAGCAGCTGATCGGCATCAGCCATGGCGATGATGAGGAGGCGGCATTGGAGTTAAAGCGGATGATTGAAGAAAAATTCGGCTGCAACCGCTTTTATATCTCCCAAATCGGAGGGGCGATCGGGGCACATGCCGGCCCAGGCACGTTAGCGGTCTTTTTCCTTAACCAATATCTCGAAGCATAAAATCGCTTGTCGCTGAAAAAACTACCGATGTACGATTAATAAAAAGGAGTGCAAGCAATATGCCTCGTACAAGCGACAACGATAAAAAGGCGCGCGATAACAACGCGAAACGCCATGAAAAAAACATGCTACGGGAAAAAAATCGCCAAGCAGGAAAAAACGAATACTCTAAAAAGACAGACCATTTGTAAAAAGAGCTTGCTTGCAAGCTCTTTTTACATTTGAAAAACCTTAACGTTCTTCTTTGTAGCAGCTCTCCCTTTCTCTCTGCAGCGATTTGCAAGCACATGCAGTTGGTTTGACTAAAGCTATAATGCAGTACACTTCCCCTTTTTTATTCAATCTGTTCCCTCATTCCTTTGTTTACAATATTTTGTTATAATTAAATGATTCTCTCACAAATCATAAACCTCTCCCACCTACACTTCGCTTAGAGGTGGGAGAATTCTCAGTGAATATATTAAAATTTTCCCATCTCCTTCTCGTACAACAGTCGGCGAGTCAATCTTTACCGCCAAATAGAGCTGTCTATCGTACGGCCTTTACCTTTTAATTAATACGATGCGTCGCGTATTTGTGGACTAACAACCATTTTTATACGTTATTTTGTTTTGTATTTTTTAGTTGCGACCGCCATTCAGCCTTCTTTTGCCAAACAAATGGAGGTTGGCCCGATCAAACGGGCCTTCTCCCTCTTTACTTTAAGTAAAATATCAATTCGAATATGAAAGGACGTGAATGGATGAACGACCTCTCGCAAAAACCAGGAAAAATAAAAGTAATGATCGCCGATGATAATTCGTTTGTTCGAGAAGGGATGCGAATTATACTAAGTACATATGACGAATTTGACGTGGTAGCAACCGTCAATGACGGTCAAGAAGCCGTTGCATACTGCAAAAAATTCCCTGTTGATATTGCGCTGTTGGATGTGCGCATGCCGAATATGAATGGAGTCGAAGCCACGAAACTCATATGCGAACAAACAAACACAAAACCTCTGATCCTCACCACTTTCGATGATGACGAATACATTTTGGACGCCATCCGCAACGGCGCAAAAGGCTATTTTTTAAAAAACACCGATCCAGAAAGAATAAGGGAAGCGATCAAAGCCGTATATAACGGAAATACGATTATGCAAGACGTGATCATGGAAAAGATTAAATCGAATTTAACAACTGAAAAAGAAGCTCAACCTAAAATCGATAAAACGCTGTTTACAGAGCGGGAAATGGAGATTATGTCTTTAATTGCCAAAGGACTTTCCAATAAAGAAATTTCCAAGCAGCTCTTTATATCAGAAGGGACGATCGCCAATTATATCACATCGATTTTAGGGAAAACAGGCTTGCAGCATCGGACACAGATTGCCATTTATTATTTAACAGGAAAAATTCGCTGAGGGATGTCAATGGAACTTTTGTTCATTCTAAACAAACTTATTTTATGGCTATATATATGTATTTGCTATTTATACTCCAACCACATTAGCACTCCTTGGTTCGTTTTTGCTTCTCTTGTCTATCTTTGCATCAATATGAGCATTTATATTTTCAAAAAAGCATCGTTAAAAAAAGGGGTGGTATTTTTATCAATTGCTCTTATATTGCTTTCAAGCTTCCATATCTATTCTTTCTTTATTTTGCTGCTGCCGATTAACCTATATGAACTTTCAGCAAACCATGTTCACAATAAATGGGCGATATTCACTTTACTTTTATTTCCAATCGTCTTTATTCCAAACAATCTGCACCCGGTTTATTTTCTGACAGCGTGTTTTAATTTTATGAGTGTCGCCATGGCCGAACGCTATACGTTTCGAATAGCGAATTTAGAAGATAAGCTTGATACAATGCGAAGGGATCTACAGCGGCTAACGAAAAGCTTAAACGAATATCATGAATACATTAAGCAGTCACAATATACGCTTCAGTTAGAAGAACGGAATCGGCTCGCCCAAGAAATTCACGACCAAATCGGCCATTCGATGACCGGAGCGCTCATTCAGATGGAGGCCGCGAAGCGCTTAATGGACATCGATCATAACAAGGCGAAAGAATTTCTGCAAAATGCGATTCATATTTCCAAAGAAGGAATTGAAAATATTCGCATCACGTTAAAGCATATCAAACCGCGAGCGGAACAAATGGGAATCAATCGGGTGAAATTATTCATAGAGGAATTTTCAGCGCAGCACAATATTCAAATCCCTTTTGTTTGCAAAGGCAATTTGGAAGTCATTTCCCCAATTCAGTGGAAAATTATTTACGAAAATATTACTGAAGCCTTAACGAACGCCATGAAATACGCAGAAGCCACCGTCATTTCGATTGAAATTCACGTGCTGAATACTCTAATTAAAATCGAAGTCAAAGATAACGGAAAAGGAGCTGAAAAGGTAACAAAAGGCCTTGGAATCATCGGCATGGAAGAACGGGCAGCGTCCGTAAACGGCACTGTAATTGTCGATGGCACAAACGGTTTCTCTGTCACCACATTGCTCCCTGTCAATCAATGAACAGCTTCAGATGGAAAATATGAATATTCTCATGTAAAAGTAATGAACTCATGCACTTATATGAGTTCATTTTCTTTTTTATACTAAAGACATAACGAACACGAAGAGGTGAGATGATGAACATTTTGGAAATAAAAAATGTGACGAAAAAATTCGGCGATTTTATCGCAGTTGATAATATGTCTTTAACCGTAGCTGAGGGAGAAATATTTGGATTTCTTGGAACAAACGGAGCCGGAAAAAGCACAACAATCAATATGATTGCAGGACTGTTGCGAGCCAACGCCGGAGAAATCAAAATTCTTGGCAAAAATATTAGCAAGCATAGCCATTTCGCTAAAAAGAATATCGGCATCGTTCCGCAGGATATTGCCATTTACGAAGATTTGACGGCATACGAAAACGTGAAATTTTTCGCAGGGCTATACGGACTGCGCGGTTCCCAGCTACACGAACGAGTGGAAGAAGCATTGAAATTTGTCGGATTAAGCGATAAACATAAAAGCTATCCTAAAGGCTTCTCAGGTGGAATGAAAAGGAGATTGAATATCGCTTGTGCAATCGCCCATCGGCCTAAGCTCATTATTATGGACGAACCAACGGTGGGCATCGATCCGCAATCAAGAAACTATATTTTAAACTCTGTCAAAAAATTGAACGAAATGGGCTGCACCATTATTTATACAAGCCACTATATGGAGGAAGTCGAAGAAATTTGCTCTCGGATTGCGATTATCGATCACGGCAAAATCATCGCTGAAGGAACAAAAGAGCAACTCAAAGCCATTATCACGAATACAAAAGATGTGTGGATTGAAATTAAACCGATGGAGACGATCGATTTAAATAAAATACAATCCATTAGCGGCGTAAAAGCTGTTCAAATGGAAGAAAACTTAATTAAAGTCAGTTCGGATATCAGCGTTAACAATTTAAATACCATCATTCAATGTCTCATTAACGACAAAGTAGAAATACGTTCACTGAAAGAACAGTCGCCAAATTTAGAAACCGTGTTCCTTACTTTAACAGGGAGAAGTTTAAGGGATCACTAGTCCAAAGGAGAGATGTTTTTTGAATATCATTCGCATTGCTATGAAAGAAATAAAAAGTGATTTTCGGGATCGAAGAACGCTCGTTTTTATGCTGGCATTCCCGATTGTATTAATGCTCATATTAGGAACGGCTTTATCTAATGCCTTTAATACTACAACTTCTGTTGGCCAGATCCATGTATTATATAAAGATCAAACATCAGGAGAATTTTCAAGCTATGTTCGTCAGTTTATGAAAGAAGCCAAAAAATCCGATATTCATTTTAAACGAGCCTCTGGTCAGCTTGATGCAAAAAAAGAGGTACAGCAAGACAATTATGATGGATATATGGCAATCACCAATGAACAAATCCAACTATATGTGAACGATACAAACTCGATCAAAGCGAGCATTATTCAAGGAATGGCGGCAGCGTTTGCCGATCAGTATAACATCGCCACAGCCGTCGCACAAGTAAAACCCGAGCAAGTGCAACTATTAATGAACAACAAAGTACAAAATAATTATATAAAAGAAACGTCCCTTCATTCTAAAAGACAGCCAGGTGCAATGGACTATTATGCGATTGCCATGACAACGATGATCGCCCTTTATGGAGCCTTGCCAGCCAGTTATTTAATTCGGGGAGAACGAACGCGCAAAACAGCAGATCGATTATTGGCAGCACCAGTCCATAAATTTGAAATTTTTATTGGAAAAATACTTGGAAACGTCGTTGTGAATTTTCTTTGCGTAGCCATTGTCATTACGTTCAGCAAATTCGTCTTTAAAGCCTATTGGGGACATCATCTTGCTCTAGTGTATTTTGTAGTATTTACAGAAGTATTATTTGCCGTTAGCCTCGGTCTTGGGATCAGCTATATTGCAAGAACAGAAGGAGCGGCCAGAATGATTCTTATGGTTGTTATACAGCTAGCGTCCTTCTTGGGCGGAGCGTATTACAAAATAGAAGCTACAGGCACAATGGAAAAATTGATAACGAACCTCTCCCCCCTCACATGGGTCAATACAGCCCTTACAAAAATCATTTATGTGAACGATTTATCAGCTGGTTCCTTCACCATGCTGTTAAATGTCGGATTCGCAGCGCTGTTTTTGCTGATCGCTGGAACGGCGTTCACAAAACAGGAGGGATTATAACATGCAAGATGTAATGTGGTTAGTTAGACATACCTTAAAAAAGACGTTCAGTAATAAAAAAAATATCCTATTGTATTTTGGCACGCCGCTCATCGGAATTATCATATCCTTGTTTGTCTACAGCGGTTCTAACGAAAAAAATGTGCACATCGGCGTTGTCAACAACGATCCTCATTATATTACGAATGATACGATCCATTTTATCAAAGGGTTAGAACATCTTTCGGTAACGAACATTAAAAAATCGGAAATAGACGATCAAATCACATCCGGCAAGCTCGATTGCGTGCTTGTTTTTCATCAAGGCTTTTCCAAAAGCGTCGAGCAAGGACGACCCGGCCATCTGCAAATCGTTTCGATTCACGGAGCGGAAATTACCGGTTTCGTCAAATCATATTTATATCACTACATCAATAATATTAGTGCACTTGGAAAAATCGCAAACGGGGATGAGCGCACATTTTGGCAAATGTACGAACGCTACCAGCAATCGCCGTTCCGTACATCAGTCCATCCGCTAAAAGATACATCGAAAAATATCGGCATGACCTATCAGACCATCGGATATTTGCTGATGATTATGCTTTTTTCAGCGGGCAGTTTAGCGGAAATGATCGTGCGAGAAAAAGAAAATCGAACGTATTTCCGATTATTATCCGCCCCGATTAACGGAAACAAATATATATTATCAAATATCATCGTCAACATGATTGTGATGACCGGACAGATTATGATTACACTAGTGATGATGGATCAGGTATTTCACATAAAAACGAATATTGCTTTTTGGCAAATGGCAGCTATTCTGATGTTATTTTCACTAGTAGCCATCGGCATCGCTTTTATAACGGTCGCTTTTGCAAACAGCTCTGCTTCAGCAGGAGCGATGCAAAACTTGATCGTTGTTCCTACCTGCATGCTTTCAGGCTGTTTTTGGCCGGCGGATATTATGCCTACTTTCGTACAAAAAATAGCTAATTTTCTGCCGCAACGCTGGGCGCTAGACGCGTTATTAAAATTGCAGCAAGGTCATTCCTTTGGAAGCTTATATTTGAATCTGCTCATTATTCTCGCGTTCGCGCTGATCTTTTTCCTCGTCTCGGCCTATAAGTTTGGAAGAAATAACAACGTTAATAATTTTGTATAATAGGCTCCTTAATCGTAATGAAGGCCCCTCTCGTCCTTAAAACAAAAGTTCTCCACCTTGAAAGTCGTGGAGAACTTTTATTTTATGATCAATTTATTCCATACGAAACTTCGCCATCACTGTATGCAATTCATCCGTCAATTGACGCAGCATTTTGACTTTTTCAACCATATTTTCAAAAGCGGTAAGCTGTTCGGACATCGAAGCGGCAATTTCTTCGCTTCCGGCAGCCGATTGCTCGACAACCGCGCTAATGCTTTCAACGTTCTGGAGCACCCTTTCTCCGAACTGCTTTGAGGCGGCGACATCGGTCACAAGCGCTTGAATATCAGTTGAAATTCCTGCGACTTTGCTTTCAATCTCAGTAAAAGCAGCTGCTGTCGTTTCAATCGATTGCGATTGCTGTTCAGCAATTTTCACTCCTTGTGCCACTGCGGCTGAAACGGAAGCCACCCCATGTTTAATATGGGAAACTGTTGTGAAAATTTGCTTTGTCGCCTGAGCAGACTGCTCCGCAAGTTTGCGCACTTCCTCTGCCACCACCGCGAATCCTTTCCCCGCTTCGCCCGCTCGCGCCGCTTCAATGGCTGCATTTAAGGCAAGCAAGTTCGTCTGTTCAGCAATTTCCGATACGGCCTTCGCCATTTGCTCAATGTCCGTCGCATGCTCGATAAATTCTTTCGTCTCCCGCTCAATCAACGATGTCGCTTCAGCGTTATTGCGGATCAACTCCATCTGCTGTTGAATCGCTGCTTGTCCGTCGCGGATCGCCTCGACTGCGACTTCACTGTATTGCGCTGTTTGTTCCGTTCTCTCGGCTGTTTGTGCGAACGTATTGTCCATTTTTTCAATGAGCAATACCGCTTGCTGCAACTCTTCAGAAATACTTTGAGCGCCGGATGATAACTCATTGGTCGATAAAGCGACTTGCCGATTGATTTCTGTTAACGTTTGATTTTCCTGTTCAATCTCTTTAGCGAACGCTTCGACCCGTTTGCTAGCATCATCAACAGAATGCAATAACCGCTTTAGTTCGTCCACCATTTGATTAAATGCCGCGTTCAGCTCACCAATTTCGTCACGGTTCTTGTAAGCAACGCGCTCGACAAGCAAGTTGCCTCTAGCAATTTCGGTTGCGTTCGCTGCAAGCCGTTCAAGCGGTTTCGTAATCGAACGCGTCAGCCTTAAGCTGCTCCCTCCCGACAATACAAAGAGCACCACGCAGCCAATCACTGATGCCCATACTACGAAACGAATTTGGCCTTGTAAATCACGTTGCAATTGTTCATAAAAATCGTTTGTATACAGCTGCAGAACATATAAATCGTTAATCGCTCCTTCAATGCGCATCGCTTGCCGTCTCGCTTCAGATTCGTTGCGGCTGTCGAGCGCTTCCAAAGATCGAGCGCGCACATCAGAAAATTTCCGTTTCGCTTTTTCTAACAATACACGAAACTCTTTTTGCTTCAACATCTTTTCAAGCTGGCTTATCATTCGCTCCGTTTCATTTACTTGCGTGATCACTTCCTGCTTGTTGCCTTCTGTCATATTATACGCAAAGTTATTTAAGCCTTGTTTCGCCGACTTCATGCTTGCCTCAAGCTTTTGTACCGTCAGCAATACAGGAACAATATCTTTGTTCGTCGATTGAATGGATAACATATTCGCAATAATAAATCCCATAATCACTATCGATAGTAGTATCGAGATCGTCGAATGAAGCCATAGCTTTTTCCGAATTGTCATTGTAATCCCCTTTTCTATTCTTTCGTTGTCACTTGTCCGCTTTCCACTTTTTCTTTCCATTGTTCTAAAAGCTTTTGCTGCGGCTCATTCCATGGCACCACTCGGATCGGCGCAAGACCGACCCCGTTTTCCTTCAATCCTAACTCAACAGTTCCTGTTGGAATCTCGCCCTTTTTCACGTATTCCTTTAACACAGTAAGCAGCGCTACATCGACGTTTTTGACCATCGACGTGACAACCGCTTTTTCCGCATAAAAATATTGGTCGCTATCGACACCGATGGCATATACTCCGTGCGTTTCCGCCTCGCGCAATGCACCTACTCCAGTAAACCCGGCAGCTGTATAGACCACATCGCTTCCTTTTTGAAACATGCCTCTAGCAATCTTTGCTCCAAGCTTGTCGTTGCCAAAATCACCGGCATACACGATATCAACGGATGCAGAAGGTTTTATCGCATGTACCCCTTTTTCAAAGCCGACAGCAAATTTGCGAATTAGCGGCACATCAGCCCCGCCGATAAAGCCGACTTTGTTTGTTTTAGTCGTTAGCGCCGCAACAAGCCCGGCAAGAAAGCTTCCCTCATCTTCTTTAAATGTAATCGATGTCACATTTTTTAAATTGGAAACGGCGTCGATTAAAATAAATTGTTGCTTCGGATATTGCTTCGCGACTTTTTCCAAATCTTGTTGCACCATAAATCCGAGACCAATAACAACGTCGTTTCCTTCTTCAACAAGTTCTTTCAATCCTTGTTCATACGTTTTCGTATCTTGCAACTCCCGATAATCAAAAATGATGCCAAGTTCATCGCGCGCTTGCATTAATCCGCGAAAAGCAGAGTCACTAAACGATTGATCTCCTAGTCCGACGTCAGACAACATAATGCCGACTCGTATCCGTTTTTTTGAGTTCACAGCCTCTTTTGTCGAACAGCCGGCAAAGAGACCGACAATCATGATCATAGCAATAATCAGTCGCAGTTGTTTCATCTCTTTTCCCCTCGTTTTACAATATTTCCACTGTTTTTATCGGTTATATTGTATAATCTTTTAGTTTTTCTACAAAAAAAACGGAGCTTTTTCGCTCCGCTTGTTTTCACGATTCTTCTCTTTTGATGTACGTCCATCCATTTTCCTGATATACCTTTTTCTCTTTCATTAAGCGCCCTAAAGCCCGCTTAAAGGCCGCTTTGCTCATTTGGAAACGCGCTTGAATGTCGTCTGGGTCGCTTTTGTCGTGATACGGCATCGCCCCGCCTCTGCTTTCCAGATAACGATAGATCATATCAGCATCTTCATCGATCGTTTCATGCTTTCTTGGGAGCAGGGATACATTCACCGTTCCGTCTTCTTTGACGGCAATAACACGTCCTTCGACGATTTCGCCAAGCCGCGGTTCTCTCCGGCGCTGGGACTCGTGAATAAACCCGATATATCCGACATCTGAAATGAGAAACGATCCGGCTTTAATAAGCCGATAGACGCGGCCGCGAATATTTTTGTTAAATATAGATTCCGGCGCCTTCACAGCAATTTGCTTCATCACTTCATCATCCGCCAGCTCAGCAAGCAACCGTCCCCGCTTATCGGTTTTTAGCGAACAATACAGTTGATCGCCGCGCTTAGGCCAAAGCGTCGGAAGCGGCGGCAAATCATCAAGCGATACGAGCACATCTTTCGAAATTCCAATATCGACAAAGACGCCTAACTTCGGAACAACATCGACCACTTCGACCCAGTCGTACCGATGATTGGTGATTTTTGGCTTTTCCATTGTCGCACATAGCCGCCCCTCGTGGTCTTGATACAAAAAGACCGTTACTTCCTCATCAATCGAAAGCGGGCGTTCCGTTTCTCTTTTGTGAAGCAGCACTTCTTCTTTACCGTTTGTTAAAAAATAGCCAATAGACGCTTCTCGTTTGACTGTTAATATGGTTGTTTCTCCTGCTTTTAATGGCTTCATGGATGCATCTTCCTTTTTATTGTTTATCATGCTACATTTTACTATAATAAGTACGAAATGACCAAATTTTGCTGGAGGTAGTGTATGTCGAAAGAAAGCTCATTTGATATTGTATCCAAAGTCGACTTATCTGAAGTCACCAATGCCATTAATATCGCGCTGAAAGAAATTCAAAATCGTTATGATTTCAAAGGAAGCAAAAGCGATATTTCTTTAGAAAAAGAAGAGCTTGTCCTTATTTCCGACGACGAATTTAAACTAGAGCAACTAAAAGATGTGCTCATCGGAAAACTCATTAAACGCGGCGTCTCAACAAAAAATATCCATTATGGAAAAGTCGAACCGGCTTCCGGCGGAACAGTGCGCCAACGCGCGAAACTTGTTCAAGGCATCGATAAAGACAATGCGAAAAAAATCAACACGATTATTAAAAATACCGGCCTAAAAGTAAAAAGTCAAATTCAAGAAGATCAAATTCGCGTCAGCGGTAAAAGCAAAGACGATTTGCAAAAGGTGATTGCCGCGATTCGTGAAGCCGACCTGCCGATCGACGTGCAATTTGTCAATTATCGCTAAGACAACCTTATAAAAGCCTAATTCTGCAACGAATTAGGCTTGTTTTTATGACACAAACGCGGTACAGCGATAAAAGAATAAAAATTTGTAGTTGAATATTTTCATAAAATTATTTAAATTATAAATAACCATTTTTTAAAACTTCATAACGATTTCTTATCAAGAGAGGGGGAGGGACTGGCCCTATGAACCCTCAGCAACCTGGCAAATGCCAAGGTGCTAATTCCAGACAAGCATGTTGCTTGGAAGATAAGAAGGAGCAGCGCAAAAAGTCTTCTTCTTATTGTAGAAGGCTTTTTTTATTTTATTGAAGAAGGACGGGGGAATGAATGTGGGTCTGTTAGAAGACTTGAAAGAACGAATTGTTATTGCCGATGGCGCGATGGGCACTCTATTATACTCGCACGGTGTCGATCGCTGTTTTGAAGAATTGAACCTCTCTAAGCCGGATGATATTGTTCATATCCATGAAGCTTATATTACGGCAGGGGCCGAAGTCATTCAAACAAACACATATGGCGCCAATTATATTAAACTAGCCCGCTATGGATTAGAAGATGAGGTGCAATCTATTAACCGAGCGGCGGTAAGATTGGCCAAACAAGCTGCGGAAAACCGCGCCTATGTCCTCGGAACAATCGGCGGGCTGCGCAGCATTAACAAAAGCGCCATTACACTTGAGGAAGTCAAGCGGACGTTTCGCGAGCAATTATATGCCCTTTTACACGAAGATGTCGATGGAGTACTGTTAGAGACATATTACGATCTAGAAGAATTAAAGACGGTGCTTTCCATCGCCCGTAAAGAAACAAAACGCCCAATTATTGCCCATGTCACCCTTCACGATATCGGTGTGTTGCAGGACGGTACCCCGCTTAGCAAGGCGCTTACCGAGTTGGAACAGCTCGGGGCGGATGTCGTTGGACTGAATTGTCGCCTCGGTCCGTATCATATGATTCGCTCGCTTGAGGAAGTGCCTCTTCCAAAAACAGCATTTCTTTCAGCATACCCAAACGCAAGCTTGCCCGACTACCGTGACGGCCGCCTCGTCTATGAAACAAATGAAGATTATTTTCAAGAAACGGCACTCTCCTTCCGCGCCCAGGGCGTCCGCCTTATCGGGGGATGCTGCGGTACAACGCCTAAGCACATTGAAGCGATGGCAAAAGCGCTCATCGACCGGACACCCGTCCTGAAAAAAGAGATCAAACAGCGGCAAACCGCGCTTGTCGTTTCATCGCCTGAACCGACAACAGAACCGCCGCTTCAAGACATTGTAAGCAAACGGAGATCCGTGATCGTTGAGCTCGATCCGCCGAAAAAACTCGGCATCGCGAAATTTTTAGAAGGGGCGAAAGCGCTGAAAGAAGCGAACATCGATGCGCTAACGCTCGCCGATAATTCGCTTGCGACTCCGCGCATCAGCAACGTCGCGCTCGGAACGATCGTCAAACAACAAGTCGGCATGCGGCCGCTCATTCATATTACATGCCGCGACCGCAATTTAATCGGCTTACAATCCCATTTGATGGGCTTGCATACACTCGGTATGACCGATGTGCTGGCGGTGACCGGCGATCCGTCAAAGATCGGCGATTTTCCTGGCGCTACATCCGTCTATGATCTATCTTCATTCGATCTCATTCAGCTCATTCGCCAATTCAACGAAGGCCTGTCTTATTCTGGACAGCCACTTGGACAAAAAACGAATTTTTCAATCGCCGCCGCCTTTAACCCGAACGTTCGCTACTTAGAGAAGGCAGTTGAGCGGCTCGAGAAAAAAGTCCAATGCGGCGCCCACTATTTTATTTCGCAGCCTTTATATTCGGAACAGAAAATCGAAGAAGTATACGAAGCGACAAAACATCTCGAAGCCCCCATTTATATCGGAATTATGCCATTGACGAGCGCCCGCAACGCCGATTTCCTTCATCATGAAGTGCCGGGCATCACATTGTCCGATGACATTCGGGCGCGCATGAACGCCTGCGCGAACGACCCGATTCAATCGGCAAAAGAAGGCATTGCGATTGCAAAATCATTGATTGACGCTGCATTCGATTTGTTCCACGGCATTTATTTGATCACCCCGTTTCTACGCTACGAGATGACGGTAGAATTAGTTCATTATATCCACGAGAAAGAGCGCTTAAGCTCAGAAAGGAAGGTGCTTCATGGCTAGCCAACTATACGAACAGCTGCGCAAAAAAATTTTAATTATTGACGGGGCAATGGGAACGATGATTCAAAGCGCTGGACTTACGGCCAACGATTTCGGCGGCGAAGAGTACGAGGGGTGCAACGAATATTTGTCCCTCACCTCCCCTCATGTCATCAAACATATTCACGAGGCGTACCTAGAAGCTGGAGCGGACATTATTGAAACAAACACATTCGGAGCGACGAACATCGTCCTTGATGAATACGGCCTCGGTCACCTTGCGCTTGAACTGAACATTCAATCAGCTAAATTAGCAAGGCAAGCAGCCGATCAATATTCGACACCGGACTGGCCGCGCTTCGTCGCCGGTTCGATGGGGCCAACAACAAAAACACTATCCGTCACGGGTGGAGCGACGTTTTCCCAATTAGTTTCCGCCTACGAAGAACAAGCGCGCGGGCTCTTAATCGGCGGCGTCGATCTCCTTCTTTTAGAAACGTGTCAAGATACGCTCAACGTCAAAGCCGGTTTTATCGGCATTTCCAAAGCGTTTCAAACAATGGGAAAAACGGTGCCGATTATCATTTCCGGAACGATCGAGCCGATGGGAACAACGCTTGCCGGGCAATCGATTGAGTCGTTTTTTATCTCCGTCCGCCATATGAAGCCGTTGGCCGTCGGATTAAACTGTGCAACGGGACCAGAGTTCATGACCGATCATTTGCGTTCGCTTGCTGCGCTCTCAGACACTGCCGTCAGCTGCTATCCGAACGCAGGACTGCCGGATGAAGAAGGCCATTACCACGAAACGCCGGAGATGTTGGCGGCCAAAATTCGCCGCTTTGCCGAAAAAGGCTGGATTAACATCGTCGGCGGCTGTTGCGGCACAACGCCCGACCACATTCGGGCTATCGCCGAAGCGGTTCGCGACCTCCCGCCGCGGCCGATTCCCGCTTCGTTCGATATGCACGCCGTCTCCGGCATCGAGCCTCTTATTTACGACGAAACGATGCGCCCTCTTTTTGTCGGCGAGCGAACAAACGTGATCGGCTCGCGCAAATTTAAGCGCCTCATTGCCGAAGGAAAATATGAAGAAGCGGCAGAAATCGCCCGCGCTCAAGTGAAAAATGGCGCTCATGTCATTGATATTTGTCTTGCGGACCCCGACCGCGACGAAAAAGAAGACATGGAGCGGTTCATCGAGCATGTGGTCAAAAAAGTGAAAGTGCCGCTTGTCATCGATTCAACCGACGAAAACGTCATCGAATGCGCCCTATCGTATTCACAAGGGAAAGCGATTATCAACTCGATTAATCTAGAAGACGGCGAAGAACGATTTGAAAAAATTGTGCCGCTCATTCATCAATATGGGGCAGCGGTCGTCGTCGGCACGATCGACGAACAAGGCATGGCAGTCGACGCGGAACGAAAACTCGAGATCGCTTTGCGTTCATATGATTTGCTCGTCAACAAATACGGCGTACCGCCGCACGATATTATTTTCGATCCGCTTGTGTTCCCGGTCGGCACAGGCGACGAACAATACATCGGCGCCGCAAGCGAAACGATTCAAGGCATCCGCTTGATTAAAGAGCGCTTGCCCCAATGTCTAACGATCCTCGGCATCAGCAACGTGTCGTTCGGCTTGCCGCCGATCGGGCGGGAAATTTTGAACTCGGTCTTTTTGTACCATTGCACACAAGCAGGGCTCGACTACGCGATCGTCAATACGGAAAAACTCGAACGGTTCGCTTCGATTCCTGAGGAGGAAGTGCAATTAGCCGAGGCGCTATTGTTTAACACCAATGATGACACGTTAAACACGTTTATTCAATTTTACCGCGACAAAACAAAGGAAGCGAAAACAACGAATAAAAATTTGTCGCTGGAGGAACGGCTCGCCGCCTACATCGTGGAAGGATCGAAGGAAGGCTTGATTGCCGACTTGGAATTAGCACTGCAAACGTACCCTTCCCCGCTCGACATTATTAACGGACCGCTTATGGCGGGAATGGATGAAGTCGGACGATTATTTAACGACAATCAGCTGATCGTGGCCGAAGTGTTGCAAAGTGCCGAAGTGATGAAAGCAGCCGTTGCCTTTTTAGAGCCGTACATGGAAAAAACAGAAACAAGCACGAAAGGGAAAGTATTGCTCGCCACCGTCAAAGGCGATGTGCATGATATCGGCAAAAACTTAGTTGACATTATTTTAAGCAACAACGGCTACCAAGTGGTTGATTTAGGCATTAAAGTCACCTCGCAGCAGCTGATCGAGGCGATCCATGCAGAACGTCCTGACATTATCGGCCTATCAGGTCTGCTTGTGAAATCGGCTCAACAAATGGTGCTAACCGCACAAGACTTAAAACAAGCGGGCATTTCTCTTCCGATTTTGGTCGGCGGTGCCGCGTTATCGCGCAAATTTACCGAAAATAAAATCGCGCCGGAATACGACGGCATCGTGCTGTACGCCAAAGATGCGATGGATGGACTCGCACTTGCCAACCGCCTGCAACAAAATGAAATTGAATATGAACGGAAAGAAAAAAGCGCATCCGCTTCAGTGCAGCGCTCAGAGTCAACCGTCATCACCAAATCAAATGTTTCGGCAAACGTCCCTGTATTTGTACCGACTGATTTAGAACGGCACGTGTTAAAGAACGTTCCGCTTGCCCATGTGGAGCCGTATATGAACTGGCAAATGCTGCTTGGGCATCATCTCGGTTTAAAAGGAAAAGTGAAAACGCTGCTTGCCGAACAGGACGAAAAAGCTCTCGCGCTCAAACAGCTCATCGACGAGTTGCTTCATGAAGCGAAAGAGAAGCAGTGGATCGCGCCAGCGGCCGTCTATCAATTTTTCCCGGCGCAAAGCGATGGCAACCGCCTCTATATTTACTCGCCGTCCGATGCCAAAACCGTCATCGAAACATTCGAGTTCCCGCGGCAGCCAAAAACGCCATACCTTTGTTTAGCGGATTATGCGAAATCGGTGGAAAGCGGACAAATCGACTATGTCGGCTTCTTTGCGGTCACAGCGGGAACGGGCATCCGCGAGCTTGCCCAACGTTGGAAAGAAGACGGGCAATTTTTGAAAAGCCACGCCGTTCAAGCGTTGGCGCTTGAAGTCGCTGAAGGGTTAGCGGAGCGCATTCACCAAGTAATGCGCGACCGCTGGGGTTTCCCGGATGATCCAGATTTTACGATGGAGGAACGGTTTGCGGCAAAATATCAAGGGCAGCGGTTTTCGTTTGGCTACCCGGCCTGTCCAAACCTAGAGGATCAAGAGAAGCTGTTCCGCCTCTTGCTCCCTGAAGAAATCGGCATTCATTTAACGGAAGGATTTATGATGGAGCCGGAAGCGTCCGTCTCAGCGATCGTGTTTGCCCATCCGGAAGCGAGATATTTCAACGTTTTGTAAAAGCCAAGGCGATGCGCCTTGGCTTTTCATAATTTGCGGCCATTGTTCCATAATAACAAATAAATGATGCTCCAAGGAGGAAAGGACAATGGTTACAAAACAGCAGGCAACATTGCCGCCGCAACACCAAAACCGTCAACCGGGCTTGCAGACAGAAATGACGCCGCAGCCCGTATCCGAAGACCCGACGTATCGAGGAAGCGGCAAACTGAAAGATAAAGTCGCTTTAATTAGCGGCGGCGATAGCGGCATTGGCAGAGCCGTGGCGATTTATTTCGCGAAGGAAGGAGCCGATGTCGCGATTATTTATCTCAATGAACATGAAGATGCAGAAGAAACGAAGCGGCAAGTCGAAGAAGAAGGTCGGCGCTGCTTACTGATCCCCGGCGATGTCGGCGACGAGCATTTTTGCATGGAAGCAGTCAAGCAAACCGTCACTGCCTTTGGCAAGCTGGACATTCTTGTCAACAACGCGGCTGAGCAGCATCCGCAAGAGAGCTTGCTCAATATTACATCCGAACAATTGGAAAAAACGTTCCGCACAAACGTCTTTGGCTATTTTTATTTGGCAAAAGCTGCTCTTCCTTATTTAAAAGAAGGCAGCTCGATTATCAATACGTCATCGATCACAGCCTATGAAGGCCACGAGCAGCTGCTTGATTACTCCGCCACAAAAGGAGCGATTGCAACATTTACCCGCTCGCTTGCCAAATCGCTCGTGCAAAAAGGCATTCGCGTCAACGGCGTTGCTCCTGGCCCGATTTGGACGCCGCTCATTCCGTCGACGTTCTCAAGTGAACAAGTCGCATCATTCGGCGCCAATACACCGATGAAACGGCCGGGGCAACCGGAAGAAGTCGCACCGAGCTATGTCTTTTTAGCAAGCGATGACGCTTCTTACATTACCGGACAAATGATTCACGTCAACGGCGGAAAAATTGTGAATGGATAAGCCTTTTATCATGTTACAATATAAAGGAAATTAAGTTCTCAATGCTTATATCGGGAAAGAGCTGTTTGGACAAATTGTAGTAGACGTTCAGTAGCCTCTATTTTTCATAAGTGATGCGAAAAACGCTCGGTACGGAAAATCCGAGCGTTTTTGTTGCTTATTACATTGCTATTTATTCTGTTTTCTGAAACGAACCGATTGTACGGCACGGACTTTTATTTTCTCGAATTGTAATCGCACGAAAAGCGCTTAATCAGGTGATGCGGAATGATAATACGCTTAATCGGTTCATTCGGATTCGCAATTCGTTCAATCAAATTTTTCCCTGCTTCATATCCAAGCTGGAAAATATGAATATCGACCGATGTTAACGGCGGACGGGAAATTTCCGCGAGCAGCGTATTGTTAAAGCTGACAATCGATATGTCATCCGGAACGCGCAGTCCCATCTCATCAAGCGTATTTAATACGCCAAGCGCCATCAAATCGTCGGCAACGACTAAAGCGGTTGGCGGTTCATCCAGCGACAGTAGCTCTTTCATCGCTTCCTGCCCGCCTTCTTTCAAAAATTCTTCATGCATGACATACTCTGTTCGGTAAGGTAATCCCGCTTCTTTTAATGCCTCTTCGTATCCGAGCAACCGGTCGACGGTCACTAAATAGCTGACATTGCCGCCGACAAAAGCGATTCGCTCATGCCCAAGCTCGATTAAATACTGGGTCGCTTCTTTTGCCGCCCGATAATTGTCATTATCGACGTGAGTAATTTCTTCCGCCTTTTGGTGCGGTTTACCGATCACGACGAATGGAAAGTCGTTTTGCTGTAAATATTTCATAAGTTTGTCGTTCACCCGCGAATACAGTAAAATGACCCCATCAACGCGGCGGCCTTGCAGCATTTCAATAACTCCTTCATAAATCTCGTCTTCTTTTTCTCCTGTCGACATTTGCAGCGCATATTTCTTTTCGTGCGCCGCTTTGCTAATGCCGCGAATCACTTCGGGAAAAAAGGGGTTTTGCAGCGCCTGATTGGCCGAGCTTGGCATGACAATGCCGATCACTTGCGCTGATTGATTCGCCAAGCTGCGGGCGATGAAATTCGGATGGTAGCCGAGCTCTTTCATCGCCTCGCGCACTTTTCGCTTCGTCTTTTCACTAATGCGTGGGCTGTCCGCAATCACCCTTGAGACAGTAGAGGGAGCGACATTCGCTCGTTTCGCAACATCTTTAATTGTGACATTCATCGCTCATACTCCCCCTTTTTATATATTCTTGTTGTCTGTAATCCATAATATGCGCTGCTTTTCATCCCATGTTCCCTGCTGCTCTCCGTTTACGATCACTGTTGTTCTCTCTGTCGCTCCATGAATAGCAAACGATAGCTCCCAATCCGGGTGGTATGCCCCTTCTTTTCTTGTAGCAATTCGGACGGAATGTTCACTATATTCTAAGTCTACGTGCAAGCGGAAATAGTCTCCTGTTTCGTAAGCGAATGTCTGTCCATCATCATCATATAATGTGTATGTCGCCGTGCCTTCGTCGTTCTTATATATATGAATGATACGGCGGCGATCCGGCATATCGGTAGAGCGCCTTACATCGCCAAGCGCAATCGCCGAACCTTGCTTAATAAAGATCGGCAGCGTATCTAACGGAGCATTGATGAGATGGTAGCGGCCGCCTTCAAGTATGTTCTCGGTCCAATAATCGACCCAGCGTCCCGGCGGCAAATAGACTGTCCGATGGGTAGTGCTTGGCGTCATGATTGGCGCGATTAACACATTGGCGCCTACGAGAAATTCATCATATAAATGATACGTGTCTTCGTCATCAGGATACTCAAAAAACAATGGCCGCATCACCGGCGCTCCCGTCTCGTGCGCTTCGGCAAACAGCGTATATAAATGCGGCAGCCATTCATAACGCATTTCGATATATTTTTTAATAATGCGCTCATACGTTTCGCCAAACGCCCACGGCTCTTGGCGGCGGAAACCGATGGCGCAGTGGTTGCGGAAATATGGCGTAAACACTCCGACCTGCGTCCAGCGCGTTAAAAGCTCTCCGTTAGAGTCATGGGCAAAACCGCCAACATCTGGGCCGCAAAACGCAACACCGGATAATCCTAAGTTCATGCACATCGGCAGCGACATTTGCAAATGCTCCCAAAAGCTGCGGTTATCTCCTGTCCATACAGCGGCATAGCGCTGAATGCCTGAGAAACCGGCGCGCGTCAGCAAGAACGGGCGCTTTCCGTCCAACAGCTTTTTCATGCCGTTGTATGTCGCTTCTCCCATCATCAATCCGTAAAGATTGTGAAGTTCACGATGCGTTTTCGGATCTCCATCGTTGTCATGCATCACAGCAATATCCATCGTTTTTGTTTCATTAAACACAGACGGTTCGTTCATATCGTTCCAAATACCTTCAATGCCTAAGTCGGCATAAAACTGATGATTGTCGCCCCACCAGCTTCGCACTTGTTCGTTTGTGAAATCAGGAAAAGCGCTTTTCCCCGGCCATACTTCGCCGAAAAAGATGTCCCCTTCAATATACTTGCAAAAGTAGCCAGAGCGCACTCCCTCTTGGTAGACGCGATATTCCGGATCGGCCTTGACGCCCGGATCAACGATCGGCACGATGCGGATTCCGTTTTGCTTTAAATCTTCAATCAGCTGTTTCGGATTCGGAAAGCGGTTTCTATCAAACGTAAACACACGATAGCCATCCATGTAATGAATATCCAAATAAACCGCATCGAGCGGAATCTCTTTTTCTATAAATGTTCGCGCCAGTTCCCTTACTTCTTCTTCTGTTTCGTAGCTATAGCGCGACTGATGATAACCGAGCGCCCATTTAGGCGGAATCGGCATTCGCCCCGTCAAATGTGTATACTGCCGAAGCACATCTTTCGGGGTCGGGCCGGCCAGCACGTAATAATCAATGGCGCCCCCCTCGGCCCAAAAACAATACTCGTCAGCCTCTGTTTGAAAATCAAACGTCGTTTTATGTGTATTATCAAAAAACAGACCGTGGGCGTATCCGTTTCTTACCGTCATAAAATACGGATGCGACTGGTAGAGCGGATCAGTTTCTGGGTTGTGCGGCGCATACACATCCGTATTCCACATCGTCAGCCTTTCGCCGCGCTTATCAAGAAAACCCGTTTTTTCGCCCAATCCATAAAAATGATCGGCTTTATCCATTGTTTTGTAACAGTAAACATGCCCTTCATACGTAAAGGCCATGCCCCTTTTTTCTTCAGCCATCAGCAAACGTTCCGTACGGTCGTAAACGAAGACGCGCAATGGACGTTTTCGCAACATGACTAGCAATTTTTCTGTGGCAAGTGTAACCGCTTCATCCGTCTCCTTAATCTCGACGTTCACTGTGTGCGGCTGTTTAATAATCGCCGGGCTTGTCCGCAAGCTCGTTTCCCCAAAAGGATTGAACGCGATGCGCACAATATCTTCATCATAAAAGCAGACTTTAACGACACCCCTATCGCATTGAAACGAAGCAACGTTCCGCTCATATAAAAAGGAAGACAGATTGCCAATGTCGATTAAGCGGTTTTTACTCTTTTCGCCGTCGCGATCAGGTAAAATGGCAAAGCTTGTGTCTTCAAGCACTTCCTCCACCTCCTAAGCAGCGCGCTTTGATCGTTTTTTGAGATAATATAAAAACAGGCCAAATAGTACATAAACCGCAACGAGCGCGGCGATAAACGGCACGTTTAATCCTGTCTTTTTCGCCAGCACGTAAACTTCCGCCGTTTCCCTGTTGGAAATAATATCGTATCCATTTTTATCGCTTCGCACCAAATCGCCCGCCAATAATCCCCGCAGCTCTTTTCCCGGCGCAAGCTGGTCGTTTGTCAAATGGACTTTTTGCGTCTTTGTAGTATTGTTGATGGCAATAACCGCTGTTTCTTTTTTATACGTTCGCTTAAAGACCGCCATCCCGTTTTTCTCATACAAAAGCGTAAAGTCGCCGCGCCGTAATGAAGGCAATTGCTGGCGCAGTTCTCCGATTTTCGTAATGTAATCAATAATTTCTTTATCTGTTCGGAAATCCATGAGCCGGCGATTATCGGGATCGTTTCCTCCATTTAATGCGATTTCGGTGCCGTAGTACATAATTGGAATGCCTGGTGCTGTAAATAAATACGTTAATCCAAGCTTAATTCTTGTAATCGGGTTTTGCTTATGGTCTAAAGCCAGTTTCGTAAACCGAACCGTATCGTGATTGTCAAGAAACGTTCCAAGTAAATATGGCCGATCATAAAAAGCCACATTTCGTTTCCACACGTTGTAAAGCGGTTCAAGCGATTGATCAGCGCTGCTTAAAGTTGCCGATGCTTCTTTATAAAAAGGAAAATCAATAAATCCGTCGATTCCGTATTTTCCGTAGTCAGCAATGTAGCGAGGGTCGTCGCTCCACACTTCCCCAAGCAAGAAAAAGTCTTTTTTAACCGATTTTACTTCGCGTGAAAACTCTTGCCAGAATGATTTAGGCACGTGCTTCATTGCATCGAGCCGGTAGCCGTCGATATCCGTTTCTTTAATCCACCATTTTGCCGCATCAATTAAATAGCGCTTGACTTCCGGGTTTTCTTGCGCTAAATCAGGCAAGCCATACAACCACCCATTTTCCACCTCTTTTGGATCGGCCCAGTTGACGATGTCTTTTTTCTCATGAAACCAACCTTTTTTCGTCGGGTCATTTACCCACGGATGATGCGGGCCCACATGATTGGCAACAAAGTCTAAAATCACTTTCATACCGCGTTTATGCGCTTCTTTTACTAGCGTTTTTAAATCAGCCAGCGTGCCGAAATGCGGGTCGACTTGATAAAAATCGGACACCCAATAACCATGATAGCCACCTGGTTCATTTTTAAAAATCGGGGTCAGCCAAATAGCTGTAAATCCCATTTCTTTAATGTAATCAAGCTTGGCAGTCACCCCTTTTAAGTCGCCGCCGAAATAACCGCGCGGATTATTAATATTGACGTCTTGATCGTTTGTCGGATCCATATTATTAAACCGGTCGACCATAATAAAATAAATCGATTCATCTTGCCACGTCCGCTTTCCTCCTGATTCCGCCCGCGCCGGAACAGCCGCCGCAAGCAAGAAGAAGACAGCAAGAAAAGAAGCAAGTATTCGTTTCATCCTTCCCACTCCCTATTCATTCCAAGTCTACTGTTTTAATATAGCTTGAAATAATGTGAAAGGAAAGAACTTGAACAGTTCTTTCCTTCCTTTTTCTTATCCTTTCGTTCCGCCCGCCGTCAGTCCGGATACAAAATATTTTTGGAATGAAAGGAAGAGGATGGCGATCGGCACAGCGATCAAGACAGAGCCGGCAGCGAACGTAGTGAACTCGCTGCCAAATTGTTTCGCAACCAAATCGTATAAACCGACAGCAAGCGTATATTTTTCTTTGCTGCGCAATAAGACGCTCGCCAAGATAAAGTCCGCAAACGGCCCGGTAAACGCAAAAAGCGCGATCACTGCAATAATCGGTTTGGCAAGCGGCATGATGATTTGTAAGAAAATGCGCAAATGCCCGGCCCCGTCAATCCTCGCTGACTCATCCAGCTCTTTCGGAATCGTATCTAAGTACCCTTTCATCAGCCACGTATTCATCGGAATAAAACCGCCGACATAGACGAGAATGAGCCCTAAGTGAGTGTCAATTAACTTCGTCAGCAAACCGAGAACATAAATCGCAATCAACGCGGCAAAGTTCGGGATCATTTGCAAAATCAAAAAAGTCATCAATCCATTTTTTCGACCGATAAAGCGGTAGCGAGAGAACGAATACGCTGTCAAACTAACGAGAATGACAGAAAAAATCATCGTTAATGTAGATATTTTCAAAGAATTCCAATACCAAAGCAAATAATCGCTTTTCGATGTGTCAAACAGTTCCTTATAATGAGCAAAAGTGGCATGATCCGGAATCATTTTCGAGCCTGACAAGCTTTGGCCCGGATTCAAGGAAGAGCCGATAACCCAAAGAAGCGGATAGACAATGACGATCGTCATGGCCAATATGACTAAATACGACAACGTCAAACGAATGATTTTTTGTCTTTTCATGTTCATATTACATCATATCCTCTTCTTTAAACGATTTTGTTCTTCTAAACTGCCATAGCGCAACCGAAACAACGACAAGCGATAAAAGCAAGGTGACCGCCGCCGCTTTGGAATATTGCGCAGACGTCATCGTTAAGCGGTAGATCCATGAAATCAAAATATCGGTTGCCCCTGCATTTTGTCCAGATACGGCAGGTCCGCCGCCGTTAAACAAATAAATAATATTAAAGTTATTAAAATTAAACGTATATTGTGTAATTAAAATGGGTGCAACAGCATATAACACGAGCGGCAACGTAATTTTCGTAAACTTTTGCCATGCGGTAGCCCCATCGACTGTGGCCGCTTCATACAATTCATCCGGAATGGCCTGCAGCACCCCTGTTGTCATCGCAAAAATGAACGGGAACCCAAGCCATGTTTGAATGAGAATAAGCGCGACCTTCGTCCAAAACGGGTCGGTCATCCAATCGATTGCAGGAAGCCCCAATGCCGCTAAAATCGTCTTATTGATTACCCCGAATGATTCGTTAAACATTCCGGAGAATACGAGAATCGTCACAAACGCTGGAACGGCCCATGGCAAAATGAAAATCGTCCGGATCATCGCTTTTCCCTTTAAATCTTTTTGATTCACAATAATCGCCAGAAAAATGCCGAGGGCAATTTGCAGCGTGGTCGCCCCAAACGTCCATACGATCGTCCATGCTAAAACGTTAATAAACGTTTTTCGCCAAAGATCAAGCTTTACCAAATCGATAAAGTTTTGCAAGCCGACCCAATCTACTAGTCTTGCCGGAGGCGTATGGTATAAATCGTAGTTTGTGAACGCAAGCAGCACGACAAAAATAATTGGAAAAACGACGACAAAGACAAGCAAAATAAAACCGGGGGAAATCATTAAATATGGAAACCCGCTGTCAACAAGCGTGTGGTATTGCTCGCGCAAAGAGCTGACTTTCAATCCTAGGTCGCGCTTTTGCCCGTTTTTATAGGCATCGCACAAATTAAAAGCATAGAAGCCGAGGCCAAATAAAAGCACAATGACAGCTAAAATGCCTTCCACAAGCAAAAAAATCGAATGATCGCGCGGCACTATTTCTCCAAGCGTCACTAATCCCCACAGCCCCATGTTAAGCAAATCGCCAAATACGATATAAAAAGAGGCAGCTAAAATTAAAAAGAAAGTCCCTTTAACGTACTGGCGATTATACAACTGTCCGAGCCCCGGCACAACCGACAAGCCGAGGGCGATTTTCCGGTGGCTCGATTGATAGATGGTTGATTCCATATAACAGCCTCCTTTCCGAAACATCGCGGGGACGATGGACAAATGAATTCGATTGTTTCATTTTTTAATAATTAATTGAACAGTGCAATCCTATAGCTAACTAAAAATCTCACTTTCTAGCAATACTTGCTTGATCGTAGCCAATCGCTAGAAAGTTTGGGCAGTACCTCCGCACAGGAGATACCGCCCGATGATTACTTGCCTGAATGATTCGTTTCAATGTTCGTTTGAATCGTTTTCACCGCGTCATCTAACGCTTTCTTCGGCTCAGCCTTCTGATTCGCTACTAATTGCAGCGCTGTCGCCATTGGGCCCCACACTTCCGACATTTCTGGAATATTCGGCATTGGAATCGCATATTGCGACTGGATCGCTACCGCTTTTGCCCCTTCGTCATTAGCGATCAGTGGGTCATTAATGAGAGATTTCACCGGCGGAATCTCTCTTGTCAACTCGAAGCGTTTTTTCGCGTTTTCCGCGTTTGTTAAAAATTCAATTAATTTTGTCGCCCATTCCGGATTTTTCGAGAACGCGGATACGTGCCATCCTTTCACACCCATAAACGTTTTCACATGCTCACCGTTCGGCAATGTTGGCATCGGCGCAACCCCGATATCAATGCCCGCATCGCGCATGCCTTGGAACGCCCATGGACCGTTCATAACAGCCGCCACTTTCCCTTCATTAAACAGCCCATCCATTGTGGAACCGCCGTTTTCGCCGATAATGCCTTTCGGGAATAATTCTTTATACCATTTTTGAATATATTCAGCGCCTGTTACCGCCCCGTCATTATTCAAGCCAAGATCTTTCGGATCCAATGTGCCGTTGTTGTCTTTAAAGACGTAGCCGCCCATACCGGCAATAATGCCATGAGCAAAGTAGAAATTGTCCCAAAGAGCCAAAAAGCCGTATTTGCCTCCTTTTGTAAAATTTTTCGCGAATTGATATAACTCATCCATGGTGGCCGGCGCTTTATCCATTAGTTTTTTATTATAGATAAATACCGGCGTCTCCACCGCTTTCGGCAATCCATATAGTTTTCCTTTGTATGTCTCCGCTTTAATGGAAGACTCCGTAAACGTATCTAGCACTGATTGATCCACTTTGATCTCGCGGATCAATCCTTCGGTTGCAAGCTGGCCAATTTGATCATGCGGAACGGTAATAACATCCGGCCCCGTGCCCGCTGGACCGTCGAGACGAAGCTGTTCGCGCTGCTTTGTCGCCATCTCTACTTCTTTGTACTCGACTTTAATACCGTATTTTTGTTCAAACGCTTTAATCGCTGGTTCGAGTGCGACACCGCGCTTTACATCTTCCCAGACGACAAGCTTATCCGGCTTTGGAGGCATACCGTTCTCTGCAGTTTCCGTTTGTTTGCTGCCTCCGCTTGTATTCGTTGCCTCCTTATCCGGTCCACAACCTGCCAACACCCCCGTTGTTAAAGCAAGCGACGAGAAAATAGATACAACTTTCTTCATGATCGACCCCTCCTAATTTACCAGTCTTAAAATACAACCGCTTTCACAACACAGTTTGTGAAAACGGTTGCACAAATCTTATTTTTAATTATACAACCATTTGACATTTTGGCAACTATTTTTTTATGATTAACCCGCTATTATGCTTGTTGACTTTTTCCTCCTTCTCTTTTAACCTGAATGTAAGAGTGCAATCGATTGCATTATCCTATTGCGAAAGGAGCGAATAAAGGTGCTGAAAGAAGCGATTTATCATCGTCCGAAAGACAATTTTGCCTATGCCTATGATGACAACACTTTACACATCCGGCTAAGGACAAGAAAAAGCGACATCGAACGCGTCAACTTACTATATGGCGATCCGTACGAATGGGAAAATGACCAATGGCAAATCAACAAAATGGCTATGCGAAAAAGTGGAAGCGATGAATTATTTGATTACTGGCTCGCTGAAGTGATCCCACCTTATCGCCGTCTCCGCTACGGTTTTGAACTTTTAGCAGAATCGAAGCGAATCATCTATACAGAAAAAGGATTTTATGACGAGGTTCCGTGCGATGACACCGCTTATTATTTTTGTTTTCCCTTCTT
This sequence comes from Anoxybacillus tepidamans PS2, assembly GCF_000620165.1. Classification (GTDB taxonomy): domain Bacteria; phylum Bacillota; class Bacilli; order Bacillales; family Anoxybacillaceae; genus Anoxybacteroides; species Anoxybacteroides tepidamans_A. The sequence continues at coordinate 130,516 of NZ_JHVN01000005.1, forward strand.
AAACAAAGCCGATATTTTTCAAGCTCCAGAATGGGTCAAAGACACCGTTTGGTATCAAATTTTTCCCGAACGGTTTGCTAATGGCAACAATGCGCTCAACCCGGAAGGTACACTGCCTTGGGGAAGCGCCGAACCGACACCGACTAGCTTCTTTGGCGGAGATTTCGAAGGGATTATTCAACGAATCGATTATCTTGTGGAATTAGGAATCAACGGTATTTACTTTACTCCGATTTTTAAAGCGCCTTCCAATCATAAATACGATACGATTGATTATTTTGAAATTGATCCGCAATTTGGCGATAAACAAACGTTCAAACGGCTTGTGGATCTTTGTCACCAAAAAGGCATTCGCGTCATGCTTGATGCCGTCTTTAACCATAGCGGCTATTATTTCGCTCCGTTTCAAGATGTGCTCAAACACAGAGAGCGTTCTAAATATAAAGATTGGTTTCATATTCACGAATTTCCGCTGCGGACATCCCCGCGTCCGAATTATGATACATTTGCCTTCGTGCCAACGATGCCAAAACTGAATACAGAAAACCCGGAAGTAAAGCAGTATTTATTAGATGTAGCGACTTACTGGATTAGCGAATTTGACATTGATGGATGGCGTTTAGATGTGGCCAATGAAGTCGATCACCAGTTTTGGCGCGAGTTTCGTCAGGCCGTTAAAGCGATAAAACCTGATGTTTATATTCTCGGCGAAATTTGGCATGATGCAATGCCGTGGCTTCGCGGCGACCAGTTTGATGCGGTCATGAATTATCCGTTTACAAATGGCGCGCTTCGCTTTTTTGCCAAACAGGAGATCAGCGCATCAACGTTTGCGCATATGATGACACAAGTGCTCCATTCATACCCAATGAACGTCAATGAATCGGCTTTCAATTTGCTCGGCAGCCATGATACACCAAGAATGTTGACGGTGTGTGGCGGCGATGTACAGAAAGCGAAACTGCTGTTTTTATTCCAACTTTCCTTTACAGGCACCCCTTGCATTTATTATGGCGACGAAATTGGCATGACAGGCGGGCAAGATCCAGGCTGCCGAAAATGTATGGTATGGGATGAATCCGAGCAAAATCGCAACTTATTCGCCCACGTTCAAAAATTGATCTCGCTGCGAAAAACCTATAAAGCCTTCGGCAATCGCGGACAGCTTTACTTTATCGATGCGGGCGATGAAACAAATCATCTCATCTATATAAAAACATATGAAGATGAAACGATCGTATTCCTTATTAACAACAGTGAACAAGAAACGAACCTCTCTCTTCCACTTTTTCTAAAAGGAAAACGACTGACTAACATCTGGACGGCTGAGTCGTTTGCTATTGCAAGCGATTCATGGCAAGTAACGCTTCCGCCATACGGCTTTGCCATCTATCAAGTCGAAAAATGACAAAAAGCGCGGGCTCGTTCCCTCGCTTTTTTACGTGCGCTGAACTGTACGGCGATACTCAGTTGGCGTTACTCCCTCTACTTTTTTAAAAAGCCGGGTAAAATACGCTCCATCTTCAATCCCTACTCTTTTGGCAATCGCCTCAATCGTTTCATTCGTTTCCGTCAACCATTTTTTCGCCTTTGACAACCGATAATAGTGCAAATATTGCGTGACGCTCATCCCGAGCGTTTTTTGCATGCAGCGCGTAATATAGTCCGGGTGAAAGCGCAGCGATTGAGCCAGCAGCTTCATGTCGAACGGCTCTTGATAATGCTTATGAATATATTGAATCGCTTCCGCGCATACTTTTTCAGATGCACTCGGAATGCGTAGCGCTTGTTTTTGCAGCTGCAATAGAAACTCCGTGAAGTATATTTGCTGTTTCAGTGGGCTATCAGGAGCGCCGTCTTCATTAAGGTCAACGATTTGTTGAAGCAATTGTTCCATTCTTTCCTTTTGTTGCGGTTTTCCGTATTGCGGCAAATGAAACATATATTGCGCCGCCTCCACATATGTTGCTTCCCGTTCAATGATATCATGCCAGCTAAGATCCTCTTTTTCTATCACTTCATAATGGTTCTCCATCGCAAAATGAAGCCAAATAAATTGTGTATCCTCGCGGCATTCTTGGTAGCCATAATGCTCTCGTCCGGGAATAAGAATGATATATTCCCCCTCGCCTACGGAAAAACGGGATTCTGCTTCAGCCATAAACAAGCACCCTTGCTTGACATACAGCAAATCAAAGACGGAAAACGTGCGGCGAAAATGCTTTTTTCCTTTCGAAAAAACCGCCTCTCCCCCCTTAATAAATGTCGGAAAAGGCGGCCAGCGAAACGTAATATGCATCTTTCTCTCCCCTTTTCTAAGTCGGAAATGTACAAATAGAATCGTGTTATTCCCTTTTTAACCTTTAATGAAATCGATACACTGAATATAGTTTTTACGTCGGAAAATGTAAAGGAGTTGTCTTGATGGCAGGGGAAAAAAAGTTTACTTTATTCGCACTCACATGGCCCATCTTTATCGAAACGCTCTTGTACATGTTAATGGGAAATGCCGATACGTTGATGCTGAGCCACTATTCCGATGATTCGGTTGCCGCAGTCGGCGTCGCGAACCAGATCGTATTTCTCGTCATTGTCATGTTTGATTTTGTTGCGATGGGAACAGCCATTTTAGTCTCCCAGTACGTCGGAGCACACGATGAAAAAAGTGCCATAGAGGTAGCGTTCACTTCTATTAGCTCTAATTTTTTATTTGGCCTTCTCCTGAGCGTTGGACTGCTGCTGTTTGGCAAACCGTTGTTGCAAGCGATGGATCTGCCAGCTGAGCTCATGAACGAGGCATACTCCTACTTAGGAATTGTCGGGGGGTTTTTATTTGTTCAAGCGTTGATTATGACCGCCGGAGCCATTTTAAAAAGCTACGGATATACCCGTGATACGATGTACATTACGATTGGCATGAACATCCTCCATGTAATCGGAAATTATTTCTTTATTTTTGGTCCGTTCGGAATTCCCGTATTAGGAGTTAAAGGGGTAGCGATATCGACAACGATCAGCCGATGTATTGCCCTCATTGTCATTTTCGTTGTTTTAGTGAAGCGGACCTGCCTGCCGCTGTCATTGCCACGCCTTTTTTATTTGCCAATGCGCCATGTGCGCAATTTGCTGAAAATCGGCATTCCTTCGGCCGGAGAACATTTAGCGTATAATACGGCACAAATGCTCATTACGTATTTTATTACTTGGATGGGAACGGAGGCACTGACGGCGAAAATCTACACCCAAAATGTTATGATGTTCGTGTTTCTTTTTGGCATTGCAGTCGGGCAGGGAACGCAAATTCTTGTCGGCCACTTTGTTGGCTCACAGCAATATCAGGCCGCATACGAACGGTGTTTAAAAAGCTTGCGCAGCGCTATTGTCATTTCTATTATCATGGCTGCGATTTGCTATGTATTGGCCGATCCGCTTCTCGCGATTTTTACAAAAAACAGCGAGATTATCGAAACAGCAAAAACGCTATTGCTTTTAACCATTGTGCTTGAACCGGGCCGCTCGTTCAATTTAGTCATTATCAGTTCCCTGCGGGCAGCCGGCGATGTAAAATTTCCAGTCTATATGGGGATTTTATCGATGTGGGGCGTGAGCGTAACCATTTCATATATTCTCGGAATCTATTTCGGGTTTGGGCTTGTAGGCATCTGGATTTCCTTTATCGCCGATGAGTGGCTGCGCGGTCTTCTCATGTTATGGCGCTGGCGCTCGAAAGTATGGCAAAAGAAATCATTTATTCAACAAGTCGAAACAGCATAAAAAGGAGAAGCTTACAGATAGAGCTTCTCCTTTATTCTTTAATTTGAATTCCGTAGTGTTCAAACCACATGTGAACTTGGCACAAGTAGGCTAACAATTGCGGTCCTGTCATAAGCTGGCCGAACCAAGGCGTTCGGAACGATTTTCCTCCTGTTTCGACCATTTCATGCAGCTTTTCGGCCTCAAAAAATTCATATAATACCGATGAGCGGTTGTTTAATATTTCCTTCAACTTCTTTTTTACTAACTCCGTATAAAGAGGATGATGTGTTTTTGGATACGGACTTTTTTTCCGATATAGCACTTCTTCCGGCAAAATCCCTTCTAGCGCCCGGCGCAGTATTCCTTTTTCGCGATTGCCGTGCATTTTCATCTCCCATGGAATGTTCCAAACATATTCAACTAAGCGGTGATCAGCAAATGGGACGCGCACTTCTAGACTTGCCCCCATGCTCATTCGATCTTTGCGATCAAGCAGCGTTGTCATAAACCAGATCATATTTAAATAAAAGAGTTGACGCCGCTTTGCTTCAACGGCACTTTCCCCTTCAAGCGCCGGAACTTCAGCAATCGTTTCTTGGAAACGCTCATTGACATACTCATCCAATCGCAACTTGTTGCGCCATTTTTCTTTTAACAGCCCCATTCGCTCCTCCGTCGATCGCATCCACGGAAATCCGCTTCGTGCTAAATCGTCTGGGCGGTGGAACCAAGGATATCCTCCGAAAATTTCGTCAGCGCACTCCCCTGATAAACTGACGACAAAATCTTGTTTAATTTGCCTGCAAAACCAGAGCAGCGACGAGTCGACATCGGCCATTCCCGGCAAATCGCGAACAACGACCGCCTCTGTTAAATGATCCGCTAAGTCCTGTTGGGAAATAACACAACGATGGTGCACTGTCCCAAACGCTTTCGACATTTTCTCGATCCACGGGCCATCCGCGTTCGGCTGAAAATCGTTGGCGGTAAAATATTGATCATTTCCTTCATAATCAATCGAATACGTATGAAGCGGACCTTTTCCTGCTTTTTCAAACGCCGTCGCTGCAATCGCCGTAATCGCGCTTGAATCGACCCCGCCGGATAAAAAGGTACAAACAGGCACATCGGAAACGAGCTGTCTTGTAACAGCATCAGTAAGAAGAAATCGCACTTTCTCCACCGTTTCTGCAAATGAATCGCGATGAATATCGCTCGTTACGTTCCAATAACGCCATATTTTCCTTCCTTCTCGCGAGCATATTAACGCATGGGCCGGCCGCAACTCGTTAATATGGCGAAACACACCGCTTCCAGGGGTGCGAGAGGGGCCTAATCCAAAAATCTCCGCTAACCCTTCGCGATCGAGTTCAGCTTTTACATCAGGGTGTGCTAAAATTGCTTTAATTTCCGATCCGAACAACAAACCGCTTTTCATACTGCGATAAAAAAGCGGCTTGACTCCTAGACGATCCCGCGCTAAAAATAATTGCTCACGCTCTCCATCCCAAATCGCAAAGGCAAAAATTCCGTTCAAATATTCTACACATCGCTCTCGCCATTCGATATACGATGTCAACAACACTTCGGTATCTGAATGCCCTTGAAACGCATAGCCTCTTTTCAATAGTTCCTTGCGAAGATCTTCTGTATTGTAAAGCTCCCCGTTGTAACAAATCGTGTAAGCATGGCCATTTTTATGTCTCGTCATTGGCTGCGCCCCGCCCGCTGGATCGACCACGACAAGGCGCTTATGTCCAAACGCCGCATATTCGCCCAGCCAATAGTTTGTATCATCCGGACCGCGCTTTGCCAATGTCTCGGTCATTTTTTTAATCGTCTGCTTCTCAGTGCGCATCTCTCGCTGGAATTCGACCCAACCGGTGATCCCACACATACAAATCAATCCTTTCTTTTCTTCAACGTAAAAACATGTCGTCTTTTTCCCACATTATATGCAGTTAGAAGCTAAAACGGCGACATCCCCCGCCTTCTCTAGGGCGCAACGATTTTTTAAATAGATACCGCTAGAGCTTTTCTCCCTGTCTCACTTCGGCTCACCCGCACCTTTCAGAAAATCCCCTTAGGGCGAGAATTTTCCGTTGATACTATACGTTCACCGAATTTTTTCTCGTTGGCATGCTTTCATTGTATGCAAGTGCAGCCATTTCGATGAATTGTCCAAGGAAGTGAATAAATGCAGGAAAAATCGGCGAAAACGAGAAAAGAGGAGGAGATGAAAAAATATGAGTTTTGAGCAAAGAATGGCGCGCATTCCTGAGCAAAAACGCGCTTATATACAAGGTGAAATTGAGTACGTCAATGATGAATGGGTTTTCTTCGATGAAGAAAACGAAGAAGCGGCGCTGCTTGAAGAAATGGCAGAAGGAGAAATAGAGATTTTCCGCTTCGGTCAGTGGCTCGTCGGCCATTGGCAAGAAAACGGAGCAATTCTTTTAGAAGGATCTGTTGTTCCACTCAGTAACGGCGACATCGTCCGATTTCGCAAACAGCTTCCTTTCGCATATCGCTGCTGGTTAGAGACTCTTCCTGAAAAAACATTTTTCCGTTTTGTTGAATGGTTGAATGGACTCGGCTTTTCATTATACGATTGCCTTTATTGCTACAACGGGCTTCTATTTGAAAAAAGCACCGGCGTTAATTTTATTATTTATGACAACACGGAACTGATCGGCAACGTGCAACATTACTATGAGCGGGGGGCAACAAATAAAGACCGTTTTGAAATGACATTTCATACAGGAAATCGCTTCATTTGCGCACAAATTGGATAAGCGTGTTTGAAAAACTACTTTCCACACGAAATATCAGTGTATATTGAAAGAGGTGCCCATCACACAGTTGGGCACCCTCTTCTATGTAATCTTTAAGCAACATATACGTTTACTGTCTGTGATACAGGAAGATGTCTTCAAGCAAAAGGATGAAATCCTAATGGTAATTTTAAGCCCAAATATAGTGCAAGAAGAAAAGCGATCGCTAGCTGAACCCAAGCAATGCGCGCGCTCTTTCCTTTTTTCACGCTCGCCATCACCATTTCCATCGCTCCTATCACCCATAAACCGGCGGCCGCTTTTACGATGTATAGCGGCGGAAGAGTAGCAAGCATATGAAGCAGCATCGCCCCTGTGGCAATGATCAACAGATAAAAGAGTCGCAAGATCATTTGCATCATTTTAGCTTTCGGCGAACGGGCTTTTTGCATCGAAAGGGATACAAAAAATAAAATAAAGGCAATAACCCATGTCGTAATATGCGCGTGTGTCATTTGAATGGATCTCCTTTCAAACATAATCGCTTTCATCATAACATGTTTCCTAAGAAAAGCGAAATACGACGCTCCGGAATTTTCAACCTAACAAGCTAGCAATATTTTTGCTATAATAAAAATAATGTACGGACTACTGCAAATAGGAGGAACACGCATGAGCAAAACAACAGAAATTATTCATTTAACAGAACAATATGGCGCCAACAACTATCATCCGCTTCCAGTGGTTCTATCAAAAGGGGAAGGCGTGTGGGTAGAAGACCCTGAGGGCAATCGTTATATGGATATGTTAAGCGCGTACTCCGCTGTCAACCAAGGTCATCGCCATCCGAAAATTATTCAGGCATTAAAAGAACAAGCGGATCGTATTACATTGACATCCCGCGCGTTCCATAACGACCAATTAGGTCCTTGGTATGAAAAAGTGGCGAAACTAACAGGAAAAGATATGGTGTTGCCAATGAACACAGGGGCGGAAGCAGTCGAAACAGCTGTCAAAGCGGCTCGCCGCTGGGCATATGATGTAAAAGGCGTAGAAGAAGACAAAGCAGAAATTATCGTTTGTGAAGACAACTTCCACGGCCGGACAATGACAGCCGTATCGATGTCTTCCAATCCGGAATATAAGCGCGGCTTCGGCCCGATGCTTGCTGGCATTAAAGTCATTCCATTCGGCGACATCGAAGCGTTAAAGAAAGCGATTACACCGAATACGGCGGCCTTCATCTTCGAACCGATTCAAGGAGAAGCGGGCATCAACGTTCCACCGGAAGGATTTTTAAAGGCGGCTTACGACGTGTGTAAACAGAACAACGTGCTATACATTGCTGACGAAATTCAATCAGGCTTAGGCCGTTCTGGAAAAATGTTCGCTTGCGATTGGGAAAACGTTGTTCCGGACATGTACATTCTCGGTAAAGCATTAGGCGGCGGCGTCTTCCCAATCTCTTGTGTAGCGGCAAACCGCGACATTTTAGGCGTCTTCAATCCAGGCTCGCACGGCTCGACATTCGGCGGAAACCCGCTTGCTTGCGCCGTTTCGATCGCTGCGATCGACGTTCTTATCGAAGAAAAATTAGCGGAACGTTCTTTCGAGCTAGGAAACTACTTCCAAGAAGAACTGCGTAAAATTGAGCATCCTGACATTAAAGAAGTGCGCGGCCGCGGATTGTTTATCGGTCTCGAGTTGCACGGACCGGCCCGTCCATATTGTGAAAAGCTACAGCAAAAAGGATTATTATGCAAAGAAACGCACGACACGGTCATTCGCTTCGCTCCACCGCTCGTCATTACAAAAGAGCAGCTTGATTGGGCGATCGAAAAAGTAAAAGAAGTGTTTAGCGAATAAAACAAAGCAAACAACGCTAGGATTTCACGTCCTAGCGTTGTTTTATCTTGCCTTTGTAATGCTTGCTCCGTTTTATAATCATTGCTGCGATTCGCCAAACAATGAGTGACCAATAATACGCAAAAGTTGTTTAGCATTTCATAGACATTTTTCGAAGTGCCGTGTTATAGATCAACACGATTTATAGATATCGCACCTTTTGCAGATCTTTAAGCAGTTGTGCATCAAAAACATGGAATTCGTGTTTTCACAACCACTTCGCTGCACGGGAAAACATAAAAATCGGTTTCATTCCTTGTTTTTATCTTTAATCAAATTGCATGATCAATCTTGACGCCCAACAAATAACATGCTGGCTCTATGGAACCAGCATGTTTCTGCTATTTTTCCAGTTGTGCATCCGCGTCTTGCACTGCCATTCTGCCTTGTTGATCCCTGATTGCCCCACCTACACTTCGTTTAGGGGTGGGAGATGAATCGGTGGAATATGTTAAAGTATCTTTTTTCCCATGTTCGATTTTATGGTATTCAATACAGGACGGATTCAGCCCATGCCCTAAAGATCCGTATACGTTCCCTTGACGTGGTTCAATCAACTGGTTTTGCTGATAATAAAGTCTAGGTGTCTTCCAAAGCGCCCATAATGCTTTAAGCATCGGCATTTCGTGGTAGCGATGCGGCCACATCTTTTTAATCTGTTTTTTTACCAATGGATAATATTTGGAACTCATGCTTGGAAACAGATGATGCTCTGTATGATAGGAAAAATTAAAGTGAAGTACATCCATCCATTTCGGAACTGTAACGGAAAGGCTGTTCGCAAGCGGATCATTGACAGAGACTAAAGGATTGAGGCGATGGTTCGTCGAAATATAGCTCATCACAATAAAATTGGCAATCAATAGCGGCAATAAAAAGATAAAGAACCATTTAGTGAATCCAACAATAAATAATAAGCCAATCCATGTTGCCCATGGCAAAAGAAACTGGAAGAAGACGATTCCACGATTTTTGGGATGAAAATTTTGCAGAAAATAAAACAGCATCCTTATCGAATGAAGCGTAAACATAATGGCTAATGAACTAAATGCAAAAAACGCTCGTATCGTAAACGGAATTTTATATATCCAACGCAACAGACGGCTTTGCGCTAATTTTTCTATGGCTGGCCATGCATCAGGATCTTTCTCTTCATTTTGTGTATGGACATGATGCGTTATATTATGCCATTTTCTCCATAACTTCGGACCTGTACATAACGGCCAAAAGGCTACCGCCCCAAGAAAATCCCGCAACCACGGCGTTCGCACAACCGTGCCATGTAAAATTTCGTGTCCTAAAAATCCTAGCGCTGCAAAACTAAAGCCTAGTACAACAGAAATAAGCATATTCCATATCGTTTGAAGCTCAAGCAAGGAAATGACGAGGATACCGCTAAGCACTGCTATTAAATACACAAGGCCAAGGAAAAGACGGGAAGGGACTGGTTGAAATGCCTTTTTCGGCAAATACGGGGAGATTTGCGCCGCATACCAACCAAACGGATGAAGCTCTTTCATATGATAACTCCTTTCAACTTCAGCCTTTTGCCTGCAACACAATTTGACAAAAGGAACCAAAACAACATAGGTTGTAATCTTCTGAAAAAATGATTTGTGTTTTATCGTAACATCTTCCCTTTTGTCCTGTCAATTTTTTATTACCCTCGTATTATTTTTTGGTACTATTTTTTTAGAAAAATAACCAGCATTTCTGCCAACAATAGCAAAAAAGCTGGTTTAGAGCTGTTGATATAGGCATCGTTTGTCAGATGTAACTACTTCTAAAATGTAAGCGGTACTAGAGTCCTCCATACGATGAAGTGTTTTGGCCACTGTATACAATTCCAAGGCGGTGGATTTTTTATGTGCATTATGCGTTTTGTAACACGTTCTTACCATATAATTCTCTTTTTTAATAACTTTCAATTTTCTGTTTAGCTACCAATTGAGTTTCGAAGTGTGCCGATTTTTTCGATTGTGATTTCTACTACATCTCCCGACTGTAAAAAGCGCGGCGGTTTCATCCCCTTTCCGACTCCCGCTGGCGTCCCTGTGGCGATTATATCTCCCGGCTCTAGCGTCATTCCTTGAGAAATAGTAGAAATAATCGTTTCAACCGGAAAAATAAACTGTTCGGTATTCGCTTTTTGCCGCGTTTCCCCATTCACTTTCGTTTCGATATGCAAACGGTTCGGGTTAGGGATCAGTGACTTATGTACAATCCACGGCCCCATCGGACAAGACGTGTCTAGACTTTTCCCAAGCAAAAACTGTTTATGTCGCTGTTGCAGATCGCGCGCCGTAATATCGTTAATAATGGTATAGCCAAACACATAATCAAGCGCTTCTTCGGCGCGAATTCCTTTGCCTTTTTTTCCAATAACAACGGCCAATTCCCCTTCATAGTCTAGTTCATTAGTCACATTTTCATGACGCAGCACCCTCGCCTCATGTCCTATAACCGTTGTTGGAACTTTTGAAAACAGCATGAGATGCTCTGGAATATCATCCGCACTTCCTAGTTCGATGGCATGCTCAACATAGTTTTTTCCGACGCAAAAAATATTTTTAGACGGCCGGGGGATAGGCGCTAATAACCGGACACTCTCTAACGGATATACGTAATCTGAAGAAGATTGTTTCTCTGTCTCTATCCATGTCGCAATTTTTTGAACTTCCTCGATAAATTGATCTCCTATCGCAATGCATTCGACAAGCGTTTCAGGCAACGTCTTAGATCCTTTCATCGCTTGCTCTGCTAACGCCAGATTGATAATCTCTTCCTTTTTATTGACCACACCTACAAATATTTGATGATTTCGTTCAGCTGTGACAAATCTCATTATAATTCCTCCCTGCTCCGTTTTCTAATAATATTCTTTTTTTTCTTTACAAACCCTACCGAAAAATTTGTAGAATTATGTAATGTTATGTCTTGTTTTAACGAACCCATTCCCTTTTTTCCCATTTTGTGTATAATAGTTTTATAATTGGTCATACTAATTTCCTAACAACAATAACAAAAACGTTGGTGAAAAAAGATGATTATGTTGATTGAGGAAAAAAGACAACAAATGATTGAACTGGCTTTAACATACGGCTTTACGGCAAAAGAAACGGTTCAGTGCAGCCAGGAACTAGACGAATTGTTAAATATCCAGTTAAAGCAAACGTTAGCCTCTCAACAAAACACTATCGCCCCATTAAAACTAGGTATCTCACTCCCTGAATAGAGAATTATTCATAGCAGCCGTTCGTATGTTTCACCCTTTTTGAACGGCTGCTTTTGGCCATATGTGAGCGTTCTCCATATCCATTCCAATGGCCCCATTCGGTAATGGCTTAGCCATATTGTGCTTAAGGCAAGTTGCAATCCGTAAATGGCTATTGTTAAAAGCAGTCCGTAAAACGGGCGAACGCTTCCATACAATCCTAATCCATAGCTATAAAATAAAACTGTACAAACAATCGACTGAAACAAATAGTTTGTTAACGACATGCGACCGACTGCTGCAAGCGGTGAAAACAATTTATTCCATAATGAGTTCTTTGATAACAACGCCATTGTCACAGCGTAAAAAATGGCTGTTGCTGGACCGCCAAATGTATGTTGAACGTATTCCGTAAATACATTCTTCTCCGACCAGTATGGCAGCAGTTTAAAAATAATGCCGATTACGAAAGCAAAAACCGATATTCTTTTCAATATTTTTTCATTTGCCTCAACAGCCGTAAACCATTGCTTCTTTGCTGCGTATGCCCCTAACAAAAACATAGGCAAAAGCGAAATAACGATGTAAATCGTTTCTGCTCCTCCGTTTACATATACCCAGTCGTGCCAACGCTGCCAAAAAATATCGGAAAACGTTCCATCACGATAATGCTGAAGTGCCTCATCCGCCAATCTTTCGTTGTAAAAATGAGCCGAATCTCCCTCACCTATAAGAATTGGAATCAGCAATAACAAACTAATCACCGTGTTGGGGACAAGCAAAAAAACGGCCGCTCCAATCAACAAATAGCGCTCGTGAGCATTATAAAACAACAAGAAAATCGCACCTGTCAATGCATAGGAAATTAAAATATCGCCGTGCCAAATAAGAAAAGCATGAACGCACCCGATCAGAAATAATACAATAAGCCTTCTTGCGAAAAGCCAGGAAGCGGAATAACCTTTCATAAGCGCTCTTTCTCGAAAAATCATGGCACCAAATCCGAACAAAAAAGAAAATAACGTATAAAAACTCGCTTGGGCAAAAATATCAATGAATATCTCTGTCCATCGATCAAGCGGCTCGCTCGACCAACTCCCCGGCTTTAAATACATGATTGGAGAATTAAAATCTGGCATATTGACTAGGAAAATGCCTAGAATAGCAAATCCTCTGATCACATCAATCACTTGAATCCTCTCTTTTTCAGAAATCGGTGTCAACGCCTGCACCTTAAATCCTCCTTCTTGCATTATGATGGAATTATATAACAAATAACAAAAAAGGTCATCTGTCTAATCGACAAATGACCTTTTTTGATTAGTTCACGTATTTTCCTGACTTTCCAACCGAGGCCCAATACTCGTTGCGCAAATGTACTTTTTGAATTTTTCCTGACGCGGTCTTTGGCAACTCTTCTACAAACGTTACGCCAGTAATTGCCTTAAAATGCGCTAACTTCTCTCTTGAAAAATCGATTAATTCTTGCTCCGTCACTTCGAGCCCCGACCTTTTTACAACAAACGCATGCGGCGTTTCGCCCCACTTTTCATGAGGCACTGCAATGACAGCCGCCTCAAGCACGGCCGGATGCTCATATAAAACCCCTTCAACCTCGATGGAAGAAATATTTTCTCCTCCGCTGATGATAATATCTTTTTTGCGGTCGACAATATCAATGTTTCCGTACTGATCGACCGTCGCCATGTCCCCCGTATAAAGCCAGCCGTTCCGAATCGTTTCCATCGTAGCCTCTTCGTTTTTCCAATATCCTTTCATCACACCATTGCTTCTGACCACAACTTCCCCAATTGTTTTTCCATCGCGTGGCACTTCTTCGCCGTGCTCATTCACTACTTTTACTTCGCAGCCGATCATCGCATGCCCCGCTTTCGCTTTCATTCGATGTTGCTCATGAAGCGGCAAATCGCACAAGTGAGAACGAATGGTCGATACCGTGCTGAGCGGTGATGATTCCGTCATACCGTATACTTGGATAAATTCCCATCCTAATTCTTTTTCAACGCGTGTTACAAACGCCGGCGGCGGCGCGGATCCAGCAATAACGACGCGCATAGGATGATCAACTATTGGCTTATGCTGCTCGTAATATTGCAGCAACGAATTGAGCACTGTCGGCGCCATATGCATAACATTAACATTATATTGTTGAATGTAATTGAAAATAAGCTCTGGCGCTGCTTTTCTTAAACAAATGTGCGTGGCCCCGTTTGCTGTATAATAGAACGGCGCTCCCCATCCATTGACATGAAACATCGGTAAGACATGTAAATAGTTGTCGCGATCCGAAACTCGCAAATGATGCATTGTGACGAGCGCATGGAGATAGTTGTTTCGATGCGTCAACATCACGCCCTTCGGTTTTCCCGTCGTTCCGCTCGTGTAAAGGAGGCTGCACACATCATCCTCGTCGATGTATGGACGCTCGAACGAATCCGCTGAAAATTGTCCTAACCATTCATCGTAAGCGATTTCATTTGTTTCGTTATCTTTATAATGAACGATGATTGTTTTCACTGTCTCCAGCTTGTCCTTAATTGGTGCAATTAGATGGTATAACTCTTGGTCTACAAACAACACTTTGCTTTCACTATGATTCAAAATAAACAAATAATCCTCAGGTTTTAAGCGAATGTTTAACGGAACCATGATCGCTCCAAGCTGAAACACACCGTAAAAACCTTCCAACATTTCGAGTGTGTTGGGAGCCAAGTATGCGACGCGATCGCCTTTTTGTATCCCCAGCTCTCTCAATCCGTGTGAAAGCTGGTTCACTCTCCTACTCAATTCACTGTATGTAAGCTGCTTTCCATCACAAATGACCCCTGTCTTCTCGCCGTACAGCGACACAGCGCGATCCAAAAAATGCGTCAATACCAACGGCACATTCATACTCCTCATCCCCCTTGTTATATATCAGAAAATTCAATAAAATTATAACACATTTTTTAGGAAAAAGCGTTACAATTTCGTAACGCCTCTAATTATTACCTGCGTTAACATTATCTTTTAAACTTGAATCAAAAGTGTTCGTTACACTAAAAACCGTGTTCGTCTGCAAAAAATCGCCTGTATTGCCACCGCCTGCTCCACTGTAGGCTTTCGTTGTACTTTTCGGCGTAATTTGCAGTACATCACCCATATTAACGGTGCCGTTTCCAGAAACGCTCGTGACTTTTATCCCACCCATAATAACGGCTGGCATGCTGATCATCCTCTTCGCTTTTTATTTATTATTTTATGAAACTCGAAATAAATCGATATGGACACCCGCCACCGTTCAACACTTTCTTTTTTATTTCATACAATGCATTAATACAAATAAGAAAGGGCGTGAGCATATGCCATCCTTCATCGGAGGGCCAATCAAAATTACACATGTCAGCGGCGATGGGACAGTCAATTTCGGTGACGTCTTACAAATCGCTCCAAAAAGTACGGGGAAATCTTACAATGGATCGGGCGGAAGCAATAACGGAGACTTTATGCAGACGAACTCGTTTGTTAGCTTCACTAATACGTCAGATTCAGATGTTGCGGATGGAAACAATGTTGCTAACAACTAGCGGAATCACACTTTTCAGCACATGCCCATAAGATATAAGTAATCATAAAAGAAAGGTGTATGACTATGCCGGCATTCGTTGGAGTCGTTAAGCTAAATAGTATCGGAAGCAGCGGGGTTTTTCATATCGGGGATGTGTTTGCGATCTCGCCATACAGCATCGCTAAAACGTTTGCCGGTGCGGGCTCTTTTAATACAGGCAACGGCTTGCACGTATATAACTACTATAGCAATACGAACACGAATGATGCAGATGTCGTGGATGAAAATATCGTTGGTAATGCATAAAGGGGGGGAACAATGAATTTCTACATTAATCAAAGTATATGTATTTACCAATTTAAAATCGGTTCTGTCACCAACTCGTCCGTTTTACAAATCGGCAGTGCTGGACGCATTCAGGCGCTTTCGACTTTGAGCAATACTGGCGGATTTACGCAGCCGGCCCCTGAAGCGGTCATTTCTGGACCTTCAAGTGAACCGATTACTCCATTGGTTCCTCTCCATTCCTCAACTCGCGAAAAAGACTCTGAAAAAAGTGATGACAACCATTCATAGACCATATACTTGATAAGAGAAGGGACCTTTGAGAGGATGAGGAGCCGTATGAGCATTTCATTTCTACAAGATTACTTTATTAAGTTGCAGCAGTATTTATTATGGCAAACAAATAAAATCCAACAGCTTGAAAGGCGGGTTGCAGTTCTTGAAAGAGAATTGCAAGAAATAAAACAGCGGCCGCAAATGACGATCGAAAGAATTGAATATAAGTTTGATCAATTAAAAGTGGAAACACTTGAAGGGACGTTAAATATCGGGCTGACTCCTAACGGCGGAGCAGGAACGATCGAAGATTTTGCCGTTAGCCCTCAACAAACAATCGTTCCTAAACCTGAACCGATTTTATTTCGCAATATTCAAACAAAAATTAACAATTATTTAGCAAATGAATGTAAAGAGCTTTTGCAAGAACTCGAGCAGAAATATTCTTACGAGCTAGATGAACCGTACCGTCAGTTCATTCTTCAAGATATTCAACGCCAAATTGATGAACGAATTCGTTTTTATTTGCAGCAAAAAACAAATAGCGGATATATTCCAGACGCGCAAACTTCAGAACATGTAGAAAACGAGATATTTACAAAAGTAAAAGAAGATATTGATCGATCATTGGAGAGTTTTATTAAACACTTACCGAAGCAAGGAGGAACATCATGAATTATACCGTCATCAACCGCGAGATGCACGTTGGGGATATTTATCTAACCGCTGTTACCAGTTCATCAATCTTCTTAATTGGAGACGCTGATATTATTAACTTAGCTTCTGCCTTTGACACCCCGCCAGAATCTTTGATTATCGGTCCATTCGTTCCGCTTACTCCAAAAGGTTCATAGAATCCAACATGAAAGGTTGTTTCCTAGGATGAAACGATTATCAATAGTGCAGTATATCAACAGCAAAACATTCCTTCTTAGTTCTGTTTTCCAAATTGGAGATTCAAAAGAGATTAACGCTCGCTCGAAAGTATTAGCGGTACAGAGACAACATGAACTTTTTTTCGGAAGTGAAGGAGAAGAATTATTTCCTGTTTTCACAAAACCAATTCCTAAGCTAGATATCTCTGCTCCCGATAACATTTATCGGCTTCATGAATCCCCCGTTCTATCCGTCCGCTCCGTTTACTTGATTGCCGCCTCGACTGCAGCAGTCGTTCACATCGGCTCGACCTCCACCGTGAACGGTGAAACAAGAATTAAACATATACGCCAGCTAGCGGATCAGCCTTCTTCTCCCCCTCCTTCCGTTCCGCAAACGGCGGCGCGCATAACAAAGGAGGAGTAAATATGCCTGCAGTTGTCGGTCCAATTAAAATTACAAACGTCAGCAGCGGTGCTGTGTTTCAAGTGGGCGACTCGCTATACATCGCGCCAAAAGTGGCGACGAAAACAGAAGCAGGATCAGGCGGATTTAATACGGGAGATTTCGTTATTACAAACAACGGCGTTAGTTTGACCAACTCTTTTGATCCTGACTTGTTCGACGGCAATATAGCTGGAAATAACTAAAGGTTGAGAGGGCCATTCTCTCAACCTAATCGTGTTGATGAACCTCTCCCACCTACACTTCGCTTAGAGGTGGGAGATTTCTCGGGGATACGTTAAAATGACTTGACGCTGCTCTCTTCTCCTAGAGCAGCAAGACACCTTACCGGTCAGACATGCGGATGGCGTGCCTTCCCTGTACGTTGACATACGGATTTACCTGCAGGGATATAGCTGAAAAATTTCATGTATTCTTGCGTGAATTCCCCATCAATGTTGTACGCAATATTTTTGGATCATCAACTTTCTTGCTCTTTTCCCTTGTTGCTACATAACCTCTAGCATCACGCGCGTTCCTCGCCCCGACGGTTCCGCTGGCTCTACAATCAGCCGCTTTGGCAAGCGGGCGCGCAGCTCTTGCACGTGGCTGATCACTCCGATCGCCATGTTGTTAGATTGCAGCCGTTCCAACGCAGAAATAACAACATCAAGCAATTCACCATCAAGAGTGCCAAATCCTTCATCCAAAAAGAAAAACTGTAGCGGATACTCGCCACGCAACTGAATTTGTGCCGATAAAGCCAATGCCAGCGATAAAGAAGTCAAAAATGTTTCTCCCCCTGACAGTGTCGTCACCGGACGACGAACACCGCCATTGGCGTCATCACGAATAATAAATCCTCCTTCGGAATCGACTTCTATCGCATATCTTTGCCGTGTCAATGTCCCAAGCCGTTGTGATGCGTCGCGTGTAACACGAATTAACTGCTCTTCGGCGATAAATTCGACAAAACCGTTGCCGCGCAATACGTTTTGCAATTCCCGATATTGATTCGCTAACCGTTCCGCTTCTACGCGTTGTTGCTCTAACTCTTGAAAACGTGCGTGTTTGTCAATAAGCTCTTCTAATTTTGTCCGCATAGAAGCTACCTGTTTAATTAATTCGGTCGTCTTCTCTTCTTCTTCTTGCCGCAATCGTTCAATTTCTAGCCACTGTTCTTCCGCTATGTCCTCTCCGTTCATCATCTTAGTGATGCGTTCCCATTCATTTTGCCATTTGAGCCGCTTTTCACGATATTGGGCCACCTGATTGGCAATTATTGTTTTTTCTTTCTCATTCAACAGGGCCGCTCGAACTTCGTCACCGGTTGCAAAAGCACTCTTTTGCAGCTGTTCAACCCATTGAGTACTCATTTGTTCAAATCGCTTGTGGCTTTCAGAAAGAGCCAATTGTGCTGCTTGCTTCTTCGCTTCTAGCATCTGATATTGTTTCTGCATGTCATTCCACTTTTTATATGCTGCTTCTTCCTCCTGTTGTAGCTGCCGTAGCTTTTCCTCGGTTTCTGCTAGCAATCGCTCAAGTTCCACTGATTGAATTGCAAATGGAAGTGCTTGTTCATATTCTTTATGTTGTTGTTGTTTCATTTGGAGCAACGCCGAATATTCTGTTCGCTTTCTTTCAAGCTGCTGCCACTCTTCTTTGGCCTTTTCTCGTTCGAACGCTTTTTCCTCGAGAAAACGGACGCTTTTCTCAATTCTTTCTTGCAATAATTGCGATTCTCTTTCATTTTCACGCAATTGTTTCATCAATTGTTCGATCGCCTCAAACGGCAAATCATCGTGTGCATCGAGCCATGCTTTCATTCGCTCTTCCATTGCTTGAGCTCGCTCGTGATACTTGCTCATCCATTCGTCGATTTCTTGCTGCAGCACGGTTCTTTGCTGGAAAAGATCTTGTTTCTCTTTTTCTATCTTTCTTCGTTTTTGAATGATACTGTTCGTTTCCTCGCGGTATTGCAAATAATCCTGATGCAGCGCTTTGGCTTCCGCGGAAAAATAGTGCAGCTGCTCATGAATGGAACTTGGAAGTTCTCTTTCTACTTCTTTTTTTAATTTTTCTACATTCTCTAACGTTGGGAGCGATTCATCATCCTCTTGCATCATCGCTTCCGCTAATTGCTCTAGTTGAATTTTAAGAGACTGAAACGGCTGAACAAGCATTTGAGCTTGTTCAAGCCAATCGGCCCATTCAGCCGATGGCTCGCTCGTATCACTATCGGCCGACTTTAACGGATCGGGATGATGCAGTGAGCCGCAGACAGGACAAGGAATCCCATCCTTTAACTCTGCCGCTAGCGCCAACGCCGCGTGGCGCATGCGCTCTTGCTCGGCGACTTTTTGTTTTTCCTTGATTTTCACTATCGTTTTTTCCAGCTTTCCTTGCTGTTCGCATACATAGTGATACAACCATTGCAGCTGTTGAAAGTGTTTCGCCCATTTTGTCTTAATAAGCTCCTCTTGCTCTTCATATACTTTCTCTATTCGAGAGATTTCATCGAGCTTTGCTTGTTTTGCCTGCCACTGTTCCTTTATCTCTTGCAAAGCCTGCTCAAGGGTTTGAATGTCCCTCTTTTCCTCGTACGCTCGATAAATCCGCTCTTTCGTTTGTAGGTTGACCTGCTTTTGCTGCCATTCTTCCTTCAATCTTTTCTGTTTTTCTAATGCCCGCTCGTAAAGGTCGGAGAGCTGTTGAAACGATCGTTTCGCCCGTTCCTCTTCCGTTATGGCATGATCTATTTGCCTAGCAATGTCAGTTAGTTCTTGTTTAATTTGCTCGATTCGCTCAAGCAGCTGCCGCGCCTGAATTAGCTGTTCCTTTTTTTGCAATCGTTTCGGCTCTTCCTCATTTTTTCGTTCCCGAATCAAACGATACTCCTCAGTTGCCGCTTCGTATTGTTGGCGAACCATCTGAAATTGTTGTTCGATTTGTCCGATGCCATTCGCCCATTTTTCCGCTTCTTGTTTGGCTTGCTCGTATTGTTGGAGGTATGGAAATAACCGTTCCGCCTCCTCTGCTTTTTTTTGTTTGCGTTCAAGCTGAGCAACCACTTCTTCTTCTTGACGGCACAGTTCTAATTGCTGCTTGACATATTCTTTTTCTTTTTTCCACTGCCAAAGCTGTTTGTACCGTTCGTAGCGCTCGCTTATTTGCGAAAATCGCAGCTTTTGCTGTTTGAGTTCCGATTCAAGCATCGCTAATTGCCGCTTGTGTTCATCAAGCGTTTCTTTAGATGCATCCCCGAGTCCCGCCTGCTCAGCGCGGATCGCTTCTAATCTTGCCGTTGTTTTTGCCAGCTTCGCTTTTAATTTTTTATTTAAACAATCGCCGTACTGCTCAAGGTTAAAAAGCCGCTGCAGCATCTGCCGCCGTTCTACTCCTTTTAACGATAAAAATTCGGCAAATTTCCCTTGTGGCAACACGACGGCCCGGGTGAAATCTTTCATTTCCAATCCGAGAAGACGCTTTATTTGCTCATCGACATCTCTTGTCTTGTCAGCCAACACAACCCGTTCCTCTCCATCCTCAATAAGACGGCTTATTGCTGTTTTTACACGAAGTTCGTCGCTTCGTTTAAAACTTCGCTCAACCGTATATCGTTTTCTCCCGTTAGCATTTACCAGTTCAAACGTAAACGAAACAGCCAATTCCTTTTCGGCATGATTCATAATTCCGTGCGTATTGTTCGCGGCCCGCTCTACATTTCCATAAAGCGCTAGCGTCATTGCATCTAAAATAGATGATTTGCCGCTTCCCGTCGGTCCAAAAATGCCAAAAAGACCGCCATCGCACAACTTCTCAAACTCAATCGTCTGCTTTTCTCGAAAGCTATGTAATCCCGCAATTGTTAAACGAATCGGCTTCATTGTTCATCACCGTCCCCATCTTCATCAACAAGCAACTCTAGAAACAGCCGAACCAGTTCATCCGTCGGTTTCGCCCCTCCTGTTTGCTTCTCATAAAAGCGTTGAAACAGTATTTCAATGGGAACATGTTCGCGCATTTCCTGCACTACCTCTTCTTTAGTCAAAAATTTCGGTCGAATATATATGAATCCGTCATACAGCTTCCGCAAACGATGGATTTCCTCGAGGGTCAATG
This sequence comes from Anoxybacillus tepidamans PS2, assembly GCF_000620165.1. GTDB lineage: Bacteria > Bacillota > Bacilli > Bacillales > Anoxybacillaceae > Anoxybacteroides > Anoxybacteroides tepidamans_A. Next base: position 151,736 of record NZ_JHVN01000005.1, read on the forward strand.
AATGCTCCACAGTTATTTCTAAATCAATCCAAGCGTTGCGATCCTTGCCTTCCTCGAGCCAACGATATACTTGCGCAATCCCCTCTGTTGCCTTCCACCTGACAAGAGGCCTGCCGCTTGATAGTGGAATTTCTAAGGCATTGGCCTCTTTTCCAGGATGAACATCGATAATCGTGACCGATTTAGTGTAGCCTGCTTCAGAAAAACTGTAGGCTAGCGGTGAGCCAGAGTAGCGTGCAGGCATGCTCGCCCGCTTGACATTTTGCGGGCGGTGCAAATGCCCAAGAGCCACATATTGGGCGCGCGATGGAAAACGCTCGGCAGAAACGGTATATGCTCCGCCGACTTCAATCGGCCGCTCTGAATCCGATGTCGCTCCCCCAGCCACATATAAATGGCTCATCGCAATGTTGACCGTATCATGGCGAAAACTTGCATTCATCGCCGCAAAAATTTCGCCTACTTTTTCGTCATAGCCTTTCCGCAACTGCTTTTCATCGTTTTCAGATGCAAGCAACTGCAAAAGCCTCGATTCGGATGGATACGGAAGTGCGCCGAGCATCAGCGTTTCTTCGCACGACGGAACATAAATCTCTTGAACTTGGTTTGTTGGAAAACCGAGCAATGTAATCGAATGGCGAACAGCCAGCATGGATGCAGCAGCCAAGCGGTCAGGATGATCGTGGTTTCCAGCAATGACAACAACTGGCCGCTGCCCGTCATTTGACAGTCTAGCTATGCCCTCATAAAACAATTGTTCTGCCGCGGCTGGCGGATTGACAGAATCAAAAGCATCCCCCGCCATCAACACTACGTCAATGTTCTCTTCCTCTACGATCGCTACCATTTCATCGATAAATTGCTCCTGTTCGCGCAGCCGGCTTCGCCCTTCTAGCGTTTTCCCTAAATGCCAATCAGCTGTGTGCAAAATTCGCAAATTTCTCCCTCCTACATCGGAAACAATTGCGCACAATCAAAAACATAGATATAACATTCATCAACACGCTTTTTCCAAATTTGCTCGATAGCACGGCGATATAGCTCCATCTGTACTCGATAGCGCTCATTCATAACCGCCTGTACATCATTCATCCAACTCACATGGTCTGTTTTAAAATCAATCAAGACGAATCCTTGCTCATCCTCAAATACGCAATCGAATACACCTTGAACGAGAATGACTTCTTCTTCACCGCTCCATTGCGCATATGTTTCATGCGAGGAAAGCGCCAAGCTGAACGGTACCTCTCGTTCTACACGCGCTGCTTTACGCAAACGCTCGCCGATGTCGGTTTGGAAAAACGACACAATACTAGCAATATCGACTTCCCTAGCCTGCTCCTCCGTCAACCATTCACCGCGAACCATTTTGCTGATTTGCTCTCGAAGCCTCTCTTCTGTCACATCCTCGGTTAAATCAACATGCTGCATCACAAGATGCATCACTGTTCCTTTTTCGGCAGCACTTAACCTCTTCGTTTGTATAAAGCGAGGCCGTTCAATGATTTGTGTACGGAGCGGGCGCAAAAACGCTTGATCAGCATGAGCACCGAATGTTTCCCGCTGCCGCTTTAGTTCGGACACCGTTTGCTTTGCGCGTGAAATAGTGGAAAGTTCATACGGATATTTCCAACTCATTCGGCGTGCCACTTCGTCATACAAGCCGCTTTGAATCGAAACGCGTTCCATCATGCGTAACTGTTCATTCATTTGTTCCGCTACTTGTTCGAATTCGTCTTGACGCCTGCTGATTTCTGAAGCAGGAACAACGTGAACAGCCCATTTCGCCGGGTGAGCGGAAATTTCACTTTCTATAGCAGCGCCGTTTCGTAAAGTCGAATTATCTGCATGGCGAACAAGCGAATAGCCAATCCAGTCTAAATAGCACCGCGCGGAGGCGCGTACGTAATCAGGCAACAGCCAGTCGCAATGAGCACACGCAGATTGCCACTTCTTTTTCTCGTTTTCTAGCTTTTTAACCGTTCCAACTAAATACAATTTTTCTTTGGCGCGCGTTAAAGCCACGTATAAAACCCGCATTTCTTCCGCTAGCAGCTCTAGTTCAAGCTTTCTCTTAACAGCAAGCTGCGCAAGCGTCGGATAGCTGACACGTAAGCGTGGATGAACAAAATGAGCAGCAAAACCGAGCTCTTTATCCATTAAATAATTTTGTCGCAAATCTTGCGTATTGAAGCTTTTGGCTAGCCCTGCTACGAAGACAACAGGAAATTCGAGCCCCTTACTTTTATGAATCGTCATCAGCCGAACGACATCCTCTTGCTCGCTGAGAGAACGCGCTGCTCCAAAATCATCATCTCTCTCTTGCATCCGTTCGATGAAGCGCAAGAAGCGGAAAATGCCGCGGAACGATGTATTTTCAAATTGACGCGCCTTTTCATACAGCGCATGCAAATTCGCTTGGCGCTGTTTGCCGCCCGGCAGTCCGCCGACAAAATCGTAAAAGTGCGTGTCGCGGTATATTTGCCAAATTAATTGCGCCAACGAGCTTTGTCGTGCCGCTGTACGCCATGCCTGCAACTTTTCCGCAAATGCGGCTGCCTTATCATGCAACAATTGCTCCGTGTCGGACGACGGCTGTTTCTGTAAAAACGCCAAAAACGCTTCATAAAACGTTCCTTTTGGCTTTTCAAGCCGTAAAAGAGAGAGCTCATTTTCGTTGAGACCGACAATTGGAGAACGAAGTACAGAAGCAAATGGAATGTCTTGAAATGGATTATCGATCACCTTAAGCACCGAGAGCATAATCGAAACTTCTGTAGCCGCAAAGTACCCAGAAGAAAGTTCTGCATAAACGGGAATCCCTTGTTTGCGAAACTCCTCCATAATTTGCGGTGCCCATGGCATAGAGCGCAGCAAAATGACGATATCGCGGTACATAATGCGCCGCTGTGCTTTTAATTGGCGATCATATACGTAAAATGGTTCATCGATCAGCTGTCTGATTTTTTGCGCCATCCATCGCGCCTCGAGCTGGGCGTTTTCTAGTTCCTGCTGCTCCATTTCTTCCTCTGTCGCTTCCACTTCACTTGCCGCCGTGCTGTCAGCTTTATCAATAAAAATACATTCAACAGGTTGTACCTTTTCCGGATAGTAAGTCGCTCCAAACTTCAGTTCCGCCTTATCGTCATATTGAATCTCTCCGACGGCTTCCCCCATAATTTGTCTAAAAATAAAATTCGTACCGTCTAAAATTTCAGGACGGCTCCGGAAATTTTGTGCTAAATCAATGCGCATTCCGCTATTTTCTCCATTAGCTGAAAAACGCTGGTATTTCCCTAAAAAGAGAAACGGTTCAGCCAGACGGAACCGATAAATCGATTGTTTCACGTCGCCTACCATAAATAAATTGCCTACCGCCTCATCATCGTCGATGACAAGCCGTAAAATCGTTTCCTGCACCATATTCACATCCTGATACTCATCGATCAACACTTCGACAAATTGTGAACGGTAATCAAGCGCAGCATCAGAGGGAAGCGGCTGATCAATCGTCGATGAAGGATGGAGCAAAATTTGCAGGCAATAATGTTCTAAATCAGCAAAATCGACAATTCCTTTCTCCGCCTTCTTTTTTTGCAAACGATCGGACAGCTCGAGAACAAGATTTACAATCGTTTCAACTACCGGCTTCATCTCTCGTAAATGGCGAAGCCACGTTTCTGGCTTAAACGCAAACAATTCTTCTTTGAGACCTTTGATTCGCTCTTTAGCCTTTTCCCGCAAATTTTTTACTTCTTCAATGAGTTCCTCGTCGCATTCCTCATGCTTTGGCTTTCTTTTTGCGGTCACCCACGCAAGCGACTGAAGCGCATCGTAAAGCCCTTGCCACGAATCGTTTCTTGCTTTCTCCAACTCTTCTATTTTCATCATATCGCTTTCAAGCGTTTCACGGAGATAACTAGGGCCGTTCGGATGCTGTGTCAAGTCGAGCGCCCGCTGTATCATGTGTTTGGCTGCTTGCAGTTGAAAATCGATATATTTGAACAAATAGCATGCAAACGGAAGCTCGTCTATAGCTGTATCGTCGGCGATCTCATACATCGCTACAAGTTTATTAAGCCACTCGGCAGGATACGGATGAGAGCGGGAAAATTCGTACAAACGCAAAACGACTGTCTGCAAGCCGATATCTGTCCGATCGCTTGTATAGCGATCCACGACGCTCAAAAACATTTCATTTTCTTCTTTTCCATACTGCTCTTCAAACAGTTCCTCAATGACTTCTTCTTTCAGCAACTCGATTTCTGTTTCATCAGCAATCCGGAATACTGGATCCAGATCAATTAAATAATAATACTTGCGAATGACATCTAAACAAAACGAGTGGATGGTTGAAATCGATGCCTTTGGCAATAAGCTCATCTGCCGACGCAAATGAAGCGAATGCGGCTTTTCGGCGATTGCTTTTTCAATTCGCTCACCGATTCGGTGCCGCATTTCCGCCGCGGCCGCATTCGTGAACGTCACAACAAGCAGCTGGTCGATATCAACGGGATGTTGCTCGTTAAGTATTTTTTGAATGATTCGCTCGACAAGGACTGTCGTTTTTCCGGAACCGGCGGCCGCTGCCACGAGCGTATGCGCTCCATCTACCGCGATCGCGCTCCACTGCTCATCCGTCCAAAGTTCCCCTTGAGGTTTGGGCGGGAGAACTTTTTTCATCATTCTTCCCCTCCGTTTTCATCCAATTGCTCAATATGTTTATTTTTTAACACTCGGTAACGGTCTTGTTGAAGTGAATCGTCAAGCTGACAAAACGCTTTAAATTCGCAATATTGACAAGCCGTTTCATTTTTCCTTTTATATGGTGCAATATCAGTGATTCCTTGAACGATTTGTGTTCCAACTTGTTGAAACACTGCGCGAACATGTTGACGCAACCGCTCAAAATCTCGTTCCGATAAAACCCCAGAATTTTTCGCAATCGAGCCGTCTTTATTGATTTTGACAGGAACAATCGCAGAGCCTTTCCCGGCATCGAGTGTTTGATCCATTAATTTGATAGCTTCGTAATCATTAAGAAGCCAGCCGTTCATTTTAAAGCTTTCGAAAATTTTCCGCTCCGCATCTGCTTCTTCTAACAACGCATTTTTACTTTTAATAATTGGATTATGAATATGGAAATATAACACCCCCGCCGGCAATGCCTTCGTTCCGACCAGCTGTTCAGCGTATTCGATGACGATATCTAAATAGGCAAGCATTTGCAGCGTTAATCCGTAATAGATTTCCGTAAAATCTAGTTTTTTATTGCTTGATTTATAGTCGATAATGCGCAATAAAACGCCTTTTGAACTTTTGGCTTGGTCGATGCGGTCAATCCGTCCGATTAATTCAAGGATCGTGCCATCAGCAAGCTGGAATTTTAGCGGCGGAAGCGGGCCATTACCGCCAAATTGTAATTCTACTTCTAAGGGAGCAAATCCGCTCATTTTCGCTTGCTCGCTCAATACGGTTGTCGTTCGTGCCATAATATGGTGCAGCTTCCGCTTCACATAGTGATAACGGTGCGAGCTCAGCAAAATCTCTTGTTGTATGTACGGTGCGATTTGCTCGACCGCATCATATGACAGCTTCTCACATTGCTGTTTTGAAAGCCGAGCCCAATCCAACTGCTCCGCACGAACACGCTCGGTAATCATTTTTAACGCATAATGAAACAACTGGCCAACATCAGGCGCCTGAAGCCGAAAAACATTGCGTTCCTTTAAACGGAGGCCATATGAAGCAAAATGGGCAAACGGACAGCGATTGAACTGCTCGATGCGCGACACGCTCGCTTGCAGTTTGCGTCCATACAGCTTCTTACTAATCTCCTTTTCAAGTTTTTTTGTTCGATTTTCATAGAAAAGCGCACTAAGAACTTTTCTCGCCCGCTCTTTCCATTCATCATTCTCCGTGTAGATGTTGTATACATCCCACCAAACCGGCTCAATAGGATATTGCCGTTTCCACGCTTGCAGTTGAACCGCAAGAGCCCCAAGCGTTGCCGCATGATTCGCAATAAAAGCGAGCTGGTCGTGCAGCGAGGAATGAAGCGGTTCGCCTCCCCATTGTTTTTCTTGTATAGCCGGAAACAGCTCTTTTATTCTCTTCAGTAATATGGATGGCAATAGCGATTTTCCTTCTCCGTCAGCGAGCGGGTATGTAATATATAGCCGCTCTGCTGGGCTTACAAGCGCCAAATATATGGCAAACGGCTCATCAAGCAGCTGCTCTTTGCTTGTCGGCGCAACGCGTACCGAAAAATGATAAAGTAGCTCGCGATCTTTTTCGGATAACATGCCGCCGTCATTCTTTTTCGCTGGGATAATCCCGTCGTTAGCACCAACGATAAATACACATTTAATATCTGATAGGCGAGAGCGATCGAAGTGGGCGATAAGCACTTGATCAATCGCCGGCGGCACTAGCGAAAATTGCAGGCTATCCAGACCTGTTTCAATAATTTTTGCAAACAATGTAAGCGGCAGCGCCTCGTCTCCTAGTATTTCAACATATTGGTCTAGTAAATCAATTACAGCATTCCATACTTGCTCATGATGGCGGGCCATGAGTAATTGTCCCTTTTCTTCCGCCTCATCACGAAGCTTCTCGAGTTTTTTAGGCACGTGCAATTGTTCAAAATATAAGTAAAGTGCCTCGCACATGTCTCTTCCCGTCTTGGCTTTTTTCAGCCGCTTTTGCAGCCCCAAAAGCGGTGCTGCCACCATTTCTCGCCACCTGTTGAGCTTTTCCTCGTATTCCCTTTCTTCATCTGTTTGTGGTGTACCTATATCTTCAAGACCACGGTAACGCTGGTATGTCCATCTCTCGGTCCATTTGGCCCCATAAATTCCTTGTGCGAGCACATAGTTTTCAAGTTGATCCATTTCCTCGCGCATTATTTGAACATCACCATCAAGCGGAAAAAAGAAATCAGTTTTCACTGCGCGGAAAACAGCCTCATATCGCCAATTACTATTGATGACATCAAGGCTTGCGCGAACAAACTCGATAAACGGATGGTTGCCCATTGATTCTTTCTCATCAATAAAATATGGAATACTATAGTCAGCAAACACCGTTTTGACGATGTCTCGATAATCATCAGAATTGCGAATTAACAGAGCCACATCACGATAACGGTATCCCTCATCGCGCACAAGCCGGATAATCTCCCGCGCAATTCCTTCTACTTCCGTCCGGCGGTTCGCTGCTTGGCATAATTGAATAGAATCAACACGTTCGGTAAAAGGAACAGCTGGACGCACATCGTAATACGCCTCTAAATGGCGAAACGCTTGATGACGATGGCGCACATTTTCTTGCAGCATCTCCACGCCCTCGAGCGGCACATTATTTAAAAGTGCCATATTTCGAAGATCATGATAAGTTTTTCCTGTCATGCGGAATAAATGAAGGTCGTGAGGCACATGCTCATTATAAGGCTCGTCCACCGTTAGAGCCACCGTCACTCTCTTGGCAAAACACAACAGCTGCTCAATCACCATATATTCTTGCGGTGTAAAATGGTGAAACCCATCGAGGTAAATTTCTGCATCCTTAATATAGGTTGAATGCGGAATTTTTTCCGCAAGAAGCCGCAAATAATCTTCCGAATCAACATATTGTTGGATCAGTTCATATTCAAATTCTTTATAAATAAGCTGCAAATCTTTTAGTTTATCAGCCAACACCTTCTCTGCCGCACTCGCGCGATGGCGTAATTGTGCTTCCGTTTGTTGAAGCTGTTCTGGTGTAACACAATAACGTTTGCATTCAATCAGCATTTCTTCTAACTGTTCAATGAATCCGTTTTTTTCGGCCGCACTCCCAAACAATACGAGTTCTCCCTTGTGTTTATCAACAATTTTCCGCAAAAGCATACGCACACCCGTCTGATTTAAATGGTAGCGGCTCATGCCCCCTGTCTCCTGCAATACGCGCCACGCAAGCCTTGTAAAGCTGAACACTTGAGCGCGGATCATTCCTTCAAGTCCTGGCGTGCGAATAAGTGAATACTCCGACTGAAATGTCATTTGCTCCGGTACAATATAAATGATTGGTGAACCAAAAGGCTCCCCCTTTAATTTTTCACGGATTTCATCTAAACATTTTGCCGTTTTTCCAGTTCCTGATCTTCCAATAATAAAACGAAGCGACATAGATTCATCACCTTTATTTCCCATCGTTCTCTTTATTTTAGCACGTGTGTTCGTTTGCTTTAAAGAGTGAGCCATCCATTACCTAATTTTTCAAAAAAAGAAAAGGTATTCATTGTTCTTTCGATGAATACCTTTTTCTAAAAACGTGTCCCAATTTCGTTAAACGGCCAATAACGGACATTGACTTTCCCTACAATTTGGCTCATTTTAATACATCCAAAATGCCGGCTGTCCCAACTGCTTAAACGGTTATCTCCCAACACAAACACACAGCCTTTAGGAACCGTTTTTTCTCCGGTTACTTCCTCAAGCGTAAAATCGCCGGTCAATTTTCCATCCACCAACTTGCGCTTATATGGCTTTAAATACGGCTCTTCCATCGGTTTTCCGTTAACATATAATACATCGTTTTTATACACGATCTGATCTCCGGGCAAGCCAATGACGCGCTTTACATAGTCCTCATGCGCATTCGCATGAAACACCACAATATCAAATCGTTGGATGCTTCCTAATTTATTAACAATGAGTAAATTTCCCTCCTGAAGCGTCGGCATCATCGACTCGCCTTCAACCACATAGTTGGTAAAGAACAAGAAACGAACAAGAAAAACGAGAGACAACCCGATTCCCCATATAACAGATTTTCTCCTATAAATTGGTCGTTTGTTCATAATCATTGCCCACCCGGTTTAAGAATCTTCTTTACTTGCCTTTTCAGTTAACGAAAACCTCGCCTCTACTTTCTTTCCCGCATACCACAAAAGAAAAATGATGACGACTACAATTACTGTACGAAGCGGCTGTTTAGCTAATGCCTCAAGATCATACCCGATAAAACTAATAACAAAAATCATGACCATTTTTCCAAATAAAACCGCCAGAATAAACTGCTGTCTGCTAATTCTTGACAACCCCGCAACAACATTAATAATAGCTGACGGAGTAAACGGAAAACAGAATAGTAAAAATAGCGGACCAAAGCCATGGCGCTCTACCCAATTGACAAGCTGATTCACTTTTTGATAGCGGCTTAAAAATTTAAAAAATTGCTTTTGTCCGACTTTCCTTGCAAGCAAAAAAACTAAGATTGATCCAAGGCAAGCGCCGATCCATGAAATCATCATCCCTTGCCAAAATCCAAAAGCAGCCGCGTTAGCCATTACAAGCACAAACATCGGGAGAATCGGAAAAAAAGATTCTAATAACGTTACAATAACGCCGGGCAACATTCCGAAAGATCGGTAATGTTCTAATAGTTCTAATACATGTTTTAAAGTAAGCGATTCTTTTAACGTTTCAAAGTCCATGAATACTCCCCATTCACATTGTTGCTGTCACTTTTATTTTACACGGTTGTGAGGGGAATATAAATAGAGAGAAGTTTAGCAACTTTTAAAAACTCATGATAACCAGTCTTTTGTTTTATCCATTCGAAAAAAGTATTTCATTTTCCGCTCTCGCGCTTCCATTCGTTCGGATAATTTCGTTCTTAGCTGTGCAGTGCGATAGAGCTGATTGACGAATGAATGATAGGAAATTTCGAGGCAAATGCTTTTCTCGTTTGTAAAATACACGTTCGTTCTGTCTCCACGAGAAGGCTCGTATTTTAGCACATGCATATGAGAAATCCATACGCATCTTGCATCATTCGGGGATGTCGTTGGAAATACATAAATTTCGTTGAGTGGCTCAACAGCAATCGGGGGTTTATGGGTAATGCCTATAATTTCTTTTGTTCCTTCCTTTCTCCCTTTTAAACTTGAGCCATAGTAATGGCAGCTACGAGCGATAATATCAATCGGTTTGAGCTTGACGATGTACTCACCGTCTTCTTCAATTACTTTCGAGTAGCGGTGATCATCAAAATGATGAGGCAAGATAGCCATCGTATAACGGCTTACAATAAAATCATCGAGAACAATAAATTCATTCACTTTCATCATTCATCCACCCCTCGTATTATTCAGAATTATTTGTACATTTACATCATACCATTAAAAGTTATTTTTTTCTATATTTTCAAAAAAATAAAGAGCGATTTCTAAAAATCGCTCAAGAGTTATGAAAGATTTGCTGCAGTTCTTCATCCGCTAAATATTCGTTCGCTTGTTCGATCGCTGTATGCTCCCCTAGCGAATCGCCGGCATACGCATCCTCATCCAAAAAAGCCTGACGGAAATGAAAATCAGTGCTCATTCTTATTTCTGGATTTAAAACCGAATCAAGCGGCAGTTCTCTTTCTTTTTTCTTCATTATGCGACACCTCCTCTTTTTATCATGGTTTATTTTTTCCAAAACATGCAAAAAAGGCTCACACATGTTGTGAGCCTTCTATTAAATCTATATAATCCCCCATGTTCCCCTTTGAACGTCACACTAAACTTTACAGCCATTGAAAAATTTGTTTCAAGTCGCTTTATTCGTCGATTTTTCACAAACAGCTTTCCTTATATTATCAATGAAGGAACGTTCATAGTTACGTTAAGCTGTTGTAAATTGCTCTTCTTCCGTTGACCCTTTAAGCGCCACAGTGGACGATTGGCCGCCGGAAATCACTTGTGCAACTTCATCAAAATATCCGGTGCCGACTTCACGCTGATGTCTTGTTGCTGTATACCCGTACTTTTCTGCGGCAAACTCCGCTTGCTGCAATTCCGAGTATGCAGCCATACCTCGTTCTTTGTATCCGCGGGCTAACTCAAACATGCTGTAGTTGAGCGCATGGAATCCTGCCAATGTGACAAACTGGAATTTATATCCCATTTTGCCGAGCTCTTTTTGGAAATTGGCGATTGTTTCATCGTCCAATTTTTTCTTCCAGTTGAAAGACGGCGAGCAATTGTAAGCAAGAAGTTTGCCAGGGAATTTCTCATGAATCGCCTCGGCGAAACGGCGCGCTTCTTCTAGGTTTGGTTCGCTCGTTTCACACCAAATTAAATCCGCGTATGGCGCATAAGCTAAACCGCGGGCAATTGCCTGATCAAGCCCCGCTTTTGTGCGATAAAATCCTTCTGGTGTACGCTCACCCGTAATAAACTCTTGATCGCGCGGATCGATATCGCTCGTAATTAAATCGGCCGCATTGGCATCAGTACGGGCAATAAGGACGGTAGGGACCCCCATCACGTCAGCGGCAAGACGCGCGGCAATGAGGTTGCGCACCGCTGTTTGCGTTGGCAGCAATACTTTTCCGCCTAAATGACCGCACTTTTTCTCGGAAGACAATTGATCTTCAAAGTGAACCGCTGCTGCTCCCGCTTCAATCATCGCTTTCATCAACTCAAACACGTTCAGCTGGCCGCCGAATCCAGCCTCCGCATCCGCGACAATCGGCACAAAATAATCAATGTCGCCGCTATCCTCTAAATGCTGAATTTGGTCGGCGCGTTGCAGCGCTTGGTTAATCCGTTTGACAACATGCGGCACGCTGTTTGCCGGATATAAGCTTTGATCCGGGTACATTTGTCCCGCAAGATTGGCGTCAGCTGCTACTTGCCAGCCGCTTAAGTAAATGGCTTTTAGCCCTGCTTTTACTTGTTGAATCGCTTGATTCCCGGTTAAAGCGCCAAGGGCATGAACGTAATCTTCCGTATTTAACAGATGCCAAAGCTTTTCTGCCCCCCGGCGAGCAAGCGTATATTCAATATCAATCGAACCGCGCAATTTCATGACATCTTCTGCTGAGTAAGGACGCACCACTCCTTTCCAGCGCTCATCCATTTTCCAGCTTTCCTCTAATTGTCTTACTCTTTCATCACGTACCATTTTCCTCTCCCCCTCTATTTTTATAAAAGTTCGTATCCCGGAATGGTTAAAAACTCAGTAAATTCATCATCTAACACGAGCTTTTCAAATAATTGCACCGCTTCTCGAAAACGCCCGTTTTGAAACGCTTCCTCCCCTACTTCTTCCTTAATCTTTTCAAGTTCTTCCTTTTTCAGCTGCTGGAATAACTCTTCTGTCACTTTTCGTCCATCATCTAAGACACCTTTTGGATGGCGAATCCACTGCCAAAGTTGCGCACGTGAAATCTCAGCGGTGGCAGCATCTTCCATTAAGTGATGAATCGGTGCTGCCCCGCGGCCGCGCAGCCACGATTCAATATATTGAATGCCAACATTAATATTTGTCCGTACCCCTTCTTCTGTGATTGGTCCTGTTGGCACTTCAAGCAAATCTTTCGCTGTTACATAGACATCTTCACGCTTCTGATGAATTTGATTTGGGGTCGGCATTTCTCGATCAAACACTTCCATTGCAACCGGAACAAGCGCCGGGTGGGCCACCCATGTTCCATCATGGCCGTCACGCACCTCGCGCTCCTTGTCAGCCCGAACTTTTTGGAACGCCTGCTCGTTTAGCTCAGGATTGTCCTTGACCGGAATTTGTGCCGCCATTCCCCCCATCGCGTGAACATTGCGGCGGTGGCATGTTTGAATTACATACAAAGAATAAGCTCTCATAAACGGCACCGTCATCGTAACAAGCGCTCGGTCAGGGAGAATGACTCTCTCCTGATTGCGAAGGCGCTTCAAATAGCTGAAAATATAATCCCAACGCCCGCAATTGAGGCCTGCGGAATGTTCGCGAAGCTCATATAAAATTTCATCGGCTTCAAACGTTGCCAAAATCGTTTCAATAAGAACCGTCGCCTTAATCGTTCCCTGCGGAATGCCCAGTTCATTTTGCGCGAAAACAAACACGTCATTCCAAAGCCGGGCTTCTAAATGGCTTTCCATTTTCGGCAAATAAAAGTACGGGCCCGAACCGTTGGCAATTAACGTTTTAGCGTTGTGGTAAAAATAAAGTCCAAAATCAAACAAACTTGCAGAAATCGGCTTTCCGTCAAGCGTTACGTGCTTTTCTTCTAAATGCCAGCCGCGCGGACGAACTTTCAGCACAGCTGGTTTTTCTTTCAATCTATATTTTTTTCCTTCAGGAGATTCATAGGTGATCGTTCGGTTAACTGCATCGCGCAAATTAATTTGCCCTTCAATGCAGTTTTCCCAAGTTGGGGAGTTCGCGTCCTCAAAATCGGCCATAAATACTTTCGCTCCGGAATTGAGGGCATTGATGATCATTTTCCGATCGACTGGACCGGTAATTTCAACGCGGCGATCCTGCAAATCTAGAGGAAGTGGAGCGACCGTCCAATCGCTGTTGCGGATATGTGCTGTTTCTTCTAAAAAGTCTGGCAGTTTTCCCGAGTCCAATTCACGTTGGCGTTCTCTTCTTCGTTCGAGCAGTTGCTTTCTTCGGTCCCCAAAGTGGCGCTCTAATTTTTCAACAAATTGGAGCGCATCAGTGGTTAAAATCGTTTCGTATTCCGCCTTCATGCGCCCCTTCACATGAAGACCAGATGTTTGCGTTTCCATATTCCCCCGCCTTTCTTGTTATAATACAAATATTTTTATTTCTGTTGTTATTATATAACAGTATTGATAAAAATCAAACTATTTTTTTAAATTTAAAAAAAATAAGCAGAAAGTCCCCTTTCTGCTATTTGTCATCTTTCGATTTTACACTCCTTAAAAACAAGATTCTTTCAAAAATCGTTGGGTGGGTATAGCGGAACCATTTCACAAGAGCCGGTGGATACACTTCACTAAGTCCTGCTTGCGCCAGTTTTTGAAATGTAGAAATTCCTGCGTCTGTATTTTGCGTCAATTCAATCGCATACTTGTCAGCAGCGTGCTCTTCGTACCGCGATACCGCATTAACAAAAGGACTTGCAGCAAACTGAAGCAGCGAAATTGTCAGCAACAATAGCGGCAATGAAGCAAGTTCGCCGATGCTTTTAATTTGAAAATGCCCCCTCCATTTTCCTATCGACCATCGCATCAAACGGTTCGTCACAAACAATCCAAACAGAATAAGAACGATATAGCCAGCTACTCCCCAATACACGTGCTTCATAACGTAATGTCCCATTTCGTGCGCCATAATAAATAACACTTCCTGCTCTTTCAAACGTTTTAACGTCGTGTCCCATAACACGATGCGCGCATGAGAACCAATGCCTGTGACGTAAGCATTCAACGCATTCGTTTTTTCGGACATGTTTACTTCAAACACATGATCGGCAGGAATATGCGCTCGTTGTGCCATCGCTAAAATTTTTTCCTCAAGCACCTTATCCTTAAGAGGATAAAAACTGTTATATAACGGATCGATCACAACCGGCTGGATGAACATCAAAAAAATGGTAAACGGTATTGAAACGATCCAAGCATATAACCACCAACGCTTTTCGAAACGGCGAATAAGCCAATATAGCACAATTATAATGAAGATCAGCAATACTGTATTCACTAAAAAATCTGTTGTTTCATCCCGCAACCAGTTCAAAAATGGTTGTGTGCTAATGCCGTATGCCCGCGAAATGCGATAGCCGATAAAATCGAGGGGCAGCGTTGCAACAGAAACAATAAGGGATAGCCAAAACACGTAAACGGCTGCCTGCACGATCCACCATCTTGTTGCGCGAGTCGCCCATAGTTCCATCTTTTTAGATATTCCCTTGAACAAAATGATCAAATAAACAATCCATTCATATGGTAGCGAAATAAAATATAAAAAGTTCTTTAGTTGTGAATAATGTTCACTTAAAAGCAACTCTCGCGGCGTCAGAAACGTTGCCGGATCCGCGCTTGTTCCCTTCCATGCAGAAGGAATGGACGAATGAGCAAGCACAAATAAATAAAAGGCGATACCGATGCAATATAACGCGTAAATGATGACACTCCAACGAATGATCTTTTTCATAAAACCCCCCTCTTTTATGCACGCTCGTACTATACTAGTGTAGTCGTTTTTCTTTAAGTTAGAACGTCAGATAAAATTCACAATCATTATTCGTTTTTTGTCCTTTTTTCATGTATGATGAAAATGGGGGTGAAGCATTTGAAAAAAGTATACTGGATATTTGCTAGCCTATTTGTCATTTGCGTCGGTGCGGGTATTCTTTATTTTTCCGTATATCGCCAATGGCAAATGGCACTTCCTCGCAATATTACATTGGAAACCGCTTGGGGCGAGCCATATCATTTTAGCCAAATGAAACCGAAAGTGCGTCTTCTCGAGTTTATTTATACGAATTGTCCCGATATTTGCCCAAATACAACATTTGAAATGACGAAATTGCGAAAAAAACTTGAAGTAAACGGGGTGTTCGGAAACAAAGTTGAATTTATAACAATCACGATCGATCCGACGCGCGACACACGCGAAAAACTGCAGGCGTACGCCAAAACATTTGGCATCCATCCGGACGATGCAGGATGGGTATTGCTTCGCGGAAATGAAAAAGACACAAAAAAAGTAGCCGATGCCTTTAACTTTCAATATCGCGATCCCGGAAACGGCATGATTATTCATACAACCAATACATACTTGCTCGATAAAAACAACCGCTTAATCGAACAATTCGGCATGGGGAGCAAAAATTTTAATGTTCAAACCGTATACAAAGCAATTATGGACGAAATCAAATGAAAAACCACCGTCGTTAAGTACGGTGGTTTCTGCTTATATCATTGCATACAAACTCAACACGAGAACCGAAGCAAGCACAACAACAATGACATTCGCCCCGAGCCATGCCGCGATAAAAGCGCTCACAAATCCAAGAACGCCAAACAGGCGATCTTCATGAATAAGAAAAATTCCCGGCACAATGAGCGCTCCTAGCGTCGCGTACGGAACGTTTTTTAATACCCCTTGAAAAAACGGCGGAAGCTTCACGCGATGAAAAACAGCGAGCGGAAGCATGCGCGGAATATATGTAACGAGCCCCATTGCAACAATCATCCAAACAATCTCACTGCGCATCCCCGTTCTCCTCACTTTCCCTTGAAAAATATTGAACAGCGACAGATGCTAACAGCGTAGCAATAACAATCGCCCATCCTTTTGGCACATGGAATACTAGAAGCGAAATCGAGTTGAAAATCGCCGCCAATCCGGCAAGCCAAATTACTTTCCGCTGCTTCTTTAGGGATGGAACGAGCAGCCCGACAAACATGGCATACAACGCTACTGACATACTTTCTTTCAAATTTTCCGGAACCTTTGATCCCACCAGATATCCAATGCCTGAGTTCACCACCCAGCTTCCGTACGACAATGCAATAAGTCCGAACATATAGGATGCGTTCACCGTTCCCTCTTTCGTCGCCGCCACAGAAAACGTTTCATCCGTAATGCCAAATGCATACAGCGCCTTTTTCCATAATGCATCGAGTTCTGCTTTTTCATTTAATGATGCAGACATAAGAAAATGACGAATATTTAAAATAAACGTTGTCAACACAATTTCAAACGCCCCAGTGCCGAGCGACAGCAAATTCAAGGCAATATATTGCGACGCACCGGCAAATACGATGACGCTCATCAACACAGCCTCCCATAGTGAGAGCCCTGTTGTTTTCGCAAGAAAACCGAATGCTAGTGCGATCGGCATATATCCAATCGCAATGCTTACTCCTGCCTGCGCCCCTTGCCGAAACGATGACGATTTTTTCGCTGTTAAAACCGTTTCCATCTTTTTCTTCCCCTCCCCTTTTATAAAATTTACTCTATTCTTTGAATAAATATAATTATACCATATTCATCATTTCTCTTAATTCTAATAGATGGACAGAAAGAGGCATTTATTTTTTCAGAACGACCCGTCTTTCCTTTCTAAACAGTTGAAAAGATATACACGACAACTCATTCCTGTACATGACCCCTAACATCTCTAGGAAAAATAAAATAGCCTGAGCCCTTAGAGACATAGACTCAGGCTATGTAAGTCATTCGCTTGAGAAGAATTGCTTTAATAGAGATAAAAAAACTGTTGCTCTGTTTGCGGGAACCGAAATGAACTTTACAGAAGGAAAAAGATATTCATACAAAAATACCGAATCATTCAGCGCTTTTTATGCTTAGTTGGATGCTAATTGTTCTTTCAACGCCCTTCTTAAAATTTTTCCGGTCGTGTTTTTTGGCAGTTCTTCTAAAAACTCAATGAAACTCGGAACTTTATACTTCGCTAAATGTTGGCGGCAATATTCAATGAGCGCTTCCTCGGTTAAATCCGGATTTTTCGAAACGACGAAACATTTCACCGCTTCACCGAAACTCGGATCCGGTACGCCGATCACCGCTGCTTCCATGACATCCGGATGGCCGTAAAGCACTTCTTCTACTTCGCGCGGATATACGTTATAGCCGCCGACAATAATCATATCTTTTTTCCGGTCCACAATATAAAAATACCCTTCTTCATCCATTTTCGCCAAATCTCCTGTATACAGCCAGCCATTGCGGATCGTATGCGCCGTTTCCTCCGGCATTTTATAATACCCTTTCATGACGTTTGGACCGCGTACAATCAACTCTCCGACTTCTCCGACCGGCACTTCCTCACCGAATTCGTTCACTACTTTATTTTCTACATTTAAAATGCTTCGGCCGATCGATCCTGGTTTGCGCGGACGGTCAAGCGGATTAAAGCACGTGACCGGGGAGGCTTCCGATAACCCGTACCCTTCCGATACAATCACCTTAAATTTTTGTTCAAAGTTTTTCAAAAGCGCTACCGGCATGGAGGCCCCGCCGGAAATGCAAAGGCGCAGCGTCGCGAAATCTTCCGCTTTCCCTTCTTCGTGCTGATACAAGAAGTTGTACATCGTCGGCACGCCAGCAAAAATCGTCGCTTTTTCTTCTCTAGCAATCTCAAAAATTTTCGCCGGACTGAATTTTGGAATAATGAGCACCGTTCCTCCGTTCATAAGAGGGGCGTTCAAAGCAACCGTCAAACAAAAGACGTGGAACATCGGCAGCGTCGCAATGACGCGATCGCTGTCGTTAATCTTTAAATAATTGGCGATATCCTGCGCGTTGCTGTAAAGGTTCTTATGCGTTAACATCGCTCCTTTCGGCTTGCCGGTTGTTCCTGACGTATATAAAATAACGGCTGTATCATCTTCGCGAAGCGCAGGAGCCTCGAAATGAACATCTCCTGATGCCAACATCTCTGTAAACGATTTCATTTTGGGGCTCGCAAGCGAAATTCCTTGCGCTTTTCCTTGCGGCGTTTCACAAACAATGATATGCTCGATTTTCGGCAGATGCGCCTCCATCTTTATAAATAGCGGAACAAGCAAATCGAACCCGATGACCGCCTTGACATCTCCGTTGTTCAAAATATAGCCGATTTCATCCGGCGTATAAATCGGGTTGATCGGTATCACTGTCGCACCCGCCCGCAGCGCGCCATACAAACCGATGACGAAGTACGGCGAATTTCCGAGCAGTAACGCAACATGATCCCCTTTTCCAATCCCCATGTGACACAAACCGCTTGCAAATTTCGTAACCGCTGCATCCAGTTCGCCGTATGTAACACGCTCCCCTTCATATACATACGCTAGCTTTTCCGGCAGCTGCTCGGCTATTTCTGCCAACCGCGAAGATAAATTCATCAAACTCCCTCCCCCTATCGAATCCATGAATGAATCATCATTCATTTAATAATTAAAAAAATTCTAAATATATTATATTTAAAAAAAATTGGAAGAGCAAGGGAAAAGGTTAGGCCTTTCCTAGCAATTCAACCAGCAAAAGTGTGCTCAACAAATAATGAGCATTGGTAACTATGAGCTACTACTTATTATTCACTTTGCCGTCATTTTCATTTTGACATAGACGTACTTTTTTGTTCAAAAATATACAGAAAAACAAATGACAACTTAATTTATTTACCATCTTCCCCTCCTCCTACACAGTAAAAGACGAGCAATAATGTTGCTCGCCTTGTCCGTTATTCGCCCCACACAAGCCCCGTTTTTGCAAGCTTTACCGCTCCATTGAATACGGCTTTGGCCTCGCTGATGAGCTGCGAATGGTCGCCAAAATGCGGCAAATGCGTAAGCCAAAGCTCGCTGACATTGGCATCGCACGCAATCGTCGCCGCTTCTTCGCTCGTCATATGTCCCGCTTGTGCCGCGTTTTGCCCCGCATAAAAGTTGCACTCGCAAATAAGCAAGTCAGCCCCTTGAGAAAACGGCGCAAACTCCGGCAAATAGCTGGAATCTGCTGTATACACCACCGACTTTCCGCCCGCTGTAATACGCATCGCGTAACAAATGACCGGATGAGCTGTTTTCATAAATGAAATCGTAAACGGACCAACTTCAAGCGTTTTATCTGGGTCATAGGCGATCGCTTTAGTGAGCCCTTTATAGGCAAGCCGTGTAAAGCCATCGCTGTCAAATGAATGTCCGTAAATCGGCAGTTCCGGCAACGCCGCTCCGAGATTCGTTTTAATGAGCCGGGCGTACTGCAGCGGGCCGATGTCCGCAACATGATCATGATGATAGTGCGACACGACAACCGCATCCAGCTCTTCTACTGTCACATAGTTTTGCAGTTTCGACAGCACACCGCTGCCGCAATCGACAAGCAGCCGAAATCCTTCATGTTCAAACAAATAGCCAGATGTCGCTTCATTCGCCGCCGGGAATCCGCCCCAATATCCAATAACTGTCACCTTCATTACTATTCACCTCTACTCTATATTCTTTTCTTCATCATACATAATTCTCCAATATTTTGCATCATTGCTGAATTTTGTTTTAAAACAGTTATTGACTAATTAAATACTGTTATAATACAATACAATTAACAAATGAACGGAGGCGATCACCATGTTAATGAGCGTTGTTGAATTTTTTAAAAACCTCCCGCCGAAAAAATGCGCCGAATGCGGGAAAGAAATCGAAGAGCAGCATGAATGTTATGGAAATAAATGCAGCGACTGTTTAGGCGTCGTCCATCATCGTTAACAAAAAAGGATGCTCTTTTTACAGAGCATCCTTTTTATCGCCATCCATTTTTCTATTCTTTGACCGAACCAGACGTTAAACCGGAAACAATTCGTCTTTGGAACAATAAGACCATAATGACAAGCGGAATGGTCACAATCACCGTCGCCGCAGAAATTTCGCCCCATGGAATCGTATACTGCCCTTGGAACATGGCAATGCCGACAGGGACGGTTTTATATTTTTCAGCGGTATTGATCGTCAGCGCAAATAAAAATTCGTTCCAAGCAGCAATAAAAACGAGAATCGACGTTGTAAACACGCCTGGTACCGCCAACGGTAAAATGACTTTAAAGTATGTTTGCATCGGCGTTGCCCCGTCCATTTTCGCCGCCTCTTCTAAGTCGAACGGAATTTTGCGGAAAAACGTCACCAAAAGCCAAATGGATAGCGGTAACGCAAATGTCGTATACGGAATAATTAATCCTAAGTAGCTATTGGTTAAGCCAAACTTTTTCACAAACATGTAGATTGGAGAAATGGTCGCAATTTGCGGAAACATCGACACCGCTAAAACGAGCCCGAGAATAACCGCCTTCCCTTTAAATTCAAGGCGGGCAATGGCATACGCGGCAAATGCTGCCACAAACACTGTGTAAACCGTCGTAACCGTTGCGACAACAGTACTGTTCCACAAATATCGCAAAAACGGATAATTCAAAAATACCGACACGTACGATTTGAATGTAGGGTGGCTTGCGAACCAGTTAAATGCACTGTCCCCGAACAACTCAGTAAGCGGTTTAATCGAGCTTAACAAAATCCATAAAAACGGAAACATGACAAAAAATACGAAAGCAGCTAAAAATAAATAAAACAGCGGGCCAGCTTTTTTCTGCATACTCTCACCCCTTCGCTATTTTTTATCAGAGAGCAAATCCGCACCTAGCAATTTAATATAAATCATCGAAATAATAGCAACGCAGATAAAGACGATCACCGCAAGCGCCGAACCGCCTCCAAAATTCGTCTGTGAGAACATGACTTTATAGGCCAAAATTGATATCGTTTCCGTTGAGTTCGCCGGACCACCGCCTGTGAGCACGTAAATTAAGTCAAAGACGCGGAACGCATCAAGTGTACGGAACAATAAGGCCACTAAAATGCTCGATTTTAACAGCGGCAACGTAATTTTGATGAACTGTTGCCATTTCGTTGCCCCGTCAATAGAAGCTGCTTCGTACAAAGAACTCGGAATGGTTTGTAATCCTGCCAATAGCAACAGCGCCATATAAGGCGTTGTTTTCCATACATCAGCGAAAATAACTGAAAACATGGCACCCGTTTCGTTCGTCAATAAATCTCCCATTCTATCAATAAGGCCCAAATCCGCAAAATATTTAGCGACAATTCCGTTCTGGCCGTCATATAAAAACTTCCACATTAATGCTGATACAGCCGTCGGAATCGCCCAAGGAATGAGAATCGTGGCCCGCACAAGCCCGCGCCCGAAAAATGCTTTATTAATTAAAAGTGCAATGCCCAGACCTAAAACGAGCTCTATCGCAACAGAAATCACTGTAAATGACGTGGTGTTCCATAGCGCTTTCCATAGACGCGGGTCACTTAAACTATCTTTATAATGCTTTAAACCTATAAAGTTCGGTTCAATAACGACTCCTTTTAACCCTTTGGCAAGTCCAACAATTTTATCGGCTTGCGTTAACTCTCCTTCTTCTTTCATACGAGTAAGGGTTTGAACGATATCGCGAACGGTGTTATTGAATTGTTGGGCTGCCTTTTCATCAAGTTCTACAATTTTAATGCTGTCGCTTGGAGATTCAAAATTGTTGAGCGCTTCGTCAACTTGATCATAACGTTTCGCCACTTCTTTATCCGAACGAATCGTTTGATCCATTTTTTGCAGTTTCTTTTCTACAGCAGCCAATGTTTCTTTGACGCTCTCATCGGCTGTTGCCTGTTCTTTCATTAACGAGCTTTTCAAAAATGGATAGTTTTGTAAATATCCTTCTAAATCGAGGCTGTAATTTAAGTGAATTGAGGATTTGGTCGGGTCGTTTAACCGATAGTCAAAGAGACTGTAATAAAATGATTGAATAACAGGCCAAATCGCGACAGCCAAAATGAGCAGCAATGCCGGAGCAACGAGCGTATACCCCAATATGCGCTCTGCGCGTTTTTCGTTCCTCATGCAGCTTTCCCCCTATGCATAAAGGATAATTAGCCTCCGGTGCTGGCAAAACAGCGACCTAGAGGCTAACTAAATCGTTAAGTCAACATTATTTGTTCAATGCAGCCTTAATCTCTTTTTCCATGTTCGCAACCGCTTGTTCAACCGTTAGCTCTCCTGCAAGAGCTTTTGATACATTGATTTGGATGATTTCTGATACCTCTGGGTAGTTCGGAACTACCGGACGTGGCACTGCCGCATTAAGCGCGTCTACAAATCCTTGTTCACCAAAGAACGGATTTGCTTTTAAAACATCCGAATCTTTGAACAATTCAGGAAGCGTTGGCGCTAAGCCGCCATAAATGGCTGAAATTTTTTGCCCTTCTGGCCCTGTCATAAATTTCACGAATTCCCATGCTTCTTTTGGATGTTTTGAATATTTATTGATCGCTGTCATCCAGCCGCCTAATGTCGCTGCTGAACCTTTATCGCCTGCTGGAAGCGGCGCTACGCCAACTTTGCCAACAATTTTTGACTGTTCTTTATCGTTCGCTAATGCATATTGATAAGGCCAGTTGCGAATAAACGGAGATTGCCCTTCAATGAACGCTGTATGAGATTCAGGCTCAGTGAATGTTGTAATATTGCTTGGCACCACATCAGATTTAGCGATTTCAACCATCTTTTTCAAGCCTTTAATCGTTTCTGGGCTGTTGACAACAACGTTATTGTTTTTATCAACAATTTGTCCGCCATAGGAAGCGATAAATTCTACCGCGTTACATACTAAGCCTTCATATTGTTTTGCTTGCATTAAATAGCCAAATTTTGTGCCGCCTTTTCCTTTATACTGTTTTGCTGCCGCCAATAATTCATCCCATGTTTTTGGCACTTTATCTTTCGGAACAATATCTGTTCGATAGAATAGCATCCCAGCATCGATGAATTTTGGCATTGCCCATTGCTTTCCGTTAAAGTTACCAGCTGCCAATGCCCCTTGGTTATATTTGCTGAGATCTACTCCATCATTCTCAATAAAACGGTCAAGAGGTAATGTATAGCCTGCTTGTGCAAATTCCGCCGGCCAAACGACGTCAAGATCCATGACATCGATTTCAGATGATTGGGCATTTAACATCGTCACATATGCATCGTGCTGCTTTCCTGAATCCGAAGGCATTTCGCGGAATTCTACTTTGATGTTTGGATGGGACTGTTCAAACGCTTCAATAATTTTTTCCGTTGCTTTTGTGGCATCTTGACCACGGGCATATACGATTTTCACTACTTCGCTTGATTTGCCTTTTTGCGCATCTTTTTTATCTTTGTCTTTCGCCCCTTCGTTCGTTGTTTCACTGTTGGAGCATGCTGCTAATCCAAGAGTAAGCGCTAGCATTGCAGAAGATACTTTTACCGCCTTTTTCATACATGTACCCCCCGTTATTTAATTGAACGATGCAAGAAATCGATTTCACACCCACGAAAGCTGCTATTTAGCAAGCCTGTTTGACACCGTCGACTCTCTAACGATCAGTTCGATTGGAAACTCATATACTTCACGCCGACGGTATTTTCGCGAACGAATTTTTTCAACCATTACTTCGAGTGCCTTGTGCGCCATTTTTTCAACCGGCTGATGGACGGTTGTGATTGTCGGTTCCATTAACTCAGTAATCGCTTGATTGTCAAAACCTACTACCGCAAGCTGTTCGGGAACGCTGTATCCACATTTGATTGCTTCCGAAACAATGCCAGCCGCCACTTCGTCGCTGCCGGTAAATACAGCAGTCGGTGGAGCGGACAGCTTCATCATTTGATGAAACACTCGCCTGCCATCTTCGCTCGAAAACGCATCTCGAAAAGCATACCGCTCTTCAAACTCGATCCCGTATTCCAGAAGCGCTCGACGGAATCCGATCTCCCGATGGCTAGCTACATTGCTTCGCGTGCCGCCTTGACAGTATGCAATGCGACGATGGCCCTGTTCTAGCAAATGCTTCGTTGCTATGTACCCTCCTTGCGCTTGATCAAGCATGACCGATGGAACATTGGCCTGTTCATCGAATTCATTGCATAGCACAATCGGCCCATAGTCTAAAAACGGCTCAAGCACTTTCCATTCATTTTGAATTGATGCAAGAATGACGCCATCCACCTGCTTCGTTTTCAATAAGTTCATGTAGTTCAATTCTTTTTCCGGTGAATACCTTGTTTGGCAAATGATAAGTTGGTAGCCTTTTTCAGCAGCAGCCATTTCCATCGATTCGACTAGTTGGCTAAAAAACGGATTCATAATTCTAGGAACAAATAGTGCAATAACATCTGTTTTTTGACTGCGCAAGCTTCGTGCCGAAGAATTCGGAACATATCCAAGCTGATTCATTGCTTCGATGACGAGTTTTCGCTTATCTTCGGACACATAAGGATGGTTATTGATGACCCTTGACACTGTTGTCCGCGAAAGCCCTGCCAACTTGGCTACATCTTCAATCGTTGACATCGTTGCTTACCTCCTTGCCTGCCGAGACGCAGCTTTTCGCGTGTAAGTGAAATCGTTTTCATATTTGAATTATAATGAACTTTATAGGAACATTCAACTAGTAATCTCAAAAATTTTTTGAAAAAAGCCCCATGCAGGCGGCTATACCTGAGGGGCTTTTGTTGCATTTTGTTCAACTTTATAAAACTGTTTCTTATACAGAACACTGAAATATAAAATGGTACACATAACTGAAACAGCGCTATACCCGATAAGAGTGAACGCGTTTTCCCACATAAATCTGAAATCTCCGGTTGAAATCACCGCTCTGAATCCCCTTATTGAGTACGTCATCGGCAAGCAAGGCGTGATATGTTGCAACACTTTTGGAACTAATTCAATCGGAAACGTTCCGGCGCTCGATGTTAGTTGCAAAATCAATATGATAATGCCGATAAACCGCCCAGGATCTCCCAATGACGTGACAAGAAATTGAATGAGCGACATAAACGTGATGCTCGTAATGATGCTAAACGCTATAAATTTGGCTACGCTCTGCACATCGATTCCTAATCCAAAGAGCAACACCGCATCCGCTAATAACGCTTGTATTGTTCCAATGATCAACAAAATGCCAAACTTACTAATGAACCAGCTGAACCCCGAGCGCGGAACATCGACCGATTCACGCAGCGGAAAAACAATCGTTGAAAGAAGCGTGCCCACAAATAGCCCTAACGACAACAGATAAGGAGTCATTCCCGTTCCATAGTTGGGCACATGATGAATCTGTTCATTTTTTATTTTTACCGGTTCGGCAAACATGCGGTAAATCTCATCGTTGGCTTTCACATCTCCTGCTTGCTTCGCGCCGTCAGTCAATTTTTCCGCCAACTCCTTCGAGCCGCTAGTTAATTGCTGCATACCTGCTGTCAACTGATTAGAGCCGTCAGAAAGTCGATTGATTCCATTTAAAAGCTTTGACGTTCCGTTGTTTAGTTCACTCATGCCATGAACCAATGCTCCTGATCCCAAAGCAAGCTGATTGGCTCCCGTATGCATGCGTGCTGAACCGTCCGCAAGTTGATGCAACCCTGTCGCCAGTTGGCCGCTTCCCTCTGCAAGCTCGGTGGCCCCTTGCTTCGCTTCAGATACCTTTTCTCCAAAAGTCGTCAATCCTTGAACGAGTTGTTCCTGGCCCGCCAAAAGCGCATCCGCGCCTGAGGCAAGACGCTCTTGGCCCGCTAAAAGCTGCCTAAATCCACCGCTTAGAGCCTGCTCTCCGTCATAAAGCTGCGATGAGCCTAGGGCAAGTTGGTCTGCTCCTGTTTTTAACGCGCTTGCCCCGCTCGACAGTTGCGCTACTCCTCCAGCCACTTGCTTGCTTCCTTCAGCCAACGGCAGCAAATTATTTTTTAGCGCCTGCAAAGCGGCCTTGTCATTCGCGTCAGTCGTTTGGGCAATCATCGCATCAAGCTGGGATAGCACTTGCTGCAATCCATCGCTCACTTGAACCGCCCCTGCTTTTGTACTTTCTGCTCCTTGCTTCCATTGTTCCAAAGAAACGGAAAGGTTGTTCGCTCCGTTTTTCAACTGCAAGGCACCAGCCGTTAATTGCGGCGCTTTTTCCTGCATTTGCTTCATCCCAACAACCGATCGTTTTAATCCATCAGATAGCTGTTCCGTGCCGTCTCTCGCTTTTTTCGCGCCATCTAACAACTGTGATTGGCCTTGCGCAAGACGCCCCAATCCGTCATTAAATTGCTGAAGGCCTTCGTTCAATCGCCCTGCTCCTTCGCTTGCTGATTTCAAGGCATCTTCAAAAGAAGCTGATTTTTCAGCTAGTAAACTTAAATTTTTATATATTTCCGCTGCTCCGTTTCCCGCCGCCTTCGTGCCGTTTTGAAGTTGGATGCCTCCACTTTGTGCTGAATGGAGGCCTTCTTGCAATTGCATTGCTCCGTCTTTTGCCGATGAGATGCCTTCATGCAATCGTGTCGCTCCAGAACTCGCATCTTGAAGACCTTTAGCCATTTTTTTCACGCTATCAAACATTGCTTCCGCATAGGCAGCTGTCACCGTTGTAGCAATTTCTTCTTTTATTTTCTCAACCGCTTTGCTGCCAATTTGCGCTGATAAAAAATTGCTCCCTTCATCCGGCATATAAATGAGATCCATCCGTTTCGGGTGTTCATTCTGAATCGTGGCGGCATTTTCAGAAAAGTTTTCAGGAATTTTAACAACCATATAATATTTACGCTGCTTTAGCCCTTTTACTGCCTCCTTCTCAGAAACAAAATGCCATGCGAATGTCCTCTTTTCCTTTAATTTTTTCATCAAGTCATTGCCGATCCTCAATTTTTCCCCATTGAAAACTGTTCCGTGATCATTATTAACAACGGCTACAGGCAGTTGGTCTAAATGACCATAAGGATTCCAAAAAGCCCACAAAAACACTCCGCTATACAGTAAAGGAATAAATAAAACAGCAATAATCGGAACGAGCATTTTCCGATTGCTTACTATTGTTTTTAACTCTTGAAGCCATAGAGAAATTCCTTTCATCGCTCCCCCTCCTTGTACAATTGACCATTTTGTTCATTTAGTCACATCTTTCAAAAAAGAAGAAGGACCATCATTTTGACAATCCTTTAAAAAAGTACAGCTCAAATAGCTCAGCAATTTGCTCTTTAGAAAGCGGAGCATGGCTTTTTTCCCACTCAAACACAAGAGCAATATACATTTTTAACATCAAAAAAGCAGTAATCTCTGCGTCGCAATGGCGAATCTCCCCTTTTTCCATCGCTTTTTCAATTTTATCTCGAATATACGCGAGAATCGCTCGATCCAACTTGCCCATGACTTCTTGAACAGCAGGAGTGCCGATATCGCGGACCTCTTGCAGCAATTTAATCGTTAACTGATGCTGTTTGCGGAACTCTAAAATACGATACAAAGCGCGATGAACATTTTCAAAAAAGGACTGGTCATCACTCATCACTTGCTCCGCTGCTGTTTTAATTTCTACAATGACGGAAGAGATAATCTCATCTAATAATTCTTCTTTGCTCTTAAAAAATGTGTAAATCGTTCCTTTTCCAACATTCGCAAGCTTCGCTACTTGATCGATCGTTGTTGCTTTATAGCCGAACAATGAAAAAGATTTTGTAGCGGCCTCAATAATTTGCTGTTTTCGATTTACTGACATGTTCTTCATCCCTCAATCTGACTAAATGGACTATTTGGTCATTCGGTATTGACATCTTATCATGGCGACAACAAAAAGTAAAGAGGTTAACTTGCTATTAGTTAACCTCTATTGCTGTTTGTTTATTCACTTGCAAATAACCAAGCACTTTTTTGACCGCTTCTTCTCCTTGGTCAATACAGTCAGGCAATCCTAATCCTTCGTAAGAACTTCCCGCTAAAAATACGCCAGGGAGCTGTTTAGCCATTTTTGATTTAATTGCTTCCAGCCGCTCTTTATGTCCGACGATATACTGCGGCATCGCTTCTTTCCAACGGGAAACAATAGCGAATTCGGGACGGCCGTTAATACGCATAATCTTATTTAAATCATCCATAGCAACATTCACAATTTCATCATCTGATTGCTCTACAATCGCCTCGTCTCCCGGACGTCCTACGTAGCAGCGCAAAAGCGCCTTTCCCTTCGGCGCAGTATGCGGCCATTTTTTGTGCGTCCACGTACAGGCAGTAATGGTGTAATCACTGCGTCGCGATACGACAAACCCTGTGCCATCGATATCCTGCTCAATCGCATTCTCCGGAAAAGCAAGCGCAACCGTCGCCACCGAAGTGGACGGAATGGCTTTAAATGGTTCAAAAAACGAATAATCAGGAAGCATTCCCGGCACTGTTTGGTGTGGTGTAGCGATGACAATGCTATCAGCCTCCCAAACATCGCCGCTACTTAAAATTAGTCGATAATTGGTATGATGCCTTTCAATTTTGTCAACGCGAATTCCTTTGAGCACGCTGCCGGGTTCTAACCTTTTTTCTACTTCATCAACCAATGATTGCAGCCCTGTCGTTAACGTTTGAAAAATTCCTTTTTTATGCTTCTGGTTCTCCTGTTTCGGTGTTGTGCGCTTCGTTCCTAGCACAAGACTACCGTGTTTCTGCTCGACATGAAAAAACTGAGGGAACGTCGCCATCAAGCTTAATTGATCGATATCTCCAGCATAAATCCCGGACAAAAGCGGCTCAATTAAGTTTTCCACTACTTCATCCCCGAGTCTTCGGCGAAAAAATTGTCCTAACGATAAATCTCCCTCTACTTTTGTCGGTGGTAAAATAAAATCAAAAGCCGCCCGCAGCTTTCCGATTGGCGAAAATAGCCCTGTCATCACAAATGGGCGTATTTTTGTAGGGATTCCCATCACCGATCCACCAGGAATTGGATACAACTTTCCGTTGACGAGTATATACGATTTTCCAGTGGCGTTATGCACAATTTGATCTTGCAGACCTACTTCGCGCACGAGGCGAAAAGCACTTTGTTTTCGCGCTAAAAAAGAGTCCGGTCCCCTTTCAATGACAAATCCATCCCGAATCACTGTTTGTACTTTTCCACCTAAGCGATGGGTCGCTTCAATCAATTTGCATTCAATTGGCAATTGCTGCTCTCTAATTGCTTTTTGCAAATAGTAAGCAGCTGCCATTCCTGTAATTCCGCCTCCGATCACAACAACTGTTTTCTTTTTGTCGCTCACCGTTTCATCGCCTTCTTTATATAAGTTTTACCCGTTTTAAAACAACTGTTGCTAGCGCATCGATAAATGAAGGGTCGGCATTTGGCATGTCTGGCCGGTAATAGTTGGCACCGATTTCGTCTGTGACGTTTTTACATTCAATGTCATTGTCGTAGAGCACTTCTAAATGTTCCGCTACGAATCCAACCGGAATATACACAAACGATGTATATCCATTTTCCTCGTGCAGCTGTCTTGTCAAATCTTGAACATCTGGTCCGAGCCAAGGTTCCGGCGTGTTTCCTGCGCTTTGCCAGCCGACAGCATATTGTGTAATGCCAGCACGTTCGGCAATCATATCGGCTGTTTCTTGCAGTTGTTTTGGATATGGGTCGCCGGCAGCAATAATTTTTTCTGGCAAACTGTGTGCTGATACAACTAACACTGCTTTTTCCTGCTCTTCCTCGCTCATTTGGCTATATACCGCCTTTACTTTTTCAACCCAATAATCGATAAACTTCGGCTCTTGATACCAGCTGTCAATCGTATGAATAGTTGGACCGCCCAACTTTTCAGCTTCCGCTTTCGCGCGCGCATTGTATGATTGAATGCTAAATGTGGAAAAGTGTGGAGCCAAAACGATGCTCACCGCTTCCTCAAGTCCGTCGGCATGCATTTGTTGTACCGCATCCTCCACAAACGGTTCGATATGCTTAAGTCCTAGGTACGCGCGGAATTCCACTTCATCTTGTATTTCATTTAACCGTCGTTCTAAAGCTTCGGCCTGCTCCTTCGTGATTTTTGCCAGCGGAGAAATGCCTCCAATCGCCTCGTAACGCTCTTTTAAATCTTGCAGCATCTCAGGAGACGGTTTTCTTCCATGCCGGATATGTGTATAATAGCGCTCAATATCATCTTCCTTATATGGAGTGCCGTAAGCCATCACAAGAAGCCCCATTTTCTTTTTTGCCATGTGCAACACCTCAATTTTATTTACGCGATGTGTATTCATGAATAAATGCCGTCAAGCGCTTTAATGTTTCTGGTTGGATATCTGGGAAAATGCCGTGTCCTAAATTAAACACATAGCCTGGCTGCTCCATCCCCTCGTCCAAAATTCGCTTGACCCTTTCTTCAATGACCTCCCACGGCGCAAGCAGTACAGCCGGATCGAGGTTCCCTTGCACCGCCTTTGTAATGCCGTTAGCCCTCGCTTCTCTAATCGGCAAACGCCAGTCAAGCCCGACCACATCAAGCGGCAAGTCATTCCATTCTTTTGCCAAGTGGCTAGCCCCAACACCGAACATAATGAGCGGCACGTTTTCTTCGCGCAGCGCTGAGAAAATTCGTTCCATCGTCGGTTTAATAAAATAGCGATAATCCTCAACATTCACCGCGCCGACCCACGAGTCAAAAATTTGAATCGCTTTTGCCCCCGCATGAATTTGCGCCTTCACGTAGCGAATCGTCATATCAGCGAGCTTGTCCATTAGAGCGAACCATGCTTTCGGTTCGGCATACATAAACGCTTTTGTTTTATTGTAATTTTTCGACGGCCCGCCTTCAATCATGTAACTCGCCAATGTAAATGGCGCTCCGGCAAACCCGATTAACGGAACACTCAACTGCTCCGTTGTGAGCAGGCGAATCGTTTCTAGTACATATGGTACATCTTCTTCCGGATGGATTTCTCCTAATTTTTCAACGTCCTGAAGCGAACGAATTGGATTAGAGATGACCGGTCCGATTCCTGCTTTAATATCGACTTCCACCCCGATCGATGGAAGCGGTGACATAATATCTTTATAAAGAATGGCCGCATCAACATTGTACTGTTCTACTGGCAAACGTGTTACGTAAGCGCACAATTCCGGTTGATGCGTAATTTCAAACAATGAATATTTTTCTTTAAGGGCCCGATATTCCGGTTGAGAACGACCGGCCTGCCTCATATACCATACCGGAACATATTCCGTTTTTTCACCGAGACAAGCGCGCAAAAATGTATCGTTAAATGGTTGCTTCGTCATCTTCATCCGCCTTTCTTTGTCGCCTTTATCAACGTTTCTCTTG
Source organism: Anoxybacillus tepidamans PS2 (assembly GCF_000620165.1). Taxonomy (GTDB): domain Bacteria; phylum Bacillota; class Bacilli; order Bacillales; family Anoxybacillaceae; genus Anoxybacteroides; species Anoxybacteroides tepidamans_A. Next base: position 183,175 of record NZ_JHVN01000005.1, read on the forward strand.
ACATAAGAAAACTTGGCCACAAGCCAAGCTGTGTACAATTAAAACTATACAAGTTTCTTATTTTAATGTATAGCGAACGTGCGAAACTGTCAAAAAATTGACGATTTATTTATTCAAATAGCTGATCGCAGCAGTACCGAGCATTTTAGCAGCAATAAGCATCGCCTTCTCATCAAAATCAAACTTAGGATGATGATGCGGAAACGGGGCTTCGACGCTCTCTGCCTTAGCACCTGTAAAGAAAAAGGCTCCTCTCACATGCTGCAAGTAATACGCGAAATCTTCGCCACCCATATGTGGCTCCGTTTCTTCGATGACCGTCACTTCCGGAAGTTGTTTCGCCATTTCAACAATAAATTTTGTTTCTTCTTCATGGTTCACCACTGGAGGATACCCTCTTGTATAAGCGTATTCATACGAGCAACCGGCTGCTAAGCAAATTCCTTTTGTGATTTGTTCAATTTCCTGCTCAATGCTGTCGCGCACCGCTTCATTGAGCGTGCGAACGGTTCCGACGAGTTTAGCAGTGTCTGCAATGACGTTAAACGCATTATCGGCGATAAAAGAGCCGACCGAGACAACGGCTGGTTCGAGCGGATTCACGCGGCGACTTACGATTTGCTGCAGCGCAAGCACCAACTGCGCTGCAATGACGATCGCATCTTTTGTTTTATGGGGCTGCGCACCATGGCCTCCTGATCCTTGAATCGTAATTTCAAATCGGTCGGCTGCTGCCATGATCGGTCCTGTACGATATTGAATTTTTCCCGTTGGCTCTGTAGCCCATAAATGGGTGCCGAAAATGGCATCGACTCCCTCTAAGCAGCCATCTTGAATCATCGAAATCGCCCCGCCCGGAGCATATTCTTCCGCATGTTGATGAATGAGGACAACGGTTCCGGAAAGCTGTTCTTTCAATTCATAAAGCGCTTTCGCCAATACAAGCAATGTCGCCGTATGACCGTCATGTCCGCACGCATGCATGACTCCGGGAACAGTCGATTTATACGGAACATCTTTTTCATCTTGAATCGGCAGCGCATCAAAGTCCGCTCGCAACGCAACAGTTTTACCTGGTTTCGCGCCAACAATTTTTGCCACTACACCGTTTCCGCCCACCTGCTCCCGCACAGGCACACCTAACGTTCTATAGTAATCAGCTATGTATTTTGCCGTCTTATATTCTTGAAACGACAACTCTGGATGTTGATGCAAGTGACGGCGAATCGTCACCATTTCATCATAATAACTTTCTAAACGTTCGTATAAAGCCGATATCAATCCGTTCTCCCCCTTCTACCACTTTTTCTCATTATATCATGATACACAAAAAGCCGCCTCACTAATATTGAGGTGGCCTCCAAAATTTTAGCGTGTTTTTATTAGGCTCATCACATGAGAACCATTGCGACAACTGTCGTAACAACAAGCCCCACTGCAACAGGAATTAAATTGCGTCGCGCTAATTCAAATGGATCGACACCGCAAATTGCAGCGGCCGGAATTAAAGCCCACGGAACAAGCGTCCCTCCTCCTACCCATATCGCTGCAATTTGTCCTAACGCTGTAAGTGTAGCTGCTCCTGTACCGATTGCTGCTGCAAATAAATGAGCAATGGATCCAGCTAAAGAAATCCCTGAAAAGCCTGAACCGTCCAATCCTGTAATAGCACCAACAACTGTTAATGTGACTGCCCCAATTTTTTTGTTTAGAGGAACAAGATGCGCTAATGCCACTCCGAGATCGTTCACAATCCCATTTGACATTTTCGGCAAATGTTCGCCGATAATTTTTAAAAATCCTGCGTCTCCAAGATAAAAAAATGCGGCAATTGGAATAACAGCTCCGAATATTTTAAATCCAAATTGAAGTCCTTCTATCAAATAATTTGTAATTTCTTCAAAGCTGCTTTGTCTATGAGCAAAAAGTGAAATAATAATGAGAATGAAAATCGCTGTTCCACCTATGAGTGCTGTTGCATCTCCTCCTTGCAGATGTAAGTACGCCATTGCCCACACATCAAGGACAAATAACAATGGGATCATGATCGCAAGCCATGTTTTCGCTTTAGCCGATAACAAAGAATGCCCTTTATTTGATTGGATTATGACAGCGTTTTCACTCTCTGTGACATGCAAGCTGCCGCGTTTCATATCGCGGCGCAGCAATATAAACGCCGTTACAGTCGTGACAAGCCCCATCACAAGTACAAGCGGAACACTAGCACTAACCACTTTCGAAACAGGAAGACCAGCTGCATCCGCTGTTAGTTTCGGCGCCCCTTGGATTACAAAATCGCCTGATAACGCGATTCCGTGACCAAATAAGTTCATCGCCATCGCTGCTCCAATGGCAGGCAATCCTGCACGAATTGCTGCTGGTAAAAGCACAGCCCCCATTAATGCAACTGCTGGTGACGGCCAGAAAAACCAAGAAATAACCATCATAAGCAATCCAATCGTCCAATACGCCCAGCTCGGTGTACGAATAAGCTTCACAAATGGCGAAACCATGACATCATTAATTCCTGTAGCAGTCAATATCTTGCTCATTGCCACTATAATGGAGATGACTAAAATCGTTGGCAAAAGCTCTGTAATCGCGTAAATAAAGCTATTAAACACCCCGCTAATCGCGGCGCTTAACGAATGGGTGGCAGTAATACCTAGTAAGAAAATCCCGACAATACAAACAAGCGATGTATCTTTTCGCGCTATCATAAACCCGATAATTAATACGACAAACAGGACGTAAATCCAATGCAGCGCTGTTAATTCAACCCCCATACCTTTTCCCCTTTCCTTTTATTTTCCATTAACAAACAAGACATTTGCCTAATGGATGTGCTACATCATATGAAAAAAGGAAAAAGGTGTGACATGTCGATTTCCTCGGAAATAGTCGAAAAAGAAAAAATGCCGCTAAATTGTAGCGACATTTGTCATTCATTTTAGTTTCCTTTCAGCACAGTATAAGTTTTAATATAGGAGGGACGCGGAAAAATTTGCGGCCGCTCGCTAGTTGGTTTGTCTGCTTCTTTTCGCTCATGGGCTTTCTCAAATGCTTTCGAACGCTGCCATGCCTCGAAATATTCCTTGCCTTCCCATAATGTCATAATGATATATGTGTCATTATCAAGCGGGCGCAATACGCGAATAGCAGCGAAACCAGGTTCTTTTTCGATCAATCGCGCCCGCTGGCTAAAACGATATTCAAATAAAGGTCTTCCCTCATCCGTAACTGGAATGTTGTTACATACAACAAACGTACCGTCTAATTGTCCGACCGCATCGAGTACTTCATAACGAAGAGGCTGTTTAAATACTGTTTCTCCTTCCGTTTCATGCAGCAATGCGGCTCCATCCTCCTCCTCAAGCAAAAGCATCTTCTCGTTTGGAAACCCTTCTTTTAAGCTTTGCAAATATTCTCTCGTTCCCGTCGTAATATATATTTTTTTCATCAACGTTCCCTCCATCTTCGATTTAAATACATAAAGACTAACAAGTAACTGAAAAGCGAACCTGCTGCTAATAGCAACAATCCTACTTTCCAGTCACCAATTACAGCTAAAAAAGAGGCAAAAAACGTATTTTGAACGAGCAAAAGAATAAAAAATAAATGAAGCACCGCCTTTTTTTTCAAACCGTCCGGCAGCGGATAAATTTTCATAAAAATATTTGAACGGTGATGAAGCGGCAATACTAACAATTGAAAGCCAGTCGCATAAAGAAAAAAGAGAGCGGTAATGACTTGGCCGTAGCTAGCCGGAATAATGTAGAGAAAGAAGCAGGCTATGACCGTCAAGCGTGCATAAAGTCCAAAGTAGTCGCCTGCTCTTAGAAACGTTCTAACATACAAATAATAAAACGTATTTTCTTGTTTCGGGGAGATAAACGCCAATAATCCGTCCAACCATCTACGACGCTTCGCTCTCTTCTTCAAATGCGGAACATCTGTAAAAGCATTCGCCAAGCGATAAAAAGCAAGCTTGGCCCTGTCTTCTTGCTGAATCACGCGCTCCCACGCCATTCCCTTGCGCTTTGTTGCTCGTACAAAATAAAGTGATAACACAACCATCATGATGATCAGACTAAGCAAAAAAAGAAGCGAGGCAGCTGTCAGCACGAAATATACCCACGCCCCATTTATGAGCAGGCGCGCCATAGTTCCAAGATAATGAATTCCGGATTCCGCAAAATAATGTTCCTTCCAACTAATAAACATATTCCAAGTTTTCACAAGCAGCAACATGGCCCATAATTGCCAGAGCGGCAGTGTCGAAAACTTAAGATGAAGGGGGGCAATGACAAGCAGCGCAACTATAAGAATATAAGCATGCACAGCCATGCTGAACAAAAAAGAACGCTGTATATAAGGTCTTAACTGCTTTTCAGCCGGCAATAAAAAGACAAGATCAGGCTCCTGAAAAAACGTGCGAACAGGGCTGTATGTTAACAACAACGACAAAATAACCGCCCCCACAATCGCATATGGGAAATAAGGCGGCAACGCTTTAACCCATCGTTGATACACAAAAGCTCCTGCGCCAACTGCGATCAGCAACACATACAGTAGATGCGGATTAAGTATGTAGCGCAAATATCGCCTCATTTCTCTTATATAGCGCACAAAACGCTGATTCCATAGCAAACGGCTATCAATCATATTCCTCTTCCTTCGTTAACTCAATGTAGATTTCATCTAAGGAGGCGGATGGAAGCTGAAGCTCTTGGCGCAGCTGTTCTAGCGTTCCTTTCGCTTTCACTTTCCCATGATGAAGTATGACGAATGAATCGCAATATTTCTCTGCTGTGGCCAAAATATGTGTTGACATTAATACCCCCGCTCCCTTTTCTTTCATGCTTTGGATAAGCTGAAGCAGCGATCGAATGCCGAGGGGATCGAGCCCAACAAATGGCTCATCGATAATGTAAAGCGCCGGTTCCACTAAAAAAGCGCACATAATCATCACTTTTTGTTTCATCCCTTTAGAAAAGTGGGCAGGAAACCAGGACAGCTTTTTTTCCATCCGAAATTCTTTTAGCAGAGCTTCAAGCCGCTTTTCGTATTCATGTTTAGTTAATCCGTATGCCATCGCCGTTAGTTCTAAATGCTCTTTTAATGTTAATTCATCATATAAAATCGGGGTTTCCGGTATGTATGTAAAATGAGAGCGGTAAGAATCAGGATCATCGGCAAAGCTCTTTCCATTAATCATAATTTTGCCTTTCCGCGGCTCCATGAGACCGATAATGTGTTTAATTGTCGTACTTTTTCCCGCCCCATTCAAGCCAATAAGCCCTACGATTTCATTGCTCGCTACTGTAAATGAAACATCTTCTAACACGTTTCTGTTTGTATAGCCGCCATGCAAGTGGCTGACTTCGAGAAGCGTCATTCTTTCTGTTCCTTCCTTTCATATTGTCACCGTTATTTTATCAAAAAACTTGCCACTTTCCAAAAATTATATGTATTTGAACGTTAGTTTCGGACATGATAAATAACGAAGAGGGGATGAGGAACTATTTAAACAACAACAAGCCATTGTTGTTTGGTGAATCATCCGCATTGAAATGAGGTGTTTACGAAAGATAACACCGCCTGCAGCAAGGAAAATTCCTTATAAATGAGGTGTTTGTCGCAGATCATCGAACGAAGTGGTAAGGTTTTCTTATCCTTACACGGATAAGGGGATGATCAGCTTGAACGATGAAATGTTCAAGAAGTAAAAACCTTTTTGTAAATGAGGTGTTCATCAAACGCTATTTTAGTTAAAGCATCCTCACCCCTTTTCGCGATGAACAGGATGTAACCTTCACGGCTTACATCCTGTTCTTTTTATGATAAAATGGAAATAAAAATCAAATCGCAAGAAAGGTGGTCATCGCTTATGAGCGACTGCATTTTTTGTAAAATTATCAACGGAGACATTCCTGCTGCAAAAGTATATGAAGATGAACATGTTCTCGCATTTCTCGATATTAGCCAGGTGACAAAAGGACATACACTAGTGATTCCAAAAATACATAAAGCAGATGTTTTTGAACTCACTCCAGATATCGCAAGTCATGTCTTTCGCGTCGTTCCAAGAATTGCGAAAGCTATTAAAAAACAGTTTTCTCCCGCTGGACTTAATCTTTTGAACAACAACGGCGAACAAGCTGGACAAACTGTGTTCCATTACCATATCCATCTCATCCCTCGCTACGGAAAAGGAGACGGGTTTGGCGCTGTCTGGAAGTCGCATGCAAGCGATTATACGTTTGAAGACCTGCAAACGATTGCCGCGACGATCCAAAAAGGAATAGAATAATCAATGTATCGTTTTTCCCAATCCAAACGCCATAATAGATAGATGTAAAAAAGGTGCCCATTAGGACACCTTTTTATTGTGCGAACACATCTTTAAAATCTTTATCTTTCACGTTGACATCGGCTTCTTTAATAATCTTTGCTACTTTCGATTCTACTTTCGATGGATCGAGTTTATTCTTTTTCACTTCAAACTCAATTTCATCTTTCATTTGTTCATATGATGGCTTCTTCTTCTTATCTGTCACTTTAATAATATGATATCCAAATTCCGTTTTAATCGGCTGGCTTATTTCCCCTACCTTTAACGAATAAGCAGCATTTTCAAATTCTTTCACCATTTTGCCTGGGCCAAACCATCCTAAATCGCCGCCGTTTTGCGCCGAACCTGGGTCTTGTGAATATTCCTTTGCCAATTTAGCGAAATCTTCACCTTTATCAAGTTTCGCTTTAACCTCTTTTGCTGTCTTTTCATCTTTTACTAAAATATGGCTTGCCCGTATTTTTGGCTTATATTGATCGTAATATTGCTTCATTTCCTTTTCTGTTACTTTCACATCTTCCATTGCGGCTTTTTGGCGCAGCAAATCTAGTTTCACCATCTCGCGAATGGCTTTCTCGCCATTTTGCTGAACAGCGAGTTCATATTGCGTGCCATACATGTCCTTTAAATCTTCAATCTGTCTGTCGATTTCTTGATCGCTTACTTTATACTTCTTGCTCAATACTTTTTCATACACAAGGTCACGGATGACTTCTTTTCCGACACGCTCTTTCATGGCGTTATAAAGTTCATCTTTTGTAATATCGCCGGCTTTTGTTTCGACAACCACGTCCGAACCGCCGTTGTTGCAAGCGGATAAAGCAAGTACAGAGGCCGCGGTTGCCACAGCAATCGTCCATTTTTTCATTCAACCCACAACTCCTACTATCAATTTTTTTGCAAAAACCACAACAATAAATATAACACATTTTCCCATGATACAAAAATTTTTTCCTCTAGGTCACTCGCCTATACACATTTGCCCTAGTTGCATATGATAAAGTAACTCAAAATGAAAAAACCCTTCTCGAAAGGGGGTGTTGTTATGGGCGCACCCGTACCTTATGCGGGAGGATTCGCGTTAGTCGTTGTGCTGTTCATTCTATTAATTATTGTCGGAAGCGCTTGGTGGTTCTAAAACACGTTAACAAAAAAGCTGGCAGTTGTCACTGTCAGCTCTTTTTATGTAAATAAAACTTCAAAATAAGACGAAATGAGTAAAATCGTAATGAGTACGTTGATGGTTCGAAACACGGACGGTTGTTTTTCCTCCGGGATTTCTCTTTGAACGCAAAGCGTATTTGTTAACTGGTTAATAGAAAATAAAATAACTACAGCAAGGGGTATGAAGTAAATCGTCATGTCAAACTCCCCTCCTATCCCTCACAAAATTACTTTCTTTAATTTACAATGTTTTTTGAGATAAATCAATATATTTTTCGAGCGCTCTAGCACGATGAACCTCTCCCACCTACATTTCATTTAGAGGTGGGAGTTTCTTACTACTCGATCAAAGAAGCTTCAACGCAGAAGAAGGCGGTCTTCTTCGACTCGATAAGAGGATCGGAAGCCTTCCCGACCGATTCGGTAAGCAACATCGGTAGGTCACCGATGGGGCGGTCCCACCCGTCTACTACTTCTTGCCTAGGCAATCCGTAGATACGTGAGTGTCGTTGGCACATCCCAAGGAACCATCTCTTGATGGAGCGCCTTGCTCAAAATGTTGCGGGCGCCATGAATGTCCCGATGGGCTTCATACCCGCAAGAACAAGCAAAGATTCGTTGGGAACCTTTTCTTCTTTTTTGGCAGACAGGACATGTCTGACTGGTATAAGACTCATCGATTTCTTT
>NZ_JHVN01000006.1 GCF_000620165.1 Anoxybacillus tepidamans PS2
CGAAGACCTTTGCCTCTTCCCAACTCTGTTCGTGCTGTGGCTACCAACACCAAGAGGTGAAACATCTGAACCTTCGTGAATGGGAATGTCCATCTTGTGGAACCCATCACGATCGGGATCAGAATGCAAGTATCAATATTCTAAAAGAAGGATTGCGCTTGTTGTCGTGTTAGACAACGGAACCGTTGGGACGACGGGGATCGCCTACTAAGAGAACCGAAGGAGGCTTCGGTGTTCGTAGGAATCTCCCACTTTGAAACAAAGTGAAAGTGGGAGTAGTTCAAAGGGATATTGGGTACGAACGAGTGATGGAGTCCGTGCTCGTTTGGCTGGAGGGGGAACAAGGGTGAAAATTCCTTCGAAAAAGGATATATGGCTCACGATTGTCGTGTGGGGGGCGCTTTTTTTTGGCAATGGGAAGCGGCATCGCAGTGCTCGCCACGCAGCAAAGCAAGCTCGGAGAACAAGCCGCTGTTTTCATCGGCACGATTGCGCTTCCGCTTTTTGTGCTGTGGATGTGGCTGACAACGTATTACGTGTTAGACAACGATCGCTTAATTATTAAATACGGGCCGTTTCGCAAAATCATCCCGCTTAATGCGATCCGTTCTGTTCGGAAAACGTCAAACCCATTGTCAAGTCCAGCGTTGTCACTCAAACGGCTGGAAATCGTGTATGGATTGTACCACACCGTTCTCATTTCGCCGAAAGACCGCGATGCGTTCATCGATTTGCTTCGCGAGCGCTGTCCGAACATGGAGCGTTGATGAGCGGGAACGAAAGAGGGCATGAACGCTTCTTTCGTTTTTGTTTTAGAATTTCAAACAGAAAAAGGAGAGAAGTTGGTGTCAAGGTATATCAGTATTTTTTTCTTAGTGCTAGGAATCAGTTTCGTGCTGCTTTTATTGCTTGGCAATTTTGTTTTTGTCGGAGGAGATGACGCGACTCTCTTTGCGCTTGCAAGCATCATCATCATCCTGCTTGCTTTTTTGATCGCGCAAATGTTTTATTTATTGGATATGCTCAAAAAGAAACGATAGATCGGCCGCTTATTCTTCCTCGCCTTTTTCTTTTTTCAACTCTTTCTTCGCTTCATCGAGCTCAGCAAACGCTTTCTGCCACTCATCGGTTACCTCTTGCGGGATGACGCCTTTTCCGTATGTCGCGCCGATGTTAAGATGTCCGCTCAGCTGGTGAATCCCGAGCTGGGCGAAGTAGTTGTTCAATTCATATTTATCGAGCAGCATTTTATCAATATGAATATCTTGAAAAATAACAGGGGGCTGCGGGCAAGGCATGTCCGTTGTTTGCTTCTCTATATGTTGCCCAAGCGCGTTTAAACGAAGCTGGCATGCTTCAACGGCTTTCGCTATTACTGCATATCGGCTCTCCAATTCGTCCAATCGTCTTTCAAGCTGCTGTATATATGTAAACACGCTCTCCACTTTTGCGGACATGTGTTTGTCCAGTTCTCTAGAGACAGCTTTCTCCCCATTCGTCACGGAGTGATGTGACATGGAGCGAAGTTGCTCCTCGAGTTTGAGGAGGCGCTTCATATGAACCTCGAGCGCGTTCAATCTTTTTCGCTGTTTTTCCATCTCATTTGAAAAGTCGTCATATGAACCTCTTTCGTTCCATAATTTTTTTATAGGCATGCGGCATCTCCACACTTTTTTATTTTGACAAACAAAGGAGGAAAAACGATGTTTCGCGGTGCGAATATTCGCCTTTCGTTCGTTAAAGTCAATGCCATGGATAGAAGCTCCTCCATTTCCACGGCTCAAGCGATGCAAGTGGGCCGACGGGTGGCGACAAAGCGAAACCAAGGGTTTGGCGAGCAAAACGCTGACGGTGTATCGATGCTTTCCGAAGGGCTATATGTATCGGATGACGATGGGCTCGATGCATCGGCCAAAAAGGACGGCAACATTATTCAATGGTAATCGTCTCTTCTTGCCGATATGGCCGCCGGTACATTAAAATCAGCAAGCCATTTTCCAGCCGCGCTTTGACGTGCTTTCCTTCCGCCGGCTCGGGAAGTTCGATCGTCCGTTCAAATTTTCCATACGTGCGTTCCGTTTGAATCGCCGCGGCCGGAGTCAGCGGCAGTTTGCAGTCGCCTCTGATGACAAGCTGCGTTCCCGATATGGATAGTTGTATTTCCTCTTTTTGGAATCCAGCAAGCTCCACGAGCAGAACGACATGTGAATCGGTCAAATAAATATCGGTCGGAGGAAACGGATGAGCCGCTTTTTTTTCTGACGTTTCGCTCCATTCGGCTACTTCCATTTCTTTCATCCATTCTTTAGCCGAATGTTGGTCGAAAATGCTATTCCAAAAAGCACCCGATTGATATTTTTGCGCGATCTCCATCCATTGCTTTAGCTTCTCGAAATCCAAGTCACATTCCTCCTTCGTCGGCCTCATAAAAAACGGGAGCTTTCATATATTGATAAAAAGGGGGGAACAGCTTTGGCGGGCGCTTCTATAAATATTAATATTTTTTTGTTAAAGATTAATTCCTTTGAAAATGCTTCTGCCGTAAATATTGGACAAAACTTGCTTGCGGATTGGCACAACTCCGATAAAAAGACGCAAGGGTATGGACAAAATTTTGGGGATGAAAGCGCGTTTGTCGGAACGAGAAGTTTTGTCGATGATAAAGACTTAATCGACTCTCCGGCATCGTTCCAAGCGGTTCCGATTCAATAGAAAGAGGTGGTTGGGTGGTATTTTTCGGTCCGTCCGTCACGAATTTGCTTGCTTTTAAGATTAATGTTATGGATCGGGGATCGAGCGTCAGCTTCGGACCGATGCAGCAAATTGATTTGCTGCTGTCCAATAAGCAAAACCAAGGCTTTGGTGAAGATAACGGGGATGTGTCGTTTTTGAACATCCCGGTTGCTGTGGTGAACGATTCTGATTTTAGCGACACGAATTCTGGAAAAACGAGCGTGATTTAACAATCGACGTCCTCAGTCTAGATTGGGGACGTCGATTTCTGTAAATTGAAAATCCACTCGCTTCGGAATTTTAATTTGCAGCACCCCTTCTTTATATGAGGTGGAAGCGCCCCGCTTTTTCACAAGGGACGGCAAGGTGATCGTGTGGCGGTCGTCCGGAGAAGGGATGCCTTCAATGATTAATTGATTGGATGTATAAAAAATTTTCATTGTATCAAGCATCGAAGAAGACGAGAGCGGGATTTTCACATAAATATCATCGTGCGTTTCAAACACGTCGATATCCAATTTGGGATGAGAACGGTGGGGAGAGGAGGAACGGGACGGGGTGAACAACCGCTTGAGCATCTCGGTGTTTTGTTCGTACATATGCATCGAGTTCGCGATCGATTCGGCAATAGAGCGCTGCACGTGCTGTTCAATGTCGGAAGCTTGGGTGTGCCGCAGCCATTTTTGTATTCCTTCTTGAAATGGGAAAAACGATAGAAACGGAAACATGTCATTTCCTCCTTTGGCGGCAGAGTAACAGGTTGCAATGAGATTCTAGAGTAATATATGCTGCTAAGCACGAAAGATTGCCTAGCACGGCCCGCCGAGCGCTTTTGGTAAGTTAATTGGTCCCTCTTTCGCCCGATCAATCGACGTGAGATGCGCCTAAACACTCACAATAGATTAATAAAGGCTAAACCGTTACATCCCCGATTGATGATTGCCTATAGGGGGCTTTCTATCACTAAACAGAGCGCATCCAGCGATAAAACCGCCAGACGATGGCGAGAAACAGCATATATCCTGCCAGCGAATATTCGTGCTTCCAATGCAGAGTATGGACAAATAAACCAATGGATTCGGCTTGCTGTTCACCAAACGACATCAGAAGGGCAAGAAATATGGTGAATAGACCCCTTCCCCAGCCGTGCAGCCGTTCCATCACGAAAATAAACAACAAAGAAAAGATCGGAAGACCGATGATTGTAAAAACGATATCGATCGAAAAAATGGATGGAAACGGCCGCTGCGGAAAGAAATACAGTCCTCTCCCAGTACAATATAAATCTAAATATGTTCCGATCCATGAAGCGAGCAAGCAAGAGGCCACATAGGCGCGTCTCTGCTTGCCTTCATTAGAAGAAGGTGTTTTTGGCGACGGTCGCCAGTTCGAGTTTTTCAAGTGTTTTACAATAGGCATGGGCAATCTCTCCATCGCTTTGTTCAGATGTTTCGACAAGATACTCAACTACTTTCGGATCTGTATACCAATCACCGCTTTCTGCTTCTTCATGTTGGACGTTTTTCCAGGCGTATATAAGAGGAGGGCTGTAAATGCGGGGAGCCCCTGGTTCGATGCGGCAATTTTTGATGCGTTGGCGATACGGCTGGCCGGGTAGTGTTTCACGGACATCATTGAATAGATGGGGCCAATAATCTTTGCGCGTTCCGGTATGTGGGTGAAGCGACGCCCAACGAACGGCTTTTTCTAACGTTTCGTTATTTTGAAATAGCAGCGCATATAGCCGTTTGCCAAGTAAAATCCGCTCATGGAGCGATTGAAAGTGATGCACCGTTTCGCCGATCAGGACGGTGTTGCCTTGTTCATCTTCGTATGGAAATAAAATATGGTTCAGGCTTAAAAGGTCTTGCAGCTTGAATTCGAATGCTTCAAAGACCGTTTTTTGAAAAACGGGATGCTGAATGACACGTTTTTCCAAATAACTTTGTTCGTTGATGACGAGAGCGATGGCAAGAGTATAACGGTCATTGCGGCGCCAAAAATCGTTCCAAATTGTTTCCATAAAGGTCGAGACGCCAAACAAGGACAAAAGATGAAATAACGGTTTGGCCCGCTTTTTGCTTTCCTCATACAGCAAAAATTGCGGATATATATCCTGAAAAATGAGCCAGTTTCCGCGCTCCAAAAAGGCGAAGAAAGAGCGCTGTTCCTCTTCGGACAGCAAAGAGGCGAGCCATTCTCCTTTTAAGTCGGTCATATTCCAACCGCCGTTTCGCGACACCATGTGGCCTAAAAACGCCCAATGAATTTCAGGGTGCCGTTTGTAAAAATGAAGATATGCTGCTGTTCTTGTGACATTGTTCACGTTATTGTTTTGCGTACGGACGCGGATGCGGCGGACGAGCTGCCGTTCATCGGCCGGTATGTCGGCCTCTTTTACGGTGTTGTTTCCCTTTTTTGTCAACTCCTTTTGTATGGCGAGGAGAAACGGCGGCAGGGAAGGAGTTTTCTTTTTCAGCCAGTACATGTGAATCGCTCCTTCGTCGCATCATTTAGCCGGCAAGGGAATAGGTATTAGAAGAAAGCACTGATAACACGCGAAAGGGATGACAATGTCATGCAGAGTGAGCGCAACCGGCTGATTGCTTTGCTGAAACAGAGGCAAGCTAGCGATGGCACGTGGCGTGATCCGTTTGAAACCGGTATTTCAACGGATGCTTATATGATCATCTTATTACGGACGCTTGAAATAAATGATGAAGAGCTCATTCAATCATTGGTAGAACGAATCGAAAGCAAACAAGAAAGCAATGGGGCATGGAAGCTTTTTGCCGATGAAGGGGAGGGAAATGTCAGCGCGACAGCGGAGGCTTACTATGCGCTGCTTTATTCAGGATACCGTAAGAAGACTGATTCGCATATGCACAAAGCGAAGCAACGGATTTTAGAAATGGGCGGACTTAGAAACGTCCATATGTTTACGAAATTTATGCTCGCTCTTACCGGTCAATATCGCTGGCCATCGTTTTTTCCGCTTCCTGTCGAGTTTTTGCTGCTTCCGCCTTCATTTCCGCTCCATTTTTTTGACATATCTGTGTATGGGAGAGCCAATTTGACGCCGCTTCTTCTTTTGTACGAAAACAAATACAGCCGAAAAACGAAAAAAAGCCCAGACCTTTCCGACTTGTTCGCTTCACGTCCGACAGATGGCGACAGGTGGGGGCTCGGAGCCAATCGTTCGTTCCTTTCCTATATTAAACAATCGATTTTCGGATGGTCGGAGCGTCTTCATGCTGCCGCGAAGCAGCGTGCCGTTCAATATATGTTAGGGCATCTTGAAAAAGATGGAACATTTTATAGTTATTTTAGCTCGACTTTCTTGATGATTTTTGCGTTGCTGTCGCTCGGGTATGCGAAAGATGATCCGCTCATACGGCAGGCCATTGAAGGGCTTAAAGCGTTCCGCTGTCTTATCGATGGACATACGCATGTACAATATACGACGGCGACTGTATGGAACACGGCTTTGGCGAGTTATGCGCTGCAGGAAGCGGGCGTACCGCCTTCAGACGGGGCCGTTGAAAAAGCGAATCGCTACCTTCTTTCGAGACAGCATTATCGATATGGTGATTGGGGCGTGCATAACCCTTACAGTTTGCCGGGAGGCTGGGGTTTTTCCGATATCAACACGATCAACCCGGACGTCGATGATACGACGGCCGCTTTGCGCTCGATTTGTCGGCAAGCGGCGGAAATTCCCTCTTTTCGTCATGCGTGGGATCGGGGAACAGGGTGGTTATTATCGATGCAAAATGATGACGGAGGCTTTGCCGCATTTGAGAAAAACGTCGACAGCCGTCTTTTGCGCTACTTGCCGATTGAGGGGGCGGAATTTTTATTGGCCGATCCTTCGAGCGCTGATTTGACAGGGAGGACACTCGAGTTTCTTGGAACGTTTGCCGGCTTGACGAAAGATCATCCGGCTGTTGCGAGGGCGGTGGAGTGGCTCATCAATCATCAAGAAAAAAACGGATCGTGGTACGGCCGCTGGGGAATTTGTTACGTGTACGGGACATGGGCGGCGGTAACGGGGCTTTCTGCTGTCGGAGTGCCGGCAACGCATCGATCGATGCAAAAGGCCATTCAATGGCTCTTAAGCATTCAAAATAGCGACGGCGGGTGGGGAGAGTCATGCAAAAGCGATGGCGCCAAAACGTATGTGCCGCTTAAGGCAAGTACTACAGTTCACACCGCATGGGCGCTTGATGCTCTGGTCGCTGCTTTTGATCAGCCGATTCCGGAAATAGAGGCTGGAATCCGCTTTTTGCTTCAATCGCTCGACAAGAACGACTGGACGACCTCCTATCCGACTGGTCAAGGAATGGCAGGAGGATTTTACATTCATTACCATATTTATCACCATATTTTTCCGTTGCTTACATTAAGCCATTATGAGAGAAAATTTGGAACGATCGTTTAGTTCCTAAAATATTTAACATATCTACCGAGAAGTCCCCCGCCTCTTAACTGAGAGCAGATTGGAGAGATTCGTGCGAAGTAAGATGCATATGTATATGTTCACAGGTGCTATCCAAACGCATCCAAGGCCGAGCGTTAATAGCACTTCTGAAAGAGCCAAAATCGGTTCTGTTTGATTTCGGCTGAGAGTTGAATGGGTGAATGGATGAAAACCGTTGCGTTTGCAGGGCGGATTGGCAAAATGAAGAAGTATTGAGTCTATGCTTATGAGTCGGATGATTTTGCGCATAATACAACATAAACGCAAAAAACATTCATCAATGGAGGGTTTAGACAACATGATAGACATGCAAGCATCGCATGATGTAAAGCTAACCGCCCCAGAAATTTCCGCTCTTTGGTCACAATATCAGAACGATACGATGGCAAGATGCGTATATAAATACATGATCAATATTGTTGAAGATGCGTCCATCCGCCCGATTTTAGAATTTGCGCTAAGCTTAGCGGAAAGCCATATACCGAAAATTAAGGAGTATTTTACGCAGGAACAATTTCCAATTCCACATGGATTTACGGATGAGGATGTCAACTCGGAGGCCCCGCGCTTGTTTTCCGATGAAGCTTGCCTCATGTATACGTACGCAATGTCGAATAGCGGATTGGGATTATATGCCGATGCTTTAGCGATAAGTATGCGCAAAGATGTAAGGGACTATTTTTTGCAGTGTCAAAACGAAGCAGTCGAACTATTTAATCGCTCATTAGATTTATTACTCGAAAAAGGGTTTGTGTCAAAACCTCCATTCGTTTATCCTGAAAAAGATGTTGAATTTGTAGAAAAAGAAGGCTTTTTCCAAGAATTGTTCCGCGGGAAAAGACCGCTTAGCAGTATAGAAACGACCCATGTTTTTTTTGACGTGCGAAAAGTACAATTCAGCAAATCGCTAACGATGGCATTTGCCCAAACGGCGAATTCGAGAGAAGTGCGGGAATTTTTATGGCGCGGCGTCGAAATTTATGGAAAGCATATTGAAGTGTTTGAGTCGATTTTATCCGAAAATCAGCTGCCACAACCAAAATCAGAGGAAGCAGAAATCACGAATTCCACTGTTGCCCCATTTTCGGATCGTCTGATGTTGTCTCACAAAGCGTTTTTAGACTCGATCATCGTTGCTATGTATGGAACCGCCATCGCCACATGCAACCGTCCTGACTTAATAGTGAATTACTCAAGGCTTGCCGAAGAACTTGTGCAATACATGAAAGATACAAGGGATCTAATGGTTAAGCACAGATGGTTAGAACGTCCGCCGATGACGGAAAACAGGGAAGCGCTAGCAACAAATAAATAAGTTCATTAGCAGGTGTGTTGATGATCCAATAAAAACCAATTGTCATTGCTTGACTTCTAGCTTTTCTGCCGTAGTCGGCGCAGCCTAGCTTGCCGACTGGGCATGCATATCGCATGCCCTCCTCGAACAACGAACGCTTTGCGGGCAAATGCATTTGCCCCTGGCGTTCTTGTTCGGGGGAAGAGGCAGAAAAGCTTATGTCTAGCTATATCATTCCATATTTTTAGTAAAATAATGGATCATCAACACTTGTGGTTCGTTATTTTTCCTGCTAGCAATAACCCTCTTTCTGTTCGGAAAACCGTACAGAAAGAGGGTTTTCAAATGTCGAGCCCCCATTTTTTAACATACATACCAAGAAGCCTCCTGCTCCAAACAGACTGTGGGTGGGACCGATCGTTATTGTTTGATACATATTGTAGCCAGCAGTAGCAAAAATAACGTGAAAGCAGGAAACGTACCGATTATTTTCCTCGGGGATAGACTGTCCGTTTTGTAAAATCACTAATACAGTTGGTGATATCAATTGATGTTGAGGTGCAGTCGAAAGCGTTTGTCGTACGACCTCATTTTGCAAGTTTTAGAAATTATAGAAGCAGAAGTTTCCATTTTAAAAAATGACAAGAATACGTTAGACAAAATGATATTTACTTTGCGTTGAATCTATGGTGTAAGCGCTTTAACATGAAGCTATAAACATAACTGCTTAGACAAGGAGGAGAAAACAATGGAAGCTCAAACAAGCTTTCGTGTGAAAGTGCAACGGTTCGGCAGCTATTTAAGCGGCATGATCATGCCGAATATCGGGGCGTTTATCGCTTGGGGAATTATTACGGCGCTCTTTATTCCGACAGGATGGTTGCCAAATGAGTCATTAGCGAAGCTCGTCGGGCCGATGATTACGTATTTATTGCCATTATTAATCGGTTATACAGGCGGAAAAGCGGTATATGATGTTCGCGGGGGCGTTGTCGGCGCCACAGCGACGATGGGAGTGGTCGTTGGAGCGGATATTCCGATGTTCCTTGGGGCGATGATCATGGGGCCGCTTGGCGGATACTTGATTAAGAAATTTGACCAGCTCATTCAAGGAAAAGTGAAACAAGGGTTTGAAATGTTAGTCAACAACTTTTCAGCCGGCATTATCGGCGGAGCGTTAACGTTATTGGCGTTCAAAGCGATCGGTCCGGTCGTTTTAGGTTTAAACAAAACATTGGCAGCCGGGGTTGAAGCCATTATCCATATGAAATTGTTGCCGCTTGCCAATATTTTCATCGAACCAGGTAAAGTACTATTTTTGAACAATGCGATTAACCATGGAATTTTAAGCCCGCTTGGCGCGGAACAGGCTGCAAAAGATGGAAAATCGATTTTATTCCTGCTTGAGACAAATCCGGGACCAGGTCTTGGTATTTTGCTTGCATACTGGCTGTTTGGAAAAGGAGCAGCGAAGCAATCGGCTCCGGGTGCGGTCATTATTCATTTCCTTGGCGGGATTCATGAAATCTATTTCCCTTACATTTTAATGAGACCGATTTTAATTTTGGCGGCGATTGCGGGCGGCGTGAGCGGAGTGTTCACCTTCAGCTTGTTCCATGCCGGGCTTGTTGCGGTTCCGTCTCCGGGAAGCATCGTGGCTCTTCTGATGATGACACCTCGCGGAAATTACATCGGAGTGCTCGCAGGCGTGCTTGTCGCTGCGCTCGTTTCTTTCCTCGTCGCTTCGTTCTTCTTGAAAGCGGCGAAGACAGAGTCAGAAGATTTACATGAAGCAGCGGAAAAAGTGCAACAATTAAAAGGAAAGAAAAGCGATGTCGTTTCTGCATTACAAACGAAACCAGCGGCGATTGCGAACGCGAAAAAAATCGTGTTTGCTTGTGATGCGGGAATGGGATCAAGCGCGATGGGCGCTTCCATTATGAGAAACAAAGTGCAAAAAGCAGGGCTTGATATTGAAGTGACGAACACGTCAATCAACCAAATTCCGCTTGATGCGGATGTGGTGATTACGCATCAAAATTTAACAAGCCGCGCTAAAGAAAAGAACCCGAACGCTTACCATGTGTCGGTGGAGAACTTCTTAAACAGCCCGAAATACGATGAATTGATCGAAACATTAAAAGAAGCAAATTAACCATTACGGACAAAAAGGTAAGTAATTGATACTTGCCTTTTTGTCATCGCATTTAAAAAATGTCAACAATGAAGGGGACGAAAAAGCGTTTTCTATATGTTGTGATCGGTGAAAGCAAGTTCTACAATTTTTTTCGAAAGAACGTGTCGTTTGAATGTCGCCGATCATTGTTGCTCAAGATGGGAGGTGACTTTATGTATATATCAGCAAGGGAAAGGAAAATTGTTGAGGTTTTATTGGCAAACGAGAAAGGAATTACGGTAGGAGAACTGGCTGAACAACTTGATGTGAGCGACCGCACGATCCATCGCGATTTAAAAGGGGTCGAGACAATTTTAAATGAATTCGGGCTTCAACTTTTAAAAAAAGCAGGAGTCGGCATTCAGGTAATCGGGGAAGACGAAAAGAAAAAAGACTTGCAAGCTCTTCTCTTAAAGGCTGTTCATGCCGAATATACGCCTGAAGAGCGGCAAACGCTCATCGCGATTGCGCTGTTGGAAGCGGGCGAACCTGTGAAGCTCTTATCTCTTGCGCACGATCTTAATGTCACCGTCGCCACAATCAGCAACGATTTAGATAAAATGGAGGAAACGTTCAAACAACACGGGCTTTCTTTGCTTCGCAAGCGGGGATACGGGGTGGAAGTCGTCGGCTTGGAGTCAGCGAAACGGAAAATGATGGGCAACTTGTTGTTCCATCATTTCAACGAATCGGAGTTTCTTTCAATTATGAAACAATCCATGCTTCACGAGCCGCGTGACATGGCGGGGACAGTTACAGAAAAGCTGCTCGGACTCGTTGATAAAGAGAAATTGTTCACAATTGAAAAGCAGCTTGAAATGATGAAAGGCGATCTTCCTTTTGCGATTGCCGATAATTCCTATATTGCGCTTGTCATTCATCTCGCTTTGGCGATTGAGCGCATTGCCCAAGGCGAGGCGATCCATTTTGAACCGCAATATTTTGAAACGATTCGCTCGACAAAGGAATATCGCACCGCAGAAAAAATTGCTGCGTCCCTTGAATCGGCGTTTCAGATGACGATTCCAAAAGAGGAAATCGGGTACATTACGATGCATCTGATGGGGGCGAAACTGCGCGACCGCCGCGGGTATATGCTAGAGGAAGGAAGTTTGGAAATCGGCCGGAAAGTGCAGGAGCTCATTCGTTTTGTCAGCCGGGAGCTTCATGCAGATTTAACGGATGATTATTCGCTGTATGAAGATTTAATTGTCCATTTAAAGCCAGCATTATACCGCATCCGGCATCATATGGGAATTACGAATCCGCTCTTGCATACGATCCGGCGCGACTATTTAGAGTTGTTTTCCGTCGTAGAAAGAGGAATGGCGCAAATTTTTTCCGATGTGGCGGTTCCGCAAGAAGAAATCGGCTATGTCGTATTGCATTTTGCGTCCGCCTTGTTGCGGGAAAAAAACGGGCTGCATGCGCTCGTGATTTGTTCAAGCGGGTTAGGAACGGCCAAAATTTTAGCGACGCGCTTGAAAAAGGAAATTCCCAATATTTCTTCGATCGAACAAAAGTCGTTTTTCGAACTGCATCATGTGGACGCAAACAAATACGATATTATCATATCAACGGTGCCGATCCATACGTTGGATGTACCGTATTTTGTGGTCAGTCCGATGCTCGAGGAGGAAGAGGCGGCTGCCATTCGCCAATTCCTAAGAAATCAAAAAGCAGCTGCTCGGAAAAAACAATTGAACGCTTCTGGAAACACCGTGCAAAAAATGAACGCAATTCAAGCGATTAGCGAAACGATCGTTCAGCTGTTAAGCGCATTTGCCATCGAGCAGGCGAAGGAGAAGCGAATTCCAGAGGTGTTGGCGCAGGCGTGCGGGCAATTGCAGGCGAAAAACATCATTCAAGACAGCGAACAAGTACTGGATGCGTTATTGGAGCGAGAACGAATGGGCGGATTAGGCATTCCGGGAACGGCGCTTTCGCTGTACCATGCGCGCCACGAGGCCGTTTTGCGCCCATCATTGACGATATACGACTTAATAATGCCAGAGACTGTTATGGGAATGCACGGACAGCCGATGGATGTGAAGCGGATTTTGCTGCTCGTTGCGCCAAAAGAGGCATCTGAAGAAATGCTCGCGGTGCTAAGCCATGTCAGTTCCCTAGTGGTGAAAGACGAAGAAAGCATGGATTTATTTTCATACGGGAGCGAAGACGAACTTCGCTCGTTTTTAAGCGGGCATTTAGAGAAATTTTTTTACGAACATCTTCAGCAACGCAAGGAGTGAATAACATTGTCGATTTTAAAGAAAGAAAATATTGTTCTTCAAGCGAAAGTTACAGATAAAACAGAAGCGATTCGTTTAGCGGGAACGATTTTGTTGGAACAAGGATATGTGGAGGAGCTTTATATCGAAAAAATGTTCGAACGAGAAGCCCTCACCTCGACGTACATGGGGAATTTTGTAGCGATTCCGCACGGCACGGAAGACGCAAGACAACTTGTGAAGCAAGCGGGCCTTTCGATCGTGCAAGTTCCAAATGGCGTCGATTTTGGCGATGGAAATATGGTGAAGCTATTGATCGGAATTGCCGGAAAAGACAACGAACATTTAGAAATTCTCTCGAAAATCGCCATTGTTTGTTCCGAGGAAGAAAACATTGAAAAAATGATTAAAGCGACGACAGAAGAAGAGATTCTTGAGCTTTTAAACGGGGTGAATTAAAGTGTTAGCCGTTCATTTTGGCGCCGGAAATATCGGCCGGGGGTTTATTGGCAGCTTGCTTTCACAGTCGGGATATGAAGTTGTATTTGTCGATGTCAACACCGAAGTGGTGCAAAAGCTGCAAGAAAAGCGAGAATATCGAGTCGTGATTGCCGGTGATACGATCGAAGAGCAAATCGTCCGCAATGTGATGGCGCTGCATAGCCAAATGGATGCAGAACGAGTGATCGAGTGCATCGCTAACGCTCATATCGTGACAACAGCCGTCGGACCGAACGTGTTGCCATATCTGGCGCCCGCGATTGCCGAAGGATTGCGCCGCCGCTGGAGCGTCTCTCGCACGCCGATTAATATCATTGCCTGCGAAAACATGATTGGCGGCAGCGCTTTTTTGAAAAAGCATGTATGGGAGCATTTGTCGGCAGAGGAACAAGCATTGACAGATGATTATGCTGGATTCCCGAACTGCGCGGTCGACCGTATCGTGCCGAATCAAAAAAATGCCGATCCGCTGGCTGTAACGGTGGAACCGTTTTTCGAGTGGGTCATTGAGACAAAACAGATCGTTGGACCGCTTCCGCAAATTACTGGCGCTCATTTTGTGAATGAGCTGCCGCCATATATTGAAAGAAAATTGTTCACCGTTAATACCGGACACGCCATCGCCGCCTACGTCGGCTATTGCCAGCATCGCTTTAGCATTGATGAAGCGATGAAAGATGCAGATATTCGCGCCGGTGTCATGAAAGCCTTGCACGAATCTGGACGCGTCTTAGTGAAAAAATATGGCTGGAACGCGGAAGAGCATCAGAAATATATCGAAAAGATTGTGCAGCGGTTTGCCAATCCGGCGATCACAGACGAAGTGACGCGGGTAGGGCGCTCGCCAATCCGCAAACTCGGAGCGAACGATCGCCTAATCAGCCCGGCCAAACAATATTATGACTTGTTTCAAGAAATTCCATTCGGGCTCGTTAAAGGAATCGCCGCCCTCTTACAATTTGATTATGAAGAAGATGCCGAAGCGATGGAGCTGCAAGAAACGATTCGCCAATGGGGCATTGAAGGGGCGCTGTCCCGGTATGCCGAATTAGAACTCGAACATCCGCTTGTCGCGGCCATCAAAGCAGAAGCGGCGGCCTTAGGAAAGCGGTAAACAAACGATCTTTCCTCGAAGTGAAAAGGTAGTTGTTTCATTGTTTCATAGGACCAATCGAAAAGAGTGCCAATATAAAAGGCACTCTTTTTTCATTGTTCTATATGCTCTATTCCACGAGTATCGATACGGCACTATATATTAACAATAACCCCATGACGAAATTAAACGGGCTTCGATATTTTGCTATAAAAGTTTGAAAAATCGAGCCGAATGCGCTCCAGCAGAACGTAGACATAAAACCAACAGCAGCTAGAAATAATGAATACAAGATCAAGCTGACATTTGAAGTATGATAGGGAATGATGAAAGTTGACGCGACGGAAATGCTATATAAAATTCCTTTTGGATTGATAAACTGCAAGAGCATCCCCATTAAAAAGCGGTTATGGCGACCGTTCTCATCGTCGGCATCATGATTTTTACTCATCATGATTTTAACAGCCAAATACACCATATAAATGACGCCGAGGACCGTCATGACACCTTGAACTTTTGGAATCAAATTTTTTAGCCAGAGGTTAAAATAACTAGACAGCAATATGACAATAAAGAATCCGGCACCTACGCCCAGGCAAAAGCGAATCGTGTTTTTAAGCCCATATTTGTTGGCAAATAACATAGCCATCAAGTTATTGGGGCCCGGGGTAAAGCTGCTTACGATCACATATAGCAAAAAAGAAAATAAAGGCATAGTAGAACCTCCTTCGATATGTATGCTATAATGTCCGAAATAGACATTATAAAGACTTACTATTTATTGTACATTATGTACGTTATATTGTACAGATGAAAGGATTGATTATTATGGAGGAAATAAATTTAATTATCGCTAAAAATTTAAAGACGATTAGAGAAAGCAAGAAATTAAGCCTCGAAAAAGTGGCGGAGCTCACCGGAGTCAGTAAAACGATGATAGGCCAAATTGAGAGGGGAGAATCGAGCCCGACGATTACAACGATTTGGAAAATCGCCAACGGTTTAAAAATTTCCTTTACCTCACTAATTAATCATCCGCAGCCAGATACAAAAGTAGTGTTAAGAAACGAGATTCAGCCATTATTTGAAGACAACGGGAAATATCGAGTGTACCCGCATTTCCCTTTCGAAAACGACCGGCGTTTTGAAGTGTATTCAGTTGAAATTGAAAAAGGGGGATACTTGAGTTCAGATCCGCACGTTGAGGGGGCTGAGGAATATATAACTGTTTTTGAAGGGGAGTTGACGGTTCGGGTCAATAACATTGAACATACGCTCCAAAGCGGCGACTCCATTAAGTTCAAAGCCGACAGGCCGCACAGCTATCACAACTCGGGAGACACATTGACCCGTTTAAGCATGGTTATTTATTACCCAGCTTAATGGTCATAGATTACGGGTAATTTACATAATAAAGATTATGTCATGTTTCGGGTTTCTTATTTAACAAATGAAGTCTGTTCTTGTATTATAGAAAACTTTATACACGTGCAGGGGACATCCCCTGCTTTCTTTTGTGATGATATTTAGCGGTAAATGCGTTTTGTGTTGGCAATGATGGCTGTTTGAACGCTTTCGACATCCCGCTCGTATAGTGCCGCTACCGCTTGAAGCGAATGCTTTAACAATAACGGCGATGTTTTCATGCCGCTGAACGGGCCGGCAAATGGCCATGGTCCATCTGTTTCTAAAAGCAGTTGTTCGATAGGTACAAACGATAGCAGCTTTCGGTCCCGTTCGCGATAGCAAACTTCTGGAGTGACGGAAATATAGTAGCCGCACTGGACGATTTTCTTGATAATAGCGGCTTCTGCTTTCAACCAATGAAAATGGGCATTTTTTACAGCATGTTTTTGCAAAATGGAAAGAGCAGTTTCAGCGCCTTCATACACAGCATGAAGCGCTAATGGCAACGAAAGGGAAACAGCGATTTGCGCGATTTGCTCCAACCGCTCGCAATAATCTTGATAATGCGCTACCGCTTCCGCTGCATAATGAGGAAGTCCCACTTCACCGATTGCTGACAATTGCTGGCGTTCTTGCTGTACTAGACGAATCCATTCTTCCCAATCGCATGAAGAGGGGAGCGGTTGTTCCGGATGAAAGCCAATCGCGGCATGCACGAACGACGGAAATCGCTGCTTTAGCTCCAATGTCCGGTAGCTTGACGGCAAATCTGTCGAGACCGCAACGACTCCTGAGATGCCAGCTTTCTCCCATGCTTTGATTCGGTCGTCGATTTGATCGTATTGATCGAGATGGATATGGGCATCAATCATAGTAGGCACCTACCTGTTTACGTAAAAGGTTTCATGAGTGTTATGCGCCATCGTATCCATTGTAACAAGATTATCGGGAGCGCGTCACTTTCTGTTGTTCGGTGTAGTTGGTGAGACTTGTTCACTTTATGATGGATTCAACCAGCGGTCGCATTAATGATAAGTCTGGACAAATAATCCATCGTCTTCGAGCCATTCGGCAATTAACACATCTTTGTAATCTGTTATTCCGCGAGCGCGAAGTTCATGATCCAGCCAAGCTTTGTCTTTCCCTAGCTCGCGCAACTCATCTAAAAGCACCTTGCCATCGCGGATGATAGTTGTTGGGATATGGACGGCGTAGGAGGGAAATTGAAAATCTTCTCTCTTTGTTTTTTGGTAGGGCGGTTTTTTTAAGATGCTGAGCGCCCCGTCCGCTTCCAAATAACAAAAGGCCACTTCTCTAATGGAGAACGTTTCGCTTCGGCGCAGCAGGCTTTGTAGCTGGTTCAGTGTCATGCGCGCCTTTTTTAATGCTTCATAGTCTATAACTCCGTTGCGAATAAGAGCTGTTGGCTTTCCTTCGGCTATCAGGCGGAACGCGAGCCATTTTTGATTGATGTACTCGACTAAAATAAGCAGCGCACCCCACAAGCTGATGGAATAGATGATATATAAGATGTGAACGTGATCATCATAAAGCGCATTTCCAAGCAGCTCGCCCAATACAATCGCTGAAATGAACGTAAATGGTGTGATTTGTTGAATTAATTTTTTTCCAGCGACTTTGACGACGAGAAACAATAACACAAATCCGATGACGAGCTCCCATGTCAGTTCGATCAATTTCATCATGCATGCGCCTCCCATCCGCTCTATTTTTGCTATTTTCATTATGAACGAAGCGGGCTGAAGTTATGTTGTAGACGTGCAAGAAAGTTTCGTTTTTTCCTTTGTATGGGAACGTACACTCTAGCGATACTAAGCTAACACGAAAAAAGAAAGGAGCCGAGCACATGGGAAAGAAGCATCCTACGGTTTGCGAGCTATGCGGGCGTGAGGGCGTGCAAACAACGCTCCACCACTTAACTCCGAGGGAAGAAGGGGGAACGTTTTTGCCGACCGCCTATTTGTGCATGCCGTGCCATCAGCAAATTCATGCCCTTTTTACGAACAAGGAGCTCGTGCTGTTGGGGCTGACGACGGTTGAGGCGCTTCGCCAACATGAAAAGATGAAAAAATATTTGAAGTGGATTCGCAAGCAGCCAAGTTCGAAAGTGCCGCGCACGAAAACGGCGAAAGGAAAAAAACATCGATAAAAAAAGAGCGAAAGCCGCTCTTTATGTTCAGCCATCTTTGGGACACAATGCGGAAGGGTTATTGCTGTTGGATGAGGTTGCGGATTTTTCGTTCGTGTTGGGCGATTTTGACGGAGTGAAAATCAACCGTTTCCTGCGTTTTCAAAAGTTCGATGCGCAAGCTGTCGATTTTCGTTTCCAATCGGTTAAACCGCTCGTCCATTTTGTCCTCGAGTCGGTCGATTTTCGTGTTGAGCCACTTGTCCATTTCTTTCATTTCTTTTTTTAGTTGATGGTGCATGTCGTTCATTTGATTCTGCATCTGGTTCATTTGATTCTGCATGTTGTCCATTCGCGCATGCAGTTTTTCAGAAAACAGTTCAAGAGCTTGGACAATTTCTTTCATCATCGTTTCCTGCTCCATTCATGTCGCCTCCTTGATTCTTATTGTAATAGATTAACCTCTACAAAAACAGACGCGATTTGCATTGTCTCGACATCGCGCTTCCCCTTGTGATTTTTTTCTTTTGGCAAGCGCTTTCAATTTTGTTTTATAATTGTCAATCTATTCTAAAAAGTGGTACAATACTAAAAATATAAAAGGACTATGGGGGGATTCAAGTTGAAATCGTTGCGAAGCGATATGATTAAAAAGGGATTCGACCGCGCCCCGCATCGAAGTTTATTGCGGGCAGCCGGAGTGAAGGAAGAAGATTTCGGCAAGCCGTTTATCGCGGTCGTGAACTCCTATATCGATATTATTCCGGGGCACGTGCATTTGCAGGAATTCGGAAAGATTGTGAAAGAAGCGATTCGCGAAGCGGGCGGCGTGCCGTTTGAAATGAATACGATCGGCGTCGACGATGGTATTGCGATGGGGCACATCGGCATGCGCTATTCATTGCCGAGCCGTGAGATTATTGCCGATTCGGTTGAAACGGTCGTGTCAGCGCACTGGTTTGACGGGATGGTGTGCATTCCGAACTGCGATAAAATTACGCCAGGAATGATGATGGCAGCGATGCGCTTGAACATTCCGACGATTTTTGTCAGCGGTGGTCCGATGAAAGCAGGAGTAACGAGCGATGGGCGAAAAATTTCGCTTTCGTCGGTCTTCGAAGGAGTCGGAGCGTATCAAGCCGGAAAAATTGATGAAAAAGGGCTGCAAGAATTGGAGCAATACGGCTGTCCGACGTGCGGGTCGTGTTCAGGAATGTTTACGGCCAACTCGATGAACTGCTTGGCTGAGGCGCTTGGTTTGGCACTTCCGGGGAACGGGACGATTTTAGCGGTCGATCCGGCGCGCAAAGAATTTGTGAAACAGTCCGCTAAACAGCTCATGTATTTAATTGAACATGACATCAAACCGCGCGATATTGTAACGGAAAAAGCGCTCGATAACGCGTTTGCGCTCGATATGGCGCTTGGCGGTTCGACAAACACTGTATTACATACGCTCGCGATTGCGAACGAAGCAGGTATCGACTATCCGCTCGAACGCATTAATGAAGTTGCATCCCGTGTTCCGCATTTGGCCAAATTGGCCCCAGCGTCCGATATTCACATCGAAGACTTGCACGAAGCAGGGGGCGTTTCAGCGGTGCTTCATGAGCTAGCGAAAAAGGAAGGGACGCTTCATCTCGATGCGCTCACCGTGTCAGGCAAAACGCTTGGCGAAAACATCGCGGGTTGCGAAGTGAAAAACTACGACGTTATTCGTCCGATTGACAATCCGCATTCGGAAACGGGAGGATTAGCGGTTCTATTTGGCAATCTGGCTCCGGATGGTGCGATCATTAAAACCGGGGGCATTCAAGGCGGTATCACCCGCCACGAAGGTCCGGCGATCGTGTTTAATTCGCAAGAGGAAGCGCTTGAAGGCATCGCCAGCGGCAAGGTGCAGCCAGGGCATGTTGTCGTCATTCGCTATGAAGGTCCAAAAGGAGGACCAGGCATGCCGGAAATGCTCGCACCGACATCGCAAATTGTCGGAATGGGGCTTGGGCCGAAAGTGGCGCTTGTGACGGATGGTCGTTTCTCTGGTGCTTCAAGGGGACTATCGATTGGGCACGTTTCGCCGGAGGCGGCAGAAGGCGGTCCGATCGCATTCATCGAAGACGGCGACTATGTCGTGATCGACGTTGTCAAACGGACGATTGACGTTCAGCTTTCTGATGAAGAATGGGAGCGGCGAAAAGCGAATTGGAAAGGATTCGAGCCGAAAGTGAAAACAGGCTATCTCGCCCGCTATTCAAAGCTTGTCACGTCGGCAAGCACGGGCGGCATTATGAAAATCTAGTATTTTAGTATGTCAATCAAAAAAGAGGGGGTGCTAAAGGATGCCCCCTTTTTATCTATCATTTTTATATTCTAATGAACCCCTCCCACCTACACTCAGAGGTGGGAGATTTTTCGGTGGATATGCTAAAACCGATAAAATAATCCCACCTTTGGACCTGCCCTAGCGAAATGGTTTGTATATAATGAAGATAGGTGAACGTGCGTCCAATCAAGGAGGGAATCAATAATGAAAAGCGTGATTGCAAAAGGGAGCACCGTTGACGAAGCGATCCGTCTTGGACTTGCGCAATTGCAGGCGACGCGAGAAGAAGTAACAATAGAAATCGTTCAGCACGAAAAAAAGCGGTTGTTTGGCCTCATGTCCCAAGAAGCGGTAGTGAAGCTGACGAAAGCATCTATTGAAAAGCCGCCGAAGCAGGAGGCGAAAGTATGGCTAAAGGACGGCAAGCTGTTTTATGAATGCACAGCTTTAGAAAAACCGATGATTACAAAAGGGCTCGGCTTGAAACTTTTTCGCAACGGAGAGGAAGTAGAAGGCACGGTGACGATTGAAGAAGGAGACGAGTGGGAAGTGTGCGCCGAGGACGAGGAACGAACGAATGCGGTATGGGACGTTGCGTTAGACGCACAAAAAATGCAGGCCATTTTAACAATTGAGCCAGCTGTTCGTAGACGCTATGCGTTGCCTGATTACCCTCCGGCCAAGCATATACGATTGCAGGCAGAAGTAGATGTGCAGGTCGACCAGACGATTGCATATGAAGATGTGAAGGACAAGCTTCAGCAGCTGCACATCGTATATGGGGTCAAGGAAGAAAATATTAAAGAGGCGCTTCAAGCAAAGGAAAAGGTAAGCGTTATCATCGCGGAAGGTACACCTCCACAAGAAGGAAAAAACGGTTGGATCGAGCTCAAAATTGGAGCGGACCAATCAAAAAAGCCGAAAATGCGACAGGACGGAACGGTCGACTATCGGGAAACAGAAGTCATTTCAAGCGCGCAAGCGGGCGATATTGTTGCCGTCATTCATCCTCCCGAACCGGGCATTCCTGGAAAGAGAATCACAGGTGACCCGATCCCTGCGCGCGATACGTTCCCGGTGCACGTTCAGCTTGGGAACGGAGTGACAATGTCCGATGATGAATCGTGCCTAATCGCTACGCAACCCGGACGCCCGCAAGTCGTCAAACGGGGACGAAGCGTGGTCGTATCGATGATTCCGAAGCTCGTTCACCGGGGCGACGTCGACCTGTCTACCGGTAATATTCGTTTTAAAGGAGACGTTGAAATTATCGGTAACATCCAAGATGGGATGGAAGTGGAAGCTATAGGGAGCGTTGTCGTTTCCGAAAATGTTAACCGGGCAAAAATTCAAGCGCAACAGTCGGTTTACATTTACCGCAACCTGATTAACGGAGAGGTTGTGTCTGGAGAACCAAAAGTTATTATAGCCGAATTGACTGCACTGTTGGGCAACATTCGCGAGGGACTAACAAAAATGATGGCCGCCATCCGGCAATTGACATGGCAATCAAAACTGCAAGAACATGACATTACACTCATCAAAAGAAGATTGCTAGAAACGAAATTTCGTCCGCTTATAGACGCTGTAAAACAGTATGAGGCAATTTGCGAAGAGAAGAAAGAGCGATTGGACGAATCGTGGCTGCAAATGGGCAAAAAGCTGCATTCTAGTTTGTTGCTGGATACAGCAGATGTTCGATTTCCGAACAGCTTAGTTGATTTGCTTTGTGGGATGGATGAGCTGATGCAGCCGCCAGAACAGATGCAGCCGAATGTGATTCAGCTATCGTACGCGCTTCATAGCACCATCCATAGTAGCGGAGACGTCATTGTGTCAGGAAAAGGGTGTTACAACTGCAACATTTATGCAGGAGGAATATTAACGGTTCATGGTGTGCTAAGGGGCGGCGAAGTATATGCGCAAAAAGGCATCCGCGTCAAAGAAGCCGGTTCTTCCTCCGCCGTGAAGACGGTGCTTGCCGTTCCTCAAGGTGAAACGATTCACATTGATCGCGTCTGGGAAGGAACAGTTCTTCATATCGGCACAAAAGTTTATAAATTTATCGAACCAAAAAGAAACGTTTGTGCGAGATGGGATGAGGAGGCCGCTGCCATTCGATTCGACAACTACTGACGGATAAAAACGGCGCCAACGATGCGGACATATCATTTACCGTTACCATAAATGGAAGTTGCTGTTCGTTAGTTAATGATGTGGGAAAACATTACTAAATGGGTATGTGCGAATGAGTTGGAAGCTGTTTGATCGGGCAAGTGATAGGCAGTATGTGGAATGTTTCAAAAGCTATCGAACGGATCAAAACGTTATCAACATGACAGAAAGACGTACAATATCGAACATAACAACCTGCTAATCCGCTATTTGGCGGGTTATTTTTTTAGCATATCGCTCCGTGTTTTTTTAGTTTTTGTATTATAATAGGAAAGAGTTTTTCGAGCGGTAAGGCGCCGCGGAATCCGAAAAAGAAACGGGGGAATACATGCATGTTAATCGCATTGGATATGGATGGCACGCTGCTTGATTCGAATGGACGCATTAGCGAGCGAAATAAGGAAGCGATTTTGGAAGCACAAGCGGCTGGTCATATCGTAACGATCGCCACGGGAAGAGCGTATAAAGATGCACGGGCGCCGCTTTCGGAAGCGGATCTTGTCTGTCCAGTGATCGGATTAAATGGAGCGACCATTACGCTTGCCGATGGAACGGTCGTCAGCGATATTCCAGTGGACAAAACAACACTCATCCCAGCGCTAGAGTGGGTGCGCATGCAGTCAGACTTGTACTGCGAAATTTATACAAGCGAGGCGGTTTACGTTGGACTTCATAACCGCGAACATTTAGAAGAATTGGCCAATCGCACCGTAGACGATTCGGAGCTCGTCCGCATAGTTCGCAAACAATTTCAGCAAGCGCGTGTGACATATGTACAAGATATTCGTGAAGTATGGAACAACGAAGCGCTCGTTATTTATAAAGTTCTTATTTTTTCGTTAAACCGCGAGTTATTAAAAGAAGCCAAGCAGAAATTTGCAGTGCTTCCTGAAGTGACAGTGACATCTTCACACCCAAACAATATCGAAGTAAATAATAAATTGGCGACAAAAGGGCAAGCGATCAAGACACTTGCGGCTCATTATGGAATCGATCTCATGGATACCGTTGTCATCGGTGACAGTCATAACGATCTTTCCATGTTCGCGGTAGCGGGCCAGCGCGTGGCAATGGGAAATGCTTCCGACGAAGTGAAGCGTGAGAGTGATTACATTACCGCTAGAAACGATGAAGATGGAGTGGCCCTCTTCATAGAAGAACTTGTTCGTAAATGTCTCAAAAAATCATAACGATGTGCTTGGTGGCTGGTGTAAAGCGTTGTCTTGTTTCGGACAATCGCTTCACACCGTCTTTTTTGTTTTCTCCGACTGTAGCGAATTTATGATCTCTATTAGAATATCTGCCTAGCTTGTTAAATAACATTAAAGTAAAGGAAATCTCATGCAATACCAGCATGTGAACGAACGAACAAAGCCGTTTCGGCATTGGAGGTGAAGGCATGCTACATATTGTAGCTTGCATCAAACAAGTTCCAGACACAAAAATCATTAAAATGAACCCGAAAACAAATACGATGGACCGAGCGAGCGCACCGGCAATTTTAAACCCGTATGATGCCCACGCCGTTGAGGAAGCGGTTCGCTTGAAAAAAAGGTATGGCGGCATCGTGTCGGTGCTGACAATGGGCCCGCCACCTGCGGTGAAAGCGATTAAAAAATGCATTGAGCTGGGCGCCGACGAAGGGTATATGATTTCCGACCGCGCCTTCGCCGGGGCAGACACGCTAGCAACAAGTTATGCATTAACGAAAGCGCTTGAAAAAATTGCGAAGCACCGCCCGATTGATCTCGTCATTTGCGGCAAAATGACAATCGACGGCGACACAGGCCAAGTCGGTCCCGGCATCGCCCGCCGTTTGAACATTCCTCCCCTCACCGGCGTGAAAAAAGTGGTGGAAATTAATAAAGAAAAAGGTTATGCCATCGTTCACCGAAAGTTAGAAGACGGCTATGAAGTCTTGCAATCGACGCTGCCTTGTTTGTTTGCTGTTGAAAAGGACATTAACGACATCTCTTTCGCCCCTTTGCCAAATATGATTAAAGCCGCACGCTATCAACCTACCATTTGGGCTGTAGACGATTTGGAGGGTGTCGATCGCAAACAGCTCGGATTGAAAGGATCTCCGACGATCGTGTCAAAAGTATGGGCCCCGCCAAAACCGCAAGGAGGTCAGCTGCTCGAAGGGGGCGCGCCCGAGCAAGTGAAGCAACTGCTTTCTATTATTTTTACAAAAAAAGAGCTGTTCCAATAGGAGGGGAGCCGAATGAATTTCGCCGACTACCGGGGAATATGGGTGTACTTAGAAGTGAAAGACGGGCACATTGCTCCGGTTTCACTTGAACTGTTAGGGGCAGGAAGAAAACTTGCTGATAAAAGAAAGACAGAATTGGCCGGGGTGCTAATTGGAAGCGGTATCAAACAGCTTGCCTCCACCGCGTTTGCCTACGGGGCGGATGTTGTGTACGTCTATGACGCTCCGATTTTTGCCCATTACCGCACCGAGCCTTACATGCATGCGCTGCTTGATTGCTGTCGAAAGCATAAGCCGGAAGTGCTGCTGTACGGCGCCACGCCGACCGGAAAAGATTTAGCGAGCGCCATCGCCACTGATTTGCCGACGGGATTGACAGCCGACACGACGGTGCTCGATATCGAAGAAGACACAGGATTGCTGTTGGCAAGCCGTCCGGCATTTGGCGGGAATATTATGGCGACGATTTTATGCAAAAAATACCGGCCGCAAATGGCGACCGTTCGGCCGAAAGTGATGAAAGCGCTGCCGCCAGATCCAACTCGAACAGGAAAAATCATTGAAGAACAGATCACATTGCGCGAAGAAGATGTAAGAACAAAAGTGTTAGAGATTGTAAGAGAAACAACGAAAAAAGTGCGCATCGACGAAGCCGATATCATCGTTGCCGGCGGAAAAGGCATGGGAAGCAAAGAAGGATTTCAACTCATTCACCAGCTAGCTGATGCGCTCGGTGCCGCGGTTGGAGCGAGCCGCGATGTCGTAGAAGCCGGATGGATCGACCATCATCATCAAGTCGGACAAACCGGCGTGACGGTCACGCCAAAAATTTATTTTGCGATCGGCATCTCCGGAGCGATTCAGCATATCGTCGGCATGCAAAACTCAGAATTGATCATCGCCATTAACAAAGACCCGAACGCCCCGATTTTTCAGTCGTGCCATTATGGCATCGTCGGCGATGCGTTCGAAATTGTGCCGCTGTTGATTGAACAAATTAAGCGAGAACTTCCGAACATCAAAGCATCGTCTACGTCGAAGGAGGAAATGCGTCATGTCTGAAAAATTTGATTGTATTGTTGTCGGGGCGGGCCCGGCGGGAACGGCTTGCGCGTATGAGCTGGCCAAAGCGGGCGTCAATGTGCTGCTTTTAGAGCGCGGCGAATACCCGGGGTCGAAAAACGTGATGGGCGGCGTTTTGTACCGCCAAATGATGGAAGACATCATCCCGGAATTTTATAAAGAAGCACCGATTGAGCGGCCGATTGTCGAACAGCGGTTCATGATGATGGATAAAGAATCAGCGCTCACGTTCAGCTACAAAGGCTTAGAATGGGCGCGCGAACCTTACAACAACTTTACCGTGCTGCGTGCGAAATTCGACCAATGGTTTGCCGAAAAGGCGGTCGAGCAAGGGGCGCTTCTTGTGTGCGAAACGGTCGCGCTTGAGTGCATCGTCGAAAACGGCCGCGTTGTCGGCGTGCGCACCGACCGCCCGGACGGCGATGTGTATGCCGATGTCGTCGTACTTGCCGACGGGGTCAACTCGCTGTTGGCGAAGCAGCTCGGCTTCCATCGCGAATGGCGTCCGGATGAAGTCGCATTGGCAACGATGGAAATTTTGAAGCTCGACAAAGGCGTGATCGAAGACCGCTTTAATCTGGAACCGGGCCAAGGCTGTACGATCGAGCTGTTTGGCGATGCGACGAAAGGGATTTTAGGGACCGGCTTTTTATACACGAACAAAGACAGCCTCAGCATCGGCGTCGGCACGCTTTTGTCCGGATTGATTAAACATAAAATCCGTCCGTACGAACTGCTTGAATACGTCAAAAACCATCCGATGATCCGTCCGTATTTGCAAGGAAGCGAACCAATCGAATATTTGGCGCATTTGATCCCGGAAGGCGGCTATCATTCGATTCCGAAAGTGGCCGGAAACGGCGTGCTCGTCGTTGGCGATGCGGCGCAATTAGTTAATGCCATTCACCGCGAAGGTTCGAATATGGCGATGACATCCGGACGGCTCGCCGCAGAAACGATCGTGATGGCGAAAGAGTACAACGATTTTTCCGAAGGCATGCTCGATCAATATCGGATGAAGCTGATGGAAAGCTTTATCGGTCAGGATTTGAAAAAATACAAAGATGCGACCCACCATTTTGATAAGTTCCCGCAATATTTCGAGAAGTACATTCCGATGCTCAATCGCGCGGCGAGCCAAATGTTTACGGTGGACGGCACATCGAAATGGGAAAAACAGAAAAAGATTTGGCGCGACATCGGTTCTGTGGGCGAAAAATTCAAATTGGCGCGCGACGTCATGAAAGCGTGGAGGGTGATGAAATAATGAACAAGGCGCAAACGATTGAAGAAAAGCAATATTTAGTCCGTTTTAACGCGGATACGAAATCACATCTTCACGTGCTCGACCCTGATATTTGTTTGACAAAATGCCCCGATAAAATTTGCACGATTTTTTGTCCGGCCTCCGTCTACAAATGGGAAGAAATCCGCATGCACGTCGGCTATGAAGGCTGCCATGAATGCGGCAGCTGCCGCATCGGCTGTCCATATGAAAACATCCGGTGGGAATATCCGCGGGGCGGCCACGGCATCGTCTTTAGGCTAGGATGAACGCCATGCTTTGCGTAGGGGATTGCGTCATCTTTGCGCTTGACGGGGCAAGGGGCGTCGTATTGGCTGTTTCTGATGACCGCTGCCAAGTGATGTGGGAAGATTACGTGGTGAGTTGGGAGAAAAAAGAATGGCTCACGGTCGATGCCGAGCTGACAAAAGCGCAGCGCATTGTTGGTCGTTCGAACCTGCACCATCCTTTATAAGGGGATGGTTTTTTTATTGGACTCGTATTATAATCCCTCTAGGTTCATTACATAAATACAATAGCAGAGAGGAATATAAAGTATGAAAACAGAGGAGACACATTTATTATTAGTCGACGGCATGGCGCTGTTGTTTCGGTCCTTTTATGCGACCGCCCCTAGCGGCCAATGGATGATCAACAGCCGCGGCGTGCCGACGAACGCGGTTCACGGGCTGATGCGCCATTTATCTGCGGCGCTTAGCGTCATCGAGCCGACGCATGTGATATGTTGTTGGGATATGGGGAGCACGACGTTCCGTACGGAATGGTTTCCCGACTATAAAGCGAACAGAGGAGAGCCGCCGCTCGAGCTAGTGCCGCAGTTCGATTTGGCGAAAGAAGCGGTTGCTGCGCTTGGCATTCCGAATATCGGTGTGCTCGGGGCAGAAGCGGATGACTGTATCGGTACGATCGCGAAGCAATATCGAGAGAGTGCGCGTATTTCCATTTTGACGGGCGATCGTGATTTGTTTCAGCTTTTAGCGGACAACGTGACGGTCTATTTGCTTGCCAAAGGCATCGGCAATTACGACGCCTATACGCTTGCACGCTTTTATGAAGAGAAAGGCATCTGGCCGCATCAGCTCGTCGATGTGAAAGCGCTCATGGGCGATCCGAGCGACAACTACCCGGGTGTGCGCGGCATCGGCGAAAAAACGGCGTTTAAGTTGATTCAGCAATACGGCTCGATCGAAGGTCTGGTAGAAAATCTTCATCTCTTAACGAAAGCGCAGCAGCAAAAAATTCGCGAGCATTTGGACATGCTGTATTTATCGCGCAAACTCGCCGCCATCCACTGCGACATTCCGCTTGACTTGCGCCTTGATGAAGCAAAATGGGAACGCGATCCCGCGTTTTTAGAAAAGGCGAAACGGGTTTTGGTGTAGTGTGGTGCTTTGTTTTCTTCTTATACCGTTCAAGAATGAAGGCAAAGAGCAACCGCGAAAGGACGGTATGGTATTTTTGATTCAAAATTTCTTAGTCCAACTTTTTATCATTTCTTATAGGATAAGTTCACTAAAATACTAGCTTTACTTGGAGCGTGAATCGATTGAAGTTTGAATACCAACTGACCGGTGCAGGTTGGGCACGTGGTTATATAGAAATCGATGACCAGAAACGCTCTTTAACGGCAGGTTATCTTACGGACGCATTAGGAGACCTTCTAGAAGCATTGTTAAACCTGAATCCTTTATATACGCAAGCTGTTTATTTGAAGCATGGCCGTTATTTTATGTGGGAGGCAGAACCGGATGGAGTACAGTGGCATCTTCGTAGGGTCGATAAA
Source organism: Anoxybacillus tepidamans PS2 (assembly GCF_000620165.1). Taxonomy (GTDB): domain Bacteria; phylum Bacillota; class Bacilli; order Bacillales; family Anoxybacillaceae; genus Anoxybacteroides; species Anoxybacteroides tepidamans_A. Next base: position 28,947 of record NZ_JHVN01000006.1, read on the forward strand.
GAAAAAATTTCGATCAAGATAACGTATTATGAAGATACTAGTTTATATACGGGAGAGCGAGAAGAATTAGATGCTGAGTGCTCGTATGATGAATTTTTAAAAGAAGTGATGAGAGAGGCAGAGTCAATATTTAAGGAATATGGCATTGTAGGGTACAAAGAGAATTGGATTGAACATGAGTTTCCATTAAGTACATTTTTGCAATTAAAGTATTACCTTGATACGAAGACTAAATATCCAATTAATAGAAACGACCTAGAAGATAATAAGTTGTATAAAAGTGATTTATCTAAGGATATGGATTATTTGAAAAAATAGAGGTAGTGTAGCTGATTAAGGCGATCGTTCGAAAAGGGTGGTCGCTTCTTGTGCTCATAAGGTATGATGGTTTAAAGAAAAATAAGAGAGATTTGCAAAAAGATATCATAGTTGCATAAAAATTTCCCAAAACCATCTTTCGTTATTTTAGACTATCATCTGAGCCAACAAATCGATTATTTGATTTAGTCAGGAAATAAGGAGCTGCCGAAACAGCTCCTTGTATTCTTAACATGTTATTTCTTTTTAGACACCGGTATCCATATTTCGCTTCGAAAAGTCGGTGAAGTCACGTCTTTATGCTCGTTCCATAAAATTTCCGGCCCCTCGATCGGTTCGTAATTGGCGGATGGAAACCATTCCGCATAAATGCGTCCCCATACTTCTTGCAATGTGTTCGGAAACGGTCCGACCGCTTCGAAGACGGCCCATGTGGAGGCAGGAACTTCAAGTTGTACGAAGTGTTTTGGACATTCCTTCGTTGTGGCTACGCCAATATAGTGATCCAACTCTCCTCTTTCTTCCATTCTCCCTTCAGAAAAGTTCGTGGAGGCACTTAAAAGCCCGATTGGCTCGACATTAGACAGTATTTTCAGTTGGTTGATCGTTTCACCATCTAAACTTTTCCACATGGCCGCAATCTCTGGATTGACCCCATTGAAAATAATCGGGACTCGTTTTTTAATTCCAACAATGCAGAATGCCTCTTTTTCTTCAATTCGATAATTCATTTCATTTCCCCCTTTAATCGATAGCTGAAAACTCATCCGCGGATATGCTTTCAGCAAGCGGCCATTCATTTTAGCTTCAGACGGCGTTATGCCATGCAAGTTTTGAAACGCCCGCGCAAAAGAATCCGCCGAGTTATAACCGTATTTGACGGCAATGTCGATGACCTTTACACTTGGATTTTGAAGCTCAAATGCCGCAAGAGTAAGGCGGCGGCGACGAATGTATTCTGTTACTGTAATACCCGCAAGGAAGGAAAACATTCTTTTAAAATAATACTCGGAACAACAAGCGAGCTTTGCGACTGTTTTGAAGTCAATATCGTTTGCAAGATTTTCCTCGATGTAGTTAATTGCTTCGTTCAAGTTTTTTAGAACATTCACTATACCACCTCCCGCATTTATAGAATAACAGGAATTCAATATGTTCATCCGACAATATGTGCACCAATTACGCAGGGGTGGATCTTTTATTAGGCGAAGAGTGCTAGAAGATGGTCTGTTTTCCTTAAAAGAAGTTCATAGTGGTAGGTAGCCGTAGTTTGCATGCAATCATTTTTTTGTCTTGAGAAAACAGTGTAGAAACAACTTTCATGTACTGTTTCCCAAATTTTCTTGTTTCTAAAAGTTTTGAACTACTCCCACTTTCACTTCGTTTCAAAGTGGGAGATTCCTACGAACACCGAAGCCTCCTTCGGTTCTCTTAGTAGGCGATCCCCGTCGTCCCAACGGTTCCGTTGTCTAACACGACAACAAGCGCAGTCCTTCTTTTAGAATATTGATACTCGCGTTCTGATCCCGATCGTGATGGGTTCCACAAGATGGACATTCCCATTCACGAAGGTGCAGATGCTTCACCTCTTGGTGTTGGTAGCCACAGCACGAACAGAGTTGGGAAGAGGCAAATGTTCTCGATATGGTCACCACTTGTTTCCCGTACCATTTCGCTTTGTACTCCAACATGGTGCGAAACTGTGACCAAGACACTTCATGAATCGCTTTGGCTAACTTATGATTTTTCATCATATTGCTTACTTGCAAATCTTCCAACGCGATGATGTCGTGGTTTTTGACGATCTGCGTTGAAATTTTTTGCAAGTAATCGATTCTTGTGTTGGTGATTTTTTCGTGAATGCGAGCCACTTTGATTCGTTGCTTATACCAATTCGAGGAACCTTTGACCCGTCTGGACAAGGTACGCTGGGCCCGAATGAGTTTTTGTTCCATGTTGCGCAGCCATTTTGGGTTTTCAAATCGTTCGCCCGTTGAAAGAATCGCCAACTCTTTCAATCCTAAGTCGATTCCAACCGCTGAACCCGTTTTGGGAAGAGGATGTACGTCCGTTTCTACTAAAAGAGAGACGAAGTATGTTCCACTTGGATTCCGGCGAACGGTTGCACTTAAAATCCGACCTTCCACTTCCCTTGATTTGGCAAAACGAACGAACCCTAGTTTGGGGAGTTTGATGTAGTTTCCTTCGATCGCAATATTCCCGTTTGTCTGTTTCGTGGTATAGGATTGAACCTTGTTTTTCTTACTCTTGAAGCGCGGTGGATCGTTTTGCTTCTTAAAAAAGCGAGAATAAGCATCCGCGAGGTGTTTCAGGGAAGATTGAAGGGCCGTGCTGTCCACCTCTTTTAACCAGACGAATTCTTTTTTTAGTTGAGTGAGTTGGGAGGAACAAGTGTGGTACGACCATCCTTTGCCAGTTTCCTTATAGGTGCGATCCCATTTTTCTAGAAAATAGTTATACACAAAACGACAGCAACCAAACGTCTTTTTAATGAGCTCTTCTTGTTTTAGGTTGGGATAGAGGCGGAATTTGTAGGATTTGTGAATCCTCATGACATTCCCCTGCCTTGATGTGGTCATATACATATTATACCATAACTGAATCTATCTTTATATCATTTTAGAGCCTTGTCCGAGGGCGATTCCTCTCCCACCTACTCACATTCGTTCCTTGAGGTGGGAGTCTTCTCGCCTAAAATGATAAATGGTAAAATCATTAAAATGATAGAATCGTATGATGGCTTCAAAAAATGGAGGAGGGGGTAGCGATGGAGTGGAGAGAAATCATTGGCACAATGATTGGGAACATAATTCTGATCGGCATGGTCGTCGCTATGGCGATTGATATGCGAAAAATGAAAAAGAGGTGAGAAGGTTGGTACATAAACCCTTGCGAGGAAAACGGGCGATTGTAACCGGAGTAAGCCGCATGAAAGGAATCGGCGCGGCGATTTGTGAGGCGTTGGCCGAAGGAGGGGCTGACATTTTTTTTACGTATTGGAGCGCGTATGACCGGTCGATGCCATGGGGAATCGAACAAGACGAACCGTTTCAGATTCAAAGAAAAATAGAAGCGCTCGGTGTCTCATGCCATTGTCTTGAATTGGATTTGTCGAAGGAGGAGGGGCCGCAAGCGTTATTGGCCGCGGCACGCGATGCGTTTGGCGAGCCGGACATTTTAGTCAACAACGCCTGTTATTCCGAAGCGATGCCTTACTCAGCGCTGACAAGCGAACGGCTCGACCGCCATTATTTTTTGAATGTAAGAGCGCCCATTATGTTGAGTGTCGAATTTGCGAAACAGTTTCAAAAAGGAAGGGGCGGACGGATTATCGCGATGACATCGGGCCAGTCTCTCGGGCCGATGCCGGGGGAGACCGCTTATGCCGCCACAAAAGGGGCGATCGATGCATTTGTCAAAACATTCGCGGCCGAAGTAGCGGAAAAAGGGATTACTGTAAACGCGGTCAATCCAGGGCCAACCGATTCCGGTTGGATGGATGAGGAACTCAAAAAGCAGCTTCTCCCGAAGTTTCCGTTCGGACGGATCGGCACACCATACGATGCGGCGCGGCTTATCCGCTTTTTAGCAAGCGACGAAGCTGAATGGATTACCGGACAAATTATCCATTCGGAAGGTGGGTTTATTCGAGGGTAGATGATGGGAAAACGACTGAATAAAATAACGATAGCTTTGTTGAGCAGCTTTCTTATTCCCATTCCGTTTCTTTTTCATTGGTATGAATATCATCAACACGTTGTGGGAAAAGAAGCGTCTTTTTTAGCCGTTGGATTTGTCTTGGTGATCGTGCTGGCGGGTATCGCTGCGACACAAGTCAATATGGTGGTGACGCTGTTGTTGAACGGCCTAAATCTTATATTCTCGCTCATACTCGCGTCGATGTTTCTTCCTCTTGATCCGTACTGGTTCACCGTCGTTGGACGCAATGGGGCAGTTGTATGGATTTGGATTGTATATGTGCTCGGGCAGCTGCTCGTCAAGGGTATCATCACAATCGCCCAATACAGGCAATCTTAGACAATCAAGGGGACTATGAAGGAAATGAAATCGTGATGATGCATGAGCCATTGGAAGGGGCATGATGGCTTTATGAGGAAGTGTATGCGACAGAAAATGGCTTTGCGCTGCACGTCTTATTTGACATGCCATTGATGGAATGGACGATTGAAGCAGAAAACGTAAAGATGGAAATAATCGTGTAGATGCGCCGCTCCGCCTCAAACGGAAGCGGCGTGTTTCATGTTCGCACATGCCCCTCTCCATATACAAGCGTTTTCGTTGTTGTAATGGCGCGCAAGCCCATCGGACCGCGGGCATGCAGTTTTTGCGTGCTAATGCCGATTTCCGCGCCGTAGCCGAACTGCTCGCCGTCAGTGAAGCGGGTCGAAGCGTTATGATACAGCACAGCGGCATCGACATGGGCAAAAAAGCGCTCGACATTTGGCTTGCTTTCGGAAATAATCGCTTCCGAATGTTTCGTGCCGTAGCGGTCGATATGGGCGATCGCTTCATCGACATGGCTAACAAGCTTTACCGCCAAAACCGGCGCTAAAAATTCCGTACTCCAGTCGGCTTCCGTTGCTTCATTAATAAACGCGTATAACGCAGCAAGGCGCTCGTCGCCGCGCAGTTCAATTCCCTTGTTTGAGAGCGTGTGCATGAGTTCATCGATATAAGGCCAGTTTTCGTGAATCAATACGGTCTCGACCGCGTTGCATACAGACGGACGCTGCAGTTTGGCGTTCAGGACAATGTCGCTCGCCATTTGTTGTTCCGCCGATTCGTCAATGAAAATATGGCAGTTGCCAACGCCCGTTTCCAACACAGGAACGGTGGCATTCTCAACAACCGATTGAATCAGTCCGGCTCCCCCCCGCGGAATGAGCACGTCTAAATATTCCTTTAAACGGAACATGTGCTGGGCTGTCTCGCGGCTCGTGTCTTCCAATAGTTGCACCGCCTCTTTCGGGATGCTCGATTGCTCGAGCGCTTCTTGCATGACGGCTACAAGCGCCCGATTTGAGTGAATGGCCGATGAGCTGCCGCGCAATAGGACCGCGTTTCCGGTCTTTAAACAAAGAATCGCGGCATCGACCGTCACGTTCGGTCTCGCTTCATATACCATGCCGACAACGCCGAGCGGCACGCGAATGTGTTTTAGACGCAATCCGTTGGGCCGCGTCCATTCTTCGATTGTTTCGCCGATCGGATCTGGCAAATCGATGACTTGTCGGACGCCGGCAACGATTTGCATCATCCGCTCTTCAGTCAAGCGCAAGCGGTCAAGCAAGGAAGGGGAGAGGCCTTGTTCCCGGCCGACGGCCATATCCTTCTCGTTTTCTGCAAGAATCTTTTGTTTATGCCCCTCAAGAGCTTGAGCGATCAAAGAGAGCGCCTCATTTTTTTCTTCTGTTGACAATACAGCCAATCGCTTCGCTGCTTGTTTGAGCAGCTTCCCTTTTTCGAACAGTTCGTTCATTTATTCACATTCCCCTTTCTTTTAAACTTTTAGTATATCATTCACGCGCTTAATGTGAGGAGACGGAACCTTGTTTTAAGCAGACCCAGTTGTCGCGGTGAATAACCTCTGGGCGCTGATGAAGCGAATAGCGCTTCGCATCATCGCTCGCTAACCCTTTCACTTTTTGCAAGTCCGCCGCGGAGTAGTACACTTGTCCTCGGCCGATCACATCGCCTTTTCGATTGACGACTTCGACGACATCAAGCGGCTGGAACGATCCGAACACGCGGGTTACTCCTGCCGGCAGCAAGCTTTTTCCCCGGCGCAGCAGAGCCATTTCCGCTCCTTCGTCGATTTCGATCGTTCCGGCGGGCTGCGAATGGTAGGCAATCCATTGTTTTCGTCGCTGCATATGCCCTTGCGGCGCGCCGATATATGTTCCGTCTCCTTTTCCTTCTAGAATATCGAGGAGCTTTTCTTTCCCTTTGCCGGTTCCGACAAAAACGCTGACGCCAAATGACAAGGCTCTTTGCGCCGCCAAGAGCTTCGATTTCATGCCGCCGGTTCCCACCGCCGAGCCGCTTTCGCCCGCTTGAGCGATGATCTCCTCCGTCACTTCAGCGAGAAAGTGATATTTTTTGACCGCTTTATTTGTTTTTGGATTTCCGTCGTACAGACCGTTAATATCCGTTAAAATAATTAAAGCATCGGCGTGCAAAAAGCCGCTGACTAGCGCTGACAATAAATCGTTGTCGCCAAACGTCAATTCCTCGACAGAAACGGAGTCGTTTTCATTAATGATCGGCAGCGCGCCGCGTGCAAGAAGCTCGGACATGGCCGAAAACAAATTGCGAAATCGTTCGCGGTCGTAAAAATCGCCGCGTGTGAGCAACAATTGCGCGGTCACAATGCCGAAGGAGCGAAAGGCAGATGTATAACTTTGCATAAGTAACCCTTGCCCGACGGCGGCGGCCGCTTGTTTGCCGGCAATCGTTTTAGGCCGCAAGCGGTAACCAAGCGCTCCGAATCCGGCTGCCACCGCCCCGGAAGAAATGAGAATCACTTCATGACCGAGCTGTTTTAAATAGGCGAGCGCTTCGACGTGGTCATGTAATTTTTCTTGTGAGAGCTGTCCGTTTTCGTCTGTCAAGGAACTGCTTCCGATTTTTACAACCACTCGCTGCTTTTTCATAATTCCACCTCCTCTTCAAAATAAAAAACGCTTCTCCCATCCTCTAAAAAGGACGGAAAAAGCGTTCCGCGGTACCACCTTTTTTGGCGCAGCAAGCGCCCACTTTTGCCCCGTAACGTGGGGATGACGGCTTATGTTTGCATAAGCGGCCGAATAGGGCAGGTTCAACCGACTTTCCGTGAGGAACCTTCCAGCCAGCGGATTCCACTCTCTTGCACGTTCCATCGATTTACTAGTCCCGTACCGTTTTCATGATCATTTTTCTCAGAATTATCTAACGGAAAACCAACTTTGTCAAGGTGTTTTGCGCATTTTTTATGGAAAAATTTGTGATAACGCTTACAAAGATGGGACAACTTTTATACGTTGTTTCGTCAATAAAAAAATGGATTGGTCGAGGTTGATAGGACGAAAGATCTAGCGGATAGAAAGCGCTTACAAAAAATCAACACATAGCGTATACTAAAATTGAAAGAGGATTCTAACATAGGGGGATTATTCATGAATCATACGGGGAAACGGTTTGAAACAACAGCCATTCATCACGGATATGACACGAAAGAACATCTCGGCAGCTTAGCCGTTCCGATTTTTCAAACGTCCACATTTACCTTCGATACAGCGGAGCAAGGAGAGGCGCGTTTTGCCGGCCAAGAGGAAGGGTATATTTATTCGCGGCTTGCCAATCCGACGGTGCGGGCGCTAGAGGAAAAAATCGCTTGTTTGGAAGAAGGGGAAGCGGCATTGGCGTTCAGCTCCGGCATGGCGGCGGTATCGGCTGTGCTGCTTTCGCTCACCAAAGCGAATGATCACATCATTTGTTCGCAAGGGGTATACGGCTGTACGTTTGGCCTGTTGCAGTTGATGAAAGAAAAATATCGGATCGACCACGATTTTTGCGCGATGGAATCGGAAGAGCAAATCCGCGCGCTGATCCGTCCGGAAACGGTGTGCATTTATGTGGAAACGCCGATCAATCCGACGATGAAATTGATCGATTTAGAAATGGTCGTCAAAGTGGCAAAAGAACATGGGATCGCGGTCGTTGTCGACAACACGTTCTGTTCACCGTATTTGCAGCGGCCGCTATCGATCGGCTGCGATATTGTCATCCATAGCGCGACAAAGTACATCGGCGGACACGGTGATGTCATTGCCGGCATCGCAGTTGGAACAAAAGAGCGAATGGCGGAAATTGCGAAAACGACGCAAAAAGACATCGGCGGCGTGTTATCGCCGTTTGACGCCTGGCTTTTATTGCGCGGAATAAAGACGCTCGCGGTGCGCATGGATCGCCATTGCGACAACGCGGAAAAAATTGTAGAGAAGCTCAAGAAACACCCGCTTGTTGAAAACGTCTACTACCCAGGCGACCCGGACCATCGCGATTTTTCGATTTACCGAAAGCAAATGAAGCGCGGCGGCGGTTTGATTTCTTTTGAAATCAAAGGAACAAAAGAAGATGCGCAGCGTTTCTTAAATTGCCTGCAGCTCATTCATATCGCCGTCAGCTTAGGCGATACGGAAACGCTGATCCAGCATCCGGCCACGATGACGCATGCGGTCGTTCCGGAAGAGGCGCGAAAACAAATGGGCATCAGCGACTCGCTCATTCGCTTGTCGGTTGGCTTAGAAGCGTGGGAAGACATTTGGAGCGATTTGGAGCAGGCTCTCGATCAATGCCAAGCGTGATAAAACGCCAGTGTTAACAACAGAGGAGGTTAAGGAGTCTTTTTGCAGGATAGCCCTCGTACAAAGGTGTCTATTAACGGGCGATGCGACCTGTCTATAAAAAACCGCTTCCAGCCATCTTGGCCGCAAGCGGTTTTTTCTTGCTTCAATTCAGGTCATCATTCCCGCATCATCCGCCACTTTTCTTCCTTCATAAAATAACCGCTCTTCTTTTAGCGGTTTTTCTTTTGCGGTCATCGCTGTTGGCACGATTTTCACAACGGCGGTGCGGCTTCCCATTGAGGAGCGGTACGAATCGACGTGGTGCTTTGCAAGCGGAGCGGAAAAGTAGCCGGGCACGTATTTATCAAGAAGCTGCTGCATGGCGGCGGTCGCTTCGTTTAAATCAGTGACGATTTCCGCTTTGCCAAACAGCATCACGCTCATATAGCCCGTATCCGTGTTCGCTGGGACGGGATGCACCATCGTGCCGAAATGTTCGCTCACCGTAAAGCAGGCGCGGTCGTTTCGTTTCAGCACTTCCATTTTTCTTCCTTCCATCGCGCCGTGAAAGTAGATGGCGCCGTTCCACCAAACGAAATTGAGCGGAACGACGTAAGGATCCTGCCCGTCTGAGAGCCCTAAATAGCCGGTGGCAGCGGTCGATAAAAACGCGGCAATTTTTGCTTCATCTTTGCATTCGAGCATCGGTCTTCTGAACTCATACATGTTGGTTCCTCCTGTTTCCTTTGTTTGGTATAATCATTGTAAAAAGTTTCTGGCATGATAGATAGTGGCAGTTTGCAAGATTTTAATAGGGTCAGGAGGAGCGGAATGATTGAATTAACCCCGCATTTAGACAGCAGACAACGGACGCCGCTGTATGAGCAGCTATATGAATATATGAAACGGGAAATGATGCAAGGTCATCTTAGCGCTGGCACGGCGCTTCCTTCTGTGCGTGCTCTTTCTAAACATTTGCGCATTAGCCGCAACACCGTTGAAGCCGCTTATGCGCAGCTTGTAGCGGAAGGGTACATCGAAAGCCAGCCACGCAAAGGATTTGTGGTAAAAGAATTAGATGATGATGTGGTGCCGATAGTTGCATTAAAGCCAACGGTGACACCGGCGCCGCTTCCTAGCGTCAAACCGCGCTATGATTTTCGCTACGGGCATATCGACGTGTCGCAGTTTCCGCTGCGAGCGTGGCGTGCCTGTATGAACGAAGCGCTGGATGCGCCGCCGGAAGAGTTGCTTTGGTACGGCGAGCGGCAAGGAGAAATCGGGCTGCGCCAGCAAATTGCCCGCTATTTGTTTCAAGCGCGCGGCATTCATTGTTCTTATGAGCAAATCGTCATTGGCGCCGGTATTCACCAAATGACAGGGCTTCTTTGTCAATTGTTTTCGCCAAAGACGAATGTGGTCGCTATGGAGAATCCGTCCTATGACGGCATTCGTACGGTGTTTGCGAACCATCGTTATCGGTTGATTCCGATTTCGCTCGATAAAGACGGTTTAAACATCGCCGCATTAGAAGAAAGCGATGCCAACATCGCCTACGTCACGCCATCGCATCAGTTGCCGCTTGGGATGGTGCTGCCGATTGGCAAGCGGCAAAAACTATTAAAGTGGGCCGAGGCGAAAAATGCCTTCATTATTGAAGACGATTACGACAGCGAGTTCCGCTACGAAGGGAAACCGATTCCCGCTTTAAAAGCGCTTGATACGCAAGATCGGGTCATCTATATCGGCACGTTTTCGAAAATGCTCACGCCGGCGCTTCGCGTCTGTTACATGGTGTTACCAGTGCGTTTGCTTCCGACGTTTCAACAGACGTTTCACAACTACAACCAGCCGGTGGCGACGGTTGTGCAAAAGGCGCTTGCCTTGTTTATGCAAAAAGGCCATTTGGAGCGGCATATCCGCAAAATGCGCAACGTATATGCGAAAAAGCGGCAGGCGCTAATCGAGGTCATCCGCGAGCAATTTGGTGAGAAAGCCGACATTATCGGCGATAAAGCCGGGCTGCATTTGCTTGTTCGCTTTAGGCACATCGAGGATGTCGAGGAATTGGTGGTCGGCGCCAAAAGCGAAGGCATCCACATTTACTCCGCGTCCAAATATTGGTTTGATCCCGCTCGGGTCGCCCCGCCTTATATTTTGTTAGGTTTTGGCGGCATGAGCGAAAGCGACATCCGCGAAGGCGTGCGGCGGTTGAAAAAAATTGTCTTGCCCTCTTAATTCAAAGGCATTCGTCAAAAAGGCGAATGCTTTTTTATTGGAATGCATCGGCGACTAATCGCCCCGCCATCGCTTTTTGGTGGAATCTAGCATCGGCGCCAAGCCGCTTTACGCCAAATAACCTCCGTCCTCGAAGTGCGTGGCACTTCATGTGGCCGGAGAACATTTGGCGTGCGCGGCTGAACGTGGCGCCTTAGCTTTTTTATTAAAAATCTTATATTTTTTTATAACATTTTTATTGAAAATTTATAAAATTTCCACTATGATAAAACTATGAAAAAGGAATCTAAAAAACTCAACAAACAACAACATGCGTATGAAATCATCCGCGAGCGCATTATGACCGGCGTTTATGCACCGGGGCAGCGGGTGGTCACAAGCCAACTTGCCGCCGAACTGTCGGTTAGCATCATTCCGGTTCGCGAAGCGCTCAAAAAATTAGAGGAAGAGGGGCTGATTCAAAACAAGCCAAATATCGGGGCGATCGTCACACCGATCGACCATGAGCGCTACTTAGAAGCGCTATCGGTTTTAGCCGTGCTATCCGGCTATGCGACGGCGTTAAGCGCGCCGCGATTTCCGCGCGAACAGCTCGCTGAACTGCGCCGCATGAATGAAGAAATGCGGGAGGCGCTCGATGCGTTTGATTTCCGCCACTTTGGCCAATTGAATCGAAAGTTTCACCGGTTCATTTATGATTATTGCGGCAATCCGTTTTTGCTTGAAACGATTGAAGCGGTGCATGCGCGCATCGATTCGATCCGCCGCATGGGAACGGCATTTATTCCGATGCGGGCGCGCGAATCGATTCAAGAGCATGAACAAATCATCGCGCTGATCGAACAGGGCGCCGATTTTGCGGCCATCGATCAATTGGCGAGAAACCACAAATTAAACACGCTCGAAGCCTATCGTCAACATGTGCGTGAACAGGAAAAGCAAGAGCGCATCGCCTTTTTTGAATGATGAAAGGAGGTGGACACAGCCGACCGCCGCTTCCAGTTTGCGGTGGCCGCTGCTGCGCTAATCATCCCGCAACGGGAAAAATTTTTTAAAAATACAAGTCTGAAAATTTTAAATTTTTAAAAGGAGTGGGTTGTTTTGATGTCTGTTGCTGAAGCGAAAGAGCGCCTTCGCGGTTCGATCGCGCCGATTGTGACACCGTTTCTCGAGAATGATGAGGTCGATTATAAAACGTTGGAGCAGCTAATCGACTGGCATATTGAAAGCGGCAGCCACGGTATTTCCGTCACCGGAACGACAGGGGAGCCGAGTTCGCTTACGTTGCAGGAGCGGGAGCGCGTCATGGAAACGGCGATAAAAGCGGCAAAAGGGCGCGTTCCGGTTGTGCCAGGCACCGGTTCTACGAATCATGCAGAAACGCTTCATTTGACAAAGCTCGCCCAAGAGATGGGGGCGGATGCCGCGATGGTCATCGTGCCATATTATAACCGCCCGTCGCAGCACGCGCTCTACAAACATTTTAAAGCGATCGCCGATGCGGTCGACATTCCGATCATCGTCTACAACATTCCAGGCCGGACAGCTGTCAACTTGGAAGTGAAAACATTGGCGCGCTTAAAAGAGGATTGCCCAAATATTATCGGCGTGAAAGAATCGAACAAAGATTTTGAACACGTCAATCGCGTATTGCTTTATTGCGGCCGCGATTTCCTTTTGTACTCCGGCATTGAACTTTTATGTTATCCGATGCTCGCAATTGGCGGGGCAGGGTATATCAGCGCCACGGCCAACGTCGCTCCGGAAAAAGTGGCGGATGTGTATAACGCATGGGTTAGTGGTGATGTGAAGCGAGCCCAAAAGCTGCATTATGAATTGATGCCGCTCAACGATGTGCTTTTTAAAGATACGAATCCGGCGCCGTTAAAGGCAGCGCTCGGCATGATGGGAAAAATTTATCCGAAATTGCGCTTGCCGATGGATTTGCCATCTGAAGAACTGCAGCAAGAAATCCGTGAGGTGCTTGCAAGCTATGGACTTTTAGAGAAAGCGGGGAATCGATAAATGAAACATGCTCGTTTTATCGCGGACGGAAGGGAACAGACCGGCACGTTGAATCAAGAGGGAACACATATTGTTTCAGCAGGCGGAAAGCAGTATGCGCTTTCTGACATTCAAGTATGGCTGCCGCCTGTAAAGCCGAATAAAATCATCGGCCTTGCGCTAAATTTTGCTGATCACGCAGAGGAGCTTGGATTGGAGAAGCCGTCCGAGCCGGTGCTGTTTATCAAGCCGAATAGTTCTGTCATCGGCCATAAAGCCCCGATTTATTACCCAAACGGCGCTACATATATGCATTACGAAAATGAACTCGCTGTCGTCATCGGAAAGTATGCGCGAAACGTCAAAAAGGAGGAAGCGTTCGACTATATTAGCGGCTACACGATTGCCAATGACGTGACCGTGCGCGATTTTGTCAACAACTTTTACCGTCCGCCGGTTCGCGCGAAAGGCCACGATACGTTCGGGCCGTTGGGACCGTTTTTTGTCGACAAAGACGATGTCGCCGATGTGAACAATTTAGAGTTGCGCACGTATGTCAACGGCGAGTTGCGCCAGCGGGGCAATACGAAAGATTTGATGTACTCGATTCCGGAATTGATCGAATTTATCAGCTCGTTCATGACGCTTGAGCCGAACGACATTTTATTGACAGGAACGCCAAAAGGATTGTCGCACATTTATCCGGGCGATGTGGTCCGTCTGGAAATCGACGGGCTCGGCGCGTTGGAAAACTATGTGCTTGATGGCCGAACAAAAGAAGCGAATCGAGGTGAGGCATATGTCGTTCAACAAGATTAACGACATTCCTTTATACATTGGCGGGGAGTTTGTTGCCAGCGCTTCAGGCGAAATGTTTGAAAACATCAATCCGTTCACGAACGAGGTGATCAACAGCGTCGCATCTGGGAATAGCGCGGATATCGACCGCGCTGTGCAAGCCGCCAAGGAAGCGTTTCATAACGGTCCCTGGGGGACGATGAAAACCGCGGAGCGGCTGCGCTACATTGAACGGATCGCCGCGCTCATTGATGCGAATGTCGAAGAAATCGCCTATTTAGAATCAGTCGACACGGGACTTCCGATCAGCCAGACGCGGAAAATGATCGCGCGGTCCGCAGAAAATTTCCGCTTTTACGCCGCGATGGTGCGCGCTCGCTTGGTCGGTGAAGCGTACCAACAAGATGATGAATTTATCAACTATACCGTATACCAGCCTTTAGGGGTGGTCGGACTCATTACCCCTTGGAATGCGCCATTTATGCTTGAGACGTGGAAAGTCGCACCTGCCTTAGCCACAGGAAACACCGTCGTACTAAAACCTGCCGAACTATCCCCTCTGACCGCCCATAAACTCGCACAACTCATCGATGAAGCTGGATTGCCAAAAGGTGTGTTTAATGTCGTACATGGATTTGGCGAAACCGCAGGCGCCGCTCTCGTCGCTCATCCGGATGTGGCTGCCATTTCGTTCACAGGTGAAACAACGACCGGATCTATCATCATGAAAAATGCCGCCGATACGATGAAGCGGACGTCGATGGAACTAGGCGGAAAGTCGCCGCTGATCGTCTTTGACGACGCCGATTTTGATCGCGCTTTAGATGCGGCCGTATGGGGCATCTTCTCGTTCAACGGCGAGCGCTGCACGGCCAATTCCCGCGTATTTGTTCACCGTTCCATTCAACAGCGATTTGAAAAGGCATTGAAAGAGCGGGTGGCCAACATCCGCATCGGCGATCCGCTCGATGCGCGCACGCAAGTCGGCCCGCTTATCCATCAAGACCATTGGAAAAAAGTGACCGGATATATCTCGCTTGCGGCAGAAGAAGGGTGCGAGGTGTACAGCGGACGAGTGCCGGATGAGTTAAATCGCGGCAATTTCGTCGCCCCGACGCTGCTGTTGGGAGCGAAAAACGAGATGCGCGTATGCCAGGAAGAAATTTTCGGTCCCGTGATGGCGGTTATCGCTTTTGACTCCGAGGAAGAAGTCATCCGCATGGCGAACGACGTCAAATACGGGCTTGCCGCTTACATTTGGACGAACGATGTTAAAAAAGCGCATCGCGTCGCTCAAGCGATGGAATCGGGCATGGTGTGGGTCAACGCACAAAACGTTCGCGATTTGCGTATTCCGTTCGGCGGCATGAAAGCGAGCGGCATCGGCCGTGAAGGCGGACATTACGCGTTTGAGTTTTATACCGAGCCGAAAGTGATTCACGTCGCGATCGGCGATCACCATATTCCGCAGTTTGGGAAGTAGTTTTTACAAAGAAACGGGGAAGTTCCGCTTTCATGCAGCTTCCCCTTAAAAAAGACAACATTTCTGAGTATAAACCTTGGTCGTCAAACAAGGGGGAAACAAAATGGCAAAAGAGGAACTCATTACGTCCTTATCGAAAGAATGGATGAAATTTTTATCAGGAGAAAAGCTTGTGCTTCTTACAACGGTCGAGCCGGGAGGGAATGTTCCGAACGTGGCGGCGATCTCATGGGTGAAAAGCGTCAACGAACAAACGCTTCGCTTCGCTGTTTCGACAAATTCGCGCATCGTGTCGAACATTCGAGCTAATCCGCGCGTCGTGTTGACGGTGATCGGAATGGGCTCCGTCTACTCGATCCATGCGACAGCATCGGTCATCGAAGACGTGATGCCGGGCGTGCCGTTGAAGCTGGCGAAAATCGAAGCGGTTGTCGAAATGATTTTGGACAGCATGTTTTGGGGCTCCAAAATTACGACAGAACCCGCGTATGAAAAAACGTATAATGTTGAAAAAGCGAAAAAACTTGATGAAGAAGTATATGCGGCGCTGCTTGCGTGAACTTTTTTGCCAAGCGCAAAATTCGATCAATAAAGGGGGAGATGTTGATGCCTGCAAGAACAGGGGAGCAATATTTAAAAGCGTTGAAAGAAGCGAAAAACAATATTTACATTGACGGACAGCGCGTAGAAGATCCGACGGAGCATCCGGCGTTTAAAAATGTGGCTCGCTCAGTCGCGGATTTGTACGATCTGCAATATGAAAAACGCGAGAAAATGTTGTACACATCGCCAACGACAGGGGAACTGGTCGGGCTTTCCTTCATCGCTCCAAAAACAAAAGAAGATTTAATCGCGCGGCGCGAAATGTTTACGGAGTGGGCCCGCTATTCTGGCGGCATGATGGGACGTTCTCCTGATTATATCAACACAAGCCTCATGGCGTTCGCATCTGCCGCATCGTTTTTCCGTCAAGGCAACCACGATGGCATCGATTTTGGCGAAAACATCATGAAGTATTACGAATATGTCCGCGAAAACGACTTAGCTCTAACTCACACACTCATCCATCCTCAAGTGAACCGTGCCAAAGCCCAACATGAGCAAAAAGATCCTCACGTATCAGCCAGAATTGTCAAAAAAGATGCAGACGGCATTTACGTGTCCGGCTGCCGCCTGCTAGCGACGCTCGGCGGCATTACCGATGAATGCATCTTGTACCCTTCTACGCTAAACAAAGCAACAAGCAACGATGATCCTTACTGCATGGCCTTCGCTTTTTCCAACAACACGCCAGGGGTCAAATTTGTATGCCGCGAATCATTTGATTACGGCAAAAACCAATGGGATCACCCGATGGGAGCGCAGTTCGATGAAAGCGATGCGATCGTCATCTTTGAAAACGCCTTCATCCCTTGGGAGCGCGTGTTTATCATCCATAACGCCGATTTATGCAACCGAACCTACCGCGAAACGAACGCTGTCGTTCATATGTCACATCAAGTGATTGCGAAAAATATCGCCAAAACGGAATTTGTGCTTGGCGTTATTTTAAGCATTATTGAAGCGGCCGGCCTTGAGGCGTTTCAGCATGTCAAGGAAAAGGCGGCGGAAGTGATGGTCATTTTGGAAACGATGCGTTCCCATTTATACCGCGCTGAACAAGACGCGAAACTTGATCAATACGGCAATATGACGCCGGACTTTTTGCCGCTTGATGCTGCGCGCAATTGGTTTCCGAAAGTGTATCAGCGCATGGTCGAAATCATTCGCATCTTAGGCGCGTCCGGCTTAATGGCGATTCCGACGCATCAAGATTTTGAAGATGCGGAAATTGGTCCGTTAATGCACCGCTACATGCAAGGAGCGAATATTGACGGCTATGAACGGGTTCAGCTGTATCGCCTTGCGTGGGATATTGCAATCAGCGCGTTCGGAAACCGCCAAGCGCTGTATGAATACTACTTCTTTGGCGACCCAATCCGCATGTCCAATGTGTTTTATGACCATTATGATAAAGCGCCGTACAAACAGCAAGTCAAAGAGTTTTTAGACCGAGCGAAAAAGCGTGCCGGCATTGCTTCAGTCACATTATCATAACGGGGGGAAGGGCAGATGAAAAGACCTTTCGATATTGTCCGGTTGCATCATGTTGAGGTGACAGTTACCGATTTGGAGCGGGCGCGTGATTTTTACGTCAACGGGCTTGGATTGATTGAAACCGAGCGCGACGAACATCATTTATACCTTCGCGCCCTCGAAGATGCGAACCACCATTGCCTTGTTTTGACGAAAGGAGAACAAGCAAGCTTAAACCATATTTCGTATCGCGTGAGCGCCGATGAAGATTTGGATGAATTGGATCGATTATTTACTCAATTAGGCGTTAAAAAAAGATGGGTGCAGCCAGATGAAGAACGGGGGCAAGGGAGAGCGCTTCGCATTCAAGATCCGGGCGGGCTGCCTGTCGAATTTTTCTTCGCGATGGAAAAAGCGGAGAGAATGCTGCAAAAATACCATTTGCATCGCAATACGAAAATTAAGCGCATCGACCATGCGAACTGCCTTGTGACCAATATTGACGAAGTGTATCGCTGGTATAGCGAACATTTAGGATTTATGACAAGCGAATATACGGTCCAAGGCTACGGCGATGATGAGCGGATGTGGGCAGCGTGGATGCACCGCAAGCCGAGCGTCCACGATTTGGCGCTCATTAGTGAAAAGGGGCCGCGCTATCACCATACGGGCTTTTGGATGGACGATGCGAAAACGATTTTAGATGCATGCGACCATTTGGCAGCCATGGGGTATGCGCGCAACATTGAACGTTCACCAGGACGGCACGGCACATCGAACGCATTTTTTGTATATGTGCGCGACCCGGATGGCAATCGAATTGAGCTTTACACTGGCGATTACTTTACCAATGATCCGGATTGGGAGCCGGTGAAATGGCATTTAGACGATCCGCAGCGCGCTACCTTTTGGGGGACGGAGCCTCCTGTGAGCTGGAAGACAGAAGCCGCACCTGTTCAGGATATTTTAACGGGAGAACTAATTGAACCGAAGCCGTTGTCACCTAAAAGAAAAGAAATGGTATGAATTCAATGAAGGAGGAGACCATCCTCCTTTTTTTTAGTGGGGTGCTAAAACAAAATCCCCTCTCAAAATAGTCTAAATAGTCAAAAAGTTATTAGTAAAAAGTAATTGACAATTAACAATATTAGAGATATTTTAAACTTAAATATGATACAAAACACTTATAACGTTATATAAACGTAATAAGTGTTTAATTTTTAATTTAAAATGAAAGCGTTTTAAGAAGGGGATGGGATTATGATTTTACATGATGTTGAAGTGTTTTCAAGACAAGAAATGGAAACGTTGCAGCTTGAAAGACTGCAGCAAACGGTCAAAAGGGTGTATGAGAAAGTTCCATTTTATCAAAACAAACTGAATGAACGGAACGTCAAACCAGAAGACATTCGTTCGCTTGAGGACATTCGCAAGCTTCCATTTACGACTAAAAAAGATTTGCGTGAACATTATCCGTTCGGTTTGCTTGCGGTCAATTTAAGTGAAGCGGTGCGCGTTCACGCATCAAGCGGCACGAGCGGGAAGCCAACGGTTGTTGCTTACACCAAAAACGATATTGAAAACTGGGCGGATATTGTTGCGCGCGCGATCGCCATTGCGGGAGGAGAGCCGGGCAAAGTGCTGCATAACGCTTACGGCTACGGGCTATTTACCGGCGGGCTTGGCTTGCATTACGGAAGTGAACGGTTAGGAATGGTAACAGTGCCGATATCGGGCGGCAACACAGACCGTCAAGTGATGCTAATTGAAGATTTCCGTCCGGAAGTCATTTGTGGAACCCCTTCATATGTGTTAAATATCGCCGAACGCATGCGCGAACTCGGAAAAGATCCGCGGCAAACCTCGCTCAAATACGGCATTTTCGGTGCGGAGCCTTGGTCGGAAGAAATGCGAAGAACGCTTGAAGAAGCATTTGATATTAAAGCGTGCGATATTTACGGGTTAAGCGAAGTAATCGGACCTGGTGTCGCGATGGAATGCCATGAAGCGCAAGACGGTCTTCATATCGCAGATGATCATTTCTACGTAGAAGTCATCAATCCGCAGACGCTTGAGCCGGTTGCGGATGGAGAAGAGGGCGAATTGGTATTTACAAGCCTTACAAAAGAAGCGTTTCCAGTCATTCGCTACCGCACGGGCGATATCGCGTCTATTACAAGAGAGCGTTGCAAGTGCGGCCGAACAACGACAAGAATGTCGCGCGTTAAAGGACGCGTCGATGATATGCTTATCATTCGCGGGGTCAACGTGTTCCCATCCGAAATCGAACATTACTTATTAACGGTTCCTGAGTTGGCTCCATATTATCAAATCCACCTTGACCGAAAAGGAACGCTTGACATAATTGAACTGCATGTCGAAATCAATGAAACGTTCGCTCAAGAAATCGGAGGGGATGTAGAAGGCGAACGTGTAGTGTTATTGAAAAAGCAAATTCAGCATTTGTTAAAAAGCTACTGTCTCGTGTCGATGGATGTCGTCGTCCACGGCCCGAAAGCGCTTCCGCGGTCTGAAGGAAAAGCGATTCGCATCGTTGATCGCCGCAAAGAAAAAGCGAAAATATAAAAATACGAAAATATTACATTTTTCATCATTGAAATATTTATAACGTTATTTTATAATTACGTTAAAAGAACGTTATACAACAGGAGGGCTATATAGATGGCTGTCGTCACATCGTTTGAACGTCTATCTGAAGAAGAAAAATATCAACGATTCATGGAAAGAATCGAAGCGGGTGAGAAAATCGAAGCGGATGACTGGATGCCGGAAGAATACCGGATGACGCTCATCAAGCTTATCGCCATGCATGGCATTAGCGAAATCATGGGAGCGCTTCCAGAAAAAGAATGGGTTCCAAAGGCGCCGTCACTGCGGAGAAAGCTTGGTATTATGGCGAAAGTACAAGACGAAATGGGCCATGGTCAGCTTTTGCTTCGCGTTGCTGAAGATTTAATGGCACCGCTTGGAAAAACGCGTGAAGAAATTATGCAAGATTTATTTTCAGGAGATTTGAAGTTTCATAACGTGTTCCATATGCCTGCGCCAACATGGGGCGACGCTGGCTTAATCGGCTGGCTCGTCGACGGAGCGGCGATTATTACCCAAACGAACATGCTTGATGCATCTTACGGTCCATATGCGCGCGCGTTAAAGCGAATTTGCGCTGAAGAAGTGTTCCATGCTCAGCACGGAGAAGCGATTATTTTGGCGCTTGCTGAAGGAACAAAAGAACAAAAAGACATGATCCAAGACGCATTGAATCGTTGGTGGGATGCGCTTCTAATGTTCTTTGGTCCTGACAATGCTTCAACGACAGGTACATCGAAGCAGGACATCACGATTAAATATCGCATCCGTACAAAAACGAACGAACAGCTTCGTCAAGATTTCTTTACAAAATACATTCCGCGCATTTTGTCGCTTGGCCTCAAGCTTCCGGATGAAACAATGTACTATGACGAGAAGCAAGAAAAATGGATCTATCGCCAACCGGATTGGAACGAGTTTAAACAAATCGTTCGCAACAACGGTCCGAAATCGCAAGAGCGCCTTCGTCTCCGCAAATTATCATATGAAAATAACGCATGGGTTCGCGAAGCGCTAAGCCGTTCATCGGCTGTATAATGGGGGGAGCAATATGAGCAACAACGGAAAAGACTTTTATCAAGTATTTGAAGTATTCAGCAGAAAAAACGATACGGCGCCGCTGCAGCATCAATTCAGCTTGCTTGCACCAAATCATGAAATTGCGTTAGTCATGGCGCAAGAAAATTTCATGCGGCGCGAACCGGTGTCGGATATTTGGGTTGTCAAACGCTCCGACATTCGCCAAATGACGGAAGAGGAAAAAGAAACGTTAAAGCGCCTTGACAATAAAGATTACCGTACGACAAAAGGGTATGGATATTTGAAAAAGAAATGGCGGCAATACGAACAAGAAATGTTGGATGAAAAGGAAATTTTGTCATGGAAGGGCGAGATTCAGCGATGAAAATCACAAAGGCAGAAGAACTGAAGCAATACCCTGAATATCAAGAGGCGCTTGTTGAATTATTATTCCAATTAGCTGATGATGATTTCATTTTGGCGTTTCGCGGGTCTGAATGGTTGGGGCTTGCGCCGCACATCGAAGAAGACGTGGCGTTTTCTTCGATCAGCCAAGACACAATGGGGCATGCGGCCATGTACTATCAACTTCTTGAAGAAATCGGGGTTGGCAGCGCTGACGATTTAGCGCACGGACGTCAAGCATCAGAAAGACGCAATGCGATTTTGTTAGAGGAAGTGAACGGGCCGGGCCATTATTTGCATGAGCCTCGCTACGACTGGGCATTTACAGTCGTGAGAAATTACTTTTACGCACAAGCGAAAAAAGTGCGCATCGATTCGTTGAAAAACTCATCATACGAACCGCTTGCACAAGTCGCGATTAAAGTCAATATGGAGCTGTATTACCATCTCATGCACTGGAAAACGTGGTTTGTTCAGCTTGTCAACGCGCAAGGGGAAGCGCGCGAGCGAATGATCAAAGCGGTTGAAAAAGTGTTGGATGATTTCGGCGGCGTATTGTCGCTTGGACATAAAGGAAGCAAGATGGTCGAATTCGCCTTGATCGAAAGCGAGGAAGTGTTAACAGAGCGCTGGATTCAAGCGATGAAACCGGTGTTTGAGCAAACGAATCTCGAGTTGCCGAGCGCACTCGGCATGAAGCGCGGCAACGGACGCAACGGCGAACATACACCAGATCTAGATGATGCAATTGCGACATTATCTGAAGTGTACCGTATCGACCCTCTTGCGGCATGGTGATGAACGTATTTTTGGCAAAGAAGGAGGGGCAGTCCATGATTGAACAAATCAAACAAGCGCTCGATGCGGTAAAAGATCCAGAAATTGATTCGGTCAGCGTTCTCGACTTAGGAATGGTGGAAGAGGTGCAGTTTGAAAACGGAGAGGCCGTTGTTAAATTGCTGCCGACGTTTATCGGCTGCCCGGCGCTTGACATTATCCAAAAGCGGGTTGAGCAAGTTCTATCCTCGTTAGAAGGAATTGAGCGTGTCACTGTTGAATTTATTAATAGCCCGCCATGGACGTCTGATCGAATCACGGATGAAGGGCGCGAAAAATTGAAAGAGTTCGGCATCGCCCCGCCTCCAAAGCAAATGGGTCCTAATGGCGAATGGCAAGTGGAGTGTCCGTATTGCGCTTCCGCTTACACGCTAATGGAAAACATCTTTGGTCCGACCGCTTGCCGCAGCATTTTCTATTGCAAGCAATGCAAAAATCCATTCGAAGCGTTAAAGCCGATTTCGACATGGATGTAAAAAAGTAAAGAAAAGGGGAAGAGATTATGGTAAAAATGATCGCTCTTTACAAACAACCGAAGGATAAGCAAGCGTTCGATGAGCATTACTTTGGAACGCATGCACCAATCACGGCAAAAATTCCTGGATTGCGCAAAATGGAAGTGACAAAGATTGTAGGAACGCCAATGGGCGGAGAAAGCGAATATTACCTATTGTGCGAAATGTACTACGACAGCCATGAAGCGCTTAAAGAAGCGATGAAAACAAGCGAAGCGAAAGCGTCTGGAAAAGATTTAATGTCATTTGCCGGCGATCTTGTAACATTGATGATTGGCGAGGAAGTTGGAAATGAGTGAGTTTGCGCATATTGATACGCGTACGGAGGGGGCCGTTGCCGTTATCGAATTAAACCGTCCGCACGTATTTAATGCGCTAAACCGCCAGATGGTCACAGAAATTGTCACAGCGATGGAGGCGTATGACCGCAACGATGACGTGCGAGTCATCGTGCTTGCGGGAAAAGGACGGGCGTTTGCGGCAGGTGCTGACATTGATGAAATGGCGAACGATGACCCGATTACGCTTGAATTGCTGAACCAATTTGCCGAGTGGGATCGCATGGCGCTCATTAAAAAGCCGACGATCGCCGCAGTGCACGGGTTTGCGTTAGGAGGAGGCTTTGAACTGGCGCTCAGTTGCGACTTATTGTTCGCTGCGGAAACAGCCGAGTTCGGCTTTCCGGAAGTCAATATCGGCGTCATGCCGGGAGCGGGAGGAACGCAGCGGCTGACAAAGTTAATTGGCAAAACAAAAGCGCTTGAGTGGCTTTGGACGGGTGAGAGAATGTCGGCTGCGACCGCTTATGAGCTCGGCATCGTCAACCGCGTTGTCGTGCCAGAGCTTTTGCTTGAGGAAACGATGAAGTTTGCACAAAAAATTGCCAAACAGCCTCCGCTATCCATTCGTCTCATTAAAGAGGCGGTTCATAAAGCGGTCGATTATCCTCTATATGAAGGAATGCAGTTTGAGCGGAAAAACTTTTACCTCCTTTTCGCGTCCGAAGATCAAAAAGAAGGCATGCAAGCGTTCGTAGAAAAACGCAAGCCGCACTTTAAAGGAAAATAAGGAGGGTTGCTCGTTGTACGAAACGATTCGTTATGAAATTCGCGACAACGTTGCTTGGTTGATCCTGAATCGGCCGGACAAGTTGAATGCGTTTACAGAGCAAATGAACAAAGAAATCGTCGCCGCACTGAAGCAAGCCGCTTCCGATGAAAATGTCCGCAGCCTCATCATCACAGGGGAAGGCAGAGCGTTTTGCTCCGGTGAAGACCTTGCGGGCGTCACGGAAGAAATGGACCATGGAGAGGTGCTAAGAACGCGCTATGCGCCGATGATGAAAGCGCTTCATCGCTTTGAAAAACCGGTCATTGCCGCTGTCAATGGCGTTGCAGCGGGAGCGGGAATGAGTCTGGCGCTCGCGTGCGATTTCCGCCTCGCATTGGAAAAAGCAAGCTTTATCGAAGCGTTTATCCATGTTGGCCTCGTTCCGGATGCCGGCAACCTTTACTATCTGCCGCGGTTAATTGGCCATGCGAAAGCGCTCGAGCTGGCGGTATTGGGCGAAAAAGTGACGGCGCAAAAAGCGTACGAACTAGGCCTTGTCACAGCTGTCATCCCGCAAGATACGTGGGAAGAGGAAGTGCAAAGCTTTGCAGCAAGGCTCGCAGGTATGCCGACGAAAGCGATCGGTCTTATCAAGCGCCTTTTGCGCGAAAGCGACCATCGCTCGTTTGAAGACTATCTCGAAAAAGAGGCATACAGCCAGCGGATTGCCGGACTAACGGAAGACCATCGTGAAGGAGTTCGCGCATTTTTCGAAAAACGCCCGGCAGTATTTAAAGGGAAGTAATCACGAAAAAGGAGTGTGTGACGAATGTCAACAGTAAAAGAGCAAAAAATGGAAAAGCTTGAAATGAAGCGTGAAATGTATCACCTCATTATTAACGGTGAACGTGTGGAAGGTTCTACGGGCGAAACGTTTACAACATACAACCCAGCGACAGGCGAGCCAGTGGCGCAAGTCGCAAAAGGAACAAGAGAAGATGCAGAGCGCGCTGTTCAGGCAGCTCGTCAAGCATTTGATCATGGCAAGTGGCGTCATTTTCCGGTTAACAAACGGGCGCGCGTGCTTAATAAAATCGCTTCAATCATGCGCTCTCGTTTTAATGAGTTAGTGGAATTAGAGATTTTAGATACTGGAAAATCGCTTTCTGCGGCACAAGGCCAAGTAATGCAAGCGATCGAAGACTTTGAATTTTATGCAAGCGCGATCGTTGGCCATCGCGGGGTTGTGAACAATATGCCAGGCGCATTCCATAACTTCACGGAAAAAGAGCCTGTCGGCGTATGTGCGCAAATCATTCCTTGGAACTATCCGTTAATGATGGCGGCGTGGAAAATCGCTCCGGCGATTGCTGTTGGCTGCTCGGTCGTTGTGAAACCAGCTTCTTTAACACCATTAACATGCATTGTGTTGGCGGAAATTTGCCACGAGGCAGGCGTGCCAGAAGGCGTCGTCAACGTTGTAACAGGTTCAGGCTCCGAAGTCGGCAATTATTTAGTTGAGCATCCGCTTGTTGACAAGGTTGCGTTTACCGGCTCAACTCCTGTCGGTAAAGATATTATGGAAAAAGCATCAAAAACATTAAAACGCGTTACATTAGAGCTTGGCGGAAAATCGCCAAATATCGTGTTCGAGGATGCAGACATTGATGCAGCAGTCGATGGATCGTTATTCGGTATTTTCTACAACACAGGGCAATCATGCGAAGCGCGTTCTCGCTTGTACGTACATGAAAGCGTGTATGACCAATTCATGGAGAAATTCGTAGAAAAAGCGAAAAAATTAAAACTTGGCAATCCGTTTGACCAAGGCACGCATGTTGGTGCCATCATCAGCCGCGAACAATTAGAAGTCATCGATGGCTATGTCCGTTCCGCGATCGAAGAAGGCGCAACAGTTGTAGCAGGCGGTAAAGAAGCAAAAATCGAAGGATTTGAAAACGGTTATTGGTATGAGCCAACGATCATCACAAATGTGAACCATAACATGAAAGTAGTGAAGGAAGAAATTTTCGGACCGGTCGTTGTCGTCATGAAATTCAGCGATGAAAAAGAAGTGGTGAAGCTAGCGAACGACAGCGAATACGGATTAGGTTCGGCCATCTGGACGAAAGATCACGCTCGCGCGATCCGCGTTGCGAAGCAAATCCAAGCGGGTATCGTCATGGTGAACAGCCCGTTCTCGGCGTTCCCAGGCACACCGTTTGGCGGTTACAAACAATCTGGTTTCGGACGCGAGCTTTGCATTGAAACGCTTGATCTATACACAGAAACAAAGAGCATTTTATCATACTACGGAAGCCGTCCGCTTAATCCTTTCGGCTTGTAATGCATGATTTCGAGCACTTCCATCCGCGGATGGGTGCTCGTTTTCACTTCTATCTATCATGTAAAAGGAGAGGTTTTTTATGATTCGCCACATCGTCGTCGTCGGTTCAGGAGTGATGGGAAGAGGCATCGCTTATGTAAGCGCGGCTGGAGGGTTTACTACGACGCTTGTTGATATCAAGGAAGAGCAGCTCGAAAGCGCGAAAAAAGAAATTGATTCGATTTTTGAAAAGGCCGTTGCATTAAATAAAATGACGGAATCAGCTAAACTCGAGGGGCAGGCTCGCCTTTCCTATTCGACGGATTTAGTGGACGCGGCCAAAGGCGCGGATTTAGTCATTGAAGCGGTACCAGAAAAATTAGAGATTAAAAAGCAAATTTTTGAAACGATCGATGCGCATGCGCCCGAGACATGCTATTTTGCGACGAATACATCGACTATGAGCCCAACGGAAATCGCCTCGTTTACGAAACGTCCGGAAAAAGTGATTGCGATGCACTTTTTCAACCCGGTTCATAAAATGAAGCTTGTTGAGATTATTCGCGGATTGGAAACGAGCGATGAAACGGCGGAAGTAATTGAGCAAGTAGCGGAACAAATGGGGAAAGAAACGGTAACGGTCAACGAGTTTCCTGGGTTTGTAACAAGCCGTATCAGCGCGTTAATCGGCAACGAAGCGTTCTATATGTTGCAAGAGGGCGTTGGCACACCAGAACAAATTGATAAAGCGATCAAGCTTGGTCTCAACTTTCCGATGGGACCGTTTGAATTGGCTGACTTAGTCGGACTGGATGCGCGCTTGAACAATTTAAAATACTTACATGAGAAGCTTGGCGAAAAATATCGGCCTGCGCCATTGTTAGAGCAGTATGTGAAAGCAGGACGTCTCGGAAGAAAAACAGGAAAAGGCGTGTACGACTACACGAACAAACAATAGGAAGGAGTCCAAAATGATGAGAGAAGTCGTCATTGTTGATGCGGTGCGGACGCCGATTGGAAGATATAAAGGTGCGTTAAAAGACGTCCGTCCAGACGATTTGGGCGCAGTTGTCATTCGCGCCCTTGTGGAGCGCAATCCAGCGCTTCCGGTCGACCAAATTGAAGAAGTGGTTCTTGGCAATGCCAATCAAGCGGGTGAGGATAACCGCAACGTTGCGCGCATGTCAGCGCTATTAGCTGGCTTGCCAATTGAAGTAGCAGGTACGACGGTGAATCGTTTGTGCGGTTCTGGTTTGGATGCGGTGAATTACGCAGCGCGGGCGATTATGGTTGGAGAAGCCGATATCATCATCGCAGGCGGAACGGAAAGCATGACGCGCGCGCCGTTTGTCATGGCAAAGCCAGATCAAGATTTTCCGCGCGGCAATTTAGAAATGTTTGACACAACCATCGGTTGGCGCTTTATTAATCCGAAGCTTCACGAAATGTACGGAACGGACAGCATGCCGCAAACGGCGGAAAACGTTGCAAAACGGTACGGCATTTCCCGCGAAGCGCAAGATGAGTTTGCTTATGAAAGCCAAATGAAGGCGAAACGGGCGATCGAAGAGAACCGCTTTGCTGACGAGCTTGTTCCGGTGATTTACCGCGACAAGAAAGGAACAGAAATTATCGTTGATAAAGACGAGCATCCGCGTCCGGATACGACGCTTGAGAAGCTTGCCAAATTGCGCCCGCTGTTTGAGAACGGAACGGTGACAGCTGGAAACGCTTCTGGCGTCAACGACGGAGCATCCGCTTTATTGTTGATGAGCGCGGAAAAAGCGAAGGAGCTTGGCATGAAGCCGCTTGCGAAATACAAAGCGTCCGCGGTGGCCGGCTTAGAACCAGCCGTGATGGGGCTCGGTCCGATTTATGCGACGAGAAAAGCGTTGCAGCGCGCGGGCTTAACGATTAATGATATCGGCTTAGTCGAGCTAAACGAAGCGTTCGCATCCCAATCGTTAGAGTGCATCAAACAGCTTGAGCTTGATAAAGAAAAAGTCAATGTCAACGGCGGAGCGATTGCATTCGGCCATCCGCTTGGTGCGAGCGGTGCCCGCATTTTAACGACATTGATTTATGAAATGAGACGAAGAGGCGTCCAATACGGCCTTGCGACGATGTGCATCGGTGTCGGCCAAGGCATTGCTACCATCGTCGAAAATATTGATGCGTAACGAAGGGGAGAAGGATGATGAGCAATATTTTGTTGGAGAAGCGCGACCATATCGCGTATGTAACGCTTCATCGCCCAGAAGCGATGAACTGCTTCAATTATGCGACGCTTGTCGAGCTCGGTGAAGTGGTCGAACAGCTTCATCTCGACCGCGATGTTCGCGTCGTCATTTTTACCGGCGCAGGGGAGAAAGCATTTAGCGCTGGCGCTGATTTAAAAGAGCGAAAAACGCTCACCGAGACGGAAGTGCGCCGCAACGTGAAAAAAATCCGCGACGTGTTTAACGCGGTGGCCGATTTGCCGCAGCCGACGATCGCGGCGGTGAACGGCTATGCTTTTGGCGGCGGGTTTGAACTGATGCTTTCATGCGACTTCCGCATCGCTGTTAAAGAAGCGGTCATGGGGCTGACGGAAGTGAGCTGGGCGATTATTCCAGGAGCTGGCGGAACGCAGCGCCTGCCGCGATTGATCGGTGAAGCGCGCGCGAAAGAGCTGATTTTGACGGCTCGTAAAATTACGGCGGAGCAAGCGTACGCGTACGGTATTTTAACAAAGGTCGTCGAAAAAGAAGAATTGATGGCAAGCTGCGAGGCGCTGGCGCACGAAATGATGCAAAACGGTCCGATCGCGCTGCAGCAAGCGAAATACGCGATTCAACAAGGCATGAACGTCGATTTGCAGACAGGGCTTGCCATTGAAGCGAAAGCGTATGAATTGACCATTCCAACAAAAGATCGTTTAGAAGCGCTTGCGGCGTTCAGTGAGAAGCGGAAGCCGCAGTTTACAGGACAATAATCAAACAAGGGAGACTCATAATTTTATGAGCCTCCTTCTTTATTATTCGATGTTTTTTTCGCGATCGTGTTGTCAGTGTCATAAAAATTTGTTAAAATTATGAACCATAAAAGCGGCCGGGAAACCGCTTGAAAAAAGCTTTTGGCCAATTCGGGCAGGACGGAAAATGATAGATTACGAGATAAAGGGTGTCAGACATGAGCATCAATACGCGATCGATGATTTTTACCATCTACGGTGACTATATTCGTCATTACGGCAACCAAATTTGGATCGGCAGCTTGATTCGTTTGTTAAAAGAGTTCGGCCATAACGATCAAGCGGTGCGCGCGGCCATTTCCCGCATGAGCAAGCAAGGGTGGGTGCAAGCGGAGAAAAAAGGCAATAAAAGCTACTATTCGCTGACACCGCGCGGTGTAAAACGCATGGATGAAGCGGCGAAGCGCATTTATAAAATCCGTCCGGAAAAATGGGACGGAAAGTGGCGCATTTTTGTTTATACGATTCCAGAAGAAAAGCGCTCGCTGCGCGATGAGCTGCGAAAAGAGCTTGTCTGGAGCGGATTCGGCACGATTTCCAACAGCTCGTGGATTTCGCCGAACAATTTGGAAAAGCAAGTGTATGATTTAATTGATAAATATCAAATTGCGCCGTACGTCGACTTTTTTATCGCGGAATATGACGGGCCGCATACGAACGAGCGCCTCGTCGAGAAATGCTGGGATTTAAAAGCGATTAACGAAAAGTACGAGGAATTTATTTCAGTGTACAGCCAAAAATATATTATCGACAAAAACAAAATCCAGCGCGGAGAAATGTCGGATGCTGAATGTTTCGTGGAGCGCACGAAGCTTGTACACGAGTATCGGAAGTTTTTATTTATCGACCCGGGTCTGCCGGAGGAATTGCTGCCAAAAGAATGGATGGGCAGCCATGCGGCTTCGCTGTTTGGCGAATATTATAAAGAGTTGGCAAAGCCGGCAAGCCGCTTCTTTGAATCGGTATTTATGGACGGAAATGAATTAGAGAAAAAAGACGAACAGTACGATGTATACGATCACCCGCTCATCGTGGAATAAAAAGCACTGCTAGATGGTAGCAGTGCTTTTATTTTTAGGGCTCGTGCCGTTTCCTACCGCGAACCGCCTAGCAACTCGCGATACTCCTTCCCTTTTTGCACGTATGTATCGATGGACAGTTGAATCAATGCTAAGTCTTTGTCCGTGATTTCGCGCACGACTTTTCCAGGAGCGCCCATCACAAGCGAACGCGGCGGAATTTTTTTGCCGGAAGGAATGAGCGTGTTAGCCCCAATAATGCATTCTTCACCGATTTCAGCCCCGTCTAAAATCGTCGAGCCCATGCCGATAATCGAACGCTTTCGGATTGTGCACCCATGCAAAATCACATTGTGGCCGACTGTTACTTCATCTTCAATGACAAGCGGAAACCCTTCGTACAAATGGCACGTTGAATTATCTTGAATGCTGCATCGTTCTCCGACGATAATTGGCGCTTCATCCCCTCGCAATACCGCGTTAAACCAGATGGTCGATTCTTTGCCAACCGTTACATCGCCGATAATGTGAGCCCCAGGGGCGATAAAGACCGTTTGATCAACTTTTGGCGTTTTTCCGTTATATGAATAAAGCATTTCCAATCCCCCTCAAATTGTGATAAGGTTATGATAAGTATAACATACTTTTTACGAGGAGAGAATTTTATGAACGATGTTTGCCGCATACTTCAAATTCGTTACCCGATTATTCAAGGTGGAATGGGCAATATTAGCAATGCCGAGCTCACAAGCGCTGTCTCCGAAGCGGGAGGGCTTGGAACGATCGGCGTTGGAACGATGGCGCCTGATGAAGTTGAGAGCATCCTTGTAGAAACGAAACGCAGAACGAGCCGGCCGTTTGCTGTGAATATTCCGATTCAAGTGACGCCGTATGTCGAGGAAATGGCGTCGCTCGTATTGAAGCATAACGTGCCAGTCGTTTCTCTGTCGGCGGGAAACCCAGCTCCGCTGATCCCGCGCTTGAAGGAGCATGGAGTCAAAATTATCGTTGTCACCGCTTCGGTAAAACAAGCGAAAAAAGCGGAAGCGGCGGGAGCGGATGTGCTTGTCGCTGAAGGATACGAAGCAGCAGGAATTAATTCGCATCTTGAATTGACAACGATGACATTGATTCCGCAAATCGCCAAAGCGGTTCGCGTGCCGGTCGTCGCAGCCGGTGGAATCGGCGATGGAAGGGGACTTTTGGCTGCGTTTGCACTCGGAGCGCAAGGGGTGCAGCTTGGAACGCGGTTGATCGCAACAAAAGAGGCTCCGTTTCATGAGGCGTATAAGCAATTGATTATGGATGCGGGAGAAAACGAGACGGTGATTGTCGGACGATCGGTCGGCAGAGTGCGAAGAATTATGCGCACACCTTATGCGGAAAAGTTGTTACAATATGAAAAAGAAGGCGTCACGCTCGACGAGTTCAATCAATATACATCAGAAGAGCATCATCGCCGCGGAGCTCTTTCGGGCGATTTTTCCGAGGGATTTGTAAACGCGGGTCAAATTGCCGGATTGATTCAAGATGCGCCGACAGTTCAAGAGCTGCTTGATGGAATGATGGAAGAAGCGAAGCAACAGTTAAACCAGCTACAAAAAATATTTTTTTAAAATATCATTTTAAACCAGCGAATAAAGAATACTCCAGTCAACTGGCAACTGGGGTATTCTTTATTTTTAATGATTTTATTTTTGAGAAAATTATTGACTTTTGTTTTTATAGATTGATAATATTAATTTATCATGACGTTATTTTAACGTTAATAAACATTTTTATTATGCTGATAATGTAAACGTTTACAAATTAAACGCTTTAAACCACTAAAACCTTTGGTTTTACTTGCATATAGAGGTGATAAAAACCATAGGTCAGTGATTTTTTTCTGTTTGTTTTTTATATAACGTTTATAAAACGTTTGTGTCCATTCACGTATCAGAGGGGTGAGAGGAATGAAGCCGGGGATGAAAGTCGGAGATACGGCTGTGGTAGAAGCGGTCGTGACTCCGGACATGTTTGCGCAGTTTGAAGGCAATGTCGTCCATCCTGTTTATTCGACGGTATCGATGGTCTACCACATGGAATGGGCATCGCGAAAAATCATTTTGCCATATTTGGAGGATCACGAAGAAGGAATGGGGGCTGCGGTTTCCGTCAAACACATTGCGCCCACTCCGGAAGGCTCGACGGTAACCGTTACAGCTACTTTGACCGAGCTTCGCGATAACATCGTCATTACGAAAGTAGAAGCGAAAGAGGGAGAGCGAGTAGTAGGCGTCGGTGAAGTGAAACAAGTGATTTTACCAAAGCAAAAAATCCACGAGATGATTCAAGCGTCGCTACATTCATAAACATAGGGGGATAAGGAACATGAACACGGTTACAAACGAATGGAAATCGGCGGATCTATTTACACAAATGAGAGAGCATGAACAGGTTGTTTTTTGCAATGATGAAAAAACAGGGCTTAAAGCGATTATTGCAATTCATAATACAACATTAGGTCCAGCGCTTGGCGGATGCCGCATGCAGCCATACCCAACTGTGGAAGCAGCGCTTTTTGACGTTCTCCGTCTTTCAAAGGGCATGACGTATAAATGCATCGCTGCGGATGTCGATTTCGGCGGCGGAAAAGCGGTTATTATCGGCGATCCGCGCAAAGACAAATCGCCGGAATTGTTCCGCGCGTTCGGACAGTTCGTGGAGTCGTTAAATGGTCGTTTTTACACAGGAACAGACATGGGAACAACTCCAGAAGATTTCGTGCACGCAATGAAAGAAACGAACTGTATCGTCGGTGTGCCGCAAGAGTATGGCGGAAGCGGAGACTCCTCCGTTCCGACAGCGTTGGGTGTGATTTACGGCTTGCAGGCGACGAACAAAGCGTTATGGGGAAGCGACGACCTTCAAGGCAAAACGTATGCGATTCAAGGGCTTGGCAAGGTTGGTTATAAAGTGGCCGAGCAGCTGCTAGAAAAAGGGGCCAACCTTTATGTTTGCGACATTAACCAGGCGGCTGTTGATTCGATTGTTTCTTATGCGAAAGAAATCGGCGGCTCTGTAAAAGTGGTCGACGGTGACGAAATTTACAGAACCGATGCGGATGTCTTTGTGCCATGCGCATTTGGAAACGTTGTCAACGATGACACCATTGATTTATTCAAAGTAAAAGCTATTGTCGGATCAGCCAACAACCAATTGCTTGATGTGCGCCATGGTCAAATGCTGCAAGAAAGAGGCATTTTATACGCGCCAGATTATATCGTCAATGCGGGCGGTCTCATTCAAGTATCGGATGAATTATACGGCCCAAATAAAGAGCGTGTGTTGCAAAAAACGAAAGCGATTTATTCGACGCTTCTTGATATTTATACGCAAGCGGAAAATGAACAACTTACAACGATCGAAGCAGCGAACCGTTTCTGTGAAAATCGCTTGGAAATGCGAAGCAGAAGAAACAACTTCTTCTCTCATAAAAAGCGCCCGAAATGGGATATTCGTCTGTAAAAAATGAAGAAAAGAGGGTGACGGGATGGAACAGCAATTTCCGATTGTTCAAGTGATGAATAACGACGGCGAACTTGTAATGCCAGAATATCGTGAACAAATCACAAAAGAATTGGCAATGACCTTCTACCGCCATTTAATGCGCACAAGAACGTTCGACCGAAAATGCGTCAGCCTTCAGCGGCAAGGCCGAATTGGAACATATGCACCGTATGAAGGACAAGAGGCAGCGCAAGTCGGCAGCGCGCTCGCGCTAAAAGATGATGATTGGCTGTTTCCAACATATCGCGATCATGGGGCAACGATGACATTTGGTCATTCGTTAACTCGCATTTTGCTGTATTGGAGAGGCCGAAACGAAGGATGCGTTCCGCCAAACGGCAAGAAAATCTTCCCGCCGAGCGTGCCGATTGCGACGCAGCTGCCGCACGCAGCAGGAGCCGCATATGCCGAAAAGCGGAAAGGGACAAAGAACGCGGCGATTGTTTATTTTGGAGACGGGGCGACATCAGAGGGGGACTTTCATGAAGGGTTGAACATCGCGAGCGTCTTCCAAGCGCCGGTCGTCTTCTTCAACCAAAATAACCAATATGCGATTTCCGTGCCGATTACAAAACAAATGAATTCGAAAACGATCGCGCAAAAAGCGTTAGCATACGATATTCCGGGCGTTCGCGTCGATGGAAACGATGTGTTCGCGGTGTATTTTGAAACACAAAAAGCGCTTGAACGGGCAAGAAACGGCGAAGGGCCAACGCTCATTGAAGCGATCACATGGCGATACGGGGCCCATACGACGGCTGATGACCCGACGAAATATCGCGACCAAGAGGAAAGCAAAAAGCGCCGCGAGCTTGCCGATCCGATCCAGCGTCTTGAGCGCTTCATGAAGCGGGAAGGCTTTTGGGATGAACAGTGGGCGCAATCGGTTCAAGAAGAAGCAAGCCGTGAAGTCGAGCAAGCCATTGCGGAAATGGAAAGCTATCCAGAAGCAAAATCGGACGATATGTTTGATTATGTATTCGCTCAGCCAACGTGGACGATTGAACAGCAAAAGAATGAATATAACGCATGGAAACGGGGGAGTATCCGATGACGATGGCGGTCAAAACAAATACGTTGACGCTTGTTCAGGCAGTGACAGACGCGATGCGGACTATGTTGCGTGAACGCGATGATGTCATCGTGCTTGGCGAGGATGTCGGCAAAAACGGTGGAGTATTCCGCGCCACCGACGGTTTGCAAGCGGAATTTGGAGAAGATCGAGTCATCGACACTCCATTGAGCGAAGCCGGGTTTACCGGAGCGGCGATCGGCATGGCCGTCAACGGCTTCCGGCCAATTGTTGAAATTCAATTTTTAGGGTTTATTTATCCGGCTTATGAGCAAATTATGACACATGCGGCAAGAATCCGTTCGCGCACAATGGGGCATTTTACGGTGCCGATGGTCATTCGTGCGCCGTATGGAGCAGGAGTGCGCGCACCGGAAATCCACTGTGACAGCACGGAAGCATTATTTACCCATATGCCGGGAATCAAAGTCGTTTGTCCATCGACTCCGTACGATGCGAAAGGGTTGCTGATTGCGGCTATCGAAGATCCAGATCCAGTGTTGTTTTTAGAACCGATGAGATGTTACCGTTCATCTCGCGAGGAAGTGCCGGAAGGAAAATATACGATTGAGATTGGCAAAGGGAAAAAGCTGCGCGAGGGCGATGATGTGACTGTTATCGCTTGGGGAGCGATGGTACCGGTAGCCATGAAAGCAGCGGAGGAAGCGGCGAAAAAAGGCATTCAAGCGGACGTGATCGATTTGCGCACCCTTTATCCGCTTGATCGGGATCTCATCGCCGAATCAGTGCAAAAAACCGGACGCACGGTCATCGTTCAGGAGGCGCACGCGACAGGTGGAGTCGCCAACGATATCGTTTCGATCATTAACGATACATCATTCTTGTATCAAAAAGCGCCGATTGAACGGGTTACTGGCTTTGATGTTCCTGTGCCGTTTTTCGCGCTTGAAGATTACTATTTGCCGACACCAGAACGGGTGTTGCATGCGATTGAAAAAGTAGTGAAGTTTTAGTCAGAGGGGGTACGGGAGATGCTAGAAGTGAAACTTCACGATATCGGTGAAGGAATGACCGAAGCGGTTGTCATCCATTATTTTGTCAAAAAAGGCGATTATGTAAAAGCCGACCAGCCGCTTGTCGAGGTGCAAACAGATAAAATGGTCGCGGAAATTCCTTCGCCAGCGGAGGGGACCGTTCTTGACATTTTCGTTCCAGAAGGTCAAACGATTGCGGTCGGAACGACGTTGCTCTCTTTGCAGACGGAAGCGGTTGGGCATGAACAAGCAAAGGAGCAAGCGGCCGTGACGGTCGAAGCGGAAGTCGAAACTGAAAGCGAGCCGGTCGTAAGCGAACCTATCGGAACGAATGAAAGCAAAACAAAACCACAGCGAATTCTTGCTTCGCCATACACAAGAAAAATTGCGCGCGAACATGGCGTTGATTTATCTCTTGTCAAAGGGACGGGACCAGCAGGACGCATTACCGATGAGGATGTGTATCGTTATGTTCAAGGGCAACAGGCGCCACAAACGACACAACAAGAACAAGCAGCACAGCCAGTTGCCCCAACAGTCGAACACGAGCCTGCAACTGTGACGGTAACAAAAGAAGAAACGAAAGAGGAAACCATCATTCCGTTCCGCGGCCGCCGCAAGCAAATCGCGAAGAAAATGACGCAATCGCTCTTTACTATTCCGCATTGCACGCATTTTGAAGAAATCGATGTAACGGAGCTTATTGCGTTGCGCGAGGAGTTAAAAGGACACGGCATGAACATTTCGGCAACAGCGTTTTTCATCAAAGCGCTCTCGCTTGCGCTGAAACAATTCCCGATTTTCAACGCAAAGCTTGATGAGGAAAACGAATGCATCCGCCTTGAGAAAGAGCATCATTTTGGCATTGCGGTTGACACAGAGGACGGACTGATTGTTCCGGTGATTAAAAATATCGAAAAGAAATCGCTGCGCCAAATTCATGAAGAAGCGAAAGCGTTGACAAAGAAAGCATTGGAAAATCAATTGTCACTAGCTGAAATGACAGGCGGAACATTTACAATCAGCAACGTCGGTCCGCTTGGCGGAAGCATCGGGGCCACTCCAATTATTAACTATCCAGAAGTGGCGCTTGTCGCGTTCCATAAAACGAAAAAACGCCCTGTCGTAATGGAGAATGATGAAATTGCTGTCCGCTCGATGATGAATCTTTCGATGTCGTTCGACCATCGCGTTGCCGACGGAGCGACAGCGGTCGCATTTACTAATTATTTCGCAAAACTAATCGAAAATCCGAAATTGATGTTGATGGAGTTGATCTAAATGGTCGTAGGGGAACTTGCCCACGAACGTGACGTAGTCATCGTCGGCGGGGGCCCGGGGGGATATCATGCGGCGATTCGCGCCGCGCAGCTCGGGTTATCAGTCACATTGGTCGAAAAAGAGGCGCTTGGCGGCGTTTGTTTGAATAAAGGATGCATTCCGTCAAAAGTGTTTGCCCATGCGGCGCAAAGCATGACGAGCGTTCAGCACATGAACGACATGGGGATCGAATGGGCTCATGTTGCTTTCCATCCTGGAAAGCTTCAACAATATAAAACAAAAGTGATTGGTCAGTTGCGCCAAGGCGTGGAAGCGCTCTGCAAAGCGAACAA
Source organism: Anoxybacillus tepidamans PS2 (assembly GCF_000620165.1). Taxonomy (GTDB): domain Bacteria; phylum Bacillota; class Bacilli; order Bacillales; family Anoxybacillaceae; genus Anoxybacteroides; species Anoxybacteroides tepidamans_A. The sequence continues at coordinate 66,260 of NZ_JHVN01000006.1, forward strand.
AATCGAAGTCATTAAAGGAACGGCATCCTTTTTAGCGGAAGATCGGATCGGGGTGGAAAAGGGTGATGCGTTCGATGTGTACCGCTTCCGGTATGCGGTTATCGCCACTGGAGCGGCACTCGTTGCCCCAGCTGCGATTAATGTAGACCACAAGCGCGTGCTGAACGCTTATTCCATCTATGGACTCGAAGAGCTGCCGAATCATCTAATCGTCTATGGCAGCGATTATATAGCGCTTGAAGTGGCTACAAGTTTTCGAGCGTTCGGCGCGGACGTATCGATCGTTTTAGAATCGGACGACTTCGTCTTTGATTCGTCGATTAACCGGGAACTGCAACGCCTATTGAAAAAAATGAAAGTGAAAGTATATAAAAATAGCCGCATCACGCATGTAGAAAGCGAACAAGAACAAGTCACGGTTTCGCTCGCTGTCAAAGAGCAGGAAACAGTATCTCTAGAAGGTTCCCATCTATTTGTTTCATGTGGATTGAAGGCAAATGTTGATGGGCTAGAGATTGATCGCCTCGGCTTGAAGCGAACAAAAGAAGGGTTTATCGATGTGAACGAACGAGCGCAAACATCTCTTCCGCATATTTTTGCCGTGGGGGATGTGACAGGCGGCCCAGCGCTTGCAGTCAAAGCGATTAAGCAAGGGAAAGTGGCAGCGGAAACGATGGCCGGAAAGCAATCAGAAGCAGATACGACGTTTTTACCGACGATCGTTCATTCGATTCCGCCGATTGCTAGCGTCGGGCTGACAGAAGAAGAAGCGAAAGAGCAATATAAAGACGTTCGCATTGGACAGTTTCCGCTCACTGGAAACGGCTATGCGAGCATTATCGGACAAAAAGACGGCTTTATTAAAGTGATCAGCGATGCCGACAGTGAAATGGTACTCGGTATTCATATGATGGGGGCTGGAGCGGTTGAACTGATTTCGAGCGGAGTGATTGGCCTTGAAATGGTAGGCCGTGAAGAGGATTGGAAGTTTCCGCTTTATCCGCATCCAAGCATCAACGAAGGGTTATTGGAAGCAGTTGAAGCGCTTCGGGCTGAAGCGATTCACCTTCCGCCGACGAAACAAAAAGGAGCGGTCTCAAGCTGAGATCGCTCCTTTAAAAATGTCACGGTGATGTTTTAGAATCGTTTGCTGCACTTCCAAGAGGGAAGGTTTTTCGTTCTCGAATGTATAGGAACCGAGTTGAACGAGCGAATATTCATTGCCAGGATCGAAAACGACTTCTACAACATCTTCGTTTCCGTGCTCCATTTCTTGAATGCAGCCAGCGTCGGATACTCGCACATTGACCGTTTCGTACTTCCGCAATAATACATGATATCCTTGTTTCAGTTCTTCCGTAAAAATTTCTTCCGTGCTAACCAATTCATGAACAACCATTTTTCTCCCCCGGTTTCTCGAAAAAATATTCCATAGAGAATATACGACTAATGTTTCAGAACGTATATCCCGTTTCGCCAACGTTCACAAAATCGTCATATAGATTTGAACGTTATGTGACAACTCGTCTCGTGCGACTTTACATATAAAAGATCTTTACAATCCAGAACGAGGAAAAAATGGTATAATAGAGAAGGGAAGATCATCGTCGTTGCTTTTGTTAGAGAGAGAGGACAGAAGAGTGAAAATAAGAGAGTGGGATCGGAATTTAAAAACTCGGTTATTTGGGGAAGCACTTATTAATATTACATTTTGGATGTTTTTCCCTTTCATGGCGATTTATTTTACAGAGTCGTTCGGCAAAGAAAAAGCGGGAATGCTTCTTGTCTTTTCGCAACTGTTTTCCGTTGCAGCCAGCTTGATCGGAGGGTATTGCGCCGATCAGTTCGGCCGAAAACGAATGATGGTGCTATCAGCATACGGACAAGGAATGGCTTTTCTTTTGTTTGCCATTGCGAGCTCTTCATGGTTCACATCGCCGCTTGTCGGCTTTTTTTGCTTTACGCTCGCTAGTGTTTGCGGTTCATTTTATTGGCCGGCGAGCCAAGCAATGGTGGTCGATGTGGTGGAAGAAGAACACCGAAGCAACGTATTTGCGGTGTTCTATACATCCACAAATATTGCGGTCGTGATCGGTCCAATTATTGGCGGCCTGTTTTATGAAAACCATTTGTCTGGGATGTTGCTCGCTGCTTCCGTTTCTTGTTTGTCGATGGCGACCGTGTTAATGAAAGTTTTGCGCGAGACGGCCCCTTCATCGCTTTCATCTGTAAGCGGCAACCAATGGCGTGATTTTATAAGAGAACAAATTCGTCAATACAGCGTGATCGTGCGCGACCGGATCTTTTTTTTATTTATTGCATCGGGGATTTTAGTGGCCCAGACGTTCATGCAGCTCGACGTATTGATTCCGGTGTACACGAAAGAGGTTGTTGACAAGCAGACGCTCGTATCATTCGGCGATTGGTCTGTGACATTAAGCGGGGAAAAGGCGTTTGGGCTATTGACCTCGGAAAACGGTCTTCTTGTTGTGCTATTCACGGTGGTCGTAACGAAATGGATGGAACGCTATCAAGACCGCTTTTTGTTTGTCGGCTCATCCGCTATATATGGAATATCGATGCTTTTAATTAGCCAAACGAGCAATATTTGGGGACTTATAGTGTCGATGGGGATTTTTACATTCGCTGAATTGATGACAGCGGGTGTTCAACAAACATTTATTTCCAAGCTTGCTCCTGAGGAAATGCGCGGGCAATATTTTGCTGCCGCCGGCTTGCGGTGGACGATTGGCCGAATGCTCGCTCCTTTTTCGATTACCGCGACGCTTTGGTTAGGCTATCAATGGACATTTGTTCTGCTTGCGTTGTTGGCGTTTATGAGCGCACTGTTATACATTGTTATGTTTCAGCTGTTTGACAAACAAAAAACAGCCTCGGCGAAAAGTGTGTAAAGGAGAGGGATCAATGGAAATTACACTCATTCGCCACGGGAAATCGCAATGGCAGGAACATCGTTGGCTGACCCCTAGAGAATTTGCCTAATCGATCGCCATGTATGATGCGCATGGAGTATGTATGGACGATCCAATCCCTACAGTGACAACACAAAAGGCACAAAGCGCCAATGTGCTGATTACAAGCACTTTGCGGCGCGCGATCCATTCCGTGGAGTTGTTGGCGCCGGCCGGTATCGTCGAAACGAGCGAACTGTTCCGTGAGGTAGACATGCCGGTTCCGCTGGCGGGCGCTCGCTTTGTCCGGCTGCCGCAGGGCCTATGGCTTGTGCTCGCGCGGCTTTGCTGGCTTTGCGGCTATTCGAAAGGGGTCGAGTCTTACGCGGAAGCGGTGGCTCGTGCCGAAAAAGCCAGCCTAGTTCTTATTGAATACGCCCAAGCATATGGAAAGGTGGCGGTTGTCGGACACGGCTGGTTTCATCGTCTTGTTGGCAAGCAATTAGAAAAGAAAGGGTGGACGTGCACGACGAAGCAAAGTTCCGCTCATTGGCATGCTTGCTCGTATACGTTTGCTCGATAACATGTAAGCGTATACAATCGTTCATGTTTTCACATATTTTCCCTTATTTTGGCATACATATGAGTCGAGAAGCAAAGAACAGAAGAGGGGAAAATTCGTGAGAGAGAATGAAACGAGCCGCGATGAGACAGCAGTGTTAACCTCTGTGAGTGGAGAAGGAGCGGCGACCCGGTCGGCGAAGCGAAAGCAGCTTGTGCGACGCACATATTTTCGTGCCTTTTTGCGGACAGCTGTGATGCTGGCTGTTTTGTTGTTTTTAGCCGCCGCTCTACTAAAGGGACTTGGAGCGTTAAAAAGGGAGATGGAAAGGGGGGCAGCCATTGAACGTTTTGAAGAGGCGCTGAAAGAGAAAGATATGAGCGTATTAAAAATGTACATTCGCAGCGAAGAGGTTGCGATCAATGACCGAACGCTGGCGCCGCTCTTGACGTACATCGATCGACATCCGAAGGCGTATGACGTTATTCACCGCGAACTAGAAGGACAGTCGAAGGAAAAGCATGTGTACATTAAAGGCTTGACGTCCGTTCCGCCCGTTTTTACGATGACGGTGTACGAAACACAGTTGTCGCCGCTAAATCAATATGTATTTAAGCCGACTCTTTACTCGTTCGTCATTCGCCAAGAAGAAGACGCGGAGGTGATGGTGAATGGGGAGCCGGCGCAAGGAGCGGCAACGAAAGATCCGTTCGTGAAAAAATATGGCCCGTACCTTCCAGGGCAATACGAGATTACGCTCAAAACGAAGCAAGGGAATAAAACGAAAACGGTCGTATTGTTCGGCGGAAGCCGTATTCGCGAGATTAAATTTTGAATTTATAGACCCCATTCGTGTTCGGGCGAAGGGGTCTTTTTTATTTGAACGAGGCAGAGGCAGGATTGCTCGGAAGGTTTGTGGAAATTAGATTCCACAAACGTAGAAAGGAAGGAGAACCATGTTTCCAGTCCTCAAAACCGAAAGATTGATATTGCGAGAAATCGTGAAAAAAGATATCGAAGCGATTTTCCATTGTTTTTCAAACAGCGACGTCACGCGTTATTATGGACAAGAAGCGTTGACAAGCGTGGAACAAGCGCAACAGCTAATTGAGTTTTTCGCCAGAAACTACGACGAAAGGCGCGGCATAAGATGGGGGATCGAACTGAAAGGAAAGGGAGAACTAATTGGAACGATCGGGTTTAATAATTGGGTCCCGAAACATAAGAGAGCTGAAATCGGCTATGAGCTTCATCCGCATTATTGGAAAAAAGGGTATGCAACAGAAGCCGTTTCTAAAGTCATATCCTATGGACTTCATGAACTTGGCTTAACGCGGATCGGAGCAGTTGTTTTTATAGGAAATCAAGCCTCGAACCAGTTGCTCACCAAGATCGGCTTTCAAAAAGAAGCAGTGTTGCGAAATTATATGTATCAAAATGGTGTTCCGTATGACGTAAACATGTACGCTCTCTTGAAATGAATCGAAGCCTTGCCGTACAAAAACGCCCGGAACAAATGTCCGAGCGCTTGGTTAATACGTAAAAACAGCACGCACCGTAGCGGTAATGGTGACATCTTGTGTTTGGATCGGGGGAGCGGTGGATTCAGAGAGAACCATCGTGCGGGGAGAGGGCGGCGGGACGATCGGTGTGATGCCTTCTTCCTTGATTTCAATCGGCGTATCGGTTAACGGAAGTTGGAGCGTTCGAGCGAGAACGCGCGCTTTTTCTTGCGCATTTTTGATCGCCAGTGCCAATGCGCGCTGGTAATAGGGTTGCTCATTGGCGAGCTGAAATTGCAGCTGCCGGGCGATGTTGGCGCCGTTAGCGACGGCGGTTTCGTAAATCATTCCTACTTTTTGGACATCCTTGACCGTAATATCAAACATATGCTCCACTTCGTATCCTGCTAATATGGCTGCATTGTTCGTGTACGTATATTTTGGATAAATGGAAAAAGACGATGTGTCGATATCTTCACGGCGCACGCCGATCGCCTCGAGCGCTTGGATCATGGCATTCGCTCGGTTCGCATTGTCGGAAAGCGCTTCACGGGCGTTTGTGTGCTCGGTGCGGATGCCAATGGAAATGATGACGGTGTCGGGTTTAGCCGACAACGTCGCTTGGCCAGTGACGGTAACGGTCCGAACGGATGAGCCGCCTGCTAACAATGATGGTTCTGTATAGTAAACAGGTTGGCGAAAATCGTGCATAGAAACACCTTCTTTCTTTTATGCCGCTTTATGATGGTCATCTTCGTTCGCTTGCCAATAATAGATGCGCGGCAGCCCAAAATAACACCAATACTCCTGCAATAACGTAATGCCAACAAACGCCATCATTTGCCAATCGATTTGTCTCACTGATTATTCATCCTCTCATAAAAAACTTTTACTGTCAGCATATTCTTGCCTTAAGTTGTCTTATTCGTCGCGCGCAAATGAAACAAAATCAATGACCGTTTCGTATGTAATAAAGGGACATGTTATAATATGGGTAATTCATTTGGCTAAGGAAGGGATCAATGGATGAAACGATTATTCATGACGCTGTGGCGTTGGTTTGTTTCGTGGAATGTCGGCTTGGTGACAGCCGCCATCGCCTTTTTTGCATCGGGTTATCAATTTCTTCTCTCGTTTGCGTCAGGCACCGCGGCGATGCTGCTTACATCGTTCTATATGAAGCGAAGAGCGCAGCGAATTGTCGCAAGCGATCTCTTAAAAGAGGAAAGAGATTATATACGCACACAGCTTTCCGAGGCGCGGAAAAAATGGAAACGAATGCGGCGGGCGCGGCTGAAAATCCGTTCGCTTGCCATGTGGCAAAAAATTTCTCACATTTGCGCGACGGTAGACAAAATGATTCAGGCGGTTGAACAGCAGCCGCGAAAATTTCGCATCGCCCAATCGTTTTTTATTCAAGAATTAGATGCGGCTGTAGTTATGATCGAAAAATACGCTTATTTAATCAATCAGCCTGTTCGCAGCGACGAAATGAAAGAAGCGCTAGAGAAGACGGAACATTTGTTGGAAGAATTGATGGCTTCTGCGGAGCAGCAACTGTTGGAAATTTTATCTGATGATGTGTTTGATTTAAAAGTGGAAACAAAACTGCTTGAACAGTCGCTTGAAGAACAAAAGCAATCCAAGAGCGTTGAATGGAGAGAGGAGAACAAGTATGAAACTATTCGATAACGAACCGGGAAATGAGTTGCGTGAACACGAATGGACAAGCTCCCTTGATTCACTGCTCGAAAACCCTTTTTCGGTGCCGATGGAACAAGAACAAAAAGATGTTGCAGACGAAACGGGAAGACCTTTGAAACTCATCGATACATTAAAGCAAGAACATCGCGACAAAGCGGTTCAACTAGCAAAGCAAATTGACCCGAACAACCGGCAAGCAATCGTTCAATACGGCGTCGCTGCGCAGGCAGAGCTGTCAAAGTTTTCCCATGCGATTTTAAATCATGTGCAAACAAAAGACGCCGGACCGGTCGGGGAAGTCATCAGCGAGTTGATGACGAAAATTAAGGAGGTGAACCCGGACGATTTGCTTCCGGCCAAAAAAGGACTTATTTCGCGGCTGTTTGGCTCGGTGGCCAAATCGTTCCAAGGCCTCGCCGCCAAATATCAAAAAATCGGTGTAGAAATTGATAAAATTGCCGATCAATTAGAGAGACACAGGCAAATGCTGTTTCGTGACATCATGATGCTCGAGACGTTGTACGAAAAAAATAAGGAGTATTTCGATGCGCTCAATATTTACATTGCGGCGGCCGAGTTGAAGCTTGAGGAATTACAGACGGTGCTCATTCCGGAAAAAAGGGCGCAGGCTGAGCACACGGGAAATCAAATGGATATGCAAGAAGTGAACGACTTGCTGCAATTTGCCGATCGTCTCGAGAAACGCATCCATGATCTGAAACTAAGCCGGCAAGTGACGATTCAAACAGCGCCGCAAATTCGCATGATCCAGCACATGAATCAAACGCTCGTTGAACGGATTCAATCGTCCATTTTAACAGCGATTCCACTGTGGAAAAACCAAGTCGTCATCGCTTTGACCTTGTTCCGTCAGCAAAAAGCGGTGGAGGCGCAAAAGCAAGTGGCGGAAACAACAAATAACTTGCTTTTGCGTAATTCAGAAATGCTGAAGATAAACAGCATTGAAGTGGCCAAGGAAAATGAGCGTGGCCTTATTGATATTGAAACGTTGAAAAAAACGCAAGAAAACTTGGTCACGACATTAGAGGAAACATTGAAAATTCAACAAGAAGGCCGCCTCAAACGCCAGCAAGTCGAGCGCGAACTCGTTCATATGGAGGAACAGCTCAAACAGACGCTGTTGTCGCTAAAAAAGAACGGATAACAATAAAAGCTGACCGAAATAAACCATCGGTCAGCTTTTTTGCTCTTCTCTATTTTCGTCGTCATGCGGCCACTCTTCAGCGATTTCAGCTTGAAGCGAAGGAGAGAGCCTTTCTACGACAGCTTTCGGCTTCTCATCCGCACGCTGATAGGATAATACTCTTCCGGTGACGTAACTGTGAAATAACGCTTCGCCAAAGGCGGCAAGCAAGGCCGAAAAGAACGCAGCGTTCAGCGCCGGAGCGGCAATGCTTAGACCGTCAAATGCCAACCATACAGCGAAAAAAATGAGACCAAAATCAGCAAAAGTCGCTGTTAAGTTGCCTACACGCGGGAGAATCCATAAGTCGCCGATGGCATAGGTTAGCAGCGTCATCAGCAGACTGAACAATAGCACCCCTGCTGACGAAATATCTAAAAAGAGCGGTAAAATCGCGAAAAATACCGTTGTTAATAGCACATATTTAATAAGTAATGCTACGAGATGTCTCATAAGCGCTTCATCCTTTACAAAGTTATTCCGCCGGACGATTCGGTCCTTCGAGTTTTTTATCACCGTAACCGGTTTTCTCTTCTCGCAGTTGCGGTTTGGAAGAAGGTTTTCGATGAGTTGAACTTTGTTTTCGATGCTCCATCTTATTTCATCCTTTCCGATATGGAGATGTCGCCCTTAGTTTGCCTCGTTTTCCAATACGTTATGATATCCATAAAATTCCTCTTTTTATTTTGGTTCATTGTTTCAAATTAATAGTGAGCTCCCATCATAAAGGAGGCGTCAATATGGCGAAAGAGGAACAGCTAAAAACAGCCGGAAGATATTACGAACCGTCCGATTATCAACGTTCGTCTTTCTTGTCGAACGCGTTGGCGACAACTCACGAACAAGTAAGCGACGCATACACGGAAGGAACGGTAGACGGCGTAATCGATAATGTAGATGGAAAAGACATCCCTCTTGTTGAACAGAACAATCCATCATTGCAGCAACGTCAAGGTGAATAAAACCTTGACGTTATTTTATGGAAATCGTTTATAATAGTAGAGGTCGTATAATGCATTGATGTGGGGGAGGAAAAGATGTGGCTTGCTTCTGCTGTGTTAACAGCGATCTGTTTCGGTGTTAACAATACGTTGTTTAAATGGAGTGCCCGTCAGGCGATGTCAAAACAGCGCATTCAATTTTATTTTTATGTAATAGCTTTTATCATAATGGCGGGATATGGAACGATCACGAAGGCGCTGCACCCGAGCATCGCGTCTGTCGTCCTTGGAGCGCTTGTCGGGATTTGTAATGCCAACGGCAATGTTCAAATGTCTTTTGCCTTTGAAAAAGGCCCGGCGAGCTTAACCGCACCGCTCATTGCCGTCAACGCAATTTTTCCTGTGCTGGGCGCTTGGGTCATATTTGGTGAACATATACCGCTTCTGCATTGGACAGGCATTGTTTGTATGCTTTGTTCGGCAGCGATTATTCAATATACGCCGAATGCGGAAGGAAATCATGAATACATACCGTGGCTGAAACATATCGGATTGGCGGTTATTTCTTTTGGCGCCGTTGGCATTTTGATGAAACTATGTGCCGACATTGGCATTTCATCGCTTGATGTATTAACGGCGATGTACGGAGGCGGAGCGGTGTATTTACTGTGCCGCTGCGGCTTAAAATTCGAGCAAAAGCGTGAGTTTTGGCTTGGAACGACGGTCGCGCTTTTTAGCGTCATCGGATTCAGCTGCTATTTTTACGCATTAAATCGAGGGGTTGCCTCCGTTGTATTTCCGGTCGTCAGCCTCAATTGCCTAGTCGTGGTTTTTATGGGGCGTTACATATTTCATGAAAAATTGAAACCAAATCAATTTGTGGGTATCGTCACCGCGATTATTGGATTAATACTGACAAAATTATAGGAGAGTATAAAAACGTTATTGCTCTTTTGTCAGCCTGGCTATCAGCGAGGGCGTCGCTATAAAAGGGCAACGGGCGCTCATAACACCTGTACGTCATTTAGAAGTAGGAGACTTCTTAATAAATTTGCTATGATGTGTTACTAGTTGGAACAGCAACGATCTGATGTTATAAATATGTTATGTCATATTACATAAAAGTGCTCGGATGATACCGAAAAGAAATGAGAGATGAAGAGCTAGGGGCAATTGCGAGATGTTTTGGCTACAAGCCCCTTGATTTTGTGCCGTTTGGGAAGGCGATTTGTGTTACATTAACAATAAAGATTTAGAGGATGCGGGAAGGTTCAGGCATCCTCTTTTTTTGTTAAGAAAGTTAACAATATTTTTTGTTTGTAATCGTTTTCTTTAAAAATTAGCGGTTGATGCGGGTTAATTTATGTAATATATTATAACATAACATGTAATAAAATAATAAAAAGGGGAGATGGAGATGAGTCCAAAAGAAGTATCGTTGGCGCTCGATTCGTTGTGGGTGATGATTAGCGCGGTGTTGGTGATTAGCATGCAGGCTGGTTTTGCTTTGTTGGAAGCGGGATCGACGAGAATGAAAAATTCCGGTCACATCGCTGGCAAACAAATTTTGAGTTTTGCGATTGCGTCGCTGGCGTTTTGGGCGTTCGGCTTTGCGATCACGTTTGGATCGGGCAACGCATTGATCGGCACAGAAGGCTGGTTTTTAAAGGAAGGAAAAGGAACATTCGATTCGTTATCGTGGGCGAACGTGCCAATGTCGATTAAATTTTTATTTCAGCTGGCGTTTGCTGGAGTATCGCTGGCGATTGCGTGGGGAGGTTTTGCAGAAAGAGCGAAGTTATCGGTCTATTTTCTGTTTGGTACGATTTTTACAATTGCCATTTACCCAGTGATTGGCCATTGGGTGTGGGGCGGCGGCTGGCTCGGAAAAATGGGAATGCAAGATTTTGCTGGTTCGACGGTCGTTCATTTACAAGGAGCGATCGCCGCACTAGTAGCAACCGTTTTGCTTGGGCCACGCATCGGGAAATTTAATCGCGATAAGACACCGAACGCCATTCCAGGACATAACCAAGTATATACGGTCATTGGCGGTTTCATTTTATGGGTCGGCTGGTTTGGATTTAATGCAGGAAGCACAATGACGGCAGGGAATGGATTTTTCGGCTATGTCGCTTTAACGACGAATTTAGCGGCAGCGGCGGGGGCGATATCCGCGATTGTTACAGCGAAAATTATGATCGGAAAAGCTGATATTCCGGCGATGGTCAACGGAGTGCTGGCGGCGCTTGTTGCCATTACAGCGGCGTGTGCGTTCGTCGAACCGTGGGCCGCGGTCGTCATTGGGGCGGTAGCTGGTGCATTTACGTTCTGGACATCGATCTATTTCGAGCGAAAAGGAATTGACGACCCGATTTATGCTTTTTCTGTCCATGGGATTGCTGGGGGGATTGGCACTGTTTCCACCGGACTTTTTGCCTCTCCGAGGTTGGTGGAAGCAACAGGCATCGGAAAAGCGGGACTTGTATACGGAGGCGGATTTCATCAATTGATGGTGCAAGTGGTCGGAGTGTTAGGAGCGGGTGTTTACGTAGCGGTTGTATCGTTTGTCATTTTATTTACATTAAAGAAAACGATCGGACTGCGGGTGACGGCGGAACAAGAAATTTCCGGGCTCGACATTAGCGAACACGGTTCGTACGGTTACCCGGAACAGCTAGATTTCCCAGTAATCAACCGCTCAAAATCGGCGGCTCGATAGAAGATGAGTATGGATGCGTTATTTGATTTCATTCAACAAATCAATAAAACACAAACAATGGAGGAACTGAATCATTCCGACCGCGAACTAGCTTGCCGATTGTGAAATATGATTGCAAGGGAAAACATTCTTTCTGCAAGAGCTAGAAAAAAAGGCGATCTCGTCTAGTAGAGGTCGCCTTCTGCTTTTTTATAAAGATTTTGTCGGCGTTGGTTCCGCATAACCTTCTTTATATTTGGAGTCAATCATTTGACGAATTTCTTTGATCGATTTCCCTTGTTCGTATGCTGTGATTGATTCAGCGGCAATTTCTAAACAAACGCCGCATTTGGTCGCGTGGTCATCCCATACGACAGAACCGTCCTTTTTATTTTCGTGAACAAAGCAGTCGTAATTGTTTTTATGTCCGGCTGATTGCCCGCAGCCGCAATAACACGGAATGCTTTCTAACAGTTCCCGATGTTTCGCTGCTTGCTGATATAGCACAGCCATATCTTCTTCGTATTGGCTTAAAAAAGAAGGAAGGTGGTCGATTGATTTTGTCGTTTCGCGAATGTCGCCGGAGCTCGTCGTATAGGCAGCTGTATGATGATGCTCTTTCGCTTCGTTCGATGAGCAGGCGCCCATTAATAAACTGAATGACAGCACGCACGCTGCCGTTATAAAGCGTTTCATTGTTTCACCCTTTCTATCGTCCAATGCATACTTTGAATCTAGCATAATTAAATACAAACGGCAACTTTGAAACTTTGGTACTACTAAAAATACGGTTGATTTTCCGTTTGGACTCTCTATTGATGACTGTATAAGAAAATGCATCTCTACTACAAAACAACGAACTAGAACATACGATGATGTCATATAGAAGGTAAAATAGGCTATTACATTCTATCCATGAACGATACAAATTTTTTCGTTTTTCGAAAAAAATTTGTGCATTTTGTTGATTTTTGCCGTCATATTAGTGAAAATGAAAGTACAAGGATAGAAAAAAGAGCATGATGGCGGCTTTCAGTTGAAGGTAGCAAAAAAATACTGGAGAGGTCATTATTCATATGGGAGACAACTTTGCGACTTTCTTTCATGATTTTATAGAGTGTATTGCCCTTGTCGGTCCGAATGGACGTAGTATACATATAAATCCCGCTTTCAAGAAACTATTAGGATGGAATGAGTGTGACATCGAAACGCTCGGCTTTCCATTGGAAGATTTTTATGAAGTTACAAAAGGACGCGTTATCCATTATAAAGAATGGAACGTCATGAAAGCAGACGGAAGCTCCATTCCGGTCAGCGCCTCGCTCATTCCTCTTAATCAAGAAGGGGATTGCCCAATTTTATGCGTATTGCGTGATGGTACAGAACAAAAGAGGATGGAAGCGGCACTAGAGGAGCGTGAGAATCAGCTAAAGTTCATCGCGGAGCATTCTTCCGATTACATTTTCATTTTTTCAAAAAAGAGAGAAATCACATATATTTCCCCATCTTTTACGAAATCGTTTGGAGAGGCCCTCGAAAAAGCAGTAAAGAGCGATTTGTTTTGTTGCATCCACCCGGAAGATGTGTCTGCTTTGCAGCAAAAATTAGAAGTACTATATGAAACGAAAGAACCGCAAACAGCAGAGTTTCGCGGATTGAATAAACAAGGTGAATGGGTTTGGATAGAGGCGCACGCTAAAACGATCGTTAACGAAAACGGACAGCTTGATTGCGTCATTGTTGTCGCCAAAAATATTAATGAACGGAAAGAATATGAAGAAAAATTGTATCGGCTTACCTATTTTGACTCGTTAACCGGTATTGCTAATCGAACTTATTTTGAACAATACATGCAGAATCTTGTGGAACAGGGCGTCGAGTTTGCTGTATGTTATTTGGATTTTGATAAGTTCAAATGGATCAACGACCATTTTTCGCACCAAGCAGGAGATTACTTTTTAAAGAAAGCAGTCAAACGAGTACAAACAGTGCTGCGTCCCGGTGATTTTTTCGCGCGCATCGGCGGTGACGAGTTTGCCCTTCTTTTGCCAAATGCAGCGAGGGAAGAAGTAGCGGAATTAGCCGAGCAGCTTATTCAAGCGTTCCATCAACCGTTTCGCTATGAAAAGCAAATGATTCAATCTACGCTGTCAATTGGGATCTCATTTTTCCCGGCCGACACTGATAACGCAGAACAGGTAATGAAATTTGCCGATCAAGCGCTTGGTCATGTAAAAGAGCGAGGGAAAAACGGCTATTATTTTTATCAGCCGGTTCAAGACCGTGCCGCAATCATTGAACGCGATCTTCCGTTTGCGATTATTCGTGAGCAGTTTTATTTGTGCTATCAGCCGAAAATTGAGCTAGGCAGCGGCGCGACCATGGGAGTGGAAACACTTCTGCGCTGGCGGCATCCGGAATTAGGAGAGATTCCGCCTCTTGAGTTTATTTCTTTGGCTGAGGAAAGCGGATTTATTTTCGAAATTACTTTATGGGTATTAGAGCAAGCATGCCGGCAAGTGAAGGAATGGCAAACGAAATTTCAACATTTGAAGCTAGCAGTGAATTTATCGCCATTTTTATTGAATCGGAGAGAACTTGTCGGCCATGTGACATATATATTGAACGAAACGGAGTTTGCGCCGGAGCATTTAATTTTGGAAGTGACAGAAAGCGGACTAATGGAAAACATCGAAACAGGCAAACACATTTTGACAGAGCTGAAAAACATCGGTGTAGAAGTGGCAATTGATGATTTCGGAACAGGTTTTTCCTCGCTAGCCTATATCCGCAATTTGCCGGTTTCGCTCCTTAAAATTGACCGAAGTTTTATTCAAGGGATTGCGGAAAATTCAAAGGATGCGACGATCGTCGATACGATTATCCATTTGGCGAAAAGCCTTGATATCCAAGTGCTCGCAGAAGGTGTCGAAACAAACGGCCAGCTTTCTCTCTTGCAGCAGATGAATTGTGATTTTGCGCAAGGATTTTATTTCAGCAAGTCATTGGAAGCGGAAAAGCTGCGAAAATGGTTGGAGGACTATAACGAAAAAGTATTTCAGATGAACGATCCCCTCTAGATGGTAAGAGGGGATTTTCCTTTTATTCCCGATTATTTTTGATGTTCATATCGCAAGCTAATAGAAACAAACATTGATGGGGGAACGACATGATTCGTGAATCATTGCCGTTGGACGAATTGATAAAAGCACAAATTCTGGACGCCTTATATAAAATCGAACAAGAGGTGGAAGCAACGCGCCATTCATTAGCAGAGGAAACATGCTGCATCCTCTCGCAGCTTGAGATATTGCAACAGCATGTTACAGATGTACAAACAATGGCCGCTTCCTTTTACCTTCATTCGTATTTAGCAGAACATACGCCGCATTATGTTGATTTATCGTTGGCTGCCAAACATTTAGCATCGAGGCGTCATGGCGCTCTCATCGTCGTCGAACGAAACGACCCCATCCATCACTTGTTGTACCAAGGGATTCCTGTCGGGGCAAAGGTATCGCATGCGCTGTTAGAAGCGATTTTTTATCCGGGCAACCCGCTTCATGACGGCGGAGTACATATTCGTTACGACGAAATTGTGTCCGCAGGGAACATTCTGCCGCTCGCTAAACATGTGGATGCGAGAAAAAAATTAGGCACCCGCCACCGCGCTGCTATCGGGTTAACGGAACAAAGCGATGCGCTTGTTATCGTCGTTTCTGAGGAAACGGGAACGATTTCCTTTGCTATTAACGGTCAATTATATGCACTACGTTCGTGAAAGGAGCAGGACTTATGGAATTTGTACCAAGAAGTGCCATCATCCATGAATTTATTGATACGCTAGAGCCGATGATGGATGTGTATGGGTTAGACCAAGTTGGGATTTTCGAGGAAGAAGGGAACGGGGATACGTATTATATTGGCTATACGATTAACAAAGACGATGACATGATTATACTTCATATGCCGTTTGTAAAAAATGAGCGCGGCGAGTTGGCTCTTGAGAAAGAGGAGTGGACGATCCGTGCTGATGGAAAAGAGGAAAAAGGGTATCATTCGCTGCAGGAAGCAATGGAGAAAGTAATAACGCGGCACTAGAAAAATGTGATTTTGATAACTGAAAAGCGATTCTTCATATATCTTCGTGAATGGCCTAAGCGCTCCCTTGCATCGTTTCCTTTATCATTATGATGAAAAGGAAGGCAAGTGAAGCGCTATTTTTGTGCGATGATTGCAATGCAAAAATGTGGTATTCATTTGCTTTTCGAAAAGGGAAAAAGGAAATGAAGGAGTTTATCGAGAAATAGAAAAAGCGTGGCGCTGATTCACATAAGCAGCACCTCAATCGCCATTTCGGCTTGGTTGAAGATTTGCGAAACGGAGGAAAACGGCATGTTGACATTATACGTAACAAGGCACGGGGAAACGGAATGGAATATCGAGAAACGAATGCAAGGATGGAACGATTCGCCATTAACGGAGAAGGGAAGAAAAGATGCGATTCGCCTTGGAAAAAGGATGGAAGATATCGAGCTAACGGCGATTTACACAAGCACAAGCGGCCGTGCGCTTGAAACAGCGAGGCTTGTCCGCGGCGAACGATTGATTCCTATCTATGAAGACGAGAGATGGCGGGAAATCCATCTTGGTGATTGGGAAGGAAAAACACATGAAGAGATTGGGAAATTCGATGCAATAGGGTTTCATTATTTTTGGAACGAGCCTCATTTATATAAACCAACGCGCGGCGAGACGTTTAGCGATGTGCAACAACGCGCGTTTGCGGCATTAGAAAGCATTATTGAACGCCATGCGTCAGGCGATATTTTAATTGTTACCCATGCGGTGGTCTTAAAAGCGTTGACGACTCTTTTAAAAAATGCGCCGCTTGAGCGGCTTTGGGATCCGCCGTACATTTATGGTACGAGCGTGACGACGATTCAAGTGGAGAATGGAGCGATGACATTGCTTAGTGAAGGCGATGCGTCGCATATCGAGGAAGTCAGGCATGTATAATGAAAATATCCCGCTTGCTATCGAAAGCAGGCGGGATATTTTTTATAGAAGACCGAGCCATTGAACGATCTGAGTGGTCAAGAAGGTGACGGCAATGGCGATGCCGGTTGGAAGCGCAAATGAAACAAACGTCCATTTTTTGCTTTTCGTTTCTTTATAAATATTGACAAGCGTTGTGCCGCATGGATAGTGAAGCAAAGAGAAAAGCATCATATTTAATGCTGTCAGCCACGTCCAGCCATGGTCAAGGAAAATTTGTTTCAACGAATAGAGGCTATCGACTTCCGTTAAGGCTCCTGTCGATAAATAGCCCATCAGCAAAACCGGCAACACAATTTCGTTGGCCGGAAGACCTAAGATGAAAGCAAGCAAAATGTAGCCATCAAGCCCGAGCTCGCGCGCAAACGGATCAAGAGCATGGGCCATGTAGGCAAGAATCGTTGTGTCGCCGATATGAATATTGCCTAACACCCACGTTAGTATAGCCGCCGGAGCAGCGACAGTGACCGCCCGTTTTAAGACGTAAAGCGATTTATCTAGCGTGGCCCGAACAATCGTATCCCATATTTTCGGTCGGCGATATGGCGGAAGCTCGAGGGTGTAATGGGTCGGCACCCCGCGCAGCGCCGTTTTGGACAACACCCATGAAACAGTAAGAGTAACGATGATTCCGAATAGTACCATCGACATAACGACGCCGGCTGTAACTAGCGTTTTCCAACCGCCGGTATAGCCCGCCGCCATAAATAATGAGGCGAGTAAAATGAGAGTAGGCCATCTGCCATTGCATGGAACGAAGTTGTTTGTCAAAATGGCTAGCATTCGTTCGCGCGGCGATTCGATAATTCGTGTTGACATGATCGCAGCGGCGTTACAACCGAACCCCATCGCCATTGTAAGCGACTGTTTTCCATGCGCACCGGAACTTTTGAACAACCGATCCATGTTAAAAGCGACGCGCGGAAGGTATCCATAGTTTTCTAATAAGGCGAAAATCGGGAAGAAAATGGCCATCGGCGGCAACATGACGCTTACGACCCAAGCGGTGCCGCGGTATAATCCCAACACGAGAATTCCGTGCAGCCAATCGGGAGCGTGCATCGCTTTGAAAGCGAGCGTCAAATAACCTTCGATCCAGCCGAATAATTCAGCAAGCATAGATGATGGAATATTGGCCCCGGCAATCGTAATATAAATGACGACTGCAAGCATTGCCAACATAATCGGGAATCCCCATAGCTTTGATGTAAAAATTCGATCAAGCTTTTCCGTTTCATATCGTTTTTCCTGTTTTGTGTATGTGACAGTTTCATGGCAAATCGCTTGCGATGTTTGGAAAATCGCAGAAACAATTTGTTCCCTTGTGTTGCCGTCTGACAAACTTTGAGCGCTGTTCATCAATTCATCAAACGGATTTGGCGGAACAGTGGCACGCATAATGCGGTACCTCCTTTAGTAAGCGATGTTGTTCTTGCTGTAGTGCTTGAAGCAGCGATGTATCCCCGTCGAGCAAACGAAGCGCCACCCAGCGCGCCGGATATTCGTTGCCGATCGTTTCTTGAACAAGTGGTACGAGTTTGGCGATTTTTTCTTCAATAGAACGGCTGTAGGAAATGACGATTGGATTCGTTTCTATATCTCCGCATACCATTCGGTCGATTGTATCGAGGAGTTCATTGATTCCTTCCTTATTGCGAGCGGAAATCGGCACGACTGGAACGCCTAATTTTTTAGAAAGTTGATTGACGTTAATGCGAATTCCTTTCTTTTTCGCTTCGTCCATTAAATTGACGCAGACGATAACCCGATGTGTCATTTCTAATACTTGAAGAGCTAAATTCAAATTTCTTTCAAGCGCTGTTGCATCTAAAACGACAAGTGTGACATCCGGCTTTCCGAAAATGATAAAATCCCGCGCTACTTCCTCGTCAGC
This sequence comes from Anoxybacillus tepidamans PS2, assembly GCF_000620165.1. Lineage (GTDB taxonomy): Bacteria > Bacillota > Bacilli > Bacillales > Anoxybacillaceae > Anoxybacteroides > Anoxybacteroides tepidamans_A. Next base: position 84,738 of record NZ_JHVN01000006.1, read on the forward strand.
CGAATTCGAATATAGTGAGTACGTTCCTGGAAGGTCGATCATGCGATAGTTTCGATTATTGTGTGCAAAAAATCCTTCCGCGTGAATCACCGTTTTTCCTGGCCAGTTGCCCGTATGCTGCCGCAAGCCGGTAAGCAAATTAAATAGTGTGCTTTTTCCGGTGTTTGGGTTTCCAGCCAGTGCGATCGTATACTCATAATGATTGCTCATGCCCGATCCTCTCCCCATAAATATTTGAGCTTTCTTCAATACGCAAGGCGACCGTCGTATGACTCACTCGATAAGCGGTCGGATCACCGAGCGGACTTTTTTGCAGCACCGTTACCTCACAGCCCGGCACAAACCCTAAATCAAGCAATCTTCGTTTCATTGTTCCATCTATATGAAGTTCAGCAATACGGAAACGTTCTCCCGGCTTTGCATCACATAAACGTGCAAGTTTTGCTTCGGTCACAACAGTTTCCCCCTTATTAATAATTTGTACAGAGGTTATAATTTTGCCCTAAACCAAATTTTAATTTTATCTTATTCAGCGAATGTCATTTTGTCAACGATTTTGCTTATTTTCTTGTGAAAAGAACATATTCCTTATATTAGAAAAAGATGTTATGATAAGAATAGTCTGAATATTTCATATTGATGGATGATTTCAAACAAAGGGGAAAGGTGGTGAATCCTGCGCGAAATACGATGGGCGCAGGGAAGCATGAAAGCGGTTGCTGACGGAACAGTACTATGGACGCCAACGGAAGAGCAAATTCAACAATCGACGGTTCAACGCTACATGAATTGGCTGAAGGAGAAGAAAGGTCTCGACTTCAAAACGCATCGCCAATTATGGTCATGGTCGGTCGAGCGGTTGGAGGAGTTTTGGGAAACAGTATGGGAGTATTGCGATGTGCAGTCATCGACTCCTTATGCATGCGTGCTTGAAAAGCGAAACATGCCTGGAGCGAAATGGTTTCCAGGGGCGCACCTCAATTATGCGGAACATGTTTTTCGCAACGCTCAAGAGGAAAAGCCGGCCCTTCTTTTTCGCTCGGAGCGCATCCCATATCGGGAAGTAACATGGAAAGAGCTTAAAGAACAGACAGCGGCAGTAGCGAGCGCGCTGAAAAAATTAGGAGTGAAGCAGGGCGACCGGGTCGTTGCCTACATGCCGAACATTCCGGAAACCGTCATCGCCTTTTTAGCGTGTGCGAGCATCGGAGCAATTTGGTCGAGCTGCTCTCCGGATTTCGGTGCCAACAGCGTGATTGACCGCTTCCAGCAAATTGAGCCGACCGTGCTCATCGCTGTCGACGGCTGCCAATATAACGGAAAAACGTTTGATAAACGCTCGGTCGTGGACGAGCTGCGCGAAAAATTGCCGACGTTGAAAAAGACGATTCTCGTGCCGTATTTAAACGAACAAATCGAAGCGCCGGACGATTCAGTGCTGTTATGGAACGATATCATCCAAGAGAAAAGCGAGCTTTCGTATGAACACGTTCCGTTTGACCACCCGCTTTGGATTTTATATTCGTCCGGAACAACAGGATTGCCGAAGCCAATTGTTCAAGGACATGGCGGCATTTTGCTTGAGCATTTAAAAATCTTAATGATCGAGCAAAATATAACGAGCGACAGCACGTTTTTCTGGTTTACGACGACGGGATGGATGATGTGGAATTTCTTAATTGGAGGGCTGTTAGTTGGAGCGAAAGTTGTTCTTTACGACGGAAGCCCTACATATCCGGACGGGCGCGTGTTGTGGGAGCTGGCCGAGCGGGCGAAAGTGACGCATTTCGGGACGAGCGCCGCGTTTATTAACGTCTGCATGAAGCTTGGCATCAGCCCGAAAGAAATGTACGACTTTTCTCATTTACAAGCCGTTCTATCGACTGGATCACCGCTGACGACAGAAGGATTTGCCTGGGTGTATGAGCATGTAAAAGAAGATGTTTGGCTTGTATCGTGCAGCGGCGGTACGGATGTGTGCACCGCTTTCGTCGGCGGCTCGCCGATCTTGCCGGTTCGGGCAGGAATGCTGCAATGCCGCGCGCTTGGTGCGAGCGTGCAGGCGTTTGACGAAAACGGCAAGCCGCTTACGGATGAAGTCGGAGAGTTAGTAATAACCGCTCCAATGCCATCGATGCCGCTCTTTTTCTGGAACGATGAGAATTACAAGCGTTATACTGACAGCTATTTCGACACATATCCAGGCATTTGGAAACATGGCGATTGGATTAAAATCGACGAACAAGGAAGCTGCGTCATTTACGGTCGTTCCGACTCGACGATCAACCGCGCTGGCGTCCGCATGGGAACGAGCGAAATTTACCGGGCAGTGGAAACGGTCGACGGCGTGCTCGAAAGCTTGATTATCGACTTAGAATTAATGGGTCGGCAGTCATTTATGCCGCTATTTGTTGTGTTGCAGCCGGGGGCGACGCTTGATGACGATTTGAAAAACCAAATTCAAGAAGCAATTAAAACAAAAGTGTCGCCGCGTTTTGTTCCGGATGAAATTTATCAGGTAGAGCAAATCCCGAAAACGCTGAACGGCAAGAAAATGGAAATCCCGATCCGGAAAATTTTATTAGGCTTCCCGCTTGAAAAGGCAGTGAATGTCGGCTCCATGGCCAATCCAGATTCGCTTGCGTTCTTTGTCGAGCTGGCGAAAAAGTTGGGGAGCCCGATGTTGAACGGATAACGGGGATTATTCGCTATGAAGCAAACGAGGCTGTTGCTTTGCGGCAGCGGCCTCGTTTTTTATTTCATTTCTGTTAAAATTTCATGTTGATAATGTCAAAATGCTGAAGGAAACCTATTATTTTAGTTTTTTAATTGTTCTTGCACTAACCCGTCAATTGTTGAATAAATGACCATTACTATTTATGGCAATTTATCATTGGAATGAATCATATTATTAATTACCATTCCAATGATAAATTAGTTGCACAACGCCAGAGGAGAACGTTCTTGTATTAACTAGTTTTAAATTCAATCTCTGCTTTATATCAATAAATAACGGTTTTCCTTCTCCCAAAATAACAGGGTGGACAGATAATCTAAATTCATCAATAAGCCCTAAATTGATAAAAGTAGTAATAAGATTTGCTCCGCCATATAGCCAGATGTCTTTACCAGGTTCATTCTTTAGTTTTAATACTTCTTCCAAAATATTATCATTTATGAATGTCGCTTTGTCATCAGCCTCTTTTTGTGTTCTGGAAAACACATATTTTTTTTTGCTATGAATTAATTCCCAAATTTCTTTTTCAGCATCATCAGTAGTTTCTGGGGTAATTTGTCCCCATAAATCGTAGCTTTTTCTTCCATATAAAATAGTATCAATTTGGTTTAAGAAATTAATAAACTCCATCTCAGAGTCCATGATGCACCAATCAACTTCTCCATTTTTCCCTTCAATAAAACCATCTAAAGTAACTGCTAAATCTAAAATGATTCTTCTCTGTCTTACGTTATTTGACATAACTCATCCTCCTTTTTATCATTTGGGTATTGTTTCTTCTTCCTTAATAATTCCATATTTCATTATTGACAGCATTTATTGCTGAAAAAGTGACTGAAGTTACTAAAAAGTCTCTCTCGTTTCATTAGTTAGACGCCCATCAACAGAAAATAAAGGTTTGACATGTTTAATCTATTGATATACTTGCTCTTTCTTTGTATGTGATGATTAGTCGATGTGTTTTAAGAAGTTGCTAAGCGCTTTGCTCAACTTAAGTTCTTTATACGAATATTTGTTCCTATCGGATTATATCAAAAGTTCAGAGAAGGTTCAAATATCAACAGTTACCTTTAACAGAGTCTTTATTTATCTTTAAATTCCATTTTTTGTTTACATATTTTTTAGCATCTCCTATAATGAACCGTGAAATGGAAGTGGATTGTGCGAAGAAACGGCAATGTGTCCTTGTCATTTTGGCGCGCTCGAGGGAGGGAACAAAGACTTTATGTTGAAACATTGTAACGATTCAAATGTTGCTGTAGTCTTAATCCATGAAATCTACGGAATCAATGATCATATGAAATATGCAGCGCAAATGATTACTGCTCAAGGGTATGACGTCTATTGCCCTAATTTGCTCAATAGGGAAGCTTTCCATTACAATGATGAGAAAGAAGCTTATCAATATTTTCGAAATGAAATTGGATTTGAACAGGCGAAACACCAAACTTTAAATTTAGCGCAATCCTTAAAACAGAAGTACGAAACTGTCGTGTTTTGGGGATACAGCGTCGGCGCCACTGTGGCATGGTTATGCTCTGAATATGATGGGATAGGGGATGCAGCAATCGGCTACTACGGTTCCCGAATTCGAGACTATACTGATTTGCGTCCAAAAATGTCTGTACTTTTATTGTTTGCCGAACAAGAGCCATCGGTTGATGTCCATCAGCTGACGGAACGATTATCGTGCACATCGGGCGTGAACATCGAGATGGTGGAAGGCGCACACGGGTTTGCCGATCCTTTCTCGCGTTTTTATCACCCTGAATCGGAAAAAAGAGCGCTTGATTGGTCGTTCAAATTCATTGAAACGATTCGGACAGGCGAAAAATAAACAGAGGAATTTTTAACGATTTACCGTTTCAGTGGAGTACATGATTAAAATAAGAAGGGGGATTCAAAGCATGTACCAAGGAAAAGTCGTCGTCATTACCGGAGCGGCGGGAGGCATCGGACGCGGGCTGGTAAAAGCGTACGCGGAGCAAGGCGCAACGGTTGTCGCCACCGATCAAGCAAAAGAAGTGGAACGGATCGCAAGCCGGCTGCAAGCGGAAGGATATGATGTTCATCCGTACATATGCGATTTAAGTGTTCCAGCTGACATTGTGAAGATGTTCGGGCAAATCGGGGAATCGTTTGGCCGAATGGATGTGCTCATTAACAACGCCGGGTTTGGCATTTTCGTTTCTCCATATGATCTCACAGTCGAACAATGGGATGATGTCATCAATACAAATTTGCGCGGCACGTTCCTTTGCTCGCGAGAAGCGGCGAAAATCATGCGGACGCATGGGGGAGGTGCGATCGTGAACATTTCTTCGACGCGGGCGCTCATGTCGGAAGCGAACTCGGAGGCGTATGCGGCTTCTAAAGGCGGCATTTTGTCGTTGACGCACGCCTTGGCCGTTTCGCTTGGGCCGGACCGGATTACGGTCAACGCCATCTGTCCAGGATGGATCGAAACGGGCGATTACGAGCAGCTTCGACCAGAAGACCACACCCAGCATCCATCCGGACGAGTCGGGAAACCGGAAGATATCGCCCGCGCTTGCTTGTATTTGACGAACCCTGATAATAATTTTGTCACGGGGATTCAATTGATTGTCGATGGCGGAATGACGCGGAAAATGATATACGTGGAGTAGAAGAATGTTGTCGGCATGGTTACAATCCTTTTATTTGTGGGGCGATTGTTATGGGATTAATCACAAGTAAAGTAATGATCATCTCTTTATGTTTGTTAGTTATTACAACGATTGAGACTTTAGCCTATTCAGCGCGGATTTCTGGGGCAAGGGTAAAGCTAATCGCAACCGCTATCTCTTTGTTTAGCACATTAGTAGTCGTTTCAAGATTATCAACAACGATTCAACAACCTTTAACGGCAAAACTCATTGCAGAAGCGCCAGAGATCAATAAGCTAGGTTTTATCGAGGAGCAGTACAGAATTTTAATTGCGGTGACATCCATTGGGGTTTTGCTGGGAATTTTTCTGTTTCCGACCTTTATCAACATCTTCTCAAGAGCGATCGTTCAATTGTCGAATCAACAAGGTTCGATGGTTACTTTATTCTTTAAGTTCTTTAATATAGCTGGGGTTAAAAAAGTTGTAAAATGTTTTAAATTGCCGAGGTTTACCTATCTAAAAGGAATTACGTTCAAAACAATCCCTAAACGTCTTTTCATCATGAATATTATGATTTCAGCTATATTTACAACCGGTGTTCTCTCTTCAATATATGCTTCACTGTTAGTTCCGAACAATTATGCACAGACTGCGTTAATGTCATCTGGGATCATAAATGGAATAGCAACCATTTTGTTAACTTTATTTATTGACCCAAAAGCCTCCGTATTAGCAGATAAGGTCATGAAAAATCAAATTGATTACATTTATTTGAAAAGCTATTGTTTGACAATGGTTAGTTCCAAGTTTTTAGGTACCATCGTAGCGCAATTTTTATTTATTCCTGCTGCTTATTATGTGGCTTGGTTTGCCAAGTGGGTTTAAGGGGATGTTGTTCCACTATCGGCGGTCTTCATTATAATAATAAAAAAGGGCATTACATTTTCGCTGTAATGTCCTTTTCTTATAAGCGCTGAAAATTCCATTTAGAAAATAGCTGTTTTGAATATGGATCATGAGCAAAGCGGTATTCATCTACATTCCCCTAATCTTTTTGAGAAGCAAAGCATCGCAACCAATTTTATCATCATTTATGTAAAGTTTTGTAGGCAAAATCGCAACATATACGGTCCTACATATCTATTTTATTCGATTGACTTTGACGTAAACGAAAATTAAAATGAAATTCAGAAAAATAAAAATATAGGTGGACTCGATGAACTTTTATACCATCTCCCAACTGTCGCAGGAATTCGACATTAGCACGCGAACGATTCGCTATTACGAAGAACGCGGGCTCATTGCGCCGATTCGCACTGAGTCGGGCCAGCGCTTGTACACGAAAAAAGATCGGGCTGTGTTGAAGCTTATTTTGCGCGGCAAGCGGTTTGGCTTCTCGCTTGAGGAAATTCATAAAATGATTTCGCTTTTTGACAAAGATCGCACCGGACGAAAGCAGCTTGAAAAAACGATTGAATACGGCGAGCAAAAGCTGAAGGAGGTGACGGAGCGGATTGACGATTTGCTGCAGCTGAAACATGAAATGGAAACGATTTTACAAGATTTCAAAACGAGATTGCGAGAAATGGAGGAAAGCGAATGAACATTTCTGAACTCTTGGCGCGAAATGCGCGCAAATTTCCGGAAAAAATCGCGATCATCGATGGAGACACCCTTCTTTCGTACAAACAAGTCGATGAGACGGTCAATCGCCTCGCTGCGTCGCTGCAAAGGCTCGGGCTGAAGCGGGGGGATAAAGCCGTTTTGTACATGCCAAACACGAAAGAATTTGTGTATGCCTACTTTGCGGTTTTGCGCCTCGGAGCGATTGCCGTTCCGATCAACGCCCGGCTGACGGCTGAAGAAGTGCGCTATATTGTAGAGCATAGCGAAGCGAAAGCAGTGATTGCCCACGAATGGATTTATGAAGCGCTGTCGCCGCTTGTCCGCGATTTTGATCTTCTATGGATTAAAACCGGCGAGGCGAAAGACGGCTGGCGGTCGCTCGCGCAGCTCATCCATGACGGAAGCGCCGAGCCTGTTGTTTGTCCGCTTCAAGAAGACGATGAAGCGACGATTTTATATACATCCGGCACGACAGGAAGGCCAAAGGGCGTCTTATTTACGTACCGCAACATTTTAGCAGTCGCCGTCATGATGGCGCTGGAAACGAAGTTGAATAAAAACAGCCGCTTGCTGCATATGATGCCGCTCAGTCACTCTGCACCGCTTCATTTATTTTTCATCGGCGGCATGTATGTTGGGGCCACTCATGTATTATCACCTACGTTTTCCCCGGAAGCGTTGCTTCAATTTGTCGAACAGCATCGCATTACCCACTTTTTCGGAGCACCTGTTGCCTACTTGCTTACTGCCAAACATCCGCGCCTTCACGAATACGATCTTTCTTCTGTTGAGTATTGGACGTATGGCGGAGCGCCGCTGTCAGCTGAAGAAGTTCGATTTGTCGCCAAACAGTTTCGCACCGACCGCCTCATGTGTTTATACGGCTTAACGGAAGCCGGACCAAACGGCACGTATTTGTCGCCGGAAGAGCATGCTGAAAAAGCGGGCAGCGTCGGCAAATGGGCCGCGCTCAACTGCGAAGTGAAAATCGTCGATGAACACGGCCAAGAAGTGCCGATTGGCGAAGTTGGCGAAATCGTGCTCGCTGGCGAAGGAACGATGAAAGGATACTACAAAGACGAGGAAAAAACGTCGGAAACATTAAAAAACGGCTGGCTTTACACCGGCGATCTGGCGCGCCGCGATGAGGACGGCTACATTTGGATTGTCGATCGGAAAAAAGATGTCATTATTTCCGGCGGGGTCAATGTCTATCCGAAAGAAGTGGAAGATGCGCTGCGAGCGCATCCTGATATTGTCGATGTCGCTGTTGTCGGCGTGCCGCATCCGGAATGGGGCGAGACGGTGAAGGCGTTCATCGTTGCCGCTAAGCCGATTGATAATCTTGCCGACGAGTGTAAAAGGTTTCTAGCAGGAAAGCTTGCCGACTATAAAATTCCGCGCCTGTACGAAGCGATTCCAGTTTTGCCGCGCAACGCGACCGGAAAAATATTAAAACAAGTGTTGAGGGGGAGAGGTCATGAAACAACTGCGCGAGGTTGATCCGAATCTGCTTTTCAACTTGCAAAAATATTTAGATCCGGAGCTTTATGAGTATGCAGCGAACGAGTTGGAGTCGTTTTGGCGCCTGTGCATGACTGATATTGATCGGCGCGCCGTTCATACCGACCGCGAAGGGCAGCCGCGGCTCGTCAAATACGACCGCTTCGGCAACGACATCTCGGAAGTATGGGTGAACGAAGGGTACAAACAAACGGTGAAACAAACGTATGAAACCGGCATCGTCGGTTATGTCCATAAGCCGATTCCAAAGCTTGGCCGAAAAGGCAACTACATTTATTCATATGCGCAAGGATATTTATTGTCGCAAGCTGAGCCAGGCTTTTACTGCCCGGTGACGCTGACGATGGCGACCGCGTATTTACTGGAACATTTCGCTGATGAAAAATTAAAAAAGAAATATTTGCCGCATGTCATTGCGACAGGGGATATGGAGCTGTATGAGGGAGCGACGTTTTTAACGGAGCGCCAGGGGGGCTCGGATGTCGGAGCGAATGAAGTGCGGGCGGTTCCATGCGGAGATTATTATGAAATTTACGGAGAAAAATATTTTGCGAGCAATGCCGGCATGTGCGGCGTGGCGATGGTGTTGGCGCGCATCGACGGCAGCGAAGCGGGGACGAAGGGGCTCAGCCTGTTTCTTGTGCCGTGGCGCAACGAAGACGGAACGCTCAACGGCATCGAAATCCGCCGCCTGAAAGATAAGCTGGGTGTACGCGCGGTGCCGTCGGCGGAAGTGGTATTTAATGGGGCAAAAGCCTATTTAGTCGGCGATGCGAAAAAAGGGTTTTACTATATGATGGAAGCGCTCAATTTATCGCGCGTCTGCAACGCCGTCGCCTCAATCGGCATTATGAAGCGGGCGCTCGAGGAAGCGAAGGAGTATGCTTTAAACCGTTCCGCGTTCGGTCAAACGCTCACATCATATCCGATGATAAAAGAGACGCTTGCGAACTTAACCGCGCGCCAAGAAGTGCAGACGAGCGCTTGCTTTGAACTGATTGCTTTTTTCGATCGCGTCATGCAAGAGCCAAAGCAAGCGACGGAAGACGAAAAAGCATGGAACCGCCTGTTGATCGCGCTGTTAAAAATGCGCACGGCCGAGGAGGCCATCGCCTTTGCCCATGAGGCGATTGAAATGCACGGCGGCAACGGCTACATCGAAGATTTTGTCACACCGCGCCTGCTTCGCGATGCGCAAGTGCTCACCGTCTGGGAAGGGACGGCGAACATTTTAGGCTTGGAAGTGCTGCGCCTGATCCGCAAATATCGCATTCACGAAACATTTCACGAAACGATGCGGCAAGAACTCGCCGCCCTTCCGGAAACGATTCAGCCACTGGCCGCTCCGGTTGAAAAAGGTTTGACCGAGCTTGCGCAATCGCTGCAAAAGCTGCAAGCACTTTCCGAAGATGCGCAAACTTACCACGCGAAAAAGATCGCCAACCGTCTATGCGACATCTATTTGAGCGTCGTCGCGCTGAAAAACGCGGTCGACAGCGAACGAAACGAAGTCATCGCCCGCCTCTTTTTACAGCACGTTTGGCATAAGGATTTATTGGACGTCGACATGCTGTCCGTTTGCTATTTCGATCTGGTAATGAACAACACGAACAGGGTAAAAGTGTGAAAAACCGGCTGTCTGTCGGTTTTTCTTTTTATGAAAATATTGAAAATAATTTCTTTTTTTGCTAGTTTTATAAACATATATCTTTTTCCAAGGAGGGATAGGCGTGATTCGCAAGCTGAATCAAGCGGACCACGATGTTGTCTTTTCTTTTCTAAAGCAAGAACCGTCGCTTAATCTTTTTATCATCGGTGATATTGAAGCGTTCGGCTACGAACAAGACTTTCAGGAGCTATGGGGAGACTTTGATGAGCGCGGCGCGTTGCGGGCCGTTTTATTGCGATTCTATGATTCTTATATTCCGTATGCCCCGGGCGATTTTGATATTGACGGGCTTGCTGAGATCATGCGCAGCACCTCCGGGCCTGTCACGCTCTCCGGCAAGGCGGAGCTCGTCGAGAAATTTGAAAGCCTCTTGCCGCTTGGGGCAAAGCGCGTTATGTATTTTTGCGAGTGCAACCAAATAACGTTTCCCGAAGAAGAAAACCGTTATGAAATCAAATTGGCGACAGTGGATGATGTCGACCGGATTATTGAATTGCGCAGTCGCATTACAGAGTTTGTCACAACTCCATCATCGAGGACGATGTTGCTTAAGGCATTGGAAACGAACACTGGCCGCACGTACTATATTGAGGAAGACGGCCGCATGGTGTCGGCTGTTTCGACGACGGCGGAGAATACGCTGTCGGCGATGGTCGTCGGCGTTTGTACCGATGCGCATTACCGGCAAAAAGGGTATGCAAGCGACATTATGAAGCGCATCATTCAAGATTACATTCGTGCCGGAAAGACATTATGTTTGTTTTATGACAATCCAGAGGCGGGCCGCATTTACAAACGGCTTGGATTTTCTGACATCGGCATGTGGATGATGTATCGATGACGGTAAAAAAGGGGGCCGCTTTCGTGAACGAAAGTGCATTCATCTCATTTCTTAGCGGAGCGAAAAAACAGACGTACACCGCTAGCGGGAATGCGGCAGCGGTGCCCCGCTTTTGAACGGATCGAAGCAGCTTGAATATCGCGAGGGAGACTATGTATACCGCGACATTTACTTTGGCTTCGCTTTTTTTGTTGGACAGGAAACGGTTGAATATTTGGTCGATGGTATATTCAGGGGAGTGATTCACCTTGATAGGCTACATGAGTACATCGCTTCTATTTATTTTATTTGTTTTTGCGTCAAGCGCTCCGTCATGTGGACACCGATGCTCCGTACCGGGAGCTCGAATATGTAGAAATAGGGCCATATGTATATAAAAACATGTGGACGGAAACGTTCGAACAGTTTGCTGGGGAAGAAATCATTTTTCACGAAAGAGAAAAAGTGTACGAACTGCGGTATAGTGGAGAGTTTGTTAAGTAGGTGCCTCAAGTCGTTGATGAGCTTTCATTTTTTATAGAAGCGAAAAAGGAGACCGGCAATCCAAGTCTCCTTTTTGACGTTTAGGGCGCTTTCAATAAAACATACACCGCCCAAAAATGCGCCATCGAGCCTCCGAGCACAAACAAATGCCAAATTGCATGGTGAAATATAAACCCGCGCCAAACATAAAATAACGCCCCCACCGTATATAAAATCCCGCCGGCGACCAAATATGTGACCCCTTCCGATGAAAGACCAGCAACGAGCGGTTTCCAGGCAAACACAATCAGCCAGCCCATCGCGATGTAGACAACTGTAGATGTATAGAGAAAACGATTGACGAAAAAACATTTAAACACCGTGCCGGCAAGCGCAAGCCCCCAGACGATGCCAAACAGCGTCCAGCCGATCGCCCCTTTGACCGCTAAAAACAGAAACGGCGTGTATGTGCCCGCAATAAAAAAGTAAATCGCCGAATGGTCGAAAATTTCGAATAATCGTTTCCATCTTCCTTCCGGCAAGGCGTGTACGACTGTCGATGAGGCATATAATAGAAGCATCGTGCCCCCAAATAACGCAAAGCTCACCACATGCCAAGCGTTGCCGCGAATAGAGGCGCTGGTCGTCAATACGACAAGAGCGACGATACTAAAGACTACCCCCAATCCGTGCGTAATCGCATGAACGATTTCTTCTTCCTTTGTAAATGCATGGGTATTGGCCAAATAAGTCATCCCCTTCTTGGAAACAGCAAAATAATTTTGTTTATTGTATCATAAATGGCGCTTTTACAAAAAGAACCAACTCGGAAATTTTGCTTTATAGCAATGATCGGCTTCGATATAATGGGGAAAAGGGAAAAAGTTTATCGAGGCATTCGTCTTAATTTATTTATCAGAATATTCAGTATAATACTGATTAACCTCAGCTAAAATGATAAAGCGCAAAGAAGGAGGCGATCAACGTTTTGTTGTCCTAAGCTGCTCTTGTTGATTTGAGCGACATGAATAATGGGGTGATAATCATGAGTTTGCCATTGCAGCTCGAGAGAAGAAAAAGTGCAAGAAAAAGGCTCGCAATTTCCCTTGTTAGTGTATTGCTCGCTGCGCTCGTTGCCTGTGTCGGAATCTCCATTTATGTTGGCTGGAATTTGACACATAAAGCGCGAAAGCCGATTGCAGAGACGCCGAAAGCTTACGGACTGGCTTATAAAGACGTCACTTTCAGAGGCAAGGACGGCGGGCTGAAATTGAAAGGATGGGTGATAGAACCAGCAAAGCCAGCGAAAATGACGATTATTTTTTCCCACGGCTACGGCGGCAACCGCTACGAGCCGAACGTTCCGTTTCTGCCGCTTGCCAAACCGCTCGTGAACGAAGGCTATCGCGTCATTATGTTTGATTTTCGAGCGAGCGGTGAGTCGGAAGGGGACATGACGACGATTGGAGCGAAAGAAAAATATGATTTGCTTGGTGTCATCGATTACGCAAAACAACATTATTCCGATCCGATCGTTCTTTACGGCGTTTCAATGGGAGCAGCAACATCGATTTTAGCAGCGGGAATGGACCAAGATGTAAAAGCGGTGATTGCTGACAGCCCTTTTAGCGACTTAGAAGGTTATTTGCGAACGTATATGCCCGTATGGACCCATTTGCCTAACGTGCCATTCACCTATTTGATCCTCACCCTCATTCCGATGCTTACGGATTTAAATCCGGTGGAATCCATCCCGATTAAGGCGGTTGATCAAATAGCACCGCGCCCAATTTTATTTATCCACAGCAAAGATGACCAATCTATTCCGTATAAAGAAAGTGTGAAAATGTACAACAAACATCCGGACGTGTTCGAAATTTGGCTGACCGACAAAGCAAAGCATGTGAAAAACTTTGAAATGTACAAAGATGAGTATATTCAAAAGGTGCTTCAATTTTTAGAAAAAGTACAAAAGACAAAAGCCGAATCATGACGTTGAACGAAGTGTTGATGAAGAAGGGGGTTATAGTTTTAACATAATCCGCCAAGAAGTCTCCCACTTCTAAATGGAAGTAGGTGGGAGGGGGTTCATGAACAAGCGGCTTTTTACTGCTTGGAAGCTCTGTGATCTTGTTTAGAATAAACGGTTATATTGGTAAAAATTATCCAATAGTTTATTTTTTTAGAGGAATAATTTACCTTTGTGTAGTATTAACATCTACGTAGCCGTTTGTATAAGGAGGGGATGTTAGTGAGCAAACAAAAAAAATGGTTTACTAATCAGGATGTTGAGGGAATCATAGAGGAATTGGAGGAGTTCGCGACAGAGATAGGAAATCAGGCCGGCAACAGTAAAGATATAGAGAATAGAAGATTTTATGAAGGAATGGCTGTTGCTTGCAAGCTTATGGCAATGAAGTTAAAGAGGGGATTTGAGTATATTGATGAAACATTTTTAAACTGCGTGTACGAGAATATAAAAGCTTTAAGCGAAGAAAAAAGTCAGCATGTATTTGCGCGAGAAATAAAACAACGATGCTCCTTCTGCCTTCAGCACAAAGAGCCGCTGGTAAAGGGGCCCTTTGCGTTGATTTGTCGGGATTGCCTGCAATTTGGCATAAAAGTAATGAGGAGCCGAAATGTATGAACTTTTTCCACCTTCACTTAGAGCTGGGAGACTTCTCTGTCGACATGTTAACGGCAAAAAAGGTGATGATTGATGGTACGAAAAGTCGAAGTCGTTCCATTTTCTGAACAATGGGCGGAGCAGTTTCGCTGTGAAGCAGACAAAATTAAAGACGTCTTTCAAGGCGAGTGCGTCGAAATATACCATATCGGAAGCACCACGATTCCTGGAATGTGCGCCAAGCACATTATTGATATCATGGTCGAGGTCCACCATATTGATGAAGTCGATCGTTTTAATAAGCAAATGGCTGAACTTGGTTATGAAGCATTGGGGGAACATGGGATTGTAAAGCGGAGATTTTTTCGCAAAGGAGGCGAAGAGCGGACGCATCACGTTCATATATATCAAACAGGAAGCGAACATATCGAGCGGCATTTAGCGTTTAAAGAATATATGGTCGCTCACCCGAATAAAGCAAAGGAATATAGCAAGCTGAAACAAATGCTAGCGCAACAATTCCCTTTCGCTATTGAATCGTACATAGAAGGAAAGGATTCATTTATCAAAAAAGCGGAGCAAGAAGCGTTAGCATGGTATCGCAAGCGAAGAAAGGGGGAAACGGGTGCTTTTGAAATGGATTAAATGCGGTGTCTTTCCGGAGCAAAAGCGGAGGTTTTCGTTCGCGCAAGAGCAATGGCAGGAGCTAGGACAGGTTCGTGGGTTCCTCAGGCAAATGGGCGGTTGGAATGCGACCGACGCGAATGAAGCATGTATTTTTTCGCTATGGCAAGATCGATCTTCCTATGAGACGTTTATGGAGAGGAACCATGATGAAATCGTGGCGAAAAACAGCCAGCGCAGCACGTATTATCGCATTTCTGTTGAATTGTACACAAATGTACTAGATGGTTGCGAAACGCCCTCTATCATGGAGATGCTCGATAAAGGTAAAACACTATACGTATTAGAATGCACGGAACCGTGGCCCAACTTGCTGGATAAAGAGGGTTGTGTGTCGTTTCGGCATATGAACGACCAGCGCCGCCTTCTCATCGTCTCGACGATGCCGCCATCCGTCGGCGATGTGACGACAATCATGCTTGAAGATTCATGGACGGTATGCCCAAACAAAAGCAGCGAGCCCCTTTTATAACAGGGAGGAAGACCGATGAGAGCAACGATGCCGCTTCTTATTTTTATGTTGTGCGCGCTGTTTTGGCCTATCAACGCGTTCGCTTCTCCTCCGCCTAAGGAAATTGCCAAAGCGAAGGCGGAAGCTCCCGTACATTTGATCGGCGTGGTCACGTCCGATCAGCTGTATCAAGATTTGGCAACAGAGACCGACCGCCCGTCGCAAATTCGCCGCATCACGTTATCGGCTAAGCGGATCATCAAAGCGCCGCCTCATCAACCGCTGTCTGAAGCGACCGTTTATTACGTATACGTTCCGTCGTGGCAACGAGATGAAATAGTAGGTGCTGCACCGCTATATATGGCTAGAGGCGATGTGGTGGAAGTGTGGCTGAAGCAAGGAAAAATGGGCTGGGAACCTGTTCTAGGCGGCTGGACGGTTCGTCATTTGTCGTACGCACCAAAGCGCATCGAACCGATTCGCGAGCCGTTTTGGCATACGATAACACGCCACGTTCAGGCAGGATGGCGTCATCACTCCGATGCGATTATGTTTTGTAGTGTTGTTTTGTTCCTTCTTATTTTTGTCCTTTTAGTGAATTTTAAAGGAAGCAAGGCGGTTCATTGATTTTTATGGGCAAAACGACTATTATTGTAATAAATTTCAAAAGAAGAGGAGAGTGGAGTTATGAGTGCAGTTCAGAACGAGCGAGGCTATTTTGGCGAATTTGGCGGAAGTTTTGTGCCGCCGGCGTTGCAGACGGCGCTTGATTATTTAGAGGAGCAGTTTTTAAAGTATAAAGATGACGAAGCGTTCAATGAGGAATTTCGATTTTATCTAAAAGAATATATTGGCCGCGAAAATCCGCTCACGTTCGCATCACGGCTGACAGAGCGGCTTGGCGGAGCGAAAATTTATTTGAAACGGGAAGACTTGAACCATACTGGCTCTCATAAAATCAATAACGTCATCGGACAAATTTTGCTGGCAAAGCGCATGGGAGCACATCGCGTCATTGCGGAAACGGGCGCTGGACAGCATGGAGTCGCGACGGCAACAGCGTGCGCAATGTTCGGCATGGATTGTACAATTTATATGGGAGCGGAAGATACGAAACGCCAAGCTTTAAATGTCTTTCGTATGGAGCTGCTCGGCGCGAAAGTTGTTGCGGTATCGAAAGGGCAGGGACGCTTAAAAGATGCGGTCGATGAGGCGCTAAATGATTACGTGGCAAATTATGAGCATACGTTTTATTTGCTCGGTTCGGCGGTCGGTCCGCATCCGTATCCGAGCATTGTCAAACATTTTCAGTCTGTCATTAGCGAAGAAAGCAAGCGACAAATTCTCGAAAAAGAAGGACGTTTGCCTGATGCGGTGATCGCCTGCGTAGGCGGCGGCAGCAATGCGATCGGCGCGTTCGCTCATTATATCGACGAACCGCACGTGCGATTGATTGGCGTCGAACCGGAACAAGCGGCAACGCTCACAAAGGGAGTTCCGGCGCTGATTCATGGCTTTAAGTGCCTCGTGCTGCTTGATGAACAAGGCAATCCACAGCCGACGTATTCTATCGCTGCCGGACTTGATTACCCGGGAATCGGACCAGAGCACAGCTATTTAAAAACATCGGGGCGTGCCGAATATTATACAGTTACAAACGATGAGGTGCTTGAAGCGTTTCAACTCCTTTCTAAAACGGAAGGAATTATTCCCGCGCTAGAAAGCGCCCACGCGGTAGCGTACGCGCTCAAATTGGCGCCGACCTTGAATCGCGATCAAATCATTATCGTCAATTTATCGGGACGCGGCGACAAAGATGTGGAACAAGTATTCCGCATGTTGAAAAAATAAGCATCCTCCATATAAGCGTGAAATTCGCGGTTTCGGCTGCGGGTTTCACGTTTTTATGTTGCGGTGTGAAGGAGACTTTTCCTACTATTATATTAAAAGAGTGAGCTAGGCTGTATATATAAGAGCATCCATACCGATATAACAAATATTGGAGAGGTTGTTAAATGAAAGTCATTTTGTTTGACGGCGTTTGCAATTTTTGCAGTGCAAGCGTCCGTTTTATTATCGAAAGGGACCCGCACGCGTATTTTCGTTTTGCTTCATTGCAGAGCGAAGCGGGGCAGAAACTGTTGAGGAAGCACGGTGTCCCTGAACGGATCGATAGTTTGGTATTCATTGACGGATCTGCTTATTACACGAAATCAAGCGCAGCCTTGAACATATGCAAGCATTTGCGAGGATGGTGGAAATATTTCTATATATTCGTTCTTATCCCGCGCCCGCTTCGCGATTACGTGTATGATTGGGTCGCGAAAAACCGATACAAGTGGTTTGGGAAAGCAAACAACTGCCTCATTCCAACCGAAGAGATTCGGAAACGCTTTTTATAATAATATTTTTGCAGAAAGGAAGAAACCGATGAAATTTTATATTGCATCAAGTTTTGTCAATAAGGAAGCGGTTCGTGTCTGCGCTCGCCGATTGATCGAGAGAGGATTCACGCAAACATATGACTGGACTGAAAACGAACGCGCTTCGACGATCGAGCAGCTTCTAAAAGTAGGAGAAGAAGAGAGACAAGCCGTAATGGCAGCCGATTTTTTTGTAATTTTGCTTCCAGCAGGAAAAGGAAGCCATGTCGAATTAGGCATTGCCCTTGCATCCGGGAAGCGGGTATACATGTACTCGCCTGATGAGGAGATTTATGATCCAACGACAACGGCGACATTTTACCATCTTCCTGAAGTCCAAAAATTTGTTGGCACGCTCGATGCTTTTGTGGAGCAGCTTATTTTATGTGAAGCAAAGAAACAGGAGATTATCAATGAAAAGAAGCAAGCGAAATGCTGAACATGATGTGTGGGAGGACACTGCGCCGGCTGGCATTTAGTAAAAGACGATGATTTGAGCGTGATTCACGAGCGAATGCCTGCTGGCACCTTTGAAATGAGATACTATCATAGAAAATCGCGGCCATTTTTTTCGTTTTGTCTGAAACTGTAATGATCGAAATGTACGGTGAGGAAATCGTTCTTCAGCGGCACGAAGGAGTAGCAATTCCGCCGCTTGTTCCTCATCAAATGCTAAATCGATCTGAACAGGAGGTACAATTTTTGGTCATTTCTCAGCCGTTCAGTAAAAGCGACAGAGTATTAGCGAAGTAAAAGGCTTTATCACTGCAACCGATCGAGATGAGGGGCGGTCGTTTGATCGTCATGTTCTCTATTTTTCTATCAGCACTGGGCACAAGAAATCTACTGTACGATCTGAGCGGAAAGTTCTTTGATTCCATTTTATCCCTATTAAAGTTCTCTTCTTGTCTACTTATTTCTACAAACAACCGTTGCAAGACTTCTATTCTTACGCTCTACTGTTGGAAAACATGTGAAGGGAATCTTGTAATGTAATCGTAATGGATTTGTAACTACTTCTTATTCTTTCTGTTACCGATTCGCCATCTTTTTTATATATAATGGTCCATGTTGATAGAAAAATAAATCTACCTGGAGGAGTACAGCATGAAAAAATCCGTTATTCTTACAGGTACCATTGTGACTTCTTTGCTAGCGGGGCAAACGGCTTTTGCGAGCGGCTACACGGTTCAAGATGGCGATACACTTTGGGACATATCTAAAAAATATAACACTACTGTTGAAACATTAAAGCAAGCGAACCATTTAACTTCCGATCTTATTTTTCCCGGCCAAGTATTAAAAGTGAATGATAAAAAAGATGTATATGTAGTGAAAAACGGCGATACGTTAAGCGGTATTGCAAAGCAGTTTCATACGACAGTTCATTCATTATTGCAAATGAATCCGGGGATTTCGGATCCAGACTTTATTAAAATTGGCCAAAAAGTTTATTTGTCTGAAGCGGTTTCCGCTCCTGCTAAACCTGCTGTAGAACCCGCTTCCGATCGGTATTACATAGCAAAAGAACGAGACACCCTTTCTAGCATCGCTAAAAAGTTTAACACGACGGTTCGTTCATTGCTTGCGTTAAATCCAGGAATTGCGAATCCAAACTTTATTCGCGCAGGGCAAGCTATAAAAGTTACCGGGTCAAATCAAACGGTATCTTCAGTCGAGCGAACGAATCAACAGCTGAAAGTAGTATCTCCTCCAAAGCAAAAAGTTTCTGCCAGCTATGCGGAAAGCAGCGTAAAAGCTACGAATTCTTCTTTAGCCGATCAAATTATTCAAATTGGCGAAAAATATTTAGGGGCCAAATATTTGTACGGTGCCAGCCCGTCCCGTACAGATGCGTTTGATTGTTCCTCCTTTACAATGCGGGTATTTAGCGAAGTAGGAATTTCTTTGCCTCGTAGTTCGGGGGCGCAGTCACAAGCAGGTACGACAGTTTCTGTTAATGGGTTGCAAAAAGGGGATTTGGTCTTTTTTGACACCGACTTCAATGGAACGATCAACCACGTTGGAATATATGCAGGTAACGGGCAAATGTTAAATGCCACAATTTCAAAAGGAGTCTGCTACGTGTCGATTGACTCTCCTTATTGGAAAGAACGTTTTGTGAAAGCAACGCGCGTGATTAACTAATAGATTCTATTTGTAATGTTGGAAGCTAAGGATTAGTCGAACACCCATCACTAACAGTTGATGTTTTATTCCCTACACCATTAAAAATATTTTAAAAAAGCCTCTTTCATTATGAAAGGGGCTTTTTTTTTTGTTTAGACAAATTATATTTTTACAAAAACCTATGTCTTTGAATCGGTCCCAACGTTCTATTCTATGAGGATAAAAAATGAATGATGATTCCTAAACTACTTTGAGGTTTTCGAAACGGGATGCGAATGGGAAAAGTAGATTCATTGTGCAACAAGGTATTTTGATCATATTTGCCGTACTATTTGTAATAGGTAGATTCAACGATGCAGAATAGAAAAAGCCATTGAAATCCATTATACTTGTTGGTAACAAAAAATGGTGCGCGCAAACAATTTTCGAGCGGAATATCTCAGAATTAACAATAAATAGGAACGGGGTGAATCAAATGCGCATTGTTACAGCTTCGGAAATGTATGCTATCGATCGATATACAATTGAACAAATTGGAATGTGCGAACAATCGCTGATGGAAAATGCAGGACAGGCTGTTGCGCGAATATTGTTTGAGCGAATCTCTCCATCTCAGCGCGTTGCTGTGTTGGCGGGGGCGGGCAATAATGGCGGAGATGGGGTTGTCATTGCGAGAATGCTGAAAAGCCGCGGCTATACGGTAGATTTATGGCATATTCCGCCGCGGGAAAAGATAAGAGGTGCGGCGCAAAAAGCGCTTGAAATCTATGAGAACTGCGGTTATGAAACGAAAAGCTATATCGAAAATGAGGGGCTATTTTTTCAGCAACTCGAAAGTTATGACGTTATTATTGACGCGCTGCTTGGAATCGGCGTAAAAGGAGCTATAAGAGCGCCTTACAACGAAATGATTAACGAGATTAATAAGCTTGAGAAAGCGGTTGTATATGCGATCGATGTGCCAAGCGGAATTTCGGCTGATGGCGGAGAAGTCGAAACGGCTGTTTGCGCCGATATGACGATGACGATTCAATATCCGAAGCTGAGTGCCTATACGTTTCCAACCGCCGATTATTACGGTGAATTAGTGGTTGTCGATATCGGCATTCCGCCGCGTTCACTTGAACATCATGCCGCCTTCCGCCAAGTATGGATGAAAGAGGACGTGATCCGGACATTGCCGACAAGAAAACGCTCGGCGCATAAAGGAACGCATGGCAAAGGAGTTGTTGTAGGAGGCTCGCGAAATATGACCGGAGCTGTCATGCTGGCGGCGAAAGCAGCTTTGCGAAGCGGAGCAGGGCTTTTGACGATGGCGATTCCTGACGCTATTTATGACGCAGTAGCAAGCTGGATTCCTGAAACGATGTATTTGCCATGTTCGTCTAAAAATGGCTACTTTGCTGGAGATATCAATTTTATAAATTTGGACATTGATGCGATCGCCATCGGGCCGGGGATGGGAAGGACGGAAGGAACGAAACAGGCGGTTCAAGCCGCTCTTAGAGAAGATGTGCCGGTTGTGCTTGATGCCGACGCGCTATTTTTCTGGAACGAGTACGTTTCGCTTGTAAAAAAGCGAACGAGTCCAACGATTGTGACCCCGCATCCGGGCGAGATGGCGCGCATGCTTGGGACCTCAATTGGAGCAATCGAAAATGACCGTTTTCATGTAAGCAGGCAGTTTGCCATCGATTATGGCGTCTATGTCGTCTTGAAAGGCCCTTACACGATTGTTGCGACACCGGACGGAAAACAGTACATTAACACGACCGGCAATCCGGCTCTTGCCAAGGGCGGAAGCGGCGATGTGCTTGCGGGCATCATTCTCGCCTTTCTTATGCAACACCGCTCGATTGAAACGGCGCTCAGTAACGCGGTATGGGTGCATGGCAAAGCGGCTGATCTTCTTGTGCAAACGGGACATTCACCTTTTGATGTGCTGGCGACGGATGTGATTGATGCGATTCCGCGCGTCCTTTTTCAGTTGGGTGAAGAGAAAAGATGATGGCGTATACAATATTTCCATTATGCGAAAACGCCCTGACTGTTCGCTTTTCTAATGAAATGAGCGAAGAAGCGAGCAGATGCGTTCAGCAGCTAGCGAGCTTGCTAGGTAGCGGCGCATACGAAGGAATCATTGATATTGTTCCAGCCTTTTCGTCCGTTACGATTTATTATGATCCGCTTATATTAGGTACGTATAAGCAAGCATGCAGCATCATTAAGGCGGAAATGGAAAAGATGGATCCAACCAGCCTATTTAGAGAGAAACGAACGATTGTTATTCCTGTTTGTTATGGAGGGGAATTTGGTCCCGATTTGCCGGAGGTAGCGCGCTATCATTGCATGGCTGAAGAGGAGGTCATTCGCCTTCATTCAGCAGCACGGTACAAAGTCTATATGATCGGTTTTGCTCCAGGTTTTGCGTATTTAGGCGGATTGCCTTCGCAGCTTGCCGCTCCGCGCCGAGCGGTTCCCCGCCTTGTCGTCCCGGCCGGTTCCGTCGGCATTGCCGGAAGCCAGACGGGAGTGTATCCGTTCGCCACGCCTGGAGGCTGGCAAATTATCGGAAGAACGCCGTTAGCGTTGTTCCACCCGAACCAGCAGCCGCCTAGTTTGCTGCAAGCTGGAGATATCGTGCAGTTTCGGCCAATTGACGAGAAAGAATACAGGATGTGGGGAAGAGATGGGTGTTTTCGTTCTTGATGGCGGCTTTTTAACGACGATTCAAGATTTAGGGCGATGGGGATTTCAAAAAGACGGTGTATCAGTTGGAGGCGTGATGGATGCTTTTGCGAGCCGCCTCGCCAATTTTTTAGTGGGGAATGACGAATCCGAAGCCGTATTAGAAATGACAATGATTGGTCCGACATTGCGATTTGAAATGGAAGCGGTTGTGGCGGTTTGCGGCGGCGAATTTTCTTGCCAGCTCAATGATCAACGAGCGCCGCTTTGGCAGCCGCTTTCGGTGAAGCCGGGCGATGTGCTCTCAATTGGCCCGTGCCATCACGGGTATCGGGGATATATCGCTTTTTCGGGAGGTTTGCAAGTGCCGCTTGTTTTGAGCAGCCGTTCGACATACATCAAAGCGGCGATCGGCGGCTTGAACGGCCGCCCGTTGCGAAAAGGGGATGTGCTTCCGCTTCAGCCGCCTCGCCGTGTGCCAATGCGCCGGTTCGATTGGGGCATTGCGTATCGTGCGCGTTCGTACATATACGGCGGTGAAAAAATCGTTCGCGCCATTGCAGGACCAGAACATCATATGTTCACCGCTGAGAGCGTGCAGCGTTTTTTTACCACAGCATATGAAGTGACAACGCAATCGGACCGCATGGGCTATCGATTGCGAGGAGCGGAGTTAAAGCGGCATACCGACCGAGAAATGCTTTCAGAAGCGGTGGCATTTGGCACGGTGCAAGTGCCAACGTCGGGAGAACCGATCGTGCTCATGGCTGACCGGCAAACGACAGGGGGCTATCCGCGCATTGCCCAAGTGTTGTCGGTCGATTTGCCGATTTTAGCGCAAGCGCGCCCCGGCGACCGCATTCGCTTTCAAAAAGTGTCCTGGCAGGAAGCAGAGCGGTTATATATCGAACGCGAGCATGAGATGAGGCAGTGGAAAGCGGTCATCCAGCAAAAATGGAGGGATACAGGTGGCACAAATTGATCTCAATTGCGACTTTGGCGAAAGCTTTGGTGTATACGAGCTCGGGAATGAAGAACTCTTAAATTACGTCACGTCTGTCAACATTGCGTGCGGATTCCATGCGGGCGATCCGGTTGTGATGCGGAAAACGGTGCAGATGGCGCTCGAAAAGGGAACAGCGATCGGCGCGCACCCCGGTTTTCCGGATTTGCTTGGCTTTGGGCGCCGCAATATGCATGTCACGTTTGAAGAGGCGTACGCCTATGTTGTCTATCAAATTGGAGCGCTATCGGCATTTGTCAAGGCGGAAGGAGGGCGGCTTTCCCACGTCAAACCGCACGGCGCTTTGTATAATATGGCGGCGAAAGATGCAGAATTGGCGGAAGCGATCGCCCAAGCGGTGCGCGATGTGGATTCGTCGCTCGTTTTATATGGGCTTAGCGGCAGCGAACTGATTCGTGCCGGCAGGCGGTTTGGCTTGAAAACGGCCAGTGAAGTGTTTGCCGACCGGACGTATCAAAAAGACGGTTCATTGACACCAAGAAATGATCCGAGGGCGCTCATCACAGATGAAGCGGAAGCGGTGCAGCAAGTGTTGAAAATGGTTCAAGAAGGGCGCGTGCGAACACTTGAAGGCGATGATGTTGTAATTGAGGCGGAAACGGTGTGCATTCACGGAGACGGGAGTCAAGCCGTTTCGTTTGCGAAGCGGTTAGTTCAAGCGTTGCATGGCGCGATGGTTGAAATTAGAGCGATCGGATAACTAAAACGTGATGTGTTCGGGCGCCATTCACAGTAAATAAAATCATAGAGAGAAGAGAGATGAAGATGACGATTCGCCTGGCTGTAAAGGAAGAAGCGCCGCTCATTCACGAAGTGATGATGGCGGCGTTCGCTGAATATCGGGAGATGGATGTTCCGTCCAGCGCGCTTGAGGAAACGGTTGAATCGATTCAGCAAGTACTTGAAAGCGGCAAAGAACAAGCGCTTCTTTATTTTGACGGCAAGCGGCCCATTGGCATGGTGCGGTTTACATTGGACGAGACGTCGCTTTATTTTTTCCGGCTGTCCGTTCGTCCCGATTCCCGCGGCAAGGGAATCGCAAAAGCGATGTTGCGCGCGCTCGAACAGTATGCCAAAGAGCATGGCTGCTATGAAATTCGCTGTTCGGTGCGGCTATCGCTGACGAAGAACGTTCGTTTGTATGAATCCATGGGATATACTATCTTAGAGGAACGGATAGTGACAGCCGTAAACGGGTCGTTTGTCAAAACAGCCGAAATGCAAAAACAGCTTTCATATACGTAGGAGGAAGGTGGAGACATTGTCATTTGCGACGCCGACCGTTGTTATCAGCAAATGTCTTGGATTTGCGGAATGCCGTTATAACGGCGATATCATTCAAGACCGTTTCGTTCAGCAATTAACCCCATTTGTTCGAGTGATTTCCGTTTGTCCGGAGATGGAGATTGGACTTGGAGTGCCGCGCGAGACGATTCGTTTAGTAAAAGAAGGAGAAGACATCAGGCTCGTTCAGCCGTCTACCGGGCGCGATCTCACCGAGCCGATGAAGCAGTTTTCCCTATCGTTTTTAAGTTCGCTCGGCGACATCGACGGATTTATCCTCAAAAGCCGCTCGCCAACGTGCGGAACGAAGGACGTGAAAGTATATGCGGGAGTCGAAAAAACCCCGGTGATTGGCAAAGGGGTAGGTTTGTTCGCACAGGCCGTCAGCGGCACTTTTTCGCACGCGGCGATTGAGGAAGAAGGGAGGCTGACCAATTTTGCGATTCGTGAGCATTTTTTAACGAAACTATTTACGTTGGCGTTATTCCGCGACATCAAGAAAGAACGCTCGATGCAAAAACTCGTCGAATTTCACGCACAGCATAAATATTTATTCATGGCGTACAACCAGACGCGACTAAAACAGCTCGGCAACATTGTCGCTAATCGAGAGCGCCTGCCGATCGAGCAAGTGCTTGCCGAGTACGAAGCGGCACTTTACTCGCTGTTTGCCAAACGGGCGCGGCGCAACTCCCACATCAATGTCTGCCAACATATGATGGGGTATTTTAAAAACGAATTGTCGCCGCAAGAAAAAACGTATTTTTTGGAGCTGCTGGAAAAATACCGCGAGCAAAAATTGCCGCTCAGCAGCATCACAAGCGTGCTGAAATCGTGGGTCATCCGTTACGGGAACGAATATCTTTTGCAGCAGCGCTACTTTGAGCCGTATCCGCCAGCGCTTGTCGACATGAGCGATTCGGCGAAAGGAAAAGAGACGGAATAGAAAGAGAAAACAAGCAAATCGGTGGAATTTGCCGATTTGGCTTTATATAAGGCGATCGAAGAGGAGATATGAGATGAATCGACAACGAGAAAAACTTTGGATATTATCTTGCATTAGTAGCCTGCTCGTGCTTTTTTACGAATTGTTTCAATGGGCAATCATAGACGTTGTTACGCCATTCTTCACCCCGTTCTTATGGTTGTTGGTATTCGGCTTTTTCTTTATTACAATGGTTCGCACTGTCATTCATTTGTTCAAAAATAAAGATTGGAAGCCAGCAGCGATCCACGCTGTGACGATACTGCTCCTCATTTTCTTCCCCTTCACCAAAATAACATTAAATCTTGACTTTAGGATGAACCAACAGGAGCGAGAACAAGTGGCGAAGATGGTGGAAAAAGGAGAGTTGCGGCCCAACGTATCGGGCGATGCAACATTGATTCGTTTGCCGAAGCAATACAAACAGCTTTCGAAAGGCGGGGGAGAGATTGTAATCGAGAGAAAAAACGGCAAATG
This sequence comes from Anoxybacillus tepidamans PS2, assembly GCF_000620165.1. Classification (GTDB taxonomy): domain Bacteria; phylum Bacillota; class Bacilli; order Bacillales; family Anoxybacillaceae; genus Anoxybacteroides; species Anoxybacteroides tepidamans_A. The sequence continues at coordinate 110,998 of NZ_JHVN01000006.1, forward strand.
CATGGTTCTGTTCTTTACGTTTCGCGGGGTGCTAGATGGTTTTTCGGGATTTGTGTACTCACCCGACGACCAACCGCCTGCGAAACACGATTTTGCGGGCGATTTTAAAGAAATTAAAAGAATGGACCGAAATTGGTATTGGGTTGCTTCCTATTAATCAAGCGCTATTGCACAGCGTGTAATGAGAAAATAGCAATCAAAAGGCAAACGACGACTAAAAGGAAAAAGCTCGGCCGCTACAGCCGAGCTTGTTTGTTATACAATAATTCGCTCTGGATGGGTGTAGATGTTCAACGTGGCGCCGCGAATAAAGCCGACGACGGTGATGCGCAAATCGTCGGCAAGCTGTAAAGCTAAATCAGTCGGCGCCGATTTCGACAGCACAATGCCCGCTCCCATTTTCGATACTTTCAATAACACTTCCGACGACACGCGGCCGCTAAACGCGACGAGTTTGTCGCGCATCGGAATCGAATGGCGCAGGCAATAGCCATAAATTTTATCGAGCGCATTATGCCGACCGACATCGGAGCGGGCGATGACGATGCCGCTTTCGTCGCATAAAGCGGCGTTATGCACCCCGCCCGTTTCGCGAAAGACAACACTCCCGTTTTGTAACGTGTTCATAAGCGAAAAACATTGTTCGACTCCGATCTTGGTCGTCGACATGACCGTCTTGGCCGTTCTCACGTCGTTCAATAAATAAAATTGCCGGCTTTTCCCGCAGCACGAACCGATAAACCGTTTGGAAAACGCCGAGCTCTCCGGCAGCGGCGCTAGTAAATCGACGTAGGCAAAGCCGCGCGGTTCATCGATTGTCAGCTTTTTGATATCGCCATAGGAACGAATAACGCCCTCAGAAGCGAGAAAGCCGATGACGAGCTCATCAAGATGCTCCGGCGAACAGACGAGGGTGGCGAATTCCTGCCCATTAACGACAATCGTCAACGGATATTCCCGCACAATGGCATCTTCTTGTTCGGAAAGCTCGCCTTCCATATATTTATAGATTTTTTTAGTGATCATTATTTCTAAATCCAATCATTCCACCTTCTTTTGTTGAGAAAATAAGACTAGATGATATAATAATACTACGAAAATCGTAAAATTGTTTTGAAAATTGAATGCGTTTGCATAAAAAGGGAGGTCCATAATGGGAAAAACGAAACATACCGGGCCGATCAAGTTAGACAAAAGCCCGAACCCTTCGCTTTGGGCAAGTTTGTTGCCGATGGGAATCGGAAAAGTGAAACCGCATCATATTCGCGATACATTAAAAGTTGTTTGGGAAAATAAAGATCAATTATCGTATGCGTACCGCATTTTAACGCAAGGGGTGTGCGACGGCTGCGCGCTCGGCGTGTCCGGGCTTCGCGATCAAACGTTGACTGGGCCGCATCTTTGCACGACGCGTTTAAATGTGCTTCGACTCAATACGATGCCGGCAATCGATCCGAAATGGCTCGAAGATGTCGACGAACTGCGGAAAATGGACAGTACAGAGCTGCGCAAGCTCGGCCGCATTCCGTATCCGCTGTCGCGAAAGCCGGGAGAAAAAAAGTTTACGAGGATTAGCTGGGATGAGGCGCTTAATCGGATAGCAAGAAAAATGCGCTCGCTTGATCCAAAGCAATTTGCTTTTTATTTAACAGCGCGCGGTATTACAAATGAAGTTTATTACACGGCGGCAAAAACGGCGCGGTTTTTAGGTACGAATAACATCGACAACGCCTCGCGCATTTGTCATTCCCCGAGTAAAACAGCGTTAAAGCGTTCGCTTGGCATCGGCGCTTCGAGCTGCAGCTATAAAGATTGGATCGGCACGGACGTCCTTGTCTTTTGGGGGTCGGTTGCCGCGAATAACCAGCCGGTTTCGACGAAATATATGTATGCCGCCAAAAAAGCGGGTACGAAAATTATTGTCATCAATCCATACCGCGAGCCGGCGATGGAGAACTATTGGATTCCTTCGATTTGGGAAAGCGCGCTGTTTGGCACGAAAATCGCCGACGATTTTTATCAAGTGAATATCGGAGGGGACATTGCCTTTATCAATGGCGTCATCAAGCATTGGTTTGAGATGGAAGACGCGATTGATTGGGAGTTTGTTGCGAAGCATACGAATGGTGTCGAAGAATTGCGGGAACATGTAGCGAAATATGACTGGGAGACGCTCGAGAAGTCATCGGGGCTATCGAAAGAGCGGATGTACGAGTTTGCGAGATTGCTAGCGGACGCGAAATCGGCGGTGTTCGTCTGGAGCATGGGGCTCACGCAGCATCGCTTCGGCACAGATAATGTGTCGCAAGTCGTCAATCTCGCCTTGCTTCGCGGGTTTATCGGCCGTGAACATTGCGGCGTTATGCCGATTCGCGGCCATAGCGGCGTGCAAGGTTCCGGGGAAATGGGAGCCGACCCGTTTGTCCTTCCGGGCGGCGAGTTTGACGAGGAAAACATCGCCCGCTTGGAACAAATATGGGGCTTTCCGATTCCGCGCTGGCAAGGAGACACAATCGGGCAAACGATTGAAAACATCTTGCTTCCAGATGGCCATGAACGAAAAGTGAAACTGCTGTATACGAGCGGCGGCAATTTCCTTGAGACGATGCCGAATCCTGATTTCGTCCGCGAGGCTCTTGAACAGCTGGAGATGCGCGTGCATCAAGATATTATTTTTAACACATCGACGCTTCTTGATGCGAAAGAAGAAGTCATTATTTTGCCGGCGATGACGCGGTATGAGCAGCCGGGCGGCGGCACTTCGACCAGCACGGAGCGAATGGTCTATTTCAGTCCGGAAATCGACGGCCCGCGCATCGGTGAAGCACGCGCCGAATGGGAGATTTATGTCGATCTCGCCTCTAGAGTCAAGCCGGAACAAAAGCATCTTATCGAGTTTCAAAACGCCCAGCAAATTCGCGACGAAATTGCGGTGGCCAACCGAAACTACGACGGCATTCAACATTTACGGAAAAAAGGTGATGTGTTTCAATGGGGCGGCGCGTGGCTTTGTGAAGGCGGCATATGCCCGACCCCAGACGGCCGCGGAAACCTTATTCCGATCGAATTGCCGGAGCTGCGCAAGACGGAAGGCAGCTTTTTCGTCACAACAAGGCGGGGCAAGCAGTTCAACTCGATGATCTATAGCGAGAAAGATCCGTTTAACAATGCCGACCGTTATGATATTTTGTTGAACGAAGAAGACGCCAAATCGCTCCATATTCGCGAAGGTGAATCGATCGTTGTGTACAACCGGCATGGCATGATGCAAGGGCGCGCCAAGTACGCGGACGTCAAACGCGGCAACATCGCCGTCTATTGGCCGGAAGGGAATGTGCTCATTCCAAAAGGAGTGTATGAAACGTACGCGCACATTCCGGAATACAATACGGTGGCGATCGTTGAAAAAGCGGAGCATTACCACGCGCAAAAGGATCAAAACTATGCGGAAAAACGGATTGAAGAACTAGAAATGAACGTTGAATAATGTTCACGAAAGAGCCATTCCTTCTTAATAGAGGGAATGGCTCCATTTTTATGAAATATCATAAAATGGTAAATCATTGAGAAAATAAGGGCATAGGCTTCAAAAGGAGGGGGAGAGGTATGACCGGCATCAAAGTGATCGTGTTTGATTTGGATGGCACATTGTATGAAGACACGCACCATTTTGATTATTACGCTGAGCGGATTGAGAAGCGGCTAGACAAAGAAAAGCAAGCATTGTTTCGCCATGATTATGAAACGGTGCTGTCTGGAGCGCATCCGCTGAAAATTGGGACCATTTACGATGTGAAACACGATGCGATTCTCACTGTTGATCGGAACGACATGGTTGTTGCTGTTTATAACTGGGACGGAACAGCATGGCCAGTTGAACGCGTCAAACAACAGTATGCAAAACGAGTAACCGTTGACTTGGACATGATGTTAAGCATTGGGGATTTATGGTGGGTGCCGAAAGCGATCGGTTCTCATTACGGATTGACGGACCAAGACACGTATGCTGCCTTTCTAGAAACGAGAGCGTTTATGATGAGCCCCCATTTCACAATGAAGCGTATCGCCGGGTTGGCTGAACTGCTGCAGAAACTCGGCCGCACCATCGCTTTAGTGCTGATGACAAACAGCCCCGAGCCCGACAGCGAAGCGATTTTGGAGAAGCTCGGGCTTGCAAAACTGTTCCACCAAAAAATCTTTCGCGCCCGAAAGCCTATCGACACCGTCAAACATTTAAAAACAATCGCGGAACAGTTTCACGCTAGTTACGAAGAAATGATCAGCGTCGGCGACAACTGGCGAAACGATATCGCTCCTGCCAAACAGCTTGGGTGTCAAACGATTTATATCGATCCGCATCAGATTGGAACGGATGGAAGCGCTGATGTTGTCGTCGGGAGAATAACAGATTGCTTGAACGTGTTGCGAAATTTGTTGCCTGACAATTAGAACTGTATTTGACGTATCCCCCGAGAAGTCTCCCACCTCTAAATGGAATGTAGGTGGGAGAGGTTCATCATGCATTTATTTCGTCCCCGGCGCCGGTTTATCCACTCCAGTCACGCGATGGCGATGGCCGTGGTCTTCCGATGTGTAAAAATCGTAATAATGCACGTGCATGCCGTTCCCGACAGGAATAGCAGGTCCCGAATAGGCGCGGTAATAATGGGTATGACCGTCTTCGAATAGCACGTAGCCCTCCGTATAATGAATGTGACTTCCATCTTCCGTCGGGATCGGAGGGGAGGTGACATCGAGGCATTGGTGCACGTGTCCGCCTTCAACAGAAGTATAATCAACGGAACCATGGTTGTGATTTGGGACAAAGCCGGACACAAAATCGTCTTTTCCCACTCTTTTCATCATAACACCCCGTTTCAAAAAATGAATGTGCATGACGCTATTACTGTTGTATGAAATGTAAAAAACAATCATGACTTGTAGACAGGATATTTTATACAATTTGTCTGTATATTTTCCTCTTTTTGTTAAAAAATAATGAAGACATTTTTTAGACGGGGGGAGAGAAGAAATGACGATAACAGAAAGGCGACTTTTGTTCTTCTCATTCCTTGCGATCGCTTTGTTTGTGTCGCCATATTTTATTTTGGGCGAAGATGCGCATATGCGAGTGCATGACAATTTGGACTCGAACATTGCTTGGTACAAAGTGTTGGCGAACAGCGGCGAACTGTTTGGGCCAGTGGGAGCGGTCATTCCGCAAATCATTAACGGTCTGCCGCGGAATGCGTTCGGAACGGAGTTTAGCGGCATCGTTTGGCTGCACGCCTTGTTTCCATCGATTTACGCTTATGGGCTCAGCCAACTGGTGACGCGAGTGTTTGCCTTTATCGGGATGTACTTATTGCTAAAAAAACATGTCATAAAAGCGCCGGAGTGGGCATGGATTCGCATCGGCGTGTCGCTCGCTTTTGCCTTGACGCCATTTTGGCCGTCCGGGATGTTGAGCACATTAGGCATGCCGCTTGCGCTTTGGGCGTTTTTAAACATCCGCGCCGGAGAACGTTCATCGGTCAACTACATTGTATTAACGCTGCTGCCGCTTTACTCTAGTCTCGTACTCGGCTTTTTCTTTTTTCTAAGCGCGCTGGGAATATGGTGGCTTGTCGATGTCATCCGCTACAAAAGATGGAACGTCCGCTTTTTGTTGGCGATTGCATATATGACAGTGCTTTATTTAGCTGTCGATTATCGGCTTGTACATTCTCTGTTATTTTCTGAAGAACCGACGAGCCGCGACGAATATTTTCATGCCCGTCTGTCGTTTTGGCATGCGGTTCGCCTTACATTCAAAAACTATGTTTTAGGCCATAACCATGTGATGACGGTGCATGGACTCGTCATCTTGCCAATTACATTTTTAGCGTTGTACGTTGTCTGGAAAGAAAAACGATGGCAGCAAGAAAAAACATTTTTATTTCTTCATGTCTTGAATTTTGCGCTTTCCACATGGTATGCATTTTGGTTTTATAAAGGCTGGCTGCCGCTGACGGAGCGATTCGACCTTCTTGATAAATTTAATTTTGCTCGCTATCACTTTTTGCGTCCGATGGTCATTTATGTTTTGTTTGCGCTTTCATTAAAAATCATCTGGCGGCAAGGAAGAACGTGGAGGAACATTGGATGGGCGGCGCTTGTGGCGCAACTCGCCGTTTTAATATTGTTTAACGAAGAAATCGTATATAAAAACAAACCATCCTTTCGCGAGTTTTACGCGGAAAAGCAATTTGCTGAAATCAAACGGTATATTGGCCGTCCGGTCGATACATACCGCGTCGCCAGCATCGGCATCCACCCGGCCATTGCCCAATATAACGGGTTTTACACGTTAGATACGTACAACAATTTTTATCCGCTTTCGTACAAGCACAAATTTCGCCAAATCATCGCCCCTGAACTAGCAAAAAACAGCGTATTGCGCGAGTATTTTGATGAATGGGGCGGGCGCTGCTACATATTTGTCGACGAACTCGGCAAGCATTACATGTTTAAAAAAGATTCGAAGAGAAAAATTAAACATTTGCAGCTTAATATAAATGTATTTCGCGAGATGGGCGGGCGCTACATTTTTTCAGCGCTGCCGATCGAGAATGCTGCAAGCAATCAGTTAAAGCTAGAAAAAGTGTTTCGATCGAAGGAATCAGCATGGACGATTTATTTATATAAAGTGACATCATAGGGAGGCGAGCTTTGTGAACGAACCTGTTCTCACCATTGTGGTACCTTGCTATAACGAAGAAGAAGTGCTGCCGGAAACGATTCGGCAGCTGCGCGAACTGCGGGAACAGCTCGTGGGCGAACGGCTGATTTCCGAGAACAGCACCTTATTATTTGTCGATGATGGAAGCCGCGATGCGACATGGACGATCATTTATAAAGCAAGTCTGCGTTACCCGGAGGTCAAAGGGGTCAAACTCGCCCGCAATGCAGGCCATCAAAATGCGCTGTTAGCTGGCTTGTTTTCTGCTAAAACTCGCTCCGACTGCATCGTGTCGATTGACGCGGATTTACAAGATGATATTTCAGTCATTCGTGAATTCATTAAAAAATTCCATGAGGGATATGAAATTGTGTATGGCGTGCGCAACAAGCGCGATACGGACACATTCTTTAAACGCCATACGGCCCAAGGGTTTTATCGGCTCATGAAAGCGATGGGGGTCCATCTTGTATACAATCACGCCGATTATCGGCTAATGAGTAGACGCGCGGTCGAAGAGTTGGAACGATTTGAAGAAGCCAATTTGTTCTTGCGCGGCATCGTCCCGCTTCTCGGATTTCGTTCGACCGTTGTTTATTATGAGCGAAAGGAACGGTTGGCGGGCGAAACGAAATATCCGCTGAAGAAGATGATTTCTTTTGCCCTTGATGGCATTACTTCTTTTAGTATTACACCGATCCGCTTGATTTCGCTAATGGGTTTTATCTCGTTTTTTGTGAGCCTCCTGTTTGGTGCTTATTTTCTATTTTTAAAATGGACCGGTCACACGCAAACAGGCTGGACCTCGCTGATTACATCGATTTGGCTTCTCGGCGGGCTTCAGCTGATCGCCTTTGGCTTAATCGGGGAATATATCGGGAAAATTTATAAAGAAACAAAACGCCGTCCTCGCTATATTGTTGATTTAGATTTATTTAATTTGCCCATGCCTCTTTCTTTCCTTGCCGATGAACCGAAAGCAGTAGAGCAGTCCACCAAGCGATAGATAAATAGCGATTTTTCGCTTGCATTCTTTTGCAAGAAGGAGTAGACTGGGCTTGTAAACAGCATACGAACGCGGGAGTCTGTGGAATCAGGCTGAGAGTACGACTAATCCGTCGTTGACCGTTTGAACCTGTTGGGTAATGCCAGCGCAGGGAAAGTGAGGACAAAAGAAATGGGTGCACTTTGCCTAGGCGCAAAGTGCCTTTTTATTTGTAAGAACAATAAGGGGGAGGATGAACACGATGGATATGCAACGTGCTGCGGAAGTGTTAGAAAAGGTACGAAAAACGAATCCGCTCGTCCATAATATCACGAATGTTGTTGTGACGAATTTTACGGCAAACGGCCTGCTCGCGCTAGGCGCCTCGCCGGTCATGGCTTATGCCAAAGAAGAGGTGGCCGATATGGCGAAATTGGCGGGAGCGCTTGTGTTAAATATCGGGACGTTAAATGAAACAGAAGTCGAAGCAATGTTGATTGCTGGTAAAGCGGCAAACGAACATGGCGTGCCGGTCATTTTCGATCCGGTTGGGGCAGGAGCGACGCCATACCGCACGGAAACGGCCCGCAGAATCACTCGCGAATTAAATGTTTCGGTCATTCGTGGCAATGCGGCAGAAATCGCTAACGTCATCGGCGAACAGTGGGAGATTAAAGGCGTTGATGCCGCCGAAGGAAACGGCGATGTTGTAGCGCTGGCGAAAAAGGCAGCCGAGCAACTAAAAGCGGTCGTCGCTGTGACTGGAAAAGATGATGTCGTCACAGATGGCCAAACGACATACGTCATTCAGAACGGCCATCCGCTTTTAACAAAAGTGACGGGAACAGGATGCCTTGTCACGTCTGTCATCGGAGCGTTTGCCGCGGTTGAACAAAATCTTGTGTTTGCCGCAACATCGGCGCTTGTCAGCTACGGAGTGGCGGCGCAAATCGCGGCAAGCGAAGCGGCGGAACAGGGGCCTGGAAGCTTTCAAATCGCCTTTTTAAATCAACTTGCCAAAGTGGGAGCAGATGAAATCGTTCGATACGGCTCTTTTACAAAAATAGGATGAAGGGGAGAGTAGTTATGGATCAGATTTATAAAGCATTGACGATCGCCGGGTCTGACAGCGGCGGCGGCGCCGGCATTCAAGCAGATTTAAAAACGTTTCAAGAATTGGGCGTATTCGGCATGTCAGCATTAACGGCGGTGACGGCGCAAAATACGCTTGGTGTCCAAGGAGTGTATCCGATGTCCGTCGAAGCAGTCGAGCAGCAGATTGAATCGATCGGGACGGATTTAGGAACGGATGCCGTGAAAACAGGGATGTTATTTAGCGCTGACATTATTCAAGCAGTTGCCGGAAAAATCAAGCAGTTCGGCTGGAGGCAGCTTGTGGTGGACCCCGTCATGATTGCCAAAGGTGGCGCTCCATTGTTGCAAGAAGAAGCGGTCTCCGCGTTAAAGACACACTTGTTGCCGCTCGCTATGGTGGTGACGCCAAATATTCCGGAGGCGGAAGTGCTGACGGGCATGACGATTCGCACGCTAGACGACCGCCGCGAAGCAGCGAAACGTCTGCACGAATTAGGCGTCCAACATGTAGTCATCAAAGGAGGCCATGACGACGACGGCAACGAAGCGGTCGATTTGTTGTATGATGGCCATGAATTTTCGTATTTCAAGAGCGCTCGAGTCGAAACGAGACATACGCACGGGACGGGCTGCACATTTGCCGCAGCGATAACAGCCGAACTTGCTAAGGGCCGCAGTGTTCAGGAAGCGGTGGAAACAGCGAAACAGTTTATTCAAGCAGCGATCACACATGAATTAGGCATCGGAAACGGCCATGGACCGACGAATCATTGGGCGTATCGACAAAAGCAAAAATTAATGTTATAGGTGATAGAAGTGGCAAGAATTTTAAACATGAAAGAACAATTGCGCGTCTATTTTATTATGGGGAGCAACAACTGCGAAAAAAATCCGCTCAAGGTGCTAGAAGAGGCGATTGCAGGCGGCATTACGATATTTCAATTTCGTGAAAAGGGGAAGGGGGCCCTTTTAGGAAAAGAAAAATACGCCCTCGCTAAAGAATTGCAAGCGATCTGCCGCAAGCACGGCATTCCTTTTATCGTCAATGATGATGTGGAACTGGCGCTTGCACTTGATGCAGACGGTGTACATATTGGCCAAGAAGACGAGCAAGCCGATGTCGTGCGGCAAAAAATCGGTGGAAAAATTCTTGGCGTTTCCGCCCATAATCTCGAAGAAGCGAAACGAGCTATCGAGCAAGGGGCGGATTATCTCGGGGTCGGTCCGATCTTTCCAACTAACACAAAAGAGGATGCAAAGGAAGTGCAAGGAGTTGCCGTTCTTCGCCGGATGCGAGAATACGGCCTTTCCGTTCCCATTGTTGGAATCGGCGGAATCGCTCCAAGCAATGCAAAAGAAGTGATTGCATCAGGAGCGGATGGAGTGGCCGTTATTAGTGCGATCAGCTTAGCAGCTTCTCCTAGAGAAAGGGCGCAGTTGCTTGCAACAGCGGTTTCCGAAGCGCTGAACGAATAAGGATGTCCATGATAGGGCATCCTTTTTTATGTTGATACAAACGTAGTGCTCGGAGGAATGAACGATGCGACACGATAACATTGAACGTGAAACAACCGATATGACTCAATTGCTCGAGATTATCAACGCTAAAGGGGATGAGGGGGAGCTAGGCGATATCGTTGATTCATCTCGCCCGCATCATTCTCTTGTTTGCAATGAAGAATTGTTTTGGAAAGAATTGCGCACGATTGCTGAAGATAGTGCTCGGGAAGGAGGATGATAAATATGAACGTGGCGCGCGCTAAACAAATCGCTGAATCTGCAGAAATTGTTCCAGTGACGTATCAAGGGGATTATGTGCTCATTCAACATGTTGATGAAGACAGGGAAATGGCAAGGATTTATCGGAAGGATCAACCGGAAGAAGAGTGGGAAGTGCCTGTTCGTCTTCTTGAAGAACAATAACGAAGAAATAGCATCCTTTGTTCGTGTGTGATATAATGATGAAGAACATGAATGATAAAAACGAACGTATGGAGTGGATCACATGAACATTGGATTTGGTGAAATCGCACTAATTGTGTTCTTTGCGCTCTTGATTTTTGGGCCGAAAAAATTGCCAGAGCTCGGACAAGCTGCTGGGAAAACGCTCCGTGAATTTAAAAACGCTACAAGGGGAATTATTGAAGACGAGGAGCAAAAAACGGGAAAGCATGATTAAAAAACGCTTGGCAAATTGCCAAGCGTTTTTTTAGTCTAACTCACATTGATCAAGAGGTACGACTTTTGTCTTTTTCATTACTTTATATCCAATCCAAACGATCAAGAACAACGGCAAGCCAATGTATGAAACAAGCACGCCGTACCAGTCGATGGAGTCACCGGTAAATGCCCCAATGTTTTGCCCCAAAATGACAACGGTGCAAAGAATAAAGGCAAACAGCGGTCCAAATGGGAACCATTTTGCTTTATACGGCAAGGCATGAAGATCGCGACCTTGTGCCACGTACGCTTTGCGGAAGCGATAGTGGCTAATGGCGATGCCAAGCCATGCGATAAATCCTGACATGCCCGATGCGTTTAACAGCCATGTGTAAACGGTGCCATCGCCAAATAGCGATGCTAAAAAGGCGAGCGTTCCTAATGAAGCGGTAACGATGAGCGCATTGACAGGCACGCCGCGACGGTTTAATTTAGCTAAAAATTTTGGCGCTTTTCCTTCCCGAGCCAAATCCCAAAGCATCCGCGTCGATGCGTACATTCCTGAATTGCCGGCTGATAAAACAGCTGTTAAAATGACGGCATTCATAACGGAAGCCGCAAAAGCAATTCCTGCTTTATCAAACGCAAGTGTAAACGGGCTAACGGTTACATCGCTGCTCTTTAAACTTTTATTTGTATACGGAATGAGCAATCCGATGGCTAAAATGGCTAATACATAGAATAATAAAATACGCCAAAACACTTGACGGATCGAGCGAGGGATGTTGCGCTTTGGATCCTCGCTTTCTCCCGCCGCCACCCCAAGCAGTTCGGTTCCTTGGAAGGAGAACCCAGCCGCCATAAAAACGCCAAGAGTAGCCATAAACCCGCCGTGGAATGGACTACCGCCGATCGTAAAGTTTTTAAAGCCGATCGCGTCACCGCCCATAATGCCGATAATCATAAGAAAACTAACAATCAGGAAAATGATAACGGTTGCTACTTTAATAATGGAAAACCAATATTCCGCTTCCCCGAACCCTTTGACAGATAAATAATTCAATAAAAACATAATAGCTAAGCATAACGCGCTCCATAAAAGGGAAGGGGTATGTGGAAACCAAAATTTCATAATCAATGTCACGGCAGAAAGCTCAGCGGCAATCGTAATCGCCCAATTGTACCAATAGTTCCAGCCTAAAGCAAAGCCAAGTGCTGGATCAACGAATTTAGTTGCGTACGTGCTAAACGTTCCCGTTACCGGCATGTAGGCAGCCATTTCAGCAAGACTTGTCATTAAAAAATAGACCATAATGCCGATGGCAACGTATGCGACAAGCGCCCCGCCGGGTCCTGCCGTGTGGATGACGCCGCCGCTTGCTAAAAACAAGCCGGTGCCGATCGTTCCACCTAAAGAGATCATTGTTAAATGCCTTGTCTTTAGCTTCCGCTGCAATTCTTGTCCTGACGAATTGGTAGCAGCGTGTGAGTTGTTGGTTTGAACAACATTTTCCATCTTTTCATCGCTCCTTTTTTGTGAATGTAATGGAAAGGAGCCGGGCAATAAAAAAAGCCGCCGAAGGAGATTCGGCGGCAATGTAACCATTACCCGCATCAACCCTTCCGTGAAGATAGCGCCCCACGATTGCAAAAATGCAAGCGTGACAGTGCTGCCCCTTTTCGGTGACAGCCCCAGCTTGCGCATCCAGAGAAATGCGCAAACTTCGGCGACTTTTCCTTTCCCGCGAAGTCTTTGACGTTCTCTGCGTCTCGTTCACTGTACTCATAAAAGCCGCAACCTCTACCTCATCGGTTGAATGAGGACGATATCAATTTGTGTGTTGATTGTTTTGACTGTATGAAGATTATAAAACAATTTTTCTACTAAAGCAATATTTATTTGGACGAAAACATGAAAAAAGACAAGTCCTTCCTAAAAGGCCATATATATTTTAATAGGTGAAAAAATCGAGGTGGCATATATGTGGAAAAAGGCGATGGCCATTGGGCTAGGGAGCTTGTTGTTAGCGATCGGCATTAACGTTTTTTTAGTGCCGCACCGTTTGTTGGATGGAGGCATGATCGGCATTGGATTGATTGCAAAATATCTCTGGAATATTAAAGCGGGGATGACGATTATTTGTTTGAGCGTTCCGCTTTATGTGATTGCTTGGTTTTATTATCGGACATTTTTTTATAATAGTTTGCACGGACTGCTTGTTTCTTCGTTTATGATTGACGTTTGTTCGATATTTCGCGGCATCATTGTTTTCCCGCCAACGATTAGTTCAATCATCGGAGGAATATTCGTCGGAACAGGCATCGGGATGATGCTTCGGGAAGAGACAAGCACGGGGGGAACCGATTTGTTGGCGCAATTTATTGGAAAAATGACCGGTTGGAATGTTGGGATCATTATTTTTATAATTGATATGCTTGTAATTACGGTAGGAAGTGTTATTGTTCCTGTTGCCTCCTTTATGAACTCTTTTATTGTTGTTTGCGTAGTAGGGATCGTTACCACTATGCTTACACGCACGAAAAGGTGAGACTATTCTGATAATAGTGTATTTAGAATTGTTGGGATTCTAGTTTTGTCTTACATATCGATACTATTAAGCTGGCGAGATACCTTGTTTGAATCAGAAGGGGGGTAGGCCGATTGCCTCCCCCCCTCTGATTCTATGACTATGCGATTAATATAGTATTTTATGTTTTTGAAATAGAACTTTTAGTCCTCTTTGCAAAAATTGGAATTAGAGTTAGGAATTTTACGTACAGCGCAGCCTAGTTTATATCCAAACTCACAGAAGGAGTCTTAGGCAATGTTTCTTCAAGGAAAAAAATCAATTATTATTCCAGACCCATCATAGCGACAATTTTACGTGATAAAAGAAGTAAAATGAGACCGAAACCAATGTTAATTGCCCCAATTAGTGCAAATATCTCCAAATAACCTAGTGACTCGGTATAAGCTGCTAATGCTCCCGCCAAATAGTTGGCTAAACCGGTACCTGAAAGCCATACTCCCATTAATAGCGATGCGAAGCGAACCGGTGCTAATTTACTTACCATTGATAAACCAATAGGCGATAAACATAACTCCCCAAGAGTATGCAAGAAATAAGTAAGCACAATTACAAGTAAGTTTGCTTTATGAAGAACGTGTTGTTCGTCGCTGCCAGTATGCATGACGGCAGGAATTAATACTACAAATCCTAAGCCTAATAAAATCATTCCAAGAGCCATTTTCACTGGGATTGGAAGATCTCCGCGCTTCGAATTCGAAAGTTTCATCCATAATGCTGAAAGAACTGGCGCTAAAACGATAATAAAGAATGGATTTAATGATTGGAACCAGGAAGTAGGCATCGTCCATCCGCCAATCGATTTATCAACGAACTTATCTGTATATAACGTTAGCGAGCTTCCCGCTTGTTCAAAACCGGCCCAGAAGAAAACAATAAAGCAAGTTAAAATTAAAATCACGGCCGTGCGTTGTTTCTCTCTTTTTGTTAATGGAGTTTTTGTTTTTACTGCTGTGTTCGTTGTTACTTTTTTGCCTGTAGGTTTTTTACCAATATCCCCTAAATAGCGGTTTCCAAAAAGATTGAAAATTAATTGGCCGATAATCATGCCAATTGATGCAGCAAGGAATCCATACCTAAAACCGTAATGTACAACTCCGTTAATAGTTGTTGCGAAATATTTTTCCGCTAAGTAACCGCATACAAGCGGCGCAAAGAGTGCACCAAAATTAATGCCCATATAGAAAATAGTAAATGCGGCATCTTTACGTTTATCGTTAGGAGAGTAAAGTTGACCGACAAGGGTTGAAATGTTTGGTTTAAAGAAACCGTTACCGATGATAAGCAATAAAAGACCAATGTATAACCCTAATTTAGTGTTGATGGCAAATAAAATAAAGTTACCGATTGCCATTGTCACACCGCCAATGGTGATGGCCAATCGTTTACCTAAAAAACGGTCAGAAAGCATTCCGCCAAGTATTGGCGTAAAGTATACAGTTCCAGTAAAGAACCCATAAATAAGCATGGCAACACTCTTATCAAAGCCAAGGCCTCCGCTTACTAGTTCGGTAGTTAAGTAGAGAATAAGGAGACCTCTCATTCCGTAATAACTAAAACGCTCCCAAAGTTCTGTGAAGAATAGTAAATAAAGCCCGGGAGGATGTTTTTTGTTTTGTTCTTGCTGCATTGGCTGAACTTCAGGTAATGCTCCCATTTCCATTCCTCCTAAATTTATGATGATTATGCAAACATTTTATTTTAAAAAATCTCTATAAGTCAATAAAATTATATAGAAATAGAAAAATGCAAACTTTCTAATTTATCAGTATTAAACAATTCGGTTGGTCATTAGAATATTATATTATTTTAATAATAAACAAAAATTTTAATGAAATATGTATTTAAAAAGTGGTCAATCTCCTATCGATACGTTACGATAAGAACGGAAGGGGGATTGAAGTTGAAAAAATATATCGTTTGTTTTCTTCTCATTTTTAGTATTTTTATGTTTGCGGGATGCCAATCGTCTCCGAAGAAAATTCCGGCTGTTGTTGATCGAGTGATTGATGGAGATACATTAAAAGTAGCGATCGGAAAACGAGAGGAAACGGTGCGTCTATTGCTTGTTGATACGCCAGAGTCGGTGCATCCGACAAAGCCGGTGCAGCCGTTTGGACCAGAGGCAAGCCAGTATGTGAAGAAGCTATTGCCGAAAGGGACGAAGGTGGAGCTGGAACTGGATGTACGGGAGCGGGATCGATACGGCCGCCTTCTTGCGTATGTATGGATCGGCAAACAAATGTTAAATGAGTTGCTGCTCGAAAAAGGCTATGCGCGCGTTGCCTACGTATTTGAACCGAACACAAAATATGTAGATGAGTTCCGTCAAATTCAAGAAACAGCTAGGAAAAAGAAGCTGAACATTTGGTCGATTGAAAACTATGCGACTGACCGGGGATTTCGTGATGAGAAGTTTTCACCGCGTTGTTCTAAGCCAATGATTAAAGGAAATATTTCGAGAAATGGAGAGAAAATTTACCACGTTCCTGGAAGCCCGCAATACGAGGAGACAAAAGCAGAAATGATGTTTTGTACAGAAAAAGAGGCGCAAGCTGCAGGGTTTCGCAAACCGCTGCGCTAAATCCCTCTCTCCCTAAACAAGGGGAGAGGGATTAATTTGGGAAGGAAGTGAAATAAAGAACGATGTTGTATGCTCGTCTGAGGTACACGTAATTTTGCCGCCGTGATCTTCAATAATTTTTTTGCACACATAAAGCCCAATTCCTGTCCCAAGTTTTTTCGTCGTGAAAAACGGTTCGAAAATAGCTTGAATCGCTTCTTTAGGGATCATTGGACCGTTATTCGAAATACAAATTACAACTTCCTCATCGTTTGTTGTCACATGAATTTCGATCTGCCGCGGTTTTTCCTTTTCTTTCACCGCTTCAATGGAGTTTAAGAGAATGTTCATCAAGACCTGCTTTAACAAATTTCGATAGACAAAGACATTTGCCGTTTCATCGATGTTTGTTGAAACTGAAACATCTTCATCGACAAAGCTTGGGTATAAAAACGAAAGCACTTCGTCGAACAGTTGCGAAAGCACAACCTGTTCCTTCTCTTCTTCCACCATTTCTTTTCTTGAAGCATGAAGAAACTGAGAAATGCGGAATTTGAGCTGCTGCAGTTCGTGATTGATAATGTCTAAATACTTTAAGTTTGGATGCTCAAACTTAAGCAGTTGAATAAAACCGATAATTGCGGTTAACGGGTTGCGGAACTCGTGAACGAAACTTGAAGACATTTGCCCAAGCAATGTCAGCCGATCTTTATGAGATTGAGAAATAAATAGGTTCTTTTTTTCAATTTCCGCGTCTTTTAGCTCCGTATATTTTGCCACCGCATAAAACGAAAATTGATCAAACAAGTAGTTAATATCATCAATCAGCGGCTGAAGCTCTTCAATCGGAAGTTGCGATTTTAACGCATATCGCACTAGTAAACTGCGTCCGAGATTTGTATTATATATAAACTCGCCTATATTAATATTTGCTTCCACTCTTTCTTTCGCCACTTTTTCCGCCAGTTTTTTCAGATGCTCAGCGGTATACGGTTGGCCCAGAAGTTGTTTAATGAGCTCAAAAAAAGCCAATCCGTTATGCTCTACGCGATCGATGTGCTTATCATTATCGGCGATATACATATGTTTCCGCCAATGGGAAATAAAATCAGATAAATGTTCTTCTAAAAAAGTAATTAATTTCTCTTTTGAAGACTCCAAACTCACTCACCTCGTTTATCCGTTCACCATCGCATGATATTATTATAAAAGGAAATTGCTAAATTTAGAAAGAGGGATATTGCTAAATTTGTTATTTTTCATCGCATTATGAAAAGTTTTTAATCTTTTTTCACAAGTTCCTCACAATGTTTGTTTATAATGCAATTGCTTTGGACAAGGGGGGAAATCATGAGACGGTTGTCTTTAATTGTGTTCCTATTCCTTCTATTGCTTACAGGGTGCGATCAACAATCATTTACGCCGATTCCGAAACGAATGGAAACGCTGATTAGCATTAACATTAAGGATGGGAGTGCGACGTTTTTCGATTTAGAGCGTGAAAAAAAATATGCGCAGTGGAATTTGCAAAAACCGATTAGAGGAGGGGCATTGTTAAACAACGGACAAACATTGCTATTATATGGGAACGATCTCGATCAAGCGTACGAGTATGACCTGGCTACCGGGAAGTTAAAGAAGGAATGGCAAGTAGGTGAAGGGATTGTAGGTGCGCTTGTATCTAATGATATGCATCACATATTTTTAGCCGATCAAAAGCAAAAGGAAATCCGCATTTTTCGCACGGACGGAAAAGAAATCGGGGCCGTTAAAGTAGGAAGCGCGCCTTTGACACTTTTACAAAACAGCGACGGCACTCGGCTATATGTGATCGACTTTCATGATGCGAAAACGGATATTATCGACGTGCCAAAACGCAAGGTCATACACATGTTCTTCGTCCCTAAATCTTCGCTCGGAGGACTGCTTCGCGAGCAACAACAGGAGATATGGATTGGCGGACATGGAAGTGGCAGTGCGATGGAAACTTCGATACATGTATATTCGCTGCCGGACGGAAAATTGGCCAAAACCGTTCCCGCTCCTGATATGCCGATTGGCTTTACGGAAACGAATGAAGGCATCTTCGCGTTAAGCCACGGATCGAACATGGTGCGAAAATGGAACAACAGAGGAAAAGAAGAAGCGGCGCTTGTAGTGGGGGCCAACCCGTTTACGATCGTTGGCACTAATCGGCACTTGTATGTCGCAAGCTATGACAGCGATGAAATTGATGTCATCGACGGACGAACGATGCGAGTCGTTCACCGATATAAGGCGGGAAAAGGACCTTTTCAATTGATGATTCGGGGGGGAGATAAGCATGGAGCGAACTACAATTCTTGTTGTCGATGATGAAGAAGATATGCGCTTTTTAGTTTGTATGTATTTGGAAAACTCCGGATTTTCCTGCTTGCAGGCAAAAGATGGAGAAGAGGCGCTGGCACTTATACAACAACAAAACATCGATTTAATTTTGCTTGATATTATGATGCCGAATATCGACGGTTTTGCTTTATGCGAGCGCATTCGTAAGCAATCAAGCGTTCCGATCATTTTTTTAACGGCGCGGGGCGACGAGTGGGACAAAGTGAAAGGATTCAAAATTGGCGGGGATGATTATATCGTCAAACCGTTTAGTCCAGGCGAGTTAATCGCGCGCATTGAGGCGATCATCAGACGGACGTATCAAGGAAGGCAGACCGACGGAATTTCATTGGGATCCATTTCGATTGACGAAAAGGGTCGCAAAGTCACTGTCGCTGGAGAAAGTATCGTTCTAACGTTAAAGGAGTTTGACCTGCTTGTTTTTCTCGCCAAGCATCACGGACAAGTATTCAGCCGCGAAGACTTGCTTGTTCGTGTATGGGGCTATGACTATACGGGAAATGCAAGAACGGTCGACACCCATATCAAAACATTGCGGCTTAAATTAAAACAAGGTGGATCTTTTATTAAAACGGTATGGGGCATTGGCTATAAATTTGAGGTGTGATGCATGCGGCGAACATCAATGACATTAGTACAAAAAATTTGGCTCACTATAAGTATTGTTGTCATTCTTACAGCAGCATTTTCTTATTTTCTATTAAACTATTTTTATGAAAATCTATATGTCGATCAAGTCAAACAAACGCTGATTAAGGAAGGAAAAAATTTAGCGGACGACTATCACGGCGGTCCGATTACGGAAGAATATCGAAAACGGGTAGAATGGTACAATACAAAATCAACAGCCGAAGTGCTCCTTGTCAGCAACCCGCGGGAACTGGGCGCCTGTTTGCCGTTTGAGATTGATTACGATTCGCTTATTAACGGGACGGATCGCCAGAAGTTGCTTGAGGGAAAGATTGTGACAAAAATCGGCTACGAAAGGCGGTTTGGCCGCAAAATTATGGGAGTCGTCGTACCGCTTTTAGATCAACAGCGTTTAGAGGGTGTGTTTTATTTATATATTCCGCTCGCGACGATTCAAGAAGCGACAAAGGAAGTTGCCGTCGTTTGGGTGCCGCTTGCGCTCGTTTTTGTCGTTCTTTTGCTTCTGTTCGGAAAAAAAATGGCCGATCGTCTCGCTGGACCTTTAAAAGAGATGGAACGAGTCGCCTATAAGATGTCGCAAGGGGATTATGAGGCGCAAATTCCGATTCGAGCGGACGATGAAGCGGGGAGGCTGGCGAGAGCGTTTAACGTAATGGCGAAGGCGATTTATGAGGAAGATATGAAAAAACGGGAATTTCTCGCTAATGTGTCGCATGAATTGCGTACACCGCTTAGTTACGTGAAAGGATACAGCGAGGCCCTTTTAGCAGGAATGGTGAAAACGAAAGAAGAAGAGGAGAAATATGTCAGGCTTATTCACCGGGAAGCGGGCCGGATGGAGCGGCTCGTTCACGATCTGCTTGATTTAGCGCAGTTGGAGGGAAAAAGTGTCCCTTTGCAAAAAGTGCCGCTCGCGTTTTCTCAAGTCATTGAGGATACGCTTGTTAAATACGAACCGTTTTTACACGAAAAGGCGATCCGGCTTACGGTTGATTTAAATCCAGACATTATTATTGAAGGCGATGCCGATCGCATAGAGCAGGTTATTCATAATCTGCTTGATAATGCGATCCGCTATACGCCAAAAGGCGGCGCAATTGCCGTTCAGCTGTTTGAAACAAATGAAAACCGTTGCTGCTTGCTGATTCGCGATTCTGGAAAAGGCATCCCAAAAGAGAAAATCCCGTTTCTTGGGCAGCGCTTTTTTCGCGTCGATCAAGCGCGGACAAGAGCGGAAGGCGGTACGGGGCTTGGGCTTGCGATTGTGAAGCAAATCGTCCATCTTCACGATGGTACCATTTCATTTGCAAGTGAAGCAGGAAAAGGAACAACGGTGCTGATTGACCTGCCGATATGGAACGATGAATAATCGAAAACCGCCGCTTAGATGCGAAAGCTTTTGGCGAGTGGACCAGTCCAAATCGGAATGGTCTTTTTTTGTTTTTTGTAGATTGGTTGAAATAAAAAACTCTTTGTATTTAGAGGGGATGGCAGTCTTATTGTTAAGCGTATATTTTCTTCACCATCGTTCTGTCAACAGCAGCCTTGTTCAAGGGTTCGAGCCAGAGATGAATATTGCGCATTTCAACTTTTCTATATAGTTCTAGATTCAGCATCATGGGCAAATATGTCGAATAAACGAGGAAACTGTGAAGAATGTATGAAAGATTGAAAGAAAATCAATCAAACCATATAATCAATCTTAAGAGAAAAAGAGTGAGCAAAGGTTGGCGATATAAATGAAGCGATACGATTCGATTTTAGATTTAATCGGCAATACGCCGGTTGTGAAACTCAATCGCATCCCTGATCCAAGCGGTGCGGAAGTGTACATAAAGCTTGAATCGTTTAATCCGGGCGGCAGCGTGAAAGACCGCGCCGCGTTTCAGATGATTCGCCGCGCGGAGGAGGAAGGAAAGATTACACCAGGAAAAAGCACGATCATCGAGCCGACTTCTGGAAATACCGGAATCGGATTGGCGATGGTATGTGCCGCAAAAGGCTACCGCTGCATTATCACCATGCCTGATAACGCGACGGTCGAGCGGGTCAAGCTGTTAAAGGCATATGGGGCCCAAGTACATTTGACTCCAGCTTCGCAGCGAATGCAAGGAGCGATTGATGAAGCCAATCGTTTAGCTGCGCAAATTCCTGACAGCTTTATCCCGATGCAATTTGAGAACCGTGCGAATCCGGACGCGCATCGGCATAGCACCGCCGTGGAAATTTTAGAGGCGTTCGACGGCGAGTTAGATGCATTCGTATTGACAGCAGGGACAGGCGGAACGGTGACGGGAACAGGAGAGGAGCTAAAAAAACATCTTCCGCACTTGCGAATTTATGTGGTCGAGCCGTATGGATCGCCCGTATTATCTGGAGGAAAGCCGGGGCCGCACAAAATTCCGGGAACGGGTCCGGGGTTCGTTCCGAAAATCTTAAATCGCGATATTTACGATGAAATTTTTCTTATTAAAGATGAGGATGCACAAATGATGGCGCGCCGTTTGGCTGCCGAGGAAGGGATTTTAGTCGGCGCTTCCGCTGGTGCCGCTGCTTATTATGCTGTTGAAGTAGCCAAGAAATTGCCGCCGTCTGCGCGCGTGCTTTGCATGGCTCCTGATTCGGGGGAACGGTATTTGTCGTCTGATTTGTTTGCCTTTTAAGCGTTGTGTTTGTTGTATTTAATGGAAAAGGTGTCCTAAGCGGGACACCTTTTATTAAACGGCTAAATCGCGTTTGGAAAAAGCGATAATAGCGGCTATATAGCTGATAAGACCGACCGCCCCAAGCAAAACGCATACTGGAAGAAGCTCCGTTTGACCTTGAACAATTTCTGCCGGTCGGAAGGCGGAAAATAGCGAGAAATGCCGCAGCCACTCTAATTTTTCCGTTAATTTTCCGGCTAAATCGAAGCTATAAAACAAGAATGTGATTCCTCCAGATAAAGCGAGCGCTTGCTTTTCATCGCTAACAATGGCAGAAAAGAAAAATGAATAGCCGCTGACGGCGAAAAAGAGCAGCATCCCGACCATGTTCATTTTGAGGAACGCGGCATGGTTCAGTGCGTGATCGGCGGCGAGCCAGCGAGTGCCGACGATGCCCGCTACTATAATCGCAGCGACGATTGCAATCACGCCTGTCAACAGTACGAACGCCTGCGTCGTTGCGATTGTTCGCCGGGAATTTGGCGTCGCTAGCAAATACGCGATCGCGCCCCGGTCGATGAGCCGGGCCATTAGCTGGTTAGCTATTAAAACGCAGTAAACGGAAAGGATCAAAAGAAATAAGAGACTATAATACTCGCCGGCCATAAATTGCTCGATCGTTCCAATTCCCGTATGCAAATCAAATGCTTTTAAAAGCTGTTTCGGCATTTGTTGCAGCATTTGCTCCATCCCTTTTGATTTGGCGATCGAAGGATAAATACCGATAATTAAAAGCAAATAAAGCGCGGATCCGACGGAATAGCTTATGATCGTTTTTCCATATACTTTGAGCATATTTTTATACAAAGCAGCGTTCATTGACCGTCCCTCCGTTTGTCGTAATAATTCATAAAAATATCTTCTAAGCTTTGTACATGCATATCCACGTTTTGCACCTTGTATTTCGTCAGCTCTGCGAGGAACGCATTATAATTTCCTTGCACCGCAATGCGCACGCGCACACCGTCATGCTCCACGATGTCGAGAGATGACTGTGCTAGCGCTTGCGCTTCTTGCTCGGAAGCTAAGGTGATGTCAAATAGTTTGCGCTGCATTGACTGCAATTCGTGTACGTTATTAATCGCGACGATGCGGCCATTTTTAATGATCGCAGCCCGGTCGCACGTTCTTTCAATTTCCGGAAAACTATGTGACGACATAAAGAGAGTTTTGCCGCGCTTTTTTTCTTCCAAGACGATTTGGATAAATGTTTGCTGCATTAACGGATCAAGCCCTGATGTTGGCTCGTCGAGAATAATGACTTCAGGATCGTGCATGAATGCAGCGACAATGCCTACTTTTTGCTTCATCCCTTTAGACATTTTGCGAATCGGTGTATCAACGTCGAATTGCAGCCGTTCGATCAGCTCGTTGCGATAAGTGAAATCGGTCATGCGGCGCATGCCAGCGAGCAAATTTAAAAAATCCATACCGGTCATTCCTTCGAGAAAGGAAATTTCCCCTGGTAAATAACCGACGTATTTTTGCACAATGCTAGCTTCCCTCCAGCAATCATGCCCATTAATTCTTGCTGTTCCTTTTGTCGGTTTCATAAATCCGAGCAAATGCCGAATCGTTGTTGATTTTCCAGCGCCGTTTGGTCCTAAAAAGCCGAATACTTCTCCTCTCTCGACGGTAAATGACACATCGAAAATTCCTTTTTGGTTGGCGAAATGTTTGGTAAGCCCTTTGACTTCAATCATATGAACGGCCTCCATAAAATGAAATTTTTTATAATAAATATTTCAATATCATCATACGACGAATTTAAAAAAGTAGCAATTATTTTTTGAAATATATATTTATATTGATTTCAAAAAATGAGATAATAAATATATGTGCTAAGACAGAAAGGTGAGACAAATGAACGGATATCAAAGGCGAGCTGAACAAAAAAAACAAGACATAAAAAAGGCGACGTTGCAATTGTTGTATGATATAGATCCAAAACAATTGAAAATCAGTGATATTGCTAAAAAAGCAAATGTATCGCAAGTAACGATTTACAATCATTTTCAAAGCAAGGAACAGCTCATTCGCGAAGTTCTCATCGATTATATGGTGGAACAAATCGAGCAATACGAACGATTTTTTAGAACCGACTGTTCATTTCAAGAAAAAGTTGAATATATGATTTTTGAAAAGAAAAAAGTGCTGCAACAAATTCGCGTCGATCTGTTCCAGCAATTGATGAAAGAAGATGAACAGCTTCGTGACAGCGTCGAACTGTTATCACAAACAAGAATTATTCCTCTTTTTATTGAAATGGTGAAAGAAGCGCAACGAAAAGGGGAAATCGATCCAACTCTTTCAATCGATACACTTTTATTATATGTAAAAATATGGAGGGATATTGGTCAGCAGCTTCATCCCTCGATCTACAACGAGCGAATGACTGAGGAGTTGATCCGCTTATTTTTCTATGGAGTGAAAGGGGAGAAACGATGAACAGTGAACTGTTGGAAAAGCAACAGCGTTATTTTCATCGGGGGGAAACAAAACAAGTAAAGTTTCGGCTTAAGCAACTGGAAGCACTAAAACGGGCGATTCAAGCGCATGAACAGGAAATTATCGCAACGTTACACGACGAATTGCACAAATCACCGCTTGAGTCATACAGCACTGAAATCGGCTTTGTATATAAAGAAATCTCATTCATCATGAAGCATTTGCGAAATTGGACAAAGCCGAAGCGCGTAAAAACGCCGCTTACCCATTTCGGCTCTAAAAGCTATTTATACCCTGAACCGTATGGGGTGAGTTTAATTATCGCTCCTTGGAATTACCCGTTTCAACTGGCAATGGCGCCGCTTGTAGGAGCGATCGCCGCAGGAAACTGCGCTGTCGTGAAGCCTTCCGAATATACGCCGAAGATGTCTTCTCTATTGAACAAGATGATTTCCGAGACGTTTGCCGATGAGTACGTAACGGTCGTTGAAGGCGGCGTCGATGTTAGCACAGCATTATTAAAGCTGCGATTTGATCACATTTTCTTTACTGGGAGCGTTCCTGTTGGAAAAAGGGTGATGGAGGCAGCCAGCAAGCACCTCATTCCAGTAACGCTGGAGCTTGGCGGGAAAAGCCCGGTCATTGTTGATGAAACGGCGCATCTTGAACTCGCGGCGAAACGGATCGTTTGGGGGAAGTTTTCCAACGCGGGGCAGACGTGCATTGCGCCCGATTATTTATTAGTGCATGAAACGGTAAAAGCGCGGCTTCTTGAAAAAATGAAGCATTACATTAACGAGTTTTACAATAACGGCCATTACGCAAAAATCGTCAGCGAACGCCATGCAAAGCGGCTTGTTTCTTTTCTCGAAAAAGGAACAATCGTATACGGAGGGCGTTATGATATCGAAAAACGCCACATCGAGCCGACGATCATCGAGGACGTTGCTTTGGATGCCCCTGTCATGCAGGAGGAAATTTTCGGTCCGATTTTGCCCGTATTCTCATTTTCGTCCATGGATGAAGCGATTGGCATCATCCAGCAATTCGAAAAGCCGCTTGCGCTTTATTTGTTTTCAGAAAGCCGCGAAGTGCAAAAAACCATACTAGAGCAAATTCGCTTTGGCGGCGGCTGCATTAATGATACGCTTTTGCATATTGCCACTCCTTATTTGCCGTTTGGCGGTGTCGGCGAAAGCGGTTTTGGCGCCTATCACGGCAAAGCGAGCTTTGATGCGTTCTCGCACTACAAAAGCATTTTAAAACAAACGACCCGCTTTGATTTTCCGTTCCGTTATCCTAACTACCCTTACGCGCTCAAGTGGATGAAAAGATTGCTTAAATAATGCATGGGTTTCCGTGCATTTTTTCTTTGAAAACGAACGCCTATTTTCTAAAATGGAACATAGGTAGGTGAAGAACATTGCTCAGTAAACGCAAAACATTGCAAGAAATTGTCGAAGAATGGAAGAAAAATGAACATGTCGTCTATTGGCATACGGTTCCAGAAAGAGAGGCTAAGGTCGTCCCATATCCTGAATCCCTTCATCCGAAGCTGCGGGAGTCGCTCGAAAAGCGGGGGATTTCTGCGCTGTATACCCATCAAAAAGACGCGTACGAAGCGGTGGAGGCGGGGAAAAACATCGTCGCCGTCACGCCGACGGCCTCCGGAAAGACGCTTTGCTATAACTTGCCGGTATTGCAAACGATCCTTCACAACCCGGATGCGAGGGCGCTCTATTTATTTCCGACAAAAGCGCTCGCACAAGATCAAAAAAGCGCCTTAAACGAAATCATTGCGGAAATAGAGGCAACCATTTATTGCGATACGTACGACGGCGATACATCGCCGGTGATTCGCCAAAAAGTGCGGAAAGCGGGCAATATTGTGATCACCAATCCCGATATGCTGCATTCTGGCATTTTGCCGCATCATACGAAATGGGTATCGCTGTTTGAAAATTTGCGCTTTGTTGTGATTGACGAATTGCATACGTATCGCGGCGTGTTTGGTAGCCATGTCGCTAATGTGATCCGCCGTTTAAAGCGGATTTGCCGATTTTACGGTAGCGAACCGCAATTTATTTGTACATCTGCTACGATTGCCAATCCGAAAGAATTGGCGGAAACATTGACAGGAAAAGAAGCGGTTTTAATTGATCGCAACGGTGCTCCAGCGGGGAAAAAACATTTCGTCTTTTACAATCCCCCTGTTGTGAATCCGGTGCTTCATATTCGGAAGAGCGCGGTATTAGAAGCGAAATCGATTGCGAGCGAACTGTTAAAACATCGCATCCAAACGATTGTCTTTGCGAAAAGCCGCGTTCGCGTCGAACTTTTGTTGTCGTACTTGCAGCAGCTAGTGAAGCATGAGCTTGGAAGTCGCTCGATTCGCGCCTATCGCGGCGGCTATTTGCCGAGCGAGCGAAGGGCGATTGAAAAAGGATTAAGGAGCGGAGAAATTTATGGTGTTGTAAGCACGAATGCGCTTGAGCTAGGCGTGGATATCGGACAACTGCAAGCATGCGTCATAACGGGCTATCCAGGCACAATCGCCAGCACATGGCAGCAGGCAGGACGCGCTGGGCGGCGGCAGGAAGAATCCGTCGTTGTCATGGTAGCAAGTTCAAGTCCTCTCGACCAATATATTATTCAACATCCATCGTACTTTCTTGAACGAAACCCGGAGACCGCTCGCTTAAACCCAAACAATCTCATCATTCTTGTCGACCATGTCAAATGCGCCGCCTTTGAATTGCCGTTTCGCCGCGGGGAAACATTCGATGGAGTAGACGTGGAAGAAGTTCTCGAATTTTTGACGGAGGAACGGGTGCTGTATCGCCGGGGCGAAAAATGGTATTGGATGAGCGATTCGTTTCCGGCCCATGGCATTAGCTTGCGCTCCGCTTCGCAGGAAAATGTAGTGATTATTGATATTTCACAGACAGGCGCTCATCGGGTCATTGGTGAAATGGACCGATTCAGCGCGATGACGCTGCTTCATGAAGAAGCGATTTATTTGCATCAGGGGATTCAATATCAGGTGGAAACGCTCGATTGGGAAGAGAAAAAAGCGTATGTGCGTGAAGTCGATGTCGATTATTTTACTGACGCGAATTTAGCTGTTGAATTAAAAGTATTAGAAGAAGATCGAAAGCGAGAAACATCCGCTGCAGAAATCGGTTTTGGCGATGTAATGGTGCTCGCGAAGGCGACGATTTTTAAGAAACTCAAATTGGAAACGCATGAAAACATCGGCTCAGGCCCCATTCATTTGCCGGAAGAAGAGCTGCATACGAATGCTGCATGGATCAGTATCAAACGCGAATGGCTGCCGCATTGGAACGATGCGCGGCTTGAACAGGGGCTGATTGGCATTGCCCACGTGCTGCAATCTGTCGCTCCGCTGTTTCTTATGTGCGATCCATCCGATTTGCATGTTGTCGCTCAAGTTAAATCCGTGCACAATGAACAACCGACGATTTTCTTTTATGACCGATATCCAGGCGGCATCGGCTTAAGCGATGCGCTGTATCAAGTGATGGGACAAGTGCTTGCGGAAGCGAAGCAAATGATCGAGCGCTGCCCATGCGAATCTGGATGTCCGTCTTGCGTCGGCACGGACGCATGGTCGACGCATGCGAAAAGCGATGCCAAGCGGCTTTTGCATATGCTGAAGTAAAGAAAGGGTTTTGCAATGATGTCACTCAAACAAAAACTAGCCAGATTAAAAGGGCATATGCCAACACATTCTCCAGTTGGTGAACCGGAAAGAGAAGCAACCGACATTCCTTATTTAGACAAGTGGCGTGATTGGAACGCCGAACCATTCTTTTTCGACGGCGACTATTGTTTCATTCGCGAGGTCGTCTATCCGCTCGATGCAAGACACGGCATGTATCGGCTTGGCGATTTGCACGATGTTCATAACAAGTGGCAGCGTTCATCGCTTTCTCATCCGCTCTCTAGTGCGGGGCATGATACGAGCGATTTGTTTTTCTTCGATACAGAAACGACTGGATTGGGAAGCGGAGCGGGCAATACAATTTTTTTGCTTGGGCATGCTCGCGTGTATGAAGACCGTGTAGTTGTAAGGCAGCATTTTTTGCCGCATCCCGGAGCAGAAGTGGCGCTGTACCAAAGCTTTTTATCTGAAGTCGATTATACGACCCTTGTCACGTACAATGGAAAAGCGTTTGATTGGCCTGTAGTAAAAACGCGCCATACTCTTATTCGTGATCACGTTCCGAAATTGCCCGCATTCGGACATTTTGATTTGTATCACGCGGCCAGAAGAATATGGCGCTATCGGCTTGAATCGCTCCGGCTTGCGCAAGTGGAAAAAAACATACTCGGGGTCGAGCGGACGGAAGATGTTCCTGGTTTTTTAGCGCCGATGCTGTATTTCGATTTTCTCTCTACGAAACACCCCGACAGTATTGCCGGGGTGCTTAGGCATAATGAAATGGACGTGCTATCGCTTATTGCTCTATATATTCATCTATCGAAGCAAATTTTGCAGGCGCAAGCGATCGAACATGCGTCTGAACAATTGGAAATGGCACGCTGGTTTGATGCGGTGGGGGAAGCGGACGAAGCGAAAAAAGTGTACGGAAAAGTGGCTGAAAGTGATGCGAAAGAGGCAGCCAAAGCGAAATGGAATTTGTCGATGATTTATAAAAAAGAAAAAAAGCATGATGAGGCGATTGCACTTTGGCAGGAGTTGCTTGCAAGAGGAAATGACGGGTGGAGCGTCAAGGCGGCGATCGAGTTGGCGAAAGTATATGAACACCATTACAAGCAACCAGAACGTGCATATGAATATGCGCAAATAGCATATCACGAATGGAAAGAGCTTGTTCGCACCCATCGGACAAACGAATCGCCGCACGAGTT
The DNA here is from genome assembly GCF_000620165.1 of Anoxybacillus tepidamans PS2. Lineage (GTDB taxonomy): Bacteria > Bacillota > Bacilli > Bacillales > Anoxybacillaceae > Anoxybacteroides > Anoxybacteroides tepidamans_A. The sequence continues at coordinate 140,198 of NZ_JHVN01000006.1, forward strand.
TTTACGGCGGCTCGAGAGGCTTGAGCGGAAAATAAAGAAATAACTATTTCCTTGGAAAGCGCAAAATACGACAGAAAATACAGAAAATTTATTTTTTATCGACGAAACTTGTAGAAAAATCGAAGAGTGTGTACAATTATGTGTTGTGAATATAGAGCGTACAAAAAGTGATGGATGGAGAGACGAGCCGTGAGAAGCATGTATAAAAAAATTCTGTATCTGTTTTTTGTCGTTGTCGGTTTAACAGTTGTTGTGTTTACAAATTTAACATAATGGACATTTGTTTGAAAAATAGGTACGTGCACTAGTACGTGTCCGCTCCTTTCATCATAGGCTAGTATTGTAAAACAGCTTATGAAAAAAGGAGAGATGCGCATGTTTTGCAGACCAAACGTAGTGGCGCCAATTGTTCATCCACCAAAATGCTGTGTACAGCATCACGTCCAAGCGACAATTGTGCCACATATTCATCCGTCCCATACAACACATGTGAATCACCATATTTATCAACATCAACACTATTTCCCACACACAGAGTCTGCTGTAAATGAGGTAGCAAACCAACATTTTTTCTGTCCTGGCCCTGGTCCGATGCCATTTGGGTTCTAAAGGATGGTGAAACAGGAACTGAATATTCAGTTCCTGTTTATTTTTTCAGCGAAAGGAGGCGACGGCAGTGCTTAAAATATTGGCAGTGACCGGTTATAAGCCATATGAACTAAATATTTTTGCGAATAATCATCCAGCGGTTTCATACATTAAAAAGGCGATTCAAAAACATTTGATTGAACTTCTAGACGAAGGATTAGAATGGGTCGTCATTAGCGGACAGCTTGGAGTGGAGTTATGGACGGCGGAGGTGGTATATGAATTGCAGGAAACATATCCGCATTTGCAGCTCGCGGTATTAGCACCATTTGAAAACCAAGAAGAGCGTTGGAGGGAGGATAATCGGGAATATTACGAGTTCATCATTTCCCAAGCTGATTTCTTTGATTGTATTACTAAAAGACCATACGAAAGTCCTGCGCAGTTTCGCCTAAAAAATGAATTTATCATCGCTAAAAGCGAAGGATTATTGATCGTCTATGATGAAGAAAAAGAGGGGACGCCGAAGTTTATGCTGCAAACGGCTAGGAAAAAAGAAGGTTATCCGATTTTTGTTATTTCTTTTGCCGATTTGCAAGCGATCATAGAAGAAGAACAAATGAGTCAATGGGAAATTGACAATCGGTAGACTTTCTGAAAAAATAAAGAAAAGAATAGCGGAATGTGGAATTGAGGTGAAGAATCATGTTGGCAGGTCGTATTAAGTTAACGGCAAAAGATATTTTAGAGAAAGAGTTTAAAGTGAGCATGCGTGGCTACAATCAGGACGAGGTGGATCAATTTTTAGACATGATCATCAAAGATTACGAAGCGTTTCATCAGGAAATTGAGGAATTGCAACAAGAAAATATGCGCCTTAAGCATCAGTTGCAAGAATCGCAAAAACGACAACCTACTCCTACCACCGGCACGACGAATTTTGACATTTTGCAGCGGTTGTCGAATTTAGAAAAGCATGTGTTCGGCAACAAATTGTATGAATAGGATACATAATAAAAAATTTCCCATTGAAGTGAGCCGAAAAATCGACTATACTACATTATGCAGATATAATAACATTAATAGTGTTCGGGTAATCGCTGCGGCAATGTTTGCCGTAGAGGAAAGTCCATGCTCGCACGGTGCTGAGATGCCCGTAGTGTTCGTGCCTAGCGAAACGATAAGCTAGGGCAGCTTGGCTTCGGCTGGGCTGACGGCGGGGAAAAAGCCTACGTCCGTTTGGATATGGCTTGATTACCCTGAAAGTGCCACAGTGACGGAGCTCTAAGGGAAACCTTAGAGGTGGAACGCGGTAAACCCCACGAGCGAGAAACCCAAATAATGGTAGGGGCACCTTCCCGAAGGAAATGAACGGAGGGAAGGACAGATGGCATTTCATCTGTAGATAGATGATTACCGCCGGAGTACGAGGCGAAAAGCCGATTGCAGTACGAAGGAACAAAACATGGCTTACAGAACACTATTAATGGCTAAAAGGAACGAAAAAGCTCTTCCTGCATGTGGGAGAGCTTTTCTTACTTAGGGGAAGTATACATAAAGCTGTTGCTGGGAAGTTTTATTGAACGTAGAGAGGATGCTCAGCGTGATGGAGCAGACATTATTGGTCAAGGCTGCTAAGGGCGTTGCTACGGCTTTCTGTGATCGTAGAAGGCGTAGAAACGGAAAAACAGTTGAAATTTTTACAAGCGCAAGGATGCGACTGTGCACAAGCTTATTATATGTCTAAGCCGCTTCCATTTAGTGAATTGCAACAGTTTTTAAAGAAATGAACGGCAATTAGGAGGGAATATGCGTGGGCAAATTAACAATTATTGCGACGGCCGCCATGGGCATCGAGTCGATCGTCGCCGATGAAGTGCGGCGCCTTGGTTATGAATGCAGCGTCGAAAACGGCAAGGTGACGTTTACAGCGGATGAATCGGCGATTTGCCGCGCCAATTTGTGGCTGCGTACGGCTGACCGCATTAAAATTAAAATTGGCGAGTTTCAAGCCACCACGTTTGAAGAGTTATTTGAGCAGACTAAAGCGCTTCCGTGGGCCGATTATATTCCGGTTAACGCGGAATTTCCTGTGGTTGGGAAGTCGGTGAAATCTAAATTATTCAGCGTGCCAGATTGTCAAGCGATCGTGAAAAAAGCGGTTGTTGAGAGTTTAAAAAAACATTATCGCGTGTCATGGTTTGAAGAAACAGGTCCCCTCTATCGGATCGAAGTGGCGCTTCACAAAGATATCGCCACCTTAACCATTGATGCAAGCGGCACGGGGCTGCATAAGCGCGGTTATCGTGTGGGACAAGGCGAGGCGCCGCTGAAGGAAACGTTGGCGGCCGCGCTCATTCAATTGACGAATTGGACACCAGACCGCCCGTTTGTCGATCCGTTTTGTGGATCGGGAACCATTCCGATTGAAGCGGCGCTCATTGGTCAAAATATCGCCCCAGGATTTAACCGCGATTTTGTCTCAGAGCAATGGGATTGGATTGGAAAGCGAGCATGGGAGCGAGCGCGCGAGGAAGCGGAAGATTTAGCGAACTACGATCAACCGCTCGACATTTCCGGCTTCGATATTGATCATCGCATGGTGCAAGTCGCCAAGGACAATGCGTTAGAAGCGGGGCTTGGGGACTTGATTACATTTAAACAGATGCAGGTGAAAGATTTTACGACGAAAAAACAATACGGCGTGATCGTCGGAAACCCACCATACGGAGAAAGGCTTGGCGAGCGTAAAGAAGTTGAAAAAATGTATGAAGACATGGGGAAAACGTTCGCGAAACTCGATACGTGGTCGATTTATATGTTAACCGCGCACAAGGAGTTTGAAAAATATTACGGAAAACCTGCAACGAAACGGCGCAAATTGTTTAACGGATTTATTGAGACACAATATTATCAATACTGGGGACCGCGGCCACCGAAGGCGTGATTTTTTGCTTTCTTTTTCTTAAACGGAAATGGACATCACACTTCTTTTTCTATTTTTAGATAAGGAAGTGTGATTTTTTGTCTTTTAAACTAAATACATCGTATTGCTGATCTAGAATATTCAGCTAAATCCAATGGCTTCATAAAATAGACGCTGTTTTTGCATACTATAAACAGCGAATTCATGGAGGTGAATCGTGTGGGAGACTGGAACGAACAAGCGAGCCAAAACAATAATGCTCCAGCTGAAGTAGATTTCAAAACGGAGATGTTCGCGGAAAAACGGGTGCAATTGAACGTTCAAGAGCAATATGGAATGGAATCGGCGAAACGCGAGCAAAAAGCAGTACCTTCACAACAGTTTGAATAAAAAGCACCATCTGCTGTGTAGCAGATGGTGCTTTTTGAAAAACATCCCACCTTCGCAGAAGAGGTTCGCATGTTTATATATTGCTTCCTAACGGTTGGGCTTGATTCATGAATGGCGGCGGTTCTTGAAGCCAATCACGCTTAATCATTAATTCTTTCAAAGGAATGGCGACTGATAAATGTTGAATTAAAAATTTCGAGAACATTAATCCGATGTCGGCGCGAATGGATTCAGAAAGCACCCGTACACCGTGGGTTAAAGCAACGACAAGATTATATGACATTAAATTGGCGATTTCCCGGTCGGTATATCTTGCGCCTTCCGAGATGGAGCGATAATCGCCAAGCGGTTTTGGCGAATAAACTTTAGGCAACGGAACGCCTTCGTTTAAAAGAAACTTTTTTAGATCAGCCACAATTTCTTTATGGGTCGCATAGATGTCCTTGAGTGTTTCCCTTAATTCATTGTCTTGGGCTGTATTAATCCAAATTTCTTCAAGGCGCAACGTGCTATCCCCCATCACGGTGTACATCCATATATTGCTCACTTCTAAAGTATTCAACGGTTTTTTTTCGCCATCTAAAAAAGGTTTAAACAAATCATATAACATGCCAAGATAATTCATATGACCTTCCTCCATACAGGGCATTTAATGCGGCTTGCTTTACGCTGTAGTTTGCCCGGAAAAATAGGATTTATACGATGCACAGCAACTGCTGCGGTTGAAGCGGAACGAGGGGCTTCATGACGATGGGCGGTGAATGGATTTGCGTTTTTTAGCATAAACATAAAAAGGGGTGGTAGATGATGAAACAACTCGGCATGGATTGGATCAAAATTTCACAAGCGCTTGAAAACACGTATATGCTTCTTGAGCAGCAAGAGATGCAATCGGAAGAACTTCAGCAGATTGAAATGGCGAAACATGAGTGGAAACAGGCGTTTACATACGCATTATCAGATGTATTTCGCGCTTGATGACAATCAGCGCCCCGGCTCTTACATTGACATCTTCCAACATATAAGGGATAATAATAGATTGTTACTCTTATTATGTTTATTACTTTGGAGGGGGTCAAAGATGAGCCGCGGGCGCTATCCTTTTGCCTTAGAGAAAAATGAGAACTTCTTTGACAAATTAAGTGAATGGATTGGGGATGTATTCTACGATATTTTGCCGGAGGCTGGATTCGAACTTCGCGATGAGCAAGTGTATATGGCATTCCAACTTGAGCGTGCGTTTAAAGAGAAAAAGGTGATGTTTGCCGAAGCGGGAGTGGGAACGGGAAAAACGATTGTGTATTTGTTGTATGCGATTTGTTACGCCCGTTATACAGGCAAGCCGGCGATCATCGCCTGCGCTGATGAAACGCTTATCGAGCAGTTGGTGAAAAAAGAAGGGGATATCGCCAAGCTTTCGCAAGTGTTAGATTTACATATTAATGTGCGTCTTGCTAAATCGCCAGATCAATACTTATGCTTACATAAACTCGACGAAGTGCTAATGACAGAAGACGATGTGGAGTTGTATGAGCAAATTTTTGATGAACTGCCGGAGTTTGTCCACGACCATCGGGCATTGCAGGCGTTTTACCATTACGGCGACCGAAAAGAATATGCGCATTTAAGCGATGAGCAATGGAAAAAGATTGCGTGGGATCCGTTCCAAGATTGTTTTGCCTGTGAAAAGCGACATCGCTGTGGACAAACATTATCGCGTGAACATTATCGAAAAGCGGCAGATTTAATTGTCTGTTCTCACGATTTTTATATGGAGCATGTTTGGACGTATGAGGCGCGCAAACGGGAAGGCCAGCTCCCGCTTTTGCCGGAGGCGAGCTGTGTTGTGTTCGATGAGGGACACTTACTAGAATTTGCCGCCCAAAAAGCGCTCACATACCGCATGAAAGAAACAACGCTAGAGACGTTGCTTTCGCGGTTATTAGAAAACGACATTCGCGAACAATTGGCTTATCTGATTGAGGAAACGCTGCAAATGAGCGATACATTTTTTGCTGAATTGGCACGTTGTTCGACGGAAGTTGTCGGTTCAAATCGACAAGAAATCGAGTTTTCGCCAAGGCTTGTTCACCTTGCCAAACAGCTGCACGAAAAAATCGGTAAAATTGGAAATGAGCTCGTGTTTGAAAGCGAAACATATACGATCGATCACTATCAGTTGAATATTGTCGATGAATATTTAGATCAAATTGAACATTCGCTTCATTTGTTTATCCATAACCGCGAAGCCATTACGTGGTTAGAAGCTTCGCGCGAAGGGAAGACGCTTGTCATTATGCCGCGGACGGTGCAAGAAGTGTTGCGCGAGAAAGTATTCAGTAAACAAATGCCGTTTATTTTTTCGTCTGCGACGTTATCGAACCGCAAATCGTTTGAATATATAGCCGACAGCCTGGGAATCGACGACTTTTTATCCTTTAGTGTGGACTCGCCGTTTGATTATGATGAACAAATGGCGATTTATATGCCAGCTTTCCCAAAAGATAGCCAGCTGTTTTCCGAAAAATACAGATATGTGCTAGAAAAAGTACGCGAAACTAATGGACGAGCTCTCATTTTGTTTCCTTCGCAGCAAGAATTAAGACAATTTAAACAGAATGCGATGAAAGAGCATGAATTTTCTTTCTTGTTTGAAGGAGATCGGGAAATTAGCGAGTTAGTCGCCACGTTCCAAAGGGAAGAGGAAACGATTTTATGCTCAGAACATTTATGGGAAGGTTTAGATATTCCGGGACCATCATTATCCAATGTCATTATTTGGTCTCTTCCGTATCCGCCAAACGATCCCGTTTTTCAAGCGAAGCGGAAAGCGTATGCCGACCCGTTTTGGGAAGTGGATGTGCCGTATATGCTGTTGCGCCTTCGACAAGGGGTCGGGCGCTTGATTCGCACGCACGAAGACCGCGGCATTGTATCGATCCTTGTGACAAACGATGAAAATGAAAAAGTAATAGAAGCGGTTAAAAGCGTCCTGCCGACGGCTGTGAGGGAAGAATGATTTCTTCCCTTTTTTTATGAAATCTTTGCATTCATGAGACCTGTTTGCGAAGAGAAACCCAATCAGTCATAGATGTTTTTGTGTAAAAAAGAGGAGATTGGCGATTTGAGTGGAATTTATATAGTCGACAAGCCAAAAGAGAGGAGAGATGGCATGTTAAAAGAAACCGAGCAACAGTTTTTACGTTATGTTAAAAAAATGATGAGCTACAATGAAGCGATCCAAGTAATGTATTGGGATATGCGCACAGGTGCACCAAAAAAGGGCATCGAACAACGATCGGAGGTCATCGGTGTTCTTTCTCAGGAAGTGTTCAAAATGTCGACATCTGAAGAGATGGCGGCATATATTGCCAAGCTTTCCCCAAGCGATGTGCAGGCGCAACTATCCGATGTTACCCGCTGCACATTAGCTGAATGTAAAAAAGAATACGAGCGAAACAAAAAAATTCCAGCCGATGAATATAAAGAATATGTCGTTCTCCAGTCTAAAGCGGAAAGCGTGTGGGAAGAAGCGAAAGCGGCGTCGGATTTCGCAATGTTTCGTCCATATCTCGAAAAGCTAGTGGAATTTAATAAGAAATTTATTGAGTATTGGGGGTACAGTGGCAACCGTTATAATACGCTGCTGGATTTATACGAGCCGGGAATGACGGTTGACATATTGGATGAAGTATTTGCGAAACTTCGCGAGCGAATCGTCCCGCTTGTTCAAGATGTTGTTGCCGCGGAACATAAGCCGGACACTTCGTTTTTGTTTCAACCGTTTCCAAAAGAAAAACAGCGCGCTTTTAGCCTAGAATTGTTACGCGAGCTGGGATACGACCTTTCTGCAGGGCGTTTAGATGAAACCGTTCATCCATTTGCGATTGGCATAAACCCTGGCGATGTCCGCATCACCACGAGATACGATGAAAGAGATTTCCGCACGGCGTTGTTTGGGACGATTCATGAGTGCGGTCATGCTTTGTATGAACAAAATATTTCCGACGAGCTAGTCGGTACACCTTTATGCACAGGAACATCGATGGGGATCCATGAATCGCAGTCGCTGTTTTACGAAAATTTCATCGGTCGCCATTATTCGTATTGGAAACGCAATTATCCGCTTTTGCAAAAATATGCGCCTGAGCAATTTGCAGACGTTTCGCTCGATGCGTTTTACCGGGCTGTGAATGAAGCGAAGCCATCCTTGATTCGCATCGAAGCGGATGAACTGACGTATCCGCTCCATATTATGGTCCGGTATGAAATTGAAAAAGGATTGTTTAACGGAACGATTGAAGTAAAAGATTTGCCAGATGTTTGGAACGATAAATACGAAGAATATCTTGGCATTCGTCCGCATAACGATGCTGTTGGCGTGCTTCAGGATGTGCATTGGTCGGGCGGAAGCTTCGGCTATTTTCCGTCATATGCGCTCGGTTATATGTATGCCGCGCAATTGAAGCAGGCGATGCTGAAAGATTTGCCACATTTTGATGAACTGCTTGAAAAAGGGGAGCTTTTGCCGATCCGCAATTGGCTGACGGAAAAGGTTCACTGCTTCGGAAAAACGAAAAAGCCGCTCGATATTTTACGGGAAGCGACCGGAGAAGAATTAAATGTAGACTATTTAATTCAATATTTAGAGAAAAAATATAAAGCGGTTTATCAGCTATAAGCTTAAGCCCCTCCCTAGGACAGGAGGGGGCTGTTTTTACCACAATTTATAGCCTTTCGATCCCGGAGGTGCATTTTGAATCATATCGATGAACGGAATCGTGTATGCAAGCAAAATCAAAACAACGGTAATACCGATCCAAAGTTTCCAATTTTCGAATGCAAGCGGCGTGCGCTCCGCTTGCTCTGCTACTTCCGCCACGGGGAATTCTGTTTCGCCTTTTGGTGCAAAAAATGCTAAGTTTGTGACAATAACGAGCACTAAAATAATGCCGATAAATAAAATCGTTCCGCCGACCGCTTGAACGATTTGATATGGAATCCATTCAAGCGCTTGCGGCGAGTTGGCGTATGTCGAGAATGCTGAGCGGCGAGGGGCGCCGAGCAATCCGGCAAAATGCATCGCCCCAGACATAAAGCACATGCCGACAGCCCAGACAATCGTTTGAATGATGGCCAACCGGTTCATCGCTTTTGTCATCATGCGTCCGCTTAAATGCGGAATGAGCCAATACGCTCCCCCGAAAAACGTCAAGACGACAGTCGTAGCAAGCGTCAAATGGAAGTGCCCTGTTACCCAAATCGTATTGTGCACGACTTGGTCGAGCTGATGGGAAGCGTTCACCAGTCCGCCAGCTCCAGCTGGAATAAAGAACACCATTCCGACAAACGGCGCAAAGAAGCGAGCATCCCCCCAAGGCAGTTTGCGCAGCCAGCCGAAAAGCCCCACCGCTCCTTGAGAGCGTCCGTACATTTCAAATGTAGCAAACATGGAAAACGCTGTCATGAGTGAAGGAATGACAACCATAAATGTTAAGACAACTTGAACGTATTTCCAAAATGGATCAATCCCTGGTTCCATTAATTGATGGTGGAAGCCAACTGGGATCGAGAAAAGCAGAAACAAGATAAACGACAAGCGAGCCAGCGAATCGGAGAATATTTTTCCACCGATAATTTTAGGAATAATTGCATACCAAATCATATAAGCTGGCAATAACCAGAAATAAACGAGCGGGTGACCGAAATACCAGAACAACGTCCGGCTCACAAGCACGTTTACCCGATCCACAAGCCCCAACGACCACGGGAGCAGTTGAATGAGTACGGTTGCTGCTACGCCAAGCGAGCAAACGAGCCATAACACCATATTCACTACCGCCATAAATGAAAGCAGCGGACCTACTTCGCCCGGATGTGCTTTTTTCCAGCGGGCGTAATGAGTGAACATGGAAAATCCGCTAATCCAGCTGCCGACAACAACCAGCGTCAAGCCGATGTAAAATCCCGGATGTGCTTGCAGCGGCGCATAAAACGTGTAAAGGACAGACGCTTGCCCTGTTAAGATAAAAAATGCTGTAACTGCTGTTCCAATCGTCATAAGCCAAAAGCCAACCCAGCCAAAAAAACGAGCTCTGCTAGAAAACGTTCCTGCTGTTCGACTGATGGCGGCAAATTGAAAACCGATAATAAAGAAAGTCGTTAAGACAAGTCCTAACAGCACGCCATGGGTCGTTAAAATCGTATAATAGCTAATATTGGCAGGTAACGTAAATTTTCCAGAACGAACCAACGTTTGTAACAATCCTGCTAAACCACCAAGCCCTAATGCAATAAAAGCAACGTAAATATAAGCCAATGCTAGTTTCGCATCGCGGCGATCTACTTTTACTGTTTCAGCCATTGTTTATCCACCACCTTGATTCGCGCTGTCATCATATGGTGACCAGCACCGCAATATTCATTGCATAAAATTGTATATTCTCCCGTTTGATCGAACGTTTTTGTGAATGAGTTCACAAATCCGGGTTCAACCATCATGTTAATATTCGTTCCGGCCACTTCAAAGCCATGAATCACATCTTTCGTTGTGATATTAATTGTGACTTTTGCACCTTTTGGAATTTCTATTTGGGACGGTGTATAACTGAACGCAGAAGCGACCATATTTAATTGATATTTGTTATCTCCGGTTTTGACGAGTCCTAGTTTGTTAAACGGTGGAGTTTGATCGACTTTTTCGGGATCGATCGTTGTCAAACAGCTAGGCGGCTGATTTCCTTTTGCGAATGCGCTGACCCCTAGCACGGTCAAAAAGACAAATAAGCAACCAATCCCGAACGCGAGCCAAATTTTTTCGTATTTGTGGATATGCATACCATCTGTTCGCTCCTTTCTTCTATAGGCGTTTTAAAAATAGAAAATATACGCTCACCCATGTGAAAATAAGGAAAAAACCGACTAAAAATGAAGAAGCGAGCGTTCCTTTCAAGTTGCTATTCTCTGATGTTTTCTCTTGAAGCTTGTCCATGTTTTCTTGTAGCTTAACCATCTTTTGTCCCTCCTTTCTTTCATCCCCCAACACATTGATTACACTTTCATCATACAAAACAAATAATGATTTGGTAGGGGGGTTACATCATTTCACAAATTGTTCATTACTTACTTTGTCACTATCGCAACAGTGAGAAATTGGTCCAATAGGGATTTTAGTCATACGTTGCTTTCTGAAAATGTGGCGATATTGTGAATATGTGTTTGAGATGGGGATAGCAGGAAACGAATGTTGGCTTATCAAAGCGGGAGGTACCACGTTAAAATGGATATTATGATGTCTTGTTTCGCAGATTCCAGAAAGAATTATATTTTCATTGAAGGGGGCGAAAGGGGAATGATAGAGAATTGATTCAGATCGTTTGTTTGGTTGCGGATTAAAGAAAGCGTAAAAATTGGAATTCTAAGCTCTAACATTAACAGTAAAGAGGGGGATGGAGAGAGCAGAGAAAAATGAAAGGTTCTCAATCGTTAGGCGTTGTTTTTTATCCAATGGCACAAAGTTGATGAAACCATTTGGGAATAGACGATCATAACGACCAATGGCCTGTTCTTCCCAGCATTCTTTGTTCGGATGCCGGGAAGAAAGGAGAATAGCTCTCTAGCCGTTCGATCCGCTTTGTTCTTGACTGATGTTAACAATCAACAAATTCGGTCTTTCCGCTAGCGAAACTTCTTCGTTTGTTGATAAGTAGCGAATATGAGGGCGCTGCATATGATCGACAATTTTTGTGACAATGGCTTCTTTGCCGTCGCTCATTGTTACTGTTGTACCTGGTGGATAAGAAGGAATCGTATTAATAAAAAGACGAACTAACTGTTGTGAAAAATCAATATCGCTTTTAGCCATCAATATTTCCATCGCTTCATGCGGCGGAACGCCTTCTTTAGAGAGAAGGTTTTCAAACCGGTTTGCGATGCCGCAAATTTGTGCATATTGATGTATTTGTTGATCGTGAATTTGTCGCGGCACACCTTCTCCGTTAAACATCTCGTGATGCTGGTATGCAACATGAGCAGACAATAAGCTGATTTCCCGATTCTTCCTTAAATAATTGAACCCTTTGACGGTATGGTGTTCCTCGCCTTTCACCGCCTTTCCGATATCATGCAATAATGCTCCGATCGCTAAGTCGTTCATTTGCAAATGGTTGAGCATCAGCTTTTTTCCAAGCTGCAATGCTAAAAGGGCGACGTTCACAGCATGCGCATAAAGCTGAAGCTCAGAAGCCAAAGAAGTCGATGGAATAATAATTAATATTTTCCGCTTGCTAACTTCATCAAGTAATTTGAAAGCGAGCTTTTGGATCGCGCGAATATCCAGCAGTTTGTTAACTTTCGCATCTTCAAAAGCTTGTTGGACGACCTCGACGGCATCCATCCATGTTGGCATATCCACTAATTCTTCCATCGATATTCCATCGGAAATGAAATCATCGACAAATAAGTATTTAATATCCATTTGCTTTAGCCGTTCAAGATATTTAGGATGAATCGTTCTTCCAGCCGCCAACAAAACGCGGCGGTGGCGGTCATAAATCGGTCTTGCTAGTTGCATTGTTTTATCATTGTACTCTTCAATTGTAATTAACCTCATCGATAAAATTCTCCTTTAACAGATTCACCGAGAAGTCTCCCACCTCTAAGCGAAGTGTAGGTGGGGGAGGTTCATATGTACATCAACAACTCGCTAACTTAAGAAATGAGAGCTTTTCTATAGTACAAATAAAAGTATATAATGATTGAATAAATGGAACAAGGAAGCAAATGGTGCTACTGTGTGAATTTGTATGATGAAGGATCGCGATTAGTGCGAGTCTCGTAAAAAGGGTTTTTATTTATATTTTGTGATCAGGGAGCTCTCGGATTTTCCGTTATCAATCATGTAACGGCCACTTTTGAATCAGCTTTCTGTTTAGTACGGTAAATCAGCAGGTTAATATAAACAAACGAACGATGTGATATATTTAATTAAAATTGTTCGTGTTTTTCTGCAAACCTCTTTTCAAATAAGATAAACCGTGCTATACTGCTAGTAACTTTATATCGCTGACCCACTCATATAATTGCAGGAATATGGCCTGCGAGTCTCTACCGATCGACCGTAAATCGATCGACTATGGGTGGCAATGTCAGGAACGGATGGGATGGATGTTATGTAGGTGCGATGCAAGTTTGCTAATATCCATCTTTGTTTTCTTGTTGCTTAAAAGACATTGCCTTACTCATATATAAGGGTGGGGCGGTGTTTTTTAAGCTTTTTATTTTTTGAGGAGGAACAGCATGCGAGAATTGTATGAAAAAATTCGGGAAGAAGGAGAGATTCTTTCTGATCATGTGCTGAAAGTGGATCGCTTTTTAAATCATCAAGTCGATCCCGTATTGATGATGCAAATAGGCGAAAAGTTTGCCGACATCTTTCGTGACGAAAGAATTACGAAAGTACTAACACTTGAGTCTTCCGGGATCAGCCCGGCGCTTATGACGGCGTATGTGCTGAACGTACCGCTTTTATTTGCGCGCAAGAGAAAATCCCTTACATTGCAACATAGCTTGTACACAGCCAAAGTCTACTCGTTTACAAAACAGGAAGAAACAGAAATTTCCGTTTCCCAGTCGTTTCTTGATCAGAATGACCGCGTATTAATTATTGACGACTTTTTGGCGAATGGACAAGCTGCGTTAGGGTTAGTTCAGGTTGTCCAACAGGCGGGGGCAGAGGTGGTTGGAATCGGAATTGTCATCGAAAAAGCATTTCAAGATGGAGGAGAGTTATTGCGTAGTTCCGGCTTCCGCGTAGTGTCGCTTGCCCGCATTGCTTCATTAGAAGGAGGCCAACTTCAATTTTTAGAAGAGGTGATGAACAAATGAATCCAATGAAACTATTATCTTTAGGGTTGCAGCATGTGCTAGCGATGTACGCGGGAGCGATTATCGTTCCGTTAATTGTTGGCGGCGCTTTAAAATTGACACCGCAGCAGCTCACATATCTTGTCGCGGTGGATTTATTAATGTGTGGAATCGCAACGTTATTCCAAGTATGGCGCAACCGCTTTTTCGGAATCGGATTGCCTGTGATGCTAGGATGTACTTTTACGGCCGTCGGTCCGATGATTGCGATCGGACAGCGCTACGGACTATCAGCGATATACGGAGCGATTATTGTTTCCGGGATTTTTGTAGTGATCATCGCCAAATATTTTAGTAAATTGCGTGTGTTTTTTCCGCCGATTGTTACTGGTTCGGTCGTTACGGTTATCGGCTTGACTTTAATTCCGGCAGCGATGAACAACATGGCAGGAGGGCAAGGAGCGAAGGATTTCGGGAATATTGACAATATTGCTCTATCGTTTGGCGTGCTTTTATTTATTATTGTTTTATACAGATTTTTTTCCGGGTTCATTCGTTCGATTGCGATTCTTCTTGGCATGGTTGCGGGAACGATTGTGGCAGCTTGGATGGGGAAAGTCGATATGAGTGCGGTGAAAGAAGCATCATGGGTGCATTTGCCTCATTTATTTTATTTCGGCATGCCGACATTTAATATGACGGCAATCTTGACGATGGCGCTAGTTGCCACGGTGAGCTTGATTGAGTCGACCGGCGTCTACTTTGCTTTAAGCGACATTTGCAAGCGGCCGCTAACAGATAAAGACTTAGCAAATGGATATCGTGCGGAGGGGCTTGCGATTTTTCTTGGCGGGCTGTTTCAGGCATTTCCGTATACGACCTACTCGCAAAATGTCGGTCTCGTTCAGCTTTCAGGGGTGAAAACTCGCCAAGTGATTTATGTGGCTGGAACGCTCCTCGTTGTGCTTGGATTGATTCCGAAAATTGCAGCGATGACGACCATTATCCCGGCACCGGTGTTAGGCGGAGCGATGGTGGCGATGTTTGGCATGGTCATTGCCTACGGTATTAAAATGTTAAGCCAAGTCGAGTTTGCCTCTCAAGAAAATTTATTGATCATCGCTTGTTCCGTTGGGATGGGGCTTGGAGTGACAGCTGTTCCGAACCTATTTGCTGATCTACCGTCAAGCATTCGGATTTTAACCGATAACGGCATTGTCGCAGGCAGTATGACAGCCATTATTTTGAACATTGTCTTTAACGTATTGCCGGCCAAAAAACGCGGTCAGTCCTCGTCACCAGCTCTTCGAGAGCAGCAAGTATCGTAAAGTGTAAATCATGAAATAAAGCGCCGTCGCCATTTTATGAGGAAATGGAGCGGCGTTTTTACTTTCTTTAACATATCTACTGAGAAGTCTCCCACCTCTAAATGGGGTGTAGGTGGAGAGGTTCAAAATATTAGGAACAAATGCATCCATCTTTACATTGTTCCCCGAGTAATCTTAAAATGAGAAGTAGATTTTATAGTAATATTGAAAGTGAGTGAAGTATAATGGGTCGCAAATGGAACAACATTAAGGAGAAAAAAGCGTCAAAAGACGCCAACACGAGCCGTATTTACGCAAAATTTGGCCGGCAAATTTATGTGGCCGCCAAGCAAGGTGAACCTGACCCAGAGTCGAACCGCGCTTTAAAGGTTGTGCTTGAGCGCGCGAAGACGTACAGTGTGCCAAAAGCGATTATTGATCGCGCCATTGAAAAGGCGAAGGGCAGCGCGGACGAGAACTATGATGAATTGCGTTACGAGGGCTTTGGACCGAACGGTTCGATGGTCATTGTCGATGCGTTGACAAACAATGTGAACAGGACGGCATCAGAGGTGCGGGCTGCCTTTGGCAAAAATGGCGGTAATATGGGGGTTAGCGGATCGGTTGCCTACATGTTTGATGCGACTGCCGTTATCGGACTTGAAGGCAAAACAGCCGACGAAGTACTTGAAATATTAATGGATGCAGATATTGATGCTCGCGACATTCTAGAAGAGGATGAAATGGTCATCGTGTATGCGGAGCCAGATCAATTCCATGCGATGCAAGAGGCGTTTAAAAATGCGGGCATCACCGAATTTGCTGTTGCCGAGTTAACGATGCTTCCGCAAAGCTACGTGACGCTTCCAGAAGAGGCGCTCGCGCAATTTCAGAAAATGATTGATGCGTTGGAAGATTTAGAAGATGTTCAGCGCGTCTATCATAACGTCGATCTCGGCGAGTAGATGAAGAAATGTGCGATAAACAAAAGGCGAACAAGTGTATTTTACATTCATGAACAGAAAAATGTAAGTATCTTGATAGGCTGCTTGATGTGCAGAAAGCATTCGCTACATCGGGCGGCCTTTTTGCGTTTATTTTATATGGAACGTTTTTACCAGATGCCTTCGTTTCTGCGGTGCTCTCAAAGTTTCCGGACTAGCAGAAGGCTGAAAGGGAAGGGGGAAAATGCGACGATCAGATAGAAACAATTACATAGGCAGCGCTGACTGATGTATCGGGAAATGCCGTGTTTTTTAGCGATCTTTTTCCGGTCATCTAGCGCCTTCAGTCGTTCCTTAACATTGCGATAGAAACAGTGTATGGAGTTATTTGTATTTTTTAAAAAATAAAGGGAATAGTACAGATAGCTGATAAAAAAGAGGTGGAAGCATGCCAGCTATTGTTTCTGTTGGGCTCGCGTCATTACCTTTCAAAGTGCAACAGGAAGAAGCGCGCCAATATGTAAAGGAGCTGTTCGAGCCATCCATTCCGCATATCGAACGATTGCTGCCGATTTTTGCAAACGGCGGCATTGAAGCAAGATCGTTTGTGCAACCGCTTGAATGGTATAAAAAGCGACACCGGTTTTCGGAAAAAAACGATTTGTACATTGAAAATGCGGTTCGCTATGGGTGCGAGGCGATTGAAAAGTGTTTGAAAAACCGCTCTTTTCTTAATAAACCGATCGACTATGAGGAAGTAGAAGCGATTTTTTATATATCGACGACTGGGCTTGCCACACCAAGTATCGAAGCGAGGATTATGAACGTGTTGCCGTTTTCTCCTCATACAAAACGCGTGCCGATCTGGGGATTAGGCTGCGCGGGCGGAGCGGCGGGGGTGGCACGTGCTTACGAATATTGTTTGGCGTTTCCTAAGGCACGAGTGCTTGTAATTGCGGCAGAATTTTGCAGTTTAACGTTTCAGCCACACGACGATTCGAAAAGCAATCTTATTGGCACGTCGCTGTTTGCCGATGGAGTGGCATGTCTTTGCGTAGCGGGCGATGCGGCGATTGATGAGACCTGTCCGCATATTATTGATGTACAGTCGGTGCTGATGCCGCATTCGGAAGAAGTGATGGGGTGGGATGTCCGAGATGACGGGTTGTTTGTAATATTTTCTAAAGATATCCCTTCGCTTATTCGCACATGGCTTGCCCCGAATGTGGAAGCCTTTTTGCAAAGAAACGGCCTTTTAATGAGCGATATTCGTCATTTTATTGCACATCCTGGCGGGAAAAAAGTGATTGCCGCGTATCAGGAAGCGATGATGATCGATGAACAAAAAACGAAGCTGTCGTTTGATATTTTGCGCCGTTTTGGAAATATGTCATCCGCAACGGTTTATTTTGTATTAGAACAATTTATGCAGCAGTCGATTCCGAAAGGCGATTATGGCTTGATGGTCGCTCTCGGCCCGGGATTTAGCGCTGAGCTCATTTTATTGCGTTGGGAGTGAGGAAAGTGCGGTTTTATCTCTTCTTTTTTTTCGTTGTTTCCATGAGAGTGATCGAATTGTTTATTGCCAAGCGAAATGAGAAGGTGTTAAAGGCGATGGGGGCTGAAGAAGTTGGCGAGCGACATTATCGTTTGATGGTGGCGATGCATGCCCTTTTTCTCCTTTCTTTTTTACTGGAAGCGCGATATAGAGGCGGGGCTTTGTCCCCGTGGTGGCCGCTTCTTTTTGCCATGTTTCTTGCTGTTCAAACGCTGCGCATATGGTCCATTGTCTCGCTTGGAACGTTTTGGAATACGAAAATTCTCGTTTTGCCTAACGCAAATGTCGTTGTCAAAGGACCGTACCGCTTTTTACGTCACCCGAATTATCTTGTCGTTATGTTGGAATTTTTGTTGATCCCGTTATTGTTTCAAGCGTATGTAACAGCGATTGTATTCTCTTTACTCAATGCTTATGTTTTGTCGGTGCGCATCTCTATGGAAGAAAAAGCGCTTGTTGCCATGACCAATTACGAGCATCATTTTCACAAACGCCCTCGTTTTCTTCCGTTTCTCTCCGCTAAGTAGCAGCGGGGAGTTTTTTTGTAATTTTTTTTGTTGGGAAAAGGGCGCAAATACAGTAAAATGGGTATATATGATGCAAACGTAAGGGGTTTTGGTACAATGGTTCAAGTAACAGATCGTTCATCATTGCGTCCGTGGCTTGCAAAATTAGCTTATCTTCACGACGAATGGGTGAACAAAGGCGATCAAGAAAATGCGAAGAAAGTGCAACAGCTGTTGCGGAAAGTGGCGAATGAAGAGTTTATCGTTGCTTTTTGCGGCCATTTTTCCGCCGGAAAATCAAGTTTGATCAATGAACTCATCGGTGAACCGCTTTTGCCGTCAAGCCCGATTCCGACGAGCGCGAATCTCGTCAAAGTGAAAGCGGGAAGGGAATATGCGCGCGTCTTTTATAAATATGGGCCAGCGGTTGAGTATGAGGCGCCGTATGATTATGAACAAATCCGTTCCTATTGTAAAAACGGAGATGAAATTGAAGCAATTGAAATCAGCCGCCCAATGAAGCTCATACCTGAAGGGGCGGCGATTATGGATACACCAGGCATCGACTCGACGGACGATGCGCATCGTCTTGCAACCGAATCGGCGCTGCATTTAGCGGATGTCGTCTTTTATATGATGGATTATAATCACGTGCAGTCTGAGCTGAACTTTCAGTTTACGAAAGAGCTGACGAGTTACGGAAAATCGCTATATTTAATCGTCAATCAGATCGACAAGCATCGCGATCGGGAGTTGCCGTTTTCTGAGTTTCAACAGTCGGTGCGGGATGCGTTTCGTCAATGGGACGTCCAAGTAGAGCGCATCTTTTTTACCTCGTTAAAAGAACGACAGCACCCATTTAATGAACTGAATGAGCTCATGCACTTTTTCCAACTGTTATTTGCTGAGAAAGAATCGCGTCTTGCGGCTGGGGTGGAAGTGGCTGCTAGACGGCTTGTGAACGACCATCTCACTTATTTAGAAAGCAAGGATGCAAAAGAAGAAGAGGCGATTCGCGCGAGACTCGCTCTGATTCCGGAGAACAATGAAGGAAGTAGTGTTGACCATCTTCAGCAAAGATTGCAAACGATCGATACGCTTTATTCGGAAGTAGAAGCAAAATTTCGCAAAGAACTCGATAATATTTTAGAGCATGCGTATGTCATGCCGTTCGAAACGCGGGAGTTAGCAAAAGCCTACTTACAGTCGGTACAGCCGGATTTTAAAGTCGGTTTTCTTTTTAGCAAGTCCAAAACTGAACAGGAGCGAAAAGCGAGATTAGGCGCATTTTATGAAAATGTGAAAGAAAAAGCGACGTCGCAAATGGAGTGGCATGTGCGTGACCACCTCGTCCGCTTTTTGAAAGAAAATGGCATTCAAGACAGCGGGTTAATGAGTGAATGCCAACAGCTTGCGGTATCATGGGATGAGCAATTGTTGGCTGGGCTCGTGAAAAAGGGCGCCGGCGTTACTGGGGAATCGGTGTTAAATTATACAAATGATGTCGCTAATGAGTTGAAAAAACGATATCGAAGCGAGGCGTTGCGCCTATTTGCAATCGCGTTTAAGCGTTGGCAAGAGACGATGGAATCGGAGCGAAAGCAGCTTTTTGACGAATTAGAAACGCAAACAGAAAGACAGCAGCTTATAGATGAACTCCAGAAACGGAAACAGCATCGGGAAAATCGCTATGCTGAATTGCTTACGCTGCTTGAGGCGGATGAACCGCTTCCTGAGGTCAGTGAAACACGCATTGTTTCACTTATTACCGAGACAGAGCCTGTTAAAACGGAAAAAGCACCGCACCCTTCGGATCATAAACAACAACGGATCGATGCATTGCCGCCAAAAGCGAGCAAAGCTCGTGGTGAATCGTTCGCTCATAACAACGACGAAAACGATCTAACAGGCCAAAAAACAGCAAGAACGATCGCTCATTTGCGCCAAGCAGCCGAACTTGCCGTTGGCGTTCCAGGAATGAACCGCTTTATTCATGAGCTGACGGAAAAAGCGAAGCGTCTTGAGAACCGCACGTTTACAGTTGCTTTATTCGGGGCGTTCAGCGCTGGAAAATCATCGTTCGCTAACGCTTTAATGGGGGAGCGTCTGCTGCCATCGTCGCCAAATCCGACGACGGCGACCATTAATAAAATTGTTCCGCCGACTGCTGACCGGCCGCACGGCGCGGTGATCGTCCAGATGAAAACGGCCTCGCAGCTATTGAAGGATTTGCAAAGCTCATTGCGCTACTTCCACATGAAAGCGGAAACGTTGGAAGAAGCGTTGGCCGCTTGTGAGAAAGCGCTGCTCGTTGAAACGGTCGATGCGAAAGAGAAGCCGCATTATACGTTCCTGCAATCCGTTGTTCGCGGATATGAACAAGTAAAAAATACGCTTGGAACGACGATGCAAATCGGACTGGCTGAATTTGAGCAATATGTAGCCGATGAAACAAAGGCGTGCTTTGTTGAATGGATGGAGCTTTATTACGACTGTGCGCTCACTCGCCAAGGAATTGCGCTTGTCGATACGCCGGGGGCCGATTCCATTAACGCTCGCCATACAGGGGTCGCTTTCGAATATATTAAAAACGCTGACGCCGTCTTGTTTGTAACGTATTACAACCATGCGTTCTCGAAAGCGGATCGCGAATTTCTGATTCAGCTCGGCCGCGTAAAAGATACGTTCAGCATGGATAAAATGTTTTTCATTGTGAATGCTGCCGATTTGGCGAATTCGCATGAAGAATTGGAAACAGTGGTTGCATATGTTGAACAGCAGCTTGTGCAATTTGGCATCCGTTTCCCGCGTCTTTACGCGTTATCAAGCCGTTTTGCGCTTGAAGAAAAAATGGAAGCGAGCGTGCAACACAATTACGGCGTTTTGACGGAATCTGGAATCAAGGCGTTCGAAGCCGATTTTACGCGCTTTATTATGGGAGAACTGACGAACGTAGCGGTCGCTGAGGCATATGCTGAACTGAAACGCATGCGCATGACGTTGCTCGATTACATCGAACAAGCGAAACAAGGCAATGAGGAAAAAGCGGTCAAACGTGAAAAGTTGGCCAGTGAGCAAGCGCTCATTCAACAGACGTTGCAGTCGGTTGGTATAGATACTGACTTGCAGTCGCTTCAACAAGAGATTTCAGAATTACTGTATTATGTGAAGCAGCGCATATCGTTCCGCATGGGAGATTGGTTTAAAGAATCGTTCAATCCAGCTTCGTTGCGCGACGACGGACGCGACATTCGCCAAGCGCTTTCTGCCTGTCTGCACGAATTGATTCAATCAGTTGGGTTCGACTTGGCGCAGGAAATGCGGGCGACAAGCTTGCGCATTGAGCGTTTTCTTGAAAATAAAACGCACGAACGTTTTCTTGCTCTCGCGGACCAAATCAACCGTATCCATCAAGGCATCTCTTTATCTGAAGCCGAGCAGCCTCCGTTTGTAACGCCGGAGTTTGCACAAGGGCTTGAACATATTGACGAGTCGCGGTTTAAAAAGGCGCTATCGCTTTATAAAAACGCCAAATCGTTTTTTGAGCGGGATGAAAAACGGTTGATGAAAGAAGAAATTGAAAAACAATTGCAACAGCCGATTAGCGACTATCTGTCTGAAAACGAAAAGCGCCTCTTTGCCTTCTATAAAGACGAGCACGAAAAGCGGCTTAAACATTTAGCTTACGCGCTGCAACAGCAAACCGAGGATTATTTTGCCGGTCTGACAACAGCACTGACAGAACAAATTGATGTCGAGCATTTGCGTGAAGTAGAGGTACAATTGGCGGCTTTACTTCGGGAACAATAGCTAATGAGAAGCAGCAACCATTTGAAACAAGTGAACGTGCGATTTTGGCATATGACGGAGGGAAAAGCGATGAATCGATTTCATGCTTGTGCCACGTGCATCCACTATGGCATGAAAAAAACAGAAAAAGGAATGTATCGCTATTGCCAGCGGCTTGGCTATGAAACAAAACCGCATTACCAGTTCCACTGCTGGACGCCAAAGCCGCACGTTCGCACATTAATGGAAAAGGAACGAATGAGAGAGGGGAATAAGCATGAGTGAAGTCCATCAAGCCATTACCGCCCATTCTAACAAACAACACGCGCTCGTGAAGCAATTTTTACAACTTGATGCCAAACGAGAGCGCTATATTGAGGAAGCGGTGCACCATTGTCAAAATGGTCAGCCGTTTACGGTCGAGAACATTAACGAAGTGACTAAACAAATCAATGAACTGGCGAGACAAGGAATTGTTCCGCAACGAAAATATGTGACGGTCGACATGGTGAAAGAATATGTGGAGCGCTTGAAAAAGAAAGGAGAGAAATAAGTGAAATATATCGTTTCACAACAATGGCTGGCTAGTCGGCTTGATGATAGGAATGTCCGGGTGATTGATTGCCGTTTCTACATGGGAGATCCTTCTCGCGGCTTGCAAGAATACATACAAGACCATATTCCTGGCGCATTATATTTTGATTTGGAGAAAGATTTATCGGGGCCAGTTGGCGAACATGGGGGAAGGCATCCGTTGCCTCCATTTGATGAATTTGTCGAGAAATTATCGTCGGCAGGAATTGATCATCACACGACCGTTGTCGCTTACGACGATCAAGATGGAGCGATGGCGGCTCGTTTCTGGTGGCTGCTTCGTTATGTAGGACATACGAATGTCTATGTGCTAGACGGTGGCTATAGAAAATGGAAAGAGGCAGGACATCCGACGACGGAAGAAGTCGCGTCGTTTGAAAAGCGTGCGTTCGTTCCAGCATTTCAGCCGTCTCTTCTGGCAACAACAGAGGATGTGAAACGAGCAAGCGAGCAATCAACCGCTGTTTTAATCGATTCGCGGGAGCAGAAGCGTTATTTGGGGATTGAAGAGCCGATCGATCGTGTGGCTGGGCACATTCCAGGAGCGAAAAACTCGTTTTGGAAAGATGGATTGACGAATGAAGGATATTGGAAGCAGCCAATTGAACAAGAGCAACGTTTCGCTTCGCTTGCGAAAGACGAACCGATCATCGTTTATTGCGGATCGGGTGTCACTGCGTGTCCGAATGTGATCGCCTTATATGAAGCCGGGTATGAAAACGTGCGATTATATGTCGGCAGCTTTAGCGATTGGATTTCCTATCCGGATCACCCAATTGCCACAGGGGAAAATTAACAACATATTATGTCAGCGGTTTATTGATACTATATTTGCACCCTTATCTTAAAAGGAGTGAGCAAAATGGGCCGCACGAAATTAGGAAACGCCAATGCGCAACGCAATAACAATGCAAAACAAAAAAACGGATTTAACAATGAATTTGCTTCTTATGCAGAAGTGGAAGCAAAAAAAATGAAAAACGACCATAAAAATATCCGCTAGAAAGGGCTTGTCGTCTGACAGCCCTTTTTCTTTTTTTTCTTTTATGGTTAAATGGTGAATGGGAGGGAAAAATCGTGAAAAAAATTATTGCTATCATTCTGCTGCTTGGACTCACTGGATACGGCATTTGGCAAGCGCTAGCCGCAGGACAGCAGCATAAAAAAGAAGAAGGGCTTGCCGTCGGCGATACTGCTTACGACTTTGCCTTACATACGCTAGACGGCAAGGAAATTCGCTTATCAAGCTTTCGGGGAAAGCCGGTCATTGTGAATTTCTGGGCGACGTGGTGCCCGCCGTGTCAAAAAGAAATGCCGGAAATGGAGAAATTTTATAAAAGTCATAAACAGGACATTGAATTACTCTCTGTTCATTTAACATCCCAAGACCGCCGCGAAAATTTGCAGCCGTTTATCAAACAATACGGATTAACGTTCCCAGTTGTAATGGACGAAAAAGGGAAAATTTTAAAGCTGTATCAAATTCAGACGATCCCGACCACCTATATTATCGACCGCGACGGCGTCATTCATAAAAAGGTCGTTGGACCGATGACTTATAAACAAATGAAAGATATCGCTGACTCTCTTCGGTAAGAAGTCCTTTCATTGAAAAGGGCTTCTTTTTATTTTTTGAAAATTTGTAATAAATTCCGCTTATTTTGGAAATTATTAAAATTAGAATAAGGATGAGGAGGAAGCATTGATGAGAAAAAACCGAAAATTTACATTTGAGCAATTGGTGTTGGAAAATAAGCGACAATTATTAAATGATGAAAAAGCAATGGAAGAAATTGAGAAGAAATTAGAGGATCGAATTTTGAGAAAAGCAGAATAACCCATGCATAGAGGATATAAAACCGAACAGACTAGATGGTGAGGAGGCGAGGATATGAGCAACCCAAAAGGAAGCCGCAAACATTTCGTCCCGAACCATCTAGGTACGCAACCGCGTGCTGCTGGTGGAAATAAAGGGAAACAAATGCAAGATCAATCAGGCCAGCATGCTCAAGTAATTCAAACAAAGGGAGAATAATCACTGTTAACATAATATAATTATTGGTATTTTATATCATTCGCATGAAGGAGGAAGGAAAATGGCTTACCAGCGTCCAAATCCAGATGACCGTAGCGATAATGTAGAAAAATTGCAGGATATGGTGCAAAACACGATTGAAAACATCGAGAAAGCGCACGAGACGATGCAATTTTCCTCACCGGAAGAGCGAGAGAAAATCGAAGCGAAAAATCAACGGCGTGAACAATCGATCGAAGCTATGCGTGAAGAAATTCGTGACGAAGCGGCCGCGCGCCAAAATGGACAATAATAACTGTAACAAGCGATCCGGCGAAAGACGGATCGCTTTACGTTTATTTTGGGCTCATACCCGTTCGTATGGTAAAATAAAAAAAAACGAAAAGAATGGGGGAAAAACATGAAAATTGCCGAAAAACAAATCGAAGTACGTTATGCAGAAACAGATCAAATGGGCGTTGTTTACCACGCAAATTATCTCGTTTGGATGGAAATAGGCCGCACCGAGCTCATTAAACAGCTTGGATTTCATTACGCGGATATGGAAAAGGAAGGGATTCTTTCGCCCGTCACTGATTTACAAATTTCTTATAAAAAACCGCTACGCTATGGGGAGGTTGCAACGGTCAAAACGTGGATCGACACATATGATGGCATCCGGGTTACATACGGTTATGAAATTTTGACACCGGACGGCGAGCTAGCGGCGGTCGGTAAGTCGCAGCACGTTTGCGTCAAACGCGAGTCATTTCGCCCGATTTTAATTCGCAAATACTTCCCTGACTGGCATGAAGCTTACGAACGGGCAAAAAAGTAGGGCGATACATATGGCATTTGGCGTTCGAAAGAAGGAATTGGCAGAGTGGAAGAAGAAAGTTATAGATGGGGAAATCGCCTTTCTTACCCACTTTTGGTATGATCCTCGCTTTCCGAACTATACAACCGTGACGAAAGTAGGATGCAGCGATCTTGAAAAATTGTTCGCATGGGGAGCGAAATATGCCCTTCGCCCTGAATGGGTCCATAAGCGTCACACATTTCCTCACTTTGATCTATTAGGAGACAAACAAAAAGAGATTTTACGAAGCGAAGGACTTATCGATCATTTAGAACGATTTCAGTTGTAGAGGGGAATGGAAAGAACAATGAATGTTAAAGACATGGGCAAAGGTACGTTATTAGAAGCGCTCGGCATTGAAATTACTGAACTGGGAGAGGGGCATGTGACCGCAACGATGCCGGTCGACCATCGCACGCATCAACCGTTCGGCCTTTTGCACGGAGGAGCGTCTGTCGCGCTTGCAGAAACGGTTGCAAGCATCGGGGCATATGCGCTGGTTGACCATGAAACTGAAAGCGTTGCCGGCCTTGAGATCAATGCTAACCACGTTCGTCCTGTTCAAAGCGGCGTTGTAACCGCTACAGGCACTGTGCTTCATCGCGGTAAAACGACGATGGTGTGGGATATTAAAATCGTCGATGAACAAAAGCGGCTCGTCTGCGTATCTCGCTGTACGATCGCGGTAATAAAAAAACGCTAGCTTCCCTCGGAAAGCTAGCGTTTTTTGTCATTATTCGAGCGAAAACACCGGTTCGTTTAATTGTTCGTTAAATCGAACGATCAAATTATGTCCATCAAAATACCATGCATCGCTATCTTCAATAAAAAACGTAATTCCATCAACGGTCGTTTGTGCTTTTGGATCGGAAGGAGCTGCTTTTTCGATGCCAAGCGAAAAGCCCTTCTGTGCCGTGCTGCATCCACCGTACCGCGCAAAAAAACGAATAAAATCCCCTTCCTGCAAATTAAGTTCTTCTTTATACCAAGCAAGTGCTTTCGGTTGAATCGTAATTTCCATTAAGAACCCTCCTTGTTTTTTATTATAAAGCATTCCTCTCCGAAACGGCCAACATTTACTCAAAGAGCCACTGAAAGTTCCACGCTAAACAGAGTGTAGACTGGTACAGGTTCAAAAGATTGATTAAACAAGAGGACTATTACATAAAGTAAAGATACAAAGTTGAAGGAGGAATGAAGAAATGAGCGAAAAACAGCCAAAATTTCCTTTAAGCTATGAATCGGATGGAATGATGGGAAAACCAGAAAAGAAACAGCCATCGTCAACAGCAAAAAATGAAAACAAAGACTTTTTTAACACAACGCAGGCAAGTGAATAAAGTAGCCATGAACGCGGCTACTTTTTTATTTAAAAAAACAAACAAATTTTTACTATACAAATGATTGTTTCAACGCTATTATTAATAAGGACAGAAATTTTTGGAGAAGGGGTGACGTTTTCGCGTATGAGTAGTCGAAGTTCAAACGAACCTGAACCGGAATACAGCGGGGAAGCATTGCCTTTTTCTTTTCGAATGAACGAGCTACTCACCATTCGAAAACGAGCTCCATTCGAAAGGAAAAAATCGCGACCTTCCTCGCTTTGAAAAGGAGGAAGTGTACGTATGATGAAGATGTATTTGTCAAACGCAAACGGAAAAATTGAAGAGATCCATGAATTAAAAAACGGCTGTTGGATTAAACTCATAGCGCCGACGGAAGAAGAGATTCGCTATATTGCGAACCATTTGGATATCCCGATCGATTCTATTAAAGACGCTCTCGACGATGAAGAGCGTTCGCGCGTTGAAAAAGAAGATAACCATGTGCTTATTATCGTTGATATCCCGATTATTACCCACGATGAAGTCGATGGGCCTATTTATGAAACGATCCCGATCGGCATGATTATTACGAATACGTGCTTTATTACTGTTTGCCTTCAAGAAAATCCGATTTTCGAGGAGTTTGCAAACAACAAGATTAAAAATTTCTATACGTTTATGAAAACGCGCTTTGCATTGCAAATGCTTTATATGATTTCAACCTATTATTTGCGCTACTTAAAACAAATCAACCGCCGGACGAGCGAAATTGAAAAAGAGTTGCATCAATCGATGAAAAACCAAGAACTGTTCTCCTTGTTAAGCATGGAAAAAAGCTTAGTGTACTTTATGACGTCGCTAAAAGCGAACAACATTGTTATGGAGCGATTGATGCGCCTCAACTATTTGCGCATGTACGACGATGACCAAGAACTGCTTGAGGATGTCATCATTGAAAATAAGCAGGCGATTGAGATGGCGGAAGTGTATAGCAGCATTTTGAGCGGAATGATGGACGCTTTTGCCTCGGTCATTTCTAACAACTTAAACATTGTCATGAAGTTTTTGACAGCTATTACCATTGTTATTTCGCTGCCAACGATGGTCGCGAGCTTCTATGGAATGAACGTGCCGATTCCGTATCAGCATTCTCCATATGCGTTTATGATCGCGATGCTATTGGCTGCTTTACTTTCAAGCATTACAGCGTTTGTTTTTTGGAAAAAACGATATTTTTAACAAAAAACCGCCTTTCGCTCAAGAAGGCGGTTTTTTGTTATGATCAAGGCGAAGCTAGAGGTGATATCAACTGTATTGGGGATATGTCTGGTCAAGGATAGCGTATGAAGGAAAATAAGAAGGGCGATCCTGTCATTAAGAAAGCCCTTCTTTGTTTTTAGTTGCCGTCATTCCCCCAGAAAGAACAAATTTCATCGCATCCTCTGGTTTAACATCTACTACCTCGATTTGCTCCTTTGGCACTAACACGGTGATGCCCGCCATTTGAAACGTTTGCGGAATGTAGACGGCTACATGGTTTTGCAATGAAGAAAAAAGATGTTCCACTTCTTCTGATGTAATAAAGCCGATGCATTTCATTCCGGTATGCGGCAATTCCACAAGTACAACTTTCGAAAACGACCGTTTTTCTCCAATGAAGGAGGCCATCGTGTCTTTTAAGACGGAATAAACCGTTTTGATGAGCGGGATGCTTTCTAGCAACCGATCAATCAGCTTAATGAGACGGCCGCTAATGTATTGCGTAGACAGCCAGCCTAAAACGGTAATTAAAATCACGGTGCAGGCAATGCCGATACCGGGTATGTATGTTTCATGAAGGTACGGCCGCAAATATCTTCCTAGCAGCCCGTCAAAAAATGTGAACACTTTGAAGAACACATAGAGTGCTAGAATAATCGGTACAATCGTCAACACACCATTGATAAAATTTTTCGCCAAAAATTTCATCACTCTACATCCTTTCATCTTCGTTCTTTATCACCTTATCAACTTTTCTTTAAAAATACAAGTTTATGAAAATACGAACGTTATAAAATAAAAAATGCATAAAAGTTCGTGTTTATAGTTGACGATCCATCCAATCCTTGCTATAGTTACAAATGGAAAAAATGATATGTTGGGGGATTTTGTCATGAAGCCACATTATGATGTCATTGTTGTTGGCGCTGGACCAGCGGGGATTTTTGCATGCTACGAGCTAACATTGAAGCTAAAAGGAGCAGCAGTCCTTTTAATTGACAAAGGACATGATATTTATAAACGTCATTGCCCGATTTTGCAAAAAAAGATTGAAAAATGTCCGCCGCCAGCTGGGAAAAAAGATTACGCCGGATGTGTGCCCGCTTGCTCGATCACGAATGGATTCGGCGGCGCTGGAGCCTATTCCGATGGAAAATTCAATATTACAAGCGAATTTGGCGGCTGGATGACGGATTATTTACCTGCTTCGACCGTTCTTGAATTGATTCGCTATGTTGATGATATTAATTTGAAGCATGGAGCGACACCGTTGATCACCGATCCGACGACGGAGAAAGTGAAAGAAATTGAGCGGCGCGCCTATGCGGCTGGTTTGAAGCTGTTAAGGGCGAACGTTCGTCATTTAGGAACGGAGCAAAACTTAGAAATTTTGAAAAGTATTTATGAGTATTTGCGTGAACGAATCGATATGGCCTTCCAAACAGAAGTTGACGACTTGCTTACGGAAAGAGGAGAGGAAGGCCATGTCGTTAAAGGAGTCATTTTAAAAGGCGGCGATATTATAACGGCGGAAAAAGTAGTCGTGGCTCCGGGCCGCGACGGTTCAGCATGGCTTACAAAAGTGTTAAAAAAGCGCCGCCTTCGCATGATTAACAACCAAGTGGACATCGGCGTGCGCGTGGAAACGTCGAATATCGTGATGGAAGAAATTAATGAACATCTATACGAAGGAAAGTTTATTTTCAACACATCCGTCGGCACGCAAGTTCGGACATTTTGCAGTAATCCGTCTGGACATGTGGTTGTTGAAAATCACTCCGGTATTATGCTTGCGAATGGCCATGCTTACAAAGATCCAAAGCTTGGTAGCAGCAATACGAACTTTGCACTGCTTGTATCCCATAAATTTTCGGAGCCGTTCGATAAGCCGAATGAATATGCGCATGAAATTTCTCGGCTTGCCAACGCCTTATCAAACGGCGGGATCATTGTGCAAAAATACGGTGATATTCTAAAGGGAAGACGCTCGACAGAAAAGCGCATTAAGGAAGGATTTGTCGAACCGACGTTAAAGGAAGCTGTCCCAGGTGATTTAGGCCTTGTACTTCCATATAACACGATGAAAAGCTTAATTGAAATGACCGAAGCGCTTAATCATGTAACGCCGGGGATTGCCTCGGAACACACGTTATTCTATGGAGTCGAGGCGAAATTTTACTCAGCGCGTCCGAAGCTGAACGACCGTTTTGAAACGGAAATTGCCGGCCTTTATGTCGGCGGTGACGGCGCAGGGATTACGCGCGGTCTTGCGCAGGCGAGTGCATGCGGTGTATGGATCGCTCGTGACATTGTGGAAAAATTAACGAAATAACAAGGATGAGAGACGCTCATCCTCTTTTTTATGATTTTAGTAAACTTTATTTTAAAATAGGTTGACATTTTGTTACTCTTTGCCATACGATAAATGTAATCAGATGGAAAGGGGAGAGAGAAGATGCAAAATTGGATTGAATTGGCTGAGCGCGTTTTAGAAGGACATGAGTTAACAGATGAAGAAGGAATGGAGATCCTTAATTGTCCGGATGAAGAGTTGCTTATACTGATGCAGGGGGCTTACAATATTCGCAGAGCCTACTACGGAAATAAAGTCAAGCTGAACATGATTATTAACGCCAAATCAGGGCTATGTCCAGAAAACTGTGGATATTGTTCGCAGTCATCGATCTCAAACGCGCCTGTCAAAACGTATAAAATGGTCGACAAGGAAACTCTCATTCGCGGCGCGGAAGAGGCACACCGCTTACAAGTTGGCACATATTGCATCGTTGCAAGCGGCCGCGGGCCAAGCGACAAAGAAATCGATACGGTCGTTTCCGCAGTTAAAGAAATTAAGGAACGATTTGGACTTAAAATATGTGCTTGTCTAGGTATTTTAAAACCAGAACAAGCCGTTCGCCTAAAAGAAGCAGGCGTCGACCGCTACAATCACAACATTAATACGTCAAAAGAGCACCATCCAAATATTACGACATCGCATACATACGATGACCGTGTTCAAACGGTACAAACGGTCAAACAAGCCGGCATTTCCCCTTGTTCGGGTGTCATTATCGGCATGAGGGAAACAAAGCAAGATGTTATTAATATGGCGCGCAGTTTGCGAGTCCTCGATGCCGATTCGATTCCAGTAAATTTTTTACATGCAATTGATGGCACACCGCTTGCGGGGACCAATGAGCTCGACCCGCGCTATTGTTTAAAAGTGCTTGCGCTGTTTCGCTACATGAACCCAACAAAAGAAATTCGCATTTCCGGCGGACGAGAAGTCAACTTGCGTTCGCTTCAGCCGCTTGGTTTATATGCGGCGAATTCCATCTTTGTTGGCGATTATTTAACAACGGCTGGCCAAGAAAAGTCAGAAGACTATCGGATGCTTGAAGATCTCGGGTTTGAAATTGACTTTGCCCAACCTCAGCCCGTCTGTTAACAAAAACTGCTTCCCGTTTATCGGGGGCGGTTTTTGTATTTTATGAATCAAAATGGAAGGAACGAACGACAATAAGTTTGAACGATATGATAAAGGAAGTGAAGCGATGGAAGTGTATGAGTGTATTATTGTCGGGGGAGGCATTGCCGGACTGCAAGCTGCGATTCAACTTGGCCGCTACCGCCATCGCGTTCTAGTGATTGATTCAAACAGTGGGCGTTCCACCCTTTGTCGCGCATATCATAATTTGCTTGGCTGGCCGGAGGGAATAAGCGGGGAAGTGCTGCGCGAACGTGGGAGACAGCAGGCGGAAGCGCTCGATGTTCGTTTTATTACCGATGAGGTGGTCGCTGCATCGAAACAAGGGGAAACGTTTCGTCTTATCGGGAAAACAGGGGAAGTGTATGAAGCAAAGCGAATATTGTTAGCTACTGGCGTCAAAGACCGCATTCCTCCGATTCCGAATCTTATTCCATGTTTAGGAACAAGCATTTATGTTTGTCCCGATTGTGACGGATATGAAGTTACAAATAAAAAGGTCATTGTGCTTGGTGCAGGAAAAACAGGCGCGAATATGGCGTTGACGCTGCTTTACTGGACGCGCGACATTACATATGTCAACCATGAAGGTGAACCGTTGTCTGAAGAAATCGAGCGAAAATTGCAGGAACAAGGTATTGTCTATATTTACGAGCCGATTGAATCGGTGTTGGTAAAGCAAGGGCCCCTTTTTTGTGGCGTTCGTTTGCAAAGCGGCACAGAGCTGTCTGGCGAACGAGGATTTATCGCGTTTGGCAATAATCAAGTGAATACTGATTTGGCGAAACAACTTGGTGTTGAGCGGCTTGAAAACAAGCATATTCCAACAGATGCAAGAACGAAACAGACGAATGTTCCTACCATATGGGCAGCGGGTGATATTGGCGTTCATTCCGAACAAGTAGCAATTGCAATGGGAGAAGGAGCACAAGCGGCCATTTGGATTCATAAAAGCATTATGGCGGAAAAGAAAAAGCGGACCTAGTACAGTAGGTTCGCTTTTTTCAAGTTGTATGAGGAGAAATGCCCCCGCTTTTCTTTTCATGAAAAAGTTATTGTTTGCATAATATCTCAATACAGAGAAAGAAAAGGGGGAAGCAAGCGATGGCGCCCACATATCTCATTAAACCGCATCTAAAGCGTACATATCCGACCGTACAATATGCGAAAGGGATCTATGTGTATGATACAAATGGAAAAAAATATATAGACGGCTGCTCCGGAGCGGTCACCGCCAACCTTGGGCACGGTGTCCAAGAAATTATCGATGCGATGAACGAACAGGCGTCGAAGGTCGCATTCGTCTATCGTTCACAGTTTACGAGTGAAGCAGCGGAAGCATTGGCGGAAGCGCTAGATGAACGAGTCAGCGGCGGCAGCGGCAGCCATTATTGGACATTTCTTGTCAACAGCGGCTCTGAGGCTACAGAAACGGCGATGAAAATCGCTATTCAATATTGGCAAGAGAGAGGAAGGAAAGGAAAGAATAAAATTTTATCGCGATGGTTAAGCTACCACGGCATTACATTAGGGGCGCTTTCGATGTCTGGGCATTCGGCGAGAAGGGCGCGTTTTGTGCCGTTGCTTGAAGATTTTCCGGCAGTGTCGCCTCCGTATTGCTATCGCTGTCCGTACCATTTAACCTTCCCTTCCTGTCAATGGCGCTGCGCGGATGAACTCGAGGAAGCAATTGTTCGCATCGGCGCGGAGCACATTGCTGCATTTATTGCCGAGCCAATTATTGGAGCGGCAGGAGCAGCGCTTACTCCGCCAAAAGGGTATTATGAGCGCATTCGCGAGATTTGCCAGCGGCACGAGATTTTATTTATTGCTGATGAAGTGATGACCGGGCTCGGTCGAACGGGGAAAATGATGGGGCTTGATCATTGGCAAGTGAAAGCGGATATCGTTACTCTTGGCAAAGGATTAGGAGCTGGATATACGCCGATTGCCGCCACGCTCGTAAGCGAACACATCATCGCACCGATTTTACAAGGATCGGCAGTGGTGATGAGCGGTCATACATTAAGCGCGAATCCGCTCTCGGCTGCCGTAGCGCTAACAGTACTTCAATATATAGATGCCCATCATCTCGTGCAAAATGCTAGCGAGATGGGAAGTTATTTATTTGCCAAACTGAAAAACTTGCAAAAAAAGTTTTCATGGATCGGTGATGTTCGCGGCAAAGGACTGTTGCTCGGTATCGAATTTACTTTGCCGAATACAAATGCGATGGTTCCGAGTCATCTTTCGTTTACGGATATTGTTGTTACAAAAGCACAAGAACACGGATTGCTCGTCTATCCGTCCGCTTCAGGCAACGGAAAGGACGGCGCCGCCATTATCATCGCGCCGCCGCTTACGATTGAGCGCGGTCAAATCGACGAATTAGTGCAGGTGCTTGAGCAGACGTTTTTTGATATTGAACAGCACTTGCCGAATGAGATGAAAGGAAATGATGGCAATGACAATAGCCGGGAATGAGTATGGAAAAATCATTTCTATTGAACAGGCGATCGAACATATTACAGATGGCTGTACGATGATGGTTGGAGGTTTTGGCGGCGTCGGTTCTCCCCCATCTCTTCTTCAAGCGGTTTTCGAGAAGGGAGTAAAGCAGCTGACGCTGATTTGCAACGATACGGCCTTCCCTCATATCGGCGTCGGTCCATTAGTGCGGGAGGAAAGAGTAAAAAAAGCGATCGTATCACATATTGGCTCCAATCCAATTGCTGGGAAGCTATTAAACGAGGGAAAGTTGGAAGTCGAATTTTGCCCGCAAGGCGTCCTTGTTGAGCGCATTCGCGCGGGGGGAGCAGGACTCGGAGGCATTCTTGTTGATATCGGCGTTGATCACGAGTGGTTGGCCAAAGGAAAGCGAATCATTGAAGTGGACGGAAAGCGCTTTCTTTTGGAACTCCCGCTTACTGCTGATGTTTCGCTTGTGCATGCCAAAAAAGCGGACCCATTTGGCAATCTCGTTTATGATAAAAGCGCTCGCAATACGAATCCGCTCGTAGCGATGGCGGGGGCGATCACGATTGCGGAAGTGGAAGAAATTGTCCCGCTTGGCGAGCTTGATCCCGAGGAAATTGTGACGCCGGGAATTTTTGTTCAATATATTGTGCAAAGCAGCGGGGTGAATTGGAAATGGATATGGGAATAAGAGAGCGCATCGCCAGACGGGCTGCTCAAGAGTTAAAAGAAGGAATGATCGTCAACCTTGGCATCGGCATTCCATCGCTGATTCCAAACTACTTGCCATCGGATATGACGATCATGTTTCAAGCGGAAAACGGCATTTTGGGACTTGGAAAAAGCCCGGAAAAAGGAGAAGAAGATGCGAATCTTTGCAATGCGGCTGGCTATCCTGTTACCCTTACAAAAGGCGCCTCCTATTTCGATAGTGCCACTGCCTTTGCGATGATTCGCAAAGGATTAATTGATGTGACGGTGCTTGGAGGATTACAAGTGAGCGAAAAAGGGGATTTGGCAAACTGGATGGTCCCTGGCAAACGTGTTCCCGGTGTAGGTGGAGGAATGGAACTTGCACAAAAAACAAAAAAGGTGATTGTTGTTATGAGCCACGTCAATAAAGATGGCGAACCGAAAATTGTCACTGCATGTTCTTTGCCATTGACTGCCCGGCGCTGTGTAGATTTGATTATCACTGACCGAGCTGTTATTGAAGTGACAAATCAGGGGCTACTATTAACGGAGGTCATGTCTCCTTACGATGTGGAGGATGTTGTTTCTCATACTGGTGCTCCTTTACGCATCGCCCGCACGTTAAAACGAATCGAGTAGAAAGAGGTGGAAGAATGGAAGATATGCAGATTCAGCTTCGTAAGTGGCTAACAAAACATCGAAATGATGGTATCGAATTGTTAACGAGACTTGTTCAGGAGTCAAGCACGCAAGGAAACGAAGCAACAGCTCAAGCGCTTATTATCGAAAAATGCCGCCAATTGCAGCTAGAACTGGACATATGGGAGCCAGAGATGGAAAGGATGAAACATCATCCTTATTTTGTCTCATCGCGCGCGACATTTGCCAATAGCCCGAATATTGTCGCTGTCTGGAAAGGAACAGGGGGAGGCCGTTCTGTCATTTTAAATAGCCACATCGATGTCGTACCTGAGGGAGATATGCAGCAATGGGAAGAAGACCCGTATAGCGGAATGCTAAAAGACGGAAAATTGTACGGTCGCGGTGCCTCGGATATGAAAGGTGGAACAGTGTCGCTTCTATTAGCCATTGAAGCGTTGCAATCGCTCGGCATCCGTTTAAAGGGCGATGTCATTTTTCAAAGCGTGATTGAAGAGGAAAGCGGTGGAGCCGGTACATTGGCTGCGATTTTGCGGGGATATCGGGCAGATGGAGCCATCATCCCGGAGCCTACTAATATGAAACTATTTCCAAAGCAGCAAGGTTCTCTCTGGTTTCGTCTGACGGTTCACGGGAAGTCGGCACATGGCGGTACGCGCTATGAAGGAGTGAGCGCCATTGAGAAGGCTTGGGTCGTTTTTGATCGCATCCAGCAGCTTGAGGCGGTTCGGAACGCGCGCATTCAAGATCCGCTTTATAAAAACATTCCGATCCCGATTCCAATCAATATAGGGACGATTCAAGGAGGAACATGGCCTTCGTCTGTGCCTGATTGCGTCGTTTTAGAAGGGCGCATGGGAGTGGCGCCGAATGAAACAATCGAGCATGCTAAGAGGGAAATGGAACAAACGATTGAAATGATGAACAAACAGGATGAATGGTTTCAAGAGAATCCGGTCGAGCTCGAGTGGTTTGGGGCCCAATGGCTGCCAAGTGCGATTGAAGAAACGCATCCGCTTATGCATACGATCATTGGCGCTTACCGGCGTGCTAAAGGTACTGAACCGATCATTGAAGCAGCCCCGTGGGGGACGGATGGAGGATTGTTAACACAAGCAGGCGCTGTGCCAACAGTGGTGTTTGGACCAGGTACGACGGCGGTGGCCCATTATCCAAATGAATACATCGAAGTCGATCGTGTTTTTGAAGCGGCAGAGATCATTGCTTTAGCGATCGCTGATTGGTGCGGCATCGACAAAGGGTAACTAGCGCCTCTTTTTGAAAAGAAAGGAAGGAAGACATGGAGCAATTCATTCAAGAAGAACAATTTGTCGCTACTATTGTTTTTGATGATTTTAATGAACGATTGCGCGTTGACGACTACCGTGGCAACATTCCGCTGCTTGTCGATTATATAAAAAACGCGGCGAAGCAGAAAAGCTACAGCAAACTGATTGTCAAAGCGAGAAGTGAGCATGTCCCGCAGTTTATCGAAAAAGGATTTCAATACGAAGGTTGGATTAAAGGATATTTTAACGGAAGCGACGCTCATTTTGTAACGTATTATTGGACACAAGAGAGAAAAATGAGCAGCCACGTATGGACCGAGGATCAGGTGCTTGCATCGGTCCAAACGAAGCCTGTGTTGCTTTCTTTACCATCGCTTCCGGACGGTTATCATATGAGAAAGGCGAAAGAAAGCGATGCGTCCGCACTTGTAAATCTATATCGTTCGGTGTTTGCTGTTTATCCTTCGCCATTGCATGATCTCTCGTACGTGGAAAACATTTTAAAAAAGGAGGTGATGTTCTACATCATAGAGCATGAGGGCCAAATTGTCAGCGCTGCGTCGGCGGAAGTCAATGACGTCTACCATAATGCTGAACTGACAGATTGTGCAACATTGCCGGCTCATAGGGAACATGGGCTGATGAAGCATCTATTGCGCCATTTGGAACAGGAGCTAAAGATGAAAGGAATTTTTTGTTCGTATTCGCTTGCCCGCGCTCAATCGTACGGTATGAACGCCGCTTTTCATCAGCTTGGGTACCGCTACGGCGGCAGGCTAATAAATAACTGTTACATTTTTGAAGACTTAGAAGATATGAATATATGGATGAAGGACTTGTCAATCGTCTAGTGCGCTTTCCCATTTTTAGAAAAGCCTACATTCCTTTTTGGATGACTTAGGCTGAATCTGATGGGGAAGCGCTATGGGCGCATCGTTTGATAGACAACTAGAAAAAATGGTGAGAGAGCTAAATCAGCAAATTCAACTTTACTATAAAGAGGGGGATTGTCACCTATGAGTTTATATCGGCCAAAACGTCATTGGAAGGAAGTGGAGCTTTGGAAAGATGTGACAGAGGAGCAGTGGAACGACTGGCTTTGGCAGTTAACCAATACGATTCGCACGTTAGATGATTTGAAAAAGGTGATTCATTTAACGCCAGAGGAAGAGGAAGGTGTCAAAATTTCGGCCAAAACGATCCCGCTCAATATTACCCCTTATTATGCTTCTTTAATGAATCCAGACGACCCTCGTTGTCCGATTCGGATGCAGTCGGTACCAGTGGGGAAAGAGCAGTATAAAACGAAATATGATTTAGAAGATCCGCTTCATGAAGACGAGGATTCCCCTGTACCGGGACTAACACATCGTTATCCAGACCGCGTTCTATTTTTAATTACGAATCAATGTTCGATGTATTGCCGTTACTGTACAAGAAGACGCTTTTCCGGGCAGGTCGGAATGGGAGTGCCGAAAAAACAATTGGATGTGGCTATCGAATATATTGCGCAAACCCCGCAAGTGCGCGACGTTTTATTGTCGGGCGGCGATGCGTTATTAGTCAATGATCAAATTTTGGAATATATTTTGAAAAAATTGCGCGCCATTCCTCATGTTGAAATTATTCGGATCGGTACAAGGGCACCGGTCGTTTTTCCACAGCGTATAACGGAAAATTTATGCAATATACTAAAAAAATACCATCCAGTTTGGTTGAACACTCATTTCAACACGTCCATTGAAATTACTGAAGAATCCAAGCGGGCTTGTGAGATGCTTGTGGATGCCGGTGTGCCGGTTGGAAACCAAGCGGTGATTTTGTCCGGCATTAATGACAGCGTTCCGATTATGAAAAAACTGATGCATGATCTCGTCAAAATGCGTGTTCGTCCGTACTATATTTATCAGTGCGATTTATCGGAGGGAATTAGCCATTTCCGTGCTCCTGTATCAAAGGGGCTCGAGATTATTGAGGGATTGCGCGGTCATACATCTGGCTATGCGGTACCAACTTTTGTTGTCGATGCTCCAGGGGGCGGAGGAAAAATTGCGCTGCAACCGAACTATCTCATCTCCCAATCACCGGAAAAGGTGATTTTGCGTAATTATGAAGGAGTCATAACATTTTATCCAGAACCGAAAGATTATGTCCCGAACAGAGCGGAAGCATATTTTAAAGAAATCTTCCCAGATGTTGATGAAAAACAATCGACAACAGGCATCGCTTCCATTATGAATGAAACGAAATTCTCCATTGTCCCTGAAGGATTGGGACGCATTGAGCGGCGGAAAATGTACGAATCAGATCCGCACCATAAATCGTTAAAAGATTTTCGCGAAAAACGCGATGAAATGAAAGAGAAAAAATATAAGGCGATGTTAAAGAAAACGGGAGAAGCGGAGATGAAAAGAGAATGAAGCGATGTCTTTGGTGCGAGTCATCCAAAGTGACAGATACGAAACAAACTGTGTATTGGGAGTTGCCTGACGGTTTACGAGCAATTGAAATAACAAATACCCCGAGTGTTTCATGTGCCGAGTGCCAAATGGTGTACCAAGAGGAAGAAGTGGTCGAAGCGATTGAAGATCAGCTTTTTCTCATTGATACATCGCGTTTAGCCAGAACGATTACGTACGAGGAACTCATGAACGAGCCGCGACGATTAAAACGCAATTATTTCAAATAAAAGATCTTCACAAATATAAAAAAACGGATTACAATGACAAACAACAGAGTTTAACGAAAGAGGATGAGAAAGAGATGACGCGTTCGTTCTATCGATATTTGCTTAAATTTCGCGATGGTAAGAAAGAGGATCCGTTTGTTCGGTTAGCTAACGGCGTGTATTATGACCACAGCTTCCCGAAAACATCGGCTGATTATGATGAGATCAGCCGTTATTTGGAGATGAATGCAGATTATTTAGACAGCATGACTGTGTTCGATGAAGTATGGGAGCGGTTTTTGCAGGAAGCGTAAGCTCAAGCAAGCCCGCTCTTTTTTTATGTAAAACATTGGATTTCCGCATATTCCTTTACTTATGAGTGTCCACTTGTTTCTATTTGCATATAATTTACTATCAGATCATTTTGAAGGGAGGGGAAAAGTAGTGAAAACCCCGAAATTTGCGGTAGGCGATATTGTTGTCAACACATTGTACGGAACGGTAGGAACTATTACAGATGTTCAGCATGTAGACGGCGTGTTTTTGTATGAAGTGAATCATAGCGAAAGTTTGTTTATGGAACAATCATTAATATTATTATCGGAATTTTCAGGGGATGTATGGATTGCGGAAGAAATTGAAATTGAACTGCCGTATTTCCTCGGAGAGCTTGTCTATGTGCAAAGCTATGAAAACGATGTGTTCAAAATTATTGGGGTGCGTACAGAAATATACCGCTACCAGGATGAGGGATGGGAAGATATTATCTATGAATTAAAGCGATTGACGGATGGACTAGAAATCGAAGCAAATGTCGAGGACGTGATGTCCATCGCGTCTTCAGAAGAAACGTCGATCGTTGTTTTGCAGGATCTTACATTGCTCGGGTATATTGGCGAGCATCAACCGCGTACTGCCCAGTTGTTGCTTCCACCACAGTCAACTAACGATGAATCGATCGATCAGCTTTTAGATATGTATAACGATTACCGCCGTTTATATGAATGGTTCGGCGACGAACAATACAAGCAGATGATGGAAATGACAGTAACGAATTTGCAAAAGCTTGTCCAACAGAAAAATTCACCCTCTTAAAAATTGTGCCAACACATAGAAAAAATAAGGCATACCGAAACAAATGATAGCGATAAATAGGCTGTTGGTGACTGTCTCCATGATCGTATCAATGATTTTATCGATGTGATTCACGGCAATCCCTCCCTCGTTTTGCTATTTCTAATGTATGAACGATTCTTTTTTTGCATACATACCGATGAAAAAATTCTTTTGACATAAACCGGAACTTCCTCACATACAACAATACAAAGGGGGCGATATAATGAGAGAAATCGAGGTCGTCATTGATACGGAAGAAATTGCCGAGTTTTTTTACAATGAACTCGTTCGCCGCGGTTTTGTCCCATCGCAAATTGAACTAGAGGAGATTGCTGACATTACATTCGACTATCTAATTGAAAAATGCATTATTGATGAAGAGTTAGATGAGGATGAATAGAAAGATGGAACGACGAGAGAGTCTCGTCGTTTTTTAGTTGGTTGCTCGAGCGATTGCACTCAATTTTTTGAGATTGCGCTCATAATGAGGGGTAATATCGGGATTAAACAAGATAGGGATTCGCTCCAATTCGTTTAAAATGGCCGTATCGTTAAACCAATCACTCTCGTCGGGAAAACGATGGGCAACGTGCGGCCAGGCATTGCGAAGCTCGGGGCTATATATGCGTGACATATTCTCTGGCTTCGTTGCGGAAAAAAGGTGCGGCCAAAAGTCAGCGCGTGATCCGGTGTGGTTCGTACGGCTGGCAAAGTGGTATGCTCCCTGAAAAATGCGTTTTTCAGACAGCAACATGCCATAAAGTGCTTTTCCGATATGGATGCGATGATAGACATCGGCAAAGTCGCGGACGGTGATTCCAGCGAGATGAATTCGAGCCTGTTTTTCGTAAGGAATGATCACGTCGTTAAACCCAAGCCACTGCTGCAATAAAAACGGAAAATGAGCAATGACGTGCTCTTGATAAAATGGGTTTTCAACGACGCGCTTCTGAATATACTGCTGTTCGTTGATAATGAGAGCTACTGTCAACAACAGACTATCATTTGTTTCGTAAAATTGGTTCCAAATCGGTCTCATGAACAAAGAGACGGCAAAAAAAGGCAACAAATGGAATAACTTTTTCTTTCGCCGTTTGCTTTCTTCATACAAAAGCAGCTGTGGATAGGCATCATGAAAAATTAAAGCGTTCGCCCGTTCTAAAAAGAGAAAAAGAGATCTGGTTTGCTTGTCGCCAATAACCGATGGGATTATGTCTCCTTTTAAATCAGTCATATTCCAACCGCCGTTGCGTGAGACGAGATGGGCTAAAAACGCCCAATGTACTTCAGGACAGCGTTGAAAAAAAGAAAAATAGGCTTCCGTCCGCGTCACATTGTCGCGGTTGGCTTTAGCGGTTTGCTTTCGAATGGATATAATCATGTTCCGCTCTTCATCGGTAAGCGTATGCTTTTTTTCATAGTGCCCCCATTGTCTGCAAAGCCGAGCTAATATGTCAGGAGAAATAACTGAGATCGATTCACGATACAGCCAACGCCGATATAGTGACTGAATCGGATGGGAAAGATGGGATATAAGACGCTCAAGAATGTTCATGCATAGATCTCCTCATAGAAATTTTTGAAACCTTGATGGTTGTTTTCCGTATATATTAAGTAAGTTATCGGAAAAGGAGCGATGAGCATGTTGAAAAAAATTATAAAGGCGATTATTAAGGAAAAGCTTTCGCACCATCATTATCATAAACCGCACTATTCAAGCAGCGACCATTATCCGAAATATTCTAAACACATCCATCCTTCGCATTATGGACACGGGCATTATAAAAAGAAGCATCATAGCGGGAGCTTTTTTTCAAGCTTCTTTGGTAGCTAATTATGCGTTTTTCCTATTTTCGACTGATTATTGAGCGATTATTCGAGCGGAGCTATAAGGAAGGAACCATTTTGCGCGATGGTCGCTACCAAATTGTGCGCAAGCTTGGCATGGGAAGCTACGGTATTGCTTATTTAGCCAATGATCTGCACACAAATAAGCTTGTCGTTATCAAGCGGATGAGAGCGATAAAGCGGAAAACAAGAAGAAAATCGTTTGAGAGAGAAGCACGTATTTTAAGACGGCTTGATCATCCGCAAATCCCTGCGCTTTATGAAACATTTACAGAGCGTAAAGCGCTCCATCTTGTGATGGAGTATATGGACGGCGATACGGTGGAATCGCTTATTTTTGAACAAGGGAAAACATATACTGAAGAAGAGGCATTTTTATTATTAAGAGAAGTGTTAATAGTTGTTGAACATATTCACCAAGCAGGGATCGTTCATCGGGATTTGCGCATTCCGAATATTTTATTGAGGGACACAGGAGTGTGCATCATCGATTTTGGGCTCGCGCGTTTTCTGCATGAACGAGACTCTAAGATCGAATCGTATATATTGGAAAAAAAGCTGCGCCGACAAATTGATATAAAAAGCGACATTTACGCGCTAGGGCATTTCTTGCTGTTTTTGTTGTATTCTTCGTATGAACCGACAACGGACGAGGAAAAAAGTTGGGAAGAGGAGTTGGAATTATCGGATGGCGCCCGGTCGATTTTGCGCAAAATGTTGCAAATTTCTCCGCCGTATCGCAATATTGGCGAGTTAGTGAGAGATATCGATCAGGTGCTCGAAAAGAAGGGAATGAAAAAAGATGTC
This sequence comes from Anoxybacillus tepidamans PS2, assembly GCF_000620165.1. Lineage (GTDB taxonomy): Bacteria > Bacillota > Bacilli > Bacillales > Anoxybacillaceae > Anoxybacteroides > Anoxybacteroides tepidamans_A. The sequence continues at coordinate 183,165 of NZ_JHVN01000006.1, forward strand.
GTTGTTTCATAAAATGTTAGCAAGCATCGGAATCGGTGCTGCTAAGGTAGATGCAAAGCTCGTTTCCGAGCGGCTCATGATTGGGGATGAAGTAGAGGGAGTCGTTGAAATTACCGGCGGACATATTGAACAAGAGATTGATCATATTTATGTATCGCTTTATGCTACGTATACAGTTGAGGTTGATGACCGAAAAACGACCAGTCACGCTTTAATCGGGAAATGGAAAATTACCGATAAATTTGTGATTGGTATTCATGAAAAACGACACATTCCGTTCCGTTTTACTCTCCCTATTGACACGCCGATTTCTGTTGGAAAAACAAAGGTGTGGCTGCATACAGGGCTCGATATTAAGCAGGCGCTTGATCCGACCGATCAAGACTATATTCGCGTCGAACCGACACCGGTCATGAACGCTGTATTGGCAGCTATGGAGCGACTTGGCTTTCGTCTTCGCGAGGCGGAATGCAAAAAAGCAAGCGGCGCTCAACGTCTTCCATTTGTGCAAGAATTTGAATATGTGCCGAAAAGCGGAACGTTTCGCGGGAAGCTTGATGAAGTAGAAATTGTATTTGTATCTACTTCTAAAGAGGAAACGGAAGTGAGAATGCAAATTGACCGCCGCGTGCGCGGATTGGGAAGTTTATTAGCGGAAGCATTGGATCTAGATGAATCATACATTCGCTTCCGTGCGACAAAAGCGGATATTCCGCAATTGCCTGAAAAATTATCTCGGGTTATTGCAACACATTGTTAAAGGTTGGGCTTTATGCCCAATCTTTTTTTGTTCGACAAAACAACTGTTATTTTGCTAAAGGAATCGACAACAAAAATAGCAAATATTTTGGATAAAAGAGATTAAGGGAGAGGATGCCAATGGTTCGGCTTTTCGTAAAAAAAATGTTAAAAACACAGCAAGCATATGATGCGACGCTTTTTCAAACACCGCGATTCGGGCTCTCGAAAGGATATGAACCAGTATATCGATTGACCGTCAATGCGACAACGCACGATGAAGCATTAGCGAGCATTTATCGTACGTTTAATGTGTCTGATTTGTTGCCGAAAGATTATAAAGCACGCTATGTTGGAACGGGAGATGTGGTGCTTATTGATGAAGGAATTTATGGGCAAACCTATTATAAGCTTTGCTCGGAAGGATGGAAAAAAATTAATCGTGTTCATGTCCGCTAAAAAATTTTAAAAATTCTAAATAGTCAGTTTTATTTTTGTGCGAAGTATGATACAATAAAAAAAATCGAATAGTTTCGTTCGCACAAGGGAATGGATAGAAAAAGAAAGGGGGCGAGCATTTGCGTAAAGAACTGGAATCTCCAACGATCGCGCCGGGAATAGATGATGATGAAGAATTGCGACAGAAAGCTTCGAAGGAAGAAGTGGCTCGCGGAGAATATACGAAAGTAGTAACATTATCATTTGATGAAGTCGATTCTTCTTCCTAAAAAACAACCCCTTGTGTTCAGCAAGGGGTTGTTTTTTAGTTATGAATCGATTCGAATAGGGTCAATGTTCCGGATTGTCGTGATTTCCCGGCCCGTTTTTCCGGCCTGTTGCAGAATATTCTTTTTCATGGGCCGCTTCCTCTGCAATCAATGCTTCTTTTGGTATATGGTTATTCTTTTTCTGTCCGTTGATCCGATTGCGGTGTTTTTTACCCATCATTTTGCCTCCTTATAAGTTTGTCGCCTATTAGTATACGCTGCTTGTTTTTTGTTATCGGTGGAGATTTTTTGAAAATGAGCGATTCCAAATAGGAAGGGGATATAGGCATGGCGGCATTAATCGTTTCTCTATTTCTCGCTGTCGCATTAACGGTAGGAGGATTATACACAAAAGCGGAGTTAGAGCGAAAATTCAACCGACGTAAAAAACTTGCATTTTTGCATGCCGTCAATGTGCTTATAATTAGCGCAGCCATCACTTACTCATATTGCATATTAAGCAAATCGCCTACATTATTCCACGGTAAGCAATTTTTTTACGTATATTTAGGAGCGGTGCAGCTTTTGCTGCCGATTTACGCATTTATAAGCGTTTTGATTGTGCAAAATGGTAAAAGGGAGAAAAAATATACAACAAGCGAAGATAAAAAGGTACTATACATTAAAGAGGAGTATTTAGCAAAAAAACGGCAAGACCGCCATTATCATTCGAAAACATCGTAATAAAGGGAGAGAACTCTCCCTTTAAAATTTTTTTAAGAGCTGAACGATATCGAGTGAGCACTTCATTTGCGGGTTGTACCTCGTTTTGCTGTTTTGTATTTTGTTAGCTCTTTTCGTTGTATATATACGCCAAAGAGTGTACAATGGTTGAGTGACACAATACTTTGTTTGTTAAGGAGGACATACGATGAGTACTCACATCGAGGCAAAAGAACATGAAATTGCTGATAAAATTTTATTGCCGGGCGATCCGCTTCGAGCTCAATATATCGCAGAAACATTTTTAGAAGGAGCCACTTGCTACAACCGTGTACGCGGCATGTTAGGCTTTACCGGTACATATAAGGGGCATCGTATTTCTGTGCAAGGAACAGGGATGGGAGTTCCATCAATTTCAATTTATGTAAACGAATTGATACAAAGCTATGATGTTCAGACGTTGATCCGTGTTGGAACATGCGGCGCGATCCAAAAAGACGTAAAAGTGCGCGATGTGATTTTAGCGATGAGCGCTTCGACAGATTCGCAAATGAATCGCATCACGTTTGGTGGGGTTGATTACGCACCGACGGCAAATTTCGACTTGCTGCGCACGGCTTATGAGGCGGGTATCGAGAAAGGATTGCATCTAAAAGTAGGGAACGTATTTACAGCCGATATGTTCTACAATGAAAACGCAGAGTTCGAAAAATGGGCGCGTTATGGTGTGTTGGCAGTGGAAATGGAAACAGCTGCTCTCTATACGTTAGCAGCCAAATTTGGCCGCAAAGCACTTTCAGTATTGACAGTAAGTGACCACATTTTAACGGGCGAAGAAACAACAGCGCAAGAGCGGCAAACGACTTTTAATGAAATGATTGAAGTGGCTTTGGAAGCTGCCATTCGCGTTTAAAGCGAGTTCACCTATATAAGCCAGAAGCCCTTAAAAGTAAGGTGGAACATGATGAAAAAGATATTGATCTTAATAACTGCTGCTTGTTTTTTAAGTAGTTGTGCAACCCAGCAGGATTCACAGCCGAAAGAATCGCCTGTGAAACAGACACCCAATCAGCCTTCTAATGAGCAATCGGCACATGAGCAGGCAAATGTGCCGCAACAGTCAAACAATCACGAGCAAGGAACGAACGAGGCAATCGATCCGGATTTATTGTTGGAGTCGAAGTATTGGAATGTAGTAAAGGTGCAAAATGGAATGAAAGTCATCATGAACCCGGCTAATATTTTAGCGTTGGTTAACAAAGAGCAAAGCTTGCCGTCTTCTTATAAACCTAGCGATCTTGTTACACCTAATGTGCCATTCTCGTTTTCCGAAACAAATGTCGAAAAACGGCATATGCGCTTAGAAGCCGCAAAAGCGCTTGAACAGTTGTTCGCAGCAGCGCGTCAGGCAGGTATTCAGCTCGTAGCGGTGTCTGGTTATCGTTCGTACGAACGGCAAAAGGTGTTATTTGATGAAGAAGTAAAGAAAAACGGAAAAGAGAAAGCCGTCCACGCCGTAGCTATTCCGGGACAGAGCGAACACCAAACAGGGCTAGCCATGGATATTTCAAGCACAAGTACTAAAGGCGGACTAACGGCCGCATTCGGTGATACAAAGGAAGGAAAATGGGTAGCATCCCATGCTCATGAGTACGGTTTTATTATTCGCTATCCGAAAGGAAAGGAAGCGGTCACCGGATACGAATACGAACCATGGCATTTGCGGTATGTCGGCAAAAAAGCCGCAAAAGTCATTTTTGAGAAAGGCATTACGCTTGAAGAATATTTTCAAATAGTGAAGAAAGTATAAAAGAGATTCCATTAATGATGGGAAATAATGCCTTCTTTCATGTTATTAGGCATGGAAGGAGGCTTATTTTGTTTGTCTAAAAAAAACGAAGCAACCGATTGGATAAAATTGCTGTTGTTGATAGTGCGCGGAACTTTGCCATGAAAATTGAAGGCTGCTCAGAATAGTATTGGAAAAAGTTATAATTCATAGACTGGCGTACAGTATGATAAATAGTCAGGATGATTTCCTCTTACAATCTGATTATACAAGTTGCGTATCTGTTTCGTGATTGGTCCTTCTTGGCCAAAACCAATCGTTCTACGATCTATCTCGACGACAGCTTTTACGCCAATCGCTGTTCCGGTAAAAAATACTTCATCAGCTGAATAAAGTTCAACCCTCGATATACTCTGTTCCTTAACCGGTATACGCAATATATTTTTCGCTAAAACCATGACTGTATTCCGTGTAATACCAGCAACTATGTCATCTGAAACAGGTGGTGTAATTAGTTGATTATTTTTTACAATAAAGATATTTTCCTTAGCTCCTTCGCTCACATTGCCTTCAGCTGTTAAAAAAATAGCTTCATCAAAACCGTTTAAATTAGCTTCCGCCGAGGCTAATGCCGAGTTCAAATATCCCCCAGTTGATTTCGTTTGTGGAGGTATCATATTGCTCGCAATCCTCTCCCAAGAAGTGATGCAAACTTTTAACGCTTTGTTTGGGATGAATGCGGTTTTTGCACAGTAAATTATAACTCGATTATAGGAGTTAGTTAAATCCGGATGGAGAGTATTAGCTCCTTTAAAACAAATCGGGCGAATATAAGTGTCTTCTCGTACAGCGTTCAATCGCAACAATTGAATAGTCCATTGAGCCAATTGAAGGGGAGAATATGGAATATCAATATGTAAGGATTTTCCGGATTGAAAAAAGCGTTGATAATGATCCAATAATCGAAAAACATATAATTGATGATGCTCTTCGTTCCAAAACGCCCTAATTCCTTCTAAACAACCTAATCCATAATTGAATGCTTTATTTCGCACACTAATGACTGCGTTTGATTCATCTACAAATTGGCCTTGATCAAAAATATACCCCATTTGAATCCCTTCCTTTTAAGGCGGTTAAATAATTTATCATTTCCCGACAGAAGACTCCCATCTAAACGAATAGGAAAGGCATGGGCCCTATGAGTAGATAGGAGATGAATGTCGGTTGGCCTAAGCCAAAGTGGTTGAATAACAGGAATACACGTTCTATTCTATGCTTGTAAGTCGTTCTTACAAAACTGGAGATCGGGGGTGTGACAGGAACATCGTCTGTCACGTAAAATCTTCAACGTTCCATCGTCCCTGCACGGATCGAAGAAGCGAAAATCAAGCTCAGTCGAACATGCGGTGAGAACGAACTTACAAGATTCGTTGTCATTTCACCGTTGGAACGACGGGTAGAGCCTGCTTAAAAACCGACGGATACATTGGTGTTCGCAGGAATCTCCTATTTCATGCAAGGCCAAGTGAGAGTAGTTCAATAAAAATCTATTCAATGTTTTGAACGTGTTACAAAACGCATAACGAATGCATAAATGCACATAAAAAATCCACCACCTTGGAAATCATATACAGTGACCAAAAAAACAACTCTCCAAGGGGTGGACACTATCATGATTTCCAATTTGAACAGCGAACATGCATGGTCTTATGAAATCGATCCACTTTTAGCATCCTTATTTCGATATATTGACTCTCTGTCGTTACCAGAAACACCGTATGTGACAGGAAGGCCACCAGTGTCGAAAAAATCGTTGTTGAAATGTTTCTTTTTGAAAACCTATTTTGCTATTGATTCCTTGCGAAAATTAGTACGAGTCCTACAGCG
>NZ_KK211085.1:0-133731 GCF_000620165.1 Anoxybacillus tepidamans PS2
TCCGTTTCGGTCTCTAGGGACCAAAAGACCCTCAATCCGGCCATATTGCGTATCTAAATTTCGTTGATAGTAGCCGTTTCTCATATTCGACGTTCCGGCTTGTTCCATTTCGAGGAAATTTTTAATTTCTTCCCGCATGATCAGTTCTAATTTTTCCTTTATAAACTGACGAATGACACTTTCCAGTTGATTTGCCCAGTCGACATTCGGTATACTTTTAGACATAGGTAGGGTTCTCCTTTCTCTGGAATGTTTGGGTTCAATCAGAGAATACCCTACCTTTTTTATTTTGCTCTAGTAAAATGCTTTACACAAAATTTTATACATCATCATTATTACTTTATAATTTTTATAATTAGTCTACCTTTATTTTATACATTTTGTCAATATTCCCTATCATTAATATATGATTTTACTCGATTTTTTTACATAAAAAACGTGCGGAATGATTTTCCGCACGAAACTTATTGCATTTGAGGAGGTATGCCCTACATCATCAACATATTCCATTTTCATTATTTTTGCATAGACGTTTACCTAGCATTCACAAAATTATTTATATATTCCAGCGCTTCTTCCACATGACCTTTTACTTTAACATTACGCCACTCTTTTAAAAGTTTTCCTTCTTTATCGATTACAAAAGTAGAACGTTCAATTCCCATATATTCTTTCCCAAAATTTTTCTTCAACTTCCAAACTCCATATTTTTCTGCCACTTCATGCTCGGTATCGGACAACAATAAAAATGGAAGTTCGTATTTCTCGATAAATTTTTGATGTCTTTCTATCGGGTCTGTGCTTACTCCTAAAATGACCACATTTAAATCGCTAAATCGAGCATGATAATCTCGGAAATCACATGCTTCCGTTGTACAGCCCGGTGTCATGTCCTTCGGGTAAAAATACAATATGACATATTTTCCGCGAAAATCAGAAAGTGAGACCATTTCTCCATTGCTAGCCAACAATGTAAAATCAGGCGCAAGTTGTCCAACTTCAATAGACATTTCTTTCCCTCCAACATTCAAATTCCTGACTTTAGCGTAACGAAAAGAAAAAACAATTGCAACGTTCACTTTTCGTTCGAATCCATCACAAACCGGGCAACAAAAGCAGCCGGAATAATATATCCAAGTAAAGCTTCGAGCATAGCAATCCATCGCCCCGTCCCGATTGGAATAATATCACCGTAACCCACCGATAATAGCGTAATTGCACTAAAATATAGACTGTCGTGTAAAATATGTACAAATTCCCCATTAGTACGACCTAAGCTTTTAACAAACGCTTCGTATCCATTCATTTCCATCCATGCATATATTAATCCAAATCCAATCATCATTGTTAAATAAAGTAGCATCAGTGTAAAAAGATTCTCAATTGAGATATATTGTCTCCCTCTCGTCTGTGTCGTCCAAAATGAAATAATACTGGCTAACATAACAATCACAACTAGTCCTACTAGCAGCAGTGCCACCACCTCATTTGCAGCGATACATATGAAAAACAAAAGGCGCATATTGTGAATTTTGTACTTATACTTCTACCGCTTGCTTTAATGATATGTACAAAAATGCAAGTATAATCCACAAAATTGACTTAACCACTAGCAAATAAGAAAAGACCGAGACATACAAGTTTAACATAATCCGTCGAGAAGTCTCCCACCTCTAAGCGAAGTGTAGGTGGGGAGGTTCATATGGTCACATCTAAATATGATGTTCTCTGTTCACGCACAATTTGTTTGAAAATAGATGCATGCGCATTTTGTGTAGTCAACAAATGCAAATCACCATTCAGCGCTTTTACGGCATGAGTTATTGACTATACTATTTTCTCTTTGTACGTAAAAAGGCAGGAACCTTACCTTCCTGCCTTTTTAATTTCCTGCTCCCCGGTAACGTTTAACACCTGCGTTCCACAAAAAAACAGCCAGCACGAAAAAAACAATACCTACAACGGGAGTCAGAAACGAATAAATATACCATTCCTTCTTACCTAGAAAATAAGCGGATGGATACACCCCTACAAAGGCAAACGGAAGCACCCACGTTAGTACATAGCGAATCACGCGATTATAAATATCAATCGGATAACGACCATAGTTACTAATGTTATACATCATTGGCATGATAGAGCTTCTAGCATCCGACCAAAAACTGACCGTCGCTAGAGAAATAAAAACGCCGGCGTACACAAGCATGCCGCCTACAACAAACAAAATAAAAACAAATAAATCATACCAGTGGAGCTCTAAATGCAGACGTGAGCCTGCATACATCATGATTATGATTCCTGTTACCCCGCCGAGCAGCGACTCGAGCTCCATTCGTTCTAACACGATTTGGAACAAGCTATGGACCGGACGCGTTAAAACACGATCCAACTCCCCGCGCACAATGTACCGCTCATTAAAATCCCAAATGTTAAAAAAGGCACCGAATAGCGCAAACGGCACTAAAAAAAAGCCATAAATAAAAATCATTTCATCCCTTGTCCACCCGTGCAGTAGACTCGTATGACCAAAAATAACAAGAATAAAAATTAAATTGACCGCCTGAAACATCAAATCTGAAATAAACTCGACAAACAAATCAGCCCGATATTGCAATTTCGTTTTCATATATTGCCCCATATATTGAAAAAAGACAGAGACATAAAACACGCTCTCATCCCCCTTGAATAACAAGCTGCTTTTTAGCGAGCTTCCACAAAACTTGAATCGGGATTAATAAAATGACGCTCCAAATGAGTTGAAACATTAGTCCATTTATAATCGCTTGCCCTTGAAAGCTTTCGGTAAAAATCATACTCGGGATATAACTAATTCCTTGAAACGGAAAATATTTCATTGCCTGCTGTGCCCAATCAGGATAAAAGCTAATCGGCAAAATCAAGCCAGAAAACAAATCAATAATAAACCGTTTCGCACGCAATAATCCTTCATTGTTCAAAGTAAAAAACGTCACGACCCCTGCCAGCAAATTCAACTCAGAGTTAATGATAAAACTCAGCGTAATGGATAGTATAAAATACATCCATGTTGTAATATTCATTGAAAAATGGAGCGGAAAAAGAAGGGCTGTAACCACAACACCAGGGAGAGAAAGAAACAATAAGCGGAAAATTCCCTCTCCCAATCCTTGCATTGTTTTCATGCCTAAATAGCTATAAGGACGAATCAGTTCGGTTGCCACTTTTCCTTCTTTAATCTCCATTGCGATTTCGCGATCAATGTTATTAAAATAAAATGCCCGCGCCATCCATGAAACCGCCACATATGTCGTCATTTGTTCGATCGACATCCCTTGAATTGACGATTTTCCGCTATAAATAGCTGACCAAAGAAAGTAATAAGCTCCGATATTAATACAGTAAATCAGGATGCCGGTATAGTAATTCGTTCGGTAAGCAAGCATCATTAAAAAACGAATGCGGATCATCTCCATATATTTATCCATGCACAGCACCTTCTTCGTAAATGTTACGAATAATTTCTTCCGTCGCAATTTCGTGGATGTTGATATCCTGAATTTCGTAACGAGTCACAACGCGATTAATTACATCCGATATAGATGCTGGCGCGACATGAGCAACCCAACTGTTCGCTTGCTCCCCTTTACGCCATTCTACTTGCAAATCGCTAGTAAGAGCGCCTAATTCCCCATCTGTTACCTCTTTAGAAAAAGTAAACTGAATTTGTTTTCCCTCGCCCCAATTTTCCTTTAAATGCTGAAGCGATCCGTCATAAATAATTTTTCCTTCATCGAGCATAATGACGCGTTCGCATAGCGCTTCGATATCAGAAATATCGTGTGTTGTTAGCAAGATTGTTGTATTGTATTTTTGATTAATCTCTTTTAAAAACTCACGGATTTTTAGTTTAACTAGCACATCTAACCCAATTGTCGGCTCATCCAAAAATAAAAGCGGCGGATTATGAATAAGAGCGGCGGCGAGCTCACAGCGCATCCGCTGGCCGAGCGACAATTTACGAACTGGTTTGTCTAAAAGCGGGCCAATATCCAATGTTTCAATGACATGCCCCATGTGCTCTTTATAATCCTGATCGGATACACGATACACTTTTTTTAGCAAGCGGAATGACTCTTGCACCGCAATATCCCACCATAGTTGCGATCGTTGTCCAAATACAACGCCGATCGTTTGTACAAACGTTTCTCGCTCTTTATGCGGATTCATTCCATTTACGAGCACTTTCCCTGAAGTCGGCGTTAAAATCCCCGTCAGCATTTTTATAGTCGTTGATTTTCCTGCACCATTTTCACCGATATATCCGACCATCTCTCCTTGCTTAACGGTAAATGAAATATCGTTGACCGCACGAATCGTTTTATAGTTTCTCGTGAACAAGTCACGAAACGCCCCCATTAAACCGGAACGGCTAGAGTAAGATTTGAATTCTTTTCGCAGTTTTTCTACTTCGATTGCATTAACCATCTTGTTCTACCTCCACATAAGCATAGTTTAGCGAAAGTGAAAATGGGAAACAAATTGTATGCTTATACCATGACGATATTCCATTATTTTACTCCAACAGACATATGCAGGCATATCAGCTTACCAAAAGCTTACCAAATAGGAAGAAATGCAAACTTTTTTCCGCACTTCCGAACAAAACATGGATGAGACGCAAATCATTTGCAGTATAAGAGCCGTTGACAAGCATGCTCCTGCTGTTGAAGGCAAGAAGGCTATAAATAAAGACTTTTTTCTAGTTTTTATTGGGTTGGCCGCCACGCTAAATATGCTTATGCTAAAATAAAAAGCGGCAAAAAACTTGCATAGGAGGCTTTAAGCATGCAATTTACCAAATCTGAACAACTATATAAAGAAGCGCTTGAACATATCGTCGGCGGCGTGAACAGCCCTTCCCGCTCATATAAAGCGGTCGGCGGAGGTGCCCCTGTCGTGATGGAACGTGCACAAGGCGCTTATTTTTGGGACGTGGATGGCAATAAATACATTGACTACTTAGCAGCATACGGACCTATTATTACAGGACACGCCCATCCGCATATTACAAAAGCGATTCAGCGCGCTGCGGAAAACGGGGTGTTATACGGAACACCAACTCCTTATGAAATTACATTTGCCAAAATGTTGAAAGAGGCCATTCCTTCATTAGAAAAGGTACGCTTTGTCAATTCCGGAACTGAAGCAGTGATGACGACAATTCGCGTTGCGCGCGCCTACACGGGAAGAGATAAAATTTTAAAATTTGCCGGCTGCTATCATGGACATTCCGACCTTGTTCTCGTCGCTGCCGGTTCAGGCCCTTCCACGCTAGGAACGCCAGACTCTGCCGGGATACCGAAAAGCATTGCACAAGAAGTGATTACAGTCCCATTTAACGATATCGATTCGTTTAAACAAGCGATGGAAAAATGGGGAGAGCAAATTGCAGCCGTTCTCGTTGAGCCGATTGTCGGAAACTTCGGCATCGTTGAACCAAAGCCTGGATTTCTTGAAGCGGTTAATGAAGTGGCTCATCAAGCGGGGGCGCTCGTCATTTATGACGAGGTGATTACGGCATTTCGCTTCATGTACGGAGGAGCGCAAAATTTATTAGGTATCGAGCCCGATTTAACTGCACTCGGAAAGATTATTGGCGGCGGTCTTCCAATCGGGGCATACGGCGGTCGCAAAGACATTATGGAACAAGTCGCGCCGCTCGGTCCAGCATATCAAGCGGGAACAATGGCTGGAAACCCTGCTTCTATTCTCGCGGGAATCGCCTGCTTAGAAGTATTGCAGCAAAAAGGAGTTTATGAGCATCTGGATCGACTCGGAGCCATGTTAGAAGAAGGCATTCTCACCCACGCGAAAACATACGGCATTCCAATTATGATTAATCGCCTAAAAGGAGCACTCACCCTCTACTTCACAACGCAAAAAGTAGAAAATTATGAACAAGCGCAGCAGACAGATGGAGACATGTTCGCCAAATTCTTCAAATTAATGCTGAAGCAAGGGGTGAATCTTGCTCCTTCCAAATATGAAGCATGGTTTATTACCATCGCTCATACAGAAGAGGATATTCAATATACGCTCAAAGCCGTAGAAAATGCATTTAAATCACTCGCGGTTGAATAATTATACAAACAACCAGAGAATCCTTCTCTGGTTGTTTTGAAGAATATATTGGAAACGCTTACAATTGTTTTTCTGTGTATATTATTGGTAATGAATGCTATATCCAAAAAAGTGAATAAATAATTGATTTCACCTCTTGAACATGATAACATAAACTACAAATTCTGAAAATTTTTTATCTACAGACTGTTATTTTATATTTTTGTTATAGAACATTGTGATCAGGAGGTGAAAGGCAAAAAGCGGGATTTTCCGCTTTTAAGCCACCTGGATGAAACAACGTTGGAATCCGAGCCTTTTTAGAGATTTTCATCAAGAAGAACACGATGCCTGTGGCATTGTTTCTGCTATTGAAAAACGGCGCATCCCAACGCGGGAAAATATCATGACTTGCATTGAAGCGCTCGTTAAAATGAATCATCGCGCTGGGTTTATTAACGGAGAAGGCGATGGGGTCGGCATTCACATCGACATCCCAAGAACCCTTTGGATGGAGAAGTTAGCTAATGCTGGTCAAAACCCTGAAATTGCGAACAATCGCAATTTTATCGTCGGCCATATTTTTATTAGCCGTTCCACGAATGTAGAACAAACAAAAATGACTATTCAACAATTATTTAAACAGTCTGGCTTCTTGCTCGTTTTCGAATCCGATCGCGTGACGTCTTCACACGCACTAGGACCGATCGCTTTGCGCCAAGAGCCTGTTTTTTGGCAAGTAGCTCTTTTGCCTTCTGACGATGCTCAGTTAGCTCAACGTCTTTTTAATCTGCTCATTGAAATTGAACAAGATGAAAATGTCCATGTCGCTTCTTTGAGCAATTTCCATGTTGTTTATAAAGTCATGGGAGCAGGAGATATTTTGCCAAAGTATTACCACGATCTGGCGAATCCGCTCGTTGCTTCCACCATGACATTGGGACACAACCGTTATTCAACGAATACGCTATCAAATTTTTTCCGCGTACAGCCTTTTAGTGTTTTGGGACATAATGGAGAAATTAATACTATCGCCAAACTTCGCGATGAGGCGGCAATGATTGATGTTCCTCTCACTAATGGCGGGAGCGACTCGCAAGATTTAAGCCGTACAATGGAAACGCTTATTTGTCGCCATGGATATAGCTTATTTGAAGCAATGGATATACTATTCCCTCCGATTATTAATGAAATTAAAGCGTACCCGGGACACCTGCAAGATTTGTACGCATACATCCGCGAAGCGTGGGGACATTTTGCCCAAGGTCCCGCAGGCATTATTTCTCGCTATGGAGATGAAGCTGTCTTTAGTGTTGATGCATTAGGACTGCGGCCGCTTTGGAAGCTAGAAACAGAACATCGCTTCATTTTTTCGTCTGAACCAGGCATAATTCCTGCAAGCGAATATACAGGAGACCCAAAACCGCTAGCACCTGGGGAAAAAATTGGCTTGAAATGGAACAATAATGAACAGATTCGGGTATTTGAATATGGCGAATTCCAGGAAGAGGTATATACACGTTTTTCAAAGCGATTCGATATCACGAATTTTCGTAAACGTCTAGATCCCCCTGCTTTAGAAAAGCATGTGGTGGCCCTAGCTCCAACGAAAGTCCATAACGGACAATATGCCGCTTTCGGTTGGGATCGTGAGCATATTCAGCTTCTCGAACAGATGGCAGAAAAAGGAGCCGAGCCAATCCGTTCGCTCGGTCATGACGCTCCTCTTGCCGCCATTAATCCAAATCGAAAAAATATCGCCGATTTTATTAAGGAAAGCGTTGCTGTTGTCACTAATCCAGCGATCGATCGCGATCGCGAAACGGAGCATTTCTCGACACGAACAGTTATTGGCAAACGACCGCCGCTATTTGAAACACAAGAACCGTCCTATGTAATAGAGCTCGTTTCTCCAATTTTAATTGAGGGAAAACTTGGATATGAATGCGCTGATATTCTAAATCATCCTTCATATGATCAAATTGTTCATGCATTTGATACCAAAAAACTAGTTCATTTTATCTCAGCAACTTTCACAGCAAATGAAACCATACGGGATGCTTTGTATCGCCTGTCCATTGAGGCATGTGAAGCAGTTCGATCAGGAAAAACATTGCTGGTGATCGATGATGCCGATGCACATCAAAACGGAAATTTATGGATTGACCCGCTATTAGTGACATCAGTGATCGACCAGTCCTTAACGAAAAATGGTTTACGGCGTGACTGCTCTATTTTGCTTCGCTCCGGTGCCATTCGCTCTCTTCACGATTTCATTGTCGCATACGGACTAGGCGCCAATGTCATTAGCCCGTATTTAATGTTCGCGACGGTAGCGTCAGAAGATTCTATTAAACCGGTTATTAATTTATTCAACGCACTCAATAAAGGACTAGAAAAGGTCATTTCAACGATCGGCATTCATGAATTGCGAGGGTATAGCCGATTGTTCTCCTCGATCGGTTTACATGATGAAGTAGCCGATGTACTCAAAGTTGTCAACTTTTTCGGCTCCGATTCACTATTGTACGATTTTGCTGCTTTAAAAGAAGATGCGATTGCTCGTGCTAAAGATTATATAAACGAAAATGCAAAGCCAGGGAAAACATTTCATCTCTTCCCTCGCATTTGGAAAGCGATCGGAGAAGTGGCTCAAACAGCTTCATATGACAGCTATCGGGAAAAATTAACCGAATTAGAAACGGAAACACCAACGACGATTCGCCATTTACTCGATTTAAAGAAAGCAAAAAAAGACATCCCTATTGAAAAAGTGGATATCAGTGTCGGCGACCATAGCTTGCCGTTTGTTATTGCATCGATGTCGTTCGGCTCGCAAAATGAAGTAGCATTCCGAGCCTATGCTGAGGCAGCTGATCGTCTAAATATGATCAGCTTAAACGGCGAAGGCGGCGAAATTAAAGATATGCTCGGCAAATATCCGCGCACGCGCGGCCAACAAATCGCTTCCGGTCGTTTCGGCGTCAACGTCGAATTGCTCAACTCTTCTAATCTATTAGAAATCAAAATCGGCCAAGGAGCAAAGCCAGGCGAAGGCGGTCACCTCCCTGGTTCGAAAGTGACTGCTAAAATTGCGGAAGCCCGCAATGCAACAATTGGTTCGGATTTAATCTCTCCATCGAATAATCATGATATTTATTCGATTGAAGATTTAGCGCAAATGATCGCGGAACTTAAAACAGCGAACGACCAAGCAAAAGTCGCCGTGAAGGTGCCGGTCGTTCCAAATATCGGAACAATTGCGGTTGGAATCGCCAAAGCCGGAGCGGATATTATCACTCTTAGCGGCTTCGATGGCGGAACAGGAGCCGCGCGCATCCATGCATTGCAACACGTCGGTCTTCCGGTCGAAATTGGCGTTAAAGCGGCACACAATGCCCTTCTTGAAGCCGGGCTGCGGCATAAAGTTGAAATTTGGGCGGATGGCGGCATTAAAAGCGCGCTTGATGTCATCAAGGTTATGCTGCTTGGCGCCAACCGAATCGGCTTTGGTACGCTTTCGATGATCGCTATTGGCTGTACAACATGTCGCGGCTGCCACTTAGACACGTGTCATGTCGGAATCGCTACACAAATTGAATCAGAAGCACAAGCGAAAGAACATGGGCTGCGCCGCTTCGTTCCGCGGCAATTTGACGCGGCGGTGCAGGGGCTTGTCAACTTGTTCACAGCGTTTGGCAATGAACTGAAAGCACTAACAGCTGCTCTCGGATACGAGCGGCTGCAAGACATTGTTGGACGCTCCGATTTATTGGAACAAACAAGGGGCCTTGACCAAATGAATTTAAAATACTTGCTCGAAACAATTGGGATCGAGCAACTCGGGCAAAAAGAAGCAGCTGCAAACTTGGAAGAATCACAGTTGCTTGTGGCTGCTGGGGCCGAATATCTCGATTATCGCGTAGAAGATTTGCATCACTCTCGCGAATTTTCAACCGTCACTTCTGAACAGCGCGTTCTTGGTAGCCGTGTTTCTTGCCATCGCGTTCGCGGACGCTTGGACGGGTCGTATAAAACGCTATCGAATGTGACGTTGCGCTTCAAAAACGGCTCCATCCCTGGAAACGGCCTCGGCGCTTATAATAGCCACGGCATTCACATTCATGTCGATGGCGGCGCCCAAGATGGTATCGGAAAAACAGCCTTTGGCGGCAGCATCCTCATTTTCAAAGCAAAAGGCAAAGACGGAAAGTTTTATAACGGGGCGGTCGGAAAAGGGTTTGGCTACGGAGCGCAAAAAGGATTGTTAGTGGCTCAAGGAAATGCGGATGCTCGCGCCGGCATTCGCCTGTCAGGTGCTGATATGATTATCGGCGGCCAAGTCACAGTCCCAATTCCTGAGAACGAGCACGGCAATATCGGTGCGCGAGCGAATATTAAAGGATTCGCCTTTGAGTATATGACAAACGGGCGCGGACTTGTTCTAGGGGATCCAGGCCCATGGATTTGCGCTGGAATGACTGGGGGAGTCGTCTATTTGCGCCATCAGCCGGAAATGGGCTTGACGAAAGCAGCACTTGAACGCCGCATCGCGAAAGGTGCACAAGTCCGCATTGAACGTCTCGACGAGCGAGGAAAGGCCGATGTGAAAGAATTGCTGTCCAAATATATGGCTTTATTAGTAGAACACGAGCAATATGAAGAAGCAGAGTCCTTAAAGCTTTTACTCGAAAACCCGGAAGACCACTTCTTCCAAGTCATCCCGGCAAAAGAGCAAGCCGATCCATCCGTTTCAACAGAATGATCATTTACATCCGCTGCCTACAAAAGGTATCCCGTTTCTTGCGGGGTACCTTTTTTTGATCATTCCATAAATCGGGGGGCCCCCAACTATAAAGAGTTCCCATTTTTACTCGATTCATTGAATCTATTGATTGAATAGTACTCCCAATAAAAACCACATTTGATATGCATCGAATAATGATTGCATCCTAAATATGCAAGAAGCATAATGTCTATTTTCCTCTTTCAGCAAGTAGTACCATACAATCACAAAAATCAGCATTGATTAATTCGAGACTTTTGAGCACTGATCCATAGCTAGCGAGGCCCGAGGTCGGGTGGCTCTAAACCACTGAAAGCAGAGTATGAAGATGAGAACCGCATCGATCACATCTCCGCCGTAGTACATTAACATCCCTCCCATTTCCGCCTGCTCTGTAGGCACGCCATTAGGCGGGTGAGCATAGATGTATTTGGATAAGATGCTGTGGCCAGCCAAAGCAACTATCAACACGATTGCACGATAGACGAAGCTAGACCTGTGCGGCATCGGATCAACATAAATCATAGACACGGTAAAAACATATCCAGCAAGGAACACATGTGTGTGTACCAATACATGCAAGAGAACGTTTTGTTGCATCATTGCGTACAAATCGGTCGTATAGAGTAGCCACAGTCCTCCAACATTGAGACAAGATGCGACAATAGGGTCGCCCAAAATACGAACTGGCCAGCTCTTCAGCACGTTGGAAAGACGCCGTGCGAGAGTCACATTGAGTGTTCGCATAACAAGAGTCATAGGTGCCGCTAACGCCATAAGAAGCGGCGCAAGCATTCCAAGGAGTAAATGACCCATCATATGCGCTGTAAAATCCATATGAGCACGATTCGCTAGAGGACCAATAACTACGGCAATTGCGCAGAGAACTCCGAGCACCCAGAAGATCGTGCGATGTATGGGCCATTGTTTGTGGCGGCGGCTAGATATAAATGCAGCGAAGATATAAACAACTAATAGCAGAAAAAAAGGCAATGCCAATAGTAATTGCGCTAGCATCCCATTTGCATAATCAATATGGGTTCCATTACTGTGATGAACGTAATTATTGAGGTTCATATGAACGTTCCCCTCTTGGCAGTTGTGATTGACTTCGTGCGCGAATAATGAGGGTTGCACCAACTACAATCATAACAACCGCAAGAATATTCCATGTCAAATCATAAGGAAGAATATGCACATTGTAACGAATTTGATGCAACCGCATCAGCTTATGCTGGATTGTACCATCGTATAACTGGAATATGCCTGCCCCGAGCAACACCCCTCCCCACCATCTAGTGAGCCGCAATGCGTTTCGCCGGCGAAGATCTGCGAGCATAAATAGCGATCCGACTGTCGCAAACCAACTAAAAGCATGAAACAAACCATCTGAGACTAATCCAATACTAGTCGTGGACTTGTCATAAAAATGGTGCCAATGCAACAATTGATGGAAAACAGCTTCATCGATAAAGGCGACTAAACCAAGGCCGAACAGAAAGCCCGACCATAGATTGCGAGCTAAGTATGAGGAGCTAGTTGTATCATTTGAATGATTCTTTAAATTCACGTTTTCAACAGCCATACGATCACCTAACACTTGAATTTTCGCGTCGTTTCTTCCCACATCTTTTCCCGAATAAACGAGTTATAATCAAATTCAAGGAAGAATTTCTCTTATTTTATAAAAGCATAATAGACACCATGTTTTAATCATAGGTATCTTTATCCAATCTACATAACTTCTCTCACTTACAATTTGTTTAAAGGTGAGGTTAAATCATTATCAGCCCCAATGCTTAGACTAGATATCTGAATGAAAAAAATAGTCCAGCATATACATAATACCGCTGCTTTTCTTTTTCAAAATGAGGGTGGTTTTCCTACTTGATATCCTCTAATAAACCTTGTATATTACTAAATTGTTCATAATTATTTTCCAAACAAAAAGGAAGGATAAAAAGGTGTTATGAAACTCGGAGCCCGCATTTTTAAAACGGGAATTGCTGTTACATTAGCGCTTGTTTTAGCCAATATTTTGAATCTCCCTGCTCCATCCTTTGCAGGTATATCGGCTGTTTTTGCGATGCAGCCAACAATTTATCGCTCTTACTTATCTTTAATTGAACAATTGCAAGCGAACGTGATCGGAGCTGTTTTTGCGATTGTTTTTGTCCTGTTATTTGGTCACAATCCTTTTATAATCGGATTGACAGCCATTTTAGTTATTGCACTTTGCTTACGACTTCGGCTTGAATCTACCATTTCCGTTGCCTTAGTTACAGTAATTGCCATCATGGAATACACAGAAACGAACTTTATTCAATTCGCTCTGATTCGTTTTTCAACCATTATGCTCGGCATACTTGCTGCATTCATTGTGAACTGCATATTTTTGCCGCCAAAATATGAAAAAAAGCTGTACTCGAACATTGTTGAAAACACGGAAACGATTTTAAAATGGATTCGCATGAATACGAGACACGCCTCAGAGTATCAGGCTGTAAAGGAAGACATTGAAAAGCTTAAAGAAAATATGATCAAGCTTGACCAGCTTTACTTAATGTATAAAGAAGAACGAATATACTCGCAAAAAACTCGCTATCAAAAATCGCGAAAACTCGTGTTATACCGGCAAATGATCACAGCCACAAATCGAGCGTTTGATACGTTAAAAGCGCTGCATCGCCTCGAAAACGAACTGTGTCATATGCCGCCGGAGTTTCAACAAATTGTGCGTTCACAGCTCGATTGCTTGCTGCATTATCATGAGCAAATTTTGCTAAAGTTTATCGGAAAAGCAAAATTCCAGCAAGAATCAGCCATTGCGAGCGAGGCATGCCATGAAAAACAGCGGCTTGTCGACGCGTTTTATAAATATAATGAATACGGTAACGAATATCACCTTTTTTCATTAATCGGAACGATCATTGGTTATGGAGAGCAATTGGAACATTTAGATAGACTGATTGAAAGCTTCCAGCAATATCATAAAGATGAAGAGTCGCTGCAGCTTTCCAGTCAGGAGACATAGAATGATATAGATGAGCGTTCAACGCAAGCGACTCTTTCTTATGCAACACCATTAATAAAAAAGAGACATCGTCCATTTGTAATGAATCGATGTCTCTTTTTCTCTTTTTAACTTTTCATGCGCGGATCGAGCGCATCGCGCAATCCGTCCCCCATTAAGTTAAACCCTAGTACCGTCAGCATAATCGCAAGTCCTGGAAACACCATTGTCCACGGTGCTTGTGTTAAAAAGTCTTTGGAACTCGCCAGCATCGTTCCCCATTCTGGATTCGGCGGCTGCGCTCCTAAGCCGAGAAAACCGAGAGCAGCCGCTTCAATAATGGCAGTGGCAATCGCCAGCGTTCCTTGTACAATAATCGGTGCCATACTGTTTGGCAAAATATGATGGAATAAGATGCGGGCATCGCTCATCCCAATCGCTCTTGCGGCCATAATGTATTCCTCTTGTTTAATGCTTAACACCCGGGAGCGAATTAAGCGACCGAAGTTCGGAATATTAATAACCGCAATTGCAATAAGGGCATTTTGTAGCGACGGTCCTAGTACAGCTACAATTCCGATGGCCAACAAAATGCTAGGAAACGCCAACATAATATCAAAGATGCGTGAAATAATGCCGTCTATCCACCGCCCATAGTAGCCAGCCACTATGCCGAGCAAAGAGCCGACGATCACTGAACCTAAGACAGAGAAAAAGCCGACCCAAAGCGAAATTCTCGCCCCATAAATAACACGCGACAAAATATCGCGGCCAAAGTCATCCGTACCAAATAAATGTTCTTTAGACGGGGCTTGCAAGCGCAAGGACAAATTTTGTTCATTAATCCCATACGGTGCAAGGAGCGGCGCAAATATAGCCAAGAGGATAAAAAACAAAACAATCCCTGTTCCAACGAGAGCTATTTTATTTTTCTTAAAACTGCGCCAGCCTTCTTTCCAAAGCGAGACGGATTCTTCTTTTTCTTGCCTAACGGATACGGGTGCTTGGTTGCGAGCCAATTCAGCCATTTTTATTCCCCCCTTCGGCCCATCAGTTGTATTTAATGCGCGGATCAATCGCCGCGTAAAGAAGATCAACTATTAAGTTAATAAAAATAAAAATAGTTGCCACCACTAAAATACCGGATTGAATGACTGGATAATCGCGATAGCCGATCGCATCATAAATATAACGTCCAATTCCCGGCCAGCTGAAAATCGTTTCCGTTAAAATCGCTCCCCCTAATAACAATCCTGTCTGTAATCCAATGACTGTCAACACCGGAATAATCGCGTTTTTTAGCGAATGCTTGTACACCACCCAAAACATGCTAAGCCCTTTGGCTCTCGCCGTGCGCACATAGTCCGATTTCATGACCTCCAACATGCTCGAACGGGTAATTCTCGCAATGATGGCCATCGGAATCGTCGCTAATGCAACACTTGGCAAAATCAAATGTTGTAGCACTTCAACAAATTGTTCCGTGTTTCCTTGTAACAGTGTATCAATTAAGTATAGATGGGTAATTGGTTCAATCGGATTTCGTACTTCTTCCCGTCCTGCTGTCGGCAGCCAATCTAAATGAATGGCGAATATCCATTGTTCCATTAATCCGAGCCAAAAAATTGGCATCGATACACCGATCAGTGCCAATACCATCGCTGCATAATCAAACCACGAGTTTTGAAACCATGCACTAACAATTCCTGCATTGACGCCGATGATAACAGCGATGAACATCGCTGCCAGCGACAGCTCCAGCGTCGCTGCTAAATACGGCCAAATTTCATGAGATACGGCTGTGCCCGTTCGAATCGATTCTCCTAAATCGCCTCGCAATAAGCCTCCTAAATATTTTACGTATTGCACATACCACGGTTGATCTAATCCTAATTTATGTGTTAACGCTGCGACCGCCTCTTTTGTGGCCTTTTGTCCTAAAATGACTTGCGCTGGATTTCCCGGAATAGCGCGAATCATAAAAAACACCACAAGCGACATACCTAACAGAACCGGGATGACCATGAACACTCTTCGCACCGTATAAGCAAACATTGTCTCACTCCTTCCTCACTTTTTGGTCTACCTATTAAGCGATTTTTGCAACCTAAGTTTTTTAGCTATGGCAATTTAAAAAGGGAGAGGATGCAATCCCCCTCCCTCAACACAAACTTATTGAAATTCTACTTTCGTAAATTTATCCGAACCGGTCGGATGCGGGTTAAAGCCTTTAATGTTCGTTTTGCCAGCTAGCAACGGTGTTGAGTGCACAAGCGGGATCCATGGTGCATCGTCTTTAATAATTTCTTGCGCTTTTTTGTAGAGTTCATTACGTTGGTTTTCATCGCTTACAGTTTGTGCTTCTACTAAAATTTTGTGAAGCTCGTCATTTGAATAGTACGTGTAGTTATTGCTGCCGATGCTGTCTTTATCCAGCAATGCGTACAAGAAGTTATCCGCATCGCCGTTATCTCCTGTCCAACCGAGCAAGAAAGCATCTGCTTCTCCTTTAGCTGCTTTATCTAAGTAAGTCGCCCATTCATACGTAACAATTTTCGCCTTGACGCCGATTTTTGCGAAATTCGCTTGCAGCGCTTCCGCTACTTTTTTCCCGTCTGGCATGTATGGACGCGGAACAGGCATCGCCCATAATTCCATTTCAAATCCGTTCGGATAGCCAGCCTGCGCAAGAAGTTGTTTTGCTTTTTCTAAATCAAATGGATAATCTTGAATCGCATCGTTATAGCCAGGAATGCTTGGAGGCATTGGGTTTTTCGCTGGTTCCGCCTGCCCTGCATAGAACGCATCGATAATCGCCTTTTTGTCCACCGCGTAGTTTAGCGCCTGACGGACAAGCTTATTTTTAAGCGGGCCTCTCGTCACCGTTAAGCCGACATAGCCAACGTTCATTGAAGGGCGTTTGAAAATTTGGAAATCTTTCTTTCCTTCAAGTTGTTTTAAGTCTGTCGGATTTAAATCTTCCATTAAATCGATCTCGCCTTTTAGCAACGCATTTAAGCGTGCAGAATTATCAGGAATCGATACGAAAATCAATTGATTTAATTTCGGATATCCGTTCATCCAATAATCTTTATTTTTTTCAAGCACAATTCGCTCATTGCGCTTCCATTCTTTGAAAACAAATGGACCTGTGCCAACAGGATTTTCGCCAAATTTATCGCCATATTTTTTCACTGCCGCTGGACTTGCAATTGCAAACGGCGGCATCGCAAGGTTTTTCAAGAACGGAGCTTGCGGACGTTTTAAAACAAATTGAACAGTGTAATCATCTAACGCCTTCACTTCTTTAATTACATGGCTTTCATCGTTTTTATATCCACCAAACATAGATCCGTAATATGGAAATTTATCGGCATTGCCATTTGCCCAACGCTCAAAGTTAAATACGACTGCTTCTGCATTGAAATCAGTTCCGTCATGGAATTTGACACCCTTGCGCAATTTAAATGTATACGTTAAGCCATCTTTTGAAATATCCCATTTCTCTGCCAATGCTGGCTTAATAGATGTGTCGTTGTCATTGTAATCTAGCAACGTGTCAAAAATATTTTTTGTAACTTTTAAAGACTCACCATCTGTCACCGTCGCCGGATCAAGCGAGACGGAATCCCCGCCGCGGCCATACACAAGCGTGCTTTGCGCGGTCCCTTCTTTTGCGCTGCCGCTTGTCTTTTCTGATTTTCCACAGCCGACAAGCGCCATCGACAATGCGAGCATAAATGCAAGCAATGCTGTGAGTGACTTTTTCTTCACAATGTGTTCCCCCTTTTATGTAATGTTGTATAAACTCGCTGCTTGCCGCTTTATTCATAAAGGTGACAAGCAACGTAATGACCTGCTTCCACTTCCTTAAGCTTCGGTCGCTCTGTTTTACAAATCTCCATACAGGCGCCGCAACGTGTATGAAAAGCACACCCCTTTGGTGGATTCGCCGGACTCGGCAAATCCCCTGCTAAAAGCTGCCGCTCCTGCTTATATTCTGGATCTGGAATTGGGACTGCAGATAATAATGCTTTCGTATACGGATGCTTAGGAGATTTATATAAAGCGTCGCTGTCAGCCAATTCAACCATTCTGCCTAAATACATTACGCCGACGCGATCGCTAATATGTCGAACAACCCCTAGATCGTGCGCAATAAAAATGTATGTCAGTCCAAATTCTTTCTGTAAATCTTCTAATAGATTTAATACTTGTGCTTGAATCGACACATCAAGCGCTGAAACAGGTTCGTCGGCAATAATGAGCTTCGGTTGCGTCATCAGCGCTCGAGCGATCCCGATACGTTGCCGCTGCCCGCCGCTGAATTGATGTGGATAGCGCTTGGCATGATAGCTTCCGAGTCCTACAACCTCCAACATTTCTTGCACGCGCTTTTTCCGCTCTTGCTTTGAGCCAATACCGTGGACGATCAGCGGCTCTTCTAATATTTTTTCCACCGTATGGCGCGGGTTTAGCGAGGCGAACGGATCTTGAAACACCATTTGCATATCCCGCCGAATTTTCCGCAATTCTCTTTTCGATAGACTAGTAATCTCTTGATTTTCAAAAATAATGGAGCCCTCCGTCGGTTCAATGAGACGAAGGAGCATGCGGCCAGTTGTCGATTTCCCGCATCCACTCTCCCCGACAATTCCTAACGTCTCCCCTTTATATACCGTGAATGTAAGGTCGTCAACCGCTTTGACCTCCCCGATCGTTTTACTAAAAATACCGCCAGTGATGGGGAAATATTTTTTAAGACTTTTCACCTGCAACAACGGCTCGGCCACTTTTACTCTCCTCCTCTCTTTGATGCAAAAAACAGCGGACGCGATGGCCTGTGCCATCAAGATCGTACAGTTGTGGGGTCTCTTTTAAACATTGATCAAACGCATGCTCACAGCGCGCCGCAAACCGGCATCCGTGCGTGATCGCCCCCGGTTTTGGAACGTTGCCCGGAATCGAATAAAGCCGCTCTTTTTTCTCGCGAATATCCGGTACCGATTGAATTAAGCCAATTGTATAAGGATGTTTCGGTCTCCTAAAAATCGTGTGCACATCGCCTTCTTCGACAATTTTACCGGAATACATTACAACAACGCGCTGACATACTTCAGCCACTACTCCTAGATCGTGGGTAATCATCATGATCGCTGTCCGGAAATTTTCGTTTAAATCTTTCATCAGCTTTAAAATTTGTGCCTGAATCGTCACATCTAGAGCAGTTGTTGGCTCATCGGCGATCAAAACAGCCGGTCGGCATGCCATCGCCATTGCAATCATGACTCTCTGCCTCATTCCTCCTGATAGTTGATGAGGATATTCATCAATGATGGCTTCAGCGCGTGGAAGGCCAACGAGTTTTAACATTTCGATCGCACGAAGGCGAGCTTCCTTCTTATTCAGGTCAGTATGTATGCGAATCGCTTCAATCAGTTGGTTGCCAATTGTAAACAGTGGATTTAAAGATGTCATCGGTTCTTGGAAAATCATCGCGATTTCGTTGCCGCGAATCTCTTTCATTCGCTTTTCTGTCGCATGAACGAGATTTTCCCCTCTAAACAAAATTTCGCCGCCAACAACTTTGCCAATTCCCTTTGGCAATAGCCCCATAATCGAGAGCGATGTGACGCTTTTTCCGCATCCCGACTCTCCAACAACTCCTAAAATTTCGCCCTCATCTATGTAAAAATCGATATCATCAACCGCAGGAATTTCTCCGTCATCCGTAAAAAAAGATGTTTTCAGTCCTTTCACTTCCAACACCCGTTGTTTGCTCATATCGTCACTCCCCTGCTTAATTAAAAAAAGAATTGCAGTACAATTCTGACATTTGTACTTAAATTATGCCATGTATAGCAGGATAATACAATACTCAATATTAAAAAAAGTCCAAATTATACAAATAAAGTGAATATAATTTTATTTGTATTAAAATTACCAAGATTTCGCTTAAAAATATGCCATACTTTACTTTTTTTAGATAACACAACTACTTTTCCCCTCTTTATTTCTTTAATATAAAAAAGCGATCAACATGTTCATACAAAAATAAAGCTGATTTATAGGGTTGGTGTCTAGCCCCTATAAATCAGCTCTATTGTTTACTATCATCCTCTTTAACATATCCACCGAGAAGTCTCCCACCTCTAAGCGAAGTGTAGGTGGGGAAGGTTCATAAGCAGAAAAACCTGTTGTTAAAGATACAAACAGGCTTTTTGGTTATTTTCCATATCACCCCATGTTATTTTCGATAAAAAAGAAATTTGTCATACCAAGTATCAATAAAATCCGGCGCAAACGGTCCCTTTCTTTGATGAATCCAACTAATCAGCTTTTGCACGTTGTTTTTCAAAATTTGATCTACTACGCTTGGATAGTTCATCTCGAAACGATGACGTTCGTATTCATCTTCATCCAAAATCACATACGTCATATTTGGAAAAACTTTTACATCTAGGTCATAGTCAATGTATTTAAGCGCTTCTTTGTCCCAGACAAAAGGCGAACTTAAATTGCAATAATAGTAAATGCCGTCCTCACGAATCATTCCAATAATATTAAACCAATGCTTGGAATGAAAAAAACAAATTGCCGGCTCCCTTGTAGTCCATGTCCGCCCATCTGCCTCTGTTACCGTCGTACGATCATTAGCGGCAATAATATAATTCGGTGTTCCTTTTAGTACTACTGTTTCTTTCCAAATCCGATGAATAGAACCGTTATGTTTGTAGCTGTGAATTTGTATCGTTTGTCCGTCACGAGGATATTCTATCGTCATATTCTTCCCTACTTTCATATGGGCACTTCTTCTCTCTATTATAAATAATTCACAATATAATTGAAAACAAAAGAGCCACCAAATTGTTATGATGGCTCGCCTGCATGACAATATTGACGGCGATATGACCGGATCACTTCCTCTGTTTGTTTTTCAAACATTTGCTGAATTTCCTTTAATTGCTCTTTCATCTGTTGGATTTCCTCCTGAACTGATTGCAGATTTGCTTCATTTTGCAATTCCATTAGTTCTTCTTCAAGAGCCTGACACCGTTCAATTTCTGATTGTAAAAATAAGAGCTGCTCCATCGTTTTTAACTGCTCTCCTACCAAACGATCGAAAAGTTCCATAGTCGTCTTCTCCCTTCCTCCTTTTCCTTAATGTAATACATTCGGGAACGGAGAAGTTTTTCCTTTGACTATATATGTAGAGTGGTGATAACTTTTGTCGAGTAGATTATCGGCGCTGAAAAATAGGCACTCCCTTATCGAAAAAAGGAGTGCCCGCATGGTTATCTGCTTTGATTTTGTGTTTGGCTTGCTGCGTTTTAATTTTTGCGAGATTCAGCTTGAGCATTTTGTTGTCTTACTTCTTGAGCATTTGTCTCAGCAGCAAATTCTGTGCCGAATTGCCCAGCTGCACCCGCTTGAGCAGCTTGAGCGTTTTGTTGTCTTACTTCTTGAATGTTTGTACCAGAAACACTTCTGTTCGGTTGTTTTGCCATTGTTATCACCTCCACGACATTTAATGTGTCCAGAAGGTGATTTTTTATCCATAAAAAATTTACATTAATAAAGATCGGCCACCGTCAACGATAATCGTCTGTCCACGTATCATCTCGGCTTGTTCGGATAGTAAAAATAAAACCGCATTGACAATATCTTTCGGCTCGACCATTCGACCTGCTGGCGTTTTGGCAACTGCATCAGCCAATAGCTCGTCCCGGTTCGGAAAATGCTTCAATGCATCCGTATCGATCGCTCCCCCCGATACCGCATTGACCGAAATATTTTTAGAGGCTAACTCCACCGCTAAATAACGAGTAAGAGATTCGACCGCCGCTTTAGAAACTCCAACAGCTGTGTAATTTTCTAAATAACGAATCGACCCGAGCGAACTAATGCTGACAATTTTACCTCCTCCTACTTTTTCCATTCGCTTGACCGCTTCCTGCGCGCAGAACAATAGCGCTTTGCTATTAATATCCATCGTCCAATCCCAATGTGATTCTTCCAGATCTATTGCCGGGCGTAGCACACCGGAAGCTGCGTTATTAATGAGTACATCAACCCGTCCGAAAGCTTCGTCGATTTGTGCGAACATCTCCCGAATTTTTTCTACTTTGCCTACGTTCGCTTTAACGATAAGCGCCTTTTGTCCCAACGCTTCAATTTCTTTCGCTGTCTGTAGTGCTGCTTCTTTGCTGCGCGCATAGTTAACGACAATATCGAATCCTTCTTGAGCGAGCCTTAACGCGATCGCTCTCCCAATCCCTCGGCTACTTCCTGTAACGACTGCTACTTTTTTATCCATGATCCTCTCTCCTTTTATGTATAAATTGCTAGGCTGTTTTCAAAACTATAAAAAAAGGAGGAACAGCCCATGTATGTTGGTCGCGATATGACAGAACTTTCGATGATTCCAAAATCAAAATGGAAAGATAGCGAACTCGCCTTTTTCCATCATTCATTCCAGCAAATTGCTCCCTATCTAAATGCCGAAGGGCAAACCATTCACCGCGAAATTATTGAAGAAATCGAAGCTCGTGGAGGCTTCAACCGAATGGAAGCAACGTACACGCAAGGCACAAAACCGTCATACGATTAAACAGGGCGGAAGCTATCCGCCGACTGTTTGTATTCATTCCAAATCCGTTGATGGGAAACCGGGAACGCATACTCATGAATTTCCTCCTCGCTAACGAGTTTCAAGCGTTCTGTTTCCGCAACATTGCTTTTAATCATGCCACGGTATACGACAATGTTCCAAACTAAATGAGAAAACTCATGTTCTAAAGCAGCAAATGCATGCTCAAGCTCCACATGAACTCCGTAAGCTTCTTTCAAAAAGGCTTCCAATTGCTCTTTCGGGTGTTTCGAAGAAATTTCACAGTTCGGAAACTCCCATAGGTTGGCCAGCAGTCCTTCACGATCCCGCTTATGAATAAGAATGCGCCCTTGCGAATCAACTACAACAGCTGCGGAGATCGCCACTTCTTTCATCTTTGTTTTTTTTGTTTTCACCGGAAGTTCTTCCTGTACCCCCTCCTGGAAAGCGCGGCAATGCTCCTGAACAGGACAAAGCAAACAAGCTGGTTTTCCCGGCACGCAAATTAATGCACCTAATTCCATTAAAGCTTGGTTAAAATAAGAAGGATTGTCATGAGAAATAATTGCTCGAACAATTTCTTCAAATATTTTTCTCGTTTTCGTTTTCGCAATATCCTCGCGTATTAGAAAAATTCGCGATAAAACGCGCATGACATTCCCGTCCACCGCCGGCTCTGGAATTCCGTATGCAATGCTTAGTACCGCTCCAGTCGTGTACGGCCCCACGCCTTTCAATTTTGAAAACTCCTCAGCGCGATCAGGCACTTTTCCGCCATATCGCTCCTTTACTTCCTTTACTGCCGCATGCAAATTGCGGATACGCGAATAATATCCAAGCCCTTCCCAAGCTTTTAGCACTTTCTCTTCGTCTGCGTCAGCAAGCGATTCTAAAGTGGGAAACTGCTTTATAAACTGATGAAAGTACGGAATAACCGTATCAACTCTTGTTTGCTGCAACATAATTTCCGACACCCAAATTTTATAGGGATCCTTATCTTTTCTCCACGGCAAATCGCGTTGCTCACGTTCAAACCAATCAATTAAATCACGCTGAAACAATTGAACCGCAAATCCTTCAATAAATGGTTGTATTTGTTCGTTCACGCTCGTTCCTCCAAGATGTTAAACTAATGATAGTATAGTCTATTTACGAAAAAATTCAATTATTTGATACATATCCAATCATCTTGAGAAAAGATGGATATACTACTATGAAGCAGAACAATACAAGGAGGCTTTGACGTTGGATACGGGAACACATATCGTTATGGGAGTGGCTTTAGGAAGTATCGCCACCTTGGATCCTGCTATTGCTCACGATCCGACCTTGGCACAGGCCGTCTTTATCGGCACATTGGCTGGATCACAAGCACCTGATTTAGATACGATTTTAAAATTAAAAAACAATGCTAAATATATTCGCAATCACCGCGGCATCACCCATTCCATCCCGGCATTATTCTTTTGGTCCCTTCTTATTACAGGAACAATTGTTTATTTTTATCCTGAGATTAATGTCTTTCATCTGTGGCTATGGACTTTGCTTGCTGTATGTTTCCATGTATTCGTCGATGTCTTTAACGCATATGGAACTCAGGCTTTAAGACCGTTCAGTAAAAAATGGATTGCATTCGGTGTCATTAATACGTTTGATCCGATTATTTTCGCGCTCCATCTCGTAGGCATTGGCCTTTTATTTCTCGGTGCACATCCAGGCTATACATTTCTAGGCATTTATACGCTTTTAGCAGCGTATTATGTTATTCGCTTTCGGCAACAAGCAGCCATTAAAAGAGCCGTATCTCAACAAATTTCTCATGTCGAACAAATTATTACTGTGCCGACTCTCCGCTTCCGCGAATGGCACTTGGCTATTACAGCGAAAGACTATTTCTACGTTGGACGTGCAAAAAACGGGAACATCCGTATTTTAGATACATTTGAAAGATGCCCTATCCCTTCCCATCCGGCGATCGAAGCTGCGAAAAACGATGAAAATTTATCGGCGTTTTTATCGTTTTCTCCCGTTTATCGATGGGAAATCAACGAATACAGCGATCATTACGAAGTGCGATTTATTGATTTGCGCTACCGAAGCAAGGGTTACTATCCGTTTATCGCCGTCGTTCAACTTGATCTGAATTTTCATGTCGTAAGCTCATACACAGGCTGGATTTTCAGTGAAGGAAAACTGCGCAAAAAACTGGAATTAATTCCGAACTAAACAGCGGCTGGGCCCATGCCCAGCCG
This sequence comes from Anoxybacillus tepidamans PS2, assembly GCF_000620165.1. Taxonomy (GTDB): domain Bacteria; phylum Bacillota; class Bacilli; order Bacillales; family Anoxybacillaceae; genus Anoxybacteroides; species Anoxybacteroides tepidamans_A. Next base: position 24,762 of record NZ_KK211085.1, read on the forward strand.
CTGTTAATGCTTCAAATAGTCGTCTTGATTCAGTAAATGTTTGTATTTCGGATTGTTTGTCTTAAATTCGTGCAGATGTGCACCATATTGATCAATCCATTGACGCACCACTTTTTCTGTTAGTTCTTTCCCTTATAGGAGTATCCTGCGCGAGCGTATGTCGTTTCAAAATCTTCCCATAATAACTCCACCCACGTCCGCGCTTGCGCGTAAGCAAGTGAAGCGTTTTTTTCAAGTAAGTAGCTCGTTAAACGCTCAAAATATTCATCCATTTTCATCTTTTTCTCTCCTTGCATGCCAAGATTTAAACACATAACATCTTGAAAATTCACCATACTAAAAACGTGTTGGCAACCAACACATACGGACGACGAGGAGGAAATATGGCGATGCGGAATAAAGAACGCAACTTCCCTAACCAAAATAATAACAAATTTGAAGGCGAGCCGCGCGCCAAAGCAGAATATGCTTCCAAACGCGCGAACGGTACCATTAATACTCATCCACAAGAACGGATGAGCGCTTCCAATCAGCGAACAGAGTAACACCTTAAACTCGTCTCCATTAGGAGGTGTCGGATGATGGGTCGCCATCCGCGAAAAAAGTTTTACGATAACCTTTATTCTAATCCATTTCAACAGCCATGGGCGAATCCGAAGCATGCCCATTCACAAGTAAATGGGGAAACTCAGCAAACCCTTGACTTGATTATTCTAGAACGACAAACACGGAAGCAATCATAACGAAAAACAACCAGAGAACGAATCAGTTCTCTGGTTGTTACGGTTTTATTAATAAGGAGATGGGCAATGCCTCTTCGCTTCCATCGCCGTTTAGTCGATATCCCCAAGCAAATACTCCGTTCAAATAACGAATTTTGAACAACGAACCGGGATCCCCTACAATTTCGTATATATCCCCTGGCCGAAAATCTTCTGGGTTCAACAAGTATGCTTTCGCCATTGCAATTTTACGTTCATATACTGCAAATTCATTCACCATTCCCATTTGTTCCGCTTTGCGTGCTTTCTCTGTTAATGTTGCAATTTCTTGCTTCAATTCGTATTCAGTCATTTCACTATATCTTTTTTGCATCATTGTTTTATCCCCCTGCTTTATTATATTATAATCGTAAAAAACTTCACGAAATGGAGAAAGATACGATGGAAGCTATTGCTATTACCGGAGCTGGTACAGGACTTGGCAAAGAACTTGCCTTACAATACGCCCGCAAAGGATATGCGGTTATCTTAATAGGTAGAAGAAAACAGCCGCTGCTTGCTGTTAAGCAAGAAATTGAAAGCGCTGGCGGTCAAGCGTTTGTGCACACACTTGATATTCGCTGTTACGAAGAAGTAGAGCGGGCTGTCGAAGAAATTGCGCAAAAATACCGTGTCACATGTCTAATAAACAACGCCGGCATCGGTCATTTCGGTCCGCTTTCTTCACTTTCGCGCAAACAGATTGATGAAATGATTGGGACCAACATCAACGGAACGATCTATATGACTAAAGCGTTCCTCCCGTACTTTCAGACTTTGCCGAAAGCAAAAATTATGAACATCATCTCTACGGCGGGATTGCGAGGAAAAATGAACGAATCCGTCTATGTCGCTACAAAATTTGCGATTCGCGGCTTTAGCGAAAGCCTCATTAAAGAGCTCGAACAAACTAACATTTCGGTCACGGCTGTATACATGGGAGGGATGGACACACCGTTTTGGGAAGGAACCAACCATATAAAAGATCGGTCCCGCCTCCGTTCCCCAAAACAAGTCGCCGAGTACATCATTGCAAATGAACACGGTCAAGCAGAAATGATCGTCGAATAGGGGGCATTTCCCTATTCGTCTTTTAACATTTCCAATACTTTTTCAATTTTTTCAATAGAAAAGCCTTTGCGATAAAGCGATTGCTTCATTTTTTGTTCATACGTCCAACGATCGTGTCCTTGATAGCGACGATGCGCTTTCCGTGCATGGTATTCTAAAGCTTCCCACTCTTTTTCCTCGTTTTCGATATGTTGATGATCGTTAAGCACTTCATCAATGACAGAACGAGAAAAGCCTTTGCGCTGCAACAGCTGCTCCATATATTGCTTCCATTGATAAGCGGAACGCTTCGTGGTCTTTTTCTTCGTTTTTTCATACAACTTTGTTGCCGCTTCGAGTTGTTTATCGAATGTAAACATTTGCAGACTTTCTTCAATCATTTCTCCCGAGATTCCGAACTGCTCCAATTCTTTACGAATTACATTTGGGCCCTTCAACGTCGTTTTCATCTGCGTGCGCACAAATGCAAAAGCAAACTCGCGGTCATCTATATATCGCTGTTTTCGCAATTTATGCAGCACATCGCGAACCACCGCTTCGCTTATTCCCTTTTTCTTTAAATAGTCGATCATTTCTTTTTCCGAACGCATTCGATAAGCAAGAAAATATAATGCAGCGTGGTACGCTTTTTTGACCTCATCAGCATATACTATTTCTTGCCATGTAAATTCGTCGATCTCCGTTCCTTTTTTTAAACGAAATTCGATTAGCACATCTTGATCGACACTAAAAGAGACCGATTCTCCGTTTTCTTTTAGGGCAGAGATCATGAAACGTTCTGGATCGTCTTTATGTACAGCTACCTTCGTAATCAGCATCATCTTTAACACCTCACCATTATAATTATAATATCAAAAAAAGGAATAACCGAGCGATACAGCGAAAAAAGTAAGAAGGCATGAAAGAAGGTGAGTGCATTGAAGATTGGAATTGCTGGAGGAACGGGGTTTATTGGCAAGGCAGTGACAGATTATTTACAAGATCAAGGGCACGAACTATACATTTTAACAAGAACACCGCGAGCGTCTTTGCAACCAAGCGTCCACTACGTGCAGTGGCTTCAGGTACAAAGCGAGCCGGAAGCACAGCTCCCCCGTCTTGATGCTGTAATCAACTTGGCCGGTGAATCGATCAATAGCGGGCGATGGACAAAAAAACGCAAGCGACGCATTATCGAAAGCCGGCTGTCATCAACAAAAGAAATCATCCGGATTATCCGACATTTACCTGAACCGCCAAAAGTTCTAATTAATGCGAGCGCCATTGGCATTTATGGAACCTCACTCACCGATGTGTTCACAGAAGAATCGCTTCGTATAGGCGAAGATTTTCTCGCCCAAACAGTGAAGCAATGGGAAATGGAAGCGAAGCAAGCTGAAACGATGGGCATCCGTACCGTTTTTACGCGTTTTGGCATTGTTCTCGCTAAAAAAGAAGGGGCGCTACCTAAGATCATTGCTCCTTACAAATGGTGGATAGGCGGTACCATTGGATCGGGAAAGCAGTGGGTATCATGGATTCATATTAAAGATGCGGTTCGAGCGATTGAATATATTTTACAGAGTGATCATCTTTCGGGTCCGGTCAATCTTACAGCTCCTCACCCCGTTACAATGAAACAATTTGGCGAAACAGTCGCCTCCATTCTTCGGCGACCGTATTGGTTTCCTGCACCTAGTTTTGCGCTTCGGCTTCTTCTTGGGGAAATGAGCCTTCTTGTATTAGAGGGACAGAAAGTTTTACCCCAAAAACTACAAGAATCTGGCTTTGCTTTCTCATTTCCTTCCCTTGAACAAGCGCTTCGCGACATACTGCAATAATATGAACGTTTAGCTTAGATGTTTCTGTTCAGAACGTCCCCTATCTTCGCCGATCCAGCAAAAAATGTGGACTTAACAGGGAAATTTATAAATGAATTTCACTGACATGATGACAACATTACTTTTGCAACAAGGAGTTCGCAATGAGAAAAATATTATTAGAAAATGCCACGATCTATCCGGTTACATCCGCTCCGTTACATCAAGCGGATTTGCTGATAGAAAACGGAAAAATTAAAGCGATTGGCCGAAAATTACCGATTGATAGAGAAACGGAAATCATTGACTGTCATAATCAATATTTATTCCCTGGATTTATTGACGTGCACACCCACCTCGGCCTGTACGATGAAGGAACGGGCTGGGCAGGAAATGATGCTAATGAAACAGTCGAGACAATGACCCCGCATATTCGCGCCATGGATAGCGTCTACCCATTTGATCCTGGTTTTCGCGATGCGGTTTCCCACGGAATTACGACCGTCCATATTATGCCTGGGAGCGCCAACGTCATCGGCGGAACAACGTCCGTCATTAAAACCCATGGCAAAAATGTTTCCAAAATGCTCATAAAAGAAACAGCCGGCTTAAAAATTGCGCTTGGTGAAAACCCAAAGCGCATCCACAGCAACGGTAATAAAGAATCGATTACGCGAATGGGCATTATGGGGATGCTGAGAGAGACATTTTATAAAGCAAAATATTGCGACCATCCTGAAGATTTGCGTGTCGCTCCAATTATTCGCGCGCTAAAACGAGAAATCCCCGTGCGCATTCATGCACACCGGGCTGATGACATCATTTCCGCAGTCCGATTTGCCGAAGAGTTTGATCTCGATCTACGCATTGAACACTGTACAGAAGGACATTTTGTCGCCGACGAATTAAAAGGAAAACAGCTAAAAGTATCAGTCGGCCCAACATTGACACGGCGCTCAAAGGTAGAATTGACAAACAAAAGCTGGACGACGTACAAAGTGCTTTCCGATGCAGGAGTCGAAGTATCGATTACAACGGACCATCCGTATACGCCGATCCAATACTTAAACATTTGTGCCTCGATTGCCGTTCGCGAAGGGCTAGACGAACAGAAAGCGCTTGAAGGTATCACCATTCTTCCCGCACGCAATTTAGGAGTCGCTGACCGCGTCGGCAGTTTGGAAGTTGGCAAAGATGCGGATATCGTATTGTGGAACGCTCATCCTTTTCATTATTTAGCCAAACCAATTTTTACGATGGTAAATGGGGAAATTATATACACAAAAAATTAACAAAAAAGCTATTTCTTTTTTCAACGTTATCATGTATCATGAAAAATATCACGAAGACCATGACACCGTTCGTTCTTTAACAACTGGATATAGACATCAAATCAAGGGAAGGCAAATGGTGCGCCACCAGCTGGCATGCTGGTTCTAGTGGGTTCGATTCCCACCCCGAAATTTTTTGATTGAAATACATTGAAAAATTTCGAGGGTGGTTTCCCACGTGCAAACTGCCCTCAGACTAAGGAGGGAAACAAGATGCTAAAAAAACGCGATTTAAACGATTGTCAAGCGCTTTACGAGTTAATGGTGCACCCTGAGGTCTTCCCTTTTGTGCGCCAAAAAGCCCATTCATATGAAGAATTTTTGTTTATAACGAAGCAAACAATTGAAGCAGAAGAACGCGGTGAATTAATTTCTCGGACCATCGTTGATGAATGGGGAAATCCAATTGGCACTATTAGCTTATTCGATATTCAGGATGGAGCGGGTTTTTTAGGCACGTGGCTCGGAAAACCGTACCACGGTCAAGGATACAATCAACGAGCCAAACATGCTTTTTTTAACGAGTTATTTTATGAGCTTTCTATTCAAACGATTTTTATGCGCATTCGCAAAGTCAATGTCCGTTCGATAAAAGCTGCAGAAAAACTGCCGTATGTGACTTTGGCGAATGAGACGCGAAAAAGCTTATTGGAACAAATCAATCAAGGTCAAGATATTTACCATTTATACGAAATTTCCAAAGATAACTACACGCTTTATACAATGCGTTGCCCGTTGCTTTTAGAGGAAGAACAGCAACGAAAAGAGGCATAGATAAGAAGGAACTCTCACAGTCGGTTGAGCGGTTCCTTTTTTTATGCATAAAACACGGGCATTTAGGAAAAAATAGGAATAAAAATATTGTAAAGCGAGGGTATGTCAATGACTGAGAAACGAAAACGTGAAAAAACAAAAAGCACTCTATCCAGCGCTCAAGAAGTAAGCTATGCCCGTGATTTTAAATTAGCTGACCTAGCAGGTGGCTACACAGCGAAAAAAGCGAGACATTGACCAAATACTTCTATCTATATTTTTTGGACATTGCACCATCCTAAATGATGAATCACGATTGATTCATACTATATTTAGGGGGGCATTTGTCATGGGTCGATCTCGAGGACAAAGAACGCGTGATAAAAATAAATCATCTCTCCCGCAAGTACCAAAACAGTTGAAATCCGACGGCTTGGACGTCGAATACTCGCGCGAATTCGCAGATCATGAAGATTTAGAAGCCGAAGCCCGCGCAGCAGCGGCAGGAATTCGCCAACGTAAAGCGAAAAGAAAATAACGGTAAAGGAAACCGCTTTTTTAGCAGCAAAGAAGCGGTTTCCTTATTGCATTTCATTCAGAAAAGCGTCATTGATTGTGGAACACCATTTTTTCGAAATTTAATTGATAAACCATTGCAATTAGTTGTGAACGATCCGTCACCCCTAATTTATGGAAAATATTTGTGATATGGTTTTTAACCGTATTCACGCTAATATATAATTTTTGAGCAATCTCGCTATTGCTGCAGCCTTCTACAATGCATTTTAGCACGTCCATTTCCCGCGGTGTTAACGTGTCAGAAAACAATCCTTCAGTGATGATTAAATTTTTTTCATGATAAGAATGAGTATCCTTAGATAATGTTCCCATAAGCTTTGCGAGCAAATGTCCCACTTCCCTCACTTGCTCAGAGAAACGTACTTTTTCGTTACTGCCAACAAAAATAACTCCAGAAATACTCCCATCTTGTACAATAGGATAAAGTATTAGCGTTTTTAATTCATTTTCTTTATTCTGTGAATCATTGAATGGGTATTTTGTTGATACATTTTCCAAATACAATGGACGGTTTTCTTGAAACAAACGTTTTATAATCGGGTGTTCTACCGTATAAACCGCCCCTAGCCAATCTTTTTCCTTCGTTTGGCTAGATATATGTTGAATGGTGAAATGCCCTTCATTAGTTCGTTCTGCATAAGCAGCAATATGTATATATGGATGTAGTTCATGAAACATGCGCAAATACGAAGACAGCTGAAACGGTTGCTGCATTTGGAACTCTACCGCCCGATGCAATAGTTTTAGCTGTTCAAGATGGCTTGTTTTGTTCTTTTCCTCTTCGATTAAACGGGCACATATTGAAGCCATCTTCTCAAGTATATGCAGCTTCGCTTGAACATCTTCCGTAAAATATTCACAATCTGCTTTCATCATACCGCTCCATCCTGTTGCCAAAAACGGCCCTGCCCAAATCAAATATTGTACCTGCCCTTTAATCACAATTGGAGCGATTAACCCTTTGATTCCTGCCTTCGCAACATCAACAAGCGCTGGAGATTTAAAATGTAAATAGTCCTTCCAATTTTTTTGCATAATGTATTGTATTTCTTTACTTTCAAATACGTAAGGCTCCTCTGCATTCGAAACCGATGTTATCTGAGTTTGATCGCGATCGACTATTACAACTGGCAAACCGATAAGAGATGCATATGCTTCTTGAACGCTTTGTAACAACTCATTGATGTACAATTTTAACAACTCCTTTTTTAGCCTTTATCATTGATGTTTATCCTCTAAATTTAACATTGAGTGCTTCATGCAGCGGCTCCGGTTTTGCTAGAAAATATCCTTGTGCGTAAAGTATTCCTAATGATTTTGCGCACCATAAATCTTCCTTTGTTTCGATCCCTTCTAATATCACTCTAGTATTTTCATTAAAAAAACGAATGGTGGATAATAGAGCCCTCTGTTTTTTCTTGCTTTTAGACAAATCCTTCGCGAAATATCGATCAAGTTTAATTACTTGCGGATCTATCTCGATTAACGCCTGTAACGAATATTCTCCTTTTCCTAAATCATCCACCGCAATCATGAAGCCTTTTTGTTTCAATAAATGCACATTTTGCAACATTTCATCTAAATTTTTAATTCTCTCTGATTCGTTAATTTCTAAAATAACTTGCTGATTCACTAACGAGGCGCTCTGAACCAACTGTTCTAATATTTTTGGAAATGTTGGTGCCGCAATAGTAGAAGGATACACATTTAAAGATAAAAACAAATTTCGTGAATTTATCGCCTGGCTATGCATCGCGAAATCCTTTATAGAATTAGTGATAGAAGCAATATCAAGGTGATATAAACAGCCAATTGAATTTGCACAATTAAAAAGCATATCTGGACTCTTCACGAATTCGCAACGTAATAGACTTTCATACCCGACAATTTTTTGACTAGATAAGTGATATATAGGCTGGAACACATTTGTGAATAATTGATTTTCAATAATTTCTTTTATCATTCCGACATTTGTTTTCATAGCCCTCTCCCTCTTAATTGCGCTCGCATAATGGCAATAAAAGCGTCTCCCTTTGGAATCAGCCGTTAACTCAAATCTGTTTACAATTTTGCATAAAAGGCTTCTCACCGCAAACGTTGCCTGGACCTTTTCTCTCTAAATGACTATAAAAATCTATCAATCAATGAATATTTTTCTTTGGAAAGTATCGTTTTTTTGAACGCATTTCTGTTAATATACATTTCAACAAAAAACTGCCCTCTAAATAGTCAAAAGAGGGCAGTTTCATAACACACTATTCCAGTTAAATAAAAACCTTCTTAATTACTTCATCTGTAAGAAGGGCAACTGGCTGGCATGTCTATTTGAACAATAGATTTAGCCCCTTTAGCTTTGCGTCCTACCCTTTCGAGTAGTTTGCCGTTCCTATATTCAATTTTGGTATATTATGTATAACCATACAAAAAATTATAAAAAATTTTCGCTATTTGATATGAACTACAAATTCAATATGTACAAAATTTTTTTGTACAATCTTGTCATATTTTGTCATATTAAGTCATATTTTGTCTTATCATGAAAACAATTCAATAATAACATAGATAATGTTAAAAGTGAATTAGTTTTTTATTCTTTTTAAATAAGATTGCAAAATAAATTATAAATACATAGAAACGAATGAAAATTCATTATAATGAACCTCCCCCACCTACACTTCGCTTAGAGGTGGGAGACTTCTCGGTAGATATGTTAAAAACAATATTTAGTGGCTTGTGAAAAATCCCTAAAAACAATAACAGTAATAAACTGCAACAATCGCAAAATCAAATGGACCAACCCTCAAAAACATCAATCCAATGGGTACAGAAGTTAAATATTTGAAACTCTCACTGTTATTTAGGCGTATTATTATAATTAATGGAGGGAGAAAAGTTATGCGGCATGAAATGAAGGAGAAAATTAAAAACTGGTTATTAATCATCATGATTTCAACACTTATTGGTTCATTTTTGCTGTTCTTTTTAGGATATTATAAGATTGGTTTTGCCGTTGGCTGCATCTTTATGTTTTTATCGCTGTTTTTAGGGCAATGGTATTCTTCAAAAAGAGTAGATGATTTATACCGCTATGGGCAAGGGTATGAAAAGAGAAAGACAAGAGGCAAATAAATATATGTTCTTCGCATTATGAATAATGTTTACGATTTTATACCTGTATCATGGCAGCAAAATATTATGCATCTTTGTGACTGACTCTATTCATTACTTTTATCTAAATTTTTTACCCCAAACAATAACCGCTCCAAGTATGAGCGGTTATTTATACTATTAACATCGCAAAAGCTACTCATTCACTCCTATCACACATACGGCTGGAATAGAACGAATGTCCCGCTTTTCCGTGCGAATACCAGAAAAACCTGCTTTTTTTAAATAATCATCGATTTCCGTACAGATTTTTTTCACTTTTTCGTCTCTTGGCTGCACGGTGACGGCGATAATTGCCCCATTGTTCATTCTTCCCCTTATATTTTTAAGAACATCAATAGGAGAATCCCAAAACATAATGACATTGACACAATACACCTTATCAAGCCGCTCGATCCATGATGGAAGATCAGAAGCATTTCCATATATAAGCTTTACTCGTCCTTCATCAATCGTTTTTTTGTTCCTCCTAGTTGCTTGCTTAATCATCACTTTTGAATAGTCAATGCCATATACCATCCCCTTAACAGCGAGCTTAGCCGCTTCTTCGATGGCCACACCGGGTCCGAAGCCAATCTCTAATATCACATCCTCTTTTTGAATGTTTAACAATGATATCGTCCATTCGTTTAACTCTTGATTCGATTTTTCTAAAACCTTCCCTGCAATCTTTCCTAAAAAGCCAGTAGGTCTCGCAAATTGTTCAAAAAAACGTTTCATCATCTGCTCCTCCCTTTGGCCTTGGTGGACAGCTTATGAAATGCAAAAGATGGCTATCATTCCAAACTAAATACACTCATTGAATCCAAAGAAATGATGACTATATCTCATCTAATCAAAAAATTGCATATGCGTCTTCTCGCTTTTATAATATGCTAATCGGTCATGCAAACTGCCGGTGTGAAACTCAAATTTATGTCCATCCGGATCGGTAAAATATACGGATCGTTTATCTTTCTCATCCCTCTCGCGTCCAGGAAGGATCGGGACATCTAACTCTCGCAGCCGTTGAATAACACCATCAAAATCCTCTTCTTTTACAGAAAAAGCGATATGTGTATACGAATGGTGAATTTCGTTTCGCGGAATATCCTTTTCGACATTCAAAGCAAGCCACAGGCCATTCAAGTCAAAATAAGCCATATTCCTGCCTTTGACTAGCAGCTTTGCGCCAAATACACCTTCATAAAAGCGAATCGATGTTTCCAAATCAGACACCGAAAAAGTCAAATGATTAATACCGCCAATCTGCAACGTTGCACCTCCTCGGCATTTTCTTTCTTATGGATTATTACGTCGGAGGAACGAAAATCCCTGTTTCTTATCGAAATGTTCCCAATAGAAGACGATATAATTACCCAACTTATCAAAGCGGTAGACGCAAACCTAAAGTCGGTTTTTAGATTTTAAATCTAATTTCTATAATAAAAAGCTTACAAGACAACACCGTCCCGTAAGCCTTTAGGAAAGCATCCAACCATTCTTGTATTGTGCAAGTGTTTTCAGGTAGTTGTGCGCGCTGATAAATGTAAATCGATCTCATTGACAGTGGGAAGCAAATTGGGAAAACACAAATTGTCTGCCCAGGCTGCTTTCTGCTAATTTTCAAAGTATTATATAGCGTGCCTCTAGCATTGAAACGTAGGCTACCTTAACCAAAAATTTGTGCTGCAATGCTGTAGAGCGTGCCATTTCTCACCGGCAACTCGCTTGCATTTTTCACCATAACAGGGGGCTGACTCACTTTATGAAAACCAGTTCTCTCCAAATAATGAATGAACGATGCTTGTCCGTTTGGAACATCAATTCTCAACTTTCCTTCATAGCCTTTCGCTAGCTCGTCTACGATACATATAGCAATCTCGTCGTTAGCGGCTATAATCGGCCCAACGATTAGGTTCACAGGCCCTTTGATGCTTAACCCATATCCGACAATATCTCCCTTATGGTTTTTAACTACGACTCCTTGCTTGGCCTGCTGAATTCTTTTTCTAAGAAACAAGCTTCTATCCGCCCCGATTGCTAACTGATCTAGCTGCTGAATTTGGGTAAAGTAAGACATAGTTAATGGGATTACTTCATATTCTTCATTCCCGTGCTCCCGGTAAAAAGGCATATACTTGTCACTCAAAAACTTATGTACAGAAGAGACCGTTTGAAATCCTAACTTTTCATATAGCGGTTTTCCTTCTTTCGTCGCAATTAGCATAATAGTTGTCTTATCGCATACTGAATCAATACAAGTCTGCATCAATTCCTTAGCCAACCCGTTTCCTCTATAATTTTCGTTCACAATAACCATGCCGATAGAAGCAAGTTTAACATCATAAGGAATAACGGCTGCACTTGAAATAATGTCTCCTTGGGCATTTTTATGTCCATATACGATCCCTGCCGACATCACCGTCTCAATTTCCTGTTCATCGTAGTCCCAGCCTACTGATGCAGAAAGCGCAACGAGTTGAGGTATCTCTCTCTCATGCAATCTATGTATTTGAAATTCTTTTTTGTCTTCCATAAAATACTACCCTCGCCTCTATTTGTTTTTACCACCCTTATATTACCATATTATGTTAATAAAAGTGTTAATAGATGAAAAAAATCTAGAAAATAAAGAAAGGAAAGCCCGTTTACACGGGCTCTCCTTTACACCATCATGCTCGTTTGAACAGTATACCATACCTTTACACGAATCGAACCTTAGCGTTATACCTGCAATACGGCTTTAGAGGAAGCTATCATCCATTCATATTGGCGGAGCTTTACTTCAAACAAGATTAGCGGATCGCGGTATGCTTCCGGATTCGATCGCATTTTCTCCAGCTCTTCTTCCTTTTCTTTCATTTCTTTTTCCATTTCCTCTACCGTCTGATGTAATGCGGCAAATGCATTTCGAAAGAAAATTGAAAGATCCCTTTCGAGTGATTTCTCAAACAATTCAAATTGCAAGAGCAGCTTATCGGCAATTAATTCGGCAACATCTAAATAATCCTCATTTTCAACAAACTGTTTATACCTGTTATATAATATAGCGTTATTTTGTTGGAACGCCCCAAGCAAACGACCCGCACCTTTTAATAAAATTTGGTAAGGTGTTCGACGAAGGAAAATATTTACCTTATCTAACTGCACACCGCTCGTCATTCTGTCTGCATCCCGACGCCAATCATCAAGCACTTTAAAATCGCAATCGAGCTGAATCCGTTCCTCACCGAACATAGCATTAAATCCATCACCCATTTCGTCGAGGAAAGATTGGCAATGATGCAGTTCATCATTAGCTGTTAAAATCCATTCTTGCAGGGAACGGTAAAGCTTCGGAAGAACCTCGTCATTGACATAAACTTGTATTCTTCGATTCATCTCATCGTTAAGTTCCAGATGAAGTGTGCGGAAATCACTATCTTCTTGAATTAATTCAGCGCTTTCTTGTAAAATACCTGGAATGTTCTCCGATAGATCAGCTCTAATGCCCTCTAAGACGTTACGGAACGCCCTCATAATGACCCGCACTTTTTCTTGTTTTAAATCGGTCAATTGATGAATTGCCCCGCTTAACTTTACCGCCATTTCTTTATTCCATTGAATCGAATCAGCGAGTTTGTTTTCCATTTCTGTGCGTTTATCCAATAAATGCCCGATTAAATAACGGATAAACATTAATATTTTGTCGATTCGATCGGCCTCAGAAATTTGTCTATTCAAGTTCTTCAAGAATTCGAATACATCATTCCGCTGCTTTTTGTTTCTAAAATAAGCGGAATAAGGGAACAATTTCGCCTCTGGAAAATACGCCTGCACCCGCAAACGAGTATCCTCAACCACTGCAGCAGCTTCGTGTTCATCATAAATTTCATCAATTTTATTAAGCAGAAAATGAATTGGCAGATGAGGCACATATTTCTTAATTTGCATAAGAAGCTCTTGTTCTTGTTCAGTAAACGGATCGTTCGCATCAAGAACAAATAATAAACTATCGGCAAAATGCACGTATTCTAGCTCTTCGTCTTCCAAACGGTGACGGTCGTTAAATCCCGGCATGTCAACGAGAGCAATTCGATTTTCTCGCAAAACTGGCGCTGGAAGAGAGTACTCCATAATCGCTTGATCAAAAGTTTTATTTCGTCTTCTGTCCACTGCTTCCTGAAATTCTTGAGGACCGAAAAACATCGTTAATTCTTCATCTGATATTTTTCTAATCTCCGTCTCATCGAATCCCTTAAATACAACGACAGAAGAGGTCGGAACAGTTAAAACATTTTCACCGAGGAGTGAATTAACAAAAGCAGATTTCCCATTTCCAGAAGTCCCTGCTATAAGTAAATGATGTGTTTGAAAATCGACTAGTTCCCGAATGATCCATCTGAAGCGGTGCCCCGGATCTACATGTTGTGCCTCCGCCCATTTAGCGATGGAATCGAACAAAGTAAGACTGTATTCTAAACCATCGATTTTATCACGTGCGTGGAAAATCAGATTTTCAGCATCATCAACCACTTCTGGATTCATACTAGCCGGAAATTTATCGTTCCATGCTAATACTGCCGCAGCAGCAAATAAAGCATCAGAATGGTTGGCAATTTTAACCCAGTTGGTTAGAATGTTAGGAATCATTCCTTCCAATTCTTTTATTAAATACGTTCCATTAATTAATTGAAAATAAGTTTCCCGATAAAGCCCAGATAGCTTTTTCCACGAGTGTTTCCGTCCTACATCCAAGCTTAAGAAAAGATGATTAAATTCCCTCAGCCATGCAAAATATAAACTTCCGTTTCTATAGCTATTCCATAACGATTCAACGATTTTCTCAAATCGCTCTTGATCCAATTCATATAACGCCACCAAACATTTTGAAAAATAGCTTGGTTCAAAATCATTCGTTAATCCTTGTTCAGCATACGTTGTTAAAATATCAAACCAATGATGCGACGCTGTGCGGGTTGCCTCGTTTACCGCCAGTTCAATTGCACTTGGCCAATCTTTATTTTTTTCAAAAAAGGAGCGCGCAATATCGGTCACGTCCCTGTAGTCTGGATTAAAAGATACAGCTGTTTTAATAACTTGATCGGCTTTTTCAAGCTTACCTTCATCTATGTAAAGGGCAAATAACTGCAAAGCAATTTCTGATTGTAAAACAGGGCTATCTGTCTCAATCGATTTATAAATCTCTTCCGCCATAGATAATTGTCCGAGTTCATAATAACAATCGGCAATGTTTTTCTTTGCCCATGGCTCTAAATCATTGTGAGTGTTTTCCCATTTGAAAATTGCCGCCTCATAATCTTTATTATGAAAATACACTTCCCCCTGGGCAAAACGAATTGCGGAAATATCAGCTGCCCCTTCTTTACACCCAGCAAGAAAAGCTTTTCCGAGCACAGAAACAGGATTTTTTTCGCCAACTTCCATAAAGGTTTCATAAAACGTTTTGTTGATCAGTTGATTCTCTAACGTCATGTTGATCCTCCAGCCTATACATTTAGTCAGTATATTTTATACGCTGTACAGTACAGATATGAAAACCCTCTTATTTCTATCCTCACATTCTAGCAAACTTATTTTTTCATAGAGTTTCAAATTGCTTTCATTTATGATACAGATTTTTATCATCGTGTAAAATTTTATCCAAATTATGGTGTCATTGAGACAATAGAACATTGCCGGCAACACAAAGGAAAATAGCGCTCATCTGAGTGCATTTCACAAAGATCGGACCGACATCAAATAACCGTATGACTTCATTGATACAACACATCGACTAAAAATTTGATATATAGCATGAAACAAAAATTCACGTCTGTGAATATGCGATATAAAAAAAAGCCTTAAAACCACAAAGGCTTAAGGCTATAAAGAATGGAGACGTACTATCGCTATAACCATTCGACATATGATGTTTGATTTGTGGGGGTGGGCGAACTAATTAAAATAAAAAATTTCCCCAATCCAATTAATACCGTGTTTCAGACAGGATAAAACGTTTCTTTAAGTCTCGCCGCCCCCTTTGTTCGTATAAGGATGCAAGCGCACACCTTGTTCCAATCAATCGCTTATTACGGTCATGTTAGTGTTTGGGGAAGTACATTGGAAGCAAATACTTTTTCAGTTGATTCATTTTATAGTCTCATTATCATTTCGTTAACCTGTGTTTTCTTGATTATAAAAAACAACTCGTTTGTTAAGAATGTGAATGTACATCTTTTATGGAAGGAACGAATACAATGCTTAGTCAAATTTTACTGTGGGCATTCTTAATTGTACCTTGGGCTTTGTTAATCTTTCTCGATAAAAAAAGTATTAAACGATTTATGCCTGCCGGTCTCTTTAGCGCCCTCGTTATGACGGTTGTTTTCCAATTAGGCGAAAGATTAGATTGGTGGACAGTAAAACAAACGATTTTCCCTTTAACTTGTATGAGCCCTGTAGTTTACAGTCTTTATGTAATCATGCCAATAATCGTTTTGCGCTTTACTTTCAACAGATTTTTAACGTACATGCTTACAAATGCAATCATTGATGCCATTTATGCCTTCGGGACAATGAGGATATACGAATCTTTAGATATTGTCGAATTTAATATAAACAGTCTTGGACGATTTTTAATTATTCAAGCTGCCGCTGTCTTAATTTACCTTTATCAAAAATGGCAGGATACGGCGTTTTCTCGAAACACTGTAAACTCATAAAAATCAGTCATTGTTTATTTTAGACAAAACGAAAAACGCTCAGATTTTTTTATGTTCTGAGCGTTTTTTATTTTATAAGTGACCTGTTTACATGCTGTTGCATTGTTGGTGATCGATTATTCTACTAAGAAATACAGAATGATATGGCTAAATACAAGCTTTTAATTCCTCTTCCATCATTCCCCCTTCCCAACACAATATTGTCCAAAAAATAACATATAATTGCGTCCTTACCGGCTTTAACCATCGTACAATCTACATACCTAATATAGAAGTTCACTATGAAATATATAGCTCTTTACACCCCATCATTTATCAAAACCCATCGTATATGATCTTCCCATTTTTCGTTCACTTTTAGCAATTTTTTCGCTATTCCTTCATTTTCAAAACCTAATTTTTTGACGACGTGAATCGAAGCATGGTTTCGCGGCATAATCGGAGCTTCGATTTGATGAAGCCAGTATTCAATGAACCTTCCCCACCTACACTCCGTTTAGAGGTGAGATGAATCGGTGGATATGTTAAAAATTTCCTCGTTGCCTCGCTCACATTCTAGCGAACATACTTTTTCGGTAGATTTCAAATTGCTTTCATTTCCGATACAGATTTTTATCACAGTGTAAATTTCGAATTCCAAACCAAGTGATGGGATTGTGGGGGAGAAATGATGTTTCTAACGGAGAGGAAAGCAAATAAGCATTTCATAAGGGGGATTATATTATGTTTCTATTTCATCCCTTGCGACTTCTTCATTTTAAATGAAAAAGCACCCGACGATGCGGATGCCCTTCATTCGCTTTCCTCAAGGTTAAACCCTATTCGCCGCGCGGGCTTACTTTCATCCCTTTTCGGCAGCGCCATAAGCAAAAAGCTGATTTGCGACACGTGCTGCACCAATTCAACCCGCGCGTCATTTTCAAGCCTGCCGGAAAAAATAACTAAACTAGGATTGTAGTATCCTATATCTTCTATATGGAACTGTATCGTCTGCCCAAAGGAAACAAGTCTGACGCCGATTTCGTGTTCTTCATCCAAATGCCTCTCAAAGTCATGAATCATCTCGACAATCCGCCGGTAAAGCCCGCTTGCTAAGTTGGGATTGTCCAACAATTGCGGGTCGATCTTCGGCGCATGAAATTTCGGTGAATCTAAGTTCATATTTTTCACCCCTTTTTTATAAATTCGACAAAAGGAGGGACATTTCCTTTGCGTTTCTTTTGTTAATTTATCCCTGTTCCAAATGAATCTATTTTTCTTTATCATCATCATTAAGAACGTACCATTGATTTTATAAGGAGGAGACAGCAATGAAAACATCCGTCCCATGTCCGCAATGCTTCAAACCGATTACGCTCGAGGATTTTGAAGAGTTTTCTTCTCCGTTTACGATGAAATGCCCGCACTGCCAAGCAAAACTGAAAGAAACGCGCGTCACGCCGTTTTTGTTGCTTCTGGCCGCAATTGCCGTTCCTTTGTTTGTCTTTTTAGGCGTAAAAGTCAAAGAATATTTGTCTAGCATCTGGCCTGTCATTGACAAAGTGCCGACTGTGATCGTGTTTCTCGGCACCTTATATCCATTGTACGCGCTCTATGAACGATTCAATGGGCTCCTTATGTTCAACAAGGGCCATTGGCAGGTTAAGAAAAAGCAATAACGCCACGAAAAAACGCTCAAGACTTGATTGCCTTGAGCGTTATTTTTTCTGTTCCAGTCGAAACGTTTCCGCTTTTCCGTCCCATTCAATTGTCATGGTTAACTTTTCGCCGGAGTCTGGGGCGTTGGCACTGATTTCTCCATTATCGACATATATACCTTCCTTATTAAGTTCAATCCCTTCTTTGCTAGTAGACCAATCCGTTGACTGCAACGAGTATTGGAATCGTCCAACGGTGTCTACATCTTTTCCTTTATATTTTAATACGATACGTCTATCTTCCCCGGCACCATTTTGTTGCAGTACCACTTCCGCTGACCAGTTTTTGCTTTCACCTTGAAAAGAAGTCGCGCCCAATTGACAACCCATTAACAGAATGAATAGCGCAAGCAACAAATAGAGTTTAACCGTCCGCAACGTTCTTTCTCCCCCTAATTTTATACAGCTTAACACTTTTCGTTAATAAGCACCCATCTCATATGGTCTTCCCATTTGCCATTCACTTTCAACAGCTTTTTCGCGATCCCTTCATTTTCGAACCCTAACTTTTTGACGACTTGAATCGAAGCATGGTTTCGCGGCATAATCGGAGCTTCGATTCGATGAAGTTGATATTCTTGGAATATAATGTCGATTCCTTTTTGCAGCGCTTCTGTCATATATCCTTTATTCAGCTCGTCTTTGTCTAACTTATAGCCTAAAATGCATGATTGCAAAATGCCTCGAACAATATTGCTAAAATTAATACAATCAATCGTTTTAAAAAAGTCTTTGTCATCCTTATGAAACAACCATAACTTAAGAACCGTTCCAGATTTGGTTAGTTCAATATCCTGTCTTAATCTTTCAGATTGATATTCTAATGTAAAAAACTCTTCTGACCTTTCTGCTTCCCATTCCTGCAAGAAATCTTTATTTCTTTGATAATAACTTAATACTGTCAGAGCAAATGTTTCATCCAGCTCCCGAAGCACAAGACGGGGGGTTTCGTATCGTCGCATCACTACATCCCTCACGTTTGATTTTCTACCTAAATTATACACAATTTCAAATTTTATTAACAATCAAAACTTCCGCCTCATAGGAAGATAAACTACAAATATCGAACTACAAGGCTTTGCAGGATGAAAAACACACCCCATCCCCCTATTCCTAACCCGATTGATTAAGATAAGAGAAAACGAAGCTCTTAACGAGAGAGCCACAATTAACAATAGCAACGCTGTCGACGGAAGGCCCCATAAAACACCGAAAGCGAATTTACTTAAATTTTTCGCTCCCTCACCTTGAGCATAAAGCCAACATAAGCTTAATAAGCTTACCAATGGCAATGCCGCTACAGCTCCTCCGAATGAAGGGAATCTTCTTGCTATCTCGGTGACAATGCCAACTACAATAGCCGAGATGACGATTTTGACTAACGCAAACATTTTTTCGCCCCCTCACTAAGCAAGGAAAAAGCCTTCTGAAGCAACTCTAAATCTGATGCGCTAAAATTCTCTAAAACTTTCTTTAGCTTGTTTTCATCAAGCCGCGTATGCCGATGCAAGACGTCCCTTCCCTTGTCAGTCAAAGTCACGAACACTTTCCTTTCATCTACATTGCTTCTTTGTTTTTTGGCAAACCCCTTTTGAATGAGTCTTTTTGTATGCTCCGAAGCGGTGTTATGGGACACATTCAATTGTTTGGCTAAATCCCCGATAGTTGCATTCTCATTTTTTTCAATATGTTGCAATAGGCGGATCGCTTGGTGGGTAAGCTGATCCTCGTGCACATAGTGCAATAAATAGTAGATGTCCGTCCATTGTTCGTTAAGCCTCTCTATTATTGTATTCAATTCCATTAAACTACCTCCTTTTCTTTTATATCTTAATTCACGATATATTCTTATATAAAGATATATAAAACGACATTTTTTTCAAATAAAAAGCCCGCTCCAATATTGAAGCGGACTTTCTTCCACCAACGCTATTTGTTTTTATAGAATTTACGAAGATCGCGGTTAATTTTTTTCCACCGCTCCTTCTCCTCAATCTGGGCTTTTTTGTTTGCCTTTCTTTCAAAAAACGCGAGCTCCCGTTGCAGTTTGAGGTAGCTATCATACCTCTCTTGTGCTACCCGCCCGTCGGCAATCGCCGCTTTGACAGCGCATTTTGGCTCGCTTTGATGCTGGCAATCCCGGAAATAACATTGGCTCGCTAGTTGCTGGATATCCTCAAATGTCTCCGTAAGTCCTGATTCGCCTTCCCAAAGCTGAAGCTCTCTCATGCCGGGCGTGTCAATGACGCAAGCCCCAGAGGGCAGCACGAACAATTCGCGGTACGTCGTCGTATGCCGTCCGCGATCGTCTCCTTCCCGCACTTCTTGCACGTCTTGCCTCGCTTCACCAAGCAGCCGGTTCATTAGCGTCGATTTGCCGACGCCGGAAGAGCCAAGCAGAGCGACCGTTTGGCCAGGCTCCAAATACGGCTGAAGCGCCTCTAAGCCGTCCTCGTGCAACGCGCTAATTGGGTGAATTGGCACGCCAAACGCTACCGACTCTACTTCGGCAATCCGGTCATCTACGTCCGGACAAAGGTCGGCTTTGTTCAAAATAATGACCGGTTTAGCGCCGCTTTCCCATGCGAGAATTAAGTAGCGCTCAATCCTCCGCACATTGAAATCCTGGTTCAGTGCACTCACGAGAAACACGATATCGACGTTGGCCGCCACAATTTGTTCCTCCGCCCGATCGCCCGCCGCCTTCCGCGAAAATTTGCTTTTTCGCGGCAAAACTGCTTGAATCGTCGCCTTGTTCTCATCGAGCTGCGGCCGAATCACAACCCAATCCCCGACAGCCGGGAGGTCCTCGCGGCTTGCTGCTTGATAGCGCAGCTTTCCAGCTAAATGGCCGAGAAGCTCACCATGCTCCGTCATAATTCTATAGAGACGTTTATGTTCTAAAATCACTCGACCTGCCAAAAATTCTTCGTTGTCATAAGAATTGAAGCTCTCTTGAAAAAATCCGTTCCAACCTAACATTTCCAATTTCAATAAAGATTCCTCCTAAAATGGTTTGATCTGAAACGTGCAGATCATAGAGGAATCTTTTTATTCCGTTCCTGCCTCGGTTATAAAAAGCGCCCCTCTATGATCGTTTTGAATACGGGCTCATGTTTTGTCATCACCATATAACATCACTCCTTAACCGAGAATTTTTATATAGACTTAGTATAGCAAAGCTCAAAGAAAAAAGGCATGTTTTCTTTTTTGTCAAGATCATGGTTTCGCTAATAAAGCGGCTCAATTTCAACATCTCCGCTGAGAAGTCTCTCGTCTCTTAACGGAGTCTCATCTCTCGATCAAAAGTACACTCCCCGGCTCAACGTTGCGCAAAAAGGGGCTCGGTTCCCCTACACTATAAAGATGCAAGTAATGCATCGCCCGGGTGCAGGCGGTGTAGAACAATCTGCGCAGGCTCTCATCGCCATAGATTTGCGCCGACGCGTTATAAATAATGACAGCGTCGAATTCGATCCCCTTGGCCAAATACGCCGGTATGACAACAACTCCTTGCTCATATTCGGTTGATCCGGTCTTGACAAGCTTTATGCCTTCGACATGGCTCAATGCTTCGTATGCAGCGATGCTTTCCGCCACAGATTTGCATACAATGGCAATCGTATTGTACCCCTGATTCCGCAAATCAGCGACTTTCGACGCAATCGAGCGGTGTAGCTCGGTGTAATTAGATAATTGCTCGAGCACTGGCCGATCGCCATCGCGATCAAAAGGGATAATCCGTTCACCGCCAGGCACGAGTCCGCGCGTAAATTCGATGATCGGCCTTGTCGATCGGTAGCTGCGCGTCAAGGTGATCGCATCCGTTGCATCAGGGCCGTATAAGCTTTTAAGTGTATGAAAATCAACCATTTCGCTGGCATGGGCAAATATCGCCTGGTTAAAATCACCAAGCACGGTCATCCTTGCTGAAGGAAACAAACGTTTCAAAAATTCAAATTGAAACGGAGAATAATCTTGCGCTTCGTCCACAAACACGTGTTTAATCGTGCTATTTGTCTGAAAGCCTTGAATTAACTCTTTCAAAAATAAATATGGAGTAGCATCTTCGTAACACAGTTTGCCCGCATCCAGCATGTTCACAGTCAATTGGCAAATATCCTCCCATTTTTTAGGGGTTTCCCCTGCCATCCACTGTTTGATCCGCGTTGGGTCGGTGAAAAGTTGCTTGTATATTCCTTTCGTATCAATGAAACGAAGCGTCCGTATCCATTTGCGCAACGACTTCATTTTCCGTTGAACGACCAAACGGGCGAGCGCTTTTTCATAATCGATAAACGAGTCTTCTTCAAAGCCGCGTTTTTTTCGCAAGTGGGCATAAACCTTTTGGTAATCCTCGTTGCTAAGCAACTCTATTTCTTCTCGCACCCATGACTTCGTTCGTTCCAATTTCTCCGCTTCGTCTAATTGTTTATTGAGCCATTCCACCAACTTCTCAAGCCTGTTATGGAGACGGGGCGGGGCATCGTTGTTATAAAACCTTTCCTCCATCTGTTTGGCGGTGATGATTGGCTTTCCCCTGAAAATCATATCTTTGAATAACATGCCGGATAATTGTAGGGACTGGCTGTATGTTTGGATCGTTTCAAAAAAACGTGTCGACGCCTTGAACCGGATGCTCGCATTCCTCGTCTCGTATGACGGGTCGTTTGAAGCGGTCAACACATATTCCAGTTGTTCATAAGGCCCCTCTACTTCAAACTCATTGCTTAGTCGGTGATCTAAGTATTCTTGGAATGTGACCTGCTGCATATTCTCTTCGCCAAGTTCAGGCAACACATTGGATACATAGCTGTTAAACATCGAATTAGGGGAAAATAGAATGATTTGATCGGATGTAAGCCGATCCCGATACTTATAAAGTAGATAAGCGACTCGTTGCAGCGCAGCCGATGTTTTGCCGCTGCCAGCGGCTCCTTGAACAATGAGCAGCCGCCCGCGATCATGTCGAATGATTCGATTTTGTTCCTGTTGAATCGTGGCCACTATGTTATGCATGTATTTATCTGTACCTTTGCCAAGTACCTGCTTTAAAATCTCGTCACCAATGGTGAGACCAGTATCGAATAGCGATTGGATAACACCATCACGGATGATATATTGCCATTTTTTCTCCATTATGCCACGGATTATACCGTCAGGCGTCGCATATTCGGCTGGACCAGGTAGATAATCATAGTAGATACTCGAAATCGGCGCCCGCCAGTCATAGATCAAAATGTTTTCTCCACTTGCATCCATGAGTGTCGAAATGCCGATATAGATTCGTTCAGCAGCGGAAGCCCCTTCTTCAATAAAATCGATTCGGCCGAAATAAGGCACTTCCTGCATGCGGCGTAGCGTGGACAATCTCTTGAAAGCATGTCTGTGGGTGCTTTGGCTTACAGACAGAGCTTGCGCCTGCTGCCTCAAACCGATGATCGTCTCAAGATAATCGTCGAACGTATCTGTATTCACCTTGACGTCATCCCAAAAGTGTCTGCGGATGTCAATCACTTCTTTCCGACGCCGGAGGGTTTCTTTTTCTAATAGGCCGATTTGCTCCGCAATCATCTCCATAACGCTGTCCAGTCGTTCTTGTTCCTGCCGAAGTTCCTTCACGCCAATCACTCCTTTGAAAAAATAAAAAATAAGAGTTGACTGAAGCTGGGTTTTGTTGTACAATTATAATAGGGATATTATTTAAAAAAATAGAAAAAGCGTGTTTCTATACTAATTTATCACATTTTCTCTACTTTATCAATGTATTTAATACTCTTACTGCCACGATGTATATATAATCGATCGATACTTTAAAAAACAGACCTCTACGATTATTTAAAGTAATGCTAGATGAATCTTATTTACAAATTCTTCAGAGAACATATCTACTATAATAAGTTTAACCTCATCTAGAGCCCCACCCCATTCTACAACCTCATTACCATTTTCGTTAGATTTCCACCCTATTGTTTTATTTTTTCATTTATTTCTGCTAGGTACACAAAAAAGAGAGCCATAAAAGCTCTCTAATTTAGTATGAACTATTATGTTCCGCAAAACGTTCGATAAGGACGATCCGACGGCGCTGGCGGCTCGGCGTACTCATTTTGTTCCGGCGAGTACGCATACGGATTAGAAAGAGCTTGAAGCAAGCGCTCCATGACGCTGTAATCACCGCGTTCGACCGCCGCTTCTAATGCCTCTTCCACACGATGATTGCGCGGGATAATGGCCGGGTTGCTGTTGCGCATCAACTCATGTACCTCATCCGTTGA
Source organism: Anoxybacillus tepidamans PS2 (assembly GCF_000620165.1). Lineage (GTDB taxonomy): Bacteria > Bacillota > Bacilli > Bacillales > Anoxybacillaceae > Anoxybacteroides > Anoxybacteroides tepidamans_A. The sequence goes on from NZ_KK211085.1 coordinate 48,885, forward strand.
TTGAGGTTGCTTTTGAAGCCTAGCTTGCCAGCGCTCATGCCACTCGCGGAATTCTTTTACGCAAGATAGCGGCATCGTCTCAAGCCGATCGAGTGTCAAGGCTCGGAACGTATTCGTATAATCCGCTTCATGCGTTTGCATGATGTTAAGGAGGTCGGTAATCAAGGCAATATCTTGCTCTTCTTCTGTGTACATGCCAAGTTTCGCCCTCATGCCGCGAAGCCAATGTTGCTGATACAGATTTGGAAATTCCGAAAGCGCCTCTTGCGCCAACTCAATTGCCTGTTCCTCATCGTCATGCAACAGCGGCAACAAACTTTCCGCGAGCCTTGTCAAATTCCAGCCGCCAATATACGGCTGATTGCCGTACGCATAACGCCCTTGCCTGTCAATCGAACTGAACACTGTCGCTAAGTTGTACGTGTCCATAAAAGCGCACGGACCGTAGTCGATCGTCTCGCCGCTGATCGTCATATTGTCGGTGTTCATGACTCCATGAACAAAGCCGACTAATTGCCATTTCGCAATCAGCTCCGCTTGGCGCCTGATTACTTCCTGAAGAAAGAAAAGATAGCGATTTTGCGCTTCTTCAAAACCTGAGAAGTGCCGCTCAAGCGCGTAATCCGCGAGCGTCCGCAGCTCTTCAACCGTTCCCCAGTTGGCCGCGTATTGAAACGTGCCGACGCGCAAATGGCTCGACGCAACGCGAGTTAAAATCGCTCCTGGCAACTCCGTCTCACGATAGATGACCTCACCCGTTGTCACGACAGCTAAACTGCGCGTTGTCGGAATTCCGAGCGCATGCATCGCTTCGCTAATGATGTATTCCCTAAGCATCGGCCCAAGCGCCGCGCGCCCGTCCCCACCGCGCGAATACGGCGTTCTTCCAGCCCCCTTAAGCTGAATATCAAACCGCTCGCCTTTTGGAGCCATTTGTTCGCCAAGCAAAATCGCCCTTCCATCCCCTAACATCGTAAAATGGCCAAATTGATGGCCCGCATACGCTTGCGCCAGAGGCTCGGCTCCTTCCGGAATCCGGTTTCCGGCAAACACCGCGATGCTCTCATCGCTTGCGAGCGCTTCTGCGTTTAGTCCGAGCGATTCAGCCAATGTCCGGTTCAATATGACCAATTCCGGCGATTGTACAGGAGTGGGCGAGAGCTTGCTGAAAAAGCGGTCCGGCAAGCGTGCATAGCTGTTATCAAAATTCCATTCTGCGTTCATGTTGTCATCTCCTTTTGCGGCCAATCGATGCCGCGGTTCGTTAAGCTTAGTTTACGTTTGTTATGATTATTATATAAGGAAAAAATGTCTATTTCTTCTTTCGCGAATTAAAAGATAAATCGCTCATTTTCTATGTTCAACCTATGTTATAATGAAAAGAAATTGCGATGGGGGGGAGTTAGAAGTGGAAGATATACTAAAACAAATTCTAGTCGAATTGCAAAAAGTAAGCGGACGATTAGAGCGCTTGGAACAAGGACAGGAAGAAATACGATTTGAACTTATCAAATTAAAAAAAGGGCAAGAGCAGCTTCAAAAAATATCATAAACACCCTCGGGCTATATAACGAAAAAATTCTGGAATATGTAGATGACAAAACAGAAGCGTTGAACAAACGTATGTTTACTGTCGAAACGGCTGTCCAACGCCTATTAAGGCCGTAAGCAACAGGGCAAACAACTCTTTTTTCATATCATCCAAATAAAGCAACCAATCGAATTCCAACGGCTAACATCTGCTTTTGGATAGTCGATCTTCTTATTGTACATCATCATTTTTTATAGCTTCTGAATATGTGTTAAAATAAAATTCTGCACTAGCCATCCACTGTTTTGCTTTTTTCACCGCGACTTTATTATGATGGAGAATAAAATTTAGATTAGGAAGGATCATATTTGTGCTAGATATTTGTCTATTTGTTTATGGGGTTCTTCTACATCGTCTCCGTGACAAATGCTTACAATGTGAGGGTTCAATTGTTTAACAATGCGAGCACTTTCAATCGCTTCTTCCATATTGGCAGTAAACATGGCAATAGGTGGTTTCAATTGCCCCTTTTTAGAGGTAAATAAATCCCCGCTAATGAGAACGCGGTCCTTCTCGTGATAGTAAACAACATGTCCTGGTGTATGAAATGGAATGAGGTTTCCTATATTTTTCAATGCGCCCCCATCCGACTCCTCGGGTGGCTGTACAAGACCTGGCGGAACAAGAGACTGCGCTTTTTTTCTGCCTGGAAAAGGTTCCTTTCCTTCCATATATTTAATTTCATGTTTATGAACATAAACAGGGACTTTTTTTACATCTAATATCTTTTTTAATCCACCAACATGATCGGAGTGACCATGCGTCAAAAGGATGCCCTTTAGCTTGCCTAGCTTTTCAGCCTCCTTTAAAATCCTCTTTCCCATAAATTCCATGCCCGTATCAACAATATATACACCGTCATCGTCTCTAACAATCCAAGCGCTCATTTTTAGTAAAAACCAACTTTCCAACTTGTAGATATGAGGGGACACCTTGAGAACTTTCATTTATTTTCACTCCTTTTCCATTTCAATCACCCGTTGTTCGACATCGCTATAGGTCAGGGAATTGTTAGCTATTTTTATTATAACTTTAGATGAGAAAATTCTCTAACATAAATTTACAATAAATGATGACTTGTAGGAAATAAAAAAGCTATTTCCTTATACTTTATTGTTTTAAAAACAACAAGGTTAGAAAATAGCTTATTTTAGTAAGATACTATTCAATTCGGACAAGGAAATATAGACAACCGCACTACCACGCCCAAATTTTTTCAACACTTTTTCTTCTGCCTTTTGTAACTTTTTCAATATCTCCAGAGGAACTTCAGTGCCTTCAAAACATTTTCTGCCCTTCTCAGCTCCTTCTTCGATAATTTCCCACTTTGAAGGATGGAATGCACAAACAACTTTTCCACCGCTAACTCCAGCGACATATTGAATATACGGAATTCTGCCTTTGTTTATCTTCCAATTTCCACGAGCAGCTTCATAGTTATCCTTACCTTCTTTTAATGCGTTATGAATTTTTAATAACCAAATTTCTTCCTTCATGTTCGAACCCCATTTCTACAATAATTACACAACAATTATTGTTTAGAAATGCTTACACTTCCTATCGGTCACCCTTCCCCCTCTTCCCTAAATAAAAAAGCGGATTCCTGTGTTTTCCTTACAGCTCTTTTTTCATCCTAACTATGTGCAGTCAAAATAAACCCTTGCCACTCCTCCCTTCTCAACCCCTCATTCCTACCCCCCCTAATTCCTTCCATTTAAAATAAAGTCATGCACAAATCGCCCATTTTCTCAATTTTCATTTCGATTTTTTCTGCCACGACTTTATTATGATTGAGAATAAAGTTGTGATAGGGAATGAGGGGGAAGGCTGGAGGGATAAGGGGTTCTCGTTCGCCTCTTCCCCTTTCCCTGCCTCCTTCCCCCTCTTTGTCACCACTTTATTTTGATTTTGGCAAAGGTTTATTTTAAATGGCAGGAGTTTATTTTGGCTTTACACCTTTAACACGAGCTTCGCTACGCTTTCGATGTGGGCGGTGTGTGGGAACATGTCGACAGGCTGGATGTAGTCGATTTGGTACGATTTTGATAGGCGGTCGACATCGCGCGCGAGGCTTGACGGGTTGCAAGACACATAGACGATTCGCTTCGGTTTCACCTTCAAAAGTGTGCGCAGCAACGCTTCATCGCAGCCCGTCCGCGGTGGATCGACGACAACCACATCGGGACGCCAGCCTTCTTTCACCCACTTTGGCAGAACATCTTCTGCTTTTCCAACGGTATATACCGCGTTGTGAAAACCGTGGCGCGCGGCGTTTTTGCGCGCATCCTCAATCGCTTCACCGATCGTGTCCATCCCGCGCACTTCCGCCGCATCTTTCGCGAGCCAAAGTCCGATCGTTCCAACGCCGCAATACGCATCAACGATCTTTTCTTTGCCTGTAAGCGCGGCTGCTTTTTTCACTTCATCATACAGCTTCACAGTTTGCACCGGGTTTAATTGAAAAAAGGCGCGGGCCGACAGTTCAAACGAAAGATCGCCAAGCACTTCTTGAATGTATTCGTCCCCGGCAAGCAAAAACGTCTCTTCGCCAAAGATGAGCGATGTTTTTTGTCCGTTCACGTTTTGGACGATTGACTTTACTTCCGGCAGGCGGCGCTGAATTTCCGCAATAAGCAGCTCTTGGCGCGGCAGTTCTTTTTGCGCCGTAATCAACACGACTTGCACTTCTTTCGTTTGAAACCCGACGCGGGCGACAATCGTCCGCACCACTCCCGTCCGCTTCCGTTCGTTATAAATCGGGATGCGCAAATCCTCTAACACCGCTTTGACAATCTTCGTGACGCGGTTCGTCGCTTGATGCTGAATCGCGCATTCGGAAATGTCAATGAGTTCATGCGAGCCTAAACCGTACAAGCCAGCGATCACTTTTTCATTCCGTTTCCCGACTTGAAACTGGCTTTTGTTTCGATAATGCCATGGGTCATCCATACCGAGCGTCGGCTTAATGTCAAGCGTTTCAACCGGAAGGCGACAATGGCGTGCCAATGCTTGAATGACGATATCGCGCTTCGCTTCAAGCTGCGCTTGATAATCTAAATGCTGCAGTTGGCAGCCGCCGCATTGCTCGTAAACGGGACAGCGCGGAGTGACACGGTGCGGCGAGGTTTTGCGTATTTTTTTAATCTTCGCCTCGGCGTACTTTGGATGAATGTTCGTCGCCTCAACAACGACTTCTTCTCCCGGAAGCGCGCCTGGAACAAATACAACTTGTTTTTTAAAATAGCCGACTCCCTCTCCGTTAATGCCGAGCCGCTTAATCGTCAGCGGAAACTGTTGCCCTTTTTGAATGGTAATTGCTGTTGCCATGAGTTCAACTCCTATTCAATACTTCTCCATAAATATAGCGAGGCATAGCTCAAATACGGTTCCCAATGCTTGCTTAGCGCTTCCATTTGCTCCATCGACGGTTTTCTTTCTAGCTGCAGCAGCTTTTGAATCGCTCGCTGCAATCCGATATCGGCTTTCGGAAACAAATTTGGCCGACCGAGCCCAAATAAAAGAAAGTTTTGCACCGTCCACGGGCCGATGCCGCGAACCGGAAGCAGCACTTTTGCCACTTCTTCATCGGCTGCGTGCGCCAATTCGTCTAATCGCAATTTTCCTTCAACAATCAGCCGCGAGGTGTCAATGATATATTCAGCTTTTTTGCCGCTAAACTGCAGCGCTTTCAGATCATCATACTCCAGTTTAGCAATTTCCTCAGGACGCGGGTAAAACCATACGCCGTCCTGTTCCATTCCAAACGTTTTTACAAACCGTTCGGTCAAGCGATAGGCAAATTTTAAATTGAGCTGCTGGTGAATTAAGCACTTTACTAAACAAAAATAAAGATCGAAATCCAAAATAAGAGGCGTCCCTTCATGTTCAAGAAACAGCTGTCGCAACTCTGTTTGCAAGAAATGCTGCTGGATCGGTGCTAGCGACACATCCCATTGAAAAATATGGGAAAGGCGCTTTATAATTTCTTCTTTCAACTCTGGATGTGCGGCTTCAATTAGAAAAGCAGGGTTGGATTTTTCGCCGATGCTTTGCACTGACACGGCAACAGGAATGTTGCGAATATAAAGCGGCACCGTTAATTGTTGACGTTCGATATCGACTATAGAGAGCGGGTCGAGTGCCAGCCTCTCTAATACGCGCGAAAAATCATAAGGGGCGTTCACACGGATTTGTTGTTGCCACATATGTATTCATTCCTTTTTGCCTTTTATTATAACGAAACAAAACCCTTTGAAGAAAGTTCAAAGGGTTAATATGAGCGGAGAAAACATCATCTTTTCCGCCATTAAATCATTCAGACTCTTAAATGTATACCCTTGTTTGCGCAAATCATCAATCACTTTCGCGAGCGCATCGGCATTGTCTTTCGAAACGGTATGAAGCAATAAAATCGCCCCAGGATGAATTTGTTTCATAATTTGATCATATGCATATTGCCAGCCTTTTTGTTGGTCGGTGTGCCAATCAACAAAAGCGAGCGACCAAAACACATGGTAATAGCCTAGCTCGCGGGCAATGGCCATCGTTCGTTCGCTAAAAATTCCGCGCGGCGGGCGAAGATACATCATTCCCTTTTGCCCCGTTAATTCCTCTGTTTTTTTCCGAACCGATTCTAATTCTTTACGTAAACGTTCATCACTTACTTGAGTCAAATCCGGGTGATGCCACGAATGGTTACCGACAATATGCCCTTCTTTCACCATGCGCTTTACTAAATCGGGAGCCGTCTTTAGATAATGCCCGGTGACAAAAAACGTCGCTGGAACCCGTTTTTGTTTGAGGACGTCTAAAATTTGCGCCGTATATCCGTTTTCGTAGCCGTTGTCAAACGTCAAATAAATCTCTTTTTTCTTTGTATCCCCTAAATAAAATGCATCGTATTTTGCAAGCAGTTCGTCCCATTCTTTACCGGCGGAAGGAGGTTGATGGTTTTTGCTTTTAGCAAATCCCCAATGAATTGCCTTATTGGAAATTGCAGAAGCATCATGCGGAGATGCATAAACCACTGTGCTGAATAGTAATAACAATATCATGAACCGTTTCATGATGTCCCTCCTCAAAAATTGGTGACCAAAAATAGTTTTTTCTTTTTTTGCTACTTTAACCAATCCATTTTTTACATAAAGTGATGAAATGAATAAGTGAAATCGTTCAATGAGACATATAAACTATGTCCTCATGCCCATTTATCCGCCTCTATTTCGTTCCTTTTATCTATTCTCGAAACACATAAAATCAATTTATAATGATAATCAATATCATTTATATTTGATAAAGATTATCAATATCAAACAGGAGGGATTTTCATCATGATTCAGTTTTTGCGAGAAAACGCTTATGCACCTTATGGACTGTTTATAGTGCGGCTATATCTTGGCTTCGTTTGGCTGCAGGCTGGTTGGGAAAAAATCGCTGACGGCCACTTTGATGCCACCGGTTTTTTGAAAGGAGCATTAGAAAAAGCATCTGGTGACCATCCGGCAGTTCAGCCTTGGTGGGCTGATTTTATTGCTAGTTTTGCGCTGCCTCATGTTGAGTTTTTTAATGCGCTCGTTCCTTGGGGAGAATTTCTCGTCGGTCTTGGGCTTATTTTAGGATGCTTTACTAGTTTGGCTTTATTGATGGGGCTCGTTATGAATTTTTCCTATATGTTTTCAGGAACAACTAGCACCAATCCACAAATGGTCCTAATTGGAATGCTTCTTGTTGCCGCAGGGGTTAATGCGGGGAAAATCGGGCTAGACCGCTGGGTTATCCCGTTTATCAAAGGGCAAATATTAGACAAAAAGCTGCGTTCCATCGCAATTAATAAGTAACTTTGACATACAACGTCTAAGAACTGTGGTACATAAAAAGCCCGCAAACTAAAATGCTTGCGGGCTTTATTGAATGATTATTTAAACACAGGCTCTTTAAATTGCGCTAATTTCTCTAGCGATGATTTTTCTACATCTTCGTGAAGGCTGTTGCCATGCGAGTCCATCGTGACGACAGCGGTAAAGTTTTCTACTTTCAAGTGCCACATCGCTTCTGGAATGCCGAACTCTAAAAGATCGACGCCTTCGACTGATTTAATGCAATCTGCATAATATTGTGCCGCTCCGCCGATCGCGTTCAAGTACACGCCGCCATGCTCTTTGAGCGCCGCGAGCGTTTTCGCACCCATGCCGCCTTTTCCAATGACCGCACGAATGCCAAACTTTTTCATAATGTCGCCTTGATAAGGCTCCTCACGAATACTTGTTGTCGGACCTGCCGCTTTCACATGCCATTTGCCTTCCTCGTCTTTTAACATCACCGGTCCACAGTGGTAAATAATTTGGCCGTTCAGATCGACTGGCGCATCATGATCCATCAAATATTTATGAATCGCATCGCGTCCTGTGTACATCATGCCATTGATGCGGACAACATCGCCCACTTTCAGCTGGCGCACTTGCTCTTCTGTAAGCGGTGCTTCCAAGACAATTTCACGCGTTTCTCCCATATTGACGGAAGCCTTCTCTTCTGCTTTTTCTAATTCTTTGGCGAAATCAACATCTTCGCCTTCTTGATACAACCATTCTTGAATGTCGCCTGTTTCTGGGTTGATTTTCACGCCAAGGCGGCGGAATGCCCAACAGTTGTAAGCGACAGAAACGAAAAAGCTTGCAGGAATGCGGTGCATCGCGCCAATTTTACAGCCAAGAAGCGTCGTCTCACCGCCGAACCCCATCGTTCCAATGCCAAGCTTATTGGCATTTTCCATGATGTATTCTTCTAATTGACGAAGCTCCTCGTTTGGATTGATATCGTCTACAGAGCGGAATAATTGTTCTTTCGCTAGTTCATAGCCGGAAGAACGGTCGCCGCCGATGCCGACGCCGATAAAGCCGGCGCTGCAGCCTTGGCCTTGCGCTTGATAAACCGCATGCAAAATACACTTGCGAATGCCGTCCAAATCGCGGCCAGCTCGTCCAAGACCTTCTAACTCGCAAGGCAAGCTGTATTGAATGTTTTTGTTTTCACAGCCGCCGCCTTTTAAAATAAGACGAACATCGATATAATCTTTCTCCCATTGTTCAAATTTAATAACCGGCACACCGTCACCTAGATTATCTCCACTATTTTCTCCTGTCAGTGAATCAACGGAGTTCGGACGAAGTTTGCCGTCTTTTGTTGCTTGTGCGATCGCGTTGCGAATCGCTTCTTTCATTTTAATTTGATTGACGCCGACTGGCACTTTAATTTTAAATGTTGGTAGTCCTGTGTCTTGGCAAATAGGCGACACGTTTTCATCCGCCATTTTAATGTTTCCCGCAATGGTCGTAAGCGCCATCGCCGCGCGCGTGCCCGCATTTTCTCTCGCTTTGGCGCGCACAATCGCACGTCTTACGTCCTTTGGCAGTTTTGTTGACGTCTCTACAATAAGCTGATACATGCTTTCTTGGAATTTTTCCACGCTAAACGCCCCTTCCCCTTTGTGCATCGTATGTATCCATGTACACTTCGTTTTTATTATACTCCTTTTTGCCAACCAATGAAAACGGATGACATTGGAAAAAAGAAAAAAGCCGACAGAAAGCGGCTTTTACCAATCTTTTTTGAACTGCTCGTATTTTAGCTCTAGCGAATCAATCACTTCGATCAAACGATCAATGTCTTCTAATTCTGTGGATTCCGGATCGAGCGAATCGATCATGTGAAGAAACATATTCAATCGCTCTTTCAAATATTTTAGCTGCAAGTCTTTGTCTTGTACCGCGTTGCCCACTATCATTCGCTCCCTTCTTTTCCATCGTACATCATTGTTCAAGAAATAACAATCGTCTATAATGAACATGGTTACATTTCAAAAAGCAAAGGAGAATTGTATGGCTCGTGTAGCACTTGAACCCATCACGCCGTCCTATGATCCGTGGGAAGCGTATTTGGATGTGGAACAATACGGCTCGTTGCAGCTGACAAATATCGAATTTACGACGACCACATTATGCAACATGCGCTGTGAACATTGCGCTGTCGGTTATACATTGCAGACGAAAGACCCGGAGGCGCTGCCGCTTGAGCTTCTCATTCAACGCCTAGAGGAAATTCCGCATTTGCGTTCGTTAAGCATTACGGGCGGAGAACCGATGCTTTCGCTTAAATCGGTGAACGAATACGTCGTGCCGCTTTTAAAATATGCCCGCGAACGCGGCGTGCGGACACAAATTAACTCAAATTTGACATTAGATTTGGAGCGTTACGAAAAAATCACTCCTTATTTAGACGTACTTCATATTTCGCACAATTGGGGCACGATGGATGATTTCGTCGAAGGCGGGTTTGCGATGATGGAGCGAAAGCCAAACATCCGTCAGCGCGAGGCGTATTTCGAGCGAATGATTGAAAATGCGCGGGCGCTTTCACGAATGGGCGTTATCGTTTCGGCGGAAACGATGCTGAACAAGCGGACGCTGCCGCATTTAGAAAAAATCCATCGCCAAATTGTCGATGAAATGCAGTGCAAGCGCCACGAAGTACACCCAATGTACCCGAGCGATTTCGCAAGCGCCCTTGAAACGTTAAGCCTCGATGAATTACGGGCAGCCATCCATCATCTTCTGGATATCCGTGATGAAAATGTGTGGATGTTGTTTGGCACGCTGCCGTTTTACCCTTGCAGTGACAACGAAGAAGATCTTGCGTTGCTAAAGCGCCTATATACAAGCAAAAATGTGACTGTTCGCAATGACCCGGACGGCCGTTCACGTTTAAATGTGAATATTTTTACCGGTGAAATCATCGTCACGGACTTTGGTGATGAGCCTTCGCTCGGCAACATTCAGAATGACACATTGCTTACAGCATACGAAAGGTGGATGAATTCCGCTCTTGCGAAACAACTGAATTGCCACTGCCCATCTGTTCAATGCCTTGGACCAAACGTCCTTGTGAAAAACAGCTATTATCCAAACGTCGACTTTGCAACACGGCAAACAAAAATCACAAAATAAACGTCAAGGTAATTACCTTGACGTTTTATCTTGGCTGATCGCTTATAACATAAGAGAAAGATAGGCGATCTTGTACAGGAATCCATGCCCCGATTCCCTGTGTGATGACATTTTTCACAACGATTTTCTTCTTGTTCCCTTTCAGCACAATATATACTTCCCCGTACGTTACTTTTCCCTTTTCGTTCACTGCTGGGGCGTATGCGTATAAATATCCCATTTTCTTCGCTGGAACCCGGTACGGTTGATCTTTTTTCGTTCCGATGCCAATTACTGTACTAAATGAAAGCGGCAAATTTGTTTTTTTCATTGCGATCAGCAACATCATTTTTCTTACGGCCTCTTCATTTGGAATTTGCGCTGTTAGTCCGCCGCGAATCTGTTTTTGCATTTCTTGCCTATAATACAGTTTTTGCGGTGCATTGCCTCCCCGGTTGTCCAAAAAGTTCGTGTTCACTTTTTGATACTCCCAATTCGTGGATGTTTCTAACGATTGATAGTTCAATGGCCACTGTCCTAAATAAATCGTTGCACGATATCCAATGGCAAATGGAGTACTTGATACTGACGACTCATTTAATAAACGAATCAACTCCGGATTTTCAATTTTTACATTTGCGGATTTGAGCAATTGCTTAGCAAGCGGACTCGGTTCTAAATACGGCAAATCTTGAGTTGGATTTGGATACGTATTTTCCTTCGATATATCGATGACAGAACTTCCTAGCACTTGCTTCGGAACAGCTGCAACGGCGAAAGTCGGTAAATATAAAACTAGTGCACTCATTAAGCAACAAAAAACGGATTTTCTCATTGTGCAAACTCCTTTCCATAGCTGCTTTCACCGTTATTTTTTTCAAAAAAAGGCGGTTTATCCATCAAGAAAAAAATTTATCAACATGAATCTTAATATTTTAAATATTCAAATAACATGTTATAATATGTCCAAGCATATATGATGCTGTTTTTCCTCCTATTTGTTGTAACAATGCCACAGCTTGGTCGGTTTTACCGACAAACAAAAAGGACTCTGCTCTCCCAGAGTCCTTTTTTCATAGCAAATAAAAGCCGATTCCCATAATCGTGTAAGCGGCCAACAGCGTCGCCCCTTCAAACCAGTTCGTATCACCATCATTAGAAAGGACAATCATTAATAACACCGATGTCGCCATTGCTGCAAGTTCAGGAAGAGAGAACACAAGCGGCATGCTGGTCGGGAAGAAAAGAGAAATAAGAACGAGCACAGGCGCAACAAACATGGCAATTTGCAGTGTCGAACCGATCGCAATTTCAACGGCGATGTTCATTTTATTTTTATAGGCCATAATAATGGCTGAAGCGTGTTCAGCAGCGTTACCGACGATGGCGACAATAATAATCCCGATAAACAATTCGCTCCAACCAAATGAATGGGCCACCGTTTCAAAAGTATGGACAAGCCTTTCTGATATGTAAGCTACCGCAATGGTAGCAAGAGCTAAAATCGCAATTGCTTTTCCTTTTGTCCATTCAGGCTCCTCATGTTCTTCCATTTCGTCTGATTTATGTTGGTATACGCCTCGATGAGTAACCAATTTAAAGTATAAAGCGGCTAGATAAAGAATAATCATAATAACCGCAATACCGACGCTGAGAGACAGTATTTCAGCTTCAGACATTCTGAGAGAAAAGACTTCCGGAATCACAAAAGCGACCAAAATAGCAAACGTAAGAAGCCCTGCATTATGGCGCGCATCATATACGTTAAATTCTTGGCGTTTGTATTTTAACCCCCCGACAAAAAAAGAGAGGCCAGCTACCAATAGCAAGTTTCCTAGCACAGAGCCCGTGAGTGAAGCCAACACCACTTCCACTAGCCCTGCTTTTAACGCAAATATTGCAATAATCAGCTCAACAGCATTACCAAACGTCGCATTTAATAATCCCCCAATGCGCGGCCCTGCTACAATCGCCAAACTTTCAGTCGCTCTTCCCATATAGCTTGCCAGTGCAATGATAGTGACACAGTAAACCGCAAACATGATCACAGAAGGCCAATGCAAGAGGCCGCCGATGATTGACAGCGGCACGCCGATAAAGACAAGAAGCGCAAATATTTTGTTCATCTTGTACACCTAACCTTTCCTCTTACTCGATAATCTCAAACGTTTCCGTAATACGGATACATCCTTCAACCGAGCGCACCATCGGGCAATTGCGGCGCGCTACTTCCAACGATTTTTCCACTTGAGTCGCATCTAAACGGCTGCCTTTAATCGCGAAATGAAGATGAATCGCTTCGATGCGATTTGCCTCTTGTTCGTTGCGCGTCACATCGGCGCGAATCGTCATGTCATCTACATGCATCCGCTTTTTCTCTAATATTTTTCTTAGAACACCGCCGCTGCAAACGGCAATCGAAGAAACAAGCAGTTGATAAGGGCGAAAACCGTGCGTCTCATCTCCCGCTATATGCAGCTCCCCGTATTCAAGTTTCGTTTGGAATCCGACTTCCTTCATCGTAAACTCCATTTGTTTTCACCTCTTTTTTCTTGTGTTCTAGCAAAAAACTTTGTACGATGATAATTGGTCAGGTGTGTTGATTATCCAATAAAAACCAATTGACATTGCTTGATTCCTAGCTTTTCTGCCGACTGGGCATGCCATATGCATGCCCTCCTCGAACAACGAACGCTTTGCGGGCAAATGCATTTGTAGGCTAGCGTTCTTGTTCGAGGGAAGAGGCAGAAAAGCTTGTGTCTAGCTATATCATTCCATATTTTTAGTAAAATAATGGATCATCAACACTTGTGATAATTGGTTTGATTTTTGTATAATGAGGGATTATCATGCGTTTTTTGATTTTGGTTAGCATCGTTGCGATCTCTGGATTATCTCAAGGGATGCTGCTCCCTTTGCTTTCTATCGTTCTTGAGAAGCATGGATTTTCCTCTTCCGTCAACGGAGCGCACGCGACTGCTATGTATATTGGGATACTGGTCATTTCTCCATTCATGGAGAAGCCGTTGCGAAAATATGGATATCGCCCCATTATTATACTCGGTGGTTTTATTGTACTATTATCACTTGCTTTATTTCCACTATTGTCTTCATTTTGGTTTTGGTTTATATTGCGCCTGTTGATCGGCATTGGCGATCATATGCTTCACTTCGCCACACAAACATGGATTACTGATTTTTCTCCGCATCAGCGCCGCGGCCGTAATTTATCTCTATACGGATTGTTTTTTGGAATCGGCTTTGCGATCGGGCCAATGTTTGCCTCGCTTGTGGAAGTAAACGAGACGTTGCCGTTTCTATTATCTTCAGCGCTTAGCTTAATGGGGTGGCTCGCTGTTTTTCTCATTAAAAATGAACGTCCAGAGGCAAGTAAGCACTCTGTTGATTCGAATCTTTCCCGTCGTTTTTTTCAAACGTGGAAACACGCATGGGCCGCATTATTGCTTCCTTTTGCATACGGCTTTTTAGAAGCTTCTATTCACGGCATTTTTCCTGTTTATGCGCTGCGTGAACATATTTCAGTGGAACATGTCGCCTTTATTTTACCTGCCTTTTCCATTGGCAGCATTCTATTTCAATTGCCGCTCGGCATGCTAAGCGACCGATGGAAAAGGAAGTCTGTTCTTTGTGCAGCGCTGTTAATTGGCAGCAGCAGTTTTATAGGTGCACAAGTTTTCGTTCATTCAGCCATATGGTTATTTATTTGCTTTTTTGTTGCCGGAATGTTTGTTGGCTCGCTATTTTCCCTCGGCATTACGTATATGGCTGATTTATTGCCAAAGCCGCTCCTTCCAACAGGCAATTTATTATCAGGCATCCTTTACAGCATCGGAAGTATGTGCGGCCCGTTAATCATTGGCATCATCATTCAGTACAAACAGAGCGGGAGCTTTTTTATGGCAGTTAGCGCCCTTCTTCTCTTTGTTTTATCCGCCTTGTTATATAACAAACCAACCGAGGTCGCCGAAGAGTGACCTCTTTTTTTACCCATTTTAAAAAAACATATTGACGCTCCTTTTTGTTCTGTTATATAATACAATCAATAAAATAAAAACCTGTTTTAAAACAGAGTAGGGGGAGCGATGAACGATGAGTAGAGCAGAGCGAAAAAACATGATTGAGTTTATCGAAAAAGTAAAAGGAATTGCAAAAGATCAACTTGTATATATGACTGATGCGGAAATTGAGCACATTTACAACCAAACGTACTATCAATATGAAGAAATCGCTGAATAAAAGGCTGTCGAGATGACAGCCTCTTTTTTTTTTAGTGATATCCATTTTGGCCATTGGCACTGCCGCTCGTTTTATGCTTCGGCTTGTTCTTTCCTTTTTGCTTTGTGCCGCCGTCTTTTTTTGTCTGTTTCGCCATATGATCCCCTCCTAATGATAGAACGACTACAGCGATTAGCATCCCCCTTTTTCTTGACCCTTATCAGAAGGATCATTGTTAACGTTCCCTTTTTCTGCCATTACGTTGACAATCAAAAATTGCATTAAGCTCTCCGCCTAATACAATGATCATGCCCGACAAATAAAACCAAACCATTAAAATAATAATTCCCCCGAGGCTTCCGTACATGGATGTATAACGGGCAAAGCTCTCTACATAATAAGAAAAAGCAAGCGACGTCACAATCCATCCAACCGTCGCAAACAGCGCTCCACCAAGTACATCCTTATACCGTAACCGCTTGTTTGGGGCAAAATAGTATAACGACGTAAAAACAATAAAAAGAATAAGCGAGCTTACGGCCCAGCGAAACATTCCCCACACCGTCAAAAACGTATCGGAAACACCGATAACCGAAGATAAAAAAAGACCTACCGCTTTTCCGAAGACGGGCAATAACAATGCCACTACAATAACAGCCATCATGCCAAACGTCAATAAAATCGACATGCCTCGAGCGACAATGTACGAACGGCTTTCCTCGACATCGTAAGCGCGATTAAAAGCACGAACGATCGCATCAATGCCGTTGGACGCAGACCAAAGCGCCCCGATAATTCCAAGTGACAATAGTTTACCGTTTTGATGGTCCATAATATAATGAATGTTTGCTTCAATGAGATCCATCGCTTCTTTTGGCGCATATTGGCGGATTACCGATAGCACGTCTTCATGCGGAATCGGTAAATAGGCAAGCAATGTGAATAAAAAAATTAAAAAGGGAAAAAGAGAAAGAAGAAAAAAATAGGCTAATTCTGCTGAAAGGCGAGACACTTCGTCTTCTTGGAAGCGTTTCACCATTTCTCGTATAAACGTGAGATTCATCAACATGATCGTATGCTCCCTTCACTTATTCGAGCGGGAATTTGCTATGACGCGGTATGTTTCCTCCATCCATTCGATCATTTTCGGCGTTGTTTCAGCAATATCTTTTATTTTTTTGGCAGTATACACGACTGTTTCCAATGACTCACAAAATTGATTCACTCGCTCGGTTCGCTGCTGCCAAGCGATTTTTAAGGAATCTCTCGTTTTCCGATCAAACAGTGAAACAGCTGCGCCGAGCGCTGCCCCTATCACCATATTTCTCCACATTTTCACGTTCTCCTCTCCCCTTTTCTACCCTTTTTACAATCCTTTCTCTCGCTTAATGGTTTCAAGCAAATGACGACATCCTTTTTGAATGAGTTCATACACTTCAGCAAAATTCCCTGTATAATAAGGGTCAGGTACGTCGGCAACATCGCTGTCCGGAACGAAATCAAGCAACCGCCCAATAAACCCGACTTTATTATATCCCGCTAATCGACGTAAATTTCCCACATTCTCTACATCCATCGCGATAATGTAATCAAATTCCCGCAAGTCTTTTTCACCAATTTGTCTTGCGCGAATTCCGGAAAAATCAATCCCTTTCTTTGTTAAAACTTGCTGTGTTCCTTCGTGGGGAGGTTTGCCGATATGCCAATTTCCAGTCCCGGCAGAATCAACGACAATTTGTTCTTCAAGCCCCTCTTTTTTTACCAGGTCGCGGAAAATCGCTTCAGCCATTGGCGAGCGACAAATATTTCCTAAACAAACAAATAACACTTTTACCATTTTGCCACATCTCCCTTCGCTATCATTATAAACAAAATAGAAGCTACCATGTATATCTTTCAGCGCTTTCTATGTGATACAATGGACAATAAAATAGACTAGAAAGGGATGAACGTTGTGGATTTGTCTAAAAAATCGCTCGAAAATATGGAATATATGATTGAAAAAATGAAAGAAAAGCTAAAGGTGCTCAACCTAGATGTGATGAAATCATCTCATTTCGATGAAGAACTATACGAAGATTTAAAAGACATTTATGAAATGGTGATGAAAAAAAGTTCGTTTAGTCCAAGCGAAATGCAGGCCATTGTTGAAGAATTAGGAAATCTGCGCAAAAAATAATTCAAAGTAAAAAAGATGGATTCTCCATCTTTTTTTATGTCCTCTCTATCCTTTTCCCTCTCTCCAAGCGATAAACATAATGAATGGATTTTTCTATATTTTAACAATTTCCAAGCTAAAGCATATGATATGGAGAAAACACTATAAAGGAAGGTGGACAAACATGGCATACGAGATTACCCGCGACTACATTCACCTTGGAAATGCCCGCTCCGGCCAAAGATTGCAAGGCGTCAAATTTATTGTTAGCCATGCAACCGGCAATCCCGGCTCCACTGCCTATGCAAACCGCCACTATTTTGATACCCGCCAACCGTCAGCGTCTGCCCATACATTCATTGATGACAAATATATTCTTGAAATCATTCCATTAGACGAAAAAGCATGGCATGTATTATACAATAAACCAACCGATAACGATTTGTTTGGAGTCGATGCCAACGACGCGGCAATTGGAGTGGAACTTTGCTATGGGGGCAACATTGATTTCAACGAAGCGTACAAACGCTACGTATGGTATCACGCCTATCTTTGCAAAACATTCGGTCTCGATCCCGCCCGACATATTGTCTCCCACCATACGCTCGATCCTGAGAGAAGAAGCGATCCGTTCGATGCATTTCGTCTTTACGGGGTCACGTGGGATCATTTTATTAATGATGTCATTAAAACATTAAAAGCAAGTAATCAATCACCTCCTCAGGCCCCGCAAGTAGAAGATCCTGCACGCTTGCCTCTGAAACTAGGTGATAAGGGTGATTTTGTAAAAGAAATACAAAAAGATTTAATTCGCGTTGGGTTTCCTCTTCCGAGATATGGGGCAGACGGAGTATTCGGAGAAGAGACGGAAAGTGCGGTGCTAGCTTTTCAAAAAAGATATGGACTGCATGTGGATGGAATCGTCGGACGGGAAACGTTAGCTAAGCTATCTGAAGTCATAAAGCAAAAGCTAGATCAAGAAGAATTTCCATTGCCAAATAAAACATTAAAACTAGGCGATAAAGGCGAAGATGTAAAAATGTTACAACGCGCTTTAAAACATCTCAACTTTGACCCACAACTTATTGACGGAATATATGGAAAAAATACGGAAGACGCTGTGCGGCGATTCCAATCAATGTATGCCGCTTTAAAAGATGATGGAATCTACGGCCCAAATACCAGAAAATTCATGCTCATGGAATTGCAGCAAAAAAAATAACTTTCGTTCAAACTCCCTCGTCATGAGGGGGTTTTTTTATAAAAAAATAATTCCTATCGAAAAACTCGGGTTGACATTTGTTCGAATTATGTTAAAATTTTATTCAATTACATACTTATCAAGAGTGGGGGAGGGACCAGGCCCAATGAACCCCGGCAACCTACTTCGTCGTGAAGCAAGGTGCTACATCCGGCCAAATGGGAACCATTTTGGGAGATAAGGTAAAATACGTTTACCTCCTTTGTCTTTCCGAAATGGAAAGCTTTTTTATTATCACGATAAGGAGGAAGCAATAATGGACAACGAGCAACAGTTCAAAACGATTTTCGCCAAACTGCAAGAAATGCTACAATCGATGAAATTTGGCTCTATTACAATCATTGTGCAAGACGGAAAAGTAATCCAATTAGAACGCAACGAAAAAATAAGAATTAAATAACTATACGCTGACTAGACAAACTAGAGGCGGTTTTCCCTTTCAATCTAGCATCGAGGGGGAAGACTGCTTTTTTTTATATTCACATTAGAGGGGGGAACTTCTTTGCTTACGTACGACACATGGGATGAAGAAAAACCAGCGTTTCCAATCGATAACGAAACAAAAGGCGCGTTGCATGTCCTTCAATGGGCATACGACCATTACAAAGACGATATTGTGTATGCTTGCAGCTTTGGGATTGAAGGCATTGTACTCATTGATTTGATCTCGAAGGTAAAACCGGATGCGGAAATTGTGTTTCTTGATACGAATCTTCATTTTCGTGAAACATATGAAACGATTGAAAAGGTCAAACAAAAATACCCATCGCTGCGCATCGTCATGAAACAGCCTCATCTATCGCTAGAAGAACAAGCGAAGCAATTCGGTGACGAACTATGGAAACACAATCCGAACAAATGCTGTGAAATTCGTAAAATTATTCCGCTTCGTGAAGTGCTAACCGGCGTGTCCGCTTGGATTTCCGGCTTGCGCCGAGAGCAATCGCCAACGCGAAGCCATGTGGAATATCTCAATAAAGACGAAAAATTTCAATCTATTAAAATATGTCCACTGATTCACTGGACATGGAAAGATGTATGGAACTACGTATATAAACATCAGCTTCCATATAACGTGCTTCATGACAAAGGATATCCGAGCATCGGCTGCGAACCATGCACCTCCCCTGCGCTCGACACAAATGACTTGCGTTCAGGCAGATGGGCCGGACAAGGAAAAGTTGAGTGCGGCCTTCATGAATCGTAGGAGGGACGGATCATGTTGTTAACGATCGCTTTCATCGTCTCCTTCTTTTTCGCAATGAACATCGGCGCCAGTGGCGCAGCCGCAGCAATGGGGGTCGCTTACGGCTCCGGAGCGATCCAGAGGAAGCACGTCGCTCTTTTTCTTTGCGGCCTCGGTGTTTTTTTAGGCAGCCTTGGCGGCGGCGAAGTGGTTAAAACGATTGGCTCGGGCATCATCCCTTCGTCCATTTTAACTATTAAAATTGTCATTATTATTCTAACAGCTGCAGCGATTTCTTTATTTGCAGCCAATATGATGGGGATTCCTTTATCGACGAGCGAAATTACCGTCGGCTCGGTTGTCGGCATCGGCATCGCCTATCAATCTTTATATGTATCAAAGCTTCTTTTTATCGTCTCTATTTGGATTTTGATTCCAATTGTTGCGTTCGCATTCACTTTTATCATCGGTAAATGGTTTCTGAAACTGAAGAGAAAATATCCGCAAGTCGAACGTGGAGCATGGCAAAAAAGCTTTATGGGGCTGCTGATTATAACCGGTTTTTTTGAAGCCTTTTCTGCGGGCATGAACAACGTCGCCAATGCCATTGGCCCGCTTGTCGGAGCCGGGCTCATTTCCGTGCAAAAAGGAATTATTTTCGGAGGTCTGTTCGTCGCGTTGGGCGCTGTATTATTGGGGAAAAGAGTGCTTGAAACAAACGGAAAGAAAATTACGCAATTTTCCCCGTTTGAAGGATGTGCCATCTCTGGGACAGGAGCCATTCTTGTAATTATTTCATCCATTTTTGGCTTGCCAGTGCCGCTAACGCAAATTACAACATCAGCGATTATCGGAATCGGCACAGCTAAAACAGGTTTTTATATTTGGCAAAAACGAATCGTCATTCAGCTTTTAAAAGTATGGTTTGTATCCCCTATCTTTTCGCTTGTCATTTCGTACAGCCTTGTCAAATGGCTGTTAGACAGCGATCTTTACACTGTTATCGCTATTTTCAGCGTCTGTTTAGCAACAATTGGAATTATTAGTCTGAAGAAAACTGTATCTGATGAAAAACGATCATTGCATGAAAATGGCGGAGGTATTTAACAATAAATCATAGTTATCCAATCTGTTTATTATAGATTATTAGTATTAGAGGAGGAATCAGTAATGAGCCTAAGCATCCCTCATGGAGGAACATTAGTCAACCGTTGGAATCCTGAATATCCACTGCATCACCTCAAAAAAGAAATTGAACTATCAAACGCCGAGGTAAGCGATCTTGAATTAATCGGCACCGGCGCTTACAGCCCGCTTATAGGATTTTTAGGAAAAGAAGATTATGAGGCTGTCGTAGAAACGATGCGCCTTGCTGACGGAACCGTTTGGAGCATTCCAATTACGCTTGCCGTGAGCGAAGACAAAGCAAAAACCCTTTCTGTCGGAGACGTAGCAAAGCTTGTTCACAACGGCGATGTATATGGCATCATCGAAATTCAAGAAATATACGTACCTGATAAGCAAAAAGAGGCGCTTCTTGTCTATAAAACGGATGATTGGAATCACCCTGGCGTAAAAAAATTATTTGAAAAACCAAACGTCTACGTGGGCGGACCAATCACACTCATCAAGCGAACGAATAAAGGCAAATTTGCCTCATTTTACTTCGACCCTGTTGAAACGCGGAGACGATTTATCGAACTAGGCTGGAGCACGGTTGTCGGCTTTCAAACGCGAAATCCTGTCCACCGAGCTCATGAATATATTCAAAAATGTGCGCTTGAAATCGTTGACGGCCTATTTTTAAACCCGCTTGTCGGTGAAACAAAAGATGATGACATCCCGGCGGATATTCGCATGGAAAGCTACCAAGTGCTTCTTGAAAACTATTACCCGAAAGACCGCGTCTTTCTCGGTGTTTTCCAAGCAGCCATGCGCTATGCTGGACCGCGCGAAGCCATTTTCCACGCAATGGTGCGCAAAAACTTTGGCTGTACTCATTTCATCGTTGGACGCGATCATGCCGGTGTTGGCAACTACTACGGCACATATGATGCGCAAAAGATTTTCTTGAACTTTACGCTAGAAGAGCTTGGGATTACACCATTATTCTTCGAGCACAGCTTTTACTGCACAAAATGCGAAGGAATGGCTTCAACAAAAACATGTCCGCACGCCCGTGAATACCACGTCGTTTTATCGGGAACGAAAGTGCGTGAAATGTTAAGAAACGGCCAAGTGCCGCCAAGCACGTTCAGCCGCCCAGAAGTGGTGCAAGTGCTCATTCAAGGATTAAAAGAGCGTGAAACAGTATCCCATTTTGCCCGCTAAAGGAGGAATTTACGTTGAGCACAAACATCGTTTGGCACGAAGCGACAGTAACAAAAGAAGACCGACGACGACGCAACGGTCACCATAGCGGTATTTTATGGTTCACAGGGCTTTCCGGTTCCGGCAAGTCAACGATCGCCAACGCCGTATCAAAAAAATTGTTTCAACTCGGCATTCAAAATTACGTGCTAGATGGTGATAACATTCGCCACGGCTTAAACAAAGATCTTGGGTTTTCAGCGGAGGATCGCACGGAAAATATTCGACGCATCGGAGAAGTTGCTAAATTGTTTGTCGACAGCGGACAATTTGTGTTGACAGCATTTATCTCCCCTTTCGCTCAAGATCGCCAGCTCGTCCGCAGCCTCGTCGAAGAAGAAGAATTTATTGAAATTTACGTTAAATGTCCGCTAGAAGAGTGTGAAAAACGCGATCCGAAAGGGCTGTATAGGAAAGCAAGAAACGGAGAAATTCGCGATTTTACGGGAATCGACTCTCCATATGAAGCACCTATTTCGCCAGAGTTGATCATCGAAACGGATCGCTATTCGATTGAAGAATGTGCTGATCAAGTATTGGCGTATTTACGTCAGAAACATTTTATTAAGGGGGATGGATCATATGGCGTATGAAAAAAAATGGGCTGATAATCCCAATTTAAATAAAACAGAATTAAAGAAACTGCAAAAGGACGGATTGAAAATTTTTGCGGACATTCCGCGCTATGCGAAAGAAGGGTTTGCCTCCATTCCTCAAGAAGAGTGGGATTATTTCAAATGGGCAGGACTTTACTTGCAGCGTCCAAAAGAGGCCGGCTACTTTATGATGCGCGTCTGTGTTCCTTCAGGCATTTTAAATAACGAACAACTCGAAACATTAGCAGGAATTTCTCGCGACTATGGACGCGGCATTTTTGACATCACTACAAGGCAGGCCGTTCAATTCCATTGGCTTGAAATTGAACAGATTCCAGATATTTTTAATCGCCTCAAAAAAGTCGGATTGTCAACAGCAGGCGCCTGCGGCGACATTACCCGCAATATTGTCGGCAACCCTCTTGCTGGCATTGATCCAGACGAATTGTTTGATACAACGGCCATCGTTCGCGAAGTGTATGAGTTTTTCCAGCATAATGAAGATTTTTCAAACTTGCCTCGCAAATATAAAATGTCAATTAGCGCCAATACGTATAACGCGGCGAATGCGGAAATCCACTGCGTATCGTTCACACCGGCCAAAAAGGTCATCGACGGCAAAGAAACGATCGGTTTCCACGTGAAAGTCGGCGGCGGATTGTCCGCTACTCCGCATCTTGCTCAAACACTTGACGTATTCGTGCCGCAAGATCGTGTAAAAGATGTGGCCATTGCCGTTACGACGATTTTCCGCGATTACGGCTACCGTGAGAAACGGCATCGTGCCCGTCTAAAATTCCTTGTGGCTGATTGGGGAGTAGACAAATTTAAGGAGAAGCTTTTAGAACTGACCGGTCCTCTTCCATCAAAAGGTGAAGATGTGCAAAAAGGCTGGAATGCCGGCTACTTTTACGGCGTTCACCGCCAAAAACAGGAAGGGCTCAATTATATCGGTTTTAATGTGCCAGTAGGACGGCTCAGTGCGGACGAAGTATTTGAGATTGCAAGAATTGCTAAGAAGTACGGCAATGGTGAAGTTCGCTTCTGCAACTCGCAAAATTTAATTATTCCAAACGTTCCAGATGCAAATGTTGAAACAGTGCTGCAGGAAAAAGTATTCGAGCGCATTACGATTCAGCCTAAATCGTTCATCGGCTATTCGGTTTCCTGCACAGGCACCGAATATTGCAACCTAGCAATTGTTGAGACGAAAGAACGGATGCGACGGGTTGCCGAATATTTAGACGATCATCTGCAGCTTGATGTGCCTGTTCGCATTCATATGGTCGGCTGCCCTAACTCGTGCGGTCAACGGCAAATCGCCGATATTGGCTTACAAGGAATTAAAATGAAAACAAAAGACAAAGGCATGATTGAAGCGTTTGAAATTTATGTCGGCGGCACATTGGAAAGCGGCGGCAAATTCAATGAAAAGCTGAAAGGGAAAGTAGACGCCGAACAAATCGGCAACGTTCTCGTACAGTTATTGACATACTTTAAAGAAACGAAATTGCCGGGCGAAACATTTTTGAATTATTTAGATCGTGTCGGTTTAGAAACATTGCAAACCGAATTGGATCGCATTTTGACGCAAGTTAGCACGGTCGCATAAGGGTGAGAACTATGTATTTATATCGTTTTGAAGTATCAGGTCTAGCTGAAACCATCCATGTCGTGATTGCGGCTAGCGATGATGAGCAGGCGTTTCGTCTCGTTGAAGTGGAACTAGAAAAACATTTTTTAAAAGTTCCTGATTTTACCGATATCTCTCTTCATGAAAAGAAACCGATTCGCCGCGGCGGGGGATTCGTTGTTTACAGTGAACCTCGCCGTTCTTTCCAATAATAAAGAACCGATCGAATTCTATAAAGCCGAAGGAGCTGAAGGAGGATGGGCAAAGTATACTTAGTCGGGGCGGGCCCCGGAGATCCTGAACTCATTACTGTTAAAGGTCTGAACTGCATAAAAAAGGCAGATGTTATTTTATATGACCGACTCATTAACGAAGAATTGTTGACATACGCCAAACAGAATGCAGAACTTATTTTTTGCGGCAAATTGCCCGGGTATCATACAATGCAGCAAGAAACGATCAACCGTTTCTTAGTTCACCACGCCAAAAAAGGAAAAATCGTTGTTCGTTTGAAAGGCGGCGATCCATTTGTATTCGGTCGGGGCGGCGAAGAAGCGGAAGCTCTTGTGAAACATGGCATTGAGTTTGAAGTCGTTCCTGGAATCACATCCGGCATCGCTGCTGCTGCCTATGCTGGAATTCCTGTCACCCATCGCCATTTCAGCTCAAGCATTGCGTTCATTACCGGACATAGACGCGAAGGAAGTAGCGAAGAAATGAAATGGGAAAGCCTCGCTAAAGGCATCGATACGCTCGCTATTTACATGGGAGTTAAGAACCTCCCATATATTCGCGAACAGCTGCTGAAGCACGGAAAGCCCCCTTCCACTCCAGTAGCCGTCATTCAATGGGGAACTTTATACGAGCAACGAACCGTAACGGCAACACTCGAAACGATTGTTGAGACAATCCAGCAAAAACAAATTGAAAACCCGAGCATGATTATTATTGGGGAAGTCGTCGCCTTGCGTGAAAAAATTCAATGGTTTGAACGAGTGATGCTCAAGCAACAACCGCTTGCGAACGAGGCGTTATAAAGGAGGAGCGTATGCAGGCTGTTTTATATGTGTGCCACGGAAGCCGCATGGCCAAAGCTTGTGGGGAAGCCATCGCATTTGTCGAGCGATGCAAATCATCGATCGACTGTCCCATTCAAGAAATTTGCTTTATCGAATTAGCAGATCCAGATATGATGACGGGCATTGAGCGGTGCGTACAGCAAGGAGCAACACGCATCGTCGTCATCCCTGTTTTGCTTTTGGCGGCTGGCCACGCAAAGCACGATATTCCGGAAGCTATTCAAAAGGCTCTTCAGCGCTATCCTTACCTCAACATTGTTTTAGAACAGCCTTTTGGCGTTCACGAAAAAATGGTTCAAATTATTGGCGAACGGATTTCTGAACAATCCATTTCCCTCAATCAACGTTCAATGATTCTTTTGATCGCGCGCGGCAGCAGCGACCCGGACGTCAAACGGGATATGGAAGAAATCGCAAAACGATTGCAGCAACAAACAAATATCCCATGCGTTGATGTATGTTTTCTAGCCGCCGCCCATCCGTCGCTTGAAGAAGGATTGGAAAAAGCCAAAGGTTCCGGGCATCAAACTATTATTGTCGTTCCCTACTTACTCTTTACCGGCATATTAATGAAAAAAATTGAAAAACAGCTGCGTTTGTTTTCTTCAGACAACCAACAATGGATCTTATGCGGCTATTTAGGGTATCACCCGCTTCTTGTAGAGCTGATCAAAGAAAAAATTCAAAAGCATTTGGCCCTAAGCCAAATAGTGTGAACATTGCTTACTTAGGCTTTTTTATATTTTTGAATGGTGTCATTGATTGAAAATTCCCCGTCTTGTTGTATCATGGTGCTATAGGGATACGATGCGAGGGGGACAGTGATGAGAAGATTGCGAGTGATTGTTCACGGCCGCGTCCAAGGAGTTGGCTTTCGCTATTACGTGCAGCATGAAGCGTTAAAATGGGATGTGACCGGATGGGTAAAAAACAATGAAGACGGAACGGTTGAATTAGAAGTGCAAGGAAGCGACGAACGGCTGCAAATGTTCCTTGACAAAATTCACCAAGGCCCTCCTTTTGCGAAAGTGGCAAAGCTAGAAACGGAATATATAGCACCTATTTTGAATGAAGGGAAATTTCGCATTATTTATCACAACTAAAAGAGAAGGCCGTCGCCTCCCAACTTAGCCTGCAATATTGTGAAGAAATGTAGTTGAATGAAGCCCGGTTCTTTTCAAAGGGAACCGGGCGCGATCGTTTAAGCTGGACGCGGATGCGACGCAGCAGCTTGCAAGCATAATTCAGCAATGCGCATGTTCGCACGCTCATTTTTCCGGTTCGCTTCCTTGCTGACGGGATGAAATGAATGAATAGATGCTTGGGGATACTCGCCGCACACATCTACCCCAATGACATTCTTATAAATCAATAATTCTTGTAAACATCGAAGCAAAAATGAAAGTTTCATCGTTCCTTGATCCCAATTTGTTACCGCATCATCTAGACAAAGGACGTCCTTGTCAATTGAAATGTATACATGTTCGGTTGGAATATGAGATAATAAAATTTTTGGAGAACATAATGAACTTGGAAAGACTGTGATCCTTGAAGAATGATGAGGATATTGCCGCACAGTTGGTCCGATGATTACAACTTTTTGCAATTGCGGCAACTTCAACACATAAGAAACCCATGAACCGCACGAGATGATCGTTTCCTCTCCGGTTCCGATATCTGTGTGATGGTCAAATAATACAAGAGTAAACGGTTTTTTAATTTCTTTTGTAAGCAAATAGGAGATATAATGATAATTTCCGCTTCCGATGAAAACGAGCCCCTGCCGCGTTCTTTTCCGGATGCGCATTTCCAGCTCACGCAAAGAGTTTGGTTCACAATATAAGTTCGTATGGGCGACATCCGTCAAATCAATCCATTCATGCGGCAAACAAACAAGACGCTGCTGCGAAATATACGTACCATCCATGTTCAAAAACGTTACACCATTTCCTTGAAATCCCACTGAAACCACCCTTTCCTTTTTCATTTGGTGCAAGTTTCTAAACGTTTGAAAGTTACGTCTTCGCATGTCTCTTTTATTATACAAAAAACGAGCACAAGCGAAATATTTTCTTTTATACATCCCTTTCAGGTAAAATAATAAAAAAATAACGTTCAAGGGAGGGGCTTTTATTGCAGCCGATTCGTACAGAAGAAGTACAGACGGTGTTGAACCGTTTTGCCAATCAAGATGTATATTTACATTTAGAAACAACTAACGGCGCTTACGCCTCGCACCATAATGAAGGCTTTTTCTCCGCAGGAGCATACATTCGCAATGGCCGCATCCGTTTTAGCCATGGAAAAATTACCGGAAAAGGTCCTTACCGTATTGGATTAAAGCTTGATTTCGGCTGGGTGTATGCAGAAGGACTGACGGATTGGGAATTGACAGACAATGGGCAATTGCTGTTGGCCGGACATGACTACGAAGGGAAGCTTGCTGTTGCTTTGCAATTAAGCTATGAGCCATTCTAAGGGGGAATAAAAATGGAAAGACAAATTCTTGTGGTGTTTCCTCATCCAGACGATGAAGCGTTTGGTGTTTCGGGGACGCTCGCAATGCATGCGGAAAATGGCACCCCTATTACATACGCGTGCCTAACACTTGGAGAAATGGGGCGCAACATGGGAACGCCTCCATTTGCTACCCGCGAATCGCTACCATTCATTCGAAAAAAAGAACTTGAAGAAGCATGTAGAATTATTGGCATTAACGACTTACGCCTTCTGGGATTTCGCGACAAAACAATTGAATTTGAAGACGAACAGCTGCTTGTCGGACGAATTGCAAGCATCATTGCCGAAACAAATCCGTCGCTTATTATCACGTTTTATCCGGGATATAGCGTCCATCCCGATCACGATGCGTGTGGAGCGGCCGTAATCCAAGCCCTCGAGCAGCTTCCAATGGAGCAGCGGCCGACCGTTCATTGCGTTGCTTTCGCTAAAAACTGCGAACAAGACCTAGGAAAACCGGATATTGTGCGCGACGTCAGCTCCGTTATTGATAAAAAGCTCGCAGCCATTCAGGCGCATCGCTCTCAAACTGAAGGATTAATGAAAGCGGCAGCTAAACGGGGCGGCGATGGGCTTTCATGGCTTAAAACAGAACGCTTTTGGACGTATAAATGGAATCGGTAAAAAAGCAGCCCGCTCCTTAATGGCAGCGAGGCTGCTTTGTCTTGTCACATTCAATCCGCCTGATCGTGTTGAAGCAGCTTGCCGAATGCTTCCTCCCAATTTCCTTTTTTCCGAAATTCCTCTGTAGCAATCGTTTGTAACAGCTTTTGTTTTTTCATTGGATCTTTTATATGCGTTAAGATATATTGTCGGCAATTGTACAAAAAATCGACATATCGGCCGTAATGCTCATCATACATGGCAGCCATTTGGCGACGAATCTGCTTAGCAAGTATGGGGCTTGCCCCCCCTGTGGAAACCGCAATTGTGAGTCTCCCCTGCCGTACAATCGCCGGTACATGAAAATTCGATTTTTCCGGCGCATCGACGACATTCAGAAGCTGATTCGGAGTTGCCGCTTGTGCGACCGCTTCGTTTACGTCGCTGTTATTTGTTGCCGCAATCACAATAAAAGCACTGCTTATATCATCAGCTGAAAATGTCTTTTGTTTCCAAACAAGTTCTCCCTCTTTCGCAAGTTGATAGAGCGCATCAGTAACCTCGGGAGAAACAACTGTAACCACTGCCCTCGCTTCAAGCAGTCCATGAATTTTTCGTTCGGCCACCTTTCCGCCCCCAATAACAACAGCTTGCTTGTTTGCCACATCTAGCATAATGGGATATGTCAACGTTTTTCCTCCCTCTTTTACTTTATTGGAAATGTGACATAAAATGATACGCCTTGCAACTCATTAACCGCTTTGATTTTCGCTCCATGAATCCTAGCAATTCGCTCAGCAATTGCAAGTCCCAATCCAAATTTTCCCCGCTCCCCCGTTTTGAATTTTTGAAATAAATGAGGAAGCAAATGTTCGTCAATTGGCGGCCCGTCATTCCAAAATTGCACACAAACGCCATTTTGTATTTTCTCAGCCTTGACATGAATGTTCATCCTTGCATAACGCATCTGATTATCGAGCAGATTTTCAAAAGCGATCTTCCATTGCTCCGCGTCTCCGATCACAACTACATCATTTTCTAATTCGGTAATGATGCTCACATCCGGGCGATGCAGCCTCATTCGTTCAATAATTTCTTCTAGCATCGGAGCAATATAAAATATCTCCGATTTTGGATGTTGTGTCGCATAATAATCCAACTTTGTGAGATAGAGCAAATCTTTTACCCTTTTTTCTAAACGAACCGCTTCTTCTCTAATCACACTCACCGATCCTTCTAAACTCCCTTTTGGAAATATGCCATCCTCAATAGATTCAGCATAGCTGCGAATGACCATTACCGGGGTTTTTAACTCGTGAGAAATATGCTGCAACATCGCTTTTTGTGCTTCATCCTGCTGGATCAATTTTTTTCGCATTTTCTCGATGGAGCGGGCAAGACCGCCAATCTCATCTTTTCGATTTTGAATGAGCGGTTCATGCCAATCCTTTTCCGCGATTCGCTTAACATGCTCGTCCATTTGCCGCAGAGGTCTTGTTAAATATTTTGCAAGCCATGCGGCTGGAAAAGAAATGATTAAAAGGGCTATTATAATCGCAAAGATCAATCTGCGAAACAGCGTTCGCACTAATTCGTTTAAATAAGAATCCCACATATACGAGACGAGGGCAACTTCTCGTCCGAAAACCGCTCCTTTGCGGATCACATAATAAATTCGCTTCCCTTGAATTTGTCTTGTATATCGTTTAGATGCCTCTTCTTGCGAAAGAGTCTGTTTATATAGCTGTTTTAATATTTTTTTAGGCAGCTTGCTATTTCCCACCACGCCCGCTTCTGGCAAAAACACTATATGGTTTACACTGCGATTTGATTGCCTGTTCTGATCCCGTTCAATGGGATTGTCTTCGAGAAGATTGTCGGTAAATCGATTAATCTGCGCATTCTCAATGATTCGGTACGTTTCTTCCATGAAAAAACTGCGCAACGTAACAAAAATAAAAATAGCAATACAAATAGAAAACATAATAGTGATGCCTGCAAACACAAGCCATATTTGAATAGCTAATGGTTTATTCTTCATGGTGCCATCATCCTGTAACCAAATCCATAAATCGTTTCAATGCGCAAGTGCGGCATTTTTTTCCGCAATCTCCGTACAAGATCATCTACGGCTCGATCGCTGCCAAAATAATTAATTCCCCATACTTTCTCTAGCAACTGCTCCCTAGAAAGCGCATAGGTGAAATTGTTAGCAAATGCAAGCAATAAATCAAACTCTTTTGATGTTAAATCAATTGCTTTTTCCCCTTCCTTAACCATTCTTTTTTCTACATCAATGATATAAGGCGGGCAATGAATAAGATGGGCAGAATGAAATAAATGATTGGCTGATTTTTCATATACGCGTTGCAGCAACTTTTTTGCCCTTACTACCAGTTCCCTCGGTAAAAATGGTTTGGCTAAATAGTCATCACTCCCTAGCTCTAGGCCAAGTATTCGGTCCAAATCCGCATCTCTTGCAGAAATAAAAATCACAGGCACATCTGCATCTAAAGCTTTAATTTCGCGTAATAGCTCAAACCCATCAGCATCCGGAAGCATGATGTCCAATATCCATAGATGCGGTTGCTGTCTTTTCTTTAAAGCGATCGACGCGTCCGTTCCATTGAAAAACGAAGTGACGCTCCATCCTTCTTTTTCTAAATATGAAGTAAGTAAATGGTTCAAATTTTCTTCATCTTCTACTAAATAAATTTGGTACATCCTCCATCCCCGCTTATTCGTTCTTACTAAAAAAGGCCGTGTTTATCAGCAACACGACCTTTTTCACTATTATAATCGATTTTTTTAGTGAATAGATTAATTTTGCTTCATCGTTTGAATCAATTTCTCTAATTTTTGATTTCCCGCTTGTAGATGCTGAATGAATTGCGGCAATAATTTAGCAATCTCTTTTTCATTGTTCGTCTTTATTGCTTCGCGGAATTGTTTACGGAACTCTCTTTCCTTTTCAGCTGCCTCTTTTGCCATAGGCAACTGCTTTTCTTTCCATTGTTTTAGCTGTTCTTTGCGCTGTTCTCTTGCTTCTTTTAACTTCTGTTTAAACTCTTCTTTCGTGATTTTTCCCGATGTCAGTTGGTCGAGAAGTTCATCAAGTTTTGCCTCTCGCTCTTTCATAAGTTCCTCGCGTTTTTCTTTCCATATTTCCTTTGGCTTTAAAGCACGCCATTCTTTTAAAAGTTCTTGACGTTTATCAATAGTTTGTTGTAAATCACTTACATATTTTGGAGCGTATTTTTTAGCGATCTGCAATAATTTTTGTTCTTTTTGTTCGCTCATTTGTAAATGCTTTGCAAAATGATGGGCAAATTTCCCTTCTGCTCTCAACAAAGGGGCCTTCTCTAAAGCGTTCTCCAGTTTTTTAGAGGCTTGATTTTCGGCAGCAAACGCGGCTGTCGGAATCGCGACGATTGTGGCAAGAGCCATCGCAATCATTTTTTTCTTCATGAATACTCGCACTCCTTTTTTATAGTATTTTCCTGTTTGTACCGATATTATGGCCAGAATATGTGTAAACATTATCAAAAAAATGTGGGAAATTGTGAAAAAGAATTATATCAACAAAAACGAATAAAAAAGCTTACCGTTCAAAATTGAACGGTAAGCTTTATAATAATAAAAGTTTATAAAACTTCTCTTATTACGAGCGAAATTTGTCTTCAATTCGCTGTTGATACTCTCTTAAAGCACGAGAGTTATTCCAGTTTCTTTTTTTCATTAAAGTATTCAGCCGCAATAATTTTTCGTTCCATTTTCGCATAAGCCGCTCTTTTTCCTGATCGTCCTTACAGCAACGCAACAAATCCTCGATCGTCATCAATTCTTTCTTCAAGTCGACATCCTCTGTAACATAGCCAGCGTTTTTTAACATAAGATAGCCGATGCGAAGCTCTTCCGGAATATGTGATAAATCATCGAGTTCAAGCGGTTTCCCAAATCCCGGCAACTGATCAAACTCTCCATTTTTCATGGCTTTGCGAATTTTTTCCTCAGCAATCCTCCACATAATGTCCATTTTTCATCCACCTTTAACGACTGGGATTACTTGTCGCCAAATGCCTCTTATATTGATGCTCTTCTAAAAACTTTACTAAATCACCAAACGGCAACGGTTTCGTATAATAATAGCCCTGCACTTCATCACATTGTTTCTCTCGCAAATATGAAGCTTCCTGCTCGGTCTCCACTCCTTCTGCGAGCACCTTTACTCCTATATTATGCCCAAGGGAAATAATCGCAGGCAAAATGGCTTCTTTTTCTTCTTGAATATTTTGTACGAACGAGCGATCAATCTTGAGCCGGTCAATCGGCAATTTTTTTAGATAGCTAAGAGAGCTGTATCCCGTTCCGAAGTCGTCAATACTGACATTGATACCGACTGATTTTAAGCTATTTAAAATCGGAATGGCTTTTTCTGTGTCCATTGTCATTCGTTCCGTAATTTCAATATCTAGACAATGTGGAGGCAAATTTGTTTTTTCAAGTATTTTCACAAGCTTATGCACCAATCTCCTGCTTTCAAACTCATATGGCGACAAATTGACAGAAACCGATAGAGACGGGTGTTTCTCTAACAGTTGTTTTGTTTGTTGACAAGCCCTTTCCATGACCCATTCATTGATCGGGATAATGAGACCTGTTTCTTCAGCGATTGGAATAAAAGTATTTGGGGAAATCATCCCTCTTTCTGGATGGTTCCAGCGAATCAACGCTTCCATTCCGACAACTTGCCCGGTGCTCAATTGGATTTGCGGCTGATAATAAAGTTCAAATTCTTCCGCTTCGAGAGCTTTTCGCAATTCACGTTCTACATTGATTTTTTCGTAAATCGTTCGATTCATTTGTTTCTCAAAAAAGCGAAATTGACTGATTGCTTTTTTTGATAATTCATGTCTAGCGATATCAGCCTTACGGATTAATGTTTTACTATCATCCCCATCTTTCGGATATATACTGATTCCCATTTTCAATGTCATAAAAAATTCTTGACCATTCACTAGGAGAGGTTCTTCCATCATCTCTGTTAAACGGTGGCTGAGCTCTTTTACTTGCTCCTCTTTTTCAATATGAGGCAAAATTAAAACGAATTCATTGCCGCTCCATCTCCCGAAAACATCCGCTTCTCCGATTGCACTCTTAATTTTTGCTACGGCTGCTAAAAGCACCTGATCCCCGACCGAATAGCCGCACAAATCGTTCACGATTTTTAATCCTTTCATTTCAACAAACATGACAGCTACCTTCGAATCGACGCGGTTGGCCTCATCCATTTTTTCTGTTAACAGCCGATGCAGCATTTCCTTATTGGGCAGGCCCGTCAAATCGTCATGAAAGGCGATGTAATGCATCCTTTCTTCATGCTTTTTCCTCTCCGTAATATCACGAATGGCGGTAACATTGAATTTTTTCGAGTAATATTCATATTCGCTTCGCAAGATCTCTGCTGGAAAAATGGTCCCATCTTTTTTCTTTAAATACATTTCATACACGTTATCTTTGGCTAAAGACGCCCGCAAATCGTGCAATGACGAAGGAGCGACAAGCGTTTGGATCGGCATATGGAAAAATTCATCAGCTGTATAACCGAACAATTCACATGCCGCCTTATTCGCCTCTAGCACAACTCCTTCTGAATGAATAATAATCCCTTCGACGGATACCTCAGACAGCCGCTTAAACCTCTGCTGACTAATCTCCAACTCCGCTTTGTATTTTTTAAATAATAGCTTCTCGAGCCGAATGTATATGAGCAATAAATAAAGAATATAGGTTATAAGAAATAGGAGAAAAACAGTTGCTATGCCCTTGTTACGGGCTTTTTCTATTTTTCCGTTATACTTTTTTACATCATAATCAACGCCCAACACAGCATCAACTTTTCCATCGGGGTTAAATATCGGGCCAAAAGCGCTAATGGTTTCCCCCCAATAATCTGAGGCTGGTTTTGGTTCCATGCTGAAATATCCTTGGAACGCTCGCTCTAATTCCGGAATATGTTTCTTATATACCGTTCCAATTGGCACAATTTGCTCTTTTTGACCGTCGATTTTTCCGTTACGATTGTAGTCTGTTGCTGGTGCGATGACAAAATAGTTTTTCCCATCCTTTTGCTTTTTTATTGTATAAATGCTCAATATCTCTCTATTTTCATTTTGCCAGCGAGTCATTGAACGCAAAATACGAACATAATGATCATTCGATTCGCTTGTCGAGGAATTGAGTAAATAGTGGTCCATTCGCAATAATTCCGATGCAAGCACTGATGTAAAATGCTTAGAAAATTGTTCGTATTCTTTGTGCTCTTTTTCTTCTAAATAGTTAATATACCAAAATCCACCTATTAACATAAAAAAAATAAAAATATAAAAAATGATTGTTAAACGCTGTGCCATCTGAAAAATCGACATTTCTAATTTTGTCTGAATAAGTCGATTCATCTGATGCTGCACAGTTAATATAATTAATAAAATAATAAGAATAAATAAAGTATATTCGATCGTATTAGATAACATAGACGCTCACCATATATTTTTACTATTATTATAACCGGGCTAAAAAGAGACTTCGCCCTTCATCTTTCCTATTCCTTCGACATTTTACGACATTTTCTACCTTAATTATAAGTGGTTTTTCTCCTAAAAATCACTCTAATTCTATCGAATTATAAGGATAATTTTTAGCACCAAGTCATAATTCCTTGTCCTCAATTTTTGTAACTTCTCTGTAATATTATTTAATTTAAATGTAACAACATTTCGACAAAATTTTTGCTATACTGAAAACTGTGAAAAGGATAAGGGATTTTGGTATTGTTGGGGGTTTTGGGAGAATGAAAAAAGTATTTTCAGTCACTCTACTATCTTTTGCGCTCATACTTAGCTCTCTTTTTGGTAACGCTTTCAATGCAGAAGCGGCTGTAACTTCGCAAAAAGTTATTACCGAAGCAAAAAAGCTTATCGGAACTCCTTATAAATTTGGCGGCACTACTCCAAAAGGATTTGATTGTTCCGGTTTTGTATATTACACTTACAAAAAAGCAGGGAAAACATTGCCTCGTTCTTCTGCCTCAATGTATCAAACAGGAAAAAAAGTACATAAGTCAAACTTACGTCCTGGCGACCTAGTATTCTTCACTACATATAAAAAAGGTGCTTCCCACGTTGCCATTTATATTGGGAATAACTCAATCATTCATGCTACTTCTTCCAAAGGCGTTAAAATTGACAATTTGAACAATTCTTACTGGAAACCTAAATTTATTGGCGCAAAAAGAGTGCTTTAAATAAACGAGCCTCCCTATATTTTGAATGCTTTTCAATTATGGACGGCATTCAAAATATAGGGAGGTTTTTTAGACAAAAAAATGCCCCTTCGAAAATCGAAGGGGTTTTCATATATTCACAGGGGATCGGGGGAATACTTGGAAACTTTACAGTATCATTATGTCCGGCATAAACAATATTTATACAGCCTTTTGGAAAATTTTTTATATATTTTTTATCGATTTCAAAAAGTTAGGCAAATAATCAAACACAAACGCATCTTCTGGATAATCGATTCCTATGTCCTCATTTTCATATAATAGTTCCTGAACAATCTCATTTAGCGCTTCCATATAATACTCATAAAAAAATTCGTAACTGAATGGTTCTTTCGGAATATATGAATCGGCACACGCCTTCGGAGAACAATAATTTAAATATGTGCGGCACGGAATCGGCCTTACCTCATATACTTTGCACGTATTAGTCTTTAGATCTAAAAACGGACACGGCAACCGCTCGACAATATACTGTTCTTTGAAATCGGGAGCTTCTGTAAAATCAATAGCACATAGTTTTTGTAACTTTTCCTTATTTTTTTGAAAATATTTTACTAGATGGATATGAATATCTTCTTTCTCCGCTGCTGGTAAGCTATCAATGTATGCCATCATTAATTTCGCTTCCATCTTTGTAATAATGATTGGGAAGTAGCAGCAATACGCACATCCTTTTTCGCAAGTTGGACGGATTGCTACTTTTTGTTCAATGATTTGAATTTCTTGATCAACAAGAGCTAAAAGCTTTTTAAATGCCTGAAGTAAGAATCGCTTAGCGTCATCTTCTTCATATTTCTCAAACAAATCATCGATAGCATCCTCAAACGCTTCATTGCTTGGAAGATAACATCTATTAATTGTTTGGCAAATTTTTATCATCTCTTCATATGTCAAATGCTTTTTCAAACAGTTTCACCTCTTTGAAGCCAGTCCCCTTTTTTTCAATTTTACACAAATAAGAGGGGAGCAACTACTTGATTTACCGTTGCTCCCCGTCCTATAGCAATCCTTCGCAACACATTTGATAATCACACAAGTCTTTCTTCTTCGCTTTGCGCCTCCGCTTTTTTGTTCATAATATAACCAGCGGCTAAAACGAAAATAGTTAATCCAGCGGCGATGGCATATGTAAATGGACCATGGGGGATATGAAGGAGATCGATAATCCCTTCATCTTCCATCATCATTTTTCCGCCCGTCCAGGCTAGAATACCTGATCCGACATAAGCAATCCAAGCATGCTTTTCCATCATCTCCATAATCGCCTTCGAGCCAAAAATCATAATCGGAATGCTAATGGCCACACCAAATGCAATCATGCCGATATGCCCTTCCGATGTTCCAGCGACAGCCACCACATTATCTAAACTCATGACGGCATCTGCTATAATAATGGTCCAAATCGCTTTGAAAAGGCGATCGGATGATTGAATATTCGCCTCTTCCTCACGTTCAACAAGCACCTTATAAGCAATCCAAAGCAACAACAGTCCTCCGACTAAATGTACAAACGGAATATTTAGCAAAAAGACGATAACGGCCGCAAACACAATCCGCAAAACAACTGCCCCGCCTGTTCCCCAAACAATCGCCTTATGTTGCTGTTCTTTTGGAAGCCGTCTCGTTGCCATCGCAATGACAATAGCATTATCGCCAGACAAAATAATATCGATGGCAATAATCCTCACTAGCGCCCCCAATGCTTCTGAAGATAAAATTCCATCCATTATATGCAGTTCTCCTTTGTCAAAAAACTAGCTATCTTCTCTCATCTTAATATGAAACTGTCTGTATGGGCAACACTTCTGTACTACACACCTACACTTGTTGCTTTTTCGCAAATCAAAACGGCAAGCTCTCCCACATTAGCTTGCCGTTTTGATTCTATATCATCCCTGCTTTTTTCTTCGCTTTTAAAAACTGCAAAATAACCCACGCAGCGGTGCGACTCGTCATATTTCGGAAATCGATGGTCGGGTCGATTTCGACGATGTCGATCGCTTGCACCATCTCATATTGCGCCAAGAGCGAAACAGCTTTCAATAACGAATAACTATCCATTCCGCCTGGTCCAATCGCTGGACACCCCGGCGCATGCGCCTGATCGAGAACGTCCATATCGACCGATACATAAATCGCATCGACTTCGGACTCCAATTTCGCGATACTTTCTTCTATGATCGATTGAACGCCGCGACGATATACATCTTCCATCGTATACATCGCCACGCCGTGTTGTTTGCCGTAATCGGTATAGACCTTGCTGTTGGCGAAATCGCGCAGGCCGATTTGGATGAGGTGCTGCCCTTCAATGATACTCGACTCAATCAGGCTGCGGAAAGGTGTGCCGTTCGTCGGCCCACCGTCTTCTAAATTACGCAAATCGTGATGCGCATCAAACTGAATAATGCCCACTTTCCCTTTGTTTTTTTGAAATCCGCTCACAGCCGGAAAGCTGATCGAATGGTCGCCGCCAAGAACAATCCATAACGCGCTCGGATTGGACGCGACGACTTGCCCCATCGTGTCCGCAATGCGCCGCTGCGACTCGATAATATCGGTCGGATGCATGATAATATCACCGTAGTCGGTTACGATGACGCCTGCTAAATCTATATCATCTGCAATCGAATACGTGCTGTAAAAGGAAAGTGCTTGGCGAATCGCGCCTGGCGCAAACGCCGCTCCTGAATGGCTGATCGACGATTTCGAAAGCGGTGCGCCGATGAGGCTGACGTTGCTGGCATCACCGCCGTTCCAAGGGACAAGCAATTCATTCGCCTTTGTCACATGCCGGTCTTGAAAGAATGCTTTTCCCGCCTCTTTAAGAAACGAAAACCGCATCGCCTCCGCTCCTTTCTGCGACGACATTCCCCGCTTTCAAGACGGTGCGGACATGGTTCACTCCGTAATGATACGGAATGTAAGCGTAGTTCGGCGCATCCCAAATGACGATATCCGCTTTTCGGCCGATGGCGATGCGGCCTGCTTCCTCGCCGCGGTTAATCGCATAGGCTGCATTCACCGTCACCGCATGCCAAATTTCTTCTGGCGTCATTTTTAATTTTAAAGCGGCAATCGACATAATGAGCTGCAAGTTTTCCGTCGGCGAACTGCCAGGGTTAAAATCGGTCGACAGCGCCACCGCCGCCCCGGCGTCGATCATTTCGCGCGCTTTTGCGTACTTTTCTTTTCCTAAATAAAATGAAGTACCTGGCAAAAGCACCGCAATCGTGTTTGATTGAGCCAATAATTGAATCCCTCTTTCCGATGCCCCGACTAAATGATCGCCGCTTTTTGCCTCCAACTCGACCGCCAATTCCGTGCCGCCGAGCGGGTCGATTTCGTCCGCATGAATTTTGACGTCAAATCCTTTTGCTTTTGCCGCTTGTAAAAACGCGCGCGACTGCTCGACGGTAAACACGCCCGTTTCGCAAAAAATATCGACAAACTCGGCGAGCTCCTCTTTTTTGATGATGTCAAGAAGGACGATCATATTCGCAAGGAAACGGTCAGGCTCCTCTTTATATTCCGTTGGAATCGCATGCGCGCCGAGAAAGGTGGAGACAAGATCGATTGGATGCTCGCCTTGCAAGCGCTTGACGACACGAAGCTGTTTCAACTCGGTCTCCTCATCCAATCCATATCCGCTTTTTGCTTCCACCGTCGTCGTGCCGTATGAAATCATGCGATTCAAGTGGAACTTTGCTTTTTCTAAAAGCTCCTCCTCGCTTGCCTCTCTTGTCGCTTGAACAGTCGATAAAATGCCGCCGCCCCGTTTTAAAATTTCCAAATACGGCACGCCTTGCTGCTTCAGTGCCATCTCGTGCTCCCGTGAACCAGCAAACACAAGATGCGTATGCGGGTCGACGAGCCCCGGCGTCACAAGTTTCCCTTTCGCATCAATCACTTTGTCAGCTTGAAGGGAAGCGGCTTCTTCCATGGTGCCGATAAAAGCAACTTTTCCATCGCGGATGCCGACAGCCGCCTGTTCCAATACGGAGAGCGTCTTCATTTGCTCCCCTTTAGCTGGACCGTCCCCTTCCATCGTCAAAAGCTGACCGATATTGATAATGAGCGTATCAAACGGTTGCGTCACGACTGTTTCCCCCTTAACATCGGGATATTCACATTCATTTCTTGCGCCACTTCAATCGCACGCTCATAGCCGGCATCGGCGTGGCGAAGAATGCCCATGCCCGGGTCGGTCGTCAATACGCGTTCTAAACGTTCTTTCGCTAAATCCGTCCCATCGGCCACGACAACCATGCCTGCATGCAACGAGTATCCCATGCCGACGCCGCCGCCATGGTGGAACGAAATCCATGAACCGCCGGCAGCTGTATTGATTAACGCGTTGAGCACCGCCCAGTCGCCGATGGCGTCGCTGCCGTCTTTCATCGCTTCCGTTTCGCGGTTTGGCGAAGCGACGGAACCGCAATCTAAATGGTCGCGGCCAATGACGATCGGCGCTTTTAATTCACCTTTGCGCACCAGTTCGTTAATCGCAAGCCCCATTTTCACGCGCTCGCCGTAGCCGAGCCAACAAATGCGCGCTGGAAGCCCTTGGAACGCCACTTTCTTTTGCGCCATGTCAATCCAGCGAATGAGCGCTTCGTTTTCCGGAAACAGTTCTTTAATGAGTTCGTCTGTCCGATAAATGTCTTCCGGATCTCCCGACAGCGCCGCCCAGCGGAACGGCCCTTTTCCTTCGCAGAAAAGCGGACGGATATACGCAGGAACGAAACCTGGAAACGCAAAAGCATCTTGAACGCCTTCATCTTTGGCGACTTGGCGAATATTGTTGCCGTAATCAAACACGATCGCCCCGCGCTTTTGGAACTCGAGCATCGCTTCTACATGCTTCGCCATGCTTTGTTTCGAACGGCGCACGTATTCCTCCGGATTATTTTTTCGCAACTCGGCCGCTTCGTCTAATGACAAGCCAGCCGGAACATAGCCGTTCAACGGATCGTGCGCTGATGTTTGGTCGGTGACGATGTCAATTTTCACTCCGCGTTTTAATAGCTCATGATGCACTTCCGCCGCGTTGCCAACGAGGCCGATGGAAAGCGGTTCGCCTTTTTCTTTTGCCTCATACGCCCACATGAGCGCTTCATCAAGCGACTCCGTCATGCGATCGCAATATTTGGTATCCAATCGTTTTTGGATGCGGCTTGGGTCGACTTCAACGGCGATGACGACACCTTCGTTCATCGTCACCGCTAACGGCTGCGCGCCACCCATGCCGCCGAGTCCCGCTGTCAGCGTCAACGTTCCTTTTAATGTGCCGCCGAAATGCTTTTTCGCCACGGCTGCGAACGTCTCGTACGTACCTTGTAAAATTCCTTGCGTGCCGATATAAATCCAGCTGCCCGCTGTCATTTGCCCGTACATGATTAAACCTTTTTTGTCGAGCTCATGGAAATGCTCCCAATTTGCCCACTTTGGCACAAGTACAGAGTTCGAAAGAAGCACCCTTGGAGCTCTTTCATGTGTTTTAAAGACACCAACCGGCTTTCCGGATTGAATGAGAAGCGTTTCGTCCTTTTCGAGCTCCCGCAGCGTTCGCACGATCGCATCAAACGCCTCCCAGTTTCGCGCCGCTTTGCCGATGCCGCCATACACAATAAGGTCTTCCGGTTTTTCCGCTACTTCCGGGTCTAAGTTGTTGTACAGCATGCGAAGAACGGCTTCTTGCTCCCAACCTTTACATTCTAGCTCCAAACCTTTCTTTGCTTTCACATTGCGCGAAGTCATTTGGCTCATGATTTCATTTCCTCCTTTATTGATATTGATTAACAGATGTTATTTTGTTGGAACAAAAGGGCCAATCGATATGCTTCAACCATTGCGCCGCGGCTTCAATATCTTTTGAAAACACACGGTCTTTTGTAATCGATGGTACAATCTGGCGTGCCGCTTCATAAAACGTGCGCGTTTGCGAAGCCATTTTTTCCACACCGCGATATTCCACCGCTTGCAAGGCGCAAATCAACTCGATCGCAAGCACCCTCCTTGCGTTTTGTAAGATGGCGTACGCATGGCGCGAAGCAATCGTGCCCATGCTGACATGGTCCTCTTGGTTCGCCGATGACGGAATGGAGTCGACGCTTGCTGGATGAGCGAGCGTTTTATTTTCCGAAACAAGCGACGCCGCTGCGTATTGCATAATCATCGCCCCTGATTGAAGCCCAGGCGCCGGACTTAAAAACGGCGGCAAGTCGCTAAGCTGCGGATTGACGAGCCGCTCAATGCGCCGCTCGGAGATGTTCGCTAGCTCAGCAATCGCAATTTTCATAAAATCCATCGCTAACGCAATCGGTTGGCCGTGAAAGTTGCCGCCGGAGATCACGGCCGCTCCGTCATCAAAAATCAATGGGTTGTCGGTGGCGGCGTTCATTTCAATTTCCAACTTTTCTTTCACATAATCAAGCGCCTGCCAAGAAGCGCCGTGCACTTGCGGAATACAGCGCAACGAGTACGCATCTTGAACGCGAAGTTCCCCTTGTTTCGTCGTGAGCTCGCTGTCCGCTAAATAATGGCGAATTCGTTCTGCCACATCCATTTGCTGCTTATAGCCGCGGGCGAGATGAATGCGTTCGTCAAACGCGTCAATAATGCCGCGCAAGCCCTCCATCGTCAGCGCTGCAATCATTTCGCTTTCATATGCGAGTTGCTCCGCTTCTAAATAGCCGACAACGCCCATCGCCGTCATCGCCTGCGTTCCGTTGATAAGCGCAAGCCCCTCTTTTGCCTTTAACACAATCGGCGCAATGCCTTCTTTTGTTAATGCCTCCATGGCCGGCATGCGCTGTCCGCGGTAAAACACATCGCCTTCTCCGAGAAGAGCGAGCACTAAGTGGGAAAGAGGCGCCAAATCGCCGCTTGCCCCTAATGAGCCTTGCTGCGGAATGACGGGATGAATTTTCGCATTCAATAAATCGATTAAACGCTCCACAACAACCGGACGAACCCCTGAATATCCTTTTAACAGCGCATTCGCGCGCAAAAGCAGCATCGCGCGGGAGACGATTTCCGGAAACGGCTCCCCGACGCCGCAAGCATGCGATTGGATTAAATTCCATTGCAATTCCTCGACGTCATCCGCTTCAATTAAGACATCGCTAAATTTGCCAAACCCGGTATTAATGCCATATACCACTTTTTTATTGGCGACGATGTCCTCGACCGCTTTCCGGCTTCGCTCCACCGCTTCCATGCTGTCTTTTGCCGCGATGACGAGCTCATCTTGATATAAGACGCGCTTCACTTCTTCCAATGTCAATGTATGTCCTGTCAAAACGACCATTTTGCGACACTCCTTTGCTTTAACAAAATAAAGGAGGAGGCCATCACCACAAAAAAATCACTTGTGGTATAGCCTCCTCATGAACTAAAAAACTGTAGGCTTTTGTCTATGTTTACATATGATTGATTCCTAATCCGATCGTTTCATGCTCCAGCCCGCGAATCGGCGCACCGATCGTTCCGTACAAAGCAACGGCGATCCATTCGCCTTCCGCTTCATTTTCATACGGCGTTCCCCTAACAACGGCGAACCGCAGGCCGACCGTTCTCATCAAATCTCCGAGCTCCACTTGCCCTCTCGTCACGCCTTGCATCGCTTCAACAACGGCATGATACAGCGCATGCATTTCGCGATACAACTCACCGTTAACTACTTGGTTGCGCTTGGCTGCCGTCTCAATGGAAGACACAATTTTTTGCAAATCCATTGAACCGACTTTTCCTTTGCAGTAGCGCCATTGAAGCGCATCTAAATGAGCGGTTAATCCCGTTTCTTCCTCTTCTTCCGACATCGCAAGCAAAACGGCGTTGCGGCCGATTCTGCTTTTTGCCTGCTTTAGCATGGAAATCAACACCTGTTTCCCTAATTTTCTAAATAAACTAATAGCTTATTTTTATTGTAACCGCTTTTCTTTTGCATTGTCAATCAAAAAATACCATATTTTAACAAATTAATAAACTACCATATTACTTGGCTAAAGGCTTTCACAAAAAGAATGGAATATACCCATCGTCAGACACATAATAAAGTCCAACCGCAAAAGGGAATTTTGATTAGGAATAGCGATGATAGAGAAAGAAAAAAGAGGGATAGTAGTCCCCCTTAGTCAATACTAGATCAATTTGGTAAGATACTTAGT
The DNA here is from genome assembly GCF_000620165.1 of Anoxybacillus tepidamans PS2. Classification (GTDB taxonomy): domain Bacteria; phylum Bacillota; class Bacilli; order Bacillales; family Anoxybacillaceae; genus Anoxybacteroides; species Anoxybacteroides tepidamans_A. Next base: position 92,609 of record NZ_KK211085.1, read on the forward strand.
TCATAAAGTATTATAGAAACAAGCATAATAACGATTACACTAGGAATCCAAATACTTGGCTTTACCTTTACAGAAGATAGACTATAACGTCTATAAAATGAACCTCTCCCACCTACATTCCATTTAGAGGTGGGAGACTTCTCGGTGAATGTGTTAAAAAACTAAAAAAGTTTATCTGGAGGTAAATTTATGTTAGCGAATTTGCTTCTCTACAGTTCCCGGTTCTCTCTCACTTAACAGCAGAATAGCAAATCATCAACGTACCGACCGCTATTTCATATATCGTTTCCCTTTTTCATAATACTTCTCCATCTCCTCTTCCGGCACGAAACTCCCCCCTGTCGCCCAGCATAAATGGGTCGCCTGCTTTATTTTTTCGGACAATTGGCGCTGTTCTATATACGATGTTCCTTTCGCAAAAAGGGAAATAGGGCCATACACGCCTGCCAGTGCAGATGGCTCTAGCGCAACGTCTTCTTGATCTTTCATAAGTGCCAATAGCATCAATAAATGCCGATCCTCCACCGTATAAATGCCGCTGATCAACTTCTCCACCGCTTTGCCGACAAAGCGCGACGGCCGCCCGACAGCCAAACCGTCCGCCTCCGTCTGGTTGTCGAGGCCAAAATCGTGAACGCTCACTTTGTCATGCAATCCGGTCATCATCCCTAACAACATACACGGCGAATGCGTCGGTTCGGCAAAAAAGCAATGGACCGCCTCGCCAAACACGAGCTTCAGCCCAAACGCGATGCCGCCCGGCGCGCCGCCGACACCGCATGGGAGGTAGACAAACAGCGGGTGCTCGCGATCGACGACGATCCCTTGTTCCGCGAATTGTTGCTTAAGTCGCAAAGCCGCAACCGCATAGCCAAGGAACAAGTCAGCGGAATTTTCATCATCAATAAAATAGTTGTTCGGATCACCCTCCGCTTCTCTTCTACCTCGTTCCACCGCGGTGCTGTAATCGGACGAATGTTCAATCACATACGCGCCGTTTTTCTGTAGTAAATCTTTTTTCCATCGCTTGGCTTCTGCTGACATGTGCACATTGACGCGAAAACCGAGCTTTGTCCCCATTATGCCGATGCTTAAGCCGAGATTTCCCGTCGACCCGACCGTGATCGTATATTGCGAAAAAAAGGAGCGGAATGTATCTTCAGCCAAAACGGAATAATCATCTTCCAGCGACAAAAGCCCATGCTGCAACGCCAGTGTCTCTGCATGCTTTAATACTTCATAAATTCCCCCTCGCGCTTTAATGGAACCGGCGATCGGCAAATGGCTGTCGCATTTTAACAGCATTGTGCCCGACAGCGGTTGTTCCAACATCGTTTCAAGCACCTTTGGCATATGCGCCATTTCGATAAGCGGCGATTCGATGATTCCTCTCGTTTGCTTTGTTTCCGGAAAGGCCGTTTCAATAAACGGAGCAAATCGCCGCAACCGCTGTTCCGCCTCCAGCACGTCGTCAATTCTAAACGGCCGTTCAGCCGCCGCGTTCCATTGTTCATATTTCGGGTTCAACCAAAATACTTCTTTTGCTGCCATCATTGGCTGAAGCAACGGATAAGCTTCTAGCCATTCCTTGATTGTTTTCCCATCGATCGTCTGTTCCATCATCCATCCTCCCCTGAATACAACAAATTGTCTTTAGTATCAATATACCGTATACATGCTTTTTCCTCCCATAAAAATATTTTACATATTTTTGAAAAAGTGATATCATGATGATATAAAAATAATATGAAGGGGGAAAACAGCAATGAAAGAAACAAAAGCTTGGTATGTCAACGGATTTATTGGAATTTTGCTGATTCTCGTTCTGCTTGCTTTGGCTATTTACTTGTTTTTATTGCAAACCACTGTATCGGTGCTTTTGTCCATTTTGCTTGCGGCCATCGCGTTTGTGTTAGCGACAGGCATTACGATCGTTCAACCGAATCGGGCTAAAGTAGTCACATTTTTCGGGCGTTATTTAGGAAGCATTCGCGATAGCGGCTTGTTTTTAACCATGCCATTAACGATTCGGCAAAGCGTCTCTCTCCGCGTCCGCAACTTTAACAGCAGCACATTGAAAGTCAACGACATAGAGGGAAATCCAATTGAGATCGCAGCAGTCATTGTCTTTAAAGTGGTCGATTCCGCCAAAGCAGTGTTTGATGTAGAAAACTATGAAAAATTTGTTGAGATTCAAAGTGAAACAGCGATTCGCCATGTCGCTACGAAATATCCGTATGATACGTTTGAGCATCACGAAATTACATTAAGAGGTAACGCGGATGTCATTTCTGAAGAGCTTGCAAGTGAGCTACAAGAACGGCTCACCGTCGCCGGCGTCCAAGTCATCGAAGCGCGGCTCAGCCATCTTGCTTATTCTCCTGAAATCGCAAGCGCGATGCTGCAGCGCCAGCAAGCAACCGCCATTTTGGCAGCGCGCCAAAAAATCGTCGAAGGAGCCGTTTCGATGGCACAAATGGCCATTGAACAGCTGGATAAGGAAGGCATTTTAGAACTGGATGATGAAAGAAAAGCGAATATGGTCAATAATTTAATGGTTGCCATTGTTTCCGAACGTGCCACTCAGCCCGTCATTAACACAGGAAGCCTATATTAATGGTTGGGGAGCATCATGACGAAAAAGAAAAGTTTTCCGCTAAGAATTGACCCTGAATTATACGAAGTGATTGAACGTTGGGCGCATGATGAGTTTCGCAGCGTCAATGCCCATATCGAATTTCTGTTGCGTGAAGCGGCTCGGAAAGAAGGGCGGTTGAAAAAAGAAAAAACAAAGTATGATGGAAATAAATAGTTCCATCTATACACGCCACGCTGCATGATCATGAGCATAAAATTCTAGCGAATAAATAAAGTGAACGCTAGTTAGAAAGCCATTTAGCCGCTCTGGCCTTCCAACAAGATGATTTCTCCAAAGAGGACGGATTCAATAATATCGCTTTCTAGCGGTATCGAATCGGTCCTCTCTTTGTATTAAAGTCATAGCTATTTTTCAAAAGAATAAAATAGTAATAGAGCATCTTGTGCAATAGACTAATATACTGCCCTCTCTTTTCGTCATCAATCTTGATTCCCTGCCATTTAGCCATTGCTCAATCGCGATGAATTTCGAACGGTTTTTAGTATGGCCCAATATACTCTTACATTCTGCGCTATAACGCGTTAACAGAAGCAAAATTATTGTGCGGCGGTGAGTAAAACAACATGGAAAGCTACCATACAGTATTAGAAGCGATTGCTTCCTCACAAAAGCAGGGCGTACTTGCTATCATTATTCGTGTCGATGGCTCGGCATACCAAAAAGAAGGCGCATATATGTTCATTGATGAGGATGGCCATACTTTCGGATTGCTTAGTGGTGGCTGCCTTGAAGAAGCGGTCGCTATAGAAGCAAAAAAAGCGTGGCAAAACGAATGCGCCACTATTATTACATTCGATTTAACACAAGAGGATGATTTGTCATGGGGGCAGGGGGCTGGCTGCAATGGAGTGGTTCACATTTTGCTGCAGCCGATTACAGAACGCATCCGGGCCGATTTGTTAGCTGTAAAAACGCATCTTGATCAAGGCAGGCATGTTTTGCTGGCAAGAAAATTAGATGAAACAACAGATGATTACTTTAATTGGCTGTTTCTAACGGAAGACGGCTATCGGTTGGGCGGCTTTCAAGAAGAAGTGCCTGCACAAATGTGGGAATGGCTTCATACCGCTCCTCCTTTTCATTCACAAAGCGGCATTTGTACAATCGCTGACACGCCATTTTATATCCAGCATTATTGGCCGAAACCGCGGCTTGTTATTTTTGGGGCCAATCTCGATGTGAAGCCGCTCATTTCATTTGCCAAGCAGGTTGGATTTTCTGTCACCGTTGCCGATTGGCGTCCTGCCTTTTGCTGCCCGGAACAATTGCCTGATGCCGATCAATGGGTCGTCGGTTTTCCGCACGAAACGATTCCGGAGCTTCATTTATGCAAGCATGACTTTGTGGTGATCATGACCCATCATTTTCAACGCGACCAAGAAATTATAAAACTTCTCCGCGATCAGCCGTTGTATTACCTCGGCGTGTTAGGGCCGAAACGCCGTACAACCCGCTTATTTTCCGGCAGTCTCATTCCGCCGTCCATTCATTCTCCGGTCGGATTATCAATCGGAGCACGCGGTCCTGAAGAAATCGCCATTAGCATTACCGCCGAGATGATTTCTGTATTGCGAAACGGTTCAAAAGGAGGGATACAATGACTGTTCCACGAACGATCGGTATTTATTTAGCAGCCGGGAAAAGCACACGAATGGGCACTGACAAGCGCTTTCTCCCCTTCGCAACTTACTCACTTGGTTCAACCGCCTTGCAAGCAGCAATCTCCTCTCTTCTTTCCAATATCCTTGTCGTCGTACCGATGGATGATACACTCGATTGGATCGATCCTCAGTTATTGCAACACGGAAAGTGCAACATCGTTCGTTGTACTTCTTCCCATGGACAGTCCTATTCATTGCGGTGTGGACTTCACCAAGCGATTCAACTACATGCCGAAGCAGCCGTCGTGCTTTTAGCCGATCAGCCATTTATCACAAAAGAAGTGATTAACGAGCTGGTCTGTTCATATCGTCAATACCGCACCGATTATGTCGCCTTTACGCAGCAATCCATCCCGCTGCCACCTATTCTATTTAGCGCAGCGATTTTTTCGGATTTACTAGACGTACGCGGTGATGAAGGAGCGCGGCAATTGCTCCGCAAAAGCAGCAATTGGAATGGAACGCTGCTGTCAAGCTGCAATTCCGATTTGTTTGTCGATGTCGATACAATCGAAGACTACCAATTGGCAAACGAACGCTGGATTCAAAAAGGGGGGATTCATCATGATCGGCAAAAGCGTCATTCGCAAAGAAGCTTGGGATAAAGTAACTGGAAGAGCAAAGTATACGCATGATTATTTAGAGACGGGGATGCTTCACGCCAAACTTGTTATAAGCCCTTATGCCCACGCGCGCATTCGCGAAATCGATACGAAGAAGGCATTTTCTATTCCAGGAGTGCGGGCAGTCATCACCGGTGAAGGGCTGCCGTTAACAGGAGAGGACTTGCGCGACCGTCCTCCAATTGCTTTTGAAAAAGTACGCTACCATGGTGAAGTCGTGGCTGTCGTTGTCGCCGACACGCTCGTGCAGGCAGAACAAGCAGCTAGGCTTGTACGCGTCGTATACGATCCACTCCCCGCTGTCGGCTCTCCGCGTGAAGCATTAGAAGAAGGAGCTCCACTCATTCATGAGCGGTTAGGAAGCTACCAGAAAGGGAAATATACTTATCCTGAACCAAACACCAATATCGCACATCGAACAAAAATTCGCAAAGGTAATATGAAAAAAGGATGGATGGAAAGCGATGTCGTTGTCGAGGCCAGTTTTTCCTTTTCCCCATCCGATCACATAGCAATGGAAACAAGATGTGCCACCGCGGAAATTCTCCCGGACGGCAATATTGTTATTGTCGCCTCCACCCAGTCGCCATTCATGGTCAAAAGGCTAATCAGCGCTTATTTTGGCGAAGATGTCGGCAAAATCGTCGTCCGCACCCCGCTCGTCGGCGGAGCTTACGGCGGAAAAGCCCCTGTACAGCTGGAACTTCTCGCCTATTTAGCATCAAAAGCCGTCGGCGGACGAAAGGTAAGCGTTTGGAACACAAGAGAACAAGACATGATTACTTCTCCAGTGCATATCGGTTTGGAAGCGACTGTGAAACTCGGCTGTACAACAGACGGCTATATCAAAGCGGCAGAAATTTTATTTTTATTTGACGGCGGGGCTTATTCCGATAAAGCAATTGACGTAACCCGCGCCGCGGCCACGGATTGCACAGGGCCTTATCATATCGAAAATGTCTGGTGCGATTCATTATGCGTCTATACGAATCATCCATACGCCTCCCCGTTTCGCAGTTTTGGCCATTGTGAACAGGCTTTTGCTATCGAGCGAACGATCGATTTATTGGCAGAAAAACTAAACATGGATAAATTAGAACTTCGCATGAAAAACGCGATTCGTCCCGGCCATACGACCCCAACCCAAGTATTGCTCAACCAAAGCAATGTCGGCAATTTGCCAGCTTGTATTAGGCGACTCTACGAACTTATTCAATGGGATGAATGGCAACGAATAGAAATCGATGCCCGCACCGTCCGCGCCAAAGGAGTCAGTTGTTCTTGGAAAACATCAACCATTGATACCGATGCTAGTTCAGGAGCCATTATAACGTTTAATCCTGATGGAAGTGTTAATCTGATGTCCGGCGTCGTTGAAATTGGCACCGGGACAAAAACAATCTTAGCGCAAATTCTCGCAGAAAAGCTAAAAATGGACATTAACGATGTACATGTAAAAATGGAGATCGATACTCAAAGCACACCGGAACATTGGAAAACAGTCGCCAGCCGCGGAACATTTATGGGAGGACGCGCGGTGCTAGAGGCAGCGGACGATGTCATTCGTCAACTAAAAGATATTGCCGCGTGCATCCTTCGCGCCCCGATCGAAGACTTAGAAGTCGGCTACGGCAAAGTGTTTTTGCGGGATGACCCTAGCATTTATATTCCGATTAAAGATATCGCCTACGGCTATAAATATCCAAACGGCAATGCGGTCGGCGGTCAAATTATTGGTCGTGGCAACTACATTTTGCGCCATTTGACCCCGCTCGATAAAGAAACTGGCGCAGGAAAGCCCGGACCGGAGTGGACCGTGTGCGCACATGCTGTAGAAATCGAGTTCGATAAGCGCGACTGCACATACAAAATCATAAAAGCCGTATCTGTCATTGATGTCGGAAAAGTCCTTAATTTCAAAGCGGCGCTCGGGCAAGTGATGGGGGCGATGAGCATGGGGTTGAGCTTTGCTAGCCGTGAAACGTTCTTGTTCGATCAATACGAGCGGGTACTAAATCCGCAATTTCGCACATATCAACCGATTCGCTTTGGGGAACATCCAGAATATATTGCAGACTTTATCGAAACGCCACAAATCGATGCGCCGTATGGAGCCCGCGGCGTCGGCGAGCACGGTCTCATCGGGATGCCGGCAGCCTTAGCAAACGCCTTATCTATTGCCGCCGAAGTTCCGCTCAATCAATTGCCATTATTCCCCGAGCTTATTTGGCGAACAAAGAAAGGTGAACAATATGATTCCTTTTGATTTGACGTACCATCGTCCATCATCTATTTCAGAAGCCGTTCAGTTATTTGAACAAATCCAAAAACAAGGAAAAACGCCGCTCTATTACAACGGCGGAACCGAAATCATCACGTTGTCGCGCCTCAATCTCGTGTTTGCCGATGCCGTCATTGATATTAAACACATTCCCGAATGCCGCGTGCTAGATAGGAAACAAAATGAATTAACGCTAGGGGCGGCGCTTTCGCTCACCACCATTGAGGAGGCCAATCCCTTTCCTTTGCTAGCAAAGGCAGCAAGCGAGGTCGCCGATCATACTGCACGCAATCAAATTACGCTCGGCGGCAATGTATGCGGCCAAATTTTTTATCGCGAGACCGTGCTTCCGCTTCTGCTTGCCGATTGTGACGTTGTCATCGCCGGCAAAAGCGGCCTTCGCCAACATTCGATCCATGAAGTATTCGATCAACATATCCGTTTAGAACCGGGAGAATTTCTCGTCCAAATCAAAGTGGATCCTATCTACACAACAATGCCACATATCCATATAAAACGGCGAAAACAAGGTAACGTCGGCTACCCACTTGTCACCGTCTCCATGATAAAAAAAGAAAGGGATCTTCGCGTCGCCTTTAGCGGCGTCTGTCCATTCCCGTTTCGGTCACAAGCGGTAGAAGAACAATTAAATGCACGGCACCTTCCTATCGAGACACGCATCGTCCGCGCATTGCAACAGTTGCCTGAACCGATTTTAGATGATGTTGAAGGATCTGCGGAATACCGTCTATTTGTGCTCAAGAATATACTGACTGACATGCTCATCGCACTTGAGGAGGGATAGTCAATGATACGGGCACCGAAATGTGAGATGACGCTTATGGTTAATGGAGAAAAGCATTCCATCGTCGCCCGCCAGGCTGACACATTGCTATTTGTTCTGCGCAACTATCTCGGCTTAACAGGATCGAAACCAGGCTGCTTAAACGGCGACTGCGGGGCATGTACCGTATTAATTGATGGGACGCCAATTAAATCGTGCATGATATTAGCCATCGAAACAATCGGAAAATCGATTACCACTATCGAAGGATTGCATGATGCTCCAATTCAACGCGCATTTGTCGAACAGTTTGCTTTTCAATGCGGTTATTGCACTCCCGGATTTATCATGAATGCTCACGCTTTAACTGAACATCGTCCTGATGCCGATGACGAAACTATTCGAAAGTGGCTAGAATCCAATATTTGCCGCTGCACAAGCTACCGTGAAATTGAGCAGGCGGTCAAGTCGGTCCTAGCAGAAGGACAGAAACAAGAATAGCCTAGCCTTTCCTGCCAAACTGGTAGGAAAGGCTTTTACCATAGTACAAGCACGATCATGCGTTCACCGGAAAAAAAGAATCGTAGGACCGATAAAAAAAACCATAATATAAAAAACAGAAATTCTTATCCATGTATGCTACAAAAGCAAGAGCTCGAGCGGATATACACTCGAGCTAGCGGCTGCTTCAATATAATAACCGAAATTTACACAAACCAATCGCACTAATATGGTACAAGCACTGTATCAAGGACGATCGCCAAACATATCTTATAATAGCTTTATAGCTTAATAATGCAGGCTTTCTACATACTGACACTTTACGCACTTTCGAATTGACGGCGTTTCGAAAAACGCGTGTTGACATTTTTGCTGAATAAATAAGATTTGCTCTTCAAGTTGCGCGATCCTTTCTTTAAGTCGATGGACTTCCTGTTTTAGCGCCGTGACGTTTTCGTTATTGATAAAGTGTTGATCCATTTTCGGTGAACTCCTTCGCTTTTTGTTTCATTCCTTCTTCCTTGACCGCTTTTTGCAAGTCGTGGGAAATTTTCATGGAACAAAACTTCGGCCCGCACATCGAACAGAAGTGAGCCACTTTCGCTCCTTCTGCTGGAAGTGTTTCATCGTGATACTCCCTCGCCCGTTCCGGATCAAGTGAAAGATTAAATTGATCGTTCCAACGAAATTCAAAGCGCGCTTTTGATAGTGCGTCATCGCGCAATTGCGCTCCAGGATGTCCTTTCGCTAAATCGGCTGCGTGCGCCGCAATTTTGTAGGCAATCACCCCTTGACGCACATCTTCTTTATTTGGCAGCCCTAGATGCTCTTTCGGCGTCACATAACAAAGCATCGCCGTTCCGTACCATCCGATCATCGCCGCCCCGATTGCTGACGTGATATGGTCGTATCCGGGAGCAATGTCTGTTGTCAGCGGGCCAAGTGTATAAAACGGCGCTCCTTTGCAAATTTCCACTTGTTTATCGACATTTTCTTTAATTTTGTGCATTGGTACATGCCCTGGCCCTTCGATCATCACTTGTACATCATGCTTCCACGCAATTTCTGTTAATTCACCAAGCGTTTCTAGTTCAGCGAATTGTGCTTCATCGTTTGCGTCGGCGATCGAGCCCGGACGTAAGCCGTCGCCTAGGGACACCGCAATATCATATGCCTTTAAAATCTCGCAAATTTCTTCAAAATGTGTATATAAGAAATTTTCCTCATGATGAGCCAAACACCATTGCGCCATAATGGAACCGCCGCGCGACACAATTCCCGTCTTTCGGTGAATTGTCAACGGTATATAGCGAAGCAATACCCCGGCATGAATCGTAAAATAGTCCACTCCTTGCTCCGCCTGTTCGATAAGCGTATCACGATAAATTTCCCATGATAAATTCTCAACTACACCGTTTACTTTTTCAAGAGCTTGATAGATCGGAACGGTGCCTACCGGAACAGGAGAATTGCGAATAATAAACTCCCTTGTCGTATGAATGTTTTTTCCTGTTGATAAATCCATAATCGTGTCCGCTCCCCAACGAACGGCCCACAACATTTTTTCCACTTCCTCTTCGATGGAGGATGTCACCGCTGAGTTGCCGATATTCGCATTGATTTTGACATGAAAGCGACTGCCAATGATCATCGGTTCGCTTTCAGGATGATTAATATTCGCAGGGATAATCGCTCGGCCCGCAGCTACTTCCTGCCGAATAAGCTCTGGATCCATCTGTTCGCGAATAGCAATGAACTCCATCTCTGGCGTAATGATTCCTTGTTTGGCGTAATGCATTTGTGTGACGGTACGCCCTTTTTTCGCGCGCAGCGGTTTTCTTTGAAACGGAAGGGTCATTTCCATTTGCTGTCCATGGCGCAAACCGTTATCCTCCGGCCGAACTTGACGTCCTTCGTATTGCTCGACGTCTCCCCTTTCTAGAATCCAACGTTTGCGCAGCTCTGGCAAACCTTTATGGATATTAGGTTGGAAATCGGGATCGGTATATGGTCCGCTCGTGTCGTAGACGCGAATCGGTTCGTTTTCAAACGTCCCTAGTTCCGTTTTGGTCGGGCTTAGCGTAATTTCACGCATTGGAACGCGAATGTCTGGCCTAGAGCCTTCAACATACACCTTTTTACTTGCGGGAAATGGCATAGAAGATAAAACGTTTTGCATGCAACCTCTCCTCCTTTTTTTGTTTGATCTAAGGCTACACCAAAACGTATGAAGAATGATGGGAGGAAAAATAAAATCGGGTTCTCAAAAAAGAGAACCCGATGGAATCGTCAAATAGCGCAAAGTATATACGATACTCCCACTACCTACTTCCCTACGCTGGTATAACCCAGATCAGGTTCAAAGGGTCAAAGAACTTTAGCGCGTTCTTCTCTCAGTCCAAGCTATTGGACTCCCCTAGTAGATGAGTTGTTAATGTATTCTTTTTTGGAAATTTTATCATAGACGCCCACTAATGTAAATAGAATTTTATCCACATATGAATACAAGCGGATGCGGTCCTTTTCATTTTTACAGCAAAAACAAAAAATCTTTCGACTGCCGAAAATAGAGAATTCGCCCCTACGTATAAAATAGTTACTAGTATACTATAAGTTCAATCGAATGCAAATTTCATTTCATCGGTAAACTTCCGCCAGCTACACGGTGAATTTATTCAATAATTCCTTCATCTCTTCAGCCATTTTGCTTAGTGACGCAGCAGATGAGGAAATCTCTTCCATAGACGCTATTTGCTCTTCATTCGCTGCCGAAATATTCGTTGATCCTTTAGATGACTGTTCTACAATGGCAGTAATGCTTTCAATCGAGGCAGCGACTTGCTGGGCGCTTTTTGTCATTTGCTGAATGACTGATGAAACCTCTTCAATTTGTTCATTGACCCCGTTAATCGACTGACGAATTTGCTCAAACGAAAGCCCGGCTGTCTGTACCGCATGAAGCCCTTGTGACACTTCGCCCGCCACCGTTTTCATCGACTCAATGGCAGTTTCCGTTTCTTTTTGAATGTCGCCAATAAGCTGTGTAATTTGTTGGGCAGAGTTAGCCGATTGTTCAGCCAGTTTTCGCACTTCATCAGCTACAACAGCAAAGCCTTTTCCTTGTTCTCCCGCCCTCGCCGCTTCGATTGCCGCATTCAATGCCAACAAATTCGTTTGCGACGCGATACCTGTGATGACTTGCGTAATTTGACCGATTTCATTGGAACGCTCTCCTAACCCTTTCACAACTTGTCCAAGCGATTGTACATGTTCATGGATGAAGCGCATTTGTTCTTCCATTTTTTCAATCGACTGTTTTCCGTCGGCGGCTTTCAAGAATGTTTCCCCCGCATCGGTAGATACTTGTTTTGTGTTGGCAGCCACCTGGACTAACGCGTGGGAGATATGTTTCATTGAGCTCGATGTTTCTTGCGCCATCTTTACTTCCTGTTCTGAATTCGAGGCGATGTCTTCCATCGTTGTCGCAATTTGCTCCGTTGCTTTTGTTGTTTGCTCTGCGATATGGGAAAGCTGTTCAGAAAATAACGCCATATCGCTCGAATGACGTTTCATATTTGCCATAATGCCGCCCCATGTTTCAACCATTTCATTTATATGGAGTGCGATCGGTTTTAACTCTCTGACATGGTCAACAGACACGCGCGTCGATAGATCTCCCTCTGTTATTTTTTCTAAATGTGCATTAATAATTGCGATCGGCGCAATAAAGCGCCGGTAATTTAGGGCGGCCGATAAAATGCCAAGGATCACTCCAAATAGCACCGTTCCTGCCATCGTCCACCAGAATGCCGAACCATGCACCCCATTCCCGAAACATACTCCAAACCCGATGAGCGCGGTGCCTGGAATGACAACAGCTAAAGTACGTATAATATAACTATGTAATGACACCTTCTTTCCCCTCCAAGCTGTATTTTCAGTAAATTAAGAATTTATATAATTATACCATTTATTCCTCATAGAGTGGAAGAATATTTTTATTACAGTATATTTTTGAAAAACGACATAATAAATGATAAGCAAAATAGATTCCACTTTTTTATTTTACAAATATAATGAAATACTTAATAAAACAAATGGTGTTGCAAAGCTGTGTTAAAAGCGTGAAGTTATGTGTAAGAAGTATACATAATTCAACATGTAGTTGATAGTGACAAAACGCATACCATTGAGATTTTTTGATTCCCTTAGTTTTGAACTAAATGAATACTCGTTCGATGTTAACAGACAGGCTCTGCTGCTGTTATCTAAATAGCACCTCAAAAACGTTAGAATACACGATCTTAGGTATCGTTCCGTTGGCTCTTTTGGTTTCGAAAATTCAAGGCAGACACCAAAAAGATCCCCCCATGTTCTGGATGATATCCCGCACCTTTTTGCCTTCAATAGGCAACATCCCCTAAAACACATTGAATGTTACTGCCTTTGAAGACCGAAAAAATGCCCAATGCAATCGCAGTATCATGTTGATTGGTGATGGTGAAACTACAATATAACATAACTCTTTCTGCGGTGTTTGTAAGATGAAGTTTATAGCCCCTTAAACCATTGGTAATAAGTCGACATGCCTGCTTTGTTTGAAAATCGTATCTGTTACTTCTCAAATCCATACGATCCGGCAAGACAACACAAAACCGTTAAACACCTAGATCCTTTCAACAGTTGGACACGAGATTCCGAAAACCCTTTCTGTCGAAATTATAGTCTACTCACAAAAACGTCGATAGACGAGGAAATTAATTATATAAGAAATGCCTAAAAAAATAATTAAACGATGGAGAATTCAAATGAATCCCCTTAAAGAATCAAAATAAGTTTTTAGGAAACATTAGTGGTATAGGCAGTCTTATGATAGATAACATAGTGTTGATCTAGAAATGGGAGGGATTCTATATATTGAAAGAGTGCGTTTAAAAAGCGGAGCAATGTCAGCCGTGTATAGCATGTTCTTCAATGAAGCTGGAAGCTATGACAGCCACCCCTTCGATTGTAATGTTTGGTTAATGCATATGATTTACAAAGGGGTGGTTTTTATGTTGTGTTTATGTAATAACTATGAGTTTTGCAACACGTGTTATCTAATTTTGTTAAAAATATACAATTTCCAAAGACACATTTTTTAGCATTTTTATTATCGAGTAAAATATTTCATTTAAGATAAATAGAGACAATATCCTAAATTCTAACTTTTAATCCGAATTGCTTTTAAGCCCTATCTTATTTCGTAAACGTTAGCAAAATTTAAGAAAAATTTACTTTTCCTTCTTTTTATATCATTCAAGTGAATAAAGCTTTCTTCTCCCGGATTATTGTTAATTAACAAAAAAAACCGCTCTTTTCTCGATGAAATCATTTTCTTTGGAACAGGGATAATGAAATCCTGATTTCTTGGCTGCTCAAGCATATAAGAAAGAGGTTGTTTTCCCTTTACCCCATATATATTCCCCTCCATATCGAAAAACATAATCTCCTCCACTATTTTCTGCGGAACTTGATCAATTCTCACATACCTTACACTGCTCACTTCTTCTATTTTTAAAGGCTTGAAATCTTCATTTAACAGAATAACAGAAGGTAGACCAAATTCATTACTCTTACTGTTTTCTTTCTTAAATGTCTTCTGATCATCATCTAGTTTTATATGTGATGATATTTTAGAGAAATCATTGTTGTTACTTTTACTTACTAACACTTTCGTTACAGGTATGTTGTTTGTAAAAAGTTGCTTTTGGTCTTTATCAATTAAAATTGGCAAATACTCACTAAATTTATAATTATTTAATACAGGCACATCAATCGGAATTTTTAAAGATCCATTACCTTCCATCTGAATATCATAATACATATATTTTTTATGATTAATAGAGAATTCAATAAATTTTTGATTATGGAAAATAAATAAACGAAAATGACGATTTCGATCTTTTAGACTATCAATAATAAAATCAAATGTGAATTGTTTCATTCCAGGTTTTAAAGAAACAACATCCACCGACTCATTATCAATCATCCACTTTTTTTTCAACTTCGAATCAACCTTAAATGAAGTTGCAGTGTCGGGAATAAATCCAAGTTGCTCTTTAGCATTATCTGGTATAATGAAATGTTTGTTTTTCTGAAAAGAGATAGTGTGATCTGTATGCAAAGCTCGCGTATCTTCTTTTTTTACAAAATTACTACATCCCGAAAATAGAAATCCAAAAAATATAGCGAATGCTACAACTAAATACTTTTTTTGTCCCATTTTATTATTTTCTCCTTCCATTTTCACCTTGATGAAAAAGCTCAAAATGCTTCTGCATTTTGAGCTTTTAATTTTCACTAAAATTTCATACTATCTCCTGTATCAGCCACAAAGGTATTAGTAGAAGTTGATAATGTATGGTGGGAAGTAGCTCTATATTCCCAACCAGAAGACACACTGTTTGGATAATGATAGACTGTTGCTGTATCAGTAGATTTTCCAACACCAGAGTCTTTATTACTACCTATAGAAGTTCCATTAAGCATTAGCGTCGTAGTTACCCCGTGGGTTGATAAAGTAACTTTGCTCGTCGTTTTTCCAACAGCTTTTACTTCACTAACAGGATACCCTTGTGGAGTAATTGCTTTTACCCCTGAAGTTAATGAAGCCTCCGAGGCATAAATATATGTAGATCCTGTCCCCACTGTAGATATAGTAGTTGATCCTTGAGTAGTTACTTTGCCGTCTTCTACTACTGCTCTCAAATCTACTTCATTGCCATAAAGGGCTGCTTTTTCCCATAATTTAGAGACGTCATCTTTATTCTCTTTTGCAAAAACCTCTGCTGAAGAAGCATAAAGCAAAGAAGTAGACAAGATTACGCCAATTCCAAATCTTAAAGATTTCATTTTATCATCCCCTTTTCTAATCCTTTTTTTACAAAAATTATAAAATATAAAATATTAAACATCAACATTATTTTACATAAAATGATATTATTAACTAATAATATTATCATTATTATTGTGAATAGTAGTAATCTGTTGTCAAAATATCTCACTGGTGCATAAACAGGAGCAACCCCCCTTTTTTGTAAATGGTATACAGTTACCAAAAGCTTGAGCCAATAGAGGATAACACTGTGACTTCCAAATGGGTTGTTTTTTATGCATTGATTATGATCATTGCAACACGTTCAAAACAAAAAATGCCTACCATAATGGATAGACATTCCCCCTCATCTCCCATATAGCAACACTTGCGCGATTCCGATAAAGTATTCTGATTCGCGAATGATGTGGTTTAATACGACTTTAGCGGTCGGATTGTTTCTCACAGCTGCGCTTTCCGTTTTAATTTGCTGGCATAGCTTAATGAAATCCAGGCTTTGCTGCAAACAGTAAGACACTAATTGCAGCGCTTGCTGTTGTAATTCGCTAGGCAAGTACGAACCGGCTCGCACGACCGATTCAATATAACGAACGATTTGTTGATGCGTAGCGGAAAGCACTTCCTCCCATTTTTTTAGAGCTTCTACAAACGGCTCTTCCAGCCCCGCAACGAGCTCCCGAATCACGACCGTATGCTCTTCTTCTTGATGTTTCCAAAATTCCGCTTCATCCAAAATGCGCAGCGGCATTTGCTGGCCGTAATAAAACTGCATTCTCATCCCCCCAATAGACCGTTCAATTTACTATATGGGGGACGACAAATAAATATGATTGAGCTCCTTTGGATTTATTTAGGAAATTGATATATCTATTGTCCAATGGTAGCAGATCTCTCTTCGCATAACGCTTCAACGGTCGGGACATCTGCCGGAGCCCAGTGCAAAGCAGGAAGATCAGCGCGGGAAACCCATTTGATTTCCGCATGTTCCTTAGCAACTGGCACCCCTTCAATAATGGATGCCTTATATGTATGTAAACAAATAATCACCTTTCCGTTATCGTAGCGCGTTTCTGCTATTTTTTCATGTACTTTAATCAAACACCCTAGCTCTTCATAAATCTCTCGCACAAGCGCTTCTTCAGAGCTTTCTCCTTGTTCCACTTTTCCGCCAGGGAACTCCCACACATGCTGAAGTGACATCGTTTCCGAACGAAGAGCGCATAAAATTTCGCCTCGTTCATTTTCAATCACCGCTCCAACTACTAATAGCTCATTTTTATCCATCAATTCACTCTCCTTAAAGTAGCTAGATTTATACTTTGCCTTTTTTTCGCATTTTATTTATTTTATAACTATAGCAATCCATAAGAAAGGGAGCAAATAGCGATGATTGGTTTTATCGGTTTAGGCATTATGGGAAGTCGGATGGCCGAGAATTTACTAGACAAAGGCTATGATCTGATTGTCCATAACCGAACAAAAGAAAAAGCACTTCACCTTTTGGAAAAAGGAGCGAAATGGGCACACTCGCCGAAAGAGGTGGCCGAACAAGCTGACATCGTATTTACAATGCTCGCCAATACAAAAGCGGTGGAAGCGGTCGCACTTGGGGAACACGGGCTTTTGCACAATTTTGGCAGATGAAAAATTTGGGTAGACTGCAGTACGGTTGACCCTCTATTTACCCGAAAAATGGCTGAAGAATGCGCTAAGCGAGGAATTCGTTTTTTAGACGCTCCCGTTGCCGGTTCAAAAATTCCGGCTGAAAAAGGAGAACTTGTATTTTTCGTAGGCGGCAAAAAAGAAGATTTAGAAGAGGTCAGACCGATGCTCAATGCGATGGGAAAAGCCATTCATCATGAAGGTGAGAACGGAAAAGGAACCTCCATGAAACTAGTTGTGAACCTTATGCTTGCCCATGCAATGGCCGCATTTGCTGAAGCCGTTACGCTCGGGGAAGCTCTTGGCCTAGATAAAGAAAACGTGGTCCATACACTCCTAAACGGCCCAACAGCGGCGCCATTTTTGAATGGAAAAAAAGAAAAAATCCTTCATAATCATTTTGCGACGGAATTTCCTCTTGAACATATGCAAAAAGATTTGCAGCTCATGTCACAGTCTGCTTACGAAAATAACATTTCTCTACCAATTACAAATACAATAAAAGAAATATATGGATTAGCGAAGCAGCACGGATTACATAAAGAAGATTTCTCAGCTATTTATCGATTTTTATCAACGAAAAGATCATGAACCAGATGCCTGTCTCGTATGTTTGATGACAGGCACCGGCATATTCTTCATCAGGTTGATTGCAACATATAGCAACATCATGCATACGGTCTTTTTTGATAAAAAAAGTTAGGCGAAACGATCGTATTATCATAAAATTTGTGAAAAATATGCGTCGTCGCTGGTGAAACAGGGGGAATGAGCCATGTCCAATCGCCAGTCACATGGCGGCATGCTTCTTGTTCTTTTTGTTCAAACAATTTGAACTGCTGTGCGGCGGTATGATGATCGACGATGCTGACCCCTGCTTTTTTATAGGAATAAAGCACCGCAATATTTAGTTCGATAAGAGCTTTATCTTTCCAAAGCGTCGCGTTTGTGCTTCTATCAAGCCCCATACAAGAAGCCACTTTTGGAAGCATGTTGTAGCGATCAGCATCCGCGAAATTGCGCGCGCCGATCTCCGTTTCCATATACCATCCGTTGAACGGTGCGGCCATGTAGCGAATACCCCCGATTTCAAGACACATATCCGAAATAATAGGAACAGCATACCATTTAAGCCCTAAATCTTGAAACCAGGCGAATTCTGGATGTTCAATTGGCACTTCCAACACAAGTCCTTCTGGAATTTCAACCCATTTCGGTTTCTTTCCCTGCAATTGAACAACGAGAGGCAGCACATCAAAATGCGTTCGTGCTCCCCTCCACCCCATTTGCTCGCACGCTTTCGTGAATGCGACCGAAGAAGAATCGCCAATGACCCCATGTTCCGTTTCATAGCCGGCGTAACGAATGAGCTGATGGTTCCAGATGCGCACATCACCATCCGGTTTAAATACTGTAATTGCAGGACGAATTTTTCCGCCGTTTGTTGCAAATTCAAGATGATGAAATAAATGTGTGGCAATCTCTTCTTCCGTCTCAGCCTGTCTTGCATCAAAAACGTGCAACGTCTGCCAAAACAAGCGCCCAATGCAACGGTTGCTGTTGCGCCACGCCATCCTAGCGCCGTGCTCCAATTCCTCATAAGTGTGGGTATACGTCCCCGTCCGCTCAATAGCTTGGCGAACTTCCTGCAAACGCTCCTTTATCTTTTCATCGCTTTTTTCTAATTCTTTATAGCACGTCCAAATAAACCGCTCTGCCTCGTTCCATAGCCATCCTTGATTACGTAACATTTATCCCTCAGTTTCCTCTTCATAATTTTCATCAACGCCATTGTATCAAAAAAACAGGTCCCGTATCCGAGACCTGTTTCATTGTTCACATTTTCTCCATATTCGTTACTGCAGTGGGCGATTGCTGTGCTGTCCGGTGTTTTGCCACAAGATGATAGTAAATATAGCAAGCGATCATAAATGGAATACCGCAATAAAGCGCCATGCGCTGATCCGGAATAAAAGCAAGACTGATAATTACCACGACGTTAAGCGTCAATGCCAAAAGAGGCACAAAAGGATAAAGAGGCGTTTTATATTTTAAATCATTTACATTTCCGCCTTGTTTTAAAAACTCTTTTCGCGCCAAATAGTTAGATAGTGCAATCGACGCCCATACCGTCACCGCTCCAAATCCAGCGATAGAAAGAAGCCACAAATATACAGTGTCCTCCGCATAAATGCCGCATAATAAAGAGAGGCATCCGATTAGCATGCTGGCAATGAGAGCATTAATTGGCACGCCATTTTTCGAAAGTTTTCCGAATAACGGGCTGACCATTCCTTGGCGGGACATCGACCAAAGCACGCGAGAGGTCGCATATAGGCCGGAATTGGCAACAGATAGTACCGCGGTAATAATAACAAAGTTGACAATGTCAGCAGCGTAAGGGATACCGATGCTGTCAAATACTACAACAAACGGACTTTCCACTAGCCCCGCTTTTTCCCACGGGAATAGCCCTGCCAGAACAAAAATCGCTAACACGAAAAAGATTAAAATGCGCCATACTGTATTATTAATCGCTTTCGGTACCGTTTTTTCTGGGTTTTCACTCTCACCTGCTGCCACCCCAACAAGCTCCGTTCCTTGGAACGAGAAGTTAACCCCTATCATCGTCACTAAAATCGCAGCAAAACCATTTGGGAACAATCCGCCGTGATCCGTAAAGTTAGAAAACATTGGTGCCGGCTTGCCGCCTTTCATTTCAAGTAAACCGAACATTGCCGCACCGCCTAATATGATAAAGGCGATAATAGTAATGACTTTAATGCTCGAAAACCAAAACTCTACTTCCGCAAAGCTTCGCGATGAAAGAGCGTTAATAGAAAACAAGATAACAGCAAATACGACGCACCAAATCCAAGAAGGTACATCCGGAAACCAACGTTTCATTAAAATACTAACGGTCAAAAGTTCCAGTCCGACCGTTACAGACCAGTTTAACCAAGATAACCAACCGATCACATAACCAGCAGAAGGTGAAATATATTTTGTCGCATACGTTTGATAAGAACCTGCATCAGGAAAGGAGACTGCTAGTTCTCCAAGACAAAGCATTGTTAAATACATAACAAGCCCGCCGAACAAATACGCCACAATCGCCCCGCCTGGACCTGCTTCATGAATCGTATATCCTGAACCTAAAAACAATCCTGTTCCGATCACCCCTCCAAGAGCAATCATAAATAAATGCCTGCTCTTGAGCTCTCGCTTCAATTCTGGTGTCGAGTGCATTGGTCAAAATCTCCCTCCATTGTCGTTGATTTTATGTAAGCGCTTTATATTCTCCCGACTAAAAACTATGTTTTCCACTCCCTTTCAGCCAACGAGCAAGAATATTTTTAGTTATTGTAATATTAACATTAAACAAAATAAAAACGCAAAATAATTTTTACTAGAATATTTAATAATATAAATTTATATTTATTTATTGTCAAATGATTTTATTTTAAGAAAATTTATTTATAAACGAATATATTTTCTTTATATTGAATTTATATAAAAATACCCATCCTGTCCTTCTTTTGTAATACTAAAGGGACCGAATGGGTTTCACTATATCCCATAAATTCACATTGAATAATCAACCATTGGCGAATGTAACTTTTATACCATCCCAACATTACATGTTTGCATATTTATCAGTTTGTAATTTATTAACCTTCTTGTCTTTCCCTCTCTTTTTGTAATTGACCAAGCAGCATAAGCCGGTACATGCGAAAATCCGCGCGCAGCGACCAAAATGGATGACCGAACGTGGCAGGTTTGTTTCCTTCGATAAAGAAATGACTGAACCATGCAAAAGAGTAAGCCACAACTGGTGCGGCGAGCAACCACCAAGCGTTGAGCGTTATGAGTGCCGTTATCAGAAAAACAAATACAAAGCTGGTGCCGACAAAATGCCAAATTCGCGTCGCCCGTTTACGATGTTGCGCCAAGTAAAACCGCCAAAACTCTTCATAGTTTTTAAACTCCACTTTTTATCCCCCCTTCTTTAAATACAACAAATTTCTTTCCCATTTTATTTTTTCCTGTTGTTATGTATCACCTTTCAAAAAAATAGAGCGGCTGCTCGTTTTGATGCAACGATGGCCGCTCATTAATGCTATATATATTTAGAAGGAAGGGGGAGTTGCTCATTCGTTTATTGGCGCGCTTCGCGCTCGCTTAACTCTAGGGAAACAGATTTTCTTTTTCCGTCTCGTAAAATTTCCACTTGGACGCTTTCGCCTACTTTTGTTTTTGTATATAAATACTTTCGTAACTCGCTTACGTTGTTGATCTTCGTTCCATTAATAGCCACAATCACATCTTTTGCTTGAAGCCCCGCCTTAGAAGCAGGAGAAGAAGGTTCTACGGCCGTGATGACAGCTCCCTTTGTTTCGTTTTCCGGCAAGCCGAGCTGCTCAAACCGTACTTCCGATGGAATTTCGCTTAAATCCCGCAGCTCAACACCAAGATATGGCCGTTTGATTTTTCCATATTCCATCAACTGTTCGATAATTGGTTTTACATATTGGCTCGGAATCGCAAACCCTAATCCTTCCACCCCTTCTTGGGCAATTTTTAAACTGTTAATGCCAATGACTTGTCCTGCGCTGTTAATAAGCGCTCCGCCACTGTTTCCAGGGTTGATCGCAGCATCCGTTTGAATAACATTTAATTCCCATTCACCTGCTGATGTAGAAACAGGGATCGTTCGTTTTCCGCTGACAATTCCCTCCGTTACTGTTCTAGATAAATCCAGTCCTAGCGGGTTCCCGATCGCCGCCACCTGCTCCCCGATGCGCAACGTTGACGAGTCACCAAAAGTAGCGACTTTTTTTACGTTCTTCCCGTCAATTTTTAATACGGCTAAATCGGTCAACGGATCCGTGCCAACGATCGTCGCTTCAACCTGTTTGCCGTCTGAAAGCGACACTTTCACTTTATTGGCTCCTTCGACGACATGGTTGTTTGTCACAATGTACGCCGTATTTCCATCCTTTTTGAAAATCACGCCTGAACCTGTTCCCGCTTCCTGATCTTCTGAAGAGCCCGAGAAAATATCTGTTTGTCTTTGAATATTAATAACTCCAACGACAGCATCCGCTACATTTTCAATAGCTCGAACCATATTATTCGGCGCGCTGGACGTTGGTTGAAGCGGCAACGCATTTGTCGTCGTCTCCTGTTGTGAGGTAGCCGCTTCTTTGCTCGCTTCCTTTTGCGTATGAATCCCAAACACCGGTGCCATATAAAGGGTCACCGCACTTCCTAATACGGCTCCAATGATGGAAGCCGATAAAAACGGGAAAAATCCTCTTTTTTTCCGTGGGACATTTGTGCCCATATATTCAAACTCCTGCATGCTCATTACAATATTCACTCCCTTGCTGTTTATTTTCGTTTTTAGCTAGCTTTATTGTAAAAACGAACGGTGAAAATATGGTGAAAATTACAAATCAATGAATACTATTGACAAAAACGACAAGTAATATACTGACAAAAGCCCTGCCGCCAAAATAGCAACAGGGCTTTTTATCTGCTAAACCGTCCACTGATCATGCACGATGCCAACTAAATACCAGATTCCATTTCTTTTCTCAAACACTAAACGCAGGCTTCGCCAATCCATGCCATTATACTGAGAATCGATCCCCTTGAAGTGGAATTCTACGAACACAGCATTCGGATAGACTTCATGAATATTTTGCACCGTATTTCCTTTACCAATGACAATATTGTTGCCGATCATTTGCGGATTGGCAAAGTCCACGTCATAGACAAATTTGTTCAAATAATCGCGGAATGTCATCTCGATCGGTTCGCCCGATCCATCGAACGTTCCGAAACGGCGCTTTTCATTACTTTCCATCAAAGAAGGAAGATCATTCTGCTTAAACACCAAATCGCTTTCCAGATTGACATGGCCATACGGGCTAAATCGCACGCCTTTTTCCGGATCAACATATAAAGCCAATTGGTTCATATCTTTCTTTTTTAGCGCATTTACAACAGCAAGCGCCATGTCAAGCACGTTGCCTTTCATATTTTCTTCAAAGGCCGCCGCTTTTTTCGCTAAATCGTTGTTCTCTTGCTTTAATTGATCGATCGTTCCTTTTTGTTCCGCAATTTGTTTTTTTAAATCGTTCACTTGCGCCTCATTATTCGTGCAGCCGACGAGCAAGCCAACTGCAGCAATTGCCGATATAATGACCTTCTTCATTTGCTTTCATCCCTTCCTTCGATACGCGGTATCGAAAACGTTTCTTTTCTATGGTATATTCAAATTAATCTTATTCAAAACCAAGGAGCTGCCAATATGCCAAAATTCTCTCCCCGCTCGTATTGGATCAATGGAATGGTTTTCCTCATATTGTTCATTATGCTCGTAATCTCTCGTTTTATGCTCGGTGCACCGCTGACATGGAAAAATATCAACGGGTTTCTTCTTGTTTCAGCCCTATTGGCGCTTGCCACAGGAGTTGGACCCATTGCCCGCAGAACGCTCTACCTCACCGTAGTGCTCTCTTTTTATTTCTTCGCTATTGTTGATCTGCTGTATATTTCATGGATGAAAGCAAATGACGGATGGAGCGATTTAACAAGCTTCTTCTCTTTTCTTACCATTTGCCTAATCGGTATCGCAGTTGGATTGGTTGCTCAACTACTGCAGTGGCGGATGAAAAAATGATATTCTTTCCACTCTACGAATTCTCAAGCTTCTCCTTAAGTTCGCGAATTTGTTCAAGATGGCGCTTTTCATGGAGACCGACAACGGCAATCCACTGCGCCAAGCTTATGCGCCCAAACACGGGATGCGGATATGATCTCTGCTGTAAATCATCTGGGCTGGCTGCTTCAACAATTTTGGTGAGTGTTTGCCGGGACTGAAGCAGCTTTTCTTTCATTTCATCCAATGTTTTAAAAACCTCGCTAGGAGCAACCAGCGATGGCGCTTCAACCTTCTGAGACCGATCCAGAACTAAATGAATCGGCTTTTCTTCGGCTGGGCGTCTTTCCTCTTTCACAAGTACATCCGCCATCATCTCTGCCACAAATTTTTCTGTTAGATGCAAATGCTCAAGCACTTCCGCGATCGTCCAACTTCCCTCTTGCACTCGTTCATTGAGCTGCTCATCGGATAAATCGCTTACCATTTGCAGCAACTCTTCGCGAATCATTCGATTATTCCCCATCGCGCTCTCCTTTTGTCCCAAATCCATATCCAAGCCCCCTTCATCGTGTCAACTTGATAATATTATGTTCTCTTTGTCAGTGGGTCTTTCCTTCCCATCTAATGAACGATCGTGCAACAGACTAAACCGACAAAAAATTGATCGACAACCCCCATAAACGAAACAATACACACGAATAAATATAGAAAAACAGAATGGAGGAAGGCTTATGAGCAACCGCGATTGGTATTTTGACAACGCGAAATGCGTGTTAATACTTCTCGTCTTGCTTGGCCATTTTCTCCGTCCTTACATTGACAAAGAATTAGTTGTGCATAGCTTGTACGTCTGGATTTTCTTTTTCCATATGCCAGCGTTCATCTTTATTTCCGGTTATTTTGCCAAAGGCTTTCGCCGACATGGATACTTCAAAAAAATCAGCAAGAAGCTCCTGCTTCCTTACGTTGTTTTCCAACTACTATATTCGATCTACTATACTTTTTTGTACGATAAGAGTCAATGGAACATCGATATATTCACTCCGCAATGGAGTTTGTGGTTTTTACTAAGCTTATTCAGCTGGAATGTATTATTAAAAATATTTGTCCGAATCCCCAAACAGCTCTCCTTGATTTTAGCGTTATTGCTTGGTGTCGGCGCGGGAATGGTAGAGGCGGAGAAATGGTTAAGTTTATCAAGAACATTTACGTTTTTCCCATTTTTTCTGCTCGGCTTTTATTTAAAGAGAAGACATATTGAAATATTATTTTCCTGGCCCGTCCGATTATTTTCATTGATCTGTCTAGCCAGCATGTTCATTTTAATCTATTTCTACTTTCCTGATTTGCCGCAAGAATGGCTATATGGCTCTAAATCTTACACAACATTAGGAGTTCATGAAGAAATAGGGGCAGTTGGGCGGCTTGTGATTTACGGAATCAGTACGTTAATGGCATTCAGCTTCATGGCGCTTATTCCTAATCGGCGTCTGCCTATTTCTAAATTCGGAACAAGAACGTTCTATATTTATATTCTCCACGGGTTTATTTTAAAATATTTGCACAGTACCTCGTTTCCAACCTTTATCATGGATACTAACGGGTACCCGCTGCTCTTGTTTATATCACTAGGCGTCATGTTATTGCTGGGAAGCAAACCGATTATACACGTTGTACGCCCATTGGTTGAGTGGCGTCTCCCCAGACAGGAACAACGTTCGTCCTCTCAGCAAAGCTCCTCAACATAGAGGCGAGAATCGATTGACGGTTCTCGCCCTCCTTTGCCAATGAAAGGCTACAATGAACCTTTCCTACCTACACACGTTGTTTCAAGATGGAGACTTCTCGATGTGTAAAACGAAATGCATTGATATATACGGTTATCCGTTTCAAAACGTTACCACTTTGCATTTAATATAAATGAACCTCTCCTACACTAGGCTTTAAAGTTGTCGAGGAATCCTAGGTTAATATGTAAAAATTTAGATAAGAATGGTGTTGAAAGTGGAAATAACAAAACAACAAAAGTCTCCCGTGAAGTTTATACAAACATTAAGAGGCGGGACTGCACACGTGCTTCTTTTTAGCGACGGGAATAAATATGTAGTCAAATGGAACGGTGTTGCAAAAAAGAGGGAAAAAGAAGTCATCAATGAATACGTAGCTGCCCAATTAGCAAAGCTCCTTTCGCTTCCTGTTCCCCCTTTCGAACTTGTATATATCCCCGCTGAATTTATTGACAATACCCCAGAACTGCACTCAAAAAAATACGAGTTTTGTCCAGGCTGCCATTATGCTTGTTTGTTTATTGAAAACAGCAGCGAATTGCGTAAACTTAAGCCCCTCCCGTCTCAAACAGAAATTCAAAATAGCGAAATACTTGCTAGAATGCTCGTTTTCGATCAATGGATCAACAATACAGATCGAACGATGAGCAATGTACTTCTAGAGCGTCTAAGTGATGGAAACTTTTATGTCCATATGATTGACCACGGAAAATGTTTTCTAGGAGGATACAACTGGTCAGCCAAAACCCTTCGGAAAGACTTGAAGCATAAAACCCGCTATCAAGAAACGTATCAATGGGCATTCTCCATCATTCATGAGGAGCATTTGACATCGTTCGTGGAGATGATTGTCTCTCTCCCAAACGAATCCATTTACGAAGCGGTACAATCCATCCCTAAAGAATGGGCTGTCACAAAAGAGGAAAGCGAAGCGCTATACCAATTTCTTGTTAAACAAAAAACGCATTTACCGACGATCATAACCTATTTAATCTCTCAATATAAAGGCAAATCGAAAAAATAAAAAATACTTGTTCGGCTAATTACTGATAGATGTTCAAAGATATGGAATTCCTTTAGCACTTTAGTGACTGCAAATTTCCTCCCCCCTCCTTCTTAGGAAGAGACCGCTCTACAGATAGGTGAAAGGGTACTCTTCTACTTTTTTATAAAGCTCATGACTTACACTCTTGGAAGTAATCAGTTGAAAAGGATTAAAATAACTAATGAGATGTCTCCTCCTCCTAAGCACCGTGAAAGCACAAGAGGTTCATGTACTCGTCCTATGTTGCCAATCTTGAGAGAAGGAGAGATTAATATGGAAGAAAAAACGGCTAGGCAGCACAAATGTGGTCAAATGCTGTCTAGCCTTCTTCAAAATCCTTTTATTTCAAGGTTAGTTTCGCTACACACTCCACATGATTCGTATGCGGGAACATGTCGACGGGCTGGACTTCAAGCGTCCGGTAGCCGCCGTCTTCAAGAATGCGCAAGTCGCGGGCGAGAGTGGCCGGATTGCACGATACGTACACGACGCGCTTTGGTTTCATGTCGATGATCGTTCGCAAAAGCGCCTCGTCGCAGCCTTTGCGCGGTGGATCGACGACGATGCAGTCAGCTTGAATGCCTTGCTCGTACCATTTTGGAATGACGACTTCCGCCTCCCCGACGGCAAATTCCGCGTTGTTGATGCCGTTTAATTCAGCATTCCGCTTCGCGTCTTCGATCGCTTCCGGCACGATTTCCACGCCATACACTTTCTTCGCCTTCTTGGCTAAGAACAGCGAAATCGTTCCGATGCCGCAGTAGGCGTCGATCACCGTTTCTTCCCCTGTCAATTGCGCATATTCGAGCGCTTTTTCATATAATACTTTCGTTTGTTCCGGATTTACTTGATAGAAGGAGCGGGCCGAGATTGCAAACTTAATGCCACCGATATAATCGTAAATATACTCCGCTCCCCACAATACCCTCGTTTCGTCCCCCATAATGACGTTCGTGCGCTTCGGGTTGATATTTTGAATAATCGACTTTACGTTTGGTACGCTTTCGATAATCTCTTGCACGATTTTCTTTTTGTGCGGCACATCCTCTGTCCGCGTAATCAGGACGACCATCACTTCCTTCGTCGTCGCCCCGTAGCGTGCCATAATATGCCGGAGAATGCCTTTATGCGTTTCCTCATTATACGCTTTTACACCATATTTTTCGCAAATCTTTTTGACGGTCTGCACCACCGCATCGTTCATCTCCTGCTGGATGAGGCACGCTTCCATGTCGATGATTTCGTGTGTACGCTGCTGGTAAAAGCCAGCGACGAGCCCGCCTTCCTGCTCGCCAACCGGCACTTGCGCTTTATTCCGGTAGCGCCATGGATCGTTCATGCCGAGCACGGGATGGACGGTTACTTGTTCAATTTTCCCGATGCGCGCTAGTACTTCTTGCACATGCTTATGCTTCGCTTTCAATTGCCCTTCGTAACTTAAATGCTGAAGCTGGCAGCCGCCGCACTGCTTATAAATCGGACAAGGCGCTTCGACGCGATCAGGGCTTGGTTCATATAGTTCGATTAAACGGCCATAGCCATATCCTTTTTTCACTTTAATCACTTTAATTTTCGCCTTTTCCCCTGGCAGTCCGTTCGCGACAAAAATCGGGAACCCATCCACTTTGGCCACGCCGGCGCCATCGTGGGTCAAATCTTCAAAAACTACATCATAATACTCGTTTTTCGCCACTGGAGCTTCCATTTTTGCCATCGTTCCTACTTCCTTTTCATGAACATACTGCATTCGCGCATGTTGATTTCGCTATTTCGATTACAAAGCGTAGAAAAAACTAACAATCACGTAGTCCTAATCCATTTTTCTTGGCTTATCAACACCGCTATACTGCACTGATTGTATCATACGATCTGATTCAACACAAAAAGAGAACAGGACTTTCAACTAAAATCCTGCTCTCATCTGTTCCGCCTTTTCTTTCGGCACAAACACCTCAAGATGACGATATAAATTAACGAATTCCCCCGGCAGCACACCGCCGTATTCTCCATCTAAGTTAAGCTGCATATTATTAGGCGTCGTTACTTTAATGCGATTCGCTTTTGTATAAATTAAATGTGGATCATTAATATGTTCTCCTCTAGAGACAAGCGTCACAATCCGGATAAACTCAGCGAGATTCGTTTTCTTTAAAATAATTAAATCAAACATTCCGTCATTCAGCGACGAATCAGGCGCCAATTTTTCAAATCCGCCGACCGAGTTCGTCAGTGACACTAAAAACAGCATAATTTCGCCTTCATACACTTTCCCATCGTATTCAATGCGCGCTTCGGTCGCCTTGATGGACGGCAGCATCTCAATTCCTTTTAAATAATAAGCGAGCTGGCCAAGCATCGTTTTCAGCTTGCTAGGAACCTCATACGTGAGCTCTGTCAGACGGCCACCGCCGGCAATATTAATAAAATACCGCTTCTTTCCTTCATTCATCACACAACCGATGTCAATCGGCACCGCTTCGCCGTTAACAATGACATTACATGCCCCTTCAATCGTACGCGGCACTCCAATGGCACGGGCGAAATCGTTTGTTGTGCCGACCGGAATAATGCCGAGCTTCGGCCGATACCCTTGATTGGCAATGCCGTTGACTACCTCATGAATCGTACCGTCGCCCCCTGCGGCAATGACGAGATCGAACCGTCTTTTCACCGCTTCCCTTGCCGCGTTCGTCGCATCTCCTGCTCCCGTTGTCGCATGGCACGATGTTTCATATCCCGCTTTCTCTAGCTGAATGAGTACATCAGGCAAATGTTTTCTAAACAATTCTCGCCCTGACGTAGGATTATAAATAATTCTTGCTCGTTTCATATCCCCATCATCCTAGTTCACGTTTTATATAGATTCCACCATTTAACATAATAGCCGAACGATATGTTAGTTGCAATTTTTCCATCTTAATCTATGCACGACTGGCAAGTTCTATGTAACAACCAACATATTATATCAAAAAGCAGTGAAACGCTCAATTTAGACGCGCCCTACCGCACTCTGCGAATCGAACACATGAATGCGGTAAGTGCCCTTTCCAATTTGTACTTTGCTTGTCCCCCTCTCTATCCATCTTCACTTATATAGACGAAAGATCGTCCCATTTCCCCTACACTTTTTTGTTAATATGAAAAAAAATCACTCCAAAATGAAAAGCGCCCTCACAAAAGGCGCTTTTCTGTATCAAATTAGCTGTCTCGATCATTTCATGCTTCCGTTGTTTTCGGAGTCTTCCTTTTGCCCCGCGATTTCTTCCGTCAACCGATCAAGACTTTCTTTCACATTTCCTTTTCCCGAGAAGTTCTCAAGCAACTGCTTCACATCGATGCCGGAAGAAGCTTTCAGCGATTCCTGCAGCGTCGCCATTAAGTTCGTTGCATAGCCAGCTACCCGGTTGGCGCCGCCGCTTTCGCCTGAGCCTGTATCGACAATCGTAATTTTGTCGATATTCGCAAGCGGGCTCGCCACTTGTTTCGCATATTCAGGAAGCATTTTGATAATCATGTCGAGAATCGCAGCTTGGCCGTATAGCTCGAACGCTTCGGCAATCTTCTGCTTCGCCTCCGCTTCGGCCAATCCTTTGAGGCGAATGACCTCCGCATCCGCTTCCCCTTTCGCTTTTTCGGCTTCGGCTCTCGCCAATCCGTCGATGCGAATTCGCTCCGCTTCCGCTTTTGCCATCGCCTCGATGCGATACTTTTGCGCGTCCGCTTCGGCCATTTGTTTCGCTTTTTCCGCTGCTGCTGCCTGCTCCACCGCGTAACGATCCGCATCGGCTTTCTTCTTCACTTCGGAATCGTATTGGCGCTCGCGGCGCAAAATCTCTTTTTCTTCCAATTCAATTTGTTTTTGCCGTTCAATAATCTTAATTTGCATTTGCTGCGCGGTCACTTCTTGTTTCGCTTTCGCTTCTTCCAAATGGTATGCTTGGTCAGCGCGCGCTTTGGCGATATCTTGCTCTTGGCGGAATTCGGCAAGCTTCAATTGGTTGATTTTCTCTGCTTCTGCGATTTCCGTCAAACGCTCCAATTCTGCTTTGCGCGCTTCTTTGTCCGCTTCGGCGCGCTTAATGCGTGTTTCTTTTTCCGCTTCCGCCGTTGCGATATCGGCGTCGCGCTTCACTTGGGCGATGCGCGGTTTTCCAAGCGCATCTAAATAGCCATTTTTATCGCGTACATCTTTAATCGTAAACGAAACGATGACAAGACCCATTTTTGCTAAATCGTGCGAGGCGACGCGCTGCACCTCTTGCGAAAACTTATCGCGGTTTTTATAAATTTCTTCGACCGTCATCGAACCGAGAATCGAGCGAAGATGTCCTTCGAGCACTTCTTTCGCCTCGTTTTCCATGTCTTGCCGCGTTTTTCCTAAAAACTGCTCGGCCGCCGTAGCAATTTCACTGATGGAGCTGCCGACCTTAATGATCGCTACTCCATCGGCCATGACCGGAACGCCTTGTTCGGTGTACACTTCCGGCGTCTGTACATCCAATTTGATCGACAATAAGCTCAAAGGCTGAGCCTGCTGAAAAATCGGCACGACGAACGTCCCGCCGCCGCGGACAATTTTAATTTTGTTTCCTGATTCGTCGACGTGCACGTTTTTGCTGCCGAGATAGCTTCCTGTTACAATGAGCGCCTCATCGGGGCCCACTGTGCGATAGCGCAACATAAAAATCGCGATCAATCCAAGAAGCAGTAATACAACCACTCCAACAACGATGAAAATTGGTGCCATCCAAAGCTTCCCCCTTTTATTTTTTAAATGTGGTATGGATCATGCTGGGCAACAGTAGCCACACCGTTTTCTATTTTGACAATGATCACCTCTGTTCCAAATGGAATCGGTTCATTGTTCAAGCTTTTGGCTGGCTTGGAAACCGCCCCGCTGACCCGCTGAATCAAAATTTCACCAAATCCATCCGTCGGCACAGCGACAATCACCTTTCCTACACACCCTTCCAAATCCGCCTCGGAATAATGGAGCGACGCCTCGGCCGACCGCAGCGGAAGGAAGACAAAAAAGTGCAGAAGCAATACCACAACCAACGCCGTTCCTGTCCCTATAAGCCCGACAATCATTGACGGCATACCCGTATACTTCTCAAGCAAATAACCAACGGCGCTTAACACTGTAAAAAAGGATAAAATTAATTGCGGGCTGAAAAAAGGATGGTCGGCAACGTCAAAGATGCCATCTAGCATATCGCTAAGTAAAATATAGACAACCGTTAAACTTCCACTGACAATCAAAACAAATAAATAAACGACTTCCATCGGATATCCGAACACCGTTCCCACTCCTTTTTCACCCATGTTCACCTATATATACGAATCCTTTTCAAAAGAGTTTCAAATTTCCATTACTTCAATAAAAATTTAAAAAATATGTTGCTTATTTTGTTTTATTCACAATAATAGACAGATAAGAGAGGTAAATAGAATGGTTACTATTTTTACTAGCATTTGACTTCGATTGACATTGCCAATTATTTTATCTGTTAGCTTTACGCTGCTTCGTCCCCTTGTCATATATGACACGACAGGAATTAGTATGATAGTGATCGCTCTAAATATTGGTTTTTTAGATGCCTATATTGGGTTGGCAATCTTTATGAGGAAGATTCCATCTTGGTTAGAAAAGCCATTTTCTTTCATTACAAGAAGGAGGCCTATTCACAATTCTCAAAAACGGAGTTCATTTTTATGCCGCGGCTTTCACTTCTTTTTCATAAAAATTTGGTATGATTTTAATAAAAAATGGGCTGATGAAAGAAGGGAGAATCATGAAGCTACTTCTTGCGGAGGACGATTTATACTTAGGCGAGTTGATCGTTCACATGCTTAAGAAAAAAGGAGTCGACAAAATCGATTGGGTACAAGAAGGAGAAGATGCGTATGAATATGCCCTCGCTTCTTTTTACGATGTCGTCATTTTAGATTGGATGATGCCCAATGGCGATGGCGTTGAAATATGCAAGCGCCTACGCAAACAAGGATATTCGGGAGCCATTTTAATGCTGACGGCAAAAGATGCGGTTCAAGACCGCGTCGAAGGATTGGAGGCTGGAGCGGATGACTACCTCGTCAAGCCATTTGAAATCGATGAATTGATGGCCCGTCTTAAAGCGTTAGCGCGCCGAACGTTTATGCCGCTGCAGGAAGAAATTATTCGTTATAAAGATTTTGTCTTGAATCGAACGAGCCATACGCTCCATCGCGGTGAAAAGGAAATTTTGCTGACGCCTCGCGAATTTCAGCTTTTTGACTTGCTTCTGCAAAATAAAGGGCGCGTCTTGCCGCGAGAAATTCTGCTTGACCGCATTTGGGGATATGACGCCGATGTGTCGATGAAAACCATTGACGCCACCGTCAAGCTGCTGCGGAAAAAACTTGATGAGGACATTATTCAAACGGTACGCGGAGTGGGGTATAAGATCGATGATGAATAGGCTTGCCTTTTTCCGCAAAACGAAAAATGCCGATATGTTTTACCTCGCACAATGGCGTCTCACCGCTTTATACAGCGGCATTTTTATTCTATTTTTAACCGTGTTTATTGTTATCGTCTGCTCGCTGTTATATATGATTGTATCCAATGACCAAGAACGCAGAATCTCAGGGCTTGCTGATCAGGAAAAAAAAGCGATTGAGCAATTTTTAGTGAAACAAACGGACTTTGATTTTTTGGATAACGAAAATGTGTTGTTTCTAAGCGAGGATCAGTTCTTTTTTTACGTAGTTGACACAAACGGACAGCTTTTAATGGGCGATGAGGTGAATAAAGAAATGCAGCCGCTTCTGCTTGAAGCGCTGTCTCGGTCAGCCCCGCGGGTCAATGAACAAAAATATATGGAAGTCCAACTTCCATCGCAGTGGCATAAGTTTGCAAGATTCCACTCGCATGAGTTAAAGTTGCTGACGACTGCGCGCCCTGTTTCCATTCATAATCACCTTATCGGCACGCTGTATGTCGGAATGGATGTCACGTCGTTTTCAGGCGTATTTAAATGGCTGGGAATCGTTCTTGTAGGCATCGCTATTTTATTTATTGGAGTGGCTGTGTTGCTGAGCTATTTTATGTCGAGGCGAACGCTCGTACCAATCCGCGAGGCATATGACCGCCAGCGGCAATTTGTCGCCGATGCCTCTCACGAACTGCGCACACCGCTTAGCGTTATTTTCTCTTCCGTCGAAGCGCTCGGGATGGAAGAAGAGCTGAAAAAGAATGAATTTATTCAAAAACTGCTGCATCGTCTGCGCGAAGAAATTCAACGCATGACGAAATTAATGAACGATTTGCTGACATTAGCGCGGGCGGATTCAGGACGCGCCGCTTTGGAGCTTGCCAAGGAAAGGTTTGACTTCCGTGTGCCTGCTGAACGA
This sequence comes from Anoxybacillus tepidamans PS2, assembly GCF_000620165.1. Classification (GTDB taxonomy): domain Bacteria; phylum Bacillota; class Bacilli; order Bacillales; family Anoxybacillaceae; genus Anoxybacteroides; species Anoxybacteroides tepidamans_A. Next base: position 126,557 of record NZ_KK211085.1, read on the forward strand.
ACGCTAGAGCTATTGACAGATGTAGCGGCCAAAAAAGGGATTGAGCTGCACTTTCAAGCCCCTGAAGCCGCCGTTGTATTTGGCGATGCCGACAAATTGACACAACTGCTCTACATTTTATTGGATAACGCAATTAAATACACCCCAAGCGGCGGCCGCGTGACGCTGACTCTCCGCAATGACTTCTTCAAGCAACAGCGGCGGCTCGTCATTTCCGTTAAGGATACGGGTATCGGCATTCCCCCGGAGGACATCGGCCGCATTTTCGATCGCTTTTACCGCGTGGACAAAGCGCGATCGCGGCAACAAGGCGGCCACGGTCTTGGACTGTCGATTGCCAAATGGATTGTCGATGCTCACGGCGGAACGATTCATGTGCAAAGCGAAGTAGGCAAAGGAACAGAATTTATCGTCAATATTCCTTTTTCAGATGCTTTCCATTAATGGAAAGCATTTTTTTCTAAAAAATTTCTTCTTGTCCGCATTTTTCACTTGTTTTTCTCTTTTCCTGTTTACAATACAATTGCAAACCCTAAAGGGAATGCAAATCTTGGCGATAAGGAGGTGAGAAGCGTTGAAAAAGAAATATGCGGCGTTTCTGCTGCTCTTTCTCCTCGTAATCGGCGGCGGCCTATATATGCTGACCGACATCGGCTGGCCAAGAGGAGCACACATGGCATCGATGATGGACATGCCTCGCCACCACGGTCCGTTCATGAAGCGAGCTGACTTTCCGATGCATTACGGCTTGTTGATCGAGCGCCATCACGTATTGTTCCACCCTACACTATTTGGCGGCTGGATGATTTGGAAGCTGTTCTCATTCTTGTTCCAACTATCAATGATCATCGTCGGTTGGATCATTTGGAAAACAGCGCGGCGCTCTAGCGGGTGGAAGTGGATTGGACTAGCTTTGGCAGCAGCGGGAGGCGTGGCGCTTTTACCGAAAATATTGCTCGTTCCTCTGATCTTAGTTGCTGCTTACATGGTGTATAAAAAACGGCAATCAACAAATGGTGTACTTAGCGAAGAATTTGCCGCATTCGTCCCTATGCCGCTCCAAACAGAAGATTTTTTAGATCGATGGGAAGAACAAATGAAAAAGGAGGAACCGTAAATGGGGCTTTTTAAACGCCTAAAGCATGTCGTGCTCGCCGACTTGCATAGCCTTATTGACAAATGCGAAGACCCGATCGACATGACAAAACAATATCTTCGCGAATTAGAAGAACAAATGAAAAAAGCGCAACAGGCGCTTGCTCAACAGTTTGTCGTCGAGCATCGCTACAAACTTCTGATCGAGCAAACCGAAGAAAAAATAGAGAAAAGAAGCCGCCAAGCGAAGCTCGCTGTGGAAAAAAATGAAGAGGCCATTGCGAAAATGGCCCTGCAAGAAAAACTAGCCTATGAGAAAAAACTTGAACTGTATAAACAACAGTATACCACACTCAGCGAAAAGACAACATACTTAAAAGAACAATTAAAGAAATTGAAAGAAACGTATGACGAATTAAAAGTAAAACAGCTTGATCTCATTGCTCGCGCCCATGCTGCCCAAGCCATTAAAGCCATTCATACATCACTGACCCACCTTGGCCCAGAAGAAGCATTAAAGGGATTTGCCCGCATGGAAGAGCGCATATTCGCGCTCGAAGCTGAAGCAGAAGCGAGCCGCTACGTGTACGAAGAATCAAAAAAAGCGTTGTCCCTGTCCCCTCAATTTCAAGAGGAAGTTGAACGACAACTAGCAGAGCTAAAAGCAGTCAAATAGTTTGCCCCCCTTTTTGATATAGATCCCCCCTTGCCCAAGGCAAGGGGGATGTGTGTTTTTATGAAATCATATGTTGATATTTCGCTAACAGCTCTTGACCATATACAGAAAAGGCAGCGAGTACTGCCGCAAGGCCTATATAAAGAACAAGCCATAACCACTTCGTTTTCGTATCGGATAAGTAGTACACTTTTTCTTTTTGCATCTCGTCCTGCATTTTTTGCACAATCTCAGACAATTCATTGATCATTTCTTGAATTTCCTCGTCTGTTATGAAGCTAGGCAGCCACTCCAAACTTTCTTTATCAACAAAAAGGCGATTTTGCTTTAATATCTCAAGATGTTCTTTATAGACAAGCGTACGATGCTGTCGTAGCTTCTTTTCGTCCTGCCATATCGGCATATACCAGCGTTTCTTGAACGCAGACAGCCGCTCGTACTCTTCCTTCCACTCGCTGCGCATTGTCTGTTTTTCTTCATCCACTAGCGTCACATACCGCTTTAGCTGTTCAAGAAACTGCTCGGCGATATCTTGCTCGATTTTATGTTTTTTATAGCGAAACTCTTTGCGCAATAACTCCCAGCATTTTATCGTTCCCAAGACAAGAATCCAGCCGAGCACTCCGCTTGGCCGCCAAAAAAAGTAAACCCATCCGCCGATTAGACCGAGAAACCATATTTTTGGCGAAATCACCCCGACGATTCGGCCGCCGTCTAACGGATGAATCGGCATTAGGTTGAACAAATTAATCAGGGCGCCGAGCGCAATCACAAGCCCCCAAAACGGCTCTTTTGTGAGCCAATATAGCGGGAATGCTGGAAGAAACGCAAGCGTTCCCCACAGCGGACCCGCATACGCCAAATACGCTTCATCGTTGGCTGATTCCGGCTCCTTTTTCAGCGCAATCAATGCACCGAGAAATGGAATGAAAATAGCGTTCGTTGTTGGGATTCCTTTCTTTTTTGCTGCGAATAAATGTCCCATTTCATGGACAAAAAGAAGATAAACGAGCGCCACCGCAAACTTCCAACCATATACAATCGCATAAGCGCCAATTGAAATAAGCAGCGACAAAAGCGACCCTAGCTTCAAAAACTTGAAAACTCCTAATAGCCATTTGAGTTTTCCGCCTAAAAATAACGTGACCGAACCAATCGTGAGCCACATCTTTTTCAACTGTTTCAACGCTGATATCTCCTTTTTATTTCCGATGCATTTTAAACTCTAAAAATAGTTCATTGTAATACGCCAGCATTCGTTTTCCTAAGTTTTTGTATACTTCCAAATGCCCAATGGAGTCGAAATCAGGATAAAAACGTTTATCGTTCGTAATTTCTTTCGGCAAATAGTCAAGCGCTTTTTTATTTGGCGTCGAATAGCCGACATACTCGGCATTTTTCGCCGCATTTTTCGGATCAAGCATGAAATTAATAAACTCGTGCGCTCCTTTAATATTTTTCGCCGTCTTTGGAATGACCATGTTGTCAAACCATAAGTTGGAGCCTTCCTTTGGCACTACATAGTCGAGGTGATCGTTTTCAGAAATAATTTCAGCCGCATCCCCCGACCAGACGACGCCAATCGCCGCTTCTTCGTTTGCCAGCAACAATTTGATTTCATCGCCGACAATCGCCTTCACATTCGGCATGAGCGCATCAAGCTTCTTCTTCGCCTGCTGTAAATGCGCTTTATTTGTATCGTTGAGCGAATAGTGAAGACTGTTTAACCCCATGCCTATCACTTCACGCGCTCCATCTACAAGCAAAATTTGATTGCGCAAGTCACGGCTCCATAAATCGTTCCAGCTCGTAATGCTTTTGCCGCCAAGCATTTTTCGGTTATATACGATGCCGACCGTGCCCCAAAAATACGGGACTGAATAGCGATTGTTCGGATCAAAAGACAAATTCAAAAAGCGCGGGTCGATATATTTTAAGTTTGGGAGCTTCGAATGATCGAGAGGAACAAGCAATCCTTCCTCTTTCATCTTGCTGATGGCGTACTCAGATGGCACCGCCACGTCGAACGTCGTTCCCCCTTGGGCGATTTTCGCCATCATCGCCTCGTTCGAGTCAAACGTTTGATAAATGACTTTAATTCCTGTCTTTTTTTCAAACGCTTGAATCAGCTTAGGATCGATATAATCGCCCCAGTTGTAAACGGTAATGGTATTGCCCCCTGCGTACCCTTCCATTTCATTCAAGCGTTCGGATAGATATAAAAGAACCATTGCTGCCGTAAAAACGGCCAAAAACCATTGAACAAGCCGTCTCATCTACTTCCGCCCTCCAATCCCGTACAAACGGCTGCTTTTTTGGCTAATAAAGTAATAGCCGACAACGAGAAGAGCGGTAAATAAAAATAAAAGAGTCGAAAGCGCGTTAATCGACAACGAAATGCCTTGGCGCGCCCGCGAATAAATTTCGACCGACAACGTTGAAAAGCCGTTTCCCGTCACAAAAAACGTCACCGCAAAATCGTCGAGCGAATACGTAAGCGCCATAAAAAATCCGGCAAACACTCCCGGCGTAATAAATGGCAAAATTACTTTCGACAACATGTGCCACTGGCTCGCCCCTAAATCGCGCGCCGCATCAATCAACGTCGGGCTCATTTCTTCAAGCTTCGGCAGCACCATTAAAACAACGATCGGCACGCTAAAAGCGATATGGGATAAAAGAACAGATATAAAGCCTAACTTAACGCCCGCAATAGTAAACAAAATTAAAAACGATGCGCCGATGATCACATCAGGGCTAACGATGAGCACGTTATTCAGCGCAAGGAGAGCATTTTTCACCCGCCATGTTTTCACGTAATAAATCGCCAATGCCCCCATCACGCCAACAACCGTGGAAATGGCCGCCGACAATAAAGCGATGACGAGCGTATTCAACACGATAATAAGCAGACGGTCATCATGAAACACTTCTTGATACCATTCCCATGTAAATGTTTTAAAATTGTGCATCGTTCCTCCGCTGTTGAACGAATAGTACATGAGATAAAAAATCGGCATATACAATATAATGAAGACGACGATTAGATACAAATTCGCCCATGTTCGATGCTTTTTCATCTACTTCCCTCTCTTCCGGCTTCCTGTCATACCGACAATGACAGCCATCGCCAGCATTAAAAACACCGCAATGGTTGCTCCCATCCCCCAGTCTTGGGTGACAAGAAAATGTTCTTCAATCGCCGTGCCAAGCGTAATAACGCGATTGCCGGCAATTAAGCGCGTAATCATGAATAAAGACAACGACGGAATGAACACAGCTTGACATCCGGCCTTCACCCCGCTTAACGTGAGCGGAAACACGACGCGGCGAAATGTCGTCCATGCCGAAGCTCCCAAATCGCGCGCTGCATCAATCAAGGACGGATTTAACTCTTCTAGCGCATTGAAAATCGGCAACACCATAAACGGGATAAAAATATAAACCGATACAAAAATAAAGCTGAAATCGGTAAATAGGATTTGCTTTGCGCCAATGCCGATTGTTTTTAAAATCGCATTCGCCAAGCCAAACGTGCCGAAAATCCCTAGAAACGCATATACCTTTAACAACAAATTCACCCATGTCGGCAAAATGATCAATAAGAGCCATAGCTGCTTATGCTTCGTTTTCGTCAACAAATAAGCGGTTGGATACGCAACGAGCAACGAGAACAACGTAATCAAAAACGCATACCAAAACGAATTGAGCGTCATTTTTAAATAAATCGGGGTTAGAAATTTTTCATAGTTTTCGAACGTCCACTTTCCTTCAATATCAAAAAATGAATAATAAAGAATCAATAAAATAGGCGCGACTACAAATAAAATGATCCATAAAGCATACGGAATTAAATAGGCGTTGCGCACATTACTTTTCATCGCTTTCATCATCCGCTTCCCCGACATGCATGACATGAATCGCTTCCGGCTCAAAATAAAGCCCGATTTCTTCCCCGACTTCCGCTTTTTTCGTCGAATGGACGAGCCATTCATTCCCGTTCTCGTCATACGCGCAAATTTCATAGTGCACTCCGCGGAATAGAATTGAGTCCACGCGCACACGCAACTTACCGCGCTCTGGCGCCGTCATTTCCAAATCCTCAGGGCGAATGACAACATCGACGCGTTCATGCGGACGAAACCCTTTATCGACGCATTCAAACCGCTTTCCGGCAAATTCAACAAGAAAATCTTCGATCATGCACCCCGACAAAATATTCGACTCACCGATAAAATCCGCGACAAACCGGTTGACAGGCTCGTCGTAAATATCTTTTGGCGTGCCGCTTTGCTGGATTTTTCCTTTATTTAACACAAAAATTTGGTCGGACATCGCCAGCGCCTCTTCTTGATCATGCGTCACAAAAATGAACGTAATTCCCAAACGGCGCTGCAACTCTCTTAGCTCGTACTGCATTTCCGTCCTTAACTTCAAATCAAGCGCCGAGAGCGGCTCATCCAAAAGCAGCACTTCCGGCTCATTGACGATCGCGCGCGCAATCGCCACCCGCTGGCGCTGACCACCCGACATTTCTTGAATTCTCCGATTCTCATATCCTTCTAAGTTCACAAAACGAAGCGCTTCTTTCACCTTCGCCTCGATATCCGCTTGCTTCATTTTTTTGATGCGCAGCCCAAACGCCACATTCTCAAATACGTCTAAATGCGGGAAAAGCGCATAATCTTGAAACACGGTATTCACTTGCCGCTTATTAGCCGGGACATGATTAATCGGCTTTTCGTGAAAATAAATCGTCCCTTCCGACGGCTCGATAAACCCGGCAATCAGCCGGAGAATCGTCGTCTTTCCGCACCCCGACGGCCCAAGCAGCGTATAAAACTTCCCCCTCTCGATTTCAAAGCTCACATCATCCAGCACCGCAACCCCATCATACTGCTTCGTCACACGCTCGAAGCGAATGATCGCATCTTGTTTCACTTCCAGCCCTCCGTTACATGCAAAATATGCGAATCATGTATATGTTTTACTATCATCCCTATTAGAACACGCAACAACCGAAAGCGCAACTGGGAATTTTCTAAAAAATAAAAAAGCATTCGCACCTTTCCAGATTAGCATTGGTAAAGAACAGGGAACATGACTATCATGCAGCACTAACATCCATTGGGAACTGAAAATATGGGAATCAAGTGGGGATGAAGATGTGGAGCACACAAGCTGAAAATTAATGTAATAGATTCAAAGTAATAATGGTCGAAATTTAGGGTGGTTGGGGGATTTCTCATAGGTAAGATAAAAACATTCGCAAGCCGACTCGGTTAGGCGGTGGCAAGCTAGGTTTCAATTCCTCATAGGTACGATACAAACTGCCTTCATCTTTCATGTATTGATATATTTTATATAGTTTCAATTCCTCATAGGTACGATACAAACAGGGATA
>NZ_KK211085.1:136552-150487 GCF_000620165.1 Anoxybacillus tepidamans PS2
AGGTTTCAATTCCTCATAGGTACGATACAAACTTTGCGTCCTGCCAAAATGATGTGTGTACGTGCCGAGTTTCAATTCCTCATAGGTACGATACAAACACTTCACTTCCGCAGCCTTCGCATTTTCGCTTTCCGAGTTTCAATTCCTCATAGGTACGATACAAACAAAAGGGGTTAAAAAAGATTGTTTCTTTATTGGATTGTTTCAATTCCTCATAGGTACGATACAAACCGATGGTGATCTACTTATCAGCGAGCCAATGGAATTGGTTTCAATTCCTCATAGGTACGATACAAACCCCCAAAAAAGTACTGATACATCAATACATGGAAAAGATATACAACGTCATTATACATATGTTTTAAAATTCGGTCAATATTTTCTATCCATTGATGCTTCGGGGAAAATCGCAAAACGTGGGCTGTCGTCGATCTCCTAGGATTTTTGCAGGATTGGAGGTCGACGACAGTTGTGAAATTTTTCACTTTGTTTTTGCAAGACGGAACATGCCAAATCCTTGTGAATTTCGTCCACCGATGCCCACACGGTATAAAAACGTTAAATTTTCCGGGGAGGAGATAAGCTTATACCGTCCTTTCCATGCCGTAATGTAAAAACCCTTAAAAACCGTTACAACGCGATCGCTTTTCCGAACATTGACAGGTTTAATCAACAGTCGGTCGCTTGGCGGAACTCCGTAATACGCTTCATACTTATTGTGAAAATTCCGTTCAATTAGATGTGGAAATACTTCATCATTCGGATTAAAAAATTGTGTTTTTTTCTTTCCATCCACCGTTTCATATGTACTGTATACGGTCATTGGAGACAGCATGTCAATTTCAATCTCACGTTGCTGAATGGTTCGTTTTTCTGCTTCCACTCGTTCAATAATGACACGTTGATTAGCAAGTTGCACATATGGTTGAAGAAGCAAAAATTCCCCTAACTGTTGCGTCAGTTCAGGAAGTACCGTGCCAACGTGCCATTGGAACGAATCAACAAACGTAATTTCTTTTTCAGCGTGATGAATACGGTGTTCACCGAATAAGCGGCTAAATGTAAATAATTTGAACGTTCGCTTTTCTTTGCGAAATCCTCGTTCATGCAAAAAGTAGGCAAACGATTCATCGCTCAACGAACGATACAATAACCCTTGCAAATAATGTTGATAATGAAGCGGGAAAGTTGCCGCTCCATCTGCTCCCCGTAATGTAATCGTCAAACGCATCTAGTTTCTTCCTCTCTACAAAATAAACTCTTCTCCACCTTTTTTCAATCCAAACTCTTCGCGCTTCGAATACTTTTGCGTCCGGAACGTATAAAAGATGACCGAATCCTCATCTGGGTCCATAATGTTTTGCAGCTCCATTTTTAATTTCTTATAATTCGCCGCTGTTACTTCTCCTTCAAATACAGAATTTTGCACCCAGTGAAGATATTTGCGTGCAATTTTCAGCGCTTTCGCTACGCGTTTTTCATTAAAATCATACACTAGGATTACAAACACTGTACAGTCACCTACCACTTTGCCGCATATGGCTCATACTGCTTTTCACCGAGCAAATGTTTTTGAATTTTATACAATTCAAGCCGGATCAATCGCCGATACGACACCGATTTCCCTAAATGCCGGTGCTGCACGGTTGTTTGCATCTTTTTCTCCAATTCGCTAATAAACAATTTTCGCCCTTCTTCAGACAAAAGAATGCCATCTGTTAGCTTTTCAAAATGTTTTTTCGTCAACATTTTCTTATTAATCAGCGAGAAAATGAGACGATCCACAATAATTGGTTTGAAAATTTCCGCGACATCTAGATTCAAAGAAAAACGCCGGAAATTTGTGCTATGTAAAAAGCCGATGCGCGGGTCGAGATATGTTTTGTATATTTCACTCAAGCACATCGTATAGACGATCGAGTTGCCAAAGCTAATGAGCGCATTAAGACGGTTGTGCGGCGGGCGTTTTGTCCGTTTTTCAAACACAAAGTCAGGATGGCGGATAATCGTGTCAAAAGTGCTGTAATATTTTTCGCGCATATGTCCTTCTGACGCCATGAGCTGCTCAACCGACTGCGCCTCAGATAACGACATCATTTCGCGATCAAAGCTATCTAATACATCATTAAAAATCTCTTTTTCTTCTAATCTTCCCCTGTAATACTTCAAAACTCGGCTCATCTGCTGGATGGAACCTTCAATAAAGCGACGTGCTAAATCAAGGCGTTTGTGCGCATCTAAATAATGCTCCGCCTGCTTTAAAATCACATGCCCCGCGTTCAAATGCTCGCGCGGATAAAACGAACCGACATAGTAGCCGTAATGATTAAAATAATGGATAATAATCTCCTTTTGCGCCGCAAATTCCAAAAATTTTTTCGTGACATCCACCTCGCCAAAAATATAAAGATCGTTTGTGTTTTCGACCGGGAGATGCTTTTTTTGTCCTTCAGTTTCTAAATATAAACTGTTGTCTTTTCGGCGAAGCTCACCGTTTTGAAAAATATAAAATGTTTTTTTCATCCTACTCCTCCGCCCAACAATATTCTCGATATGCGCATGTTGCGCAAAATTGAATTTTCTTTGGCGCTGGCGGCACCGGGAGACGGGCAATAAGGCGAATATCGCCTATTGTCTTCTTTAATTCCGCGCTCGCTTCTTCCGTCCACTCGACTGTTTCCTTTTTCCGCTCTTCCGGGAACAATAGCTCCCCTTTCGCCTGAATCCCCATTTGACGCAACTGTTCCAAATAATAAAGAAGCTGCATTTTGGCGCTTTTCAAATAACGAGATGATTTTTTCACTTCCCCAATGATGATCTGCCCATCTTCTCGGCGAATGCGGTCTACGATGATATTCCCGATTGAAATTTCTTGTTTATTTCGCTGATAGTACGTCTCTGAAATAAATCGGCCAATATCCAACGATTCATCCTCTTGATCAGGCGCAATTTGGTGCTTCATCAACCAAACTTCGCGCTGACATATGTAGTAATACCATATGTCCGTTCCGGTGACAGGCATTTCGTAATCCATCATCTCACCTACCATATAATTCCTTCGCTTTTTGTTTTATAGCCCATCGTCTGATCATAAAAATCAGCGAGGGAATACAAATTCACATAGCCCATGTTGTATAAGATGGGCGGTTTATGGTCGACCTTTCTCGGAATGGAAATCACATACTGATAAAAATACGCTTTGATGGCCGCAAATTCCCTTTGTCTCTCGAAAGGATTTTTGATTCGGACAATCTCTTCAAAACGTTGAAAGATTTGTACCGCCTCTTCATCGAGTTCAACAAAAACATCAAACCGGTCTTCGCCGGATTCAATCAAGCGAAACTGTGATACAGGCACGCGTTCCGTTGTCGCTTCTCCATCAAAATACAACGTTTTAATTCCTTTTAAGATTTGTAGCGATTCCCGATTGTTCATTTTTGAAGACAACTGCTGAAAATATTCTTCAATTAAATGAAAAAACTCTTTTTCTTCTACGATTTCATACGTTTTAAGCATCGACTGCGTTAAATCAATACGCACTAAATCGTAAATGTAACTCGCATACCGGCGTTTGCCGTCTGTCAGTGAAACAACATGCACTTCTCCTGCCCGCAAGCCGTGTCTGTTGCACCGGCCAGCCGCCTGATGAATCGAATCTAAAGGAGCAAGGTCGCGGTATACTACGTCAAAGTCAATATCAACTCCCGCTTCGACAAGCTGCGTACTAACGACAATTCGATACGTGCCATCCTTGATGGCCGCAATCCGCCGCAAGCGCTCTTTCGGTGGAATATGAGTGGATAAAAACGTCATGACCGTTTGATCCGCCATTTCCGCCAACTGCTCGTACAACTTTTTGGCGCAATCAATGGTATTGACAATAAACAGATAGCTTTTATCTTCGTGAAGCTGCAACTGCTCCACAAACGATTCGATCGTGATATTTTCTTGAACATGCGGGACTAACTTGACACGCGATAATGATTGAAAGTAGACGGACGGTTCAACAAGTTGAATCGTCTCACGTTTATCGAAAATGGCTGGTGTCGTTGCCGTGCTAAATAAAAAATAACAGTTTAATTCCTTCGCAAGCACTTGAAACATTTCCCGCACCGTCAACCAATACCGATGCGGAATGGCTTGAATTTCGTCAATAACGATTATCGCATTCGCCAATCGATGAAACTTTCGGATTGCCTTATTTTTATTTGTAAAGATGGTATGAAAGAGCTGCACAAATGTCGTGAGTATCACTTCTGAGTTCCAACCTTCGATTAACAACTTGGCGGTATCGTAATTGACATCGTATTTTTCTTCTTCTTTGACGACCGAATAGTTTATTTCTGATAAATGATGGTGCGATAAAAACAGGCGGTGATCGATGTCCATGCCGTTTGCTTGGAAAATCGACTTTAACACATCGCCTGTTTGGTCGATAATGCTTAAAAATGGCAAACTATATATAATCCGAGGAATGACTCCTTTTTTCGTTTGCATTTCTTCCCGGAGCCGGAGCGCAAATTGAAGGGACGCGAGCGTTTTTCCCATCCCTGTCGGCAACTGCAACGAATAGAAGTGGTTGTTTAAATCAATCTCATAATCGACGATTTCTTGAAACGCCTTTTCACGCAGTTCGTTCATCGCGTTTCGTTCCCATTGTTGCTTTTGCTTGTAAACTTGCACAAGATGCGCTGGCAACGTGAACCGCTCTGAAAACTCCCAGCTTTCCTTCTGCATAATCCCCGCTTCCGACTTATCCGCATCTAGCAGAAGTGAGAATAGAAACAAAAATTGAACATAAGGGACCAACGATTCGTTTTCCTCATTCCAACGCATAATGCCGCGGCGAATTTTGCGGCTTTTTGTAAACATCGCTTCAACAGCGGCTTCGAATTGAGACTTGGTAAACGGCTGTTCTGTCACAATGGGAAAAAGCGCTTCGTACGTGTGGTTTAACAGTGCAAAATCGATCGATTCAATTTGCTGGAATAGTTGTTGCCGCATGTCGCTGTCAAACTGCTTAAACTCCTCCAACCAGTTATCTAGATCGCCGTGATGACGTTTGACAATTAAAAAGGCGAGCCACTTCCATATATCTTCTACGCCATCCACTTGTTCGATGTACGACATGAACACAAAGGCAGAAAGCAGCGCGTGGCTCTTTAATTGTTGCGGCACGTTTCGTTGGCGGATGTAGTCTTGAAAATAGCGATGCGATTTTCCGATATCATGAAATAAAGCGATCGATTCGCATAAATGCTGGTACCATTTTTGCTGGGAAAACTCTAATTTTGTCTCGCTCAAAAATAAAGTTGACAGCGACCGAACACCGTCAATGTGATGCTGTAACGGATAGTCGGGATGCGAATATAGAACATTCATACAGACCCTCCATAGACAATAAAAGCACGTATGGATGAACATACGTGCTTGTTTTAATTCAAAAACACAATGTTAATTCCGTTTTCATTTGCCCAATACAAGTCAACCACAGCCTTCAGCGATTGACCGGAGGCATCAAACAATACTTCGTCGTAGTGGAGCACAACCCGTTCATCATTCATGGCTATCGGCAAACGCTCTTTTAAATATTCTTTTCCCGGTTCAATTTCCAATTTTCGCAACAGCCGCTCTGGTATCGCTGTTGCAATACTTACAGTCTCCCTATCATTCTTTTGTTCAAACGATTGGAAAGCAACAAACTCTACATTGGCAATACATTCGCTTAATCCAAGTGATACGGTATACACATTTTGATGATTTTGTACATATTCAACGAGGCGAGAAAACAGGGCCGAATCATCAATATGAACATAGCAACGAAACTTTGGAAATCGCAAAAATTCCGTGCGAATTTGCGTGCGTGCGCCTTCCCTCCGTTGCTTTGGCACCCATACGTTTCCCTTCGTATTAACATGGTTCAACCCGATGCGTATTTTTTTAACAGGTTGCAATACTTGAATCGCAACTTTTAAGGTATGTTGATTGAGCAATCGTAAATATTGGTTTTCTTCTTTTTCCAAGCCAATAATAGCCCCTACAATTCCATAAAAAGAAGTCGGCGGAATGACTGAATAGGTCAAGGGTGAAGACGTCGAATAAATTTTGCGGAAATGAGCAAAATCGGCGTGAATATCAAAAACAAGGACATCCATATAGCTTCACCCTTAAAACTCTTTCTTCTCTACAAGAAATCCCTTGCTTTTTAAACTTTCAAATAAATCTTCACTGCAAACAAGCCGTTCATCTTGTGCGATTTCAATTCGTTCAATGCGTTCTTTATACTTTTCTAGCACTTGAACGAGATTGCCGACATCTAACACATAGTCTTGCACATCGCGGATTTCTTCTTCTGCCTTTTCCGCATGCAATGAAACGTATTTATCTAACTCGCCGATTTGGAAGTGTTTTTCTTTATACACAACTCTTACTAACAGCCGCGGAACTTGTCCGACTTTTGAGCGCGAAATCAAGCTTTTCGTTCCGTTCCACATCGCTTCAAGCATCAATTCAACATCTTCTTCGGTTAGCTTTGTAGATTGAGCCGCCATTTCATTAATAACGCCGTAAAACGAAATAAGCGAATACGGCAGCACATACTCTTCGCGGAACGTTTTGTTCGATTTTTTGCTTCCTGACGCAAACGCTCCTGTTCCTTTGACGTACTCAAGCTTCACCGCATGCAACGACTGCCCCATTTTAAACTGAACAGGACCTGTATGCGTAATGGAACTCGCTTCTTTATTGCTTTTTTCAATCGGCAACGTTACTCCGAACAAGCGAACGTCAATGCAGCTGTTTAATACTTGTTCGTTAATAACCGCTTTCATTTCCGCAAGCGAAAGCTTAGCTTTATTCAGCTTTTCTCCGTCTTTCACTAAAAAATCTTCCGCGCGCGTTTTCGCGTCTTGAATATGTTCATTTTCATCAGCAATCTCCCGAACGAAAATCTCTTTTCCTAAATATTCATAGAGATAATCGCGAATCGTGCGCTTGAGCCGCACGTCCGTGACGATATTCTTTCCCGTTTGTTCGTCAATGCGCGGTTTATTCTCGTCTACTGGATCCCCATTAGGATTAGCCCACGCAAGATCATATAAAAATAACAGCTCTGAACGATTAGTTAGCATCAGCCGTTTCCTCCTCATTTGCGAATAATTGTTCTTTAACCTTTGAACATAAATTCATCCCGCATACGAAATAAAAATTCAATTCGTCAACGGACATCTTCCACGTCTTTTGTGACATCATAAAGAGCGTAGAAATTTCCTCCGCCAAGCGCTGATGACTTCGTTGATACATGTCGTATTCTTGCAGTTTATTAATGACTTTCGGAAGCAGCCCTTTCATGGTGCGCTCATCCATCTTCAGTCCCATCAGTTGCTTTAAAAACGGTTGGCTGTTTCGTTTCATTCGTTGCACATCGAGCAACATTTGCGTGAGTGCGCCAAGCAAAAAGATCGCTTTCTTTTCATTTGTATCCATTTGCTGGCCGAACGCTTCAAATAAAGAAGCAAAACGACTTTCCACTTCATTTCCCCCTTTTATTGTCAATACGCCGCATTGCTCTAGAAAAAGAATAACGGCAATTGCTTGTCTTACTTTATAAAAAAATGTTGGATCCGACTCTGCTTCATAGAAATCTTTGCGAATTTCTTGCATAATAAATTTAAGTAAAAATGAAAAGTGTAGTTCTCGTTTTTTAAACACATGGTCTACAATCGTTAAAAAATATTTATCGACATTGCTCTGAAAGAACGTCCGAATCGCGCCAAAATGAAACGATTGTTGGTCGCTAAACTCAAGAGCTTTTTCCACATGTTTCTTTGCCTGGAATAGCTGTCGCAACCTTGACGGCAACACATCTTCAATGAGCAATAAAATTCGTTCGGCGCTTTGAATTTTCTGCAAAAACATTAGCTGAATGGATAGCGTATTCTCCACCTCTGCTAACGTCGCTAAAACATCTTCTTCTGTTGTCATAAACGACTGTACTTTTCTGTCTTTGATGCGGATATCTTTTGCTTGTGAAAAAAGAAGGTACATAATGTCCTGATATTCCTCTTCAGCAAAGGACGGGGATAAAACGAATTTAGGAATTAATAAATATGATAGTCCGTAAAAATTAAAACGCAATTTTTCCTCGATCACTTTTCGTCCTTCTTCAATAAAAGCTTTGCAATTTAAACAAACAGGGAAATTCCTCCATGCCTTGGATTCATGGAAACCTCCTGAAATAAATCCCGGCTTGTCCAACGTATAAAAGCGAAACACAGACATTTTTCCTATAACAATGTCTTTCTTCTCGCCGCATATAGAACATAACTGATGCTCTGCATACAGTTCCAAATCCTTTTCATTAACGAGAAATAAAAACTCCTCAACAAATAAAGGGAGGTCATATAAAAATTGATCATTTACTTTGATTGATAAAATAGCTCTGTCATTCAGCTCCGAAAATTTTTGGTGCAGTTGCGCTAGAATGGCTTCTTGCTTATCAAGAAGCAAATGATACATTTCGCGAAAATACGGCTTTTCTTCGCTCTCTACTTTTTTAAACCATCCTAAAACTTTTTGATGAAAGGTGTTATCAAGCGTAGTAATTCTAGCTGTAGGAGAGTAGTTGATCCCCCTTGAGGAGCCGTTTCTAAATAAATACTTTTTAAAATCATCGTTTGCTTCTTCTACCTCAATACCGATCCACTCAAATGCCCCGTTTTCCTCATGAAACAAAATATTAAGAACATATGGATAACCATGGTCTTCAATGAGTTGATCGACGATGGATTTGTTGGATTTCTCAAGCATCCATTTGCCTATTTGGGCAATCGCTTCTATCAAATCTTCACCCCCAAAACAAGATAAACGGTAAATATGAACTAGTAAACTAGTTATAGTTATATTTTCTCATAAATTGTATAAATTTCAATATCACTTTCAATAAAATTTTTGAAAATTAGGAACAATAGGGTAGTAATTCTCTAGGTTATTTAGCCAATTTCTCGTATAGCTCAATAAAACCAATGAATCTCCTCCACCTACACTCTGTTTAGAGGTGAAGGTGATTGTGGATATATTAAACCAATTTAGAACCCTAAATTGAGTATGCAGATTGCATAGTTACGTATGTAACTGTTAGCAAAAGAAAATATATCAGTCACTCTTCTTTAGAACAATTGACACAAACGATTGCATCTTAATCCCTAATTATAATGAACGTATATAAAACAAAAAACAGTGCATAAACACATGCAACCGATTGCATTTGTTTATGCACAACAGATGGGGGATCATTCTTACAATATTTATTATACAATGAATTCATAACATTTTCTAATAAAAAATCTAAAAATTTAAATAAATCAAAAAGTATTTTCTGCCATTTACACTTTGTACTAACTTGTACCGCAAAGATTGATATTAATAAAGTTTCTAAGTGAGAACGTGTATACACTTCATGAAAAAACGATTTGCAAGATAACACCACCTAAAAGATATTTATAACAAAACATAACGCGTTCACATTCGGTATCTAAAAAACTAAGGAGATACTCCCTACTCAATCTATCCGCATGCCCGAACAAAAACTCTCCTAATCACGAATCAGGTATTCCAATGTTTTTCTATTCCTCATAATTAATATGATGAAATCGGCATTTGGAAAATGGATACAATGCTACTAGATATTTATCTAAAAATTCAATCAACTTCTTCTTTTTCTTATCAATATGGGAATTTTAGCTGTTAAAAATGTGTCGTCGATCTCCCGAGATTTTTGCACGATTAGAGGTCGACGACACAAGAGTTGGTTTAACTCATCACTCGTAGCGAATCATGTCCATCGTAAAAGCGTGTTGCAATGATTGACGAATGTTAGCTTGATAATACAAGAATTCTTCCAAAACCACTTACTTTGCTTTCCTTGACATAATCAGCCATTACAATATTTCGATATACCCTTCTGTTCCATTCACGCGAATTCGTTGCCCATCTTTTATCCGTTTGGTGGCATTCTCCACACCGACCACTGCTGGTAAGCCATATTCACGTGCGATCACTGCTCCGTGAGTCATCAGTCCTCCCACCTCCGTGACCAGGCCTTTAATGGATACAAACAATGGTGTCCAGCTAGGATCGGTATAGGTGGTGACCAAAATATCTCCATCCTCTAGATCAGCATCTTCCATGTTTAAGATGACGCGCGCTCGTCCCTCAATCACTCCGGAAGAAACAGGCAGGCCGGCAATCGCTTCTTCAGGAAGATTTTTCCGTTTGTACCTACCTGTGATGATTTCACCATCAGACGTCATAACTCGCGGCGGCGTCAGTTTTTCATAGAATTTGTACTCGTCTTTTCGTTTTTTGATGATCTGGTAATCCAGCTTCTTTGTGCGTACGACTTCGTGAAGTTCTTCAAAAGTGAGAAAATAAATATCTTCTTTTTCTTGTACAACACCCGCTTGGACGAGTTGATCGGCTTCTTTCAGTAAGGCCTGCTTGTAAACAAAATAGTGATTCACCATGACGTATTTGGGATACTCCCGATATCCGATGAAATTTCGCAATACGTCGATCATCCGTTTGGTTTCTTTGGCTTTTTGTTCACCATCCGGTAATTGCCTCAATCGATTTAATAACTCTTGTTCTTTTTTTAAGGCAACACGCCGCCCTTGCTCAAATTTCAGATGGCCGGCATTAGGCTCAAAGTTTTTAATGTTATTGAGAATCATGGGGACAAGTGTAGTTGGTTTTTCACTCCATCGAGTTCTCGTTATATCGATTTCTCCGGCACATCGCATTCCATATTTGTTGAGATAAGCACAGATGGCATCGCGGGCTTCCTTTCCACCATCCAACTGGACCAGTCTATCCAAAAAGTGATCATCTGATACATGCTGTAGATATTCAACCACTTCCGGATAAGGACGAATCACATCTGCGACATCCAATAACGCCAGCCCCATTTCCGATGTAATATTGTTGGGTACCGATTGGGAAAGCGTGTCTGCTGCGTTTTTCTCACCTAACCACTTGTTCATTTTTTCATTGATCCAGGATGAAGCGTTCATAGCAGCCATAATCACACCCGAACTTTGTGATAAAAACCGCTTTAATTGCTGGATATCTTCCAGAATGAAATCAAACAAATCCGCCTCTGATTTCAATTGGATGTTTTGTTTTAACTCTGCGATCAATGTTTGACCGCGCTGAATCAAGTCAGAAACGATTGCCGGATCGTTTTCGATTTGTGTTTGAATACCCGCAGACGGCCTGTCTTGGTTGTATTTGCGTGGACTCTGTTCCTGATTATCATTTGGCAACGATTTTATGAAATCGCCTCGCTCGATGATGGTCATCAGTGCGTCTTTTATGAGCGGATCTGATGTTCCAAAGGTATTGAGCCACCTTTCTCTCTTGTCAGGTGAAGCCAGGATATGTGTCACATCAACAAACAACCTTCCGCCGGCTGTACGCATGGGCGCATTCGTTGTTAACAGGAAAAAAGACAATCCCAATGGTTTCATAGGGTCGGTCATCATTTGCTGGTGACCGACGGAGATATAAACGTGATTTTCCTGATCATTTGCTTCAGGAATGGGGTATAACGTTGTGATGGGCCGACTCTGGACAATGTAAAATGTATCATCAACCAAGCACCATTCAATATCTTGTGGCTGGCCGAAATAAGCTTCGATCTGTCTGCCGATGCTTGCCAGTTCTAAAATTTGTTCATCCGTAATTGCTTGGGTTGTTTGCTGATCAGGATCGATCTGCCGTGTTTCAGTTCCGCCTTCCTTTCGTCCATAGACCGCCAATTTTTTGGTTGCGATCCGCTTATCCACGATTTCCCCATCCCGTATTTTATAACAATCAGCAGATACCAAGCCGGAGACCAGTGCTTCCCCAAGCCCAAAACTGGCATCGATTGACAGCAACTTTCGGTTAGAAGTAATCGGATCGGCAGTAAATAAAATCCCTGAAGCCTGAGGGAAAACCATCCTTTGAACAACCACGGATATATAAACTTGGCTGTGGTCAAACCCATTTTGCATACGATAGATTACCGCGCGATCCGTAAATAGAGAAGCCCAACATTTGCGGATATGTTGCAAGATCGCTTCTTTACCGATGATATTTAAATAGGTGTCTAGTTGACCCGCAAAAGAGGCGTGCGGCAAATCTTCAGCAGTCGCACTAGAGCGCACGGCATAAGCATGTTCTTCACCAAACTGGGAGAGATAGTGAGCAACGGCTTTCACAACATCGGAAGGAATTTCTACTTCCATAAGAGTTTGTCGAATCTCTCTGCTGATTTCGCCAATTTGATCTCGATCTTCCACTTTTAGCTTTTTCAGTCGATCCAACAGAGCATGATACGTTTCGTTTTGTTCGATGGCTTTTCTATATCCCGCTGTTGTAACGCAAAATCCTTCTGGTACTTGGATTCCTTGGATTTTCGATAATTCCCCTAAATTTAACCCTTTTCCGCCAACGAGCAAAAGCTGCGTTTTTTCGATTTCCTGAAAACCGAGAACCAAAGAACTCATTCAATATCTCTCCTCATCATTAAATTAAAAAAAACATTTGACAAGAGTTAACCGGCGTGTTACAATTATAATGTAATAGTCTGTAATTATAACCATAGAATATGTCGCAGCTTATCTGATTATATCATTGTGTCTGTTTTTGTGCAATAAAAAGAACCTAGTAAAATTTTCTAGGTTCTTTTTTTATTTTTTCACTTTCATTAGTCGCATCAAAAAACTAGCTCAAGCCGACTCCGTCACTGCATACCGCTGCTCTAAAATCGTCGTCCACGCCGCCATTCTGATTGGCAAGGGCGATAACCTTGGTCATTTAACTTTCCTCCTTCATGCAAAAATATCGGTACATCTTCGAAACCGAGATAACCGACTTTTTTGATTCGGTTGTCTTATATTCCGCTAAGTTCCCGATCGCATACGCCATTCAGGTTCCAGTAGACTAACCTTCGCAGAGGTTCGAGTCTTCTCGGCCGCACCATAGTATGGGTTCAACTCCAGGCAATCTGGAGTTTTTTTGTTGCATAGTGTTGAAAATCACTTTATCTGTCGACAATTTCACCAAAAGGACAGTATTTGAATGACGGTGATTCCAGTCCAATAAAACCGTCATTGTCCTAAACTGCATCGTCAAACGACTGTCCTGGAGGGGATTGTTCGAATACAGTGGAAAAGGCAAGCGAAGCGGTCCTCGATGCTGGGATAGTGGAAATGATAGGCTGCCGACAAGGCCGCTACATCACATCCGCTGGAGACTCAGCGTCAAGGATGTCTTTACGGGGCGTTTTCAGTTCAATGTTTCAATCCCTCATAGTTAAGATAAAAACTTTTTTAAGTAGGTTTTATGTACATTGTGACCTCTCCGTTTCAATCCCTCATAGTTAAGATAAAAACTCCAATTAACCATTGATATATCAATAATTAACTACTACCACACCTATACATAGCTTAAAAAATTAGTACAATCTTCAAGAGGGCTTGTGGTTGTAGGAAATGCGAAAAAATAAGATGTCGTCGATCCTCCAGGATTTTAGCGTGATTGGGGATCGACGACCATTTAACACATTCACCGAGAAGTCTCCCACCTCTAAATGGAATGTAGCTGGGAGATGAATCGGGCGTTTTGGCTTTTCTAAACAGAACGTATGTGCTATAATGGTCTTAGCCAAAATGCAGAGAAAGGGAGGAATGACGATGCTCCGCGGTCAAAAAGTCGCCTTTCGTGCCTCCAAGAGGGATCTCGAACGGCTATGGGCCTGCAACCGAGAGTCAGCCCGCGTTTGGAATGAGTGTCTTCGGCTATCGAAAGAATACTTCCTTCAACACGGCCGCCGCATCTCAAAAAGCGAACTGCAAAAGCACACGAAAGGCCGCTTCCATCTTCACAGCCAGT
>NZ_JHVN01000009.1 GCF_000620165.1 Anoxybacillus tepidamans PS2
GAACAAGAGAAAGCGGGACAATATTCCGTCAAAATTAATGGCGTCAGCAGTGCGAGCCGTTATGTCGGACAACAAGTTTCCGTCAGTGGGAAAAAAGGCGATCCATTGACATTGTCCGGCTGGGCGTATGTGAAAAATCCAAATACGACAGGTACTTTTGCATTGCAGTTGACGTTTGTTTATACCGATGGAACAACGGGAACGTTTACGATTCCGTTCGATAAAACATTGACGGATCAATGGCAGTTTGTGAAAAAGACGTTCCGGGCGGCGAAAGATTTTAGCCAGGCGAAAATTTACGGCCTTTATAACAACCAATCCGGCACGGTCTATTTTGACAATATGAAGCTCGAAGAACGGGCTTCGACTTCGACCACGATATATAGTGCAGATGGCAATTTTGTCACAGCGGAGACCAATGTACTAAACCAAACGACATCGTACGGTTACGATGCGAATGGAAACCAGACATCCGTCACAACACCCGCTGGACGAAACACGACATACACTTATAACTATTTAGACAAGTTAACGTCGGTAACGTTAGTGGATCCATCGGGACAACAAAGCATTACGACCCAGTATACGTACGATGCACAAGGGAACTTAAAAACACGGATCGATCCGAGAAATAACGTGACGACGCTGGATTATAACGCGATCAACTTGTTGACGCAGGAACAAGACCCGTTAGGCAAATTCATTCGCTACGATTATGATAATGTCGGGAACTTAAAGTCGGTCGAACAAGGAAAAGATACAACGGTTCTTGCCAAGCAAGAATTCAAATACGACAGCAAAAACCAATTAACTGAAAAATGGGTCAACGGCCAGAAAGTCGCTTCGTATACGTACGATTATGCAGGAAACGTGACGAGCATTGATGCAAACGGCCAAACGTACTCATTCACGTATGACACGTACAACCGCTTGAAGACGTCTCAAGAACCGAGCGGGTACCAGCTGCAAAACAACTATGTGACAGATGAGAACAGCTCGTCGAACGGGCTGCGCAGTTCCTATGTGGAAACGACTGGCGGCCATTCATATACCACGACATTTGGATACGACGTCTTACAGCATCTAGCGTCCATTCAAGTGCCGACGGGCCAAACGACCGAGTTTTACTACAATGAAAAAGGCCTGCCCATCCGTACAAGTTTGAAAAATAGCGCTAATACGTCTTCCTTCAATGTTTATTCATCCTATGATGATGGGGGACGATTAACCGCCCAGCGTGTTATCGGCGGCGATGCGTTGGATTTGACGTACGGATACGATGCGGATAGCAATATCGTGACGTACTTTGACGGTACGAATACGCATACGTTTACGTACGATTTCGCCAACCGTCTGAAGTCATGGACGTACCAAGGCAACACTGTTCAATATGACTACGATGCGGCGGGGAACTTGAAAAATCCGCATGGCAAGACGCTGACGTTTAACGCGGCCAACGAAGTCGAAGGGTTTACGTACGATGACGCCGGCAACCTTCTACAAGACGACCGTTACCAATATACGTGGGACGGAGAAGGGCGTCTTCTTTCAGTCAAAGACGTAAACGGGAACACCATCGCCAGCTTCACGTATCGCCCAGATGGACTCCGAGAAACGAAAACAGTCCATGGCGTCACGTACCATTATCACTATGACGGCACGAACTTAATCCGCATCACAGATGACAGCGGCCAAACCGTATGGGCATTCACATGGGCAAACGGGAAACCGAATACGGTCACGAATCAGAACGGCGATACGTTCTACTACGTCACGAACTACCGTGGTGATGTTGTCCGCATTGTCGATGAGAACGGTGCGACGGTTGCGAATTACAGCTATGACCCGTGGGGGAAAGTGCTTTCGGTTTCGGAAAATGCATCAGTAGCTGGACAACCGTTAGGATATGCGGGATACTATTATGACAAGGAAACGAAGCTGTACTACCTCCAAGCACGGTACTACGATCCAGAGACGGCGAGGTTTATTTCGAGGGATACATTCCATGGAGTTGAAGACGATCCACTCAGTTTGAACCAATATGTTTACGTAAAGGATAACCCCGTTAAATATACTGACCCAAGTGGTCATTTGGGTCAAATAGTAGCAGGGGCAATAGCAGGCGCGTTTATTAATGTAATAGGGTACATCGCGGATCTTATTGCCACCTATGGAGTTAAAAAGGCTTGGCGTCATTTTAAGTTTGGCACTTTGATTTGGACAATGGGGAAAGGTGCTTTGGCTGGTGCTCTAGGTTTCGGTATAATTGCTGAGTTAAGGGAAGCGAAGGTGCTTTCCTCATTAGGTTTAAACATGTTAAGCGGCCATTTAGCGCCTTTGACTTACTTGATTAACACGATGGGGGATACACTCGGTATTTCGGGGTTATTAGAAAATGAAGTCACGGCATTTCTCAATGAGCGTTACAGTGCTATTTATGCAGGTATTAAACCTTTTTTAATGAAACTATATAACAAATACAAAAATTGGCGGTGATCAAAGTGTTGGATTTTCTAAAATCAGATACTTTTTACGGGATTATATTGATTTTCTTTAGCTTTGTTTCTGGTTGGGCGTTCAATAAACTTTTTACTAAAGATAATATTTTGAATTCTGATAAGTATAAAGCATTTAAACATTTTACTCCATTACCGCCCATCTTTAATTATTATTTCTTTAAAGTCCTAGTGTTTATTGGTACAATTTTATGCTTCTGTATTGGAATATTTGGTATTATTAGGCCTTGGCTAAATATTTAAGAAATTTTTTAGTCGCGTATAATAGACAATGTGTCTGTGGGTAATGACTGGCCTTTTCCCGATACGATACGGGGAAAGGCCTTCATCTATGTTGTCATATCGTTCAGATGGATTCAGAGAAACGAAAACGGTCCATGGCGTTACGTACCATTATCACTATGACGGATCAAACTTAATCCGCATCACAGATGACAGCGGTCAAACCGTATGGGCATTCACATGGGCGAATGGAAAACCGAATACAGTCACGAATGCGAATGGCGATACGTTCTATTATGTCACCAACTACCGCGGCGATATCGTCCGCATTGTTGATGAGAACGGTGCGACGGTTGCGAATTACAGCTACGACCCGTGGGGCAAAGTGCTTTCGGTTTCGGAAAATGCGGCAGTAGCTGGACAACCGTTAGGATATGCGGGATACTATTACGATAGAGAAACAAAATTGTACTACCTACAGGCACGGTACTATGATCCAGAGACGGCGAGGTTTCTTTCGAGGGATCCAGATCCAGGAGACAAAGATGATCCGATCACTCAAAATGCCTATACGTATGCCAATAACAATCCGGTGATGAATGTCGATCCGGATGGGCATTTTGCTTGGGCGATTCCTGTAATTATTGTTGTAGGACAAGCTATTGCAGATGGTATTGCAATAGGGGTGGGGCTATATTTTGCCAAGGGTGGAAAACAACGTGTCAGAGATACTGGGCTGACCCACTTATCCGATGATGAAATAAGGCGACTGGCTAAAGATAAAAGTTTATCTTCTAAAGAGCGACAACGTTATGTAAAAGAAGAGAAAGCGAGGAAACAACGAAATCAACGAAAAAGAAACAGATAATAGATTTTTGTATCTGAAAATCTAAATAACATTAATAAAATAGATGATTAGAACCTTAAGCTCTATAAAAACTAAGAATAAAATCTGTATATCTATATAAAAATTACCTTGTCCTATTATTAGGCTTGATATAAGACTTCTGCGTGCATGGATTCTTTCAAGAGGATTCTAACAACGGGGTACGCGTATGCAACAGCTCTACCATGCACGCTACTCCATATAGAGTAGGGTTTTTGAAACAATGTTTTGTTTTCAACTTAGTGCGCGAAATGTTTTTCTTACATTAACATAGAGATAACACATAGGTGGTATATTAGTGAATGGTGAATGGGTATGAATAATGTTAAAAAATTAACGGGGCTGAGGTTATGGACAGAAAAGATAAAATTAGAAGAATAGAAGAATTAAGAGAAGCTCAACAAGTAGAAGTAGCTACAATCAACGAGATTTTATCTTATGTTGAAGATGAAGACTTGGCAGTGAAGCTAGCCGCTATTGAAATATTAGGAACTTTTAATACAAATACGGATATAAAAAATAAACTTATTCAATTAACTGATCATTCTAACAGCGAAGTGCGGATGTATGCCATAGAACAATTAGGATTTTTCTCAGGTGATGAAGTAGGAGAGGTTATAGTTCCCAAATTAAACGATCCAAATCTGTTAGTTCGGATTGCTGCTGCAGAAGTACTAGGTTTAATTGAATATAGAGAAGCGATCCCATACCTTTGTCAATCCCTAGATGATAAGCATGAACTTGTCCGTGCATATACTGCAGAAGTACTTGGAAAATTAGGAGATAAGAGAATCATTTCGTTACTGAAAGAAAAATTAAATAGAGAGAGGCGAAATCGGGCACGTCTTGGATTTTACTTAGGATTATATCATTTAGGTGAGATAGGGTATTTGAATGACATTATAAAAATGTTAAAGTGCAAATCCTATAGGGTGCGATGTGCTGTCGCAAACAGTCTTGTAGAGATCGCCGATATGAATAATTTTACAAAGATCAAAGAGTGTTTGAGAAAAGCATTGTCAAAGGAAAAAACAACGGCTGTTCAGTCATCTCTGTATGGAGCGCTCGCAGAATTGGATGAGATTTTTGTAGAAAAGAATATAGACTAACGAGCGGTGCTAGATAAACTCTAATAATTATAAAAATCACAATCAATAATGGTGCCAAGATGTATTGATATGTTTGAGAAGCATAATAACGGAAAAAGGAGGTTCCAATCGTTTGTCGGAACATCCTTTTATTTAGGCTAGGCTGGGGCAGATATAACTATTGACGGCTCGGACTTAATCCGCATCACAGATGACAGCGGCCAAACCGTATGGGCATTCACATGGGCGAATGGCAAACCGAATACGGTGACGAATGCGAATGGTGATACGTTCTACTACGTCACGAACTATCGCGGCGATGTCGTCCGCATTGTTGATGAGAACGGTGCGACGGTTGCGAATTACAGCTACGACCCGTGGGGCAAAGTGCTTTCGGTTTCCGAAAATACAGCTGTTGCTGGACAACCGTTAGGATATGCGGGATATTATTATGATAAGGAAACGAAGCTGTACTACCTGCAAGCAAGGTACTACGATCCAGAAACGGCGAGGTTTGTTTCGAGGGATGCATTCTCGGGGCACGACACTAGACCATTAACTCAAAATTTATATCTCTATTGTGAGAGTAACCCTGTAATGTATTATGATCCTGATGGCAACGATGCTATTTGGATAACAGCTAAGAATGGTGCACATGGTTTTGGGCACACATCTCTCCTTATTCAAAGAAAGGATGGTTCCTGGTATTATTTTTACTGGGGAGGACGTGGGGGCAAACCTCATGGTACTGCAGAAGTTTATTTGCGTAAGGTTCCTAGTGGAAATGTAAAAGATCTTGGAAAGCTGAACAAATGGCTTAAAGACAATGGGTTGCCGGGCGGCAAATATACAAGTGCAGTCTATATTAAGGGGAATTTCGAAGGATCATACTCATATGCCAAAAAGTTACTTAAGCCTTCAGAGAAGTACGATGTTTTTTATAATAACTGCATGCAAAAATCCGCTGAAGTACTAGCCAGAGGCACACGTAAGGGGAAACCAATATTAAGCGATTTCCAAGTAGACACATTAAAAAGGATAAGAATCCCTAGGCTAGCTGATGATGTAATTCGTGGTTGGAAGGACTGGTGAGCTGATTTCATGGCTTTTGGTAGGGGAGCTTTGAGTGGCACGACTCCCCCGCCATTTAATAAATTTGATAGGAGGTTCCCAATGAGGCGTATTTTTTATACTATTTTAATTTTTGGGGTTGTATTTCATTTAATTGGGTGCACTCCTGAGCATGGAGATGGAACTATCGTGAAAAATAGAAATCAAGAAGGTAATTCAGCAGGTAATATAAACAATTATGCGTTTGTGGCCGAACAAGGTGATTGGATATTTTTCACAAATTCTGCCGACCCGCATATTCCGCTACTGGATTTACGGAATGGTCTCTTCAAAATGAAAAAAAACGGTAAACAAGCAATGAGAATTAATAGAGATTTACCGTCCTATATAAATGTTGTCGGCGATTGGATCTATTATACGGTTGATACGGGATTATCGAGACCCAATAGCAAGCTGTACAGGGTAAAAATAGACGGTTCTCAAAAACAACGGCTCTCTAACGATGATGTAAGCGATGTTCATGTTGTTAGCGACGATATTTATTATGTAAATCTCTCCGACCATAATCATCTTTATAAAATGAAAACAGATGGAAGTAATAAAAGAAAATTAAATAACCATAATTCTAGCGCAATAAATATAGTGGGTGATTGGATTTATTATATACACTATGAATCAGACAAGAAGCAGAGTATTTATAGAATCAAAACTGACGGTACACAACTATTGGAAATACTTCCAAATGAAGCGGAAGAAATAAATGTATCAGACGGTTGGATCTATTATGTGAATGTTTTAGACGGTGACAAAATATATAAAATAAGAACCGATGGGACTTCTAAAACGAAAGTAAGTGATGATAACGCTTCTGGTATCATTGTATCGGATGATTGGATTTACTATAAAAATTATAATGACAATGGTTATCTATATAGAATTAAAATTGATGGAACAAACAGAATGAAGATATGCGAAGATACAATACAATTTACATTTAACCTTATCGATGGCTGGATCTATTATTATAATTCTGATAAAAACGATATACTATATAGAGTTAAGATAGACGGTTCGCGTAAAGAAAGGGTCAAATAATAATATTAAACGTGTTGCAGCGTGCATAATAGTTTCATAAATTCAAATGAAAAACCCACTCCATTTGGAGATCGTATCATCCACCATAAACGCTCTTCAGGGAGTGGGCATTACTATAACCTCGAAGCTAGTCCACAAACACAACATAAATGGAGAACATCAATCTTTTCTGAAAACCCCCTTCCATAATTATTAAAATCACTGCATTCTATATGACATTTGGATATGATACAGGCGACTAAATCATCAGAGCTATTTTGACAATTACTGTTTACGTATGACTTCGCCAACCGTTTGAAGTCATGGACGTACCAAGGCAACACGGTTCAATACGACTACGACGCGTCTGGAAACTTGAAAAATCCGCATGGCAAGACGTTGACGTTTAATGCGGCCAACGAAGTCGAAGGGTTTACGTATGATGACGCCGGCAACCTTTTGCAAGACGACCGTTATCAATACACATGGGATGGAGAAGGACGCCCGCTTTCGGTCAAAGACTTAAACGGCAACACGATTGCAAGCTTCACGTATCGCCCAGATGGACTCAGAGAAACGAAAACAGTCAATGGCGTCACGTACCATTATCACTATGACGGATCAAACTTAATCCGCATTACCAATGACAACGGTCAAACCGTTAGATAATTTCTAAATCATTAATGCCACTGCCATGGCACGGCAAGCCACAGCATGCGACGGAGGTGTCCGGCGGAATGTACGGATCTATTATTGGCGAAAAGGAAAAACGATCGTCGATGTAGTAAGTATAGATTGGGAAAATAATGGTTACGTTTTCATCTAATACATCGAGACAGATGGGGGATGCGACGAATGTTTTAGCTAGAATTGCAAGAGTAGAAACGAACATACTAATGGCGCTTGCCAAACAGGGATATCAAACAGGCGGGACCAGCCGTGCAGGAAAGGCGAGTTTGGCGCGTTGATTTTTTCCGCTGTTCGCGGCGAAGGCGTCGATGTAAGCCAAATAGCAATGGGTGAAGAAGCTCCCGCCGGAATCTGCTTTAGACAAATGCCAAAAACATCTGCATTTACTATTACCTCGAAGATTTAGCTGCAAGTTTTTTGTCCCCAAGCGATATCGATGAAGATTCTATTATGAATGCAAAATACGTATATATAAGCAGGTATGATCCCAGCGCTCAGCCCATCATGTCGGAGGAGCGTTTTTCATGCTATTCAAATAGCGAAGAAGCTGAGAAAAGGAGGCATTTTACAGTGAAAATTATAAGTTATGAACTATTCCAAGTGCCGCCTCGTTGGCTGTTTTTAAAAATCGAAACTGATGAGGGGATCGTTGGTTGGGGAGAACCAATTATCGAAGGAAGGGCTGAGACGGTAGGTACAGCGGTAAGAGAGTTAATGGAGTATTTAGTGGGGAAAGATCCTTTGCGAATAGAAGATCATTGGCATCTAATGTATCGCGCCGGTTTTTATAGGGGCGGTCCTATTCTAATGAGCGCGATTGCGGGGATTGATCAGGCGCTTTGGGATATAAAAGGCAAGTATTACAATGCACCAGTTTATCAACTATTAGGAGGCGCATGCAGGGATTCGATTAAAGTATACTCTTGGATAGGAGGGGATCGCCCATCGGATGTAGGAGCGGCAGCCAAAGAGGCAGTTGAGGCGGGATTTACAGCATTGAAAATGAACGGAACGGAAGAATTACAGATGATTGATTCGTATGAAAAAATTGACCAAGCAGTAGAACGGATTGCGGCTGTGCGCGAAGCTGTAGGCCCGTATATCGGAATCGCAATCGATTTTCATGGGCGGGTTCATAAGCCGATGGCTAAAATTTTGGCAAAAGAGCTTGAGCCGTATCGGCCAATGTTTATTGAAGAACCCGTATTACCGGAGAATAATGAGGCGCTAAAAGAGATTGCTATGGCGACGAATATTCCGATTGCAACAGGAGAGAGAATGTTTTCGAGATGGGACTATAAAAATGTCCTTATAGGCGGTTATGTGGACATTATTCAACCCGATTTATCCCATGCAGGAGGCATTACGGAATGTAAGAAAATCATCTCTATGGCTGAAGCTTTTGATGTAGCGGCGGCGCCTCATTGTCCGTTGGGTCCTATCGCGTTAGCGGCATGTCTGCAAGTAGATGCGACCTGTTACAATGTCTTTATTCAAGAACAAAGCCTTGGAATTCACTATAACCAAGGAAGCGACCTTTTGGATTACATTGTCGATAAAAGCGTGTTCAAATATAAGGACGGTTATGTAAAAATCCCAGATGGCCCTGGTTTAGGAATTGAAATGGACGAAGAACGTGTAAGAGAATTGGCCAAAGTAGGACATCATTGGAGAAACCCTGTTTGGAGACATAAAGATGGCAGCATTGCAGAATGGTAAAGCTATGGATTCATTGAGCTTATTTTGAAAAAAGGCAGAGCCCCCTTCCAATGACAGGAAGAAGCGCTCTGCCTATATTTATATTAATCAAACACTTTCGAGCGGGTCAAAAAGCGCACACCTTCGGGGCCTTCGAGCGAAAACATGCCGCCGCGTCCGGGGACGACGTCGATAATGAGCTGCGTATGTTTCCAATATTCGTATTGCGCGGCGGCGATGTAAAACGGGCAGCCGCCGATTTCGCCGAGGAGCACATCTGAATCGCCAATGATCAGTTCGCCTTGCGGGTAGCACATCGGGGAGCTGCCGTCACAACAGCCGCCCGATTGGTGAAACATCAGCGGCCCGTATTTGGCTTTCAGCTTTTCGATGAGGGCAAGTGCCGCTTCGGTGGCGATGACTTTCGGTTGCATCCGTTTCCCTCCTTTTGAAAAAAGGGCAGCGCGTCTCGGCGCGCTGCCTTTGTCGGGTGCACAATGGCTTTCTATTTAGCTATTAAAAGAATCCTAATTTTTGCGGTGAGTAGCTGATGAGCAAGTTTTTCGTTTGTTGATAGTGTTCAAGCATCATTTTATGTGTCTCGCGTCCGATGCCCGACATTTTGTATCCGCCAAACGCGGCATGAGCCGGATAGGCGTGATAGCAGTTCGTCCAGACGCGTCCTGCTTGAATGCCGCGTCCGAAGCGGTAAGCGGTGTTGATGTCGCGCGTCCACACGCCGGCGCCGAGCCCATATAGCGTTTCGTTAGCAATCGCGAGCGCTTCGTCTTTATCTTTGAACGTTGTCACCGACACGACCGGCCCGAAAATCTCTTCTTGGAAAATGCGCATTTTATTGTGACCCTTGAAGACAGTCGGTTTCACGTAATATCCGCTGCGCAACTCGCCTTCTAAGAAGTTGCGCTCGCCGCCAATGAGCAGCTCGGCTCCTTCTTGCTTTCCGATGTCGATATAGGACAAGATTTTCTCGAGTTGTTCCGAAGACGCTTGCGCCCCGATCATGGTTGTCGTATCGAGCGGGTTGCCTTGTTTAATTTGTTTAACGCGCTCTAACGCCCGTTCGATAAAGGCGTCATAGATGGATTCTTGGATGAGGGCGCGGGATGGGCATGTGCACACTTCGCCTTGGTTGAGGGCGAACATCGTAAACCCTTCAAGCGCCTTATCGAAAAATTCATCGTCTTTTTCCATGACATCTTCAAAGAAGATGTTTGGCGATTTTCCGCCGAGCTCTAACGTGACTGGGATGATGTTTTGCGATGCGTATTGCATAATGAGACGACCTGTTGTCGTTTCGCCCGTGAAGGCGACTTTGGCGACACGCGGATTGGAAGCGAGCGGTTTTCCGGCTTCGAGCCCAAAACCGTTGACCACATTGATGACTCCTTTTGGCAGAAGGTCCTCGATCAGTTCAATTAATACGAGGATCGATGTCGGCGTTTGTTCGGCTGGCTTCAGGACAACGCAGTTTCCGGCGGCAAGGGCAGGTGCGAGCTTCCAGGCAGCCATTAAAATCGGAAAGTTCCACGGGATGATTTGCCCGACAACGCCGAGCGGCTCTTTAAAATGATACGCGACCGTATCGTCGTCCAATTCGGCAAGCGAGCCTTCTTGAGCGCGAATGCAGCCGGCGAAATAACGGAAATGGTCGATCGCCAGCGGAATGTCAGCGGCGAGCGTTTCGCGAATCGGCTTGCCGTTTTCCCACGTTTCAGCGACCGCTAGCATCTCTAAATTTTCTTCCATTCGGTCCGCGATTTTGTTCAAAATGCGGGCGCGTTCGGCCGGAGAGGTCCGTCCCCACGCTTCTTTCGCTTCGTGCGCCGCATCTAGCGCCAATTCAATATCGGCTGCTTTCGAGCGCGGCACTTCGCAATACGCTTGTCCTGTGACAGGAGAAATGTTTTCAAAATACTCTCCGTCGACAGGGGGAACCCATTTACCGCCGATAAAGTTTTCATAGCGTTTTTTGAACGTGATGAGAGAACCAGGTTGTCCAGGCTGAGCATAAATCATCCAAATTCCCCCTTTTTTAGTTGTACGCGCTTCCAAAAGGCGCATAATGAAATGTTCCTATAGGCCAAGTAATGTCGTATAAAAGCCTATGGACTTGCATCCGTTATGGATTATATTTGCTTGTCTCATTCAGTATGACTGGTTGAAATAAAAAAACCAGCGAATTCGCTGGTTTTTGTTAGTATTCGAGTTCAAGCCCTTCTAAAAGCAATGTAGCATATGCGCCGCTTAAATGGTGGAACGCTTCAAGCACGTCGACGGGCTCGGCATGGAAAAATCCTTTCATGATTTCTTGGTTTTGCTCGTGGATAAAGCTGAGAATAAAATCCGTTTTAATGCGGTTGGCTACTAAAATAGCACAATAAGAGCGTTCGAGCTGCTGTTTCCGTTCTTTTTTGTCCTCAATTTGCGAAAAATGCTCGATGTACCGGTCAATGATGTTAGGAAGCTGTTCTTGAATGCTCGTCTGCGCTTCTTCGAGCATTGCTCCGACGACGTCGGACGATGGAAACGAACGATTCGTGAGGATCGTTTGGAAAATGTGCTGCAGCGCATACGTCGATTCCGTCGAAAATGCTACGTTTCCAAGCAAAAGCTGCATATACTCTTCCTCATTTTCAGCGTCAATTCTCATTTGCATGATGACTTCGAGCACATCGGAATGAACTTTTTCTTTTGTCCAACTGTCGGTAAGCTGTTGCATGAGTGCGGACAGCACCTGCGTCAATTCTTCTTTTGTTACTTCCATATGATAGCCCCTGCCTTTTATAGTATGCGTACATCTAGCATGCCATTGCCATCAGCAAGAAGTCAATAGAAAAGAAAAAAAAGGAAAAAATCCGACAAACAGATAAAAATTATTTTAAAATTTGTAATTTTTTGTATAATAGAGATGAAGGGTTTTCTCTTTACTTATAAACTATCGATTGAGCAAAACCTTGCTTTAAATTTCTAATCGCAAAGAAACGAAGGAGGTGACCGTCATTCGCCGAAGAAATATTTTTATTTAGCACCGAACATACGTGCTAAAAGTTTGAGGGGAAAATAGTGAATGAGGGGGAATTGGGATGCAAAGATATTATGAAATCAAG
The DNA here is from genome assembly GCF_000620165.1 of Anoxybacillus tepidamans PS2. Lineage (GTDB taxonomy): Bacteria > Bacillota > Bacilli > Bacillales > Anoxybacillaceae > Anoxybacteroides > Anoxybacteroides tepidamans_A. The sequence continues at coordinate 12,374 of NZ_JHVN01000009.1, forward strand.
GAAGAGACGCAAGCGCTTGAACCAGTGTACAACAAGAGAGGGCAATTATGCACTATCGTTCATGAAACGAATGCCACATACACGGTGGAAGCATCACCGCTAAACATCATAGAGCATAGTTGCACGTATTACGGCTGCGGGTACGAGGGAAGATTGGAGGCAGCAAAGCTCATTCTCGGCCTCAAGCAAATGGTTCCGATTTGTGTTTGTGATTCTTTACGATTATACATGATACCAACTTGCTCCCCAGAAAGCGATAAATGCTTTTGGCTTGCTTTGCGCCACATTCACTATATTGAACCGTATAAACAAAAGAAAGCGAAAGTGATTCTCGCAAACGGCAATTCCCTGATGATTGATGTTCATCGAGATACGCTCGAGGCGCGGCGGGCGAAAACGACGTTGCTTTATTACACAATGGAAACGCGTTGCGGCATTTATAAAGTCATTGAACAAAAATTTCCGTTATGGCGGCTTTTCTAAAAACTGTCTCGTACATCGAGGCAGTTTTTCAGCGTATAATGAAAATAAAAGATTGCGAGAGGAGAAAAAGATGTGAAGCCATTGCGGTTAAGGGGACACCACTTATTATGTATACACGGGTTTCGCGGCATGGGGTACAGTCCGTCGTTTGTCGAGAAAATGTGGGAAATTGTGAAAGATGTTCGCAATGAGGAGAAAGACTTTCCGATTCAAGTCGTTGTTGCGCTTGATGAGGCGTGTTTCACTTGTCCGCATCACGGGGAATCGACGTGCCAAGCGGATCCAAATTCCAATGAACACGTTGTGTCGATGGACCGGAGAGTGTTGGAACACTTAGGTCTAGAAGAAAATGAAATCTATTTAAAATCGGAATTGTTAAAGCTGACGGCGAGAAAAGTGCGCCCAGACGACTTGGATTATTTATGCGCTAAATGCTCATGGCTTCAGTACGGCGTCTGCAAAGAAGGCATCGCCAATGTGAGGGCTGGGAACGTGCAACAAAAATAATCGAATTATCAGAAATTAATGCTCGCCTTCCTAAAAAAATGTGGTATGATAACAAAATATAAATCATTCTCAAAAAGGAAGGGTTATGGAAAATGAAAGTAGCAAAGTTCGGGGGAAGTTCTGTAGCGAGCGCTGAGCAGTTTCGCAAAGTTGCACGGATCGTACAGTCGGACGAAGAACGCCGGATGATTGTTGTATCGGCTCCGGGAAAGCGGCATAAAGAGGATATAAAAGTAACGGACTTGTTAATTCAACTAGGTGAAGCTGTGATAAACGGAGAGGCATACGAGACAATCATCGAAGCAATCGCCGCTCGGTATGCTGATATTGCCAATGGATTGGAATTATATGCAGCGGAAATGTTGGAGCAGCTGAAAGCTGATTTGCGGCAAAAAATCGCAACCTACTCTTCCTCCCATGATCGTCTGATGGATGCGCTCAAAGCGAGCGGGGAGGATCATAATGCGAGATTAATGGCTTTTTATTTGCGAAGTCTTGGACTGGATGCGCATTATGTCAGCCCGCGCGAAGCTGGCATTTTCGTGACGGATGAACCGGGCAATGCACAAATTTTGCAAGAATCGTATGAAAAATTGAAGCAGCTTCGAAATCGCTCCGGTATTTTAGTGATCCCCGGATTTTTCGGATATTCGCTAACGGGACATATCGTAACATTCCCGCGCGGCGGATCCGATATTACAGGATCGATTGTGGCGGCAGGGGTCGGCGCAGACGTGTATGAAAACTTTACGGACGTCGATTCGATTTACTGCGTGAACCCGACGCTCGTTAATCATCCGCGGCAGCTTAAAGAGATTACATATCGTGAAATGCGGGAGCTTTCGTATTCCGGCTTTTCCGTGTTTCACGATGAAGCGTTAGAACCGGTGTATAAAGCCGGAATTCCGGTATGCGTCAAAAACACGAACAACCCGGATGCGCCGGGAACGTGGATCGTTGCGAAGCGCGATCATGGAAACGAGCCGGTGGCCGGCATCGCCAGCGATACCGGATTTTGCAGCATTAACGTCAGCAAATATTTAATGAACCGCGAAATCGGGTTTGGGCGCAAGCTTCTCGGAATTCTAGAGGATGAAGGAATTTCGTATGAACACGCGCCGTCAGGAATCGATAACATGTCGGTCATTTTGCGGGCGAACCAGCTTGAAGGGGAGAAAGAGCAGCGCATTATCGACCGCATTCAAACAGAGCTGCAGGTCGATGATATTCATATTGAATATGGCTTGGCGTTAATTATGGTCGTTGGCGAGGGAATGGAGCGCGCTATCGGGGTTGCGGCGAAAGCGACGGCGGCGTTTGCGAAAGAAAAAATTAATATTGAAATGATCAACCAGGGCTCATCTGAAGTCAGCATGATGTTCGGTGTAAAAGAAGAAGCAGTGAACCGGGCAGTGCGCGCCCTATATGAAGCATATTTTGCCCCGGCATATGCCCAAAAAGAGTAGGTCTATTCTCAATCCACCTCTAAAAAGAGGTGGATTTTTTTATATAGAGGCCTAAAGGCTCTACTATAAAAGTTTGTGAAATCCAGATTTCATGCTATTGCATACATAAGAACGCTTATTTTGGAAAATAATACTATTGCATTGAACTTTTGGATAAGGAGGAAGGGCGATTGAAACAACTTTTCTTGGCAGCTGCTTTTTGTTTTTGGACGGTTATGGTGAGCTTCGGACAACCCGCGGCAGCCCAGTTGAATGAGGAACAAGTGCAGCAATACATTAGCAGCTTTGGTTGGACGATGAACGATTTGCAGCAATATTTAGCTGATTATGATATGAAGCTGGCGGATTTTGCAACATTGGATGAGCTGAAACAATGGCTTGGCGCGCCGATTACGGAAGAAAATTTAAATGAGTTGCTTACGCGCCATCAATTAACAAAGGAAGAGCTAGAAGCACTGCTCGGCCAGTTCGGCGAAACGCTGCAAGATTATACGTTTATTGAAGATCTAGACACAGCGGTCAATTTTTATTTGCATCACAATCAAGAAATGCAGCAAGTCAACGACATGCTTTCAGCGATCGGGTTTACAGAGCAAGAGGCCAACCGCCTGTTTGAGCATATTATGTCGCTGAATGAAGCAGCGTTGACAGAGAAATTAGCAGGATTGGACAAGCGGATCGAGCCGTTTCTCCGCGTAGAAGATCCAACCGAGCTGACAAAACAGCAGCAGGATGAGTTGCTGTCGGTTTGGGAAGATTTGCTTTCGGCGCTTGAGATTAAACCGAAGTTTTATTTAGTGAAAAATGGACAAAAGCAGGAAGTACCGTATCGAAACCTGCTTCACATGGAGACGTTGGGCGGGCGTGATTTATTAATTGAAATGTACAACTTGCAAGGCGATTTGCTAGCCGATATGCAGCTGTCGGAGGAGATGCTCAAATCCGGCTATATTGTCCGCGCCGGTGAAAGCTTCGTTCACGCTGGGGAAATCGGCGGAGAGATGAAAGAAAAAATGCAAGGCGATAAAATGCCGAACACCGCTTCTCCATATTTGTCTTATATGCTAATGGGAGTGGCGCTTACGCTCTTTGGAGCCATTCTTTATTGGCGAAAACGGGAGAGAACAGCGGAGTGAAGCAGGTCAAGGCGAGATATGTAACATATTTTTCGCTAGCTTGCATGATAGCAGGAATAGCCATTGCAACATGGAGCGGATATGCGTATTGGCAAGGCTATCGCGCCGCCCAGCCGTTAAATAAACAAAGCGCCCTCCACGTTTCCGCTTCTCGAAAGGAGAAAGCCGTCCGGCCGAAAAACGGCGAACGAATCGGTGCATTGTTCATTCCGAAGCTGAACCTTTCATTGCCGATTTACGAAGGGGTCGATGAAGCGGAACTGCGCAAGGGGGTCGGCCATTATCCGAAAAGCGCTTTGCCTGGAAAAAACGGGAATGTGGTGCTGTCGGGCCACCGTGATACGGTATTTCGTCGCCTGAAAGGCGTGGGTGTACACGATCAGCTGATTGTACGAACGGCTAGAGGGGAATTTGTGTATCGGATCAAAAAGGTGCGCATCGTCGGCGAGGACGATCGCACCGTGCTGGTGGAAAAACCGCGCCCGACGCTGACGGTGACAACGTGCTATCCGTTTGATTTTATTGGTAATGCGAAGCAAAGGTATGTGCTCATTGCCGAACTCGTTCGGCCTCGACAACGAATATAAGAAAGAGAAAAGGGCTAGTTCATACTAGCCCTTTGTTGTGTGATTCGCTTTTACCGGTTCCCGTTCCTCCGCGCCGCGGCGTTCATAAAGTTCATGCTTAAATTCTTTTAGCAACGCTTCACCTTGCAAGCCTTTTTCTACAAGCCCCGCAAGCACAACTTCCGCCAAATCGGTTCTGTTGCGAAGAAGCATTCCTTCCATAAGCACGCTAATATGCTCGTTCATCAGCGTGATGGAACGAACGGTCGCAACCATGTTGGCCGGGTCATTGTTAATATTAGAAATCGTCACTTGGAGGCGGATTTCATGGTGATTATTTTGCAGTTCGGCAAATAGCGGCTCGTGCTGCTTATCGATGTATGCTTCGACCAGCCAGCGTCTTTTCTCGTCTTCTTTATTAATAACAAGCCCGTCAATGAGCGGAATTTCCTGCCGATTTCGCTCATCGCGAATGACTTGGAGCCCCACAAGCTTGAAGGTCTTCATCTTATCACCTCGTCAACGTTGTCTTACAAAAAATTATAACATAACGATATAGCAAAAGAAAAATGGGCGGAGCCCCTTGATTGAGTCAAGAGTTTGTGGGAGATTTTTTTGATATTTTAATTCAATGGATATATTTATATAAGTTGCAATAAAGAATTTCCGCAAGCCTGTTTCTAAAGTTGGTTTACAATAAAGCGATTCACCTTGCATGTTCACAAAAAATCAGGATGTAAGACAAAAATTCAATTTATATAGTTTAAATAATTTGATTTATGTAAGCGTTTTCTAATCCTCTCATCCTGCTTGCCTGTGCCTTTTTCGCTTTTTTAAAACCCTTTCAATGCTTTTAATGCTTGGTAAATAGGCGTTCCTGACGAATGATGTAAATAGCGGATATTCCCTCGCACCAACTCCGCTACCTTGGTTCCTACATGCTTGATCGCCTTTTTCACGATCGTTTCTCGTTCCCTTTCTCTTTCCTCCTCTTGCGAAAGCACCTCTCCTTTCCATGTCTGAATCGTTAACCCGTCTTTCACGGCTACCATCACGTTTAAAAACGCTCGAATGCCTTCGTCACACCAACTCCGTCCATTTTTTACTCGCTTCGCAAAGACGTGCATCGTTCCCTTTGCACTTCCCATGGGCGCATTCCTGTCATATCTATGCCTTTCTCCCGCAGCCATTGACGGTAATTATTCAAGCATCCTGGCATCGATTCGATCCGTTGAATCCATCCCTCCAATTGCTTTTCTTTCTTCTCATCCCCTAGGGTGCCTACCGCACTATGCAGTTCGGTTAATAACCCGTTTTCATCGAACAAGGCCAGCTTTTTCCGAATCGTCCGGTACCGTGGGTGTTCTTTTAAGCATTCGCGAATCTCTCGCGCTACGTGGAACCGATCTAGCTGGAAAAACGCTCGCTTCCCGAAATATTCCCGACAAGCCGTAATCCACGCAGCTCCATCTCCATTGATCACCACCCACTCCCTCGTTGGGTCATAGCCGTATTCCTTGATCAAAAACCGTTCTAATCCTTCCCATACCGGCTCTTTTGTTGGGTGTACATAGTGCCGTTTTCCAACCAAGGATCCCCGTTTGCTTTCCATCCTTGGTGCACCGCCAAAATTTTTTCTTCCTTCCCTCTTCGGCGACTTCGCTGCCGTTTCACATATAGTCCGTCCGCCTCCAAGAACCACACCTGTCGCCCCCTTTCCATCGGACGATGCCTATCCACCGTCGCCTGTACTACCATCTGCCGAATCGTCTCATGGCTCATCATCGCATAGCCTACCATCTTCTCTAACGCTTCGGCGGCTTGGCGATAAGAAGGACCGGTAACGGCTCATTCGATCGCTGTTTCCTCCAATAATGGACTCAGCCCCTTCGCTCCATCGAAGCCGAGAACATGATCTAACAAACACGTATACGCGCCTTTTTCTCGATCCAAATAGTAATTGCGTCGGATCTCCACCTCCCCAAAGAGCGTCTGGATGCGTACCGTTCGTTTATCTTTTAGGTAATAGCGTTTTTTATCTCGTTGCTTAGCGATCTCTTCATCCAGCCATTCCAATACCTGTTGAAACATTTCCCCATACGTTTTTTGCAACATCAAAAACAATTCCATTTCTAGCTCTTTTAATGTTTGCCCACCTGTGATAAACTGTTGCATAGGACTCTCTGACCTCCTGTGTGATTTGGTCGCACTTATCACCATACAGGAAGAGAGTCCTTTGTGCATTTATTTTGCTCATCCTCTTCTTTTCAAGGAAACCTCCCCTTGAAACAGATGGAAGGGGATTTAGCTTCCTCCCACAAACATTTTACTCATACGAACCCCTTTAATACATTCACCGAGAAGTCTCCCACCTCTAAATGAGATGTAGGTGGGAGATGAATCGGGCGTTTTTGCTTTTCTAAACAGAACATATGTGCTATAATCGTCTTAGCCAAAACGCAGAGAAAAGGAGGAATCACGATGCTCCGCGGTCAAAAAGTCGCCTTTCGTGCATCAAAAAGGGATCTCGAGCGGCTTTGGGCCTGCAACCGAGAGTCCGCCCGCGTTTGGAATGAGTGCCTCCGGCTCGCTAAAGACCATTTTCTTCAGCATGGCCGCCGCATCTCAAAAAGCGAGCTGCAAAAGCAAACAAAAGGCCGCTTCCATCTTCACAGCCAGTCGATCCAAGCCGTTTGCCACAAGTACTTCTTCGCACGACAATCGGCACAAGCCGCCATTCAAAAAGGACTTCGCCATACCCGCTATCCATACAAACAAAAGAAATTTTTCAATACCAAATGGGCGAAAGATGGGTTCAAAATTTATGAGAATGGAACCATTGCGTTATCGATGGGCATCCATCAAGGAACACGAGAAGAACCGATCCTCGTCCATGTCTCCCACTTGCCGAAAGGAACGATCAAGGAAATCGAATGTTGTTATGACCACGGTTGGTATTTAGCCATCACCTACGACGACGGTCAGGAAGCGAAAGCGTATCAACCGGGTCGTTCCGTCGGTGTGGATCTCGGTGAAATCCATACGATCGGCGCCTTTTGTGAAAACGGCCAAGCCCTCCTGATTACAGGGAGAAAGGTGCGCTCGCTTCATCGGCTGCGAAACAAGAAACTCGCTAACATTCAACGACGACAATCCAAATGTCAAAAAGGCTCTCGCCGATGGAAGAAGTACGAACGAGCCAAACGATACCTCTTATCCAAATCCGAACGACAACTGCGGGACGCGCTTCATAAAACGACCAAGCCATTCGTCGATTGGTGCCTTGCGCAATTCGTGTCGGATGTGTACATCGGAAACGTCGAAGGAATTCAGCGACACACGAGAAAGAAAAAGAAAGTCCACCGAAAACAAGCGCAAAAACTCTCCAATTGGTCGTTCGGAAAAGTGAAGCAATATCTCGCTTACAAACTAGCTCAACAAGGCATTCGCTTGAAGGAAGTCGATGAGTCCTATACCAGTCAGACATGTCCTGTCTGCCAAAAAAGAAGAAAAAGTTCAACCCGAATCTTTGCTTGTTCTTGTGGGTATGAAGCCCATCGGGACATCCACGGCGCCCGCAACATTTTGAGCAAGGCGCTCTATCAACGCATCGTTCCTTGGGATAAGCCAACGACGCTCACGTATCTACGGATTGCCTAAGCAAGAAGTAGTAGATGGGTGGGACCGCCCCATCGGTGATACGCCGATGTTGCTTACCGAATCGATCGAGAAGGCTTCCGATGCAAACGTCGAGCAGGAGAAGCCCGCCTTCTTCTGCGTTGAAGCTTCTTCGATCGAGTAGTAAGAAACTCCCACCTCTAAATGAAATGGAGGTGGGGGAGGTTCATATGGACAAATTTTCGAGTGGTTTGCATAAAAAATTGCAGGAACATGCGAAAATTGAATTTTCCTGTTTTCTTTTTGCGATTGTCATCGAGATATGCGGTTTTTTGTCTAATCGGGAGTCGGAAAATTCAAAAATCGTCATTTTACAAGGGGATGGACCGTTGCTTATGATAAAGATGCAGCACATCAAAAGGAAGGGAGGGATCAAATGATTAACCAAGTGGTGCTTGTCGGACGCTTAACGAAGGATCCGGAGCTGCGCTATACAGCCGATGGATCGGCTGTAGCGAATGTGACGCTGGCGGTGAGCCGAAATTTCCGCAACGCAGAAGGAGAGGTAGACACGGATTTTGTTCATTGCACTCTTTGGCGAAAAGTGGCTGAAAATACCGTCAACTATTGCCGCAAAGGTTCTATTATTGGCGTGATGGGCCGAATCCAAACGAGAAACTATGAAAATCAAGACGGAAAACGAGTGTATGTCACAGAAGTAGTGGCCGAATCGGTCCGATTCATGGGCGGAAAAACAAACACCTTGCTCGTCCAACAATAAAAATTCTTTCTTCTTTTTTCCCCCTCAAAGTTCCCCCTAAAGATAGAGGATGGTTGCCCCCATAGAAAATATCAGCCGTTCAGGTATTGTTTCCTCTCTTTGTCCCCTCAAACGATGGCCAGCCGCATGCGGTTGGCGTTTTTCTTTCCTTCGGCTCATTCGGTAGCTCGTAAAAATTCTTTGATGACAGAGACAACAGCTGATTCGATATGTTTTCGTTTTTTTGCGGGAAGCTGCGCGAGCGAGTAGATCGCTTGTTCAATGTGTGGATTTTGCTTTAAATAATCAATAATGTCAAGCATTTTTTCGTCGATTCCATCCGTTTGATAAATGCGGTTTACCTCCCGCAGCAATTGTTGTTTATTCGTTTGTCTTCCTACTAAAAAATCGATGCTGACATTGTAAAGGTCGCTTAATTTCGCCAGCGACTGTAAATCGGGAAACATTTCCCCGTTTTCCCATTTGCTAATTTGTGAGCGTGATATATTCAGGTATTGGGCGACATCCTCTTGCGTCCAATTTCGCTGTTTTCGTAAATATTTCAGATGATCGGCAAGCTTTGTCATATGGTTCACCACAACTCTATGAAAATGACGGTACATTTAAGATAAGGAATAGTGGCGAAAGAAATGGTTCTTTTTAAGAACAAAATTGTAAAAGTTCATAAAAGGAACAAAAATGGGGAGTCGGGGAACTTTTGTAGGAAATCGCCTGTTGTTAAAATAATCAATAAATGATAAATATTTACTCATAGAGGAGGGTATGTGTGAATATTTATCTAGCCGATTTAATCGTAAGTGAACGAAAAGCAAAACAACGTTCCTTACATACATGTCGAGTGTTTATTAAAGAGATTAAAAGCCCGCTATCTTTGCGTTTGGCTACGATTGCACCGACGAACTTCGCCGATTCGCTTCGCTTTTTAAAACAAGAAAAGGAGACATTTGCAGCCATGGACGGGGAAGTTCGATTTCGAACGGTTCAATGTCAAGAGCATGCGCGGCTGTATTTTTTATTTAAATCTGTCAATCAACGCTATATGTTTTCCGTGAAGCTTGATTTAAAGAAACGTGCGATTGTGGTAACCTCTTATGAATGGAACGACCTTCAACAAAAATATAAACTCCTCTATACAAACGAACTCCTGGCCATCGAAAGGCAGCTCATTTATCATATCCTGCAATCGATTTATATTTGCCAAAATAATCAGGTCGCTTATTTTTCGATGTTTCGAGCGAAGCAGAAGCGCTAGCAGCCTCGTATATGCATTGCCGGTTCGTCCGAAAGAAAAAGGATACCCCGATACAAGCGGGATATCCCATTTCATGTTAGCGGCGGCGCTCTTTGCTTTCAGTGATTTTTTGCGCCATTTGTTCACATAGTTTCTCCCAAGCTGTTTGTTTTTTTGTTTCTTGCTGTTTTGGTTTCGTTTGTTTCTTCATCATGACGCTCCTTTATGATTCATTGTCGGCAGAACGAGCAACTCGCGCAGTTCATCGTTGGACAGTTCGGTAATCCACGCTTCGCTTTGAATAATTTCTTCATTCAGTGATTGCTTTCGTTCGATCATTTCGTCAATTTTTTCTTCTAGTGTTCCGACGGCAATGAGTTTGTGCACGTGGACAAACCGGTTTTGGCCGATGCGATAGGCGCGATCTGTCGCTTGGTTTTCAACAGCCGGGTTCCACCAGCGGTCGAAATGAATGACGTGGTTAGCGGCTGTTAAGTTCAATCCGATTCCCCCGGCTTTTAAAGATAAAATGAACACATGAAACGCACCGGACTGGAATTGTTCCACCATTCGGTCGCGCTCTGTTTTCGGGACGCTGCCGTTTAAAAAGGCAACTCGTTCATCGAGATGGGAAGCAAGCAGCTGTTGAATCATGTTGCCCATTTCAATATATTGCGTAAAAATTAAGCAGCTTTCCCCGTTTGTCCGAATTTGTTCTACCAGCTCGAGCAGTTTCTCTAATTTATGAGACCGCGCTAAAATGTCGGCTGGATTTTCCTCCTTCAAATAAAGCGCCGGATGATTGCACAGTTGCTTGAGGCGGCCTAGCATTTGCAAAATCATGCCGCGCCGTTCGAAGCCATCCGCTTTTTCGATGCGAGACAGCGTCTGTTGGACAAGCTCTTCATACAATGACGCTTGCTCGGCGGTCAATGGGCAATATTCTTTTTGTTCGAGTTTGTCCGGCAAATCGAGGGCGATCGCTTCGTCCGTTTTCGTTCGCCGCAGTAAAAACGGGCGAATCAGCTTTTGCAGCATCGCCACTTTTTCCACGTCGCGCTCTTTTTCGATCGGCGCAGCAAAGCGGCGTTGGAACTGCGCCTGGCTTCCTAAGTAGCCGGGATTGATAAAATGGAAAATGCTCCAAAGTTCGCTTAAGCGGTTTTCCATCGGTGTGCCGGAAAGGGCGATTTTATGCCCGCCGTTGAATTTGCGGATGGCGCGCGCCTGTTTTGTATCGGCGTTTTTAATATTTTGCGCTTCGTCTAGGCAAATCGTATCCCACTGAACAGAGGAAAGTTCCTCGCAATCTAAATGAGCTAAGCTGTAGGTGGTAAGAACGAGATCGGCTTCGTTTGCCGCTTTGGCGAACTGTTCTCCTTTGGCGCGGTTGGCGCCGTGATGAACGTAGATTTTTAAATGGGGAGCGAATCGCTCGCATTCCTTTTGCCAGTTGCCGAGCACGCTTGTCGGACAGATGAGCAAAAATGGCCGGTTTGTTCGCTCCTGCTCATTGACGTATGTGAAATAGGCCAGCATTTGTACCGTTTTTCCGAGCCCCATGTCATCGGCTAAGCAGGCGCCAAGGCGGAAGCGGCGCAAAAAGAGAAGCCAATCGACGCCACGCTGCTGGTACGGTCGCAGCGTTCCTTTGAACGAAGCGGGAATCGCAACAGACGGAATACAATCGATATTGGTCAATTGTTTTACGAGCGTCTGAAAGCTGCGGTCCAAATCGATTTTGAAATGTTGCCATTCGTCGTCCTCTGCGGCCGTCTGGCTGTTTTCTTCCTGCAAAAAGGCTTGCTGCAGCACATCGCGGATGGACAATCCTTCTTCTTTCGCTTTTTTCATCAGCCATTGCATGCGCTGAATGAGCATAGGATCAAGGTGGATCCATTGTCCGCGAATTTTCATCAGTCGCCGTTTTTGCTCCACGAGCCTCGCAAACTCCTCTTCGCTCAGCTCGATGCTGTTTGTGGCAATCTTCCAGTCGAAATCGACGAGCGCTTCAAGCCCCAGCATCGCTTGATTGGATTTGGCTTTCGATTTCACTTTCGCTTTCAGCATCAGTCGCGTCTGTTTTACCGACTCCCACCAAGACGGGAGCAAGATGCGCGCTCCTGCTTCCATTAACTGCTCGCTTGCTTCTGATAAAAAGCGCCATGCCTGATCGTCGTTTAAGGAAGATAAAAGCTCTCCATCCTCATCACGCAGCCATGGAACGATGCGCAGCCAAAGGCGATGGGCGCGCGGTACGGCCTGTTCATACGCTTGCCACGGTTCAGGCCAAGCCATATCTTTTTTCCAGATGAACATTTCGTTTGTATCGTCCGCAATCAGCGTCGTTTCCAACGTCCAACTAGATGCGCCTTCCTCCGGTTCGGTTAAGCGCAAGGCAGTTGTAAACGGCGGGCGATCGCCGCTCCAGCCGATCTCATACAGCCAGTCGTCCTCATTAGCAATCCAGTACCGTTCTTCGCTTATAACCAGCGGATAGGTGTCAACAATCTCTTCCCATGTTTCCCGCAGATTGCGATCGCGCCGAATCCAATCCATCATCGCCAGAGAGCGCCATTTTGTCAAAAATGGATCTTCGTTTGTTTCATCTTTTCGTTTCCATCCGAACGCTCCATGTTTCCAAGCGGCGAAGTCAGGCATCAAGCGGCGCTCGTGAATGTCATCAACAATCGTTTTGGCCCATTGGCGCCAAATGGACGTCGATTCATCCCACTCAATCTGTGCTAATTCATTTTCTGCCGAAAGAGCGAAAAGCGTGACCGCTTCCCACGGGGATAACAAAACTCCTTCGTCGTCTCCGATTTTTCTGCTTGGCAAAAACGTCCCATAAAAGCTTTCCTCATGCCACGAAAACACGATCGGCTTCCATATGTGTAAAGAGGAGTCGCTATAAAGAAAAAAGGAGCTTTCTTCATCGAGCCAACGGCATGAGAGGGTACATGTCCTAATCATTAAGCAACTTTCCTTTCTGCAGTTCTTCGTAGAAGGCGCGGAGACGCTTTGTTTCTTCAAGCAGCCTGTCGCGATATTCGAGCCATACATCGTAGCGCTTTAACGCGCGGTAGTACGCACGCATTTTCTTTAAATATTTCACGGCCCGTTTATAGCTCTGGCGATTTTTCGCTTGAATCATTTTTTGCACGCCTTGGTGATAGAGCGGCAGCAATAACGAACGGTCGTGCTTTTCAATCGCAGTTAGAAATAAGCGGTGAATGTTTTCAATTTCGACACCGGCGATTAAATGCAAATCAACCCATTTTTTATATTGCTTTCTCGATATCAGAAAATGGCTGTAATCGTAAGCGCTGTAAGGCAGCAATAATTGTAAAAATTGTTCGTAGTCGCTTGAATCCCCGGTAGCGTCTGTATACTGCTCCAATAAATAAAGAATTTCTTGTGTCATTTGCATTTTGTAGTTATAAGAGAAAGCATGGAATGAATTTATTACGTCAATAAGCGGGCTCCACCAGGCTTTCATGCGCATCCATTGGCCCAGGCGGCCTAACTCGCGAAGCCAGAACATCGTATAATAAAGAACGTCTGGTGCGTCCATATTTTTTGTAAGGTCAAATACTTCTTCATCAGAGCCGCGCAGAAAAGCGAGATGCGCTAAGGCGATCGAGCATTCAAACCGAGCGGCATCATTCTCTTTTTCTTTTTGCAGCTTCTCTTGCTCCTGTTCAATCGACAGCCCTTTCGCAGCAAAGACGTTCCAGACGATTTGATACACGCGGACGCGCATTTCCGTGAACCCTTGACCGGCAAATAAGGCGGCGCGTGCGTATTCGCAGCTGTCTTCTAGAAGCGCCAAATACGATGGCGAAATGTCTGTGTTCAACAAGGAGCCGCATTTGTTGCGAATAATGCCGGTAAAGTCAGATACGGCCGACTCCCAATAAGAGCGCTGGTAAGAAAGGCGCTCGAAGTGCTCTCCATATTCTATAAGGCGACAAAACGTAAATAATGCAGCGTGAAGGTGGTAAAACCGTTTTTCTACGGTTGCGTAAGGCGCCTTGTCAAGCAAAGATGGGAAGAAACGGTCGCACAAATGATGAGCAAACCAATAGTCGATCGTGCGATATTGGCTTAAAAATTGTTCATAGGCGCTTTGAAATTGTTCGTGCCAATCGCTGACAGAAGCAGATCGCTGGGCGATTTCGCTCGCTTTCGCCAGCTTCGGCGGAACGGAAGGCTGTTTTGTGTTCCATTTGCGGACGAGTTCGCCGACAGAGCTGACATTGGCGTACAAATAAAAAAAGAGCGCCAAGAGGTGCGGGCATAAAAAGGTGCTGCACTCACAATGGCTTTGCGAAAGATCCGTTAAATGGATGACCGGTTTATACACTTTTTCATCAAACACATTGGCTTGAACAATCTCTTTTTCTACTAAGATGGCGTTATATACGAAACCTTCCCGGTATAGCTTTAATCCTTTTTTCAAGGCGTCTTCATAAGCGGGAAAGGTAAGTTCTTCTCGAATTCGGCGCGCTGTTTCATCTAGCATCGCTTTGGACAAACTTGTTTGCAGCAATCGTGTTCATCCTTTCCCAATCGTCTACATTCTCCCATTCTCATCATGTTATCTCCCATTTATACAAGAATTATAACAAAAGTATCTTCCAATGAAAAAGGAAGTTTCGGTATACTAAAACTAGCGCCAGTCGAAAAAAAGAATCCAACTATTGGATTCCTTTTTTCGACATGGCGAACGGCTAAAGGAGGGAGAGAAATAATGAGGTGGAAGACGAGACACGTCATTGTGACGTCGGCTTTTGCTTCAGCGCTGTTTGTGTTACCGGCAACGGGAAAAGCGGCAGAGTGGAAGCTGGGCATGAGCCATCCACAAATTAAAGAAGTACAGCAGCTGTTAAAAGCGAAAGGTTTTTTTACATATCCGACTGCCACGGGATATTTTGGCACCATTACGCAAACAGCGGTGAAAAAATTTCAAGCGTCTGTCCATCTTCCGGTGACCGGAGTGGTTGACGACAAAACGTATGCAAAACTAAAAGCTACATCCAGCACTCAAAAGGCATCGGCTACCCCAAAGGTGGGACAGACTGCGGCAAAAACAGCATTAAAAGTGGGGACAAAAGGCGACACAGTCAAAACGCTCCAGCAGCAATTAAAAACGCTCGGCTACTTTACATACCCGGAAATCACCGGCTACTACGGAACGGTCACAGCGGACGCAGTGAAAAAATTTCAGAAGCAAGCAGGGCTTCCTGTGACCGGCATCGCTGACAACACGACGCTTTCAAAGCTTCAAGCCGCTCTTACTAAAAAGGCGCAGCCTGTCTCGGCACCTCCGTCCATCTACTTAACGATTGGTTCAAGCGGCGATAAAGTGAAAGAGGTGCAGACGAAACTCAAGCAGCTCGGGCATTTTACATATCCGGAAATCACCGGCTACTACGGGACGACTACAGCCGAAGCGGTGAAAAAATTCCAACAAAGCGTCAGTCTAAAGGCGACTGGAACGGTTGATGCTGAAACGTATCAACGCCTGATTGCGCAAGCGCCAGCAAAGAAGTTTGACCCGATCGAGCTCGTGGCTGACGCCGCGCCGTTATTAGGAAAGCCGTATGTATGGGGTGGCGAGACGCCGGAAGAAGGATTTGACTGCAGCGGTTTGATTTACTATCTTTTTGGCCAGCAAGGCATTACACTCCCGCGCACGGTGGCGACGATGTGGAACAGCGGGACAAGCGTTGCGACTCCGTCTGTCGGCGATATCGTCTTTTTCCAGACGGAAGGGACGGGCGCTTCCCACGCGGGCATTTATATCGGCAACAATCAATTTCTCCATAGCGGAAGCTCCACTGGCGTCACGATTAGCACATTTAACAGCTCATATTGGAGTAAACGCTACCTAGGAGCGAAAAGATATTGGTAATGGAGGCGGACTGGCTGTCTTTAGGAGCCAGTCCGTTTTGGCTTCATTTCTAAATGTGCTTTTAACGTGTCCGATACAGAGAGCCGCTCCTTTTCGGGGATCACGACATAGAAGATGCCGTTGATTTTTGTGCCGCGCCCTTTCAAATGAAGCTGTTCAACGTGCTCGTGCGCTTCTTTGTATTGCGACTGGATTTCCTTCATTTGTTGCAGCGTTAAGTTGGTTTTTACATTTTTAGCGACCGCCGCGAGCAAGTCGTCGTAATGGACGAAAGCAGACAGGCTTTCCCCTTTTTGAATGACCGCTTCAATGATTTGTTTTTGCCGATCCTCGCGACCGAAATCGCCGCGCGGGTCGTCATAGCGCATGCGCGCGTATTTTAACGCTTTTGCCCCGTTTAACGTAATCGCTCCTTTTTCGAACCTCGTTCCGTTATATGTAAAGGCAAACGGATTGTTCACGGTCACTCCCCCGACCGCATCGACGATGTCTTTAAAGCTTTCCATATTCACTTTAATGTAATAATCGATCGGAATGTCCAAATATTTTTCCACGGTAGCCACCGTCATCCCCGCCCCGCCAAACGCGTAGGAGTGGTTAATTTTATCTAGCTTTCCTTTCCCGACGATCTCCGTTCGTGTATCGCGCGGAATGCTGACCATTTTAATCGATTTTTCATTGGGATTGACCGTTAACACGATCAGCGAGTCCGCCCGCCCCCGATCGCCTTTTCGTTCATCGACCCCCATTAATAAAAACGAAATCGGGGTTTGTTTTTTTAAAACCGCCGGCTTTGGACGCTGTTGTTTTTGTACAACGGGGCGCTCGATCGGCTCATGGATTTGCTGGGCGGTTTTTTGAATGCTCTGATACATATAGTAACGATATCCTTCAGCTGCTCCGAAAAGAAGCAGGACGGTAATGCCTCCGATCATCCATATGCGGCGGCTCATTCGCTGGCGGTGTTCGCTCATATTCGTTCTCCTTCTTTTTTACCTATTGTGCCCTAACTCGGTGATAAAAATTTTTGGCACGGACCATAAATAAATGGAAATGCTGTACGCCTGACGGAAGAATGCAAAATAGTGTAAGATAGACATAACAGATTATACGGAGAGGAGAACAGCCGTGAATATTGCAGTGGCGGGAACAGGGTACGTAGGACTTGTGACGGGAACGTGTCTAGCGGACATCGGACATACAGTTTCATGTTTTGATATAGATGAAACGAAAATCGAGCTCTTAAAAGCGGGATGCTCGCCGATTTATGAGCCAGGGCTTGAAGAGTTGATCGAAAAAAATATGAAGGAAGGGAGACTTTCTTTTACGGCGGACGAGAAAGAAGCATACGGAAAAGCGGATGTGATTTTTCTTGCGGTCGGCACACCGGAAAACGAAGACGGGTCCGCGAATTTGACGTACATAGAGAACGCGGTCCGCTCGATCGTGCGCCATATCGAAAAAGACGTGATTATCGTCACAAAAAGCACCGTGCCTGTAGGGACGAACGAACGCATTCGCCGGATGGCTGAACAGCTGAAGCCGCCGTTTTTGCGGACGAGCATCGTATCGAATCCCGAATTTTTGCGCGAGGGCTCGGCGATTTACGACATGTTTCACGGCGACCGAATCGTCATTGGCGCAAGCAAGGAAGATGAAGAAGCGGCCGATGTAGTGGCTAGGTTGTACGAACCGCTCGGCATCCCAATTATGAAAACAGACATTGAAAGCGCTGAAATGATCAAATATGCATCCAACGCGTTTCTTGCGACAAAAATTAGCTTTATTAACGAAATTGCCAACATATGCGAAAAAGTCGGGGCGAATATCGATGATGTCGCTTGCGGCATCGGTCTCGACAAACGAATCGGTCCGCAGTTTTTGCAAGCGGGCATTGGCTACGGCGGATCTTGCTTTCCGAAAGACACGAAAGCGCTTGTGCAAATCGCCGGCAACGTACAGCACCATTTTGAATTATTAGAATCCGTCATTAAAGTCAACAACAAACAGCAATCCATCTTAATCGACAAGGCGAAGCAATACGTAGGAAACCTACGCGGCAAAAAAGTAGCGCTTCTTGGTTTGGCGTTCAAGCCGAATACAGACGACGTGCGGGAGGCCGCTTCTCTCGTCATGGCGAAAAAATTAATCGGCGAGGGGGCGTCCGTTGTCGCTTACGACCCTGTCGCGACCGATAACGCGAAAAAGCAGCTGCCGCCATCCGTTCAATACGCGGACACCATCACCGAAGCCATTTCTGGCGCCGATGCAGCGTTCATCGTAACGGAATGGGATGAAATTAAACAAACACCGCTTTCTGAATTTCGCAAACACATGCATAGCCCCATTGTTCTCGACGGGCGCAACTGCTATTCGCTTGAAGAGGCAAGAAACGCGAATATTACGTATATCTCCATCGGACGAGCACCGGTATTTTCGAGCATTTGCCAAACAAAATAAAGAAAGAAGGAACGTGTTATGGGGAGAGGAAACATTGTTCTTTTGTTGCTAGTGTCTTTGCTGTTTTCTTTTAGCCCCGCAGCGGAAGCGAAAGTGATGTGGGGAAGCATCGAATTGAAGCAAGGACAAACAGGCCGCCTCACCGTTTTGAAAGAAACGACATTATGGCGGCGGGACAATGGCCAGTTAGTGGCCATTCGGAAGCTTAAGCCGAACGAGCAATACGGCGTCTACGGATATGACAAGCAATACGGGGGCCAATATAATCTTGGCGGAAACGCCTGGGTGGCAAAAAATGCCAACATTCGGTACGAAACACCGTCGAAACAAAAACAAATGGAAGCGGCGAAGGCGAAAAAGCTGTACGATGCGATTGTCGCGTCGCTATTGAATTTAGACGACTCGGTTAACGTGGCCCGCTACAGTTCAAAGGCAAGCGATGTGTTTGATACGTACGTGCAAGTACTCCATGAGCACCCTGAGATTTTTTATAGCCGTTACGCCTATTATTACTCAGACGGCACGCTCGAATATGAATATGCTTTTCCAAAAAAACAAATCCAATCGATGCGCGATCAACTTAATGCGGTTGTTAATCGTGCGGTATCTGACATTAATAAAACCGCAAAAACGGAGCTTGAAAAAGTGTATGCTGCCCATGAATTTGTCGTCCAGCATGCGCGCTATGACAGAGAAAACTACGAACGCGGCACGATTCCGCTTCTGTCGTATACCGCCTACGGGGCGCTTGTGAAGGGAACGGCAGTATGCGAAGGATACGCCCAGGCACTCCAACTGTTGCTAGCAAAGCTAGGGATCATGTCGCAAATGGTCACCGGAACAGCCAGCGGTGAACCGCACGCGTGGAATGTCGTCCGCATCAATCAAGACGACTATTATATTGACGCGACATGGGACGACCGGGACGAGCCAGGGGGACGGTACGATTTAACGTATTTTCTCATTCCGGAACAGCAGCTGGCTAAAGACCATCAGTGGAATCGCAAAGACACCCCGTTTGCCGCAAGCAAAAAATATCTTTATTTTTCAGCGATGACAGGTGTTGTGCGCTCTGGCAATGAACTGTACTACACAAACATCGACGAGCGATTATACAAAATGAACATCGATGGAACAAGAAAGGACAGGCTTACGGTCGACCGCGCTTACGATCCTGTCGCATCTGGCGGCACGATTTATTTCAGCAACTACTCAAAAGGCGGTTGGATTTATCAGCTAGATGTAGCTAGCAAAGCGGTCAAGGCGGTCACGAATCAATACGCCATTCCGCTGTTTGTAAAAGACGGATGGCTTTACTATGAAAACGGAGCATCAGAGGAGATTCATAGATTATTAGTGAAATAATGTAAAAAAATATTTCCTGTTTTTAGCCGCTCGGTTTACAATAAACGTATGATTACTTTTTGGGGGTCCATAAGATGATTAAAAAATGGCTGACATGTTTAGTAATCGCATTTATTGTCGCGGTCGGTTCATTTGGTCAGAGCGGACAAACGGCCGAAGCGAAAACGCTATGGGGCAATTTAGAACTGAAAAAAGGAATGATCGGCAAAATCGTCATCGTCAAAGATGCGCCGTTGTACGAATGGAAGCAAAACAAAATGAACGCCGTTCGCACGTTGAAAAAAGGACAGCAATACCGCGTCTACAGCAGTAAAATCGTCCAAGGATCGCTCTTTTACAGCCTGGGCGGCGGCCTCTATGTAAAGAAAGCGGCTAACGTTCAATACGTTCCGCTGTCTCCCGAGCAATTTACTCTTTTAATCAAGCAATCGTTAAAGGGAGACTATGAGCTCGTAAGCGGCAAAGAGCACGTCTCATTTTTCATTGAAAAGCAAAGAGGCAACGAACTTTCGGGCTGGTACTTCTTCACGGAAAACGATCCGCTTCCGGTAGAAGGGACGATTGATGGCAATGTCGTCACGCTGCGCGTCTATTTCGACGATTACTATGACCAAATTTTAGAAACGATTTCGTACCTAGAGCAATACAAAGTACCAAAGAGCGAAATCGAAGACATCGCTGAGCAGCTTGTGAACAACGATGATTACTATATTCAATTTCAATTTACAGTCGCCAATGACCCAAGCAACTTTAAAGGCGAGCTTCGCTTTGTAGGCTTGTTGCTTGACGATCGCTACGATGTGGTGGGAACGGAGCTTGGCAACCCGTTTCCGGTCCAAATCGAAAAGCTAGATTAATTGATGGGAGGCCTTCATAGAGAAGGTCTCTCATTTTTGCATATATTTGCTAGAAAAATAGGGATTTTGCACGACTTTTATAGTAACAGAATTTTGCTATAATTATGTACAAGGGTACAGCTAAGGAAACTTAGCGTCACAAAGCTATAGGGGCTAAGGGGATACCTATGCCAGCCAGCTGCCATTACCCAATCAAACATCAAGGAGGAAACGGTAATGTTCAAAAAAGGATTGCCAATTTTACTAGCATCCATGCTTGTCGCATCACCTGCATTCGCTGAGAAGCATGAGGGAAAACAAGAAGTGCGGGTGAAGCAATCGCAAAAAGTGCAAGTGACAATTAAGAAGCAAGAAAACAGGAAAAGCGAAGAGAAGCGAAACGAAGAAAAGAAAAGACAGGAACTAGAAAAGAAAAAACAAGAACAAATGAAAAAAGAGCAACAAATGCTCGCAAATAAAGTGGCGGAATTAAATAAAAAGCTTCGCAAAATCGAAGAGCGAATGAAAAGCGTAGCTGCTGACATTCAAGAGCTGAGCAAGCCAACAGAAACAAATACGCCACCAGCAGACGAAACGAATACAACAACTCCTTCAGACCAAACACAAAATACAACAACGCCAACAGATCAAACGCAGCCAAGCGATGCGAACCAAACCGGTACGGTATCAACCGACTCTACAGCTTCTTCCTCTGTGACAGGCACACAAACGTCCACAGAAGCCAAAACAACGGTTTCTACAGAACAACCTGGTGATGATGAAGATGAGAGCGAAGAAGCAAAACAAGAACAAATCGATGAGTTAATCGGCAAGCTGCGTGCGCTTTCTAACGAATTGCAAGCGGTGAAAAATGAAATCCGCGCGTTGGAAAAGAAATTCGGGACTAACAAACCAGAAATCAAAAGCTTGAAAGAAAAAACGGACAAATTATATAACCAGCTGCAAGAAAATAAAAAAGCGTTAATTAACTTGCTGTAAAGGGCACCGATTTCAGGTGCTCTTTTTTTGTTTAGCATATGCCTTGAATTTATCATTTTATAAGTTTTAAAAAATATTGAAAAAATTTCAAGGTTAATGGTAAAATAAACCTTGGTTCAAACTATGTATATACCAAAAAAAGTTCTATACTTGGGAAAATAATCATAATGATGTATAGTGTGCGTTGTTGTGAAACTCATTTTTTAATCATTTTGTAATGGGTTTGATACAAGAATTGACAAAAAAATTTGTATTTTAGACTAGAAATCGCGAGAAAAATGTATTATTATAGAAGATGTGGAGCGATGGGGAAAAAACATCAAGATATAGCAACATACGCACCATTTGCAACTATTGCCTAGTAATAGGTTAATAGGAGTTTTTTACCTCGTTGGACCTTTTTAGGCAATGACTCTACTAATCTATGTTTAGTACTCATTGCTCTAAATGGAGATATAGAGAAGGGAGACGTACTATTCTATGGACAAAAAGAAAGCTATTAAACTTGCAACTGCAAGCGCTGTTGCGGCAAGCGCGTTCGTAGCTGCAAACCCTCATGCTTCTGAAGCGGCTGTGAACGTTGATGCGGTTGTAAAACAAGCGAAAACATCTTTCAAGGCAGTTTACAACTCTTACAAATCTGTTGCAACAACTGGCAAGCTTGTTGACGTGAAAAACGTACAAGCTAAAGTTACTGCTGCAGACAAAGCTTACGCTAACGCTGTTGCGACTGTGAAAAAGTATGGCGGTAAAAAGAAAGACGCTTACTTAGCAGACTTAGAGAAATCTTACAAAGACAACGTTGTAAACGGCGGTAAAAACTACATTAAAGCGTACGGCACTTTAGCGAAAGTTGAAACGCTTCATGCAGCGCTAAAAGATGCTGTGGCTGCGAAAGATCTTGCAAAAGTAGAAAGCAACTATCATCAACTTTCTGCAGCTTTAAAGAACGCTGCAGCTCTTGTAAAACCGATCTACGGTGCAGGTGTTCGCGCTGCATTGCTTGAAAACATTGATGCCGCTACAACTACGAAAAACGGCTTAATCTACGACGTAACAGTTTACATGAAACTTACAGCTGCTGATGCGGCAGTAAAAGCTGATAAATTAGAAGATGCTGAAAAAGCATTAGCAGATGCTGACAAGTGGTTCCCACAAGTGGCTCAATTAAAAGCAGAATTAACAGCTCTACAAACAACTGTTAAAGCTGCTTATGAGGCGAAAGTAACGCCTAAAGTTGTGAGTGTAAGTGCGGTTAATGCTAAAGAATTAGTTGTTAAATTTAATGTTCCTCTTAAAAAGGATTCTGTAATCGAAACAGTGTCTGGTGTTAGCACATTAGTTGACGGAACGGTTAAAGTTGATGGTGGAGCTGCTGACTCTTTAGAAGCTTCTCTGAGCTCAGATGGCAAAGAACTTACTATTAGATCAGCAACTAATTGGGAAGGAACTCATTCTTTAGAGATTATTGCTGATAAGTTCGAAGCAACTAACGGTAAGAAAGTTGGAAACTACACAACTGCATTTAATTATGACGATACAACTCGTGCTTCAATTACAGGTGTTACTTATGTAGATAAGTATACTTATAAAGTCAACTTCTCTGAGCCTGTAACATCTGTAGGTACAGTAACTGCAAACTATGCAGATGGTAGTGCTGTAACTCTTAATACAAGTGCAACTGGTTATGGTTTATCTGCAGACGGTAAATCATTCACTGTAGTATTTGATTCGGCAACAGCAGTAAATAAAGAAATTACAGTTAACTTCCCAACGATTACTGACTTTGGTAGTAATATTTCTGTTCCTTCAACAGCTAAAATTACTATTAGTGACGCAGACAAAGCTAAACCTGTTGTAACATCGGTTGTATCTACTTCACCTACTACAGTTAAAGTTAAGTTTTCAGAATCCGTTAAACTTTTAGATGCTACTAAAGTTTCATTTAACGGTGTTGCTTTAACTACAGCGGATGTGACAGTAGATTCTAATGACAAGACAACTTTAAATATTACAGTGCCAAGCACAACAACAAGTGGAGTTATTGCTTTTGCGGCAGGTGCAGTCGAGGATCTAAACAAGAACACTAATGATGTATTCAGCCAAACAGTTAGCTTTTCACATGATAAAATTGCGCCACAGGTGGTTAGCACTGAGGTAATTAGAGTTAGTGGTCTAAATAACCTTAAAGTTACATTCAGTGAAGAGGTATCAAAAGTTGGAACTGCGTTAACATTAAAGTATATTGACGAGTACGGTGTACAACAAACAGTGACAATTCCAGCTGCAAAAATCAATGTTGATTCTAACGATAAAAAAGTAGTTTACATTCAGCTACATGATGGCACTAGTGCTATTAAAGAAGGCGTAAATTACACGGTAGATATCCCAGCTGGTTTCTTTAAAGATGCATTCCAGAATGATTCAGTTGCTAAAACTGTTTCCTTCTCGAATAGCACTAGCTCAACAACTAATAAGTTAGCACTCATTTCAGCTAACCCAGTTGTTTATGGTATTGATGCAAAGGGAGCATATATTGATGTACGGTTTGCTGATGCTGTAAATCCAGCAACTGCTACTAATATTGCAAACTATTCAATCGAAGGTGCAACAGTTAAGGAAGCTGTATTAACTTATAATAACCCAACTACAGCCAATGCTGCTGGCGCAAAAGCGGTAGTACGTGTGTACATTACCGATAACACAGTTGAAGCCACTGGTTATTATAATGTAACAGTTAGTGGTGTAACAGGTTACAGCTCTAATGTAACTCAAATGAATACTGAAACAAAAAATATTTTGATTACTGAAAACACTCGTCCATCTGTAACAAGTTCGTCAGTTAAGTCTCTAGGAGCAACTTCTTCTGTTATTACGGTTAATTTCTCAGAAGCAATCGCTTCTGGTGCAGCTGATGCCAATGACTTCGAATTATATGTAGATGGTGTTAAAGTTACAACAGTGACTGTTACTACTGGTGCTGCAGGAACTTCTATCGATTTCACAGTTAATACTGATCTTTCAGATGAACTTGCAGCTGGAAAAGTAGTAAAATTAGTAGCAGCACCTACTTTAGATTTAGCCGATGCTAACGGCAACATTGCAAATGTTAAAGAAATCGTTATTAAATAGTTATTAATTATATTAAGAAAGCTCTGCGGAGAGAAATCTCTGCGGGGCTTTTCTTTTTATATTTTATATTTAAGTTTAGTAAATCTAATATCAGTATGTAATCTTACTTTAAGAAACCGTGTCAAAACACTAGGCATTTAATATAATTATGAACATTGGATGCAAATTCCATACACTTTAACTCGCCTCAATTCTCTTCGGGGAATTGAGGCTATTTTTATTTTAGGAGCGAAAGAATGAGTAAGTATCAAACCATCAACCGTTTATTACTAAAACGAGCGAAACCACTCAAGCATTAACAAGACCCACTACTGAAATTTATTCCTTCGCGACGTACGTTTCCTATACGCGATCATCATTTATATGAGAGATATGACAAAATAATCATAATCGCGGCTTTGCTTTGGAAGAATTAGAAAATAAATAGTGAAGCCTGGCGAGGACCGTTCTAAGGCTTCACTTTGTGATTAGAGTGTCTAGTTTTTTCACTATAGGTCAGTTATGGAAGGAGGTATGTTTTTGATTTTGCTATTGCTCATCCACTTTATGCTTTCTAAATAATCCGATAAAGTTTGTAGTCATAAAGAAAATTGCTATTGCTAGAGCCGAGTTGCTAACTTTTTGGCCGGTTGAAAATTTATAAGCTAGAACCGCACCTACAGTTAAGATAAAGACAATGTTTAGCCATTTCATGATTCTTTGCACCTCTAAAAATATTATTCATAACGCAAGGCTTCTACAGCATTTTGTTTAGCAGCCTTATGAGCCGGAATAAATGAAGCTAGAATGCCTAGTAGTCCACTGAAAATGATGAGTAATAACATTTGAATGAAATTAAACTGAAAAAGATCTAAATTATTTTTATGCATCACTGTTTCGATAACATAGTTTGAGGCTTTACCTACAATAACTGAACCTAAAACTCCTAAAATTCCACCAATGAGGCCTATTATCATTCCCTCAGTAACGAATATTCGGCGAATATCAGAGCGAAGAGCCCCGATTGCTTTTAATATACCTATTTCCCTAGTACGCTCTAAAACACCAACATATAAAACGATGCCGATCATAATTGACGAAACGATTAGAGATATGCTTGACAGCATACCTAACGCGATGCTCGCTAAAGAAACATATTGATCAATTTCATTTTGGCTTTCTTCGTCAGTTTGCGCCTTATATCCCATTTTCTTAATATTTTTCTTTAAAGAATCTATATCATTAACAGACGTAGGAATGATCGTAAAAGATAAGGCTGCATTGTTATTGCCGGTTGATTCTTTCATGACCTGTCTAGATAACCCGTAAGATATTCCTGCAGTATCAAGCAAAGGAATAGAGTTGTTTTTCAGTAGTCCTGTTATCTTTGCATTGATCTTAACAGTTGGATAAACTTCCTTTAAGGACATCAATTGTACGACTAAGGAAACATTTTTTCCAATCACTTGTTCGGGGTTCTTGAATAGCTTCTGCGCAATTCGTTCAGGCAGTACGATCTCATTCTTTTGTTCATTAGGAAACGTGCCTTTTACTACGTAATGCTTTCCATATATCTTTGCGTGTTCCTTTGGAACTAAACTTTCAGCTGATGAAGTAGCTTTATTCCCATTTTCAGCTTTAATGCTAATTTGAAACGGATTATATGGGTATATATTTTGTATATTATGAAGTTTACTTAATTTATTTAAGTCTTTTTCTGTTAAAATATTAAATTCTTCATTTGCTACGCTTAAAGATGATTTTGCCGCCGCTTCATCTACAGAGCCGGATAGCTTTTCCTTGACTCCATTTCCTAGAAACGTAATAATAGCTAATCCGAAAATCCCTATGGACGCTCCTATAGCAGTTAAAATATTTCTCCATTTTTTATTTTTTATATTTCGGATTGATAGTTTGGATGTGGTTAATAAATTTAGTCTTTTTCCTGTGTTGATCTTTTTTTGTACGTGATTATTAATATTTTCCTTCATATTTATATTTGAATTGAGCTCTTCGACATTAATTATGACTCCATCCTTCATTCGTATAATTCGGTCCGCGAATCGGGATAGCTCTTGCGAGTGCGTGACTACTAATACAATTTTTCCTTGAGCAGAGATATTTTTTAATATCCCCATGATTTGTATAGAGTTTTCCGAATCTAATGCTCCGGTCGGTTCGTCAGCTAATATAATATCTGGATCGTTCGCTAATGCTCGAGCGATTGCTATACGTTGTTTTTGTCCCCCGCTAAGCTGGCTAGGCAAATAATTAGCTTTGGCACCTAAGCCTACCATATTCAAAAGCTCTAATGCTTTTTTTCGGCGTTGTTCCTGGGATCTGCCTCCTAGAATCATGCTCATTTCGACGTTCTCAAGAGCTGTAAGGTGAGGAATCAAATTAAAACTTTGAAAAACAAATCCGATTTTTTTCCGTCTAAAGTATGCCCATTGCTTTTCATTAAATTCATTAACGTTCAGGCCGTCAAATAAGTATTCCCCCGCATCTGCTTTATCGATTCCGCCAATAATATTTAACAACGTAGACTTACCGCAGCCTGATTCTCCTAATAAGTAAGTTACTTGTCCGGGATAAAGATTTAAGGTAACGCCCTTTAGAACTTCAATTTTTTCATCGTTTAGTTTGTAGTATTTCTTTATGTTTTTTAAAGATATCAATTATTTTCATCCCTTCTAATTCGTACGGATAGTATTGGTAGATTTGATGTGAATTTTATAAGTTGGTTAACTATGAAATGGGGGGACCGAATTATTAAGATATAACTTATATGTATAACATTACACATTATACCATATTATTCTATATATTTTGGTTTATAAATTTACTAAATGTATTTATTCATTTTTAAAGCTGCGCCTTAAAAACCAGCGCTTTTACTTAGAAAAATTCCCCTTTTTGATTGTACAAGCGGATATAAGTGTGAATTGTTGCTAACCTTTTAATCTATTCTGTTGTTTTCTAGGAGGGTGTCGGAGACGTTGAACGAATTTTTTTAAAGTTCATATTTAACTACTTTCTATAATATGGTAAAGTGTCAATGTATAATTGAAAATACTGGGAGGGCATGCCGTGAAAAAACTCATTTTAGGGATTGCCGCTTGTTCGGTCCTTATGTTTGGCAGCTTTTCGCCTCATATGGCGTCGGCTACGGTGTTATGGGACGGCAAGGAGTTGAAAAAAGGGCAAATTGGCAGGGTGACCGTTCTACAGCAAACCGAATTGTATCGGCTGAACGGTGCGGAAAAGGAGATTGTGAAGAAATTAAAACCGGGTGAAGTGTACCGCGTGTATACGTTCTTGTCGGGGAAGCTAGGGCTTGGCGTCGGACAATTTGTCGACCGCGACGGCCGCGTGAAGTATGAGACGCCGTCGAAAGAGAAGCGGCAGGCGTTAGGGGTTGCGATCGTTAAGCAGCGATATAAAAATGCGATCGATTATCCGCAAGTATCCGGTTTAATGAACAAATCAGCCGAAAATCAAATCAATGAAACGATTCAAAAACATGTTCGCGCATCTTACAATGCCCTCGTTCGGCTGAAGGAACAAGAGAAAACGGACCGCCAGCGTTATCTTGAAGAACACGGCTATCCGGTTCCACCGGATGAAGAAGGAATGTACACTTATGACTACAGCATGTCATACGAAGTCAAATATAACGAAAATCATCAGCTAAGCCTTTTGATTTACGATTATATGTATACAGGCGGCGCCCACGGAATGAGCAATGTCACGTCGTACAACTTTGATGTTCGCACAGGGAAGTTGTTAAAACTAGGGGATGTAGCAAAAACGAAGCAAGGTTTAAACAAGATTAAAAAATACGCGGTGACCGATTTAATGAATCGCGCCAACCGCGGTGAAATGATATTTACGGACAGCTTATCGGAAATCCAAATGAACAACGATCGTCCGTTTTATTTCAATTCCAACGGCATCGTCGTTAAGTTTTTTGAATATGAAGTCGCTCCTTATGCGGCGGGAATGCCTGAAGTGAAAATTCCTTATTCTGTGTTTAGATAGAATCATAGCCATTGTGAGAAAGGAACCGAAGCGAATGGGTGCTGGTTCCTTTTTTATATGTAAATATATATCTAATTATGTAATTTTTTATAAAAAACATTTACATTTATATACAAAATATAGTAAAATAATCTATGGGTTTTTCTTACTATTATTCAAGGTTCATACATGGTCACGTTGGAAATTCGTGAACTTTTCTTTAACTGCCACTCTTTGCATCGATGATCCTCAGCAATGTCAAGCATCCCTCTTATTCTAGCAGCTCTAGATTCAACAACACCGTTTTCTGCACATCATATATGCTTTGTCTGCTTTCTATCGGCACAGCATATATCTTTAAAAAATAATAGTTAGAGAGTAGTAGATTTGGAGGAGAGTACTAATGAAAAAACTAGTTTTTGTTTTATTGGCATGCATCTTGTTGATGACAGGCTGCCAATCGATTAAAGGTGTTAATTTCAATCAAATGATTGTAAACAGCACCAATATTAAGTCCGGCGAAAGCAAAATGACGGCGTCTTGGCACTTCATATACAATCGGGTGCAAGTGCGGGACAAAGATTTATTAAAGGTGCTAGATTTGTTGAATAATGCAAAGCTTGAAGTTTCAACGAAAATGCAAAATCTCAACACGATGTCCATCAGCGGCAATCTCATTCTGCAGAAAGGAAAAATTCCTTTTCGCCTCTATGCCGACCGAACGAAGACAGTATACTTAATCGATAATGCGAAGAAACCGATCGTGATTCCGACAAGCAGTGAAACATTGGCGAACGAACAATGGATTCATGATTTTCAGAAAAAAATCACTAATGCCATTGTAGAAAAGCTGCCAAACCCTAAGCATATCACTGTGCAACCAAAGTCGGACACCGTGCATGGCAGCAAAGTGGCAGGATATAAGGTACATGCAGAAATATATGCGAACGAAGCGCCGGAGCTTCTGTTGGCGTTCGTGAACAATTTATTGGCGGATGAAAAGGCGCTTGCCCAAATGGTCGATGCCATGAATGAATTCAATAAGGCAACGGGAGACAATTCTAGTATGACATTGGCTGAATTTAGAGAAGGGCTAAAGGAATTGCAGGCAGAAATGGCGCAAAGCTTGCCGGAGTTGAAAAAATCACAGCTGTTCAGCACGAAAAATTATTTAAAGACCGATCTTTTCGTTGATAAGAACTTTTTCCAAAGAAAATCATCAGCGAACTTGAACGTGGTAGGAATCGATAATGAAAGCGGATTGACAGGCATTCAATTGCGCGTTAATACGGAAACGTGGAATATTAACAAGCCAGTAACGGCGGAAAAGATTCGTTATTCCAGCTATTTGACAGAAAAGGCGACGTTTGAAGAATTTTTGGCAACATTAGATCCAAAACGCAGCGTTCTGTACAAAATTTTGCTTTCGTTCGCCCAGTAAATAATGAGGGGCACCATATAATCTGATAGCAGCCTGCTTGCTGACTGAAAGTGCGGCATTAGGATTGAAAAAGAAATGACTGCCAAAGATCGTCAATCGATCTTTGGCAGTTATTTTTTCGCACCTACGCACTATAAAATCCAACAAACAATTTTTGTATGAACTTGAATTTTTAAGGATATTAAAAAATATTAAGGAAATATTAAATGGGTGTAAAAAATGTGTTAAAATAGCAAAGAAGCTTGTCTATATAAGGTGTAAGGAATGAATCATTTGTTATTTAGGTGGTGAAAAGGGTTGGAAAGACGCCGATTGCTTTATATATTATGGGGGCTTGTTATTTTTGCCGGAATGGCAAGCGTCAATTTCTTTTCGATGACTGAGATTTTTGGAAAGGTTAATTATATCAATTTGGTTTTATCGAGTTTCGGTCTGTCGCTCATCTGTATTTGTCCGCTCATGGTAACAGGCAAGAAGCGCGGGCTTATTTTTTCGCTTTGTTTGTATATCATCTTCAACGTTCTAATCTACAGCGATGTTGTTTATGAACGTTATTACGACGGCATCCTCTCTATTGAGATGATTAGCCAGGTCACTCAAGTGAATGCGATTGCCGATTCGATTTTCACGCTCATTAAACCGAGAGACGGTTTTTATTTTGTCGGTCTTGTCGTTCTGCTTATTGCATTGATTTATATGTTTTTACAACGGGGCGAAGATTATGCATCGGGCAAAAAAAATACCACTTTCTCATCGCTTAGTTTGCTTGCGGGTATTGCTCTTCTTCTTGTACCAGCGTGGCAAATTAAAGCCGATTTCAGCGATCAGCTGAAAGTCGGCATGGCCGGAGCTGTCTCGGCTCATTTGTACGACACTTATGAATATTTAATGGAAAAAAGTCCAGTGTTTGCGGAGCAGCGTTCTCTCACTTCAGAGGAAAAGAAAAAAATAGAAGATATGAAGCGATATTTCCAAGCTCGGCAAGCGGAACATAAAAACTCGCCATTTTACGGTGTCGCTAAAGGCAAAAACTTGATTATGATCCAAGCTGAGTCGTTCAACAATTTTGTGGTCGGGCTAAAGGTGAACGGCCAAGAAGTGACGCCGAATTTGAACAAGCTCATTAAAGAAAGCCTTTATTTCAATCATATTTACTTGCAGATCGGACGCGGGAATACTTCCGATGCGGAATTTGTGGCGAATAACTCGCTATATCCAAGCCGAAAAGACGGAGCTTATCGCACTTATGTGGACAAAACGTTTTATTCGTTGCCGATTGTGTTGAAAGAGGAAGGATATATTACAAGTGCGGCCCACGGGAATTCGCCGGAGTTTTGGAACCGAAAAAATGCGTATAAGTCGCAAGGATATGATGTTTTCTATTACAAGGGCCACCCGAGTATCGGTTCTCCAGATATATTAGGAATGGGGATATCGGATAAAGCGATGTTCCATAAAATGGCGGAAATTTATAAAAAACAAAGTGAAAAGCAGCCGTTCTATGGCTTTATTGTGACATTATCAAGCCATCGTCCGTTTCAATTGCCTGCAAGAGTGCAAAAGCTGTCGCTGCCGAAAGAGTTTCAAAACACGATGACCGGCAATTACTTGCAAAGCGTGCATTACACGGATGAGGCGCTCGGGGAATTTATTCAAGATTTAAAAGAAAAGGGACTTTGGGACAACACGTTGCTCGTCTTCTATGGAGACCATTATGGTCCGCTTCCGGATAATGCGGGAGAACTTAAGAAATTGCTGGGAATTACGTTCGATAAAAAGACGATGTTCAATATCCCGCTAGTGATTCATTATCCGAAGCAAACAAAACCAGTTGAATATGATGTCATCGGCAGCCAAATGGACATTTTCCCTACGATTAGCTCTTTGATGGGCATTGACAAGCCGCTTTATCAGCTCGGTTTTGATTTGACCACCAAAAAGGAAGGGTATGTCGGTTTTAGGCATGAAATTGTTCCATACACGTTTTTCTCTGACAGCTATGATTATTTAGCATCGGATGACGGTGAATTTTCCCACGGCACTTGTACAGACGTGAAAACGGGGAAAAAGGTGGATGTTGAGAAGTGCCGCCGCAACTACGAGCGGGTTAAATACGAAATTGACATTTCCGATTTTATCTTCGATCACAATTTATTCGATATTTTGTTAAAAAAACGGAGTTTATAAATGGTGAGAATGAGGCGTAGCCATAGAAAAAACAGGAGAGCGGATTCGCTCTCCTGTTTTTTGTTTTGATTCGCAATTGAATCGAGTTATTTCGTTGTTTTCACTAAGTTTGCCACTAGAATGTACCGTTTCGGCGCCGCTCCAATGTAGTGAAACGGATAGCAGGTGGAAACGGTTAGTGTCGCTCTTGGTTTCGGGCGAATCACTGTTCGATCGTCAGCATCGACAATTCGCACTTTGCGGACTTTGTAAGTAAACTCTCCCGCCATCGTTTTTACAATTAACAAATCGCCTTTGCCGACTTCACCGAGTTTGCGAAAAACGGTGTCGCGATGCCCCGCAAGCACGCAGTTGTCTTGTTGTCCTGGTAGAACGCT
This sequence comes from Anoxybacillus tepidamans PS2, assembly GCF_000620165.1. Classification (GTDB taxonomy): domain Bacteria; phylum Bacillota; class Bacilli; order Bacillales; family Anoxybacillaceae; genus Anoxybacteroides; species Anoxybacteroides tepidamans_A. Next base: position 44,875 of record NZ_JHVN01000009.1, read on the forward strand.
TCCCGCGTAATGGCCAACGCCTTTTTCCAACTCATCTTCATTCGTTCCGTGGTAGATGGGAAGAATGGCGTTCAGTTTGGGAATAATAAGTTCACCGATATGTTCTCCCGTTTTCGGTTGGCGCGGGTAAATGACTTCCTGCGTTGTTTCCGGCACTGTAGGAGCAGGCGCGGCTGCTTCCTTTGGCATCGGCTTGACGGCGCTCACTCCTTTGATCCATTTGTAGCCATATAGGGAAGTGAGCGCAACACCGACTGCGATGAAGCTAATGCCAAGAATGCGAACGAGTCGTTGCTTGCGCATTTATTTTATGCCGCCCCTTTGCGGAAACGTACTAGGAAAGCGCCAGCCGCGATCAAGAAAATGCCGAAAAGTGCAGTTGCCGCATAAGGAGAAGCTGTTTTTGGCAGTTTCGCCCCTGCTTCAGTTCTCTTGATTGGCTTTGGTTTTACATGTTTTTCGATTTTGGCGATTTTTTCGCCATTCTCTAAATCTTTACCGATGTTTCCAAATAAGTCGGAGTTGAACATATCTGGCGTCAAGACAAGATCAGCTAAGAGCTGCCCTTGTTTGTTGTAAATTTCAATCGTGAGATTATAGCCGTTTGTCGATGTCATGGTCATCAACGTAGATAGGCTTAACGGCTTTTTCACTCCGTTTTTCGTTAAATAAAACTTCACGTCTAATTGGAAAAGATCGAGCATGTCATGCATGATATCGGCGATTTCCGCAATTTGCGCCGGAGACAATTCTTTAACCCCTGAAAAGTCATCTGCACCGATCGCTTCCATTCGTTGTATAATCTCTTCCATTTTGCTAGCGAATTGAGGATCGTTCGCGTCGATCGCTTCGAGGTGGTTAAAGAGATTTTGTAGTTCGGCTTCTGTCAAACCGAGCTCATCTAAATCCGGCGTCATATAATCGATGACAGCTGCCGACAACTCTTCGACTGTTGTATAGTTGCTTAACGAATCGCCGTGTGCTGCCAACAGTTTTTCAAGCTGTTGTTTTGTCATTCCTAATTCGTCTAAAAGTTTTTTTAATGTTTCTTCCGTAAGCGGCGTTAAATCTTTATAATAATCCACGGCATCGGCTAAGTCGCCAATGGACTCATAGTCGTCCAATGATTCGCCATGTTTATTAAGAAGAGCGATCAATTCATTTTTGGTCATATTGCGTTCTTGCAAAAATTTCGCCAACGCTTCTTCCGTAATCGGAGTGGAGTAAGGAAGAAGAAAATCGACGTAGTCCGCTAGCTCGTTATAAAATTTGAACACGTCAGTAATTTTTTCATTCGGTTCTAAATCTCCATTATCGACGAGCATTTGTTTCAGTTCTTCTTCGGTCAGCCCGTAATAGTTCAGCAATTGTTGCAGATTGTCTTCTGTCAACACTTCGCCAAGCGTGTCGCGGATTTCGTCCACTGTTTCAACATCGTCCAATGACATGTCATAGTCATTCCACAACATTTCTTCCAATTCATCCGCTGTCATATTGATTTCATTCAAATAGCTTTGCAGCTCAGGATCGTTGCGCTCGATCGCAAAAGCGGAAACAGGGCATGTTGCGATGGCAAGAGATGCTGCGATGGCAAAAGGAACTAATTTTTTCATATGATACCCTCCGTTTCAAGATTCTACTATTCTAGTATAAACGAAAACAAAATGTTCAGAAATCGATAAAAATATAGTATTAATGTAATAAATTTCAAATATTATTGCATTTTATTTCCATAATATAAAGCGCTTATGCGCCATCATAAGCAATCCGACTAGGCTATACTACTATATAATGCACGTTAAGACAATAGGGATTGCATGTAAATGTTTATTATGCAGTTGTAACATAATGCATAGTGTTTCAGCACTGTCAAATTAACTAAAAGAAATAACCCTCTCGCTTATTGAAGGAGAGGGTTATTTTCTCTGCTGTTTAAGGGTTCGTTTTGGCGATAGGGTACATCCACATGTCTGAAAGGTAGCGAAAATAGAGATTTCCCCATCGGTCTTGCGCTAAATCTTTTGCGTTATCTTCTTTCAGTATAAATAGTTCCCACGTTTCAGGATTTAGTTTGAACAATTTCCCTTCCACCGTTCCGTATAAAAATCCGTCGAGTCCGAATAAAATTTTTCCGTTTTTAAATCGGCCTGAAATAGCTGGAACGATTTGTTTCGTTTTGAATTCATTTGTCGCAGTGTTGTAGGAAAACACTGTGCCATCGGCCATGCCCCAGATGACGGTATCATTTTGATTGAGCAGGGTGGCAATAATATGGGCTTTAAAAGGAAGAGGAATCAGTTCTTTTTGATTTTCTTCACCGCTTTTGAAACGGAAAAACTTTGCATCTTCCTTTGCGGTTTTGAAATTCGCAAATATGCTTGTTCCTCCGTAAATATACTCTCCGCTTTTTACTAGAGATACAATACTTTGGTCATTGATATAATTTTCGTAAATGTCACTTTGGTTTGTTAGTGTGTTGTATTTAACAAGCAGGCCGCCTTTGTCGCTTTTTTCAGGATATGTTCCGATGTAGAGAGTGTCGTCTAACGAAGCTAACGCAGTGACCCTTTCTTGACCGTATACCGAAAGATCGAATAACTGCTTCGGATTAATAGGAGCTCCTTTCCACTCTTGCTCTGTATTGTACTCGTAAACTCGCGCTTTCGGATACCCGCCTAGATACACCATATTTCCTTTAAACAACATGCTTTCGATTTGGCCTATTCCGCTTAGTTGCCTTGATTGGTTTGTTTGTGGATCGTACAGCGCCAGTCCTCCCGACAGGAAGCCATTGATATATATTTGGTCTCCCTGTTCATTTTGCATCATCGTATACAGTTCAATTGGCTGTTTTGGCAAAACGGCGGTTTTTAAATATAATTTGTTTTTGCTCGTATCAGCAATAAAATATCCTCCTTGATTATCGTATAATCCGGCAAGTACTAGTTCATTGCGGTTCATGTTTTTAACTCTCACCCAGTCTAACGATAAAGAATCGTTTCCTTGTCTTAGCACTTTATCCGGAAGAACCATTTTCGTTTTTATTTTTTGTTTGGTGATCAGGTTGTACTTATAGAAGACACCTTTATTTGTATAATACACTTCTTTTTTATCATTCATGGCCGATACATATCTGGCTGTCGCATCGAATTCGTCAATGACTTTTTTTCGTTTTATATCAAAGACGAGAAATTTATTGGCGGGTTCAATTTTGGCGAATAGTAATCCACCCGTTATTCTCATTTTTGTGACAAATGCTTCTGTTTTGTATTTGGCCGGAAGAATCGATTCTTTTTTTCCGGTCGATAAATTCCAAGCCAATAGATCTGCTTTTGTTCCAAGCCCGATATAAAGTGTATTGTTTTTTTCATCATAAGCAAGCCCTCTGGCGAACTGCTTATCGTACATTAATCTCATAACGGGCGTATCTCTTTTTTCTTTTCTTTTCGAGAAGCTAAAAAATGCTCCGCCATTCGCTGTGGCGCCGAATACTTTTGTTTCTAAAGCTAAAATTTCTTGAATGCTGCTTTCTGAAGAACCGTCTAGCTGATTTCCGTAGTCCCTGAATTGAAAGGTATTAGGATCGAATGAATAGATGTTTCCTTGTGTAGTTCCACCGATCCATACTTTGCCTTTAGGATCAATATCGATAGCCCAAGCGCTTGTTGAATTGGCTAATTGATAGGTACGCACCGTTTTTCCTGTATTTAAGTTCACGACGCTAAATGCGGCGGGCATTCCTTGCAAAATAACATATAGATATGGAGTTCCTCGCTTATCGCTTCCTGTTTTTGATGCCAGGGTGACCGCGTTATAAATTTGCGGTCCAATTTTTATAAAACTCGCCTCATTATCTGCTTTAGCGGTAAAAGAAGAAATGGTAACAGTTGTAATTAGCGATATCATTAAAGAAAAAAATAACTTTTGCCTCATGCTGTCCTCCCATTTACGCATAAACAGTCTGATTCATATATAGCAATAATTTACGACACGAGTCAACCTTTTTCGACAAAATCTGACGTTGGCTGTTTTTCGTTTTTATGAGAGAATGCTGAATCTATTTCTCTTCTAAAATTGGTACAAACAGTCTGTTATAAAAATCTTCTTTTCCTAGTATGATAGGGATAAGTCGAGTTTTAAGGAGGGAGCGCTGTGGTTCAGGTGATGAAGGTGTGGTTGGCAGCGATTATTTTATTGGTCGGTAGTTTATTTGGCTCGACAACTCCAAAGGCAGCTGGAACGGAAAGCTGTGCTTCTTACACGGGGAATGAAAAGGTTTGGTGGAACGGGTCAGAGTTAAAGCCAGGGCAAATCGGGCGGCTGACAGTGTTGAAGAAAACGAGCTTAGTAAAATTCAATGGCAACACGCCAGTGGCGGTACGCACGCTTGCTCCGGGCAGTTCTTACCGAATTTATGCTTTTAAGTCCGATTATTTGGGTGTCGGCGGCGGTTATTATGTTAAGCGGGATGCGAATGTAAAATACGAAACGCCTTCAAAAGCGAAGTTAGCGGAGGTTGCTTGCATCGAGCAGGCGAAGTCCATGAGTGCCGTTGTTTCGATGAACCGGCTGGCCGTTGGCGATTCGCGGGCGAAGGTAGAGGCGATTTACGGAAAAGCGAAACGAAAGACGGTCAATGATTACGGCTTATATTGGGAAACATATGACCGCGGCAGCTATAAAGATTTTCTTATGGTGAGTTACAAAAATGACCGCATTGCCGCTATGTATACGAACCAGCCGATTGTCAGCACAAAGACAGGAATTGCGCTTGGCGCTTCAAAACAGGAAGTGGAGAAGAAATACGGAACGCCGCTTTCTTATATTCAAAAAGGAAACGCGCGATATATGATTGCAGATGATGAGTACGATATGTATTTAATTAATGGGAATTATGTAACATTTTTTTATGACAAATACAATAACAACCGTGTAACGGCGGTGCAAATCGTAAAAAGAGAGCTGGAGGAAGGAAAAAAAGGTTTTTATGGTACGGCCAGTACATCGTTGCGCACCGCTTATGAGTATCAAATTTTTGATTTAGTTAATGCGGTTCGGTTAAAAAACAAGCTTCCGCTATTGACGTGGGACGGAAAAGTCGCTGTAACCGCGAGAAAGCATAGTGAAGATATGGCGGAACATGGGTATTTTGATCATAAGAATTTACAAGGGCTGTCTCCATTTGACCGTATGGAGCGAGACGGAATTTCGTATCATGTAGCTGGGGAAAACATCGCTTATGGACAATTTAATGCCATTTTCGTTCATGAAGCGTGGATGAATTCGTACGATCACCGTCGCAATGTTTTATATCAGGACTTTCAGCGGTTAGGGGTAGGAGTGGCATTCAACACTGCCGGCCAGCCGTATTATACGCAAGATTTTTATACACCATAATTGTTATCAATGATAATGAAGGAACGAGAGCGTGCTGCTTGAGTTCCTTTTCTTTTTGTGCATTTAAGATAATTTCTTCTATAATTAAATATACAAAAATGGAATTACAAATATAATAGAGGGAAATTATAACTGAATTTATGGAAACTATGACCTTTTTTGTCGTATAATAGATGATGTATGTCGAAAGAAGTCTATGAAACTAGTAAAAAGGGAGAGTTTCCAAATGTTACGCAAATGGTTGGCTAGTCTTTTCTTTGCGGCTTTGTTTGTATGGGCGTTGGCGGAGCCGAATGTGCAGGCGGCTGCTGTGTACTGGGAAGGGACAAAGCTTGTAAAAGGACAGATTGGCAAAATCGAAATATTGAAACCCATTAATCTATGGAAAAAAGAGAACGGAACATTTCGTTCTGTGAGGGTATTAAAACCGGGGGAACAGTATCGCGTCTATTCATCTGACGGGAAGCAGTACGGCCTCGGCAACAATTTGTACGTTACGAACATTAAAGGATACGTATTGTATAAAACACCGCCAAAAGAAAAATTAAAACTTGTGAATCCCGAGCGCTACGGTATAAGAAAGCTGTCTCTCGGAACAGTGACCGATGAATCTTCGACCGTTATTGTGCCGGGAGTGAAAAAATCAGAGTTGGAGATTTATAGCGATCGCGGCAAGCAGCATGTGTATAAACTCGATATTAATTTAGCAATGGAGCAGATCGGAATGGAAACAGCGCTGTCAGATGAACAAGTGCTTGGCATAGAGCCGGTTCTAGATCAGGCAAAACGGGCTGATGTAGAAGGCGATGTTGTTCTCGGCGCGGTGAATGGCGACTATTTTAAAGATAATGGTTCTCCAACGGATTTAATGGTTCATAACGGAGAGATTATTACGACCAATATGACGCCAATAGATCAGCGCGTCATTTTCGGCATCAACGCAAACGGAAAGGCGATGATCGGCAACCCAGATGTCCAACTCGCAATGACCATCAACGGAAAGAATCCGCATATCATTCATTCGATCAACAAGCGCCGCGATGCCAACCATCTTGTTCTTTATACTCCATATTTCTCAGCAACGACATTGACGAATTCGCTTGGGACGGAAGTGGTGCTGACGAACTTGCAAGGGAAGCTGAATGGAAATGGAACCATGATTGGTACTGTGAAAGAAGTCGTGACTGGTGTAGGAAGCGCACCGCTTCTTCCGGGCGAAATCGTGCTATCGGGTCACGGCGAGGCAAGCAGTTACTTGAAGCAAGCAAAAATCGGCGATACGGTCGAAATCTCCATTCAATATGACCAGGCAGCGTGGAATGGTGTCGAGGAGGCGATCGGAGGAAGATACCGTCTTGTAGCTGGTGGTGTCGCACAATCTTTTAATATTGCGGGGGTGCACCCGCGCACAGCAATTGGAATCGATAAAAACGGAAACGTATTTACTGTTGTAGTAGACGGGCGCAATCCATCACACAGCAACGGCGTTACGCTGAACGAGTTAGCCAAGTTAATGAAAGATTTTGGGGCGGTGGATGCGATGACGTTCGATGGAGGCGGCTCCTCAACATTTGTTGTGCGGCAGCCGAATGGGAAGCTCGCGGTCATCAACAAACCGTCGGATGGAACCGCCCGGCCGGTAGCGAATTCACTGCTTGTCGTGTATCGGGGACAAGCAAAGGATGTGAAGCAGCTTGCCATTGAACCGCAGGAAATCACGTTGTGGGCAGGAGAGACCTATCGAAATCTCGGTTTATCGGTCAAAGGTGTTACATTAACAGGGGCAACAGTTCCTCTATCGCAACCTGTCACATGGAGTTCAAACGCGGGAACGTTTTTGCAAGACGGTTCGTTTATTGCAGCGAAACAGCCGACGCAAGGCACGATGACCGCCTCTTTGGGCAGCGCAGCGGGAAGCATTGGCGTCCGTGTCGTCAACGAGGTGGATCAGCTTATGGTGCAGCCGAACGAAATTTATATTCACGAGAACGGCTCGCAACCTCTCAGCATTCAAGCTTTTTATCAAGGCAAGAAAATCATGATCAATCCAACAAGCTTCCGTTATACCGTTTCTAATGGCCTTGGAACGGTTGAAAACGGTACGTTTAAAGCAGCCGGCAAGCAAGGAACAGGAACCGTGACGGTTCAGATTGGCGCAAAAACGGCCGTCATTCCGGTGACCGTCGGAATTCCGGACAAGGTAACGATTGAAGATTTTGAGAATACGAGCAACCAATGGCTTGCCTCTGGAACGAACTATGTTGCCGCGAGCGTATCGCTAACGAATAACGTGGTTCAAAACGGCCAAGGCGCGTTGCAAATTGCTTATGATTTTAGCGGCAAGCCGGGGACATCCGGAGTGTATGCGGCGGCGAAAACCGGTATGGTGCTAAAGGGAAGACCGACGAAAATCGGCATGTGGCTATATGGGGATGCGAAGGGCCACTGGCTGCGGGCACAAATAAAAGATGGAAGCGGCAAGCGGTATTGGCTCGATTTTGCGAAAAGCGTTGATTGGACAGGGTGGAAATACGTCACGGCGGATCTTCCATCTAATGTCGTGTTGCCGATTACATTAGAAATGCCGGTTCGCTATATGGAGGTTAATGAAGCGAACAAAAATGCCGGAACGATATATATTGACGACATTCAGGCGATTTACAACTAGGGGCTCTTCTAATGGGGTGCCCCTTTTGTACGCTGTTTATTGGTTCGATGTCTTGAATTTCCATAGAAAAACGTTTGCATTTCATTTGAAAGTATGTATATCATAAAACAGAATCGCTAAAAAATCTGGAGGGGGTTATAACGCTTTTATGACAAATCAAGACCTATTGAAACAATTACAGGAAAACCCTCCTAAATTAATCGGGGGCTATAAAAAACAAGGCTGGGCCGTCAAAGTATTAGAAAAAATCAGCAATCACGATATTGAGGAAGAAGGAAATGGCTTAGTTACGGCAAAGGCCGTTCTTGAAGCAAAGGACGAAACATATTATCCAGCATTTCTTACATTAAATATATTGGAAAAAGGGAAAATTGTCGGGTTATATTTGATTGCGGAAAATAAAGAACAGTTCGATTTGATTCCATTCGAGCTTGCTCAACCGTTTTTGAATAAACAGGATAGCGATTTGTTGCCGTTTCGCTATCGCACGTTGGCGAAAATTGAAGGGGACGAACAGCAGGAAAATTGGCCGGATTTTAGTTAAAGGAGTGAGGGGAACTCACTCCTTTTTTAGCATCCATAAGTTTTCTTTTATTTTGTAGTACAGATTGCCGACGTTGTCTTGGGCAATGTCTTCGGCGCCATCTACTAAAAATTCTAATTTATCGGTGTTTGGATTGATGCGGAATAGCTTTCGTTCGACGACACCGTAAATCCAACCGTCCTTTCCGGCTAAGAGAGTACCATTGCGGATGTATCCGCTTGTAGTCGGGACGATCTTCATAGCAGAGGTCTTATTTTTCTTTGGATCATAGGTGAATAAATTGCCGTCGGAAAGGCCCCATATTTTTCCGTTCGGTCCTGCCATGAGCGCGTGAATGAGACGCGGATGTGCGAGCGGCAGCTTTATTTTTTCCACCGCGCTTGTCGGTTTGTTTGCTCGCAGGCGGAAAAACACGGCGTCGACTTTCCCGCTTAAGTTTTTGCCGCTGAAAATCGAGGTGCCGCCATACACGTAACCGTTATAGTATGTTAGCGCTGAGACGCTTTGTTCAGGGATGAGGTTGCGGCGTGTTATTTTCTGTTTCGTTTGTATATCGTACACGGTAAGGGCTCCGCCAATTTCTCCATTTTTCGGGTGCGATCCGATAAATAGCGTATGGTTGGCAGCTGTCATCGAAAGCGGCCGATCTTGGCCGTAGCCAATCGAAAAGAGCGGGGTGGCTGTTTCCGGTTGGTTCGGATTCCACTCGTAAATAATCGCTCCGGGATACACGCCGAGATAAAGTTTTCCGTTGAACGGCATCATGCTTTCCGCTTGACCGATATGCTTTACAAGCATCGTTTGTTGGGAAACGGGGTTAAAGATGCCAAGCTGCCCAGAAACGAATCCGCTGCTGTAAATCCATCCGTTCGGTCCTGTTGCGATGTTGTAAATCGTCACCGCTTGCGGCGGAAGAGGGAGCTTGTCAATCCGCTTTTCTCCTGTTTTCAGATTGTAAAAAAGATACGTTCCTGAATTGCCAAGCAGACCGACTAAAGCATCATTGCCATCGCGCAGTTTCACAAAATCAAGAGAAACCGCTTCTGTTCCTTTTAGGGTCCCCGGAATCGCTTCACTTGTTTTTGTATTTAAATTGAAGCGATACAATTGGTATTGGTGCGTGTAATATACGACGTTTTCATCAGGAGCTTTTGGCGATACGCCGCGCGAACTTGCCGGCAGCTCCCCTAAAAATTTGTACGTTTTCGCATCAAATAATAAAATCTTTTTGCTTGGCTCTAGTTTGGCAAATAGGATGCCGCCTGCTTCATCTAAATCATAAATGGAAGTTTCCGCTTTGTATTTTTGCGGAAGAATCGGGAGTTTTTGATTTGTTTTTAAATTCCACGCTACAAGCTCGGCTTTGGCTCCCAGACCAACGAACAGTGTGTTTGCAGTTGAGGAGTAGGCGAGGCTTCGCGCCAGCTTTTTCCCCGAAATGACTTGTCCATAATTCGTAAAGCCTTTTTCCTTTGTATATTTAAAAACATCTCCATTCGGCGAACTGCTTCCGTATATGTCACTTCCCACAACTTCTAGATCGTGAATCGATGTAGAGGAAGATCCGCTTACTTTTCCGATATCTGTTAATTGTTTGGTGTTCGGATTATATTTATATAAATGCGCTGTCGGTGTTCCACCGATCCAAACCATTCCATCATGATTGACAGTAATAGCCCAAGCGCTTGACGATGAGGCGAGCGGTTTTTCGTCAACGAGTTGATTTGTTTCAAGATTGACAACGACAAGTTTGGCTGGTTCTCCTTGCATTGTAATATACATTTGCGGTGTTCCATCGCTTGTTGTTCCGGCGGCTGCATTCATGGCAATCACGTTTTGAATTTGCGGTCCGATTTTAACAGAAGAGTAGCCTGCATAGGCCATTGGCGTGTAAAACATGACTAGTATAAAAGGGATGATTAAAATAAAAGATTTTCTGATCATCGTGCTGTGCCCCCTTTGTTATAATTTTACCATAACAGATTTATGTATTTATTGAAATATTATTTTAATTTCTATTAAAATGGATGTATATTCTAGAGAATAGTAGGTGAGTTTCGTGGGCAAATCAACCATATGGCTCGGGCGGTTCATGGCTGTTGTAACCGTGTTGTTTCTTGCGGCGGTTTTTCTGCCTAGTCAGACGAAAGCAGCATCCATCCAGCCAGTCGTAGAAAAGCTAGAACGCAATGCCAAGCAGCTTGATCAGAAAATTCGGTCAACCGCATTCGAAAAGCCGTACAGCCTCTTTAATGAGACGAAAAAAAGCTACAGCGCGGCAAAGAAGGAAGTAGGGAGACTAAAGGACGGCCCAACAAAACGCCAGTATACGAAACGGATTGATGCGGCTTATCTCACGATTCAGAAAGCGTCGTATTATATTAGCGCGATTGAAAGTGGAGAGAAGCTACTAACGTTGAAATCCCGCATTGATCGGGCACTTTCCGCCGGAGATGTCGATACGCTTTATGATGTTTATCCTTCGTTTGCCAATCAGTTGAAAAAAGCGTCTGCGCTTATTCAAAAGGCAAGTTATCCATCGGTTCGACAAAAGATGGTTGAAAAGTTCCAGCATCCTGCCGAATCAACGAAGCAGAGAGCCTTTTATCCAATGAATATCATGCTCGCTTTTGACCGCATCATTGACGCCTATGATAACGATGATGTGGAAGAAGCAGAGCGCTTGCTTGCTTTATGCGATCAATGGCTTGCCAACGTGAAAGACGCGAAAACGAAGAAAGAGTTGAGCCTTTATTTGGAAGATTTTAAGGCTCCTGTGATTATTGATGTGGAATAATGACCTTGTGAAAGAAGGGAACCGTTATGCGGAAAGTAATGAAAAATTTTCTTATTCCTTTTGTCTTTCTATTTTCATTCACGGCGTCGACGTGGAATGTTTCAGCCGCCACGACTACGACGCTCGATGAGATTCGTGATTATATTCGTCAATATTATGTAGATCTGGTGAGCGAGGACGTATTAAAAGGCTCGACACCACAGGATATCGTGAAGCATTTAGATAAATACTCCACTTATATGACGAAGGAAGAGTATCAGCAATTTCTTGATTCGATCAATATGGAATTTGTCGGAATCGGTGTAGAAATGGATGAAGATCCTGCGGGGATTAAAGTCGTATCCGTACTGAAGGATGGACCGGCGGCACGGGCAGGCTTGCAGGCAGGAGATGTGATTACGGAAGTAGACGGTCAAAAAGTAGCCGGCCATGCATCGGAACAAGCCGTAACGTTGATTACAGGACAAGAAGGAACAACGGTGCATTTGCAGGTGCTTCGCCCAGCGACGAATGAAACGCTGTCATTTGATGTGGTGCGCGAAAAAGTCAATTGGCCCAATGTCGAGTTTTCTAGATTAGCAGGAAATATCGGATATATTCGTCTTTATACTTTTGATACAGACTCTGTGAAAGATATTGAACAGGCGATTCGTTCTCTTTCTGGGGTAAAGGGATGGATCTTCGATTTGCGTGATAATCCAGGAGGATATGTCGATACGGCCCAACAGATCCTTGGCTTTTTCCCGAATGTAAGAAAGGCGTTTCAGCTTCGCGACCGATCCAATCAACCGGAACTATATGGCGCCATCCCGCAATCCATTAAAATGAACGGGCCGATCGATGTGCTTGTCAATTCTTCAAGCGCCAGCGCTTCGGAAATGCTGGCGGCCTCTGTCAAAGACCAAAGAGCTGCTACGTTATATGGACAGCGAACGTTTGGAAAGGGATCGATGCAGCAAATTTTTGAATTATCGGATGGCAGTGTGTTGAAATTGACGATCGCACGCTTCTTCTCTCCGAATGGAACAGCGATTCACGAGGTCGGAGTCAAACCGAATGTGACGACGGCTGTTAATAAGGAGCTGACGACAGCGCACCGCGATTTAATCGTAAAACAGCTGAGTTCGTACCAGTCGCTCGGAAAATTGCGCAATGTCCCGGCGGATAAAATGTTTACGATGAAGTTTTCGCGCAAGTTGTTAGCCACAGATACTAGCAAACTAGGGATCAAAATGTACGAGCTTGGAGCGCAAGAAGTTCCAGTGACCGCTCAAATCAGCAAAGGAACACAGCTTGTCATTAAACCGAATAATCCTCTTAAAAAAGGTAGTTCTTATATACTAGTAATTCCGCCGACGCTGAAAAGCAAGGAAGGCGTTGTCATGAAGAAAGGCGCCTTTTTGGAATTCAGTGTAGCAAAATAGGAGATTTTAGCATAATGAAGGAGACCGGCTCAAAGTTATGAGCCGGTTTTTTTACGAGAATTTTGTAGAAAAATGAAATTTGAGAGTAAAATTTGTAACACAATTGTAATATTAAAACGAATTTTTAATAGGAATGAAACACAACAAATTGTCGAAATATTGTACAATTTTATCGGGTATATTGATATAGTTCATTCGTATCAGCGAACAATGCTGCATTGCTAGGAGGGAACGAATGAAACGGGGGCTCATACTAACAATATTTTCATTCCTATTTTTCTTTAGCAGTTATATACATACGTTCGCGGCAGAGCCAAAGAAAGATATTGTCGAATTCAGCAAACAATATATCGGCGTTCCTTACAAATGGGGAGGTACGACGCCAAAAGGGTTCGACTGTTCCGGTTTTGTCACCTATGTGTACCGCGAGTTTGGCGTCAACTTGCCAAGAACAGCAGAAGAACAGTATAAAAAAGGGAAAAAAGTGGAGAAGGGCAAGTTAGCGGTTGGAGATTTAGTGTTTTTTGCAACGTACAAAAAAACGGCTTCGCACGCCGGGATCTACATTGGTGACAATCAATTTATTCACGCGAGTTCGTCAAAAGGTGTGACGGTTTCTGCTCTTGATGAAAAATATTGGAAAAACTCTTATTTAGGTGCTCGTCGTTATTTCGACACAAACGATGTGGCACAAGCGCTCCAGATTCATCCGTTAGCAATGCAGAGCGGATTTAGTTTGTTGTACCGTTAATGATATAGTATCTAAAAAGATGCTGTTTGAGACAAGGAAAGCGTTCCCTGTTCGAAACAGCATCTTTTTATTTATGACTGCGAAGTCTCCCGCTCTAAAAAGATGAAAGGGGGGCGGTTAGCAGGTTTTTGGATTGGTTCGTCACGTTAGATGCATAAAACAAAGGAACTTCCTTCTCTCGGAAGTTCCTTTTTTCGTAGCAGCTCATCAAGAGCGGGGCGGATATACTTTCCAGCTCGTTAAATCGATATGTTCTTTCAGCAGCAAATGAGCCGGGAAAATAAACGTCCACGGTTTGCTTGTGTTCGCTTTGACTTCGAAATCTTCGAGATGGAACGCTCCTTTACAAACAATATCGCCAGAGGCATCTTCAACGATTAGCGGAATTTGCTCCAACTGGATATTTTTATCGCTGCCGTTGCGAATCAGCAATGTGACCATTAAATCGTGATTGTCATTTATTTTTGCTTCCAGTCCCATAAAATTAATTTCTCCGGCGGAAAGCGGCGGCAATGTTTCGATCATCCTTTGCAAATGCTCCCGCTGCTCTGTTGACAACGCTTGTTCCCAGCTTGCCGCTAAATCGAGGCGATGCTCTTGCGGTTTTGCGGCTTGCTTAAGCTCAAAGGCAATTTTCCATCCTTCTTGCGGAATTTTATCAACGAGCTTGTCTTCCGCTGAAAAGAGAAACCGCCACGGTCTTGCCGTCATTGGCGGCAATTCTCCAAAGCTGTCCATCTCAAACGTCCGCTTCGCAATCGCTTGTCCATTTTCATCAAGGAGCAGCAAATTGATTTGTTCAAAGCGAATCGGTTTTGGCAGCGTGCTGCGCAAAAAGGCAACCACGACAAATCCTTCGTTGTATTCGATCAGTTTCATGCCTGAAATCGAAATTTGATTCGGCTTTAACGCCGGCAGCTGTTGATGATGAAATTGGTAGACGTACTTTTCTTGCGGCGGCAAATCCCAATCAGGGTGAAAAGATAGCTTCGTTTTAACTTCATCTGTTTGTATGCCTTCATCTTGTCGCGTAGTCGATTCGGAATGAAGAGCAGTAAGATTTTCATCGGTTTTTTTAGTTTTTCGTCTAAAAATCATTCACACAATCCCCCTTATTGGTCGCCGTCTACGTCAAATTGGCTTTTAAGATAGTTCATAAAGCGAATCGAAATATCGGCTTCAATATCCTGCTTTAGACGGACGAACTCTTGAAATGCTTCCATTTCGAAAAGGCGGTACGGATCTTCCTGGCCATATCCGCGCAAATGAATGCCGTCTTTTATGTGGTTGATCGTATCGAGATGGCGAATCCAATTTGAATCGATCGTTTGGACCATGAATCGGCGCAACTGCGCTGCGAGCGCTTCGTCTCCTTGGAGCGCTAGCAAATCTGTTTTTAATTTCTCGTATTCTTCTAAGACGATCTTTTCAATTTGATCTTTTTCTAGTTCTTTCAAATCATCGATTGTTTTGTCAAAGCGCAAAAAGACAAACGATAATTCTTCATAAAGGCCCTTAATGTTCCATTCTTCGTAAAAAACATCAGGCAAACAATATTTTTCGATGGTTTGCAGCAAATAATTTTTTATATAATCAAGCGCTTCGGCCAAAATTTCATCTTCTTCGCATGCGAGCACGCGATCGCGCATTTGGTAAATAATTTTGCTTTGCTGGTCTATGACCGTATCAAGTTTTAACAAATGGGATCGCGCGGAATGATGGGCGTGCTCAATCGTTTCTTGCACCTTTCTTACAAATTTAATAGGGTCTGGGGAAACGATAAGCCCGTCTTCATCTGTTTTAATTTTGCTTGTCCATTTTTCCAATTCTTCTTTGTCGTATCCTTTAAATAGCTCATCTTCTAAAGAGATGATGAATTGCGAAGAGCCCGGATCTCCTTGGCGTCCCGCTCGCCCGCGCAGCTGCATGTCGATGCGGTTGCTTTCATGACGTTCCGTTCCGATAATATGCAACCCGCCAAGTTCAGCGACACCTTCCCCTAGCAAAATGTCTGTTCCGCGTCCGGCCATGTTGGTAGCGAGCATGACTTGCCCTTTTTGCCCCGCAAGCGCAATAATGCGCGCTTCATCCTCTTCTGTTTTTGCATTTAAAATTTGATGTTGGATGCCGTGTTTGGCTAAATATTGCGACAATCGTTCCGATTGGGCAATCGATGTTGTACCGATTAACACCGGGCGGCCAATATCGTTCATTTTCTTTACTTCAGCGACAATTTTTTTCGCCTTTGCTTCGTATGTGCGATAAACGAGATCGTTCATGTCAACGCGGCGTCGCGGCTTATTCGTTGGAATCGTGACGACATGGAGGCGATACGTATCCCAAAACTCATCTTTTGATGGGGTAGCGCTCCCTGTCATGCCGCAGAGCGTTTCGTACATGCGGAAATAGTTTTGCACAGTGATAGTGGCTTGAACGTCGTTTTCCTCAGTAATTTCGACCCCTTCTTTTGCCTCGATGGCCTGATGCAATCCGTCGCTAAATGTCCGGCCTTCCATAATCCGTCCCGTAAATTGATCGACGAGAAGCACTTTTCCGTCTTTCACGATATAATCGACATCGCGTTTCATAATCATGAAGGCGCGCAATGACTGCATCACGTTATGCAGCAGCGCTTGATGCTCCGCATCGTACAAGTTGTCGATGCCGAATGCTTGTTCAATTTTTGCCGCTCCTCTATCGGTTAAAAAGATTTGTTTTGTTTCTGGGTATAACTCATAATCTTCTTCCGCTTTAAAATGTTTGACAACTTGGGCTGTAATTTTAAACAGCTCAGCTCCGACGCTTGATTTATTGGCAATAATAAGCGGTGTGCGAGCTTCATCGATTAAAATGCTGTCAATTTCATCAACGATGGCGTAATGAAGCTTTCGCTGCACTTTTTCGGCCATGTCGTATACCATGTTATCGCGCAAGTAGTCAAAGCCGAATTCGGTTCCTGTTCCGTATGTAATATCCGCCTGATATGCTTGCTTTTTCTCGTGCGGGGACATTTGCGAAATATTTAGCCCAACGGTCAGCCCTAAAAATTCAAATACTTTTCCCATCTGCTCGCGGTCGCGGCGCGCTAAATATTCGTTGGCAGTAATAATGTGCACGCCTTTTCCTTCAAGAGCATGCAAGTAGCTTGGGAGGGTCGCTACTAACGTTTTGCCTTCCCCTGTTTGCATTTCGGCGATATTTCCTTCATGTAAAACAAAGCCTCCAATAAGCTGCACATCGTAATGACGCAAACCGATGACGCGCTTAGCTGCTTCCCGCACAACCGCAAACGCCTCAATTTTTAAATCGTCAAGCGTCTTGCCTTCGCTTAATTGTTGCTTAAAATGATCCGTTTTTGCTTGCAGTTGCTCGTCGGTTAAAGAGGCTATTTGTGGTTCTAATGCATTGACCTGTTCGACGAGTTTTTGTAACCTCTTTATATCGCGGGCGCTTTCGTCAAATAATTTTTTCATCTTTGTTAACATGATTCTCTCTCCTACTTAAATTCATTCCTAGACGAATTATAACATACTATAGCAAAAAGGAACTGCTTCGGATGAAAGGAAAAAAATACAAAATCCCGTTACATCATCCAAACTTGCCGAATGTTTTGAAACAAAAAAAGATTGATTTACGTCGCTTATGTGGTAACATAAAAATGATGTGTAACTTATCAATCCCAGGTCAAAGGTGATCTATTTATGAACATGCAAGCAATTGTGGCGTTTTTTGCCTCGTTTTTGACGGTTATTGCAGTGACGCCTCTTGTTATAAAGTTTGCGATCAAGATCGGTGCAATTGATAAACCAAATGAAAGAAAAGTGCATACGCGAGTGATGCCGCGTCTTGGCGGTTTAGCTATTTTCATCGGCGTTATTGCAGGTTATTTTGCCGGGGGAGTTTATAACGAACAGGTGACAGGAATTACGGTAGGGGCTATTTTGATTGTCCTTATCGGCATGCTTGATGACTTATACGAGTTGTCGGCAAAAGTGAAGTTTCTTGGTCAGCTTATCGTCGCGATTTTAGTTGTCGCGAGCGGACTAAAAGTGGATCTTTTAACGATTCCTTTTGTTGGAAAATTTGATGTAGGTTTATGGAGCTACCCGATTACAATTTTTTGGATTATCGGCATTACGAACGCCATTAACTTGATTGATGGTCTTGATGGCCTTTCGGCTGGCATTTCTGCGATTGGAGTAGCAACGATCGCTGCGTTGGCGGGCATGGCCGATAAAGTGTTGATTTTTACATTATCCCTTATTATATTGGGTAGCATTATTGGATTTCTATTCTACAATTTCCATCCAGCGAAAATATTTATGGGGGATACAGGAGCTTTATTTTTAGGGTATGCCATCTCGGTGCTCTCGCTTCTCGGTCTATATAAAAGCGTCACGCTATTCAGTTTTGTAGTCCCTGTCATTATTCTTGGCGTGCCGATCTTTGATACGACCTTTGCGATTATTCGCCGCATTGTCAATAAAAAACCAATTTCCGCTCCAGACAAATCCCACTTGCATCATCGGTTGTTGGCGCTCGGTTTTTCCCACCGCAACACGGTGCTGCTAATTTACTGCTTTGGCATTATGTTTGGAGTCAGCGCTATTTTATTTTCTTCCTCGACACTATGGCAATCGATCTTGCTTGTATTCGGGCTGCTTGTGTTAGGGGAAATTTTGGCGGAGCTCATCGGTCTTGTCAATGAGCAGTACAAGCCGTTTATGACTTTGATCCGCAAGCTTGTTCGCGGTGGAAGAAAAGTATATGGCGACCATCAGTAAGCGCATAGAGCATGTTGGCCGTTTGTGTCTGTTGCAGGTACAAACGGTTTTTTTCAGGTGAGAATATGCGAAATTTGTCAAAAAAGAGCACTATATAAACCAAAAAATGTGATAAACTAATCGTGTTATCAGTTTGATACCAAATTTATTGGAGGAATCTTTATGAAAGTGCCAATGTTAGATTTAAGCGAGCAATATCAAAGTTTAAAATCAGAAATTTTAACGGTATTAGACGAAGTTATGAGCTCGTCTCGTTTTATTTTAGGTGATCATGTAAAAAAATTAGAAAATGATATCGCACTTTACAGCAACGTAAAACACGGGATTGGTTGCGGAAACGGGAGCGATGCAATACATATAGCGTTACAAGCAGCGGGTGTAGGACCGGGGGATGAAGTTATTACAACAGCGTTTACGTTTTTTGCAACAGGTGGCGCGATTGTCCGCGCTGGAGCAAAGCCAGTGTTTGTCGACATTGATCCTGTAACATTCAATATCGATCCTGCAAAAATCGAAGAGGCAGTTACCGAAAAAACAAAAGCGATTCTTCCTGTCCATTTATATGGCCAAATGGCGGATATGGATCCGATCGTTGAGATTGCTAAAAAGCACGGGCTTGCCATCATTGAAGATGCGGCTCAAGCCATCGGGGCGAAATATAAAGGGAAAAGCGTTGGAGAATTGGGAACTGCTGCGACGTATAGCTTCTTCCCGACGAAAAATTTAGGGGCATACGGGGACGGCGGAATGATTGTTACAAACGATGATGAAATCGCCGAGAAGTGCCGCGTCATCCGCGTTCACGGCAGCAAACCAAAATATTATCATCATGTGCTAGGGTATAACAGCCGTCTTGATGAAATGCAAGCAGCGATTTTGAATGTTAAGTTCCCGCATCTTGATGAATGGTCAAAATTGCGGCGTGAACGAGCGGCTACATATACGCATCTGTTAAAAGAAATGGTTGGAGATATGGTCGTAACGCCGGTGGAGGCGGAGGATCGTTACCATGTGTTCCACCAATACACAATCCGTGTGCCGAAGCGCGATGAACTTCAGGCGTTTCTAAATGAAAACGGGGTCGCGACGATGGTATATTATCCGCTCCCGTTGCATTTGCAACCAGTATTTAAAGATTTAGGCTATAAAGAAGGCGATCTTAAAGAAGCAGAAAAAGCGGCAAAAGAGGCGGTATCGCTTCCGATGTTCCCAGAGTTGAAAGTGGAACAACAGGAATACGTAGTGTCTAAAATCGCCGAGTTTTATAAGAAATAAGTTTACCAAGAAAACGTCGCCGCTTTTGTGCAGGGGGCGTTTTCTTACTGGTAAATGGGCACCTTTAGATTATGATAAGGATGGTGGATTTTTTGTCAGCTGACAAGCAAAGATTCGTTTTGTATGAGTATCTTTTATATTTTTGGAAAAAGAAGATACTGTTTTTGATCGTTCCGCCGATTGTGGCGCTTGCCACCTTTTTAGGCGTGCACTTTATTTTGGACCATGCCAAGTATACCGGTAAGGCGGTTGTGTTTACCGGATCGATTAGTCGAAGCGATTTAACGAACCCAGACAATATTATGGCCAAATTTCCGAATGTTAAAAATCAACTAGATATCGTAGTTACTGAAGACAAATATGTAAAGATTACCGTCAAAGGTAATGACGAGAAAAGCGTGCAGAAAGATCTGCACTACATTGTCACGCACTACAATGAAGAGCTCAAGAAGCACTCTAAAGAGCGATTGGACGTGACGATGGAGACTTTAAACGATTACGAAACACAAATGAAACGGCTCAACACATTGGCTCAAAATTATGATGACAAATTTGACACACAATCATTGGGAATAGACCAAATTACAAGCAAGGCGGAATTGCTTCAGACGTTGGCGGACGTAACAGAAAAGGTCAATAAAATTAAAGGCGATCTCATATTTTACGAAGAGCCTTCTGTTCTGTCCGAGGCTGTTGCTCCATCAAAAACGTATGCAAAAGAAGCAATTGCGAGCGGGCTTGTGTTAGGAGTATTTCTCACTTTTATGCTGCTTACCTTAATGAAGTATTTGTTTGAGGCTAGGAGGTACTATCAATGATTAAATTTGCGATCGTCGGCATGGGGCATATCGCTAAAAAACATATCGAAGCGATTGAAAATGCCGAAGGGGCTGTGTTAGCTGCCGTATGTGATACGAACCCGGAACGTTTAACAGGATTTTCTGAAGGTGTGAAAACATATACGGATTTAGAAACGATGTTAAAAGAGAACGAGGACATTGCCGTTGTCAATATATGCGTACCTTCTGGTTTGCATGCCAAATTAACGAAAATCGTCGCGGAACATAAGCGCCATATTATCGTTGAAAAGCCAATGGCGTTAAAGCTTGAAGATGCTGAAGAAATGATTCGAGTGGCGAAAGAAAACGGCGTCAAGCTCGCTGTTGTGCATCCGAACCGTTTCCGGCCAGCGATTCAAAAGCTAAAAGAAAAAATGGATCAAGGGGCATTCGGAAAGCTAAGCCATGCGAACGCTACTGTGCGCTGGAATCGCAATCAAGAATATTATGACCAAGCCCCTTGGCGCGGCACAAAAGAGTTTGACGGCGGAGTGCTGATGAACCAAGCGATTCATGATTTGGATTTAATGCTTTGGTTAATGGGACCTGTCGAATCAGTACAAGCGATGGCTGCAACGCGGTTGCGCAACATTGAAACAGAGGATGTCGCTGTCGCTGTTGTTCAGTTCAAGAATGGAGCGCTTGGAGTGATTGAGGCAGCGACGACAATTTATCCGAAAAACTTGGAAGAGTCGATTGCCATTTTCGGTGAAACAGCGTCCGTGAAAGTGAGCGGCCGGACTGCGAACTTTATTGAAACGTGGGATATTGCGGGCGTTTCTGAAGAAGAGAAAGAAAAAGTCATTGCCGAAATTAATCATGATCCTTTCGGAAAACCGGGTCATCAATGTATTGTCGAGGACATGGTTCAAGCGATCCAGGAAGATCGTGAGCCAGTTGTGACAGGAGAGGATGGACTTGCTCCTGTGAAGCTCATTTTAGCGATTTTAGAATCAGCAGAAACAGGAAGAAAAGTCACACTATCATAACGAAAGGAACGATTCACTATGAGTCATTATGAACAGCTATTAAGCAAAATTGAAAATAAAGAAGCGGTTATTGGTGTAGTAGGATTAGGGTATGTTGGCTTGCCTTTAGCGGTTGAAAAAGCCAAAGCAGGTTTTAAAGTAATCGGTTTTGACATTCAACAAAGCCGCGTTGATCAAGTCAATAACGGCATTAACTATATCGGGGATGTCGTTGATGAAGACTTGCATGAAATGGTGAAAAAAGGATATTTGCAAGCAACGACGGATTACGCGCGCATCTCCGAAGTGGATGCGGTAGCGATCGCAGTGCCGACGCCGCTTGATGAACATCATCAGCCGGATACATCGTATGTGGAGAACTCCGCTAACGAAATCGCAAAATATGCACACGAAGGAATGCTCGTTGTCCTTGAATCAACAACATATCCGGGTACAACGGAAGAAATTGTAAAACCGGCGCTTGAGAGAAAAGGATTAACTGTAGGCGAAACAGTGTTTGTCGCTTACTCGCCGGAGCGCGTCGACCCAGGTAATAAAGTGTTTAAGACAAAAAATACGCCAAAAGTGGTTGGCGGTGTAACAGAAAAATGTACAAAAGTAGCCGCCGCGCTTTACCGTTCGGTGCTTGAGGGCGATGTTCACGAAGTATCGAGCCCAGCTGTGGCGGAAATGGAGAAAATTTTCGAAAATACGTTCCGCCATATTAACATTGCGCTGGCAAATGAAATGGCGATTCTTTGCGAACGGATGGGCATCGATGTATGGGAAGTCATTGAAGCAGCGAAGACGAAGCCATACGGCTTTATGGCGTTTTATCCAGGCCCGGGCTTAGGCGGCCACTGCATTCCGATCGACCCATTCTATTTAACTTGGAAAGCTCGCGAATATAACTATCACACTCGCCTTATTGAGCTTGCAGGCGAAATTAACAATGCGATGCCAGAGTATGTTGTCAATCGCACGATGCATATCTTAAACGAAGAAGGCAAGGCGCTTCGCGGTTCAAAAGTAGCGGTATTAGGCGTAGCATATAAAAAAGATATCGACGATGTGCGCGAGTCCCCTGTATTAAAAATTATTGAATTGCTTGAACAGCACGGGGCGGAGTTTACAGTGGTCGATCCTTATGTTTCATCATTCCGTTCATGCAACCGGGTGATTAAAACAGAGGAGTTAACAGCGGAATTGCTGCAGCAGTCTGATATCGTACTTATTACGACGGACCATTCAAACTTTGACTATGAAATGATTGCACAAAACAGCCATGTGATTTTTGATACGCGGAACGCCCTAAAAAATGTTCAGAAGCCGAATAAATATGTTAAGTTATAATCCCGAATGAAGAGGAGAAGAAAAAATGAACTTTATCGATCCTTCTGTTGTACTGGATGAAACGGTAGAAGTCGGGTATTTTACGGTCATTGAAAAGGATGTAAAGATCGGCAAAAATGTCAAAATCGGAAATCGAGTGACCGTTCATGAAGGCACTGTCATCGGCGATGGAACGACGATCGCCGATGGCGCGGTGCTTGGAAAGCCGCCGAAACCAGGAAAAACGAGTACAGTGAAGCTGACAGGCGAACTTCCAGCGCTTCACATTGGCGAAAACTGCACGATCGGGGCGAATGCGGTGATTTACCGCGGAGCGACGATCGGAGCGAATACGTTAGTAGCAGACCTGGCGAGTGTGCGGGAAAATGTCAAAATCGGCGAGTATGTCATTGTCGGACGCGGAGTGTGCGTTGAGAACTACGTAGAAATCGGCGATCGTACGAAAATTCAATCCAACTCGTACATCACTGCGTATTCGACGTTAGAGGATCATGTTTTCATCGCTCCTTGCGTCACAACGACGAACGACAATTATATGGGCCGGACAGAAGAGCGCTTTTCGAAAATTAAAGGGGCTATCATTAAGCGAGGTGCCCGTGTTGGCGGCGCATCGATCATCTTGCCTGGCATTACTGTTGCGGAAGAAACGTTCGTTGCAGCAGGTGCGCTCGTTACAAAAGACACGGAGCCAAAAACAGTTGTTAAAGGTCTTCCGGCAAAATTCAGCAAAATGGTTGATGAGCGGGAGTTGTTATAGTTGTTATCACAAATTAAGCGTTTAGGAGCGGATTCGCTCCTTTACGCATTCATGAACGTAGGAACGAAGCTAATTGCTTTTGTGATGCTGCCGGTGTATACGAATTTTTTATCGAAGTCGCAGTACGGAATTGTCGATATTTTAGACCGATGGACATCAATGTTGACGTTCCTTGTGATTTTTGGGACGGATTCGGCACTATCGTTTTATTATTATGAGACAAAGGATGAAAGCAAGCGGCTGTCGTATGTGCAAAACGTCATGTATTTTCGGCTGTTTGTGGTTGCTGTTTTATTCTTGCTTGTAGTCGTAGCGGGGCCTTGGATTTCGGAAAAATTATTGCAAAGCCCGCATTATGTGGATTTGTTGTATGTGAATTTGTTTACGTTGCTCCTTGACACAATTTTTGTCGTTGCAACGACGGTGATGCGATTTGAATTCCAAACGAAAAAAGTCGTGTTGTTCACAGTTTTAAAAATGTTGCTTGTGGCCGTGCTTTCGTATGCCGGGTTAAAGTTTTTTTCACAAACACCGGCCGGAATGTTTATGGGAAGGCTGATCAGCAGCGTTGCCATCTTTGTCCTTATGCTTCGCGTGACATGGAAATATTTAAAGTTTCGCATTGAATGGCCGGTTTTAAAGGAGCTGCTGGCATATGCGGCACCTTTAGCGCCTACATCGATCGCGTTTTGGGTCATCGCTAATTCAAGCACATTTTTTATTCAACATTTCGCCTCGCTTGCGGATGTCGGGGTATTTGGAGTAGCGCTCCGTCTAGCGATGATGATTACCCTTGTCACAAGCGGTGTGCAAATGGCGTGGCGGCCATATTCGATGTCTGTGAAAGATAAAAAGGATAGCCCGTATATATTTGCGAAAATTTATATGGCGCTATTGCTTTTAGGTCTTGTTGGCGTTATGGCAATAGCAACGCTTAGCCCGTGGGTGATGAAAACATTTTTTAAACCTGGTTATTATGAAGCATATCAATATATCGCCTTTTTGTCGTGTGTCACATTTTTAAACTTCTATTATTTAATTATTTCCGTCGGTCTGTTCTTTAAAAAAGAAACCGGCTATATTACCCGCATATTTACGATTGCAGCGCTTCTAAACATCGGCCTGAACTTTGTTCTTGTGCCGTTTTTAGCTAGCTGGGGTGCGGTTATCGCGAATATGGTAACATACGTATTTGCCGTGATATTCATTTTCAGAAAAAGCCAACAAGTATACTATGTGCCAGTGTCATTTGCGAAAATGGCATTTTTATTTGTTAATATGGTAATTAGCACATCTGCCGTTATCTATGTTCAAGAAAAGCAAATGAGCGTCTTGTTTATTTTGTTAAGCTGGGCCTATTTTATTATTATGGCGCTTGTAAGCCGCGTTGATCGCGACTTTCGCCGCCAACCTGCCTTGGAGAATTCGTGAAGGGAATGGAAATGCTAACGGTAGAGGGATGTTAAAGGAGGATGCGAAATGAAAATTGTGACCGTTTTGGGTGCAAGACCGCAGTTTATTAAAGCCGCTCCAGTGTCGCGCGTATTGCGCAAAAAACATACGGAAATTATTATTCACACAGGACAACATTATGATGCGAACATGTCCGATATCTTTTTTGAAGAATTAAACATTCCAAAGCCTGATTATTATCTTGGG
The DNA here is from genome assembly GCF_000620165.1 of Anoxybacillus tepidamans PS2. Lineage (GTDB taxonomy): Bacteria > Bacillota > Bacilli > Bacillales > Anoxybacillaceae > Anoxybacteroides > Anoxybacteroides tepidamans_A. The sequence goes on from NZ_JHVN01000009.1 coordinate 70,091, forward strand.
GTCGGCTCCGGCAACCACGGTAAACAAACAGGGGAAATGCTTATTAAAATTGAAGAAATCGTTTTGAAGGAACAGCCGGATTACGTGCTTGTATACGGGGATACGAACTCGACGCTTGCCGGGGCGCTTGTGGCGGCAAAGCTGCACGTGCCTGTTATTCATATCGAAGCGGGATTGCGCAGCTTTAACAAAAAAATGCCGGAAGAAATTAACCGAATTATGACAGACCATGTGTCGGAATTTTTATTCTGTCCGACTGATACGGCCGTTGAAAACTTAAAAAATGAGAATATTACGCGCAATGTCATCAATATTGGCGACGTCATGTATGATGCGGTTTTATATAATAAAGAGCTTGCGGCGCAAAAATCGACGATTCTTGCTGATCTGGGCTTAAGTGAAAAGCAATATCATTTAATTACAATTCATCGCGCAGAAAACACTGACAATATTGAAAACATGAAAAATATTTTAGCGGCATTTGCGCAAATCGAAGATATGAAAGTATGGCCAATGCATCCGCGCACAAAGCATAAACTAGAAGCGTATGGTTTAAGCGTCGATGCGATTCCAAACTTAAAAGTTATTGAACCTGTCGGCTACCTTGATATGTTGACGCTTGAAAGCCATGCGAAAAAGATCATTACTGATTCAGGTGGCGTTCAAAAGGAAGCTTACTTTATGCAAGTGCCATGCGTGACTGTACGTGAACAGACGGAGTGGGTAGAAACGCTTGAGACGGAAGCGAATATTCTTGTTGGAACCGATGTAGATAAAATCGTTGCTGCGGTGAAAAAGGAAGTCCATCCGGTGTATTCGGACGTATTTGGGGATGGAAAAGCGGCTGAAAAAATTGTTGAGGCGATCGAGCGCTAAGGGTGCATTCTTATGTTATATGTGTCAATTTGGCTTGTTGTATTATTTGTGTCGACCGCATTGTTTCGCTATGTGTCAGGAAGCCTGTCAATCGTGAAACCGAATCTTGTGTCGATTGTATACTATTATTCGTTGCTTGTTTCGAGTTTTATTGGTTCGTTGCTCATTGCGCTCGGTGTTGACCATTATTACATGACCGATAAGCTATTTAGGCCGGACGAATACCGGGCGATCGGCTTTGCCGTTGTTTGTTTTGTAATGGTATTCTTGCCGCTAGCCATGCTTTTTGTCTCCAAGTTATGCGGTTTTGAGGCAGCGACTGAATTTTCTCGATATTTGGAGAGTCCGATTCAACCTATTGGCACTCACCGATCCAATGAATTTTTTTATTTGTTCGTCGCTTTGTCCGGAATGAGTGTGCTAGCGATTTTATATACCATTTGGAAAACGCCGCATGTTCCAATTTTTGCGTTGATAACAGGGCATGGGGATATGAGTTTAGCGGAGCTACGGATTCAAGCGTCCCTTCACTTTAAAGGGAATGTGCTGTTTCGTAACATTTTTGCCCTTTCTCTTACCCCCCTGTTATCATTAATAGCCTATATTTTTTCTGTTCTTACGAATGAGTTTCGATGGAAAATATTATTTTTAATATTGTTTGCCGGTGCCGTGTTTGTGAATGTATATGACTTAGCCAAATCGCCTATTTTCTTTTATTTGATCATGTTTTTGCTTGTGCGCATCTATATTGGAAAACTGCGATTGTCGTTAGGCAAAGTTGTGGCATACGGATTGATCGGCGGCATTGTCTTAGTGGGAATGTACGTTGTGATTCAAGGGGTTCACGATGTTGGATCATTTTTGTCCTATAATAAAGGACCGATCGGTCGAATCATTTTCGCGCAAATTGCTCCCACCTTTTTACATTTGAATTTGTTTGGCGAGGCATTGCCGTTTTTGCATGGAAGAAGCTTGCCTTCCATTTTAACGAACTTGTTTGATGTCGACAACGTTCGCTCTGCCCGGATGGTGATGGCGCACGTGTTCCCGGAGCGAATTGAAGATGGGACAGGCGGTGTGCTTAATACGCTTTTTGTGGCTGAAGCGTATGCCAATTTCGGTTATTTAGGGATTATTGCTGGTACGCTTTATGTCGGCGTCGTTATTCAGCTGTTATATATTTGCTTTCTGCGTTTGCCGAAAAATCCTGTGTTCATTAGCTTGCTTGTTTATTTTTCGGTGAATATACCGCGCACCATTGTTGGGGGATTTACCGATTTTCTATTCAATCCGATTTGGATCTTGCTTGTCGTATTGTTCGGCGGAATGGTATTATTTTTGCGGGTGAAGGCGGATGTATGGCCGCTTTTGCGAAAGACTGGATTGTTGAAAAAATTCAATGTTCGATGAGGGATTAAAATGAAAAAGGTTCTCGTCTATTATCCGTTTCCGTTGGCGGAACAAGCTAACAGCGGCTCGAAGCTAAGACCGCATGAAATGTATAAAGCGTTTCGCGAATGGAGCGAAAAAAAGGGAGCGGAAACAATTTTGATTGCCGGCACGTCAGCGGAACGTGAAAAACGGTTCCGAGAGCTCGTGCGCGAGGGAAAGCTTGATAATATTTGGTTTTGCTATATGGAAAATCAGACGATTCCGCTATGGCTCACAGATCCAGGGCATAAGCCGCAAAAGCCGTTCATTGACCGGACTGTGTTGCGTTATTTAAAAGAGCGCAACGTTCCTATAGGTGTGTTTTATCGTGATGTGTACTGGAAGTTTGATGAGCTGTATCCGTTAAAAGGCTGGAAAAAGAAAGTTATGCAGACGATTTATCGCTGGGAAGAACGTTTTTATGAAAGATATTGTGATGTCGTTTTTTTGCCAAGTGTGGAGATGGGGAAATATGTAGCGATTGACCGCCCAATGACTGATCTGCCACCTGGCGGGAAACGAAGAGAGGTTGCTAGGGAAGAACGCCATGATTCGATTGCTAGAGGATTGTATGTCGGCGGCATTAATAGCGAAGATTACGGGTTATTTTTGCTGCTCGATGCGCTAGAAATCGTCAATGAACATAAACCGACAATGCAATTGACGATTGTGTGTCGAAAAAATGAATATGATGCTCTTTCTGCTGACAAAAAGGAACGAATTCGCCGTTTAGGTGTTGAAGTCAAGCATATAAGCGGAGCGGAACTAGATCGTTTATATGAGCAGATGGATTTTGCGTTCATCCCGAGATTGCGCAGTGAATATAATGATTTTTCCGTGCCAGTAAAACTTGTAGAGTATTTGTCGAACGAGCTTCCTGTTGTAGCAACAAATTGTTTAGCACAAAAGCGTTTTATTGAAGAGGACGAATATGGAGTCATTTGCGAAGACAATCCTCAATCAATGGCTCAGGCGATTCAAATCATGATCGATCAAAAAGAACATTATCGCCACCAAATTATAAAAACGTTCATGGAAAAGCATTCTTGGATTGCAAGGGTAGAGAAAGTAAAGAGAACATTAGCGGGTGATGAAACATGAAGATTGCGTTATTAGCTCCAAGCAAGTCGATCCATACTCATAAGTGGGCGCGATTTTATCAACAACAAGGTATCGATGTCAAAGTCATCACGTTTCAAGATCATTATTCGCCAGAATATGCGAAAGAAGTCGAAACAGTGAAGTTGCCGAAATGGTTTCCCGGGAAATTCTCTTATATTTCGAGCGTATTCGCCCTAAAAAGCTTTCTTTCATCGTTCCAACCCGACATTTTACACGCCCATTATGTGTCGAGTTATGGATTTGTCGGTGCCCTTGCAAATTATCATCCGTTTTATGTTTCTGTATGGGGACGGGATATTTATCAATTTCCCCAGCAAAATCGAGTGAATCGAAGCATTGTTGAATTTACTTTGAGAAAAGCGGATGTGATTTGTTCGACAAGCCATGTGATGGCAGAGGAAACGAAAAAATATACGGACAAGCCAGTCGAGGTAACGCCTTTTGGCGTTGATCTTACCATTTTTAAACCGTTGGAAAAACGAGAAAAAGAGACTATTACGATTGGAACCGTTAAAGCCCTGTCAGATAAATACGGAATTGCCGATTTAATTAAGGCGTTTGCGATGATTCATCAAGATTACCCGCAGACGAATTTAATGATTGTGGGTGATGGACCACAGCGTCAAGAATATGAACAGTTAGCAGAGACGCTTGGCATTCGACATGTTACTACATTTACGGGGCGTGTACCAAATACGGAAGTGCCAACATATATTAATGAAATAGATATTTTTGCTGTTCCTTCTACAGAGGATAGCGAAAGTTTCGGTGTAGCAGCGGTGGAAGCGATGGCATGCGGAGTGCCAGTCGTTGTATCAAACGTTGGGGGACTTCCGGAAGTTGTCAAAAAGGATGTAACGGGATTGATCGTGCCAAAAGAAAATCCGAACGCTTTAGCGCAGGCCTTTCGACAGCTTTTAAGTGATGAATCTTTGCGCAAACAGATGGGGCAAAACGGAATTTCCCATGTTAAAGAACAATACAATTGGATTGATAACGCAAATGGCATGTTAAAGCTGTATGAACAAACATTGAACGGGGTGTGAGTGATGATCAAAAAAGCAGTCATTCCCGCGGCAGGATTAGGAACGCGCTTTTTGCCAGCGACGAAGGCGCAGCCGAAAGAAATGCTGCCGATTGTTGATAAGCCAACGATTCAATATATTATTGAGGAAGCAGTTCAATCGGGGATTGAGGATATTATTATCGTAACAGGAAGAAACAAACGAGCGATTGAGGATCACTTTGATAAATCAGTGGAACTCGAGATGTTGTTGGAGAGAACGGGCAAACATGATATGTTAAAAGTCGTCGAGTCGATTTCCAACTTAGTCGATATTCATTATGTTCGTCAAAAAGAGCCGCTTGGGCTTGGGCATGCGGTGTTATGCGCGAAAAAGTTTATCGGCGATGAACCGTTTGCTGTTTTGTTAGGTGATGACATTATTGACAGTGACGTTCCTGCATTGCGGCAAATGATTGAACAATATCAGCATGTCCGCTCAAGCGTTCTCGGAGTCAAAGATGTTCCACGTTCGGAAGTTCATAAATACGGAATTGTTGACTATGATCAGCAAAATGGTGAGTTGTATACGGTGAAAGGATTAGTAGAAAAGCCAGCAGCGGAAAAAGCGCCATCTACACAAGCGATTATCGGAAGATATATCCTCACGCCGGCTATTTTCGAGATGCTTGAGCAAGTGAAACCGGATTCAAAGGGAGAAATCCAATTAACGGATGCTATTGACCGTTTGTTGGCGAAAGAGAATATCTACTCCTATATAATTAAGGGAACGCGCTATGATGTGGGAGATAAATTTGGCTTTTTGCAAGCCTCTATTGATTTTGCCTTAAAGCGCCCAGACTTAAAAGAAAAATTAGAACCATACTTAAGGGAAAAACTGCAACAGCTATGAGAATCATTTATTTGTGTCAACACTTTCCGCCTGAAACGGGCGCGCCGCAAATACGTGTTTATGAGGTTAGTAAAGAGCTGCTCAAACGCGGTCATCAAGTGGAAGTGTTAACAGCATTCCCGCATCATCCAAAAGGGGTCATTCCGGAAGAATACCGCGGTATGTTCTATATGTTTGAAAAGTGGGACGGTATTCCGGTTCACCGAACATGGATTTATCCGTCCCCTAAAGGTAGTTTTTGGAAGAGGTTAGCTTCTTATTTTTCTTTCACCTTTAGCGCTTTTTATTCGCTTTGGAAATCAAAGCCGACGGATGTGATTATTTGTAATTCGCCGCCATTATTTTTAGGGATTACCGGCTATGTTGGCGCGAAGCTCAAACGAGCAAAATTTGTTTTCAACGTGGCCGATATTTGGCCGGAATCGGCGGTGGAATTAGGTATTTTAAAAAATAAGATGTTTATTAAGATGGCAACATGGCTGGAACATTTTCTATATAAAAAATCATGGAAGATTGCGACAGCAACAGAAGGCATCCGTGATTACATGATTAAGCATGGGAAGCCGGCTCAAGATGTGTTTTTATTGCCGAATGGCGTGAATACAGATGTGTTTAAACCGCTTCCGAAAAGCGAACAGCTGATTAAAGAAATTGGTTTAGAAGGAAAAACAGTGTTTACGTATGCAGGGACCATGGGATATGCACAAGGGCTCGATTCGGTCCTGCAAGCTGCTGCTCTTTTAAAGGATGAGCACCCGAATGTTCATTTCTTGTTTGTTGGGGATGGACAAGAACGGGAAAAGTTAGTGAAAATGAAAGAGGAGCTTCAGCTTGATAATGTGACGTTTTACGGCTCAGTGCCGGTAGCGAAAATGCCGGAAATTTTCTCGATTTCTGACTACAGCATTGTTTCGTTGCGCAATATTGATTTATTTAAAGGCGCACGCCCATCGAAAATTTTCCCAGCGATCGCTACAGGTACGCCCGTCCTTTATTGCGGGGACGGAGAAAGCGCTGATATTTTATTAACGCACAACTGCGGTCGAATTGCTCCACCGGAAAATCCAGAAGGGATTGCGGCTGAAATCCGCAAACTTTTAGCTATTTCTCCTGATGAATATAAGGCGATGTCGGAAAATGGCCGAAAGTTAGCTGTAGAGGAGTATTCATGGAGCCGCATTGTCGATGACTTATTACATCATCTTTCAGAACATAAATAAGCCTGGACGAGCTTGTCCAGGCTCTATTTATTTAGAAACGGTAGTTCCTTTAAAGTAGTATTGTAGGATTTGTACGGCTGTCCAACCTTTTTCAGCAAATGCTTTGGCGCCATATTGGCTCATTCCAATGCGGTGTCCCCATCCTTTTCCGTTGACAACAACCGAGGAAACGACCCCAGTTCCTAAAGATGGAAGAGAGGTGACGCTGGAGGCTGTTTGTACTTTGATGTTGCTTGTATTGGTGATTGTTTGGGTGCCGGCACTTGTTTGAACACGTTGTCCATTCATCTTATAGAGAGGCGTTTTTCCAGAGACCGTCTGCGCATATAAGGAACCATCTCGATTAACCGTAATAGTAAACCAGTTGGAGAGTAGCTTATTATAGTAGCGCGAGTCGTTAATCGGGAATAAGCTCCGGATCTTGCTTTCGTCTCCGCTTATTGTCTTTTGACCGGATGAAGTCACAACTGTGACTGCACCTACTTCTCCGTTAGCACCTGTTTTTGTTATCGACATATCATATAGCACTGTTGACGAATCATTAAATCCGAACGACTTTAAAATGGTGCTTGGTGTAAAGGTAAATGACCAATTGCTATAAGGCGATGACTCATATGGATCGCTGACACTTGAAAGGTATGGGAACAAACTTTGATTGGAGTTCCATACATCGCCTACGTTTGCCGTTTTTCCTCCGCTTGTTGAGTGGAAAAAGGCTTGAATGACTTTTCCGTTATACTTTACATATAACCCTTGTGTTTCAGCAATGGCAGCATTTGTGCGAGAGTCCTCGCTGCTGTATCCGCTGTATACTTGGCTGTTTGGGTTTGTGGTGAGTGTGCTTTTGGTTGCTTGTGCATAGCTTCTTGCAGCAATCGCTTGAGCTTTTAATGCCTCTTTTGGCCAAGACGCCGGCATTTCGTTCGGTACGACCCCTTTTAAATAATCTTCCATATCAAGAATGTTAATAACTTGAAGAGTATTCGTTTTAACCGTAATATCAGCGCTGCCGCGATACAGTTTATTATTCACCTTTAGCAAAGAAAGGGCATAAACTCCTTTTATTTCTTGAATGGTGAAGCCGACGGTAGATGAAGTAGATGTTGTTCCGTTTGAAACGATGACGCCCATTGGCGTATATTGAATTGTTAATGTTGTATTATTGGCTAAAGGGGTAATAGCCCCAGTTTGTTTATTAAATAGCTGATAGTTTCCATTTACTAAAATAGAAGCAGAGTTTCCTTGATATACAAGCACGTTGACAGGATTCGAGTACGTCACGACGTCTGCTGCTTTCGGCGAGAGAGGAAGACCGAACAGAAACATCGCTGCAAGAGTGAGAGAAAAAATGTATCTCATCGGTTATTTCACCTCGCCTAAATACCCAGCCATCCAGCCCCGTTTTCCGCTGTTTGTTTGCACGTTATACCATAACTCACCTTTGCTGTTCGTAAAGGATTGGATAAAAAGCAACATGGCACCGCGTTCTACCGTTTCAACAACCGGATAAGAAGTGCTTGCCCCTTTTCGAATGTTCGTTTTTGTGGTGGTGACCACTGTTTTTTGATTGCTGCTCGCTGTGCTGCGCGTCAGAGAAACATCGCTATAAGCAACCCAACCTTTCACGTTAGAAGATACTTGGACGTAGTACCATACTCCTTGAGAGGAGGAAAGAGTACTTATGACCTTTAGTGAATCGCCGGTATTTTTGTAAGCGACAACTTTGTAAGACGTACTAGCTCCGCTGCGGATCGCTGTTTTGTTTTTGATTGCATAAACGGTTGATGGCAGCGTGTTTGCTTTTGCTATTTGTTGCTTTAAACTATCAATTTCTTTTTGTTGCGATGCGACCTTTGCTTGCAAATCCGCAATTTGTGATTTAATTGGATTGAGTTGCGCTGTCACCCAATCGACGCTTGCTAGAACTACTTCTTCAGACGCTTTCATGATAGATGGGGTAAAAAAAACAGATCCTGTAACGATTCCAATTGTTAGACCAAGCGAAACTGCCCATTTTTTCGCTTTCATAGTTAAATCCTCCTATACCCTTTGTAAAACAGAGTTGCTTCAAAGCCGGGAACACTTCAAAGCAACTCGTTGTCATTAAAAATTATCAAAGTAGTCTTCTAACCCTTGGCGAATACCAACGGCAGCTTTTTGGCGGAACGCTTTTGTTTTTAGCAGCGCTTCTTCATTCGGATTTGAAATAAATGCTAATTCTACAAGAATACTAGGCAATTCGTTTTTGCGATTTACATAAAATTCTTGTTCCTTATAGCCGCGATCTGGCCTTCCTAATTGCCCAACGAGCCGCTGTTGCACGTATTGGGCTAGTATTTTACTTTTTGGACCGTTAAAGTTAGTGGACACATTGTAGTAGGTCGTTGTCCCTGTGGATGTACGAGAATAAGAGTCTATATGGATGCTAATAAATGCATCATAATCCGAATTATTAGCAATTGCCGTCCGCTCGGAAAGTTCTAAAAATACATCTGTGCTGCGCGTTAATGTAACGATAGCGCCAGCTTTCTCCAATTCGGCTTTTAAAAGTAAAGCGGTGTCTAAATTAACATCCTTCTCTTTCAAACCGGTTGGACCAATCGCACCTGTATCTTGACCACCGTGTCCCGCATCAATAATAATTTTCTTTCCTTTTAATCCCGTTTCGAGAATTTTGATAGAAACTCGATCGCTGTAATTGCGAATAGTGAACGTATATCCAGGTGCAAACGTAACGATAACCGAAGAATTCACTTGTTCAACCGACTGTATTCCCGCAATTGGGAATTTTGGCATCTCCGCGTATGCGAACGTTCCCGTGATCTTTAGGCGGTTGCCCGATAAAACAGAGTACGAAACTGAAAAATTATTTGTTTTCGTCCACTCAATATATCGATCTTTCCCGCTTGTTCTAACTTTTGGTTGAACGAGACTGTTAACGGCAATCGAAGAAGTTTTTGCTTTTTGTATCCATCCTCGCACCCCTGAAACTGTTTCGACATATAGCCATTCGTTGTAGCTATATAAGTATAAAAGCCGTTCATTTAAGCTGAGCGTTCGCAACGTTTGGTACGCTTCCGAAGCTCCACGCCGAAGCGGAACCGAGGATGCTGTCGTATAGACATATTTTGTTGATGTGCTATTTAGTTCAAATTCCGGAATCCATCCGGTTTTTCTAGACGGAGAAGTCACTTTAAGCCACTTGAATAAAGAACCGTTAATGGTTTCGAGCACTGTAACTTGACTATTTTTTTTCATTCTTTCAACAACTGCCGCATTAAAGGCTGGTGTTGCATAAAGAACGGCGCTATTTGTGATAATGGTTTTTTTGGTAGATGACGATGTCGTGTTGGACGGTGACGTTGCACTACTGCTAGTTACTTTGACAACCGTCTCGTGTACCCAACCAGTTTTGTTGTTTGGAAGAACGACTTTATACCATTTAGCACCTTTGGAGTCGATTGAAACAGCTGTTCCTTTTAACGCTGTTCCTTTTTTTAGTTGTGTCAGCACTTTGGCGCTCATAGACGGACTTTGCCGAACATTTGCCACTGATACGTTGATCAACAGTTGATATGTTTTGGTTTGTTGCTGGCCTGCAAGCATAGTCGGCGCTGCAACGGCTATCGCATTTTTCAATGTCTCTTCAGGTACCCAGCCTTTGATTTTTCCTGTGTCGATGCGATACCATAAGCTTTTTTGACTGGTTACAAACAAATCGATTACAGTGATCGTTTGTCCTTTGCTGATGGTGGCGACTGTTTGGTACGCATTGCTTGCTCCGCGCTTCACTTGGGCAGTTTGGGCAACGGAGAAATAAGACGGCAGTGTGGTTGGAAGGTGGTTTGCAATATATAATTGATTTGCAAGTACCCATCCTTTTTTTCCGGATACACTCACGCGATAGTACGTTTCTTGAAGGGAGTTTTTGAACTCATCGATAATTTGAACAATTTGTCCGTTCCGCAATGTTTGAATTGATTCATATGAAGAAGACGCACCTTTGCGCAACGACACGTTGTTTTGCAGCACAACCGCTTGTTTTCCGATGTTTGTTTCTTTTTGGATCTCAAAGTGTTCAGCTAATGCCCAACCGGTGATGTGACCAAATTGAACGCGATACCACAACTCCCCGGATTTATTAGTAAATTCATCGATCGCTGTTACTTGTTGTCCTAATGGAATAGAAGTAACGACCGGATATGATGTTGTGGCTCCCTTTCGTACCATTGTTGTTTCATCGGCCACCATTTGCAGGGGGTACTGGTTTGGTGATGTATTTTCGGCCAAAACAAATGTGGGCCATATGCAGCTAGTTGCTACAATCGTAGAAGCTATCCACCTTTTCACATTATCCCTCCGAACTCTATTATTCTTCTAATATTTATAGTAACCGATTTTTGTCGAAATTTCCAATCGGAATAAAGTGCTAAAAGGGGCCCGTGTCTTAGGGCCCCTTTTAAATATAAACTATTTAATTAGAAGACTGGGAATCTTCACTGATACTATTTTGAGTATAGGAACTAGTTGGATTTTTATCCAGCGCCTGCTTTAATGTTTCATTAATTTCTGCGACAGATTGGTCATCTGGAATATAGTAATAGGTGTTATTAATATAGTCGTCGTATCCTTTTAAATGGAGGTTTTCAATTGGAACATTTTTCATTTCCTTATAAAGGTAAACAAATGAAAGTAAATCCGACGGCGGAATATTCGTGCGAACATTGTCGCCTAAACGTGCGATAACATCGTCGAGTTTTGTCAGAGAAGTAATCGATGTGCTCTTCTCAACAATAGCTTTGAGCACTTGTTTTTGCCGCTCGTTTCTTCCGAAGTCTCCTCTTGGATCAGACTTTCTCATTCGCACATATGCCAGCGCTTGGTTTCCATTTAACTCCATTTCACCTTTGTGGAAAGTATACCATTTTAAGGAGTCAGTAAGTTGTGCTTTAAAGGTAAATGGTACATCAACGGTTACGCCGCCAAGCGAATCGACAATTTGTTCAAATCCTTCAAAGTTCGTTGTAATATAATAGTCGATTGGCACATCAATCAATTCGTTGACAGCGGAAATCGTTGATTCGATGCCGCCATGCATGTATGAGTGAGTGATTTTATCTTTCCGGCCCTCCGCTGGTATATAGATCCGTGTATCGCGCGGGATGCTCAGCATGTATACTTTTTTTGTAGCTGGATTTACCGTTAAAAGCATAATAACATCAGAATGACCTTCCTTAACCCCGTCTGCGATGCCCTGATTTTCAACACCGACAAGCAAAACGGTCATCGGGTCTTTTCGAATTTCAATGTGTTCATGCGGTTTTTTCTTCAATTTAGAAAGGTCTAACGCTTCGTATATTTTCTCGCTTGCCTTTCTTGCTTCAGAATATATCTGGTAAGCAAAAACACTTCCTGTTCCAATTAATAAAAGAAGAAACGTAAGAATAAACAAGCGGAACTTTTTGCTTTTTTTCTTTTTCTTCTTTTTTAAGGATTTTCTATTTGTCCTTGAATCCATCATAAAAACCCTCTTTTCAGTTAAAAATAGAATGGTTTGTTGTACAATAGAACATTTATTGTTTATGTCGCTCGTTTATGATCATGCTTTGCGAGACAAGTTAAAATCTTTGTCATTCTTCTACTTTCTCTTCCAAATACGTCATTTCGCCTTCTCGAATTTCTGCTTTTCCGTTCGTTAAGTCGGTCATCCACTCGAGGAAAGGTTGCTTAGCGGTTTCTTCGACAAACACTTCCACTTCAACTTGGTCGAGGTAATGAATATTTTTAATGGCATAAATCGAAGAGCGCAGCTCATTTTCCACTTTGCCAAGCCATGTGTAATCAATGATGACATGCATGACACGCATAAGGCGGCGTTCGACAATCCCAGCTGCCTTTAATCCCTCAGATACCGCTTTTCCATAGGCGCGGACAAGACCGCCCGCCCCGAGTTTGATACCGCCGAAATAGCGGGTAACCACCGCTACTGTATCTTTAAGCCCTTTTTTCTTTAACACCTCGAGCATCGGAACACCAGCTGTACCGCTCGGTTCCCCATCGTCGTTTGCTTTTTGAATGTGGTCATGCTCACCGATTAAGTAGGCCGAACAATTATGGGTTGCATCCCAATGTTTCTTTTTAATCGACTGAATAAATTGGACAGCTTCTTCTTCGGTTGTCGCCCGATTGACGTAACAAATAAAGCGCGATTTTTCCAGTACGATCTCGCTTTCCCCATATCCCTTTACGGTATAATATTTATATAGCAACGCTTCAAACACCTCACTAATCACTAACAGGCAAACCATTTGTAAAACAGTTTTATTCCCAAAACGAATTTATTCACGATAAGTTTTGTAAAACATGCTATACTAAAATTGAGTATATGGTCGAACTAGTATACCGAGAGAAATAGGTCAGCGAAAAAGTATCGCAGCTTTTTCTATTATAAATCGACAGCTTTTTTCCTTCAAATAAAACTTTTCGCTAGAAAAATTTGTTTGTTTCATACATATTTGGCTAGTTGAGCACGGGGGATTGATATGGCGTCTCAAAAAAAATTGGATGCGAAAGAATTGGATAAAATTGTCGAAAAAATGATTGACACCGTTCACCACAGCAAAGATGAAATTTTTCATATCGGCGAGCAGTCAAGGCAAGAACATGAGCGCTTAATGAATGAGCTCAATGAGACAAAACATCTTGTTCATATCATTATTCAGGAAGCTGATCAATTAGAAACACAGGCGCGCCTTGCTCGGCAACGGCTCTCAGAAGTAAACCGACACTTTTCCCGCTACTCAGAAATGGAAGTTCGGGAAGCCTACGAAAAAGCACATGAACTGCAAATGAAGGTCACTATGATCCGCGAGCAAGAGAAACAATTGCGGCTGCGGCGCGATGAGTTGGAGCGGCGCATATACGGGCTTAAGGAAACGATTGAACGAGCGGACCATTTAATTGGACAAATCACTGTTGTTCTCCAGTATTTAAGCAGCGATCTTCGCCAAATCGGTGAGTTTATCGAGGGAGCGATACAAAAGCAAGAATTCGGTCTGAAAATTATTGAGGCTCAGGAGGAGGAGCGTAGACGTTTATCGCGGGAAATTCATGACGGTCCTGCGCAAATGCTGGCCCATGTGATGATGCGATCTGATTTGATAGAGCGCATCATTCGGGAGCGCAGTGTGGACGAGGCGATTCAAGAAGTACAAGATTTCAAAAAAATGGTCCGTTCTGCACTTTACGAAGTGCGAAGAATTATATATGATTTAAGACCAATGGCGCTTGATGATCTGGGCTTAATTCCTACCCTCCGTAAATATTTGCAAAATATCGAAGAATATAACAATAAAATGCAAATTTCATTTGTACATATTGGGGAAGAAAAACGATTGCCTTCCCGTTTTGAGGTGGCCATTTTTCGCCTTGTTCAAGAATCGGTCCAGAATGCGCTCAAGCATGCCGAAGCATCAGAAATTCAAGTGAAAATGGAGATTACAAAGCAGTACCTTTTTCTTATGATTAAAGATAATGGGAAAGGGTTCGATACGACGCAAAAAAAAGAAAACGCTTTTGGTTTAATAGGGATGAAAGAACGAGTGGAACTGTTAGAAGGAACAATGAACATTCGCTCGCAAATGGGTGTGGGCACGACCATTTTTATTCAAATACCGCTCTAGTAGATGATAGAACAACAAAAGGGAGGAACGATCGATGAAGACGCGCATCATTATTATTGATGACCATCAACTGTTTCGCGAAGGAGTCAAACGAATTTTACAATTTGAAGAGCAATTTGAAATCGTAGCGGAAGGCGCCGACGGAAGCGAAGCGCTTGCGCTTGTCGAACAGTACAAACCAGATATCGTAATTATGGATATTAACATGCCGAATGTAAATGGAGTAGAAGCTACTCGTCAATTAGTCGAAACATATCCTAATACGAAAGTCGTCGTTCTCTCGATTCATGATGATGAAAACTATGTAATGCATGCGCTCAAGACAGGAGCTTCTGGCTATTTGCTGAAAGATATGGATGCGGATACATTAGTAGAAGCGGTGAAAGTAGTAGCGGAAGGCGGCTCTTACTTGCACCCGCGCGTGACGCACAATTTAATTCAAGAGTATCGCCGCTTAGCAGCAGGAACAAACGGAAAAGAGGAAAAAACCAAGCGGGAAGTGTGCTTACCTCTTCATCTATTAACGCGCCGCGAATGCGAAGTATTGCAGCTTCTTGCAGACGGAAAAAGCAATCGCGGCATCGGCGAGGCGCTGTTTATTAGTGAAAAAACGGTGAAAAACCATGTAAGCAACATTTTGCAAAAGTTAAATGTGAACGACCGTACGCAAGCGGTTGTCGTAGCTATAAAAAACGGATGGGTGGAAGTGCGTTAACGAGGTTGCCGAATGCTTCGGCAGCCTTTTTTAATGCAAAGTGCGGCATTTTTCGCTACAATGTAATCAAGAATAAGAGCGAGGCAGGTATCGATTTATGAGAACGGCTATTGTTACAGATAGTACGGCATATATCCCAAAAATCGTGCGCGAATCGCTGCGCATTCATATGATTCCGCTGAGTGTGACCTTCGGCAACGAAACGTACCGTGAGGAAATCGATATCGACGCGGAACAATTTTTTGTCGAAGTAAAGCAACACAAGCACCTTCCGACCACATCGCAACCGCCGATAGGAGCGTTTGTCGAACTGTTCGAGACGCTTGCAAAAGAATATGATGCCGTCATTAGCATCCATCTGTCAAGCGGCATCAGCGGTACGTACCAAGGAGCGGTGACCGCAGGGACGATGGTGGATGGCATCGATGTTTATCCGTATGATTCTGAAATTAGCTGCATGGCGCAAGGTTTTTATGTTCTTGAAGCGGCGCGTATGGCATCTGAAGGGCGTACACCTGATGAAATCATTGCTCGGCTTGATGAAATTAAAAAATCGTTGCGGGCGTATTTTATGGTGGACGATTTAATCCACTTGCAGCGCGGCGGCCGGTTGAGCGGCGCGCAGGCGTTCATCGGCAGCCTTCTTCAAGTAAAACCGCTTCTTCATTTTGAAAACAAAGTTATTGTGCCGTTTGAAAAAATTAGGACAAGAAAAAAGGCGATAAAAAGAATCGAGGAGCTGCTTGCTGAAGACGCGAAGTTAGGCGTACCGATGAAAGCCGCGATCATCCACGCCAACCGCTTAGGCGAAGCTAAAGCGTGGAAGAGCGAACTCGAGGAAGTATATACGAACGTAGAATTTTCGATTAGCTATTTCGGGCCCGTCATAGGAACACATTTAGGTGAGGGGGCGCTGGGCCTTGCTTGGTATCGTCCGTAGATGATCGGCGCCGCTATATTTTGTGGCGCTTCCTCCCTTTTTACTACAACATGCATGAGTATCGATTGACTTTGAGCAGCCCGCCGATTCATCACAAGTGGAGGGATATGATGCGATTGATACATGGTCAAACGCTCTGTACGACAGAGACACCAGCAAAAGGTGGTGGGAAGCTGTGCCGTCGAATCGTACTTCTGTAATTTCCCCACAGAAGCATCCTCATGTTTCTTCTTCTGAACTTTTGGCGTTTCTTGCTGGCAAGCGCTTTCTTCTTGATGAACTGCCGTTTCCTCCCGAACTGATCCAATCCCACTATGAACATGGATATCTATCGTATCAAGAGGGAATTGTCCGAACGGAGCATGGCTATCAATGCATGCGCTGCGGCAACCGACAGGTGCATTTATTCGCTTCTTTTATGTGTGCTCGTTGTGGAAAGATGTGTACCTATTGCCGTCAATGTATTGCGATGGGACGGGTGAGCGAGTGCACACCGCTTGTTATTTCAGCATTTCCAATTGAATCTACTGTCTACGAACAACCGCTCGTTTGGAACGGTGCGCTTTCTAAGGGACAACGGCAGGCGGCCGAAGCAGTAACGAGAGCGATCGAGAACAATGAAGAATGGCTGGTATGGGCGGTCTGTGGCGCGGGAAAGACAGAGGTGCTTTTTCCTGGCATTAATCGCGCGCTGGAACTTGGGAAACGTGTTTGTATCGCGACACCAAGGACTGATGTGGTGTTGGAATTGGCTCCCCGCCTTCAACAAGCATTCCCATCCGTGCCGGTCATTGCTTTGTACGGGGGAAGCGAAGATCGCAGCAAACAAGCGCCTCTTGTCATCGCCACGACTCATCAGCTGCTGCGATTTTATCGCGCCTTTGACACGATGATTATCGATGAAGTCGACGCGTTTCCGTATTCGGTGGAACCGATGCTGCAATATGCGACAGAACAAGCTCGGCGCGAAACCGCTTCCCTCATTTACTTAACCGCTACTCCTCATCAATCATGGCAGCAAGAAATCAAGCGGGGAAGACGAAAGGCCATTACCATCCCTGCGCGCTACCACGGATATCCTCTTCCTATTCCGTCGTTTGAATGGTGCGGCAATTGGCGGAAAAAAGTAAAGCGCGGAACGCTTCCTGCCAACGTATATGCATGGATCCGAAAAAGAATTCAAACAGGCAAACAAGCATTTTTGTTTGTTCCGCATATTGAGTTACTGCAGCGTGTCGTCTCGATTTTAAAACCGTTCGACCATCGAATTGAGGGAGTGCACGCTGAAGACGATGAAAGAAAGGAAAAAGTTCGCGCATTTCGCAAAGGAGAGATTCCTCTTTTAGTCACGACGACGATTTTAGAACGGGGAGTAACCGTTCCGAATATCGATGTGGCTGTGCTAGGGGCGGAAGATGACATATTTACAGAAGGAGCGCTCGTCCAAATTGCCGGAAGGGTTGGGCGAAGCGCACATTATCCGAACGGGGACATCCGTTTTTTTCATTACGGAAAGACAAGAGCGATGGTCCAAGCACGGAGACAAATCATTCGCATGAATAAAGAAGCAACAGAAAGGGGGCTATTAAAGAGTCCATGAGCGAATATTGTCTGTTGTGCCATCGGCGTTATGCGCAGCGAATGAGCTGGAGACATTTGTTGATGTTGAAACAGACAGACGTGCTTTGCCATGAATGCCGTTGCTCTTTTGTCCTGATTGCTGGGGATCTATGCGAATGCTGCGGCCGTCCGTTTGACCGCGTTGACGAATCGTATCGGCAAGGGGAATTATGCATCGATTGCGTCCGCTGGAAGCATGACAGTACATGGAGCGGCGTGTTAACGAAAAATCGATCCGTGTACGTGTACGATGCTTTTATGAAAGAGGTGATTGCCCGCTGGAAGTTTCGTGGGGACTATGCGCTCGTTGAAGCGTTTCGTACCGATATGTGCCGTGAATTTTTCCGCCATTTTCCGCGCAATTCGATTCTCGTCCCGATCCCGCTAAGTTCCGCACGTTTATATGAACGAGGCTTTAATCAGGCTAAAGCGCTCGCCGAATTGCTTGGCCTTCCAATTTTAGACGCATTAGAACGATTCGATTCGGCAAAGCAGTCAAAAAAATCGAGGCATGAGCGGCTTGAAACGGATCGTGTTTTTCACTTGCGTTCGGATGTATC
The DNA here is from genome assembly GCF_000620165.1 of Anoxybacillus tepidamans PS2. Taxonomy (GTDB): domain Bacteria; phylum Bacillota; class Bacilli; order Bacillales; family Anoxybacillaceae; genus Anoxybacteroides; species Anoxybacteroides tepidamans_A. The sequence goes on from NZ_JHVN01000009.1 coordinate 88,173, forward strand.
GCTGCCCGCTGGCGCTTCATTCGTGCTGATTGACGATATTTACACAACGGGAACAACGGTCCATCATGCGGCGAAAGTACTACGCCACGCTGGTGCTGTCGATATTTCTTCCTTCACTCTCGCCCGCTCATAACTGGAGAGGATTGCCCGTAAACATTCAGCAAAATCGTGCCGATATAAAAAATAGCAAATATGAAAGAGCGGAGTGTGTCACGAATGCAAATTTTCAACGATTGGAGCGCGAACCTTCCTGCCAATAACGAGCCCGTCTCTTCAATAAAAGAAGGAGAAACCGTCTTTGCAACCATTAAACAAAAACTCAATGACCACGAGGCGATTGTGACGATAAAAGGACAAGATTGGCATGTCCGTTTTCAAGACAATCTACCGAATACGGAGAAGCTGGCTATACAAATTACAGGGATGCATGAAGGGACCCTCGATGTCAAAGCGGCGGCGCCGAAATCGCCCATGCTAGGCGTCGAAGGAACTGTGCTAGCGAAAATTGAACAGTTATTAAGCAAGCAAGGCATCCGTTTGACGAATGAAGAGAAAGCAGCACTGAAAAGATTTATAGAGCGGGCCAAAGGAACGATGGAAGAAAAGCTTGCAACGATTCAAGCCCTTGCCAATAAAAAACTTCCTATGACGGATATTCATTTGCAGTCGGTTCATGAAACGTTGCATGGCGAGCCGCTAGGGGACATTTTAACAAAAATCATGGAAGCTGGCCGTTTCCTGTCCAACGATGAAGCGGCAAAGAATAAGCCGCGGGCGGATCAACCTGCCGACCTTACAGATTCGGAGCTTCCTTCTCCAACGGACAGCAAGGATGTTTCTAGCGGGGATCACTTCGCAGCGCAATGGACATACGGGAATGAGGAATGGTTTTCTGGGCTTTCGATTCAAACGAAAGACATCATCGTTCGGACGGTGAGTGAAAAAATGGCGCGGGCGTCGGATGAATTTAGGCAGCTGCAGAAAGAAATCGGACAAAAGCTTGAAAATGCCCAGGTGCTATTAGCAAATGCCCAACCTCAGGCACGACAGCAAGGAAAAATGTTTATTGAAGCGGCGATTCATACGTTAGACCGCGCCATTTTACAAGGGCAATTTATGCTGTTTGCCGATATGGGCACGGAAAAACAGTTGTTGCAAGCAAGCGCGAAATTGGGAGAAGCGAAGCAATTGCTAGCGGCTAGAAAGCCAAACGAAGCCTTGTCGATCGTTCAAGAGGTCAAAAAGGTCGTTGAGGCATTGCGCTTTGAGCCTGCCGATGTAAAGGTCAAACATTTTGTTTCGGAACTAGAGCTAAACGAGCAGAAAACATCTGCTTCGCAACAAGTAGCTGCGCAGCTGGAACGGTTTTTTAAAGCACCTAGCGAACCGTTTTCAGCAAGAAATACATTTGAGCAAATACGCCGTCTCGGCATGCAGCACGAAAACGAACTATCGCAAATGTCAGCGAAAAATGAAGCAACGCCGTTAAAAAATATGAAATCGCTATTGATGAGCATGGCCGAAGGAAACGAAGAAGCGGCCCGCCAAGCCGAAGGAGCAGTAGCCAATATTACAGGACAGCAGCTATTAAGCAAGTTTGAGGCAAAAAGCTCCATGCAAACAATGGTGTATCAATTGCCGTTGATGATGAAAGATCAAATCGAAACAGTCAATGTGTACTTAAATTCCCGCAATGATGACGGGAAGCTTGATTGGCAAAACTGCAATTTATATTTTTTGTTTGATACGGAGAAGTATGGAAAAATCGGATTGTTTCTTCAGGCGGCCGATCGCAATTTAGCTATTACGATCAAGAGCGATCACCCGCAAATGGAAGAAGCTTTAAAGCCGCTTATTGAAGGAACAAAGGAAAATTTACAGCAGATCGGTTACAATGTAAGTAAGATTACTTTCGCTCCGATGAATGAACAGCCAGCCTCGCCTACGTTATCAATCAAAGAGGCAAACAACGAGAAAGGTTATGATATAACGATATGAAAAACCAGTATGGAAGTTATTTTTCGGCATTAACCCGCTATGAAGAAGAAGCAAACCGTCTATTAGAAGAGCCGCGGCGGAATATAAGCGTGACAAGAGATATTATCGAATGCGCCAAGCAGAAAAACATACCGATCCAACAGGATGAAACTCTCATTGAGCATTTAGCGGATTCAGAGAACCGCGTCCCTTCGCAGCTTTACGCCGTTATCGGAGAAATTTTGCGTCTCATCAAAAACATTGAAGAAAAATAGGGGCGGTGCATATGGAAGTTCAAAAAGTAACTAAAACCAATATGATCAAAACGAGTCAAAAAGAAAACGTGACGTCCTCGTCTGTTTCGTTTGCCGAGGTCATGGCTAAAAAGCAAGAAGATTTTATCTATGAACGTTTTCAAGAGCTTGTCAAGCAAATTGAAGATCAAGGGAAGGTACTAGCTGAATCGCGTTCTGTCGAGGATTTGCGCAAATATAAAAAACTCGTGAAAACGTTGTTGGACGATGCGGTACAAAATGGAATGAAGCTAACAGAGCAGCGCGGTTTTAGTTGGAATGGCCGCCAGCGCTTATACAAAATTGTCAAAGAAGTGGACCGAAAGCTCATCGATTTGACGAACCAAATTTTACAAAAGGAACAAGACGGCATCAATTTGTTGAGCACCATTGGTGAAATCCAGGGATTGATTATCAACATTTATACGTAAAGACTGCTACACATTGAAAGAGAAAATGGGGGATTACACATGAACTTAGAAAATTGCCCGAATTGCGGCCGCTTATTCGTCAAAAATCAATTTCGCGATATTTGCGACGTATGTTACCGGGAAGAAGAGAAGCAATTTGAAAAAGTGTATAACTATATACGCAAACGGGAAAACCGAATGGCGACAATGGCCCAAGTCGTAGAGGCGACAGGAGTGGAAGAACGGCTCATTATTAAATTTATTAAATCAGGCCGTCTACAGCTGGCTAATTTCCCGAATTTAGGCTATCCATGCAGCCGATGCGGAACGCTTATTCGTGAAGGGAAGCTTTGCGCCCAATGTACGAAAGATTTGAACAAGCAAATTGAGCGCATGCAGCAAGAGGAAGAGAAAAAGAAGGAACAGAGACAAAGAACGGTCTATTACACAAGAAAAGAAGACAAGAAAGATTCTTGATTTTTATATAAAAAATTTCCGTTATATGCCGATAATATAAGTAGGAAACAGAGAATCGGGCAAGGAAAGGAGGAGCGTTTGTGCGGATTAACAATATTCATTCAATGGGAGTCAATCCTTATCGCCGCCATATTGACAAAGGTTCGGGAGACAATAAGCTAGCTTCAAAGCAAGACCATGTAGAAATTTCCGACGAGGCAAAAGAGCTTCAGCAGCATTCACAATGGTGGGTAGAACGGCAAAATAAAGTGCGGGCTTTAAAAGAGCAAGTGCAAAACGGGACTTACAAAATCGATGCGGACGCAGTCGCTAAAAGCATATACGATTTTTATTTTAAAAACTGACATCTATCACAATGATTAATGGAGGAATTTCATGTCTGCCGCGCAATTAATTGATTTGCTTGGAGAATATGTAAGGCTGCATGAGCGTCTGTTAGAATCGGCACGAACAAAAACCGAGGTGTTAAAAAAAGGCGATATGGAAGCCCTCACCGCCATGATCAAGGAAGAGCAAAAACAGATTGCCGCTGTGAGCCAATTAGAAAAAGAGCGGATGCAACTCATGGAGAGGATCGCACAGCAATCGGGCCATTTGGGAGAAGAACTGACTTTAACAGCATGTATCGAATGGGTGGAAGAACCGAAGAAAAGCGTGCTTAAAAGATTGCAAGAGGAGTTATCAGCGGTTGTTTCGGAATTAAAGAATGTCAACCAGCTCAACCAGCAGCTCATTCAACAGTCGCTGCAGTTCGTTAATATGACGCTGAACTTCATCTTGCCGCAGCCGCCGGAAGTTAACTACCGCCATCCAAATTCAACTTCATCTTCGTATGAAAATAGCCGTTCCATTTTCGATTCCAAAGCATAAGCGGGATCAACGTTTAAGACATAGAGAAACGTGCCGGCTTGAGCCAACACACAGCTTCAGGGAGTGGAGGAAACCAAATGCGTTCAACATTTCAAGGATTAGAAATAGCGAAACGAGGCATGTTTACGCAGCAAACGGCTTTATATGTCACAGGCCAAAACATTGCCAATGCGAACACGCCGGGCTATTCGCGTCAGCGCGTCAATTTCGTTCAAACCGAGCCGTATCCGGCCGCTTCGATGAACCGCCCGCAAATCCCGGGACAGATGGGAACAGGAGTAGAAGCAGGTTCAATTGAGCGGGTGCGGGAAAACTTTTTGGACATTCAATATCGCAGTGAAAACAATAAATCCGGTTATTGGGAAGCTCGAGCGGATGCCACGCAGAAAATGCAAGATATTATGAACGAGCCTTCCGACAATGGGTTATCGAAAACGATGGACCAATTTTGGCAGTCATTGCAGGATTTAAGCACAAATCCAGAGGATGAAGGAGCGCGCTCCGTCGTACGCCAACGCGGTTTGGCAGTCGTTGAAACGTTCCATTATTTGTATGATTCGCTGTCGCAAATTCAAAAAGATTTCGGAAGCCAAATTGGTGTCACCATTACAGGAATTAACTCATTAACAACGCAAATCAGCAATCTTAACAAACAAATTAGCGAAGTTGAGCCGCACGGTTATTTGCCGAACGATTTATATGACGAACGGGATCGGCTGGTCGATCAGCTGTCGCAGCTTGTAAACATTCAAGTCGAAAAGGTGGCGAACGGCGGCAATTCCTTAAAAATCGCCGAAGGGACGTACAATATTTATTTAACGGACAGCAGCGGCAATCCGATTTTCGACGGAAGCGGCAATAAAATTTATTTAGTACAAGGAAGTACGACAAACACGCTTTCTCTTCCGAGCGGACAAGATGTTGATGGGGACGGCGTGAAAGAAACGCCGACAAGTGATGTGGATCAATTGCAGGTGGGCAGTACAACTATTCCGGCTACATCATTCTCTCCTGGTAAGCTGCGAGGATTAATAGAATCGTTCGGCTATAAAGACTCGTTAGGAAATACAAAAGGAATTTATCCAGAAATGATCAATCATTTGAATGATTTGGCCTACACATTTGGAACGATCTTTAATAAAGTTCATGAGATGGGATATGCCTTAGATGGAACTACGACTGGTATTGACTTTTTTACTGGCCTAACAACTACCAATGCTGCTAAAAATATTTCCTTATCGTCAGCGATCGATGATCTTTCAAAAATTGCCGCATCGATGGATGGAAAGTCAGGGAACGGAAGCAATGCGATCAACTTAGCGAATGTTGGAAAAATGCTATTGTCCTCTAGTTCTGTAAGCTTAGTCGGCACATCAACAACTTTAAATATAACAGCGCTTGGGCTTCCTTTAACATCGGGAACGATCAAGTCAAACTATGAAGGCTGGATCGGTAAGCTTGGTGTGGACGGGCAGCAGGCGGAACGAATGAAAAATAATAGCGATACGTTAAGACAATCGGTGGACGACCGCCGCCAATCTACGAGTTCTGTCTCATTAGATGAGGAAATGACGAATATGATTAAATTCCAGCAGGCTTACAATGCAGCGGCGCGACAGATTACGGTCATTGATGAAATGCTTGATAAAGTCATTAACAGCATGGGCGTTGTAGGAAGGTAGGTGAAGTAACATGCGTGTAACACAAGGAATGCTAGCTTCTAATATGCTGCGAAATTTAAGCGCCAGCTATGCGCAACTTGGCAAATATCAAGATCAATTGTCAACGGGAAAGAAGATTAATCGTCCGTCTGACGATCCGGTTGTGGCGATGAAAGGAATGGCGTACCGCACGAACTTAACAGAAGTGCAACAATTCAAACGAAATTTTTCTGAGGCTTACAACTGGATCGAAAACTCCGATTCTGCTCTGGACAAAGCAACACAGGCGTTGCAGCGCATTCGCGAACTTGTCGTGCAGGCGAGCAACGACACGTATGAATCGAGCCAACGCGCATCGATTTCGCAAGAGATTCAGCAGTTGACAGATCATCTTGCTTCGATTGCCAACACGAAAGCCGGCGATAAATATATTTTTAACGGAACGGATACATTAAAGCAACCGGTCGACTTAAACCAAACACCGCCAGTGGCTCCTACAAACTCACAGCAAGTGAACATTGAATTATCGCAAGGAATTTATATTCCAGTAAACGTTGATGCGACAAAAGTGTTTGGTTATGATACTACTGCAACTGCAGCCAATGGAAATGGACTATTTAGCGATTTGGAGTTTTTGAATCAAGATTTAAACAATCCGGCAAAGACCGGACAAGATATTAGCCAATATCTTAGCTACATTGACAAACATATTAATAATTTGTTGAGTGCCCGCGCTGAATTAGGTGCTCGCTCAAACCGTGTCGAGCTCATGGAGGATCGGGTTGATCAGCAAGAAGTTATTGCGAACCGTATTTTGTCGGATAATGAGGATGCGGATATTGAAAAAGTCATTACCGATTTAAAAACACAAGAGAGCGTACATCGCGCCGCGCTTGGAGTTGGCGCGCGCATCATCCAGCCTACGCTTCTTGACTTTTTACGTTAAGCTATCTTGTGGCACAAGATAGCTTTTCCTTTAGGAGGGGAACGAATGCAGCTTCCGCAAATTCGCTTAGAATCAACGTTTGCGCAAATTGCGATGAAAACAACACCGCCTGTGCAAGAAATCGAACAGTTGCCAGCGCAGCTTGAGATCGAGCAGCCTCCCGCGGAAATTTCCATTGAAACGACACCGAGTAAATTAACTATCGATCAGACAAAAGCGTGGGAGGATATGGATTTAAAGCATATTTTCCGCCGTATCGAAGAGTTTGCCCAAAAAGGATATGAAGATTGGCTTGAGGGAATGGCCCGCCTGTCCGAGCAAGGAGATGAACTGATGCGAATTGAAGATGGCGGCAACCCGCTCGCCGATCAAGCGAAAGAAAATAGCGAAGAGCCGATGTATGAATTTAACATTGGCTGGGTTCCATCTCTTTTTAGCGTCAAAACAAACTATGAGCCAGCGAAAGTACACATTGATGTAAAGGTTCATCATCCGAACATTGATGTAAAAATTAACAAGCCGATTATTAGCTATACGCCGGGGAAAGTAAATGTTGATTTAGCGCAGCGTAACTCGTTAAAAATCGATTTTGTCAATTTAAAATTTGTTGGCACCAACCATTTTGAGACTTCAATTTAATCAATAAAGGTGTGAAACGATGAAACTTCGTACAAAATATCATGGTGAACTAGATATTAACGAAAACGAGATTTTTCATTTTGAAAACGGTATTCCGGGATTTTTGAACGAAAAACAATTTGTGTTGCTGCCGCTTGAGGATACTCCATTTATCATCTTGCAATCAGTGCAAACACCAGCGCTCGGGTTTGCGATGATCGATCCATTTTCGTACTTTCTAGACTACGATATCGAGTTAGATGAACAGACGGTCGAGCAGCTTGAACTTTCTTCAGAAAAAGACGTGGCCATTTATACGATTTTGACCGTTGCCGATCCGTTTGATAATACGACTGCGAACTTGCAGGCGCCGATTGTGTTGAATTATGAAAAAAAATTAGGCAAGCAAGTCATTCTAACCAATACGCCGTATCAGACGAAACATCGACTATTCCCTGAAAAGGCTGGGGTCAAATAAAGGAGGCGAGAAAAGATGTTAGTGCTAACGCGCAGGTTGAACGAAGCGATTCAAATTGGCGAGGAGATTGAAATCACGGTTTTGGCCATTCAAGGAGATCAGGTTAAACTAGGCATTAATGCGCCAAAACACGTCGAAATTCATCGAAAAGAAGTGTACCTCGCCATCCAGAAAGAAAATAATGAAGCGTCTCTCGCCTCCAAAACGTTTTTACAAGAATTAAATAAGCAATTACAGCATTTGAAAGGGAGGAAACAAGAATGAGCCTTAGCATCGGCGGTGTACCGGTTCAAGGGGTGATCGCTCGAGTAGTGGAAGACAATAAACAAATAGCTGAACAGGCGTTAAACGAAATCATTAATAAGCATAAAGATGATCCGGCGCACATGATTCGGGAAATTCAGCAGCCGTCTCCATTTTCGCAATTTCTCGACATTAAAATCTAATTTTTTTATAAAAAACTATTAAACTTTAAAATAAAAAACCGATATTAAAAGTGAACACAGTGAGGAAAGGCGGCCGACTTTCTTCACTGTAAAACCACAAGGATGTGGAATCAAAATTCAAGGAGGAAATGGAAATGAGAATTAACCACAACATTGCGGCTCTTAACACGTACCGCCAATTAACAGCTGGCACAAACGCTGCATCTAAAAACATGGAGAAATTATCTTCTGGTCTTCGCATCAACCGTGCAGGTGACGACGCAGCAGGTCTTGCGATCTCTGAAAAAATGCGCGGTCAAATTCGCGGATTAGATATGGCTGCGAAAAACTCTCAAGACGCGATTTCTTTAATCCAAACTGCAGAGGGCGCATTGAACGAAACTCATGCGATTCTTCAACGCATGCGCGAGTTAGCGGTTCAAGGTGGTAACGATACAAATACAACGACAGACCGCAACAACATCCAAGACGAGTTAAACCAATTGATCTCTGAAATTGACCGCATTTCTAACACAACACAATTTAACACTAAAAACTTGCTTGATGGCTCATTAACAGCAACGTTCCAAGTAGGAGCGAATAATGGTCAAATTATTACTCTAAATATTGCTACAATGAACTCAACTGCACTTACTGTTGATGCTGCCAATATTTCTGTGGCTGACAACAGCTTGGCAAGCACATCAATTCAAAATATTGACAATGCAATTAACGCTGTATCACAAGAGCGTTCAAAGCTTGGAGCGCTTCAAAACCGCCTAGAGCACACTATTAACAACTTGTCAACGTCTTCAGAAAACTTAACAGCGGCAGAATCTCGCATCCGTGACGTAGACATGGCGAAAGAAATGATGGAATTCACAAAGAACAATATTCTTTCTCAAGCAGCGCAAGCAATGCTCGCGCAGGCAAATCAGCAGCCGCAGGGAGTATTACAATTGCTTCGCTAATAAATTCAAGGACAAAGACTCTAGACTGTCTAGGGTCTTTGTTTTTTTATTATTACTAATTTGTAATAGTGTCTCTCTTTCGATTGCTGGCTGCTCCCCCTCTTATCTCTTTGACATTACCGGGACCGTTTTTATAATTCTCCCTCTTTATAAAAATGTTTTTCTATCCGATATAAATAGTAGAAGTATTTATGAATTCGTTTCTATGTTAACCATTTAATATAATAAAAAGAATTTGCCCCAATCAAGATGTCTCAGCACATGAGTTGTGATGAGTAATGGTTGCACTACTGTTGTTGTTTTAAGCTGTAAAAGAGTTTTTGAAAAATTTAAGTACAAAACCAAAAAGTGAAATCCATCAAAGAAAAGGAAGGAAATTATGAAGCCATTATTATCATTGTGCATGATTGTCAAAAATGAAGAAAAAGTATTGCAACGTTGTTTAGATTCCGTTTATGGAATTGTCGATGAGATCATTATTGTAGACACAGGCTCTGAAGATCGGACGAAGGAAATCGCGTTGCAATATGTTGATCGCGTCTATGAGTTTGAATGGACGAACAGTTTTGCTGACGCTCGAAACTATGCTCAACAGCACGCAAATGGCGAGTGGATTCTTGTACTGGATGCCGATGAGTATGTTGATCGTTCCAATCTGACAGAAATGGTCAAAGTATTAAGGCAAACGAATGAGAATACTGATGCATATGATGTCACCATCTATAATTTCATGGGGACGTATGGAGAGCGAGTGCTTCAGCATCGAAATACAAGATTATACAGAAACATCCCCAATATCCGCTATCATCGTGCGATTCATGAACAGCTAAGAAGGGAAGATGGCCAGCCGTTAAACGCAATACAAGGATTATTAAATGTTTACCATTCAGGTTATATGCATCAAACAATAACAGAAAAAGATAAGCATCAACGAAATGCACCGCTAATTGAAAAAGAACTACAAGCACGTGAGAATGTAGCTTTCGACTATTTTAACTTAGGAAATGAATATCTTTCTAAGGGAGAAATTGAAAAGGCGATACAATCTTTTTTGAAAGCATATAAAGAAAAGACTGATTTTCGTTTAAGTTGGGTATCGTTTTGTATTGTTCAAATTGTTTTATGTTTAAAATATTTAGAACGATTCCATGATGCATTAAACGTCATTGCTGATGCAGAAAAACTATATAGCATAACGGCTGATTTTAAGTATTTGAAGGGAGAGATTTATTACCTACAACATCGTTATGACGATGCTTTACTTGAACTTAATGAACTTGTTCAAAATAAAGATAAATATACGCATTGTGTTAAAACTTTTGAATACTTGGAATATGATCCCCATATGTTACTCGGACATATTTACAAGCATAAAGGAGATATCCAAAGCGCGATTCAACATTATACAAGCGCATTATCAGTTAACAACAAAAGTTACGAAGCGCTATATCACGTTTTATTATTGTTATCGAGGTTTCATAACGAAGAAGAAATTATTCAGTTTTTAGAGAAAAGAAATTGGTTTGAAAGTGACCAATCGATTCTATTGTTGCTTAGAGTAGTTATTTCGCTACGGTTGAGTACAGTTGCACAATTTTATACCGGTAAATTGAAAGAAAAAACAATTCAAAAGGGGTTTCAAATTAAAATCAATATTTTACAAAAAAAATATGGAGAAGCTTTAGAAGAGATTTTGAAAAACTCAGTTCAGTCGCTGGAAATGTACATTAAAACCGGAAGTTTAGATTTGTATGATGTTTTAGTTGCCTCTTTAAGCACAAATAAGTTTGAAGTTGTTCGTTTATTGTTCCATCTTGTTTCCGATGAAAAAGAAAAGGAGTTTTTATGGTTTATTATGAACGAAGCGGAACAAGCGTCAGAACCGGCTTTTTATATACGTTTGCTCGAACGAACTTTACAGTTAAAAGAATACAATTTATTTGAACGGCTTATTCAATTAAAAGAAACGTTTGATCAACGCATTCATATTGAATTGGGACATCTGCTTCACCGTTATGAATTTATCGAACTTGCTTTAGATCTTTACCAGTGTGTCGATAATGTCAACGAATTGGATGCTCAGTCATTTATAAACATCATTGAGGGATTGTCGGTTAAAAATCAACTTACTAATGCTGTTCAATATGGTTTGCAAGCTATTAGTCTTGGATATAACGATTTCCGCCTTTATAAATATGTGATTGAACTAATGAAACTTTGCGGTATGTGGGAAGAAAGAAAGTTTATCATCCGGCAGGCTTTGGATATTTATTCGGATAGTAAATGGCTCATGCAACAGGATATATGAAAAGAAGAGCGCTATGAAAACAAGTATTATTATCCTGACACATAATAAGCTGGAATATACAAAGCAATGTATTGAAAGCATTCGTCGATATACGAAGCAGGGAAGTTATGAAATCGTTGTTGTTGACAACCATTCTACTGATGGAACGGTAGAATGGTTAAGACAACAATATGATATTCAAACAATTTTCAATAATCATAATTTAGGGTTTCCAAAAGGTTACAATCAAGGGATAGAGATTGCAACAGAGGATAATATTCTCCTTTTAAATAACGACACAGTCGTAACACAAAATTGGCTTGATATCATCTTTCGAATTCGGAATCTTGTTCTTGATATGAATTTGCGAACGCGATTTTTGAAGAAGCCGGTTTAAGAATAAGGTTAGAGCGATGTAAGACAGAAGATTACCCAAGACCTGCCGCGCTCCTTTTGTATTCCGTACTAGAGCATATGGTTTTAAGACTTAACAGTTTTAAGGAGTTAAGGCACTGGAGAAAAGCATTGAAGGAATTTATTTGATTATATGAGGTGAAATCTTGACGACACTAGCATTAGTTATGATTGTCAAAAATGAAGAACGTCACTTAGGACGGTGTCTGCAAAGCGTCAAAGGTATAGTGGATGAAATTATTATTGCAGACACAGGATCTACGGATCGAACGAAAGACATTGCCTCTTCGTTTGGGGCGAAAATATTTGATTTTAAATGGATCGATGATTTTTCGGCCGCTCGCAATTATGCGCTTGAACAATCTACGAGTGATTGGAATTTAGTACTGGATGCGGATGAATATCTAGTGGGTCAATGTAAATGTACTATCCGCCAATTTATTGAGAAAAATGAGAAAAAAATTGGTCGCATTCGACACATTGATGAGTTTATCCAAAATGGTGAAAGACGGTATGCGCAGGCTTATTTATCGCGGCTTTTGCCTAAAGGGGTCAAATATGTCGGAAGGGTGCACGAACAGGTAGAATCCGATTTGCCGAGAGAGAATCTAAATATAGAAATGCACCATGACGGGTATGTTTATGCAGATAAGACAGACCGCAACCTCCGATTGTTGTTGCTGGAGCTCGAAAAAGAACCGTTAAATGATTATATTTTATACCAAGTAGGAAAACAGTATAAGCTTATGCAGCAACTGCAACAAGCAGAATTATACTTTGAACAAAGCTATCGCCTCGCTCCTATTCAATCGTGGTATCGCCATAGCCTCATTATTGATTATTTATATACGATCATAGGGAACAAATCGTTTGAAAAAGGACTCCAACTTATTGATGCAGAAAAGCATCGATTATTTGATTCGCCAGATTTCCATTTTTCGTGCGGTTTGTTTTATATGGAGTTAATTTTTGGTGATATTCATCAATATGCTCATTTATTTCCGCTTATTGAACAATCTTTTCTCCGTTGTTTAGAAATAGGGGAGACGGATCAATATGATAGTGTAAAAGGAACAGGAAGTTTTCTTGCTGCTTACAACCTAGGGGTATTTCATGAAGTTCTTGGTAATACGGATAAAGCTATTTTATTCTACCAGCAATCAGCAAACGGACAATATGAAAGAGCAATCGAGCGTTTAAAACTTTTAGGATAGTTTTTATCGAGAAATCTTAGTAATTATAGATAAAACTTAAAATGTTAACATTTATATAAACTTCTTCATCTTGATCTTGCTGTTTCTAGGGCGTGAAAGAAGAAAGAACGAACTCAAGATGAAGAATTATCAAAACTTCAAAGGAGAAATAGAACTTCAAAAGGCTCTAAATTGAGCAACCGGTTGATCTAATGATGGAAAAATGTTTTAGGAGAGATGTCGCTAAGAGGATAAAAATATTTCAGTAAACTATTATTTTTTGTCTATTTGAGTTTAAATAGAAATAGTTTTTATGCATGCTTAGTGGAATATCATAATGATAGTTAAAATTAGGGGATAATTGTCTTGTTTCTAAATTATTAACGGGGCCGCGTCGTAATAAACTTTATTCATATAGTTTTTTTGAATTATCAATAAAAGAGTATAGGAGGCATTTCTTGCTTGTAGAAAGCGCTTAACGACAAGTTGTACACTGGAAGACCTTTCAAGGAACATAGTTGGTATTTGTTACCCAAAGTGCTTAACAAAGAATTATTAGTTTAGAAGGTTCCTTTTCATTCGGTTCAGTACATGACCAATTAATTGTATGAGAGCCAAATTCAAGCATTCTAAATTCATGGAAGCCATCCCTAGAAATCCGTTCGCACGTTTTTTCTCACATTTAAAGACAAAATAAGTTCTATTTAGCGTCCCTTTTAAGTAATTTGGAAATATTACCATCGTCATTGTTTTCGAAAAAAACTCGAGTATTGAGAAAAGGCTACAATTTTGTACACTTCCTTTTCTCATTACCTATTTGACAGGAATTTATATTTTTGTTTATTAGTTGTTCTTTTTTACAGATAAGGATACGGGCAAATGATAATAAAAAATGTTTTAAAATCTTAGATCAAGGACATTAGACCTATTTCAATCGGCTTTATGAGTAATTTATAATAGTAAAAAAAACCAAGTGAAAAAGGCAAACCATGGGAAACCATGGGACGCAAAGCCAAGGGCCTGAACCATAGGGACATTTTCCTATGGATGGCAGCCGGTTGCCACAAGGGATCATAGTTTCGTGACCTATGAACCTTGTTGGGTTCATTTTTTATTTATTTCAGGGAAGGTGGGTCTATGGTATGAGGAAACGACATCTGAAGCATTTCTCTTATGTAGCATTGTTTCTGCTTGTGCTTCAATTGTTTTTTCCTATTGTAAGCGCATTAGCAGCAGAAAGCAGTATTTTACCTCCTAGTAATCTAGCAGCGCAAAAAGTAACTCCTGATGATGTAAAACTGACGTGGAATTCAGTTTACGGAGCGACAGGATACAATGTGTATGAAATTAAAGATGGGCAACTTACTCTTCTTGGAAAGACAACGACGACCAGTTATAATTTGAACAATCTTGCTGAAGGATCGTATCGATATGTTGTATCAACATTGAGTACAGAAGGAGAATCTGGCCCATCTGCTCCTGTTACAGTCGATATTGTTTATCCTGAAATGACAGCGCCAGCGAATTTAACGTATAGCATTCAAAACGGCAATGATATTGTGCTTAACTGGGGTGCATCCCAGTATGCTGAAAGCTATAATTTATATCAAATCTCTGCAGACGGCCAAAAGACGTTATTGAAATCGTTGACGTCACGAACATATACAATAGGCAATGCTCCTGCTGGAAATTATACGTACTCTGTTTCGGCCGTCAATTCTCTATACGGTGAGTCTCCGCTCTCGGCTCCTGTTACAGTCGAAATTGTTTATCCAACGATGAAAGCTCCGGCGAATTTTACGTATACGTTGACAAATGGCAATGACGTTAATTTAAAATGGGATTCCGTTCCTTATGCTACTAATTATAAAATCTATCAGATTATTGATGGACAAAAGGTTTTGAAGAGTACAGTAACAGGAACAGGCCTAACTTATACTAAAATGCCGTTTGGGGAATATACTTACGAAATACATTCCTACAGCGATCGCTTCGGTGAATCAGCAGAAGGTAGCCTCCTTACTGTCACTGTAAGTGATGTCACAATGGCGGCACCGGGAAATTTTACCTACAAGACTCAAAATATCAATGATATTGTTTTGACATGGAATAGTGTCCCTTATGCGACTGGGTATAAAGTTTATCAAATTATTGACGGCCAAAAAGTTTTGAAGAGTACAGTAACAGGAACAAGCGTATCTTATCCAAAAATGCCAGCCGGCGATTATGTTTTCGAGGTACACTCTTATAGTGACCGCTTCGGTGAATCAGCAGAAGGTAGCCAAGTTTCATTAACCATTCAATCTGTAGATATGACGGCGCCAAGTAACGTTACGTATAAGATTCAAAATGGCAATGACATTGTGCTCAGTTGGGATAGTGTGTCAAATGCAACTAACTATAAAGTCTATCAAATTGTCGATGGCCAAAAAGTTTTGAAAAGTACAGTAACCGGAACAACTGTCACGTACACTAACATGAAAGCTGGAGATTATATTTACGAAGTACATTCTTACAGCGATCGCTTTGGGGAATCCCAAGACGGAAATCAAGTTTCTTTCTCTCTCGTCTATCCGACTATGGAGCCGCCGGCTAATGTAGTACAGACGATTAAAAATGCAACGGATTTCACTTTGAGTTGGGATCCTTCCCCTTACGCAACAAGTTATAAGGTTTATCAAGTTGTTAACGGTCAAAAGGTGTTAAAAAGCACTGTTACAGGAACGAGTGTGACTTATACTAATATGGCGCCTGGTGAATATACGTACATTGTACACTCTTATTCTTCACGTTTTGGTGAGTCACCAGAGGGAAGCCAATTGACGGTGACGCTTAACGGGCAAACGATGGAAGCCCCAGCAAATTTGACTTATAGTATAGCCAATGGAAATGATATTACTTTAA
This sequence comes from Anoxybacillus tepidamans PS2, assembly GCF_000620165.1. Classification (GTDB taxonomy): domain Bacteria; phylum Bacillota; class Bacilli; order Bacillales; family Anoxybacillaceae; genus Anoxybacteroides; species Anoxybacteroides tepidamans_A. Next base: position 104,097 of record NZ_JHVN01000009.1, read on the forward strand.
AATGGTCGCCTGTTCAATATGCAACAAGTTATAAGGTTTACCAAATTGTCGATGGCCAAAAAGTTCTAAAGAGTACGGTAACCGGCACTTCTGTGACGTACACAAACTTACCTAGTGGAGACTATGAGTATGTTGTTCATTCCGTATCATCGCTTCTAGGGGAGTCACCGAATGGAGCAGAATTGAAGTTTTCGTTGGTTTATCCAATTATGCAGGCACCGGGCAACTTAACCTATAAGATTCAGAATGGCAATGATATCGTCTTGACTTGGTCATCTGTCCAATATGCAACGAGTTATAAAGTGTACGAGCTTATTGATGGTCAAGAGGTACTAAAAAGTACAGTTACGTCTCTTACGGCAACAATCTCTAAAGTGTCGGCCGGCGAACATACTTACATTGTTCGTTCTGTAAGCACACGCTTTGGAGAGTCGCCTGAAGGAAGCAAAGTGTCTGTAAATCTAAGTGGGTATACAATGCAGGCACCGACGAATTTGACCTATAGTATTACAAACGGGAATGATATCACATTAAGATGGAATGCGGCTACTTATGCAACGGCTTATAAAATTTATCAGATTATCGATGGGGAGCCAGTACTAAAAAATACTGTGTCAAGCACTTCCGTTACATTTACAAATATGCCAGAAGGCAATTACGAATATGAGGTCCATTCTTATAGTGACCGTTTTGGGGAGTCGCCTGAAGGAAGCAAAGTTTCTTTTGAACTAGTTTTTCCAACTATGCAGGCGCCAGCTAATCCGACGTATGCGATTGTGAACGGGAATGATATCACATTAAGATGGAATGCGGCTAGTTATGCGACATCTTATAAAATCTATCAAATTATTGATGGAAAGCCTGTGTTGCAAAAAACCGTAACTAGTACAAGCGCAACGTTCACGAATATGCCAGAAGGCGATTATACCTATGAGATTCATTCGTATAGCAGTCGCTTCGGCGAATCACAACAAGGAAGCACGTTAACGTTCAAATTAACTTGGCCGGTCGTACAACCGCCGCAGTTATCTGGAACTATTTTCAATGTTAATAACATAACCTTATCCTGGAAGTCTGTCCCTTGGGCTAATGAATATCGTGTTTATCACATTGTAGATGGTAATAGAGAGCTGATCTATAAAGGGACAGCGCTAAGTTACAAAGTTTACAATTTGACAGAAGACACGCATTCATTTGAAGTGACAGCCTACAGCACACGTTTTGGTGAATCCGAACCTTCAAATCGAATTACAGAAAATATCGTTTATCCAGTTATGCAGCCGCCGACAGCAAGCTTGAAACTTTTAAGCGACACAAGCGCTCTTATTACTTGGGACTTTGTTACTTATGCTAACGGATATAATATATATGAAATTATTGATGGAAAGCCTGTTTTAATAGCAGAAAAAGTAAATAATCTGTCTTATACAGTTTCAAATCTGTCATATGCGGACCATGTATATTATGTAACGTCCTATAGTAATTCCTTCGGTGAATCCGAACCGTCTAACAAAGTCATTGCAAAATTGATTATAGATACAGAGGCGCCAGTAACAACGATAAATGCACCGGCAAACTGGGTAAACCAAAAAGTTTTCGTGACGTTGAGCGCGACGGATAATGAAACAGGAGTAGCAAACACTTACTATTCAGTAGATGAAAGTGACTTTGTGGCAGGTACGTCCTTTACTGTTGAAGGAGAAGGAGTGCATAAGGTATCTTTCTATTCAATCGATAAGGTCGGAAATAAGGAATCGGTCAAAACTGCCTATATTAAAATTGACCAATCGGCACCGGTAACCAAGGCAAATGAAATTCCTAGCTGGTCCAATGATTCTGTCAAAGTGAACTTAACCGCGACAGATGAAGGCAGCGGCGTAGCGAAGACGTTCTATTCAATCAACGGCTCAGATTACGTAGAAGGTACGTCATTTGTGGTAGATAAGGAAGGAATTAATAAGGTCACGTTCTACTCGGTAGACCAAGCGGGGAACGCCGAACAGCCGAAGACGATCGAAGTGAAGATTGACAAGACTGCTCCAGTAACGACATCCGATGCGAACGGATCATGGAGCAAAGAAAAAGTGACGGTGAAGCTCACGGCAACGGATGAAGGAAGTGGCGTGGCGAAAACGTTCTATTCAATCAACGGCTCAGATTATGTAGAAGGTACGTCATTTGTGGTAGACAAAGAAGGCATTAACAAGGTAACGTTCTATTCGGTAGACCAAGCCGGAAATGCCGAGGAGCCGAAGACGATCGAAGTGAAGATTGATAAGACTGCTCCAGTAACGACATCCGATGCGAACGGATCATGGAGCAAAGAAAAAGTGATGGTGAAGCTCACGGCAACGGATGAAGGAAGTGGCGTGGCGAAAACGTTCTATTCAATCAACGGCTCAGACTATGTAGAAGGTACGTCATTTGTGGTAGACAAAGAAGGCATTAACAAGGTCACGTTCTATTCGGTAGACCAAGCCGGAAATGCCGAGGAGCCGAAGACGATCGAAGTGAAGATTGATAAGACTGCTCCAGTAACGGCATCCGATGCGAACGGATCATGGAGCAAAGAAAAAGTGACGGTGAAGCTCACGGCAACGGATGAAGGAAGTGGCGTGGCGAAGACGTTCTACTCAATTAACGGCTCAGATTACGTAGAAGGTACCTCGTTTGTGGTAGATAAAGAAGGAATTAATAAAGTCACGTTCTACTCGGTAGACCAAGCGGGGAACAGCGAGCAGCCGCGGACAATTGAAGTGAAAATTGATAAAACGGCTCCAATTATCAATATGCAGTTGGGTGGAGAATACAAATTAGGCTCGAAACTGCAACTACAATATTCAGCTATTGATGAGTTGTCTGGCATCGCTTCGGAGCAAATGATTGTTTACGGCCCAAATGAAACTGTCGGAAAAGTGATAAGCAACGGTGCTTTTCTAACTCTCGATAAACCAGGTGTTTATAAAATAATTGTGACCGCTACAAACGGTGCGGGTCTAACTACTACTATTGAAAAGCGATTTGCCGTATATATCCCAGCAACGATCGAAGTAACGCCAAAGGTCATTAAAGGGAATAATGGAGTGTTCACTGTTCGTGTTTCTCTTCCAGAGGGGTACGATAGTCAAGGTTTCGACCTAAATACAGCGACTTTAAACGGAGTAAATGCGCTAAAAAGTAATAATGGATACTACAATCAAGCAAAGAACGGACAGTTTAAATTTGAGCGTTCTGATTTTAACTGGACATCGTCCGAAGTAACCGTCGAGTTTCGCTGTTATCTTGATGGCTATCTCGTAGTTGGCCAAACAACGGTTAAAGTACAAAAATAAATATTTTCCTACAAAAGAAACGCCCTCAAACCATATATTTTTATGGTATGGGGGCGTTTCTAAGTATATGAAGTTAAAATAATACTTCTTTCTATTTTATATTATATAAAATAAATCCAAGGAAATCAAAAAGGTGAGAAAACACCTACAAAATACTACTATAGATTAAAACGTTTTAATCATTTGAAGAAACTAGGCAAATATATGTTATGAGCCTTATAGGTGTCCTCACTCTTACCTATACTACTGCGAAAAGGATATTATTATTGGCTATTTGGAGAAGATAGTTCTAACATAAAAATCCCTTTCTAATACTAGCGTTGTGTGAAAACGTTGTTGATAATTTAGCCAAGAGCTTTAGTTTTTCTTCGTACATCTCTTCATAATTTTTATTTCTATCCGATATAAGAAGTAAGAAATGTTATAAAAAGGAGAAGACACGAATGGCGATTGAACGTATTTCTTCCCAATCTTCTTTTTCTTTAGAGAATACGCAAACTCAGCTAGGTTCGAATGAATCAAAGCAAATCGCTATCCAATCAAAAGTAGGAAAAGAGAATGAAACGAAACAAATTTCGAAGGATCAAATAGAAAATATTATTAATAGCGTGAACCAGTTTCTGCAACCGAGTCAAACATCGCTAAAATTTGAATTACACGATCAATTAAAAGAATATTATGTAAAGGTCATTGACGACCGAACGAAGGAGGTAATCCGTGAAATTCCACCGAAAAAGCTCCTTGATATGTATGCAGCAATGATGGAATTTCTCGGGGTAATTGTCGATAAAAAAATTTAGGGAAGGGGAATTTAATCTATGAGCACGCTGCGCATTAGCGGCCTTGCAAGTGGCATGGATATTGATAAAATAGTCAGCGACTTAATGAAAGCCGAAAGGATGCCGCTTGATAAGCTAAATCAGAAAAAACAAATTTTAGAATGGCAACGCGATGATTATCGTTCAATGAATTCGCTTCTGCAAGATTTAGATAGTTATATTTTTAATAACTTAACGTTGCAAAGCAGCATGTTAAAAAAGAAAGCTGTTAGTTCAAATGATAGTGTAATCAGCGCCACAGCGAATTCGTCAGCTTCAAATATTAGTACGACTTTGAATGTAACAAAATTGGCAACATCGGCAACTTGGATTTCTGGTGGAACGCCGAGTTATACGCCAATTGGTACGGATACGACTCTTAAAATTAATGTAACAAACGGTGATGGCAGTTCGCCTTCTACGAATCCAGTGACCGTTACAATCACTGCTAACTCAACACTAGATTCAGTTATTGCTCAGTTAAATAGCAATAGCGATCTTGGCATTACAGTGTTTCAAGATACACAGACAGGCAAAATTGTGATTACGAAAAAGGATACGGGATCCCAAGCGAGTTTAGTAATGGGAGATGCTACGACGGCAACCTTTTTCCAACAGCTTGGCTTTAGCGGGGCTGTAGCCGGCGCAGATCTCACAGGAAAGACAGCCGGACAGGACGCTCAGTTTACGATTAACGGATTATCAACTACCCGTGCAACAAACACGTTTACAATTAATAACGTCACATATACGCTCAAGTCGGCAGGAACAGCAACTGTTACAACAGGAACGGATACAGATACTATTTTCAATGCGATCAAAGGTTTCGTAGATAAATACAATGACATTATCGGCAAAATTAATGCAAAAATATCGGAAACTCGCTATCGCGATTATCCACCGCTTACGGATGAGCAAAAACAAGCGATGACAGATAAGCAGGTCGAATTGTGGGAAGAAAAAGCAAAAAGCGGTCTTCTTCGTAGCGACTCTATTTTGTCTAGTGGCTTAAATCAAATGCGTTTGGGCGTTTACAGCAAAGTCAACGACCCGACTATTAATGCGAATTACGATACGATTTCTGAAATCGGTATTACGACATCGAGCAACTTTTTAGATAACGGAAAGCTAATTATTGATGAGACAAAATTGCGCGCGGCTATTGAAAAAGATCCAAATTCAGTGTATCAGTTGTTTAATGCGAATGGTTCGAGCTTTGATACAAAAGGGATTGCCCGCCGTTTGCGCGATACAATTAAAGATACAATTGGAAAAATCGAACAAAAAGCGGGAAAAACGATTTGGACCAATCAGCAATTTTCAATTGGTCGTGACCTAAATAACATTAATAACCAAATCTCGGTTTTTAACGACCGCTTAAAGGAAATTGAAGACCGCTACTATCGTCAGTTTTCGGCGATGGAGGAAGCAATCAATAAAGCGAATGCACAAAGCGCATATTTGATGAATGCGTTTGGAGGATCGAAATAATTAGTTAAGGGGTGTTTCTAATGGCAGTGAACAATCCGTATCAGTCATATCAGACCAATGCCGTGCAAACCGCATCGCCTGGTGAGTTGACGTTGATGTTGTATAATGGCTGCTTAAAGTTTATTAAGCAGGCATGCAGAGCGATTGATGAACAAAACGTTGAAGAGCGAAATACGAATCTGTTAAAAGCGCAAAAAATTGTTCAAGAGTTAATGGTCACGCTTAACATGGAATACGAAGTAGCGAAACATATGATGGCGATGTACGATTACATTTACCGTCGACTCGTTGAGGCGAACATTAAAGCAGATAAGACTATTTTAGAAGAAGTCGAAGGCTATGTAACAGAGTTCCGCGATACGTGGAAACAGGTCATTCAGATTTGCCGCCAGCGCCAATACGCGCAAGGTGGCCAAGCGTAGTGAGTATCGTAGTTGAGTTGTTTCAGGTGACGAAAGCATTGTACGACCTTCTAGAGAAACCGATCGCAAGAGAGTCGCGCGATGAAACGATTGAGGCGGTGAGAAGGCTGCTGTTGCAAAGAGACGAACTGATTGAACAGCTGAAGCCCCCTTATACCGACGAAGAACAGGAAATGGGAATAGAAATTGTCTCTTTGAATGAAACGATTAATCAAAAGCTTGAGCACCTGAAGCAGCAGATTCAGCAAGATTTAAAAGCCACGAAGCAAAAGAAAATGGCAAATCAAAATTACGTCAATCCATACCAAGCGATTTCTGTTGATGGAATGTTTTATGATAAAAAACGATAGGTTGTGGTGAGATGGTTATATTAGCAAGTGCGCAAATGGAGACAGTATATAAATATTACCTTCTTCTTGAAACGATCAAAGAAGGATTTGACTATATTGAGGAAAGTTTTACAAACTATGAGCGCACGCAAGCGGACATGGTACTTACTGATATCTTGAAGGCATTTGAGAGCATTAACGCAACGAACGCGTATTTAAGCCAATGGCTCACAGAGGAACCATGTATCATCCACGGCCTCGAACGATTTACCGATGTATTAGAAGAAGCGATGGCTCTTGAGGGTCAACTTGAAGACATGAATGCAAAACAACGAGTGATTCAACAAAGGCTCTCTCCTGCTTTCCAAGAGTGGAAACGTACGATTCAAGAGGCGCTACAGCCGTATGTTCAACAATAACCTAAAGCTCTCCCTCCCACAGGAGAGCTCTTTTTTATCGTCTTTCACGGCTGTATCCCCATTTACTTCGTACGGACTTTAAGTTCTTTGCAGCGACGGTTTCGGACGGTCGGTGCGAGCGGCCACAATGACAACAATGTTGATCAGGCAGTGAAAAACAGAACTGCCCCGAAATAGAATCGGACATTTCAATACCCACCCCTTGCTTAATAAATCCCCTAATAATGATCCTAAAACTTTTTGATATGCCATTCTGAAATCGAAGAATGACCATCATTTTTCATTAATGAGAGACGCCATCGTTTCATATACTGTATTAACAGCCTTTTGTTGCATAGGTGGTGTTGGAATGTCAAATGGATATTTCTCATCAACATAGATTTGATCGGTTCGTTTGATAAAACAGAGCGCTGTTTGCACGGAAAACGTCGGCTGCTAGTCCACCGCCACGTTCCGCTTCTGATGATTCTGTACTACTACCCACCCCATACATAGGCAGTCCAATCAAATTCGCATAACAAGGGATGAATACGAGTAAATATTACCATAAGAATTCGGGCTTTTCACAAAATTACCAAAAAACCCAGCGTTTTTAAGAAGGATTTTGTAAGTAATTGTAGAATTATAGAGATAACCCTTTATTAAAGGAGGCTTCAGCGTATGAAATACAACATTCGCGGTGAAAACATTGAGGTGACGCAAGCATTGCGTGAGTATGCCGAGAAGAAAATCGGCAAGTTGGAACGTTATTTTGAATCGACCGAAGGAACTGTCGTACATGTTAATTTAAAAGTATATAACGATAAACACTCAAAAATCGAAGTGACGATTCCGATGCCGCAATTAGTCTTGCGTGCTGAAGAGCGCCATGATGATATGTATGCAGCGATCGACTTAGTGGTTGATAAGTTGGAAAGACAAATTCGAAAGCATAAAACGAAAGTGAACCGAAAATGGCGCGATAAGGAAACGAAATATGTATTTGCAGCAAATGACGTTCCGGCCGCATCAGCTGAAGCAGATGAAGAGGACTTTGAACTTGTGCGAACAAAGCGTTTTAGCTTAAAGCCAATGGATAGTGAAGAAGCGATTTTGCAGATGAACATGCTAGGCCATAACTTTTTCGTTTTCACGAACGCTGAGACGAACCGCACCAACATTGTCTATCGCCGCAAAGATGGCCGCTATGGCTTAATTGAAGCGAACTAAATTTCATCCCCTGCCTTTTAGGCAGGGGATGTTACAATTTTAAAAGCACGTGCATACAATGATGATTGTGGCCGCTCGTGGCCTGTCACTAAAGCGAATAAGTGCTTTGAACTGAAATACTGTTCTTTCTTTGTCTGCTTTCCCCCTCTATCCCCCGCGTCTGAGTTGTCACCTATTCCTGTAAATGATATCATGTAAATTAGTGAGTCTATATCAAATAAGGGGCGTTATGTATGCTTGGAGTATTAAAAAAGGTGTTTGATCCAAACAAACGCCAAGTTCAACGTTTGGAAAAAATTGCGGATCAAGTTGATGCGCTCGGTCCGGACATGGCGAAACTCTCTGATGAGGAACTGCGTCAAAAAACGGAACAGTTTAAAGCGCGTTATCAGCAAGGCGAGTCGCTTGACGATTTGTTAGTCGAAGCGTTCGCAGTCGTGCGCGAAGGGGCAAAGCGCGTCCTTGGGATGTATCCATATAAAGTGCAAATCATGGGCGGTGTAGTCCTGCATGAAGGCAATATCGCCGAGATGAAAACAGGGGAAGGAAAAACGCTGACCGCCACGATGCCAGTGTATTTGAATGCGCTCACGGGCAAAGGCGTACACGTTGTCACCGTTAACGAATATTTAGCAAGCCGCGACGCCACGGAAATGGGCAAGCTATATGAATTTTTAGGCTTAACCGTCGGCTTGAACTTAACAGGCATGTCGCGTGAAGAAAAGCAAGAGGCATATAATGCCGATATTACGTACGGAACAAACAACGAATTCGGATTTGATTATTTGCGTGACAACATGGTGCTTTATAAAGAGCATATGGTGCAGCGTCCGCTTCACTTTGCCGTCATCGACGAGGTGGACTCGATTTTAATTGACGAAGCGCGTACGCCGCTCATTATCTCCGGCACGGCGCAAAAATCAACGAAGCTGTATATTCAAGCGAACGCGTTTGTCCGCACGCTGAAAAAAGATACGGACTACACGTACGATGAAAAGACGAAAAGCGTGCAGTTGACGGAAGAAGGGATTTCAAAAGCGGAGCGGGCGTTTGGCATTGACAACTTGTTCGATTTAAAGCACGTTACGCTCAACCACCACATTAATCAAGCATTAAAAGCGCATGTGACGATGCATCGCGATGTCGATTATGTGGTCGAAGAAGGTAAAGTCGTGATCGTTGACCCGTTTACAGGCCGCCTGATGAGAGGCCGCCGCTATAGCGATGGTCTGCATCAAGCGATCGAAGCGAAGGAAGGCCTGGAAATTCAAAATGAATCGATGACACTTGCGACAATTACGTTCCAAAACTATTTCCGCATGTATGAAAAACTGGCGGGAATGACGGGAACAGCGAAGACGGAAGAAGAAGAGTTCCGCAATATTTATAACATGCATGTTGTGGCGATTCCGACTAACAGACCGGTGATTCGCGAAGACCGTCCAGACCTCATTTTTAAAACGATGGAAGGCAAATTCCGGGCGGTTGTGGAGGATATCGCTGAGCGCCACGCGAAAGGACAGCCGGTGCTTGTCGGTACGGTCGCTATCGAAACATCGGAATTGATTTCAAATATGCTAACAAAGCGCGGCATTCGCCATAATGTGTTGAATGCGAAAAACCACGCAAAAGAAGCGGAAATTATCGCACAAGCCGGCCAAAAAGGAGCGGTGACCATCGCGACGAACATGGCGGGACGCGGAACTGATATTAAATTGGGAGAAGGTGTCACTGAGCTTGGCGGATTGGCGGTTATCGGTACGGAGCGCCATGAAAGCCGCCGCATTGACAATCAGTTGCGCGGACGTTCCGGCCGTCAAGGAGATCCAGGGGTATCACAATTTTATTTATCCCTCGAGGACGAGCTTATGCGCCGCTTCGGTTCGGAAAACTTAATGGCGATGATGGACCGCTTAGGCATGGACGATTCGCAGCCAATCCAAAGCAAGATGGTGACAAGAGCGGTTGAATCGGCGCAGAAGCGGGTTGAGGGCAACAACTTTGATGCGCGCAAACAGTTGTTGCAATATGACGATGTGTTGCGCGAACAGCGGGAAATTATTTACCGCCAGCGCTTCGAGGTTCTTGATGCCGAAAATCTTCGCAGCATTGTAGAAAAAATGATTCAATCGGTCATTGAGCGCGTCGTGAACGCGCATACGCCGAGCGAAGAGCTGCCGGAAGATTGGGATCTTAAGGGCATTATCGATTATATCAACGCTAACCTTCTGCCAGAAGGAGACGTTGTAGTGAATGATTTGCGCGGTAAAGAGCCGGAAGAGATGATCGAGTTCATTTGGGACAAAGTGAAGGCGCGCTACGATGAAAAAGAGCAGCATATCGAACCGGAGCAAATGCGTGAGTTTGAACGAGTCATCGTGCTTCGTGCCGTCGACATGAAATGGATGGATCACATTGACGCGATGGAACAATTGCGCCAAGGCATCCATTTGCGGGCGTATGGACAAGTGGATCCGCTTCGTGAATATCAAATGGAAGGATATGCGATGTTTGAAGCGATGATCGCTTCGATTGAAGAGGAAGTCGCCAAATACATTATGAAAGCGGAAATTCACAGCAACCTTGAACGCCAGGAAGTGGCGAAAGGTGAAGCGGTACATCCGAAAGAAGACGAGGGCGAAGTGAAGCGCAAGCCGGTAAGAAAAGCGATGGATGTCGGCCGCAACGATCCATGCATTTGCGGAAGCGGCAAAAAATATAAAAATTGCTGCGGGAAAAATGCTTAAATCAAAGTGAGGGGGACGCCTCTCGCTTTGTTTTTGCCCGTTGATTGTTATAAATGAGATCAAGTAAAATGAATGACGAGGTGACGATCGATGATTGATTTAGTAGAAGTAAAGCAAGAACTTGAAAAAATGGCTAAGCGATTAGCGGATATTAGGGGGTCTCTTTGACCTCGATGTGAAAGAGGCGCGCATTCGCGAGCTTGACGAGCAAATGGCGGCGCCAAGTTTCTGGGATGATCAAAAAGCGGCGCAAACCATCATTAGCGAGGCCAATGCGCTCAAAGATTTAGTCGGAGAGTTTCGCCGATTAGAAGAGCGTTTTGAAAACTTAGAAGTAACGTATGAGCTCGTAAAAGAAGAGCCGGACGAGGACTTGCAGCAAGAGCTTGTTTCTGAAGCGAAAAAGCTGACAAAAGATTTTAGCGAGTTTGAACTTCAATTGTTGCTCAACGAACCGTATGATAAAAACAATGCGATTTTGGAGCTGCATCCAGGGGCTGGCGGAACAGAATCGCAAGACTGGGGTTCAATGCTTCTTCGCATGTACACAAGATGGGCGGAGAAGAAAGGATTTAAAGTGGAGACGCTTGACTATTTGCCAGGTGAAGAAGCGGGAATTAAAAGCGTCACCCTTTTAATTAAAGGGCATAACGCTTACGGTTATTTAAAAGCGGAAAAAGGGGTGCACCGTTTAGTGCGCATCTCTCCGTTTGACGCATCGGGGCGCCGCCACACGTCGTTCGTCTCTTGTGAAGTGATGCCGGAGTTTAATGACGACATTGAAATCGAAATTCGTCCAGACGAGATCAAAGTGGATACGTACCGTTCCAGCGGTGCGGGCGGCCAGCACGTCAACACGACCGATTCGGCCGTGCGCATTACCCACATTCCAACAGGACTTGTCGTGACGTGCCAATCGGAGCGCTCGCAAATTAAAAACCGCGAAAAAGCGATGAACATGTTGAAGGCGAAGCTGTATCAGAAGAAATTGGAAGAACAGCAAGCGGAACTCGCAGAAATTCGCGGAGAGCAAAAAGAGATCGGCTGGGGCAGCCAAATTCGTTCGTACGTATTTCATCCGTATTCGCTCGTCAAAGACCACCGCACGAATACAGAGGTAGGAAATGTGCAAGCGGTGATGGACGGCGAAATTGACACCTTTATTGATGCGTACTTGCGTTCAAAGTTAAAATAGTGAATGATTTAAGCATCTACTATTCAAGTAGCAGATAGTAGATGCTTTTTTATTGTATAAACTAGTGCTTAAGATCTTGTTTACGTAAAAAATTACAAATTCTTTATTGCTTTACTGCGTTATTCAATTGTCATTTACTTACTGGAAAGGCCGTGCTATACTCTCATGGGAGGTTTTGAAGATGGTAAGACGAATAAATAAACCGATGCATCCGACTGTTGAAATGATTCTTGAATACGTGTATATTCTCATCGGTTCGGCGCTAATAGCGGTTTCCTTTAATATCTTTTTATTACCAAACCGCGTTGCCTCAGGCGGTGTGAGCGGCATTAGTACGATTTTGCATGCGACGCTCGGCTGGCAGCCGGCATATGTGCAATGGGCTTTTAACATTCCGTTATTTATTGCCGGGGTTGTATTGCTAGGGAAACAATTTGGAGTAAAAACGCTAGTCGGGACGATCTTTTTGCCGTTTGTCGTGTATTTGACGAAAGATATCGAACCCGCGACTCATGATCCGCTCCTTGGCTCGCTTTTTGGCGGGATTGGTGTCGGTGTTGGATTAGGGATTGTGTTTCGCGGTAAAGCATCGACAGGCGGAACAGATTTAGCAGCGCAAATCATTCATAAATTTACTGGATTATCGCTTGGCAAATGCGTAATTTTAATCGATGGATTTATCGTGTTGACGGCAGCGATTGTATTTGATATTGAACGGGCTTTATACGCGCTTATTGGTTTATTTGTAACAAGTAAAACAATCGATTTCGTCCAAGTTGGCTTCGGCTATTCCAAGATGGCGATGATTATTACGAATAAAGAAGAAGAGGTGCGGGAAGCGATTTTACATAAAATCAACCGCGGAGTGACAAAAATGTCTGGGTACGGAGGATACACAGAGCACGAAAGACCAATTCTTATGTGCGTTGTTGAACAAACGGAGTTCACGAAATTGAAACAATTGGTGAAAAGCATTGATCCATCAGCGTTTGTCATTGTTATGGATGCTGCGGAAGTGCTCGGTGAAGGATTTAAACGAGCGTAAAAGAGAAAACAATCGGTTATAATAGCACTGTATGCAATTTTCTCTAAGGGGGAGTTCATTCATGAAAATGAAACTAGCAGGATTGTTGCTAGGTACGTCGCTTGTGTTGGCTGCTTGCGGCGGGGGAAATGAAGCGAACGACAACAATAAAAATAACGGCGGCGGTGCTACTTCGTCGGCAGCAGAGCAAATTTTCCAACAAAGCTGTGCCAGCTGCCATGGTCAAAATTTAGAAGGAAAAGTAGGACCTAACTTGCAAAAAGTCGGAAGCAAATACTCAAAAGATGAGATTAAGCAAATCATTGAAAAAGGACGCGGCGGTATGCCAGCTGGCGTCATTAAAGGCGCCGATGTCGATAAAGTCGCTGAATGGCTAGCATCGAAAAAATAAAAAAAGCAATCCGGTATTGAGTGCCGGATTGCTTTTGCTTTGAGCGTTATTTTTTTGAAACATAAATGTAAACAAAAAAAAACTCGAACCATGTTATAATATGTTTTGTGGAATTTTGTATAAACAAGGCGAGATCACTCGAATTGTGACAGCAATGACAGTCTCGCAAAAAAGGTGATTGATTATGATTGAAATGAAAGATGTATACAAAACATACCCGAATGGCGTCATTGCGCTCAACGGCATTAGCGTGCGCATCAAGCAAGGTGAATTTGTGTATGTCGTCGGTCCGAGCGGCGCCGGAAAATCGACGTTTATTAAAATGATGTACCGCGAAGAGAAACCGACGAGCGGATCGATTGTCATTAACGGAGTGAACCTTGCGAAGCTTAAAGACAGTCGAGTGCCTTTATTGCGCCGTCATATCGGTGTCGTGTTCCAAGATTTCAAATTGCTTCCTAAGCTAACGGTATATGAGAATGTAGCGTTTGCTTTGGAAGTAATTGAAGAGTCGCCGAAAGTGATCAAAAAGAAAGTGATGGAAGTATTGGATTTGGTCGGCTTAAAAAATAAAGCGCGCTTTTATCCGAATGAGCTTTCCGGCGGCGAACAGCAACGCGTATCCATCGCCCGTTCGATTGTCAACTCGCCGAAAATTGTGATTGCCGATGAGCCGACGGGAAACTTAGATCCGGAAAACTCATGGGGCATTATGGAGCTTTTCGAGCAGATTAATGATCGCGGAACGACGATTGTAATGGCGACGCACAACCGTGAAATCGTCAATACGATGAAAAAGCGCGTCATTGCGATTGAAAGCGGGAAAATTGTCCGCGACGAGGCGAGGGGGGAATATGGCTATGAGGCTTAGTACTCTTCGACGCCACGCTCGGGAAAGCTTGAAAAGCCTTGGCCGAAACGGCTGGATGACGTTTGCGTCCATCAGCGCAGTGACGGTGACGCTGTTGCTTGTCGGCGTATTTTTAGTCATCATGTTTAATATGAACCATTTTGCGAATAAAATCGAAAACGATGTCGAAATTCGCGTCTATATTGATTTGACTGCGACCGATAAGGACAAACAGGCATTAAAGGCACAAATCGAAGGCATTTCGGAAGTAAAGGACGTTCAATATTCTTCGAAAGAGCAGGAGCTGCAAAATTTAATTAAAAGTTTCGGCGAGGAAGGTTCTTCATTCCGATTGTTCGAGCAAGACAATCCGTTGAGCGATGTTTATATCGTGAAAGCCGCAAAACCGACGGATACGATGAAAGTGGCGAAGAAAATTGAAACATTTAAATTTGCGCATAAGGTCAGATATGGAAAAGGGCAAGTCGAAAAGCTGTTTAAAACGTTGCGAATCGCTCGAAACGTAGGGTTAGGTTTGATTGTCGGCTTGCTATTTACAGCGATGTTTTTAATATCTAATACGATTAAAATTACCATTTTTGCGCGTCGCCGCGAAATTGAGATTATGAGATTAGTAGGGGCGACAAACGGGTTTATCCGTTGGCCGTTTTTCCTTGAAGGTTTATGGCTTGGCGTGATTGGAGCCATCGTTCCAATTTCCTTGATTTTGTTCGTTTATTACAACATTTATGCGTTTTTAAAACCGAAGTTGACGGTACCATTTTTGCAACTACTTCCGTTCAATCCGTTCATGTGGGAGATTAGTTTTGTATTATTAATGCTTGGCGCGTGCATCGGTGTATGGGGCAGCATGATGTCAGTTCGAAAGTTTTTAAAAGTTTAGTAGGGAGAAAGGGGAACAAAGACTGTGAAACAAAAGGTCATGTCATTGGTAGTAGCGACCGTGCTTGGCGCAACAAGCTTTTCTCCTTATGTTGCCAACGCGGTCAGCAATCAACAAATTCAGCAAAAGCGGGATGCGATTAACAGCATTCGCTCGAAGAAATCATCGGTTCAGAGTGAAATGAACAAAGCAGACCAAGAAATCAAGCATTTGCAAACACAGCAAGCGCAATTGGATCAAGAAATTAAAAAACTCGATATGGCCGTATCAGAGACAAGCGAGAAGATTCGTAATTTATCGGAAACAATTGATAGTACAAAACAGGACATTGAAGCATTAAAGAAGCAAATTGCTGAAGTGCAAGCGCGCATTGAAAAGCGAAACGAATTGCTGAAAGAGCGTGCCCGTTCTTTGCAGCAAAGCGGCGGCGTTGTGAGCTACCTTGATGTATTATTAGGTTCGCAAAGCTTCGGCGATTTTCTCGATCGCATTAACGCCGTTACAACGATTTTCGAGGCGGACAAGCAGATTATAAAAGAACAAGAAGAAGATAAAGCGTTAAAGGAAAAGAAAGAAACGGAACTCACAGGAAAATTAACGTCGCTCCAAAGCGATTTGCAGGAACTCCAGCAATTAAAGCAACAGTTAAACGAACAAATTCATGAAAAAGATCAACTAATGGCAAAATTAGAGAAAAAAGAAGACGAGATGCATGAGCACAAAATGGCGTTAGCCGAAGAACAAGAGGTGCTGGCGAAACAAGAAGCGGCCATGAAGGCACAGCTACAGCAGCTTCTTGTACAACAGCAGCAGGAAGCGGCTAGAAGCAGTTCATCAAGTTCGACTTCGACGAGAGTTTCTAGCGGCAGCGACGCAAGTAATGTTCCTCCAGTCACCGATGGCACGTTTATGAGACCGGCAAACGGTCCGATTACATCTGGATTTGGCCCGCGTGGCGGTGAATTCCATCCAGGTGTAGATATTGGAAAACGCGCTGCCGAAGTGCCTATTGTTGCAGCCGCTGATGGATACGTCTTTCGCTCTTATTATTCTCAAAGCTACGGAAACGTTGTATTTATTACGCATCTAATTAATGGGCAAGTCTATACGACTGTATACGCACATATGGAATCACGCCTTGTCGGAGAAGGACAGACGGTTAAAAAAGGACAAATTATTGGCTATATGGGCGAAACAGGTTATGCAGACGGGCCGCATCTTCACTTTGAACTGCACCGCGGTCCTTGGAATGCACAGAAGTCTAATGCAGTGGACCCGCGTAACTATATCAACTTCTAAAATCAAATACGTTATATGGAACGATACACAACTTGTCGGCATCAGGCAAGTTGTGTATTTTTTTATGCGAAAGTGTTTTTTGTTGTTTATGCATTCTCTGTTTACTAATGATAATGATTTACTGATGTAAATGCGTTCGTAGTTCCTCCTTATACCACGTCTTTAGACAGGCATATTATTTACTTTGCAGTGATTATGATGAAATAAAATACAATTTTGCTCCATCTAATAAAAATCAAATCTTGAGGTTGCACAATATCACTTCAACTTGAATAGACTACAGCGAAACGTTCATGCGTTTTAGTTTATGTTGGTTGATGGTTGTTTGGGTAAGCAAATAACTTGAGACTAAAAGGGATTACTATTTGTGCCACAAAGTGACTGTAGCTCATTATAATGGTCATTTATGATACCAGATCGTAGGTTAACACTATTTAACTTTTTACAGAATATACTACTATAAATCGAGCGAATACAAGAATTAATCTTTAAATTTTAAAGTGAGGGGGAACAAAAGTGTCACAACCTAATTTACCCAATATTACTCCAGCTATTTCTCTAAATCGAGATGATGCAATAAATCTGCTACTAGCCTCAATTGCTATTGAAGAAATTGGTTTGGCTCATATCATTAATGCAGAAGGGGAAAAAATTCAATATGCGTTAGGTACAATTCCAGGATTGCCTACATCAGCTACACTTCAAGAAATTTTGGAAGTCAATGAAAGTGTCCAAAGCACCTTGGCAATGGCGTTAAAAAAGGAACTATTGTTAGACAATAAATTAGCGCAGGTAACACAGATGATTCCTAGTGGATCAATCGGGCCCGTGGGACCAACCGGACCAACGGGAGCCACCGGACCAGTGGGACCAACGGGGCCAACGGGACCGACGGGACCAGTGGGGCCAGTAGGACCAGCAGGGCCAGTAGGGCCAACTGGAGCAACGGGACCGACGGGACCAGCGGGACCAGTAGGACCAACGGGAGCAACGGGGCCAATGGGGCCAACGGGACCGGTGGGACCAGCAGGACCAACGGGAGCAACGGGGCCAACGGGACCGACGGGACCAGCGGGACCAGTAGGACCGGCGGGACCAGTGGGACCAACCGGGCCAGCGGGACCAGAGGGGCCAACGGGACCAGCAGGACCAACGGGGCCAACGGGACCGACGGGACCAGCGGGGCCAGCAGGACCAGTGGGACCAACGGGAGCCACCGGAGCAACGGGGCCAACGGGACCAGCAGGGCCAGTAGGGCCAACCGGAGCAACGGGAGCCACCGGACCAGCGGGACCAGCAGGGCCAGCAGGACCAGTGGGACCAACGGGACCGACGGGACCAGAGGGACCAGCAGGACCAGTGGGACCAACGGGAGCCACCGGAGCAACGGGGCCAACGGGACCAGCAGGGCCGGTAGGACCAACCGGAGCAACGGGAGCCACCGGAGCAACGGGGCCAACGGGACCAGCAGGGCCAGTAGGGCCAACGGGAGCAACGGGGCCAACAGGGCCAACAGGGCCAGTAGGGCCAACGGGAGCAACGGGGCCAACAGGGCCAACAGGGCCGACGGGACCAACAGGACCAATCGTTGCAGCTAATGGTTTCTCTGCATTTACGAGTGCGCTAGGAGTTACTGGTTCTGAACAAATTACTGGCTGGACAGTCACGACACCGTTTTACGGTAGCCCTAATTTTAATCCAGTGACGGGAGTTTATACCGTTCCTACATCCGGTAGATACTCTATTTTTGCCACTATCAACTATTCAACAACTGCTGCATTAACTTTGAGTTTAGGACCCGGTGTGAACCCGGCATTTGTAGTTCGTCGAATCACTCCTACTACGACCAATCTGATAACGGGATTATTCCCTATACTAAACGTTAACGTTGCGTTAGTACTTACATTAAGAGCAGTGCTTGGTAGCGGTACGGTCACTTTAAGCGGGGATGTTGAACTGACGGCGGGCGATCAAATTGGTTTATTTTATGAGGCAAATGGTCTGACAATTGCATTGGATTTAGGCGGATCGACTGGTGCCGGGATTGTTTGGTCTATACACCAAATTTCTTAGTTTAGTTGAAAGGCTGGATGCGTTTCGCATGCCAGCCTTTCATTTTCAATTGTTTAGGTAGCCGAAATATACAGGTGACCCGTGAATAAATTTATTTAGCCGAGGACTTGTCTATTTCGGTAATATTCATTAATCATCTACATAGTATCTATATAGGTAAATGTACTACTTTAAGAATAAGGAGAGGAAACATAAGAATGACGAGAACAGCATTAGGTTTTCATTGTAAATAAAAGAGAGGGTAGCAATATATGGTAGACATTTATTATTAGAAAAGAACATTGGCTGGTCATCAAGTAAGACTGAGAGCTGGATTCTTTTTAGATAAATTCTCCTAAGTAAAATTATTAAATCATGGCTGGAATAGAAAAGAAATCTTGCTTTAAACATTATAAACTACTGGGGGTAAAGGTAAAATGTCAACTCCTAACATTCCTAACATTACACCTACTATATCTTTAACGCGTTGTGAAACTATCCATTTATTGTTATCATCCATTGCCTTAGAAGAAATTGGACTGTCGCATATTTTGAATGCTGAGGGTGAAAAGCTTCAGCATTTTTTGAAAACGTGCCCTGATGATTTACATGATTATTTGCAAATAAATGAAAGTATTAATCAAATCCTTCGTACGATAGTGAAGTCTCAAATATTATTACAATTCAAATTAGAAAATGTTATTTCTTTGGATTGTGATGCATGTTGTGAAAGTTCCTCTCATTGTGAGCACCATGATTGTAGTAGGTGTTGTAAAAAATGTTCTCATCATAAGCATTGTAATTGTGATAAATGCCATGAAAAACACTCTCAGCACAAACCGCGCGGCTGCCCGCAACAAGATCCTAAAAATCATTCGTGCTATGATTTTTTCCGAAACTATTATAATCTTTACTGTGATGAGCAGCGTGATGAAGAATGACTTTATTCTTAAAGTATGATATACATTTTCTATATTACTTAGAGGGCATGATTAAGTATGGAAGGAGAAAGTAAATGCAAAACAAACACCCGTCTATACAAGATGCATTCATTAAAAGCGAAGCAAGTTACTTCAAATACTTTCAGTCCTTCTGCCAATATATTATTAATTATTTTTTTTCTCTGTCTTATTGTCACTCTTCTCAGCAGGAGCAGCTTCTTGCTGAGAGGTATCTCCTTCAGTCCTTAATGTTAATGGAGAAAGTTCATATGCATCTTTACTTTCGTCGCATTCTTTTGGGACAACTAGGCTTTTTAGAAAAAGAAGCAAAGTGTTATGATCAAAGGAATAAAAATTGCCATACTTTAAGGTATTTAATGAATATCATTCGTCAACATCAATTTTTGAAAGAGGAACATAAACATCTTTGTAAAAAAATTACATCTCAAATACTGACTTACTACTCATCTGAAGGGAATATTAGAATTATAATAGATGCCCCGTTGGTTCCACCATGGAAACCGGAATCTCAATCACTCTCTTAAATCAAATAAAGGTTGTGATGTGTCAATGGGCAATCCATCTATTTCGTTGTGCATGATGGTAAAGAATGAGGAAGACTTTATCGAACAATGTTTAGCCAGTGTGCAAGAAGTAGTAAATGAAATCATCATCGTAGACACTGGATCTACTGATAATACTATATCTATTTGTGGAAAATTCCAAACAAAGATATATCAATATGCCTGGAATAATCATTTTGCTGATGCACGAAATTTTGGTTTGTCTAAAGCTAGTGGAGACTGGATTTTATGGATGGATGCTGATGAGGAGTTAGAGCAAGGCAAAAGCGATCTAATACGGCAATCAATCCAGAAAACGAAATCACCTGTACTTTTATTGCCTATAATCAATTATTACGGAGATGGGTTTCCAGTTCAAGAAAACCAGACTTTTTTATGCTATCAGCCGCGCCTCTTTCGAAATCGTGTGGGCATTCAATTTTTGAATCGAATTCATGAAACACTACATTTACCAGACGATTTTCTTTCATATGATCTATCTGAAACTGTTGATGTTTCTTTGCATCATTATGGATATATAAAAGAAGTCACACAAAGAAAAAATAAAGGATATCGCAATAAACAGTTACTAATGGAAGAAATGAATGACCCTAACCACAGCCCTTGGGTTGAATATCATTTAGCAAGCGAGTTCTATCGTGAAAATAATTATACTCTTGCTTTTAGCTATATTAATGCCTCCATCCTAAAATTTTTACTTCATCAAATGAAGCCACCGGCTATCGCATATCGCCTTAAATACGCGATATTAATGGAAACAAATAGTATTGATGGAGCATGGCCTGGTATTGAGAAAGCCATACTTTTGTATCCAGACTATGTCGATCTTCATTTTATTAAAGGGTATATCCTGTTTCAAAAGGGCATGTATAAAGAGGCTTTAGCTGCATTTGAAAAATGTCTAGAACTTGGTGAAGATAATATAAACTACCTGATTTTGAGGGGAACAGGAAGTTTTAAGGCGATTAAATATAAAGAATTGTGCCTAAATAAAATAGAAACAGAAAATACGTTTTAACATATTCACTAGGAAGTCTCCCACCTTTAAACGACGTATAGGTGGGAGGGATTTATGCTGTGAGTTTTATTAAACCCAAGAATTTGGGGGATTATTTAATTTCAATTGATTACGCTAATATTTTTGAACCGATCTTACATTTAATGAAGAATAAAATTGATATTATAAATGTTTCTTCAAGTTTTATATAGCGTAAGAATTTGTATACCTTTTGAAAAAATATATATTCGACTGTTCGGATTAATCGATGATCAGGTCCCATTTTGAAATTTAAATACAGCTCTGTATATGGGGAAATCGTAGCACATAAAATGAAAGTAGCTCCTCTAACGAAATAAAGAAAAGCATCATGCAATTAAATTTTATTAAAATATTTCTTGAAAAACTCTTCATTATATTGCACTCGAGCATCTGTTGGTTTATATTTTTTTGCTTGATTATGATGCTCAAATGATAGTTCTTTTTCTCCGATGTGCCAGTAGCAGAAGCATAATTGTAAATGCGGATACCATGTTGAATAGCTGCTCTGTCTAAAGCCCATAGTGTCTTCAAGGTCTACTTCCAGTGCTAGCCGATACCAAAGAATTGCTTTTTTGAACATTCCTCTTTCTTTGTACAAGTCTCCAAGTCTACAAGAGACTTCTGGTCTTGGAACATCATACATAATAGAACGAGCAAGAGCCTCGATTTCTTTCTCCGTGTTACCTAAATTTCTGTAACATGATGCTAAGTTAATGCAAGCGCGAATTTCGTCCTCAATCCATCCTTTTTTGGTCTCTAAGAAATTCTGATAATACATAATTGCTTTTTCAAACTGGCCGTGATCTGCTAATTCATTAGCATAATAAAATAAATCTCTTGGAGTAAACTTTTCCCCTTTTTTTAGACGATTCTCATATATCATTAAGTTACGATTACTTGGTACATTTGCGCTTGACTTATCCGATTTTCTATGTGTAATGGCTATGTCTGATGCGATAATATTTCCACCTACTTCTAAGTATTCATGCACAGCACCTACCCATTTGAAATGTCGCTCTCTTTTTACTAAGCGATGTCTTCTATAGCTAAAAGTCGGATTTCCATCTTCATCAAAAGCAATATGATATAGCATGGAGACAGCGTCAATCGTTCCATCAAGCTCTGCTTTAAGTTTTTTAAATTTTTCTCGGTCTTCCTCCAACAATATGTCATCGGCATCCATCCAAAATATATAGTCCATCGTTGCTTTGCTGAATGCAAAATTTCTAGCTGCTGAAAAATCATCAATCCACTCAAAGTCAAATATTTTATTAGTAAATTCACCAGCAATCTCCTTTGTTTTATCTGTTGATCCCGTGTCAACGATAATGATTTCATCACATATGTCTTTTACACTATTTAAACATTGACGAATAACTTCCTGTTCATTTTTTACAATCATACACAAACTAATTTTGTACATATATCCATCACCACCCACCATATAATCATTTTTAATTATATGATTGTTACATTTAACACATTCACCGTGAAATCTCCCACCTCTAAGCGAAGTGTAGGTGGGGGAGGCTTATAGACAGAGAAGTTGTTTTTTGCTTACTTTAAAACGATTCAAAAGATGGATTAGGCAATTCGAGGGTACATGCTTATAACCACTATCGGTTTAAAAAACTAAACGGCCTTTCCCCGATTGAATGAAACATTGCCTCTTACCCTTGAGCTTGTACAGTCGCCTTCACACGATAAGTCCTAGGAAGAATATCTCTAAATAAATACAAACCTCCCGCGTTCGTCTTTGTAATATCAATCACCGTCTCCCCATTAGAAATGGAATAGAGGACTACAGTAGTATTAGCAATTGATTGGCTGGTGGATTTATCCGTGGCAAATCCGCTGACCGTCCCTATATTCGCATCTGGGTTCACCGCAATCATCACGTTAGCTGGTGCGAACGTTCTTTCAGAAAGAGTCGTACTTCCTCCGATAAATTAAGAGGAAAATGACCAACGATGTTGCTGTTGATATAAATGGTACTTCATTCGCGTCAAATAGCCTTACCATTGCTAAGGAAATCGGTATCTCATCTGACCGCCGAACACCTCTGAAATATCTCCCGCATTCGATGGAGGCGTTAAATCTGCCGTCACCTCTTCATGGCAAGTGATCGTTGCGAGAGTAGTTTGTGTTAACATATAACGCTCTACAATCGCTATGTGTAATATCGTCGTACATCAAATTCATTATACGAACTATAGTGTATGAACAAGGGTGATTAGTGCTTGAGGCATGTCCTATGGCCTGGCTGATTTTCTCTTCATAATAAAGAAATTCTCTAGTTATGAATGATGATATAGTGATCGATGTCTGAATTATTTTTAAGGAGGCTTTGAAACTTTTGTATGATGTATAGGATTTTCGTTGTTTTTATGGATTTGCATTCA
This sequence comes from Anoxybacillus tepidamans PS2, assembly GCF_000620165.1. Classification (GTDB taxonomy): domain Bacteria; phylum Bacillota; class Bacilli; order Bacillales; family Anoxybacillaceae; genus Anoxybacteroides; species Anoxybacteroides tepidamans_A. Next base: position 127,566 of record NZ_JHVN01000009.1, read on the forward strand.
ATAAATTACAAATAATAGGGGATGATAGCACATAGAAACCATTAATTTCTGTACATAATACAAGTAATGAGACAGATCGAAGGAGGAATAAACATGGTTCCGAGTGAGAGTATGAACAATCCAACACCCAATTATATAAGGCTTACGGCTCCTGAAGTGGCCGCTCTTTGGTCGCAGTATCAGAACGATACAATGGCGATTTGTGTTTATAAATATATGTTAAATATTGTGAAAGATACGTCCATTCGTCCCATTTTAGAGTTTGCCTTGAATTTAGCAGAGAACCACGTTGCAAAAGTGAAGGATTACTTAAGTCAGGATGAATTCCCTATTCCTCAAGGATTCAATGATGCTGATGTGAATTTAGATGCTCCGAGACTGTTTTCAGACGAGATTTGTTTAACGTATTCCTATTTGATGGCTGTTAATGGCATGGCGTTATATGCTGGCGCCGTCGCCACAAGCATCCGGAAAGATGTCAGGGATTACTTTATTCAATGCCAGGATGAATCGATGAAGCTCTTTAGCGAGTCATTAGATCTCCTATTGCAAAAAGGATTTGTATCCAGACCTCCATACATTTATCCATCTAAAGGGAGAGAGTTTATTGAAAGCAAACGTTTTATGGGAAGTTTTTTGGGGGGGAAAAGACCTCTAACCTGCGTAGAGATTAGTCATGTATTTTGGGATTTGAAAAAAATTCAGTTAAGCAAAGCCTTCACGATGGCATTCGCCCAAGTAGCTAAATCCAAAGAAGTGAGTAAACATTTATGGCGAGGCGTAGAGATTTACGCGAAACAAATTGAAGTGATGGAATCCATCTTATCTCAAGAGCAGCTTCCTTCCCCGAAATCAGAAGAGGCAGAAATTACGAATTCAACGGTGGCCCCCTTTTCTGATCGCTTAATGATGCATCATAAAGGCATTTTTGGTTCCACTACGATGGCTCTGTATGGAACAGCCGTAGGATCGTGTCAACGTGCAGACTTACCGCTTCATTACGCAAGATTCATGGCGGAGCTCGCACAGTATATGGAAGATGGGTTTAGCATCATGATTAAAAATAAATGGGTAGAACAGCCGCCAATGGCGGAAGATCGAGAAGCATTAGCGATACGACAGTGACCAGGAAAAGTGGAAGTGATTCTTTGGAGTATCGCGATCCTTGGGTTTGGCCAGTTTCTAAACAAAAAATATTTAACATATCCACCGAGAAATCTCCCACCTCTAAACGAAGTGCAGGTGGGAGAGGTTTATAACTGAATGCCGAAATGTCTTATGAAATGAATGAAGAGAATATCGCGTAAAGAAGAATCTAAAAACCTCCCTCATTTGGTCATTTATAAAGACAACCTTAAATAGATGGCTAATGAGAATCTTCTTTATTGATTTTGCACGCTTTTTCGGTACCTATTACAGAGTAGGATTATTGCTTACGTTGTGAATAATTTCCCTTCTAGAGCAGCAATATATCTTTCCGCCGATTTTTGTACCGATTCATTAGCGTTTTCAACTACAATTCGATGGAAAGCATTGTACAGCCGATCGAACTTTAGTTTTTTTACTCTATCCGCTATTTCCGCTACTTTTTTAGCCGGCAGGGGGATTAGGTTTGGATAGCTATACATGAAGCTTACCCACTTGCGATCTGCTACTACTTGAATAATATCCCCTGTCAGAAGTACTCCTTTGCCATTGTTGCCGTTTTCCCAATGAAGGACTGTTCCGCCTTTAAAGTGCCCTCCGAGACGATGAAGAGTAAGACCTTCTGATAATGCTAATGTTTCTCCTGACCAAAATTGAATCCTATCGCTTGGACGCATGACCCATTCTTTATCATCTTCATGGATATAAATAGGGGCATCTAGGGCCTCTGCCCACTCAACTTGAGTTGAGTAGTAGTGCGGATGGGAGAGGGCGATAGCGTGAACGCCTCCTAGCTTTTTTACTTCCCCCAATGTTTTGCCGTCTAGGTATGTAATACAATCCCATAGGAGATTGAAACTTTTGTTTTGAACAAGATAGGCTGTCTGGCCAATGGCGAATTCCGGATTTGTTGTAATGCTGTATAGACCTTCTTCTTCGTGAAGGATTTCGTTTTTGTATACATTGCTTTCACGCATGATTTCTAAGGTCGTCCAAGATTGGCCATTTGGATGAACGTACTGGCGCTCTTCGTCACAAATGGCACATCTTTGCGGCGGCTCTGAAGATAGAGGGTATTGGGTGCCGCAAGTTGTACAAATAAAATACGGCATCATTACACTTCCTTTCCAATAATGGTTTTTCCTCATTTTACACTTCTATATGATGTAAATACATTCCTTTTCCAAATGGAAAATTAGAAAGATTTTACTAAAATCACTATACAGGTAGCAAATTGCATTAGCTTCGTAACGCGCTTTTCAAGCCATGTATATCCGTCTAGTATAGGTTTTTGTGGGGATTGGAACACGTATAATGTATTTTCTGTACGTTGAGTATACAAAATATTTAAAATATTGACGAATCATGCGATCATTGCAATAATTTAGATAGTATTGTCTAAAAAAGTAAAATAATGGGGGCTTAAACATGTCATCCCTTAAATTTATCATTCATCAAATACTAGGTGTTATTTTGTTGCTGATTCTTGCTGCTTTGCCGCTGCATTTTTTTAGCGATGGCAGCCGTGTTGTTTTTCAACCGTATGGAATTGTGGAAGAGATCAAAAGGTTTGTAATGGGCTTATGGAGCGGCGAATCTTTATATTATTTTCAAGGGGATCGCAGCAGGTTTTTGCTTGATGATTTAACCAGCTTCTTTCTATCGTCTTATATGTACTTAACCGTTTCGCTATTGGCTGTCGTTGTATTAGCTTTAATTTTGGGGATATGGTTTTGGAAAAAAAGTGAACAATGGCTCAATTCCTTTTTGGGGTTTATTGGATTTCTCCCTGATTTTATTTTAATACTTTTATTGCAGTTGCTTCTCGGTTTTATTTATAGCAAAACGGGCGTGAAAATCGCCAAAGTCGCTTCGTTTTCCACCGATGATCCAGCCGTATTTTTACCGATTTTGACGTTAACGGTTCTGCCTCTTTTTTATTTAGTGAGAGCACTAAACGAAAAGACGTTCGAAGTTCTTACAGAAGATTACATTTTAACAGCAAAATCAAAAGGGTTGTCCAAACGTTATATATATCTCGTCCATGTCACGAGCAATGTATTGCCATTTTTAAAAGCGGATCTATACAAAATAGTAGGCATTTCCATCAGCAATTTGTTTATTGTCGAGTATTTATACAATACTAGAGGTTTAACCGAGTTGCTTTTCGAATATCCAACCCATTTTGGCTATCAGTACAATCTGGTGGTGATCACGCTGTTTTCGTTTTTGGCGCTATATGTTGGAACGTTGTTCACAATCAAGCTTTTTCTATTTTTGGCAGAAAAGATTTTTATGAGATTTTATTTCTTATAGAAAGGTTTTGATTCGATGTTGAGGGGCAACCTAAAGTTAATCATTGGCCTAATCATGCTTGCGATATTTTTGGTGATTGCTATTATCGGTCCTTCTATTGCTCCTTATGGGATCAACGAGACTGCAAAGATGGAATATGTTACAACAAAGCAAGGCGGAACATTAATGGCGCCGCCGTTTCCCCCTTCGAAGAAGCATATTTTGGGAACCGACCGCTGGGGCTATGATATTTTATCGTTGTTATTATACGGTGCTAGATTCACTTTATTTACGGTATTGATTGTGTCGTTCTTAAGGGTAGCGATGGGCGGATTGCTCGGATTCATTTTCGCGTTAAATAAACATGCCCTAGACCGCCCTAAAAATAAAGTGAAGGTGAATATATTCAGCGGTCTTCCTATATTTATTTTTATATATTTCATCTTATACCGAATTAATTTACAGCCCGTTATGCGTCCTGTTACGCTTACTATAATAGCCGGAGTTTTGATGGTCCTTTTAGGAGTTATGAATGTGTACAATGTTGTGTACGGCAAAACGATAGAAATAAAAAAAAATTTATACGTCACTGCGGCATTCTCAATGGGCGGAAGCAGATGGCACATTATGAAAAAACATATATGGCCCGCGATGAAAAGTCAGATGTTAATCATTTTTGTCAATGAAATGATTCAAGTGATGCATCTAATCGGTCAACTCGGGATTTTTAATTTATTTTTAGGGGGTACGATCGTTCAAATGGATCCGCCCCTTGCTATTTCGGTGACAAAAGAATGGGCGGGGTTAATCGGCCAGTTTCGCTCGTCTTTTTATTACTCACGATGGATCATTATGTTTCCATTATCGTGCTACTTGCTATTGCTTCTCGCTTTTTATTGGGTTGCTCAAGGTCTGATCAAGCGAGAGAAATTAATACAAAGAAAGCAACCTTTCCTGTCTTAACCAGAAGTTTTGCCTGATACAAATGAGTGTGAATGGCAAGGCGGGGAACGAAGAAGTATCATTAGCATACGAGGAGAGTTCACCCAACAACGATGGGTGGGCTCTTTTTGCATTAATAAGGGCAGATTGTTCCATGTGCCTTGCCTGTAAATCACGCTTGTCAAAACCTAGTAGACTAACCAATTTGTCCGGGGGTATAACCATATCAGTTGAGAAAACGTGTTTAACCGTGTAAACTGATATTGCATGTATGTAATCATAAGCTGTACAAGCTGTTCATATAATGGTGATAAAGGGCATCGCACGGCACGTTGTGTGGTGCCTTTCGTTGCATGGTGTAGGTGAGGAGGAGAAAAGATGAATAAAAAGACAACAGCGATGCTAATGGCTGTATCCATGTTAGTTGGAGCAGGCGGAACGTATGCCGGGATGCAGATGGCGGACCGAAATGAGGATAACACTCCGCTGATTCAGCCAATGCAAACAACAAAAGAAACGACGAAAAGCGAGGAGGAAGAACTCAAGAAAGTCGAGCAGGCGTATGAACTGATCAAAAGCCGGTATGTGCAAAAAGTGAATGACGAAAAATTGATTGAAGGTGCGATTCAAGGGATGATCAGCACGTTAAATGACCCGTATTCCGTCTATATGGACGAAGAAACAGCGCATCAATTTAACGAGTCGTTAAACTCATCCTTTGAAGGCATCGGCGCTGAAGTGAGCATGGTTGATGGAAAAGTGACGATCGTGGCTCCATTTAAAAACTCGCCAGCGGAAAAGGCCGGGCTGAAACCGAACGATCAAATTGTGAAAGTGAATGGTCAAAGTCTAGAAGGGCTTGATTTGTATGAAGCGGTATTAAAAATTCGCGGGAAAAAAGGAACGACGGTTCAGCTGGATATCCTTCGTCCCGGCGTGAAAGACGTCATTAAAGTGAAAGTTGTTCGCGATGAGATTCCAATTGAGACGGTGTATGATTCTGTTAAAACGTATAACGGCAAAAAGGTCGGCTATCTAGAAATCACTTCGTTCTCGGAAAATACAGCGCAAGATTTTAAGAAGAAGCTTACAAAATTAGAAGATGACAAGATCAATGGACTTGTTATCGATGTGCGCGGCAATCCGGGCGGATATTTGCAGAGCGTCGAGGAGATCTTGAAGCAATTCATCCCGAAAAGCAAGCCATACGTGCAAATTGAAGAGCGCAACGGCCATAAACAGCAATTTTACTCGGATTTAGCTGCGAAAAAGCCGTATCCGATTGTTGTATTGATTGACAAAGGAAGCGCATCGGCTTCGGAAATTTTAGCAGGAGCGATGAAAGAAGCAGGCGGCTATAAGCTCGTCGGGGAGACGTCATTCGGAAAAGGAACGGTGCAGCAAGCGATTCCGATGGGAGATGGAAGCAACATTAAGCTTACGCTTTATAAATGGCTTACTCCTGAAGGACATTGGATTCATAAAAAAGGAATTAAACCGGATGTAGCAGTAAAGCAGCCGGAGTACTTCCATGCGACGCCGATTCATATCAACAAACCGTTAGTATATGATATGAATAACGAGCAAATTAAAAGCGCACAGCAAATGCTCAAAGGCCTTGGCTTTGACCCAGGACGCGAAGACGGTTATTTTAGCAAGGAAACGACAGCGGCGGTAAAAGCATTCCAAAAGGCGAACAAGCTGCCGGTTACCGGAAAAATTGATAAGCAGACAGCCGCTGTACTCGAAACGAAAGTGCTTGAGGCGGTTCGCAATGATAACAATGATGAACAATTAAAGGCCGCGATGAAAGTGTTGTTCCAGTAAGCAAAAAGGGACTGTCTAATAAGTCCCGAAAATAAGTGACGCACGTGGAGAAAAACAACTCGTTTTTCTCCGCGTGCCTTTATATTTTTGTCTGAAAGTGGCTGCCGGCTATTTTCAGTGTATGGTGAGCTGACGCTACAAACCGAAAAAGGCTCTATCCTATCATGGATAGAGCCTTTTTTACCGAGCAAACACAATGCGTTTTTGGCCGAAGTAGTTAAGAATCGTATAGAGTGCGGTTCCAAATAAAATCGCTACATCATCTAAATAGTCGTGAGGTAGGATGGAAACAAGGCCAAGCGCCCAATAGGCTAATTGTTTTCCAAGACGATAAGCAATAAAGTAACATGTCATAATCACGAAGATGAAACGCACAGCGCTGTTGGCAATCGGCGCATTGCTGCGAAACGTAAACAGCCGGTTTAAAATGTAGCTGACGATCGCCCCGATCGTATTGCCGATCAGCGTCGCCCACCAATACGAAAGGTGGGCGAGATGAAGAAGCAAGTACATCGAAGAAAGCCCGACAGCAGTATTCAAGAGTCCGACAAGCAAAAAGCGAAAGAAAGGGCGATTCATACATTCACCCGTTCTTTCTGCCGCGTCTTCATCCGCAAGGCATATAAATTTTCTTCAATGGCAAACCGCGGCCGCCGTTTGACTTCTTGATAAATTTTCCCGATATATTCACCGATGAGCCCGACGCTCATTAGTAAAAGGCCGCCGATGAGCCAAATCGAAATCATAATCGATGTCCAGCCAAGTTCGGTACGCCCCAGCAATTTCACAATCAATGCGTATGCGCCGGCAATGCTGCTAAGAAAGAATGAGAGAAAGCCGATCAACGTAATAAAGCGAATCGGTGCGACACTAAATGATGTCATGCCGTCAAAGGCAAATGCGAGCATTTTTTTCAGCGGGTATTTTGACTCCCCGGCAAAGCGTTCCTTTCGGTCGTAGAATACTTTTGTAGAACGGAATCCAAGCAGCGGGACGATGCCGCGCAAAAATACATTCGCCTCCCCATATCGGCTCAGTTCATCTAACGCCCGCTTGCTCATTAACCGGAAGTCGGCATGGTTATAGACGAGATGAATGCCGATTTTTCTCATAAAACGGTAAAAGCCTTGTGCAGTGGCCCGTTTAAAAAATGTATCTGTTTCGCGGCTGCGGCGCACGCCATATACAATATCGAACCCTTCCCAATATTTGACGATAAATTCCCGAATGACGCTTACGTCGTCTTGCAAATCAGCATCAATCGAAATGACGCAATCGGAATATTCTTTTGCCGCCTCTAATCCGGCGAGAAGCGCCCGCTGATGTCCGAAGTTGCGGGATAGTTTGACACCGGTCACAAAGGGGTTTTTTTCGCTTTCCCCGACGATGAGCTCCCATGTACGGTCTTGGCTTCCATCGTCGACAAACAACAGTTTGCTTTCTGCTGCGATGAGATGTTCAGACTGCAAATCTTCTAATACGTTTGTTAACTGTCGCGCTGTTTCTAGAAACACTTCTTCTTCGTTATAGCAAGGAACGACAATCGTTAACACTGGCTTTTTCATCATGCTCTTCCTCCTTTACTCGACTTCGTATAAATAAATCTTCCAAACAGATTCCGAGTCTGTGAAAGTTTTTAACAGGCGAAGATGATTTTCTTGTGCGTTCATAATCGGAACGGAGGAAAAGAGGTAGCGTCCTCCCATTTTCTTAAACACGGCTGTATTCAACTGAAGGTGACGAATTTTTTTATGCGATGTTTTACGAAAATCATAATGTTTTCCAAGCTCAGCTGAAAAAATATAAACGCGGTTGCCCCAATGATCGAAGTAATCTTTTAATTCAGGGCTTTTATCCAGCTCTTTTGCGATGATTTTACGAAATTCGTGCTTATAGGATAGCGGGTAAAAGTTGTTATATGTATCAAGCGTATAAAACCCGTTATATTGAGCAATGACCGGATGCAGTCCGATGCTGGCGACCCGATAAGAGCTTTGCGGCTTCCCAATATACTCTTTAATTTCATGAAATAAATGTTCCGCATAAAATTCTTTAAATGACGGAGTGCCAGCTATGCGATAGCGAATTTCTTCATTGAACGCCCCAAGCAGCATCGTTTGCAAAATAAGGGCAACCATCGCTAAGTTTCGCCATTTTTTCGTTTGCCGCCAAAGAATTTGTAGGGCCAAAGCGAAATCCAAATAAATAACAAGCGGACGCAAAAAGTGAAAGCGGGCAAAATTAAACGTATTTAACAGCGCAAACTGCTCTTTTAGCGGTTGCCACCCTTTATAAAACCAAAACGCATACCAAGTCGACAGGACAAAATTTAAAACGAACAAGAAAAGAAATCGTTTTTCGACTGTCCCTTTTTCGCTTTTCATGACAGCAAATATGAAAGCGATAAACAGAATCGGCAAAATCACATATGTATGCAATGTCATTACATGAGTATGGCCAAACAAATAGTTTTTAAAAACGAGACGGATCGTGTGCCAAAATCCGAGAGTCGAAGAAACAAATTCGTTTCGACTTGTCGGTTCTTCGCCGAACAGCAAAGAAAGAACAAGACGATATTCAATAGCTAGAAATATCGCGGTCATGAAAGCGATACTGCCAAGGAACGGGACATTCCACCGTTTTTTAGCGGCCAGATCGCGGAGCCAAAGAAGGGCCATCGCTGTTAAAAAGAAGAAAAACCCGAGCACGAAGCTCGCATAAAACGGAAGAAGGGCGAGAGTCAGCCATTCTTTCCATGACGCCTTTCCTTCGCGGATGGTTAAAAACGCCCAAAGTGCAAGCGGCATGCCAAGCGTGCTCAGCATTCCCGACGGCCAAAAAGGGGTGAGAGCAAATGTAAGAGCCACCCCGACGCGAATAAGATAGAACTCTTTCTCCTGTAAAAAATGTCGCTTTAATAGTAAATACATGCCGAGAAAAGCGAATGCGCGCGTAATTGTTTGGCTCAAAGCATACGCCGTCATCGACGAAAAGAGCGCATGAAGCCAGACGATGCCGCTGAATTCGGTTCCGTAAGCGTTGCGCGGCAGTCCATTGATGACTTGCGGAATCGTAGCATTAATAGAGCCAAACAATTCGCCGCTTCGTACGAGCACTTTATACCAAGCGATGTTCGAATCTAAGTTATCATGAACGCGAATATGAGCATTTTCTCCGAGAATGTACAGCGGAGAAAGATAAAGGATTAACAAGAGCACGGCGATCCATATAGAGATTTGTTCCCTTTTTCTGAATGTTAGACTGTCCTGCATTGCTGCTCTCCGCTCCTTTCTGCTCATATTAGTTTTTCAGAAAGCGGGATTCATTATAAACAAAAATGATTAAAAAAATATAAGAAATCTATAAGAAAAGGCAAAAACCTCTCGAGTTTTTGGAAAATAATCGAGAGGCTTCCGTTTTTTATGCGAATATACTCATAATTCGACCGATGCCGCGGCGCTTTTTCCTTTTGGCCGATTCATCTAATTGCCGCTGTCGGTTTGCTTGTTCTAGAAGGTTGACGCGTTCTTCAAGCTTGCGAATATAGGCGTTGAGTTCCTCAATTTCTTGGCGGTGTTGCAACAGTTGGAATGAAACGACTTCATCGGCTTTTTGTTCAAGCTGTCGTTCAATGCGTTGAAGGCGTGAGGCAAATTTGTCAAAGTGCGGTTGAAAATGGGTGGAGAAAAACGTTTCCGGGCGTAGAAGGGCTTTTTCGTTTTCTTCTTCAATTTCCAACTCTTCGAGAGCGGCTCCGTGCTCGAACTTGATTTGCTCAAGCAGCGTAAGGGTTTCCGGGTCAAATACGTAATGGCCGGCCTCGTTTTTGTGGCAAGGAATGTTATACTTTTTTACCCAGCGTTGGACGGTTTTCGGCGACACCCCAAGACGTTTGGCGACATTGCTTGTTTTTAATTCCATCGTTCTTCCTCCCCTGTTTCTTCTTGTTTATATCATTTTTCCATCGGATGGCGATTTCCTTTTCGCTTGACAAAACTAGTGTCGATTCGGCAAAGAAAGTGGGGATGCGAAACGATTCGTCAACTGCTGGAAAAAGATGTTGAAAAAAATATGTTGACAATCATAGGATTTATGAAAACGATTTGCTAGAATGGAAAGTAGACTGGAAGAAACGTTTTTAAAAACTATAGGGGGTGATCCGTTTGTGGTCTGTATGGGCATTAGAGCTGTTAAAAGGGTTCGGCCGTTTATTTACGCAACCTTTGTTGTATTATGGAATATTGCTTGCGGGTTTTGTCGGATGGCGTCGGATGAGCAGAGAAAGAAGCCATTTTCATATTCGAGTGTACGATTGGTTCCATGAGAGCGCCTTTTTTTGGCGCAGCGGTCTCGGATTTGGGCTTCTTTTTTCACTTGTGACCGTTGCAGCAGGCACGGTTGTTCCGTCTGATTTTGTGATGCTGCTATCCTACGTAACTATCGCTGCTAGTTTAACGCTGCAAATACGGTTATTATCGCCTGCTTACACTGTTGGCACAGCTATTTTTATTGTGTTGGTGCTAGCAAAATATGAAAAAACAAAACCGTTTTTCTCCGATTATTTTCCGAATTTGCAAGAAACAAACGTTTCTGCTGTCGTGATGCTGCTTGCCTTGCTTTTATTAACGGAAGCGCTTCTTATTTTGCGGAACGGCGGAATCGGCACTTCACCGCAATTAACGAGAAGTAAACGAGGATTGATTGTTGGTGAGCATTGGGTCGAGCGGCTTTGGTTTGTGCCGATGCTGCTTCCGGTTTCTAACGGAACGGTTCTGTCTTCTTTCTCGTGGTGGCCGCTGTTCCCGGCAGGTGATGGCTCGTACTCGCTAATGTTCGTTCCATTTTTGCTCGGTTTTTCGCAGCGTATTCAAGGAATGCATCCGCAGCTGTCGATTCGAGCAGCCGGAAGACGAGTCATGGTGCTGGCATTCGCTGTCTTTGCGGGGGCTATGGTAAGCTATTGGTACGCTCCGTTAGCGATTGTTGTTGCGGCTCTCGCGTTTTTGGCGAGAGAGTGGCTGGCGTTTTGGCAGCACGTGCAAGACCGTTCGCAGCCGCCGTACTTTGCGCGTCGTGCGCAAGGCCTCGTTATTTTGGGCATTCTTCCGAAATCGAAAGCCGAGAAAATGGCGCTGCAAATTGGTGAAATTATCGTGAAAGTGAACGGAATTCCTGTGAAAACGGAAGAGGAGTTTTACGAGGCGCTTCACCGCAACCGCGCATTCTGCAAGCTCGAGGTGCTCGATGAAAATGGGGAAGTTCGTTTTGTCCAAGGCGCGTTATACGAGGATGAACATCATGAACTAGGATTGTTGTTCGTGCGTGAGAGACAAAAATGGACATCGAAAGCTGTATAGTAAGGGGTTTTGTGTATGTGGTTTATCATTGCGTTAATTGTGCCGTTTTTATTAGTGGTGTTATTTACTAGAGTTACTTACAACTATTATGTCGGAACGCTACTGACCGTTGCTTTACTGGTGGCATCGTATGTCAAAGGATATACGAATGAACTGCATGAAGTATTGGCAGACATCGTATCTACAACAGCCGGGTTTTTATATGCACAAAAAATGGTAAAAAAATTTAAGAAGTAAAAAACGCTTTCCTTTTGGAAGGCGTTTTTTTTTGGAAAAAATAACGAATATAAGTTCGCGTTTTTTGTGCATCTTTCTTTTTCATATGGTACAATAAGCATTAGGATGAACGCGAGAGGAGGCGCAATGAAGTGGAAGGACGGTTCGAATTAGTGTCAGCCTATAAGCCGCAAGGGGACCAGCCGAAAGCGATCGCTCGGCTCGTCGAAGGCATTCGGCAAGGCGCCAAGCATCAGACGTTATTAGGAGCGACGGGAACGGGAAAGACGTTTACGATTTCTAATGTCATTCAGCAAGTAAACAAACCAACGCTTGTGATTGCCCATAATAAAACGTTGGCGGGGCAGCTTTACAGCGAGCTGAAAGAGTTTTTCCCGAACAACGCGGTTGAATATTTTGTCAGCTACTATGATTATTATCAGCCGGAAGCGTACGTCCCGCAGACGGATACGTACATTGAAAAGGACGCGAGCATCAATGATGAAATCGATAAACTGCGGCACTCGGCGACATCGGCTTTGTTTGAACGGCGCGATGTCATTATTGTTGCCAGCGTGTCATGCATCTATGGATTAGGTTCTCCGGAAGAATATCGCGAGCTCGTTGTTTCGCTGCGGGTTGGAATGGAGATCGAGCGGAATGAATTGCTGCGCCGTTTGGTGGATGTGCAATATGCACGCAACGATATTGATTTCCAGCGCGGAACGTTCCGCGTGCGCGGCGATGTCGTTGAAATTTTCCCAGCTTCGCGCGATGAGCATTGCATCCGCGTCGAATTTTTCGGAGATGAAATCGAGCGCATTCGCGAAGTCGATGCTTTAACGGGAGAAATTATTGGCGAGCGGGAACATGTCGCGATTTTCCCAGCGTCCCACTTCGTCACGCGCGATGAAAAGATGCAGCTGGCGATTCAAAACATTGAGAAAGAATTGGAAGAGCGGCTGCAAGAATTAAGAGAGCAAGGAAAGCTGCTAGAAGCGCAGCGCTTGGAGCAGCGGACGCGCTACGATCTTGAAATGATGCGGGAAATGGGGTTTTGCTCAGGCATCGAAAACTATTCCCGCCATTTGACGTTAAGACCGCCGGGTTCGACTCCTTACACGCTGCTCGATTATTTTCCTGATGATTTCCTTATCGTCATCGATGAGTCGCACGTCACGCTGCCGCAAATTCGCGGCATGTATAACGGCGACCAAGCGCGCAAGCAAGTGCTCGTCGACCACGGATTCCGCCTGCCGTCGGCGCTTGACAATCGCCCGCTCACTTTCGAAGAGTTCGAGCAAAAAGTCAACCAGATTATTTATGTGTCAGCCACACCGGGACCGTATGAACTCGAACACAGTCCAGAAGTCGTGGAGCAAATTATTCGCCCGACAGGACTGCTTGATCCAACGATTGATGTTCGTCCGATCCAAGGACAAATTGATGATTTAATTGGAGAAATTCATGAGCGCGTGAAGCGGAACGAGCGGACGCTTGTGACGACATTAACGAAAAAAATGGCGGAAGATTTGACGGATTACTTAAAAGATATCGGCATCAAAGTGGCGTACTTGCATTCAGAAATTAAGACGCTAGAACGCATTGAAATCATTCGCGATTTGCGTCTTGGCAAATACGATGTGCTCGTCGGCATTAACTTGCTAAGAGAGGGATTAGATATTCCAGAAGTATCGCTTGTTGCGATTTTAGATGCCGATAAAGAAGGATTTTTGCGCTCGGAGCGTTCGCTGATTCAGACGATTGGCCGCGCCGCCCGCAATGCGAACGGTCATGTGATTATGTATGCGGATACGATTACAAAATCGATGGAAATTGCCATTAATGAAACGAAGCGGCGCCGTACGATTCAAGAGGCTTACAACCGCGAGCACGGCATTGTGCCGCAGACGATTAAAAAAGATATTCGCGACGTGATTCGGGCAACGTTTGCGGCGGAGCAGCCAGAAACATACGAAGAGAAGCGAGAGTATGGCAAGATGACGAAAAAAGAGCGGGACAAGCTTATCGAAAGCTTAGAAAAAGAGATGAAAGAAGCAGCCAAAGCGCTTGATTTTGAACGCGCGGCCGAACTGCGTGATTTAATCTTGGAGCTCAAAGCGGAAGGGTGACGAAAAAGCTTATGGCAATGGACAAAATTATTATCAAAGGAGCAAGAGCCCATAATTTAAAAAATATTGATATTGAAATTCCACGCGATCAGCTCGTAGTATTAACTGGTTTATCTGGCTCGGGAAAATCGTCGCTTGCGTTTGATACGATTTATGCAGAAGGGCAGCGCCGTTATGTTGAATCATTGTCGGCGTACGCCCGCCAATTTTTAGGACAGATGGATAAGCCGGATGTCGATGCGATTGAAGGGTTGTCTCCGGCGATTTCGATCGACCAAAAGACAACGAGCCGCAATCCGCGTTCGACTGTCGGCACGGTAACGGAGATTTATGACTATTTGCGCCTTTTATTTGCTCGCATCGGGCATCCTGTTTGTCCAGAACACGGCATCGAAATTACATCGCAAACGATCGAGCAAATGGTCGACCGCATTTTAGCGTATCCGGAGCGAACGAAAATTCAAGTGTTGGCGCCTATTGTCTCTGGACGAAAAGGGACGCATGCCAAAACGCTTGAGGACATTAAAAAGCAAGGATATGTACGCGTGCGCATCGACGGCGAGTTGCGGGAGCTGTCCGAAGAGATTGAACTCGAAAAAAACAAAAAGCACTCGATCGAGGTCGTAGTCGACCGCATCGTTGTCAAAGAAGGAGTGGCTTCGCGTCTTGCCGATTCGCTTGAGACGGCACTCAAACTCGCGGATGGCAAGGTAATTATCGATGTGGTTGGGGAAGAAGAGCTGCTGTTTAGCGAGCGCCATGCTTGCCCGTATTGCGGTTTCTCAATCGGCGAGTTAGAGCCGCGCATGTTTTCATTCAACAGCCCGTACGGCGCGTGCCCAGATTGCGACGGATTGGGGGCGAAATTGGAAGTTGACCGCGATCTTGTCATTCCAAATGATGAATTGACGCTGCGGGAACACGCGATTGCCCCATGGGAGCCACAAAGTTCGCAATATTATCCGCAGCTGTTGGAATCGGTGTGCCAGCATTACGGCATCGATATGGACGTGCCGGTGAAAGACTTGCCGAAAGATCAGCTCGACCGCATTTTGTACGGAAGCGGCGGCGAAAAAATTTATTTCCGCTATGAAAACGACTTTGGCCAAGTGCGGGAAAACTATGTGGAATTCGAAGGCGTCATTCCAAATGTCGAGCGCCGCTACCGCGAAACAAGCTCGGATTATATTCGCGAGCAGATGGAAAAATATATGGCGGAACAGCCATGCCCAACGTGTAAAGGCAATCGTCTGAAAAAAGAAAGCTTGGCCGTGTTGGTGGGCGGCAAACATATTGGCGAGGTGACGAAATTTTCCGTAACCGAGGCGCTTGCGTTTTTCCAAAACTTGCAGCTGAACGAAAAAGAGCAGAAAATCGCTCATATGATTTTGCGCGAGATTATTGAGCGCCTTGGCTTTTTAAACAACGTTGGCCTCGATTATTTAACGCTCAGCCGCTCCGCGGGCACGCTGTCAGGCGGGGAAGCGCAGCGCATTCGCCTTGCAACGCAAATCGGCTCACGCTTAACAGGCGTGCTTTACATTTTGGACGAGCCGTCCATTGGCTTGCACCAGCGCGACAATGATCGATTGATTGCCACATTGCAAAGCATGCGGGATATCGGCAATACGCTCATCGTCGTCGAACATGATGAAGACACAATGCTTGCTGCGGATTATCTCATTGACATTGGCCCAGGTGCTGGAATTCACGGCGGGCAAGTGGTGGCTGCCGGAACGCCGGAAGAAGTGATGAACGATCCAAACTCGCTGACAGGCCAATATTTGTCAGGGAAAAAATTTATTCCGCTGCCGCCGGAACGCCGCAAGCCGGACGGGCGGTGGATCGAAATTGTCGGAGCGAGAGAAAACAATTTAAAAAATGTGTCTGTGAAAATTCCGCTCGGCACGTTTGTTGCCGTCACCGGCGTGTCCGGTTCCGGCAAAAGTACGCTTGTCAACGAAATTTTGCATAAGACGCTCGCGCACAAATTGCATGGAGCGAAGGCGAAGGCGAAGCCGGGCGAGCACCGCGCGATTAAAGGCATTGAGCATTTAGACAAGGTGATCGACATTGACCAATCGCCGATCGGGCGGACGCCGCGCTCGAATCCGGCGACGTACACCGGCGTATTTGACGATATTCGCGAAGTGTTCGCAGCAACGAATGAAGCAAAAGTGCGCGGATATCAAAAAGGACGGTTCAGCTTTAATGTCAAAGGCGGCCGCTGTGAAGCGTGCCGCGGCGATGGGATTATTAAAATTGAAATGCACTTTTTACCGGATGTGTACGTCCCTTGTGAAGTGTGCCACGGCAAGCGCTACAACCGCGAAACGCTCGAAGTGAAATATAAAGATAAAAACATTGCCGAAGTGCTAGAGATGACGGTCGAGGATGCGCTCGAGTTTTTTGAAAACATTCCGAAAATTAAGCGCAAACTCCAGACGATTTATGATGTCGGCTTAGGCTATATTCAGCTCGGGCAGCCGGCGACGACGTTGTCGGGCGGGGAAGCCCAGCGCGTAAAATTGGCATCTGAATTGCACCGGCGTTCGACAGGGCGCACGCTTTACATTTTGGACGAACCGACGACCGGTTTGCATGTCGATGACATCGCCCGGCTGTTAAAAGTGTTGCAGCGGTTGGTCGATAACGGCGATACAGTGCTTGTGATTGAACATAATCTCGATGTGATTAAAGCAGCCGACTATATTATTGACCTTGGTCCAGAAGGCGGCGACAAAGGCGGTCAAATCGTGGCAGCCGGTACACCGGAAGAGGTCGCAGAAGTCGAAGGTTCTTACACAGGCTTCTATTTAAAACGAATTTTAGAGCGCGACCGCCAGCGGATGAAAGAATTATATGAAATACAGGTGTCCCAGTAAAACGGGACACCTTTTTTGTTATGCAGAAAGCAGCTAAATTACGAGAGAATTTTTATATGGACCCTCTTCAACATTTTTTCAATTAGGGAAGACATCCCGAAACTTTTGCTAATGTTCTTCGTATATATTGAGTAAAGAAAGGAGCGATCACCGTGGATTCGTCCAAATTGTTAGCAGCCGCTTGTTATTTTAGTGTGTTTTTTGCGCCGTTTCTTTTTCCGCTCGTCGTTTATTTTGTGACGACGGATGTTCAGGTGAAAGGGCATGCGAAAAGATCGTTGCTGTCCCATTTGCTTCCGCTTGTATTTTTCGTTATTGCGGTGGGAAGCATAGCATTAATAGCGATCGTACAAAACGAAACATTTGTCGTTGTTCCATTTATCGGCATGATCGTATCAGGCATTGTTTCTTTCATCGTTGTCGTTTGGAATGTGGTAAAAGGAGTTAAAGTATTACAGGAAGCTTAGAATGGAGTGGAATTATGGCGAAAAAACTGGTTCGATCAACTCATGACCGCAAAATAGCGGGAGTGCTGGGAGGATTGGCTGCTTATTTCCAAATAGACTCGACAATGCTTCGCTTGCTTTTTGTTGTGCTCCTTCTTTTTACAGGAATGATGCCGTTTATGCTTTTGTACGTTATCGCAGCGCTCATTATGCCTAACGAGGCGACTGGGGCATGAGATGGCTCGCTCATATTGTCGTAAATGCGGTGTTGTTGATGGCTCTGGCTGGCTATTTTCATTCGATTCACCTATCCGGTGTCGGGGCCGCTCTTTTGGCAAGTGTGATATTATCCATTCTCAATACATTTATTAAACCTATTTTAATTTTGCTGACGCTTCCGGTAACGGTTTTAACGTTTGGGCTATTCTTATTTGTGATTAACGCCTTCACCCTTTTATTGACATCTTGGATCATGGGAGATTCGTTTACAATTGATAGCTTTGGTTCTGCTTTGTTTGCTTCATTAGCTCTCTCGCTTTTCCATCTTATCATTGAAGCAATTACTGATAATGACTGAACGTTCCGCTTATGCGTGAACGTTTTTTCTTTTTTTCACATGTACTTAGAAAAGTGATGAACCTCTCCCACCTACATTTCATTTAGAGGTGGGAGTTTCTTACCACTCGATCAAAGAAGCTTCAGCGCAGAAGGAGGCGGTCTTCTTCGGC
>NZ_JHVN01000010.1 GCF_000620165.1 Anoxybacillus tepidamans PS2
GACGTATACATGGGAAATGTCGAAGGAGTCCAACGAAACACGAGAAAGAAAAAGAAAGTCCACCGGAAGCAAGCACAAAAACTCTCGAATTGGTCGTTCGGGAAAGTGAAGCAATACCTCGCCTACAAACTCGCCCAACAAGGTATTCGCCTCAAAGAAGTGGACGAATCGTACACGAGCCAGACATGTCCTGTCTGCCAAAAAAGAAGAAAAGGTTCCCAACGAATCTTTGCTTGTTCTTGCGGGTATGAAGCACATCGGGACATTCATGGCGCCCGCAACATTTTGAGCAAGGCACTTTATCAACGAATGGTCCCGTGGCACATGCCAGCGACGCTCACGTATCTACGGATTGCCTAAGCAAGAAGTAGTAGATGGGTTGGACCGCCCCATCGGTGACAGACCGATGTTGCTTACTGAATCGGTCAAGAAGGCTTCCGATACTCCTATCGAGCCGAAGAAGACCACCTTCTTCTGCGCTGAAGCTTCTTCGATCGAGTGGTAAGAAACTCCCACCTCTAAATGAACTGTAGGTGGGAGAGGTTCATGAAATGACACTAAAATCACGATAATTCATAAGCCCCTCTTGTCGAAGCACCACATACAACAAAGAGGGGCATTTATTTTTTCACTTTTTTAAGATGCTTAAATACTCAATCCACGGTCCTACATCTTCTTTATACCGTTTAGCCATGACCCGAACGATTTGTGCGATGTGCGTCAAGTCATGAACGACCCAAGTAGACAACAGCTCTCTTAGTTTTACAGGGCCGAATGCCGGGTGGATGCCGGTTAATTCCAAATCAGGCTCCGATTCCATCAGCGTTTTTAGTTTTGCTAAATTTTGCGTGCGAAGCTGTTGAAATTCGACGAATTTTTCTTGTATCGTTCTGTTTCCTTTTTCGTTTAGGTGGCTAAATCGGTCAAATACAGGAAACGTTTTATTTTCCTCTTCTTGAAGGATGATTTCAAGCCTTGGAATCCAGTTTGTTTTCTCAGCGTCGATCAGGTGATCGATCACTTCCTTAGCATTCCAAGTTCCTTCTCCTTCATTGCACTCAAGCCATCCGGCGGATAAACCGGATAAGAAATATTCTAGGGCTCGCGGCGTTCGTTCTAATACTTCCATCGCTTCTTGTAAGTTGAAATTCATAACATGGCTCCTTTCTAATATTTATATGTGTCAATAAAGCATCGTATTTTTTCAGCCATCTGCCTGTGTATTTTTTTAACTCCGCCATTTTCGAATAGCAGAAGGAGTGGATAATTTTTGTCGCACTCTTCTTCTCTTCCTTTTTATTAGGTGCGAAAAATTATGATGAGGTTCCTCAAATTTTCTATGATGTGACGCTAAAAATAAGGTGAGGTAATCTTGAAAGTTGCGCTCCTTTAATTCATTGTTACTTTCCCATTCATAGTATTTAATGGAAGACAAGAATTCAAGAAAATCTTTATTTTTAAGCAACTCGATGGTCAAATCAATTTTTTCTTTTCTCCCCTTTAAATTCCTTTCTAACAGTTCCTGATTCGTTAAACCTTCCGGAACAATCTCGTTTTTTATGATTTGACGAATGACGCCTAATAGCAAATCGGTAAGTTCAATGCCA
The DNA here is from genome assembly GCF_000620165.1 of Anoxybacillus tepidamans PS2. GTDB lineage: Bacteria > Bacillota > Bacilli > Bacillales > Anoxybacillaceae > Anoxybacteroides > Anoxybacteroides tepidamans_A. The sequence continues at coordinate 1,608 of NZ_JHVN01000010.1, forward strand.
ATTTCTTGGCGTTTCGGTATCAATGTACATTCTAGTACGCTAAATTGTTCACCGCGATACATTGATTGGATGTTCAATTGCTCTAATATCCTTTCGTCTAACTTGAAATCAGAAAACCTTCTTGAATGTTCAATAAAAATGCGTGATTTCACGTATACGTCTTTGCCATAATGTCGTAGTAATCCATACAATATTCTCTCGGGAATTTTAGTGTAAATCATCATTTGCATCATGCGCTCCGCTGTTTTTTGATCCTGATTATACAGTTTTTTACGGATATCAAGCGGATTAGCATTATAGTTAATAACATTTAGTTTGGTAAAACGTGCATACTTCGAAAAAACCTGGAATACCTCAAGAATATCGTTTCTCATTTTTCGATATCCGGTAAAGTCGGTCCAATGAAGTTTAGTGAACTCTTTGTTGCGAAGTTTTCGATTAAGTTCATTGAATTCAAAAGTTTCGTAGATTTTTGAAGGGATTGACAGACCTGCCATTAAAGTAGGTCTATCATTTTTTGTACCGCTTTCATCAAAAAAGAGATTCATCGTTTCGATACTCAATATTTCTCTTTCCATATAGGTCCACCCTTGACAATGAAGTGATTGTGTTATATGCTTGACCTACAATAAAATACTCGTTTCGAGAAACGACTGTTTTATTGTAGAATAGAAAGTAACTCGTCCCGAGGGGCGACTGAAATCTATTCGATTATATTACATTATGAAACGTATCGGACTAAGGAAAAGACACCTTAGTCTTTTTTATTTTTTATATTAACATTCAAATCAAAAGTGTACATCACGACGAGAGCGGCGCTTCATGCAGCAAGATTCATTTATAGTCGATATAATTGCAGCAAAACCTCTTGTATTGACTGATGAATTGGGCAACAAATACTGCTACATATATTATAGCACGTACGTTCTTTTTTAGGAGGAGGAAAAGTTTGATTGATCTTCAGACTATAGTATGTTAGGGGAGGTAAAAATACGGCATTTGAAAATATTTGATCGAAGGAGAGGAGAAACAAGCGTTTCATGAAAAGAGAATATATTTTCTCTCTACCAGTAAAGATTTAGGTCATAAAAATATTGGCAAGTGTGATCGCCGCCTGTAAGTTATTCCTTTAACATATCCATCGATTCATCTCCCACCTCTAAACAAAGTGTAGATGGGAGAGATTCATTAAAATCAATAAAAGTATGCTATCTTTTGAATATAAAAATTAAGAAAATGGAAAATAATCTGCATTACGAGTCATTCACTCTATATAGGATTTCTCAATAAATTTGTTTATAATAAGTTTCCAAGAGGCAATAATGATGAAATGCGTATGTTCAGGCTGCGGCTATAAAACTTTAGAACAGGAGCCCTTAGGGATTTATGAGATTTGTGACGTATGTTTTTGGTGAAGATGATGGTTTTCAATTTGCAAATCCTAATGGTGAAGGTGGGGCAAATATAGAATCATTCAGACAGCACCAGAAAGCATTTTTACAGGAATGTGTGAATCGAGTGCCGACACATATGGATGAACGTGACCTAAATTAGAAACTGCCACTGAGACATGTAATAGAACAAACTCGCGATATAACACAAACTAGCATCTCTATGAATAATAAGCTTGCCCTCCATGCCCCCTATGTACTAATAGAAACAATCAATGCAAATTACAAAATATAGATATTTTCTTAATATGACAATACACTTGTAGGTGGTAGAGAGTGGTCAAGAAGATGAAAGGTTTCATGAATTGATACAAGTGTTATGTGGTAAAGTAAAAGAAAGTAAAATATCAAAATTTCTGCCCTAATACTACTACCAAACATCGCCTCTTATTGTTTATTGAAATAAAAATATTCCATCTAGCAGGATTCCTTTTCATAAGTGAAGAAATTAGTACACAAAAGACGGACGAAAGGAGAAAAACAGATGACTATTACAAATCCAAGCCGCGAGGAGATCGGCGAAATTCTTGAAAAAGCGAAGCGCATTGCTGTTGTTGGACTGTCGAACAATCCAGAGCGTACGTCCTATATGGTGACGAAAGCGATGAAAGATGCGGGGTACGAGATTGTGCCGGTCAATCCAACGATTGATGAATGGGAAGGGATTCCGGCGGTGAAAACACTAAAAGATATTAAAGGACACGTGGATATTGTGAACGTATTCCGCCGTTCGGAGCATTTGCCGGAAATTGCCCGCGAATTTGCGCAAATCGATGCCGATGTATTTTGGGCGCAGCTCGGCATTGTGAATGAGGAAGCCTATCATTTTCTAAAAGAAAAAGGATATACGGTTGTGATGGATCGTTGCATTAAAGTAGAACATGCTTTAACGAAAAAGAAGTGAGAGACGTTCGGCCATCTTTTGAAGATGGTCATTTCCATTTTCAGCAGGAAATTGGCGATTTCAGCATGAATCGATAAAATAGGCATAGACGTTTATGAAATTTGTGCTACAATAAAACAGAAACAAACGTTCTTGTTTTTTGAAAGGGGTATGTGCGTGACGAATCAGCAAAGATACGAATACAACGATGATGCGATTCAAGTGCTCGAGGGGCTCGAAGCGGTACGGAAGCGACCGGGTATGTATATTGGCAGCACCGATAGCCGCGGCCTGCATCATCTCGTCTATGAAATTGTCGATAACTCCGTTGACGAAGCGTTAGCGGGATACGGAAGCTATATTCTTGTGAAAATACATAAAGACAACAGCATCACCGTACTCGACGAAGGGCGGGGGATGCCGACGGGAATGCACAAGCTCGGCAAGCCGACGCCGGAAGTGATTTTAACCGTGCTTCATGCAGGCGGAAAATTTGGACAAGGCGGCTATAAAACGAGCGGCGGTTTGCACGGGGTTGGCGCCTCGGTCGTAAACGCCCTATCGGAATGGCTCGTCGTGACCATTCACCGCGATGGGTTTATTTACCAGCAGCGGTTTGAGAATGGTGGAACGCCTGTGACGACGCTAGAGAAGATTGGAACAACAAAGAAAACGGGAACGATTATCCAATTTAAGCCCGATTCAACGATTTTTAGCACGACAACGTTCAACTATGAAACGTTGAGCGAGCGATTGAGAGAGTCGGCATTTCTATTAAAAGGGCTGCAAATCGAACTCGTTGATGAACGAACAGGCGCAAGCGAGAAATTCCATTATGAAAACGGCATTGAAGCGTTTGTCGCCTATTTGAACGAAGAAAAAGATGTCCTCCATCCAGTCGTGTATTTTGAAGGACAGCAAAACGGCATTGAAGTCGAATTTGCGTTCCAGTTCAATGACGGCTACTCGGAAAATGTGCTTTCATTCGTCAACAATGTGCGGACGAAAGACGGCGGCACGCATGAAGCAGGTGCCAAAACAGCGATGACGCGCATCTTTAATGAGTATGCGCGCAAAACAGGTCTATTAAAAGAAAAAGATAAAAACTTAGAAGGTTCCGATATTCGCGAAGGACTATCCGCGATTGTTTCGGTGAGAATCCCGGAACATTTGTTGCAGTTTGAAGGACAAACGAAAGGAAAGCTCGGCACAAGCGAAGCCCGTTCCGCCGTCGATGCAGTCGTTTCCGAGCATTTAACGTATTTCCTGCAGGAAAACCCGGACACTGGCGCAATGCTCATCAAAAAAGCCATTAAAGCGTACCAAGCGCGGGAAGCGGCACGCAAGGCGCGCGAAGAGGCGCGAAGCGGAAAAAAGAAAAAAGGAAAGGATGCGGTATTAAGCGGTAAACTGACACCGGCGCAGTCGCGCAACCCAAATAAAAACGAATTGTACCTAGTCGAAGGAGATTCCGCGGGCGGCTCAGCGAAGCAAGGACGCGACCGCCGTTTCCAAGCGGTGTTGCCGCTCCGTGGAAAAGTCATCAATACCGAAAAAGCCAAATTGGCCGACATTTTCAAAAACGAAGAGATTAACACGATCATCCATGCGATCGGCGGCGGCGTCGGAGCGGATTTTTCGTTAGAAGATATCAACTATGATAAAGTCATTATTATGACGGACGCCGACACGGATGGTGCGCATATTCAAGTGTTGCTTCTCACGTTTTTCTACCGCTATATGCGGCCGCTCATTGAAGCAGGCAAAGTCTACATTGCGCTTCCACCGCTCTATAAAATTAGCAAAGGCACGGGGAAAAAAGAAATGGTGGAATATGCGTGGACGGATGAACAGTTAAGACAAGCGCTCAAAAAGTTTGGAAAAGGATATACCATTCAACGTTATAAAGGTCTCGGCGAAATGAATGCTGATCAACTTTGGGAAACGACAATGAACCCGGAGACGCGCACGCTCATTCGCGTTCGCATTGACGACGCGGCTCGAGCAGAACGGCGCGTCACGACGCTCATGGGCGATAAAGTCGAGCCGCGGCGCAAATGGATTGAAGCCAATGTACAATTCGGCTTAGAAGAAGATGTGAACATTTTAGACCACGAACATGTATTGGCAGCTGAGGAGGGAGCAAGATGATAGAGCGGCTATTGGATTTGCCATTAGAAGATGTGTTAGGCGACCGTTTTGGAAGGTACAGTAAATACATTATTCAAGAGCGGGCGCTTCCAGATGCGCGCGATGGGCTGAAACCGGTGCAGCGCCGCATTTTATACGCCATGTATATGGATGGAAATACGGCGGATAAAGGGTTTCGTAAAGCAGCCAAGACGGTTGGTAACGTTATTGGTAATTTCCATCCACACGGTGACTCGTCTGTTTATGAAGCGATGGTGCGGATGAGTCAAGAGTGGAAGTTGCGCAACATTTTAATTGAAATGCACGGGAATAACGGCAGCATCGATGGTGATCCACCAGCGGCGATGCGTTATACGGAGGCGCGCCTTTCTCCTATCGCGGTGGAACTGTTGCGGGACATTGAGAAACAAACGGTCGAATTCGTGCCAAACTTCGACGATACAAGCGAGGAACCGGTTGTGTTGCCGGCGATGTTCCCGAATTTATTAGTCAATGGTTCTACCGGCATTTCCGCAGGATATGCAACGGAAATCCCACCGCATCACCTCGGAGAAGTAATCGATGCCGTTATTATGCGCATTGACAAGCCGAGCTGTACCGTTGATGATTTAATGACGGTGCTTCACGGTCCCGATTTTCCGACAGGCGGGATTATTCAAGGAAAAGATGGAATTAAAAAAGCGTATGAGACAGGGAAAGGGAAAATTATCATTCGCGGCAAGGCGACGATTGAAGCGGCGAAAGGCGGAAAACAGCACATTATCATCACCGAAATTCCGTATGAAGTAAACAAAGCGAACCTCGTCAAAAAAATTGATGAGCTTCGCTTCGACCGAAAGCTCGACGGCATTTCCGACGTGCGCGACGAAACGGACCGAACTGGCCTTCGCATTGTCATTGAACTCAAAAAAGATGCTGATGCGGAAGGTATTTTAAACTATTTATATAAGAACACCGATTTACAAGTGCCATATAATTTCAATATGGTTGCGATCCACGAGCGGCGCCCAAAGCTGCTGAGCCTTCCAGAATTGCTTGATGCGTATATTGATCACCAAAAAGAAGTGGTGACAAACCGATCACGATATGAGCTGAAAAAAGCCCACGACCGTCAGCACATTGTCGAAGGTCTGATGAAAGCGTTGTCGATTCTCGATGAAATCATTGCGACGATTCGCGCTTCGAAAGATAAAAGGGACGCGAAAGACCAGTTAATCGCTAAATATGCGTTCACGGAAGCGCAAGCGGAAGCTATTGTATCGCTTCAATTATACCGTTTAACAAACACGGACATTACTGCTTTAAAGCAGGAAGCGGAGGAGCTTGCGAAAAAAATTAGCGAATTGACGGCAATTTTGGCCAGTGAAAAAAAATTGTTGTCGGTCATTAAATCCGAGTTGAAAAAGTTGAAAAAAACGTATGCCGATGAGCGAAGAACGGTCATTCAAGAAGAAATTGAAGATATTAAAATCAATTTGGAAGTGATGATTCCAGCGGAAGATGTGATCGTTACCGTCACGAAAGAAGGGTATGTGAAGCGGACAAGCCTTCGTTCGTACACGGCGTCCAATGGGCAAGACTTCGGGATGAAAGAGTCGGACAGGCTGCTCGCGCAACTAGAGATGAATACAACCGATGTCCTCCTCTTATTTACGCGGCGGGGGAATTATGTATACTGTCCAGTTCACGAGCTCCCAGATATCCGCTGGAAAGAGCTCGGACAACATATTTCCAATCTCGTCCCATTAGAGAGGGACGATGACATTGTATCCGTTGTTCCGATCAAAGACTTTGAACAGCCGTTTGACCTTATGTTTATTACAAAACAAGGAGTAGTGAAACGGACAGAAGCGAAGCAATATAAAGTACAACGCTATGGACGTCCGCTCATAGCGATTAATCTAAAGGAAAATGACGAAGTAGTAAATGTGTATTTAACGGACGGACATCAAGATGTGTTTCTTGTGACCAATCAAGGGTATGGACTATGGTTTAGCGAAGAGGAAGTGAGTGCGATTGGTGTTCGCGCCGCTGGGGTCAAGGGAATTCAATTGAAAGACGATGACTTTGTCGTTGCCGGCTTCCCGATTATTTCAGCCGATACGACGAACATTGTGATCGCAACGCAGCGGGGAGCGGTGAAAAAAATGCCGCTTCATGAGTTTGAAAAATCGTCGCGGGCAAAGCGGGGGCTCGTCATGCTGCGGGAAGTCAAAACCAATCCGCACCGCATTGTGGCTGCTTTAGCCGTAGAGCATGATAACGGTTGCATCATGTTGCGGACGGAAAAAGGAGATATGGAAGCGTGGCCTTTGTCGCAATTAAAGCTCGTCGACCGTTACAATAGTGGCAAGTTTGTGATTGATAGCGAAGAAGCAGGAGAAATTAGGGAAATGTGGCCCGATTTTCATACCGATGAAAAATCGCTATATAATAAAGTTTAGTTTTACTAAATAGACAGAAAAAGGCTTTGGGGAAAAGAGGGGAGTTTCATGCGATTTAAACGGCAGGAGGCTTTTCGTTATCAATTTGGGCAGCCGCTTTCTTGCACGTTTCGCATCGTACGTATCGGCGATCAAGAAACGGAAAGCGAGAAAGGGACGTCCGAAATTTATGATATCAGTCCACGGGGGATGCGCATTCGAACATCATTGGATATTCCTCCTCATCCAAAGGACGTCCATGCTCAAATCGTATTTACGCTCAACGATGTAGAATTTACGTTTTTAGGAACGTTCGTCTGCAAAAAAGGTTTGCCAATGCGTATGACTATGAATTAAAGCTCGACGCATCCTACGAGCATGAAGAAATGTTAATACGTGAAATTAAACGATATGCTCTTCTTCATACGATCCGCCTAAATCGTCGTTCTCGATAAATAAAGGCAAGCAGCCGGTTCACGACTGCTTGCCTTTTTATTTAGCTAATAAGTTGTAAAAATCGATTGACGAACCTGTATATACAGATTAAAATGAAGTCTAAAGAAAAACGTGTATATACATGTTTTTGTAAGCGCTTAAGAGGGGGGCTTTTATGATCGCTTGGCAAGAGGAAGAAACGATATTTGCTCCATTGAATGGGAGGGTGATCCCTATTGAAGAAGTGCCGAATCCAACGTTTTCTCATAAGTTTTTAGGTGATGGGATTGCCATCATACCAAGTGATGGTAAAGTGGTATCGCCAGTCGATGGTCGGATCATTAATATTTTCGGTTCCAAGCATGCGATCGGCATTTTATCCGATAAAGGGTTAGAGATTTTGATTCATGTTGGACTAGAAACGGTGTTGCTCAACGGAGAGGGGTTTACCTTGCACGTAAAACGGGGGGAACGGGTAAAAAAAGGGGATTTATTACTTTCGTTTAATTTACGATTCATTAAGAGAAAAGCGGCTAGCATCGTAACCCCTATTATTATTACAAACAGCGAGATGACGAGCGATATGAAACTCGTATCCCCTAAAACATGTATCGCAGGACAAAGCGCCTTATTGCAGGTAGCCATGAAAAAGTCGTATTTGTTTAAAGTTTAAATAATTCGAATGGGGAAAAGCGGTTTATTAACAGGACCGCTTTTTATTATTTGCGATTAATAGCTAGTTCTCGGTTCCAAAGCCGTAAAACGCATTGTTGTATTTATACTGCTTGTTCAGTGTCGCTAAACGCTTCTTCTCTCGTAGAAGATAAATCTAGGAGTTATAATTAAAAGGAAACCGTTGCCGGGTAGCGAATGTTTTATTCGAGTTAAAAACATTTTTATTGACGAACCTGTATATACAAGTTAGAATGAAATTAACTTGTATATACAAGTTTTGAAAGCGGTTAAAAGGAGAGTTTATTATGTTTAAAAAGTTATTTAAGAGAAAAGAAGAGACGATATTTGCTCCTTTAAGTGGTAGAGTAATTGATATTGAGCAAGTACCGGATCCGACTTTTTCACAAAAATTGGTCGGCGAAGGAGTGGCTTTTGAACCTGCTGAAGGGATGGTAGTGTCACCCGTCAACGGAGAAATTATCCAGTTGTTTCATACGAAACACGCCATTGGCATTCGCTCTGAAACGGGGCTGGAAATATTAATTCACATAGGATTAGAGACTGTCATGTTGAATGGCGAAGGATTTACTGCCCATGTTCAAGTGGGGGAGCGGGTGAAAGTAGGAGATCGTTTAATCACATTTGATCTCGATTTGATTAAGGAAAAAGCAGCTAGTTCGATAACGCCCGTTGTGATCACGAACTATGATATGGTTCAGTCGATGGAGAAACTATCAGTTTCTGAGGCAAAGGCAGGAATGGACTTATTGATGCGTATTACCACAAAGTAACGTGTATTTTGTAAACGATTACGGAGGGATCATCATGAGTATAAGCAGACAATCAGTTGAAAAAATTATTGAATCGGTCGGCGGTAAAGACAATATCGTTGCGGCAACCCACTGCGTAACGCGTTTAAGATTCGCTTTAAAGGATGAGAGTAAAGTAGATAAAGAGACTCTTGAAAGCGTTGACCTTGTGAAAGGTTCGTTTTCGGCAAATGGTCAGTTTCAAGTTGTCATTGGCCAAGGTCTCGTCGATAAAGTCTACAATGAAATGATCGAAATGACAGGATTAGGCCGCGCCACGAAACAGGAGATTAAAGACGCGGCAGAAGCGAAGCTCAATCCGCTTCAACGAGCGATTAAAACGTTGGCGGATATTTTTATCCCGATCTTACCGGCGATCGTAACGGCGGGTTTGTTAATGGGGGTTAACAATGTATTAACAGGCCCAGGCATTTTTTATGAAGGCAAGTCGTTTGTTGAGGTGCATAAAGAGTGGGCGGATTTTGCGAGCATTATTAACTTAATTGCCAATACCGCTTTCGTGTTTTTACCGGGATTAATTGGTTGGTCTGCCGTAACGAAGTTTGGCGGCGGTCCGTTATTGGGGATCGTTCTTGGATTGATGCTTGTCCATCCTGATTTGTTAAATGCATGGGGATGGGGAGCGGCAAAGGAAAAAGGAGAGATTCCAGTATGGCATCTGTTTGGATTTGATGTACAGAAAGTAGGATATCAAGGCCAAGTATTGCCAGTTCTCGTTGCGTCCTATGTGTTGGCGAAAACGGAGCAGTTTTTGCGAAAGCGAATTCCTGATGCGTTTCAATTATTGCTTGTTGCGCCAATTTCCTTACTTATTACAGGATTTTTAGCGTTTATTGCTATTGGTCCGGTTACATTTTCCATTGGTAATGCGATCACAAGTGTATTTGTAACGATTTTCCATAACGTTCCGGCCGTTGGAGGCTTCCTATACGGAGCGCTATATGCGCCATTGGTCGTGACCGGAATGCATCATACGTTTTTGCCTGTCGATTTGCAGCTTATTTCTAGCACGGGCGGTACATTTTTATGGCCGATTCTAGCGCTTTCAAATATCGCCCAAGGTTCAGCGGCACTAGCGATGATGTTCTTGGCGAAAGATGAGAAATTAAGAGGGCTTTCGTTGACATCGGCTGTCTCTGCGTATTTGGGCATTACAGAACCAGCGATGTTCGGGGTGAATTTGCGCTTCCGCTACCCATTTATTTCGGCGATGACCGGAGCGGCTATCGGCGGCATGTTCATTACATTGAACAAAGTGATCGCTGCATCGATCGGTGTTGGTGGCTTGCCGGGATTTTTATCCATCGTACCGCAAAAATGGGCGCCTTTCTTCATTGGCATGGCGATCGCCATCGTTGTTCCGTTTGTTCTTACATTTGTATTTGGTAAACTGCGCAAAGAAAAATGATAGCGATCAAATACTTCTAACTAAACTATGTGCTAAATAACCAATAAAGATGTGACATACCATTGGCACGCAATCGCCAATGGTATCGTTTTTGCATGTTGTGTAGAGAGGTGGAATCAGATGGAAGAAAAACAATGGTGGAAAAAGGCGGTCGTTTATCAAATTTATCCAAAAAGTTTTAAAGATACAAACGGTGATGGAATCGGTGACTTGCAAGGAATTATCGAAAAGCTTGATTATTTAAAGATGCTTGGAATCGACGTCATTTGGTTGACGCCGATTTATCAATCGCCGCAACGCGATAACGGCTACGACATTAGCGACTATTTTAGCATTCATCAAGATTACGGAACGATGGAAGACTTTGAGCGTTTGCTTGCTGAAGCGCACCAACGAGGAATCAAGATTATAATGGATATGGTCGTAAACCATACTTCTACGGAACATGAATGGTTTAAGCAAGCGCGTTCATCGAAGGACAATCCATACCGCCATTTTTATATTTGGAAAGATGCCAAACCAGATGGAAGCGCCCCGACAAACTGGCAGTCGAAATTTGGCGGCTCAGCTTGGGAATATGATGAACAAACGGGCCAATATTACTTGCACCTATTTGATGTCACCCAGGCGGATTTAAATTGGGAAAATGAAGAACTGCGCCAGAAAATTTATGAGATGATGCATTTTTGGTTTCAAAAAGGCATCGATGGTTTTCGGTTAGACGTCATTAATTTAATTTCCAAAGATCAGCGTTTCTTGGATGATGATGGTTCGGTGCCGCCGGGGGATGGACGCAAATTTTACACAGACGGACCGCGGATTCATGAATTTTTGCAAGAGATGAATCGGGAAGTGTTTTCGAAATACAACATTATGACAGTCGGTGAGATGTCATCCACAACGATTGACCATTGCATCAAATACACAAAGCCGGAACGGCAAGAGTTAAATATGACGTTTAATTTCCATCACTTAAAAGTTGACTATCCAAATGGAGAAAAATGGACAGTTGCCGCTTTTGATTTTCTAGAGTTAAAAAGAATTTTATCTACTTGGCAAGTTGAAATGAACAAAGGCGGCGGCTGGAACGCTTTATTCTGGTGCAACCATGATCAGCCGCGCATCGTTTCGCGGTATGGGGATGATGGACGATATCGAAAAGAATCGGCTAAAATGCTAGCGACGGTAATTCATTTGATGCAAGGTACGCCATATATTTACCAAGGTGAAGAAATCGGAATGACCGATCCGAAATTCAATCGAATTGAAGATTATCGAGACGTGGAATCGTTAAATATGTATCAAATTTTGCGGGAACAAGGTAAAACGGAGGAAGAAGTTCTGGAAATTTTAAAGCGCAAATCGCGCGACAATTCACGAACGCCGATGCAGTGGGATGACAGCATACATGCTGGATTTACGATAGGCACTCCTTGGATTGATGTTGCTCCAAATTATCGTGACATCAATGTAAAACAGGCACTCGAAGATCCGACATCGATCTTTTACCATTACAAACGTCTTATTGAATTACGAAAACAGTATGACATTATTACAATGGGAGACTATAAGTTATTATTAGAAGACGATCCACAAATTTTCGCCTACGTCCGAAACGGCGAGAACGAAAAGGTTCTTGTTGTTAACAACTTTTTTGCAAAAGAAACGATGTTTGTATTGCCGAATGACTTTGATATTGAAGGATATAACAGCCGGATTTTGTTGTCTAATTACGAGAATTCATCGCAATGCGTGCATAAAGTCCCATTGCGTCCATACGAATCGATTGTGTATCATTTAACAAAATGATACAATACAATTCGGTGATGACCATGAAAGAGAATAAGTTTTTAGCCATTTATAACGATATTTTGCTTCATATTCGCAAAGGTACATTTCAACCGAACGATAAATTGCCCTCTGAAAACGAGTTATCCCAGCGGTACAATACGTCGCGAGAAACGATTCGTAAAGCGTTAAATCTTTTATCGGAGCATGGCTATATTCAGAAAATTAAAGGAAAAGGTTCGATTGTTCTTGATGTCGGAAAATATGATTTTCCTGTATCAGGATTGGTCAGCTTTAAAGAATTGACACAAAAAATGAAAAAACCGGCCCGAACGATTGTGCACGAACTGGAAAAAGTCGAACCTGATGAATATATTAAAAGGCATTTAGGTGTTACGAGCAAAGACGAAGTATGGAGAGTTGTGCGTGCTAGGGAAATCGAGGGTGAAAAAATCATTTTAGATAAGGATTTTTTTAATGAAAAATTTGTTCCATTGCTTACGCGCGACATTTGTGAAAACTCGATTTATGAATATATTGAGAACGAATTAAAGCTCAAAATTAGTTTTGCCAAGAAAGAAATGTTTGTTGATCAAGTGACGGATGAAGATCAAAAATATTTAGATTTAAACGGCTATGAACATATTGTTGTAGTGAAAAATTTTGTGTATTTAGAAGATGCCAGTCTGTTTCAGTATACTGAATCGAGACATCGGCTCGATAAATTCCGATTTGTTGATTTTGCGCGAAGAACACAGTGAACTGCATTTGTCCGATGACAAATGCAGTTTTTTTAATCCAATCTAATTTTATTAAACTATGTTCTAAATAATCAATAATAAGTAATAGTTTTTAGTATTTATGGTCATCCTTTTAATGAGAGGTGGTGAGAGTAGTTGCAAGGTACATGGATTTCACTATTGCCGTTTCTTGTTGTAATTCCACTCGCTATTTGGTTGCGCGAGATACTGCCAGGACTTGTCGCGGGCTTGTTAGTCGGTGCGTTTTTGTTAGAAGGTCACTGGCTTCGCTTTATTGAACGAGCGGTAGATGCGTTGCTGCAAACGGCGACGGAAATGGGGCATATGAAAGTCATTGCTTTTCTTTATTTATTTGGTGCGCTCATTGGCATGATGCAAATTACAGGTGGGATGAAAGGATTTGTTCAATGGATTAGCGGAAAAATCCATACGAAGCGTCGTTTGCTGATGTTTATTTGGTTGACCATTCCTTTTACGTTTTTTACTCCTATGTTTCGCATCATGCTCATTGGTCCTGTGATGAAATCGATGATCGAAAAATTTCGTATGGATAAACGAAAAATGGCGTATATGATTGATGTTTCCACGGAGCCAATTATCGTATTATTACCGATTGCTACGGCCTTTGTCGGATTTATGACATCTGTTGTTGAGGGGGGGCTCCGTCAGAATGAAATTAATACATCAGCTTATCATCTTTTTGTCGCGAGTTTACCTTATAATTTTTTTGCGATCATCGGGCTTGTTGTGGGGCTAGTGAGTACGTTTCGAAACATTCATATTGGAAGTGAAGAACATGAGAAGGAAGAAGAGGAGGCAAATTCGTTTCATCGGCTGGGGATTAAAAAAGAACTGGCGCTCGTTGTAGGCGAACCGCTTCATCTGTTATTTCCACTTGGTCTCGTTTTGATCCTCACGTTATTCTTCTTTTGGTACGATGGAACGAGCAAGGGAGCCAAAACAATCATTTCCGCGTTTTCTAGTGCGGATGCGTCGTTTGCGATGGTAATGGCGCTGTTTGTAACATTGATCACAACAGCGATGTTTTATTTATTTCGCCGTCAAAAGCTCCATGAATTGATTTATCACTTTTTTGATGGAGGCAACGAATTGATGGCGCCGATCGGCATGTTAATTCTTGTGTGGGCATTATCCTCTACAGCCGAAGGGTTAGGATTTTCCGAATATATTACTTCGACATTCGGAACATTTCTTCCAAAAGAAATTGTTCCTGCAACAATGTTTGCACTCGGTTCGCTCATCTCATATTTTATCGGAACGTCATGGGGAACATGGGGACTGTTTATGCCGCTTGGTGTGACGCTTGCAGCTGCGACAGGCGCTTCATTGCCAATGACGGTAGGAGCTGTGTTCGCCAGCGGAACGTTTGGCGCATTTGCTTCGCCGTTGGGAGATACAACGATTACGACCGCGTCAATTATGGATCTGGACATTATGGAATATGCCAAATATAAACTAAAAATCTCATTATTGTGCGGAGTTTTGGCATTAGTTGGATACCTTGTGATTCCGTTTTTCTTCTTGTAAATCGAGTCGATGGTGTCATCCATCGACCCATTTAAATATCAAAATAAACTATGTTCTAAATAATCAACAAAAAAATAAAAATGTAATTGCAATAAGAACGAATTTGCATTATGATAAGAAAAACATACTGACTAGTCAGTTAGAAAAGAGGAGAAGAAGATGACGGTTCATACGACAACAATAGCGGTTCGTTTTTGTGAAACGGATGCTCTTGGTCATGTGAATAATACCAATTATTTTGTGTATCTAGAAGAAGCTCGAATCCGGCTGTTTGAACAGCTTGGATACAGTACAGATGTACATGAATGGCGATTTATTCTCGCGTCTGCTAAATGCGATTTTGTTCGTCAGGCATATTTCGGGCAGACGCTAGAGGTGGAAACTAATGTAGGGAACATCGGAAACAAAAGCTTCCAACTCGTTCACCGCATTTTAGATGCTAAAACAAAAGCATTGGTCGCTCTTGGAGAAGCAACGGTTGTCTATTTTAATTTTGAAACACAAAAAAGCGAACCAATTCCCGACGAACTGCGAAGACATTTAGAAAAATACGCGGGGGCCGATATATCTAATCAGTTGAAATAAGCAAAAAACTGTCTAACCCGTTAGGCAGTTTTTTGCTTTATTTTTATGAACGCTTTTGTCTTCAATACATACAGTATCAATACAAATGACCGAAGGGAGGGATTGAGAAAATGAAAATTAAGGCGATCATTGGAGATACAGTGTTTACGTGTCGCGGGGAGTTGGAAATGTATTTTCAGCCGTTTCGCGAAGCCACCATTGGCACCGATTTTTTCTTTTTCTCTCCATTCGGAAAACAGCGAATGATTTATGCCGATTGGACCGCTAGCGGCCGTTTGTACGAGCCTATTGAACGAAAATTGATCGAAGAATTAGGGCCATATGTCGCCAATACACATACTGAATCGAATATTACCGGAACGAAAGTCACATTAGCTTACCAGTATGCAAAAGAAACGATAAAAAAACATGTAAATGCAGCACCAAATGACGTACTTCTTCCGGTAGGGGCGGGAACCACCAGTGCTGTAAATAAGTTACAGCGTTTACTCGGTTTACGTGTGCCGGAACAATTGCGTCCTTACTTTCAAATTCCAAATGAAAAAAGGCCGGTTATTTTTGTGACTCATATGGAGCATCACTCCAATTTATTGCCTTGGGCAGAAACGATCGGTGAAGTCATAACGATACGTCCAACGCGAACGGGTGATGTTGATCTTGACCATTTGCGGGAGTTATTGAAGCAATACGACTATCGACCGCTAAAAATAGGCGCATTTACTGCTTGTTCTAATGTCACAGGCATTGAAACGCCTTATCACGCTCTCGCAAAAATCATGCACGAACACGGCGGCATCTGTTTTGTGGATTTTGCGGCCTCCGCTCCATATGTGCCGATCAACATGCATCCGGCAGACCCATTGGAACAATTAGATGGCATTTATTTTTCTCCACATAAGTTTTTAGGCGGGCCTGGAAGCGCTGGTATTTTAATTTTTAATGCCCAGTTGTACAAAAACCGCATTCCAGACCATCCGGGCGGAGGGACGGTGCTATGGACAAACCCTTGGGGAGATTATAAATATATTAAAGATATTGAAACTCGGGAGGACGGAGGAACGCCGCCTTTTTTACAGACGATCAAGGCCGCGTTAGCCATTCAATTAAAAGAAAAAATGGGCACCCACCGAATGCTAGAAAGAGAAAAGGAATTAACGAGACTGTTATTGTCACATTTAAAGCGAATTCCAGATGTTCATGTGCTAGAAGGACATCGGGAAGATCGAATGGGTATCGTTTCATTCATTGTTGAGGGGATCCATTATAACCTTGTTGTCAAATTGTTAAATGACTATTTTGGTATTCAGGTACGCGGCGGTTGTTCATGTGCAGGGCCGTATGGTCATTACTTATTAGGGATCGATCAATACGAATCAGAAAAAATCGCGCAGCAAATTGAAAGCGGTAATCTGTTACCGAAACCCGGATGGGTGCGCATCTCCTTGCATCCTATTATGACGAACGAGGAAGTGTATGACATCATTCGGGCGATTCGCCATATTGTGCGCTACAAGGAAATTTGGAAACAACAGTATCTATATGATGAAAAGAAAAATGAATTTTATCATTCTAATGATGATCGCCACGTTCAGCAGCTTTTTGAACTTTAACATACCTACCGAGAAGTCTCCCACCTCTAAATGAAATATAGGTGGGGGAGGTTCATTATTTGCATATCATTTCCATCCCCGCCTTATAACAGGTACAATAAACACATACACATAAAGGAAAAAGAAGGGGAAAGCCAATGAATGAGTTATATCATTTATTTCTTCGTACCGAGCGGGAACAGCAATTACAACAGCGAGCATGGGAGCTTTCTGAACAATTCCGGACGCGCGCTGCTCAACATGATGAACAAGCAACATTTCCGTTTGATAATTTTGCCGATTTAAAAGAGGCGGGGTTTCTTTCTCTTACCGTGCCGAAGGAATATGGGGGAGAAGGCATTTCGTTATATGAATTCTTGCTTGTTCAAGAAACAATTGCTCAAGGAGACGGAGCTACATCTCTATCGCTCGGATGGCATTTAGGCATCATAATGAATTTGGCAGAACAACAAAAATGGCCTCGTGCGGTATTTGAGGGCATATGCAAAGAAATTGTTGAAGACCAAATTTTGTTGAATAGCGCGCACTCCGAAGCGGCGACAGGAAGTCCAGCGCGCGGCGGAAAACCGGAAACAACAGCGGAAAAGAAAAACGGCCGCTGGCGAATTTCAGGACGAAAGACGTTCACATCGCTTGCGCCTGCGCTTGATTACTTTATTGTATCGGCAACGATCAAAGAGACGGGAGAAGTCGGGAATTTTCTCGTTCCCAAAACCGCTCCGGGCCTTCGTATTGCTGAAACATGGAATACGCTAGGAATGAGGGGAACAAGAAGCGATGATTTAATTTTAGACGAGGTTGAAGTCGAGGAAGAAGCGCTCGTGGAATTCATTCATGCATCAAAGGCAAAAGGCCAAGCGCAAGGATGGCTTCTCCACATTCCAGCTTGTTATTTAGGAATCGCGATGGCGGCGCGGAATGAAGCGATTGAATTTGCCAAAACATATGAACCGAACAGTCTGTCACATCCGATTGCTGAAGTTCCAGAAGTGCGACGAAAAATTGCCCAAATCGATTTGGAACTGATGACGGCCCGTCATTTTATGTATGCGGTCGCCGACCAATGGGACCGCGATCCTGCGAAACGGCCTGAAATGAAAGAAGAACTGGCGGCAGTAAAGTATGTGGCGACCAATACCGCCGTTCATGTCGTCGATTTAGCGATGCGCATTGTCGGCGGTCAAAGTTTGTTTACGTCCAATCCGTTGCAGCGCTATTACCGCGATGTGCGCGCCGGGCTCTATAATCCGCCCGCAGACGATATTACCTTGTCGATCCTAGCTAATCGTGCGTTGAGAGAAAAATAACGCAGTTCAAAGAGCACATGTATTAGGAGACCTAAATATGTGTGCTCTTTTAGTTAGCAGTATTTCAAATTATTTTTTAACTATGTATTAAATAGTTGTTCTCGATGAACCTCTTCCACCCTTTCTTGGAGGGTTAAAAAAATCGTTATCCCAATGGCTTGGGATAACGATGAATGAGCGACTATTCAAGCTCTTTCCGCATGAACTCCGGCAGTTGGAAGCATTGCTTCAATACCGCTTCGTTCACGTATTTCGTATCATTTGGCAGAGATGCCGTTTCTGGAAGCGAAAGCGGAATGCTAGAGCCGATAGTAAAGCTCCATAGCCCGCCAGGATATGTCGGCACCGTCGCCGTATAAACCGCCACATGCGGGAATAATTGACGAATGTTAGCATGCGTTTGTTTTAAAATGTCTAAATGGAAAATAGGCGATTGGCTTTGGCACACCATAAGACCGTCATCTTTCAAAGCGCGCCGGACGCTTGCATAGAAATCGTAAGAAAAGAGCGCTTCTGCAGGGCCGACAGGATCGGACGAGTCAATAATAATGATATCGTATACGTTCTCACGCTCTTTTACAAATGCTACTCCGTCCGTGTAAATGAAGCGAACGCGCGGATCCGATAAATTTCCAGAAACAGCTGGCAAATGCTCTTTACATGACTGTACCACCATTTCATCAATCTCAACCATGTCGATCTGTTCAATATGAGAATATTTCGCCGCTTCCTTTGCTGCCCCGCAATCGCCGCCGCCGATGATGAGAACCTTCTTGGCAGATGGATGCAATTGCAATGGGATATGTGAAATCATTTCGTTGTAAATATGTCCATCGATAGACGTCGTTTGCACGACTCCGTCTAATACGAGCATACGACCAAAATCATATGAGTCCAAAATCATGACATGTTGGAAAGCTGATTGCTGTGAGAAAATAACGTCTTTAATGCGGTAGCTAATTTTTAGGTTCTCACGGTCATCCTCGGTGAGCCAAAGATCTCCGTTTTCGGTTTTGAGATAAGGCGGTAGTGAATCTTGTAGTTGTTTCATTGCAACCTCCCTCAGTTAATTCCCGTTTTTTCGCACCTTTCTAATAGTAATATATTTTGGGCAATGTGACAAACCTTTCTTATTGCCCAGTGCCAGATGAGTGCATTCCGCCACCTGAAGTGTCCGAAGACTGATTCCGCTTCTCTTCTTTTTCTTGACTATTGTTTCCACAGCCCGCAAGTAATGTAGCTATAAGAAACGTAACGGATAAAAGAGACAACCATGTTTTTTTCACGATATGTTCCTCCTTTTATTGATTTTGTAATCGTCTGGCCACCACCGCTGCCGCTCTTTCCCCTGATATCACGGCTCCTTCCATCGTAGAAAAATATGGCTGACGTGTATAATCTCCAGCGAGAGTTAGTCCTGAAATCGGTGTTTGCTGGGAAGGACGAAGATGATCATGTCCAGGCGCGAGTGAATGAAAGTCTTCCGTATGGGAAACAACACGGTAATCTGTCATATGTGTTTGTAGCGACATGCCAATTTTCTCCGCATCTTGACATACGATTTCCATGATTTCTTGAGAGGATCTCGAGAGAAACTGCTCTGGTGCGGCCAAAATAATAGACAACCGTCCCGGTATATGGCGAAATGTTGTCCGTGACTGTTCAGCGAAACTCGCAAGACATGTAAGAGGGGCGAAAGTCGTTCGGTCATAAGGGCGCAAAGGTCTGTCTGTATGAATTTGTACAGTGACGGCCGACATGGTTGGAAGCGTAAACAATGAAGCAAATGCTGGATGACTCGAAAAGTATGGCGCTAGCAGTTTTTTAGCGGCCCCTAAAGTTGTTGCTAGGATCGTTTCCTTCGCCCGAATCGTTTCGCCATTGGCGCTTACTCCACTAACGCGTCCGTTTTGCATCAGGAGTCCATCTACTTTCATTTCTGTAAGAATGATGCCGCCTTTTGCCTCAATTGCCTTTACAATAGGCAGTACCATCACATCTGTCATTCCGCCTTTAAAGGCGCCGATTCGCATTTTATAAAATCGAGGGATCGCCGGTTTCATTAAACCAAAAAAGACATAGGCCGAAAACTGTTCAATGGGCAAAAAGAAAATTCCCGTTGTTAACGGTCTTAATAATAAGTCGATTGCTCGATCGGAAACACCGTGCCGTTTTGCGTACTCATACACACTGAACTGATCCAATGCTCCTGGTCGAATGATACAGTCATAAAGTCCATGAATAAAAAAGGGAGCAATGAGGTCTTGTCGCGGAAACCGACCAGCTCATGGTTGTCAATGATTCCTCTTAAGAAGCGCAAAGGAGCGAAAATAGGCGCGATTCCGAACGTGCCGAAAGTGTCTCTGTCCTTTATAATATCGATTTCTTTTTCCCAATATAAAATCTCATTTAAACCAACACCGACACTTTGCAGGAGTCGTGGCAAAGCTCGGTAATAGCCGATAAAACGGTGAAAGCCAGATTCGACCCCCATTCCGTTGTCGTTCCATGATGCGGTACGTCCCCCGACAATCGGTTCGCTTTCTAATATGATGACTTTATATCCTTGTCGGGCAAGGTACCAGCCGCAAGTAAGACCAGCTAAACCTGCTCCTATAATGACGGCATCTTGCTCTTTCATGAATAACTCCACCTTCAACCTGTATTTGCTAGTAGTATGCCGCCGTTTACTAAAAATATAAAAAGGAACCGTCCTTGCTATAGAACGGTTCCTCATGAAGAGAAGTGGCGAAAAATCGTCTGTAAATGCTGTTTGTTTGAAAGCAGGTCAGCTAATGTATAGGAATCTAGTACACGCAAGAAGGCTTCTAGCGCCTCGTGAAGCACGTGTCTAAGTTGACAGACGGGAACGATCACACAGTGGCTGCCGTGGGCAGCAAAACATTCGACAAGCGACAAGTTATCTTCAGTATGGCGTACAACCGTACCGATCCGAATGTCCTCCGGTTTTTTCGCGAGGCGAATGCCGCCGTTTCGTCCACGAATCGTTTCGATAAATCCATGTTTTCCGAGTTCGTACACGATCTTACTTAGATGGTGTTCAGAAATCGAGAACACCCGAGAAATTTCTTTAATATTCGTTTTTTCTTCTGGCTCAAGCGTCCCTAAAAAAAGAAGTACGCGCAAAGCATATTCAGTATAGTTGGTTAACTGCATTTTTTTCACACCTTTAAATGCTTGGTTCGTTACTCATTTTACCATAACTTCATATTGATTGTAACAGAAAACGAAATGTGAACATTTTGTTAAAGATGTATTTGAAATATTGCTTTTTAAAGATGCTCTATGGTTCAATAAACATGTATACAAAATACATGTTTTGTGAGGGGATTATAGATGAGCCAAACTACATCACTACTAAGCAAAAAAACGATTGACATCATTCAATCAACGGTTCCTGTGTTAGAGCAATACGGAGAACAAATTACCAAACGGTTTTATCAGCTTTTATTCTCTAAACATCCGGAGTTGTTGAACATTTTCAATCATGCGAACCAACAACAAGGGCGTCAACAAAAGGCGTTGGCCGCTTCTGTCTATGCGGCTGCAAAGCATATTGACAATCTAGAAGCGATCTTACCGGTCGTGAAGCAGATTGCCCATAAGCATCGCAGCTTAGGTGTCAAAAAAGAGCACTATCCAATTGTTGGTCAGCATTTATTGTTGGCGATTAAAGATGTGTTGGGGGACGCAGCAACAGATGACATCATTGAAGCATGGAAGGAAGCATATGGAGTCATTGCAGACGTATTCATTCAAGTGGAAGCGCAAATGTATAAAGAAGCGGAATTAAAGGCGGGGGGATGGAAAGATTTCCGCAAATTTATCGTACAGAAAAAAGTAAAAGAAAGTGCGGTTATTACATCGTTCTATCTTGTACCTGAAGACGATGGAACGATCAGTGACTTTTTGCCGGGACAATATGTGAGTGTAAAAGTGAACATTCCTGGAGAAACGTATACACATATTCGTCAATATAGTTTATCGGATGCCCCAGGGACTGGATATTATCGAATTAGCGTCAAACGTGAGGCGGCGACGGAGGATCGGCCAGCCGGTATTGTTTCTAACTATTTGCACGACTGTGTGAATGAAGGGGATGTTCTTGAACTAAGTGCGCCTGCTGGTCATTTTACGCTTGATATGACAAAAGAAACACCAGTCGTATTCATGAGCGGTGGTGTGGGAATCACGCCGCTGTTGAGCATGGCGAACACACTCGCAGCAAAACAGCCAGAGAGAAAAGTCACATTCATTCATGCGGCGGTTAACGGCGAGGTTCATGCGTTTGATTCACATCTGGTCCGCCTAGCGGAGGAAAAGGAAGCATTGCGTTATTACGTCTGCTATCAATCCCCTTCGGACACGGATCGTCGTCACCCGCATTTTGCGAAAGAAGGGTATATCGATCTAGCGTTCATTCAGTCGGTCGTACAGCATCCAGATGCAGATTTTTACTTCTGCGGCCCTATCCCGTTTATGAAAACCGTCTATCAGGCGCTTAAAGAATGGGGCGTATCAGAAGAGCAGATTCATTATGAATTTTTCGGTCCAGCCGGCGATTTAACGAAATAAGCGAATTTACAGGCATCTTCCGAGTTTGAGGAAGGTGCCTGTTTTGGTATGATAAGGACAAAGGAGAGTGATGAATATGGGTTATGAGCTAGCTACGTTTGCCGGTGGCTGTTTTTGGTGCATGGTCGCTCCATTTGAAGACCAGCCAGGCATTATGAAGGTTGTCTCAGGGTATACCGGAGGACATGCTCCCAACCCTACATATGAAGAAGTGTGTACACATACAACAGGTCATTATGAAGCGGTGCAAATTACGTTTGATCCGGCTGTTTTTCCGTATGAAAAGCTACTCGAGATCTATTGGCGGCAAATTGATCCGACTGATGACGGCGGGCAATTTCACGACCGCGGCGCTTCTTATCGAACAGCGATTTTTTATCATAATGAACAACAGCGTCGTTTAGCCGAGCAATCGAAACGAGAACTTGAAGCAAGCGGCCGTTTTTCCCAACCCATTGTGACAGAAATTTTGCCTGCTTCTACGTTTTATCCGGCAGAGGAGTATCACCAAAACTATCATAAAAAAAATCCGATCCGTTACAAGCTGTACCGGATCGGGTCCGGAAGAGAGGCATTTTTGAAACAACATTGGCGCGATAAGAAAAGAGAGGAACTGTTGCGGCAAAAACTTACCCCGCTTCAATTCGAAGTGACCCAACGAAACGGAACCGAGCCCCCGTTTGACAATCCGTACTGGAATAATAAACACCCTGGCATTTATGTCGACATTGTGTCAGGGGAGCCCTTGTTTAGCACGCTTGATCAATTCGATGCTGGATGCGGTTGGCCGAGTTTTACGAAGCCGCTTGCGCCGGAAAATATAAAAACGGAACTCGATGTGAGTCACGGCATGGTTCGGACAGAAGTGCGCAGTCGCGAAGCCGATTCGCATCTAGGCCACGTCTTTAACGACGGTCCAGCGCCAACCGGACTTCGCTATTGCATCAACTCGGCAGCTTTGCGTTTCATTCCAAAAGAAGATTTAGAAAAAGAAGGATACGGACAATATGTCTATTTATTTGAGTAAAAAACGGTTGGCATTCCAACCGTTTTTTTGTATGATGATGAAAAATTGAAAAAAGAGGGGGAGATTGGATATGCATACGTTTCAACAGCAGCGGCGGCAAGCCTTTTTACAAAAGTATCAGCATCGTGCTCGGCTATTGATCTCGTGTCCAGATCAACCTGGCATTGTGGCAGCAGTCACATCGTTTTTGTATGAGCAAGGAGCAAATATTGTGGAATCAAGCCAATATACGACGGACCCGAAAGGAGGAACATTTTTTTTACGAATTGAATTTGACTGTCCTGAATTTGCAGCGAAAAAAGAGCGGGTGGAAACTTTGTTTCGCGGCATCGCTGAAACATTTCAGATGAACTGGCGGTTCCATGTACATACCGATATAAAACGAGTCGCTATTTTTGTTTCTAAAGAAGAACATTGTTTGTTAGAATTGCTTTCAGAATGGCAAGCAGGAGAGTTGCTGGCGGACATCCCTCTTATTATTAGCAATCACGAACATATGAAAAGCATCGTTGAGCCGCTAGGAATTCCTTATTATCATATTCCGGTGACGAAGGAGAAAAAAGAAGAGGCTGAACAACAACAGATTTCGCTACTGAAACAGTATAACATTGACACCGTTGTGCTAGCCCGTTACATGCAAATTTTATCTTCGAAATTTGTAGCCGAATTCCCGGCTCAAATCATCAATATTCATCACTCGTTTCTTCCAGCGTTTGTCGGCGCAAGACCGTATGAGCGCGCTTATGAGCGAGGAGTCAAGTTAATTGGCGCCACCTCGCATTATGTCACCGACGACTTAGATGAGGGCCCGATTATCGAACAAGATGTAGCCAGAGTGGATCACCGCCATCATCCGGAAGATTTGAAACGAATCGGACGAATCATTGAAAAAACGGTGCTTGTTCGCGCACTTAAATGGCATTTGGAAGATCGCGTCATTATTCATCAAAATAAGACGATTGTGTTTAGCTAACGAAGAAAAGGAAATACTCGGACATCACGGGTATTTCTGTTTGTTTTATGATAAAATAAACTATGTTCTAAAAAAACATATATGAAAGAGAAGGATTTTTATAAATAAGGTGGAATGGTTATAACAAGAGCATGTAAGATGCGAATTGCGAATAAGAAAGGAGAGGCAGGCATGCGCGAAAAGCGAACTCCGAGCGGTTTTTTATTAAAGCAGCGAGCCTTTTTAAAATTGTATTTAATTACATTGACAGAGCAGGAGCGTTTATATGGATTAAAAATACTAGACGTATTGCGCCAAGAATTTAAGCCGTATGGCTATAAACCGAACCATTCAGAAGTATATAAAGCGCTCCACGATTTAATCGAGGATGGGGTTTTAAAGCAAGTTAAGCAAAAGAAAGAGGGCATGAAATATCAAGAAGTCGTTTATTATCGTTTTGCGGATGGCGGATATGAAAAAGCAAAGCTATACAAACGGCAATTAAAAGCGGAGCTGGACCGCTGCGAAGCGTTGATCCGCAAAGCGATACAAGATAATTTTAAGTGAAGGGAGACGCCTCTCCCCCTCATTATGTTTACATAATATTTTTATCAAATACTATTCGTCTTTATGTCTCAGATGGGCATTTACTTGTTTCGTATCAGACGGAAATGGAATAGTTTTTTGTTTGATGGGTGAGGCAAGATGCTTGCCATATAGTAATACGGTTCACTAGAATAAGATGGTATTTATTAAGAGAGAAAGGACGACCACAGCATGAATGCACCATTATTGCCGACTACGATCGAACAAATCATAAAGGAACGAAGACAACAATTTATTGGCGATGAAGATGCGTATCTGATCGGAAAAGGAGGCTATACAGCAGCGGATGAATCCATTGTATATGACGCGGTTGTAGCGTTAGCGTTGGGGAAAAATATATTGTTGAAAGGACCGACAGGAGCAGGCAAAACGAAACTAGCTGAAACGCTGTCTCACTTATTTGGCCAGCCGATGCATAGCATCAACTGTTCTGTCGATTTGGACGCGGAAGCATTACTAGGATTTAAAACGATTGGTGAACGCGACGGCAAGACTACCATCGAATTTATTCCTGGACCAGTGGTTCAAGCGATGCAAAAGGGGCATCTGTTGTATATCGATGAAATTAATATGGCCAAACCTGAGACATTGCCGATTTTAAACGGGGTCTTGGACCATCGAAAAACGATTACCAACCCTTTTACCGGAGAAGTCGTCAAAGCGAAACCAACATTTGGTGTCATTGCTGCTATCAACGAAGGATATGTCGGAACCGTTCCGTTGAATGAGGCGCTCAAAAATCGTTTTGTAGTGATTGAAATCCCATATATTCAAGGAAATGCATTAAAAACGGTGTTACTTGCGCAAAGTATATTAAAGGATGAAGCGCTCATCGATCGCTTTGTTGCCTTGTCAGCCGACCTGATGATTCAAGCAAAAAACGGCCAAATTTCCGAAGAAGCCGCCTCCATTCGCGCCCTAATTGACGTATGCGACTTAGCTACCTATTTGCCTCCTCTCCGCGCCATCGAACGGGGGATTATTGAAAAGTTAGAGGACGAACGCGAGAAGGCAGCGGTGCGGAACATTGCGGAAACGCTCTTTGACTGAGGGGGCGCCATGAAACGATTTATCCAGTTCAACGACAAAAAGATTGACTCGTTTTTATTTATGCAATTATCCGATTTAACGAAAACGTTGATGAAACAAAGCGATTGGGAAATCGCCTTTGGATTTCAATCCTATTTAGATGTTCCGAATCGAACGGTATACGTTAGTTATTTTTGGGACAATCGTCCAGCGGAAGAAAAAATCAATGGTTTTAAAAGCGATGTATGTTTACGGACGGTCGGAACCTTCTTTCATACGGAGGCGTCAGAAGTCAAAAGATTTATTGACAAAGCGAAAACCACCTCCGTTCCTAGTTTTGCTAGGCAGCTATTGATGCTTGCCGAAGATTTGCGCCTAGAGGAGTTATGCAAAAAAGAGCGTCCGGGCACTAAAAGATGGTTTCGTACCCGCCGTGAGGTCTATCGCCGTTATTTCCAAAGTCAAACAAGCGCCAACCTTGTAAAAAGTGTGCATACAGATGCGTTATTCGCCACCATCTATTTATTGCTTACGTCTGAATCTCCGCTTGAGGAGGTTCCGGTGATGATTGAGCCGATTGATCGGATGATGCCATGGTTGCGTCAGACGCTTGGCCAATTTTTTGATGCCGCTTCGACAAAAGACGTGGCCCACATCGCTTGGACGATTGTAGAAGCATTCGATGATATACTAGAGCGCGATATGTTAAACACGTACTTTTATTTGCCAGAGCATAGCTATGAAGAAGAAACAGGGCTGACGATCGATGATCTCAAACGAACGGAGGCGCTTAATCATTGCGATGTGCTCGATCATGAAAAACAAGGCGATGAAGATATTCATGAACAAAAGTTACCGACGTGGCATCGGGAAACGAGCGATATGACTAAAAGTTTTTTGCAGTTTGAATTAGAGCAAGGGTCGCAAACGGATTTGCTTGGAGAAGGAGTGCGCGAAGGAGAGGACGGGGATCAGGCGTTGGCGATCGTTCAAGGTTCGGCGCAAAAAAGCAAAAGAAATGATTATGCCCGGAGGGAGGCAATAGAAAAACAACGAGAGGCTCGTCCTACCGGCGCCGGTGATGTATACGGAAAGGTCAACCGATATGCCGAGGCGATTTTTCTTTCTCCCTCATCTCCAACCTTCACACAGCTGGCTCAATATGAGCAGAAGAAAACAGAAATTGTTTCGTATCAGAAAAAGCTGAAACAAATCATCGAAAAAACACTGGAACATAAAAAGATATTGCCGCGTACGGATTTGCATTTTGGCCGTCTGCATAAAAAGCTGCTGCGTCTATGGACTGATGAGCAGCCGCGCTTATTTTATAAAAAACGGGAACCGTCCGTTCACATTGATGCGGTATTTACGCTTTTAGTCGACTGCTCGGCCTCGATGTACGATAAGATGGAAGAGACGAAACGAGGTGTGATTTTATTTCACGAGGCCCTCAAAGCTCTCTTGGTGCCACACGAAATTGTTGGATTTTGGGAAAACCCGGACGAAGCCCACGAAAAAAAGCAGCCGAATTATTTTCAAACAGTTATTTCTTTTTCGCGTTCTTTAAAAAAGCAGAGCGGCGCGGAAATTATGCAGCTTGAACCGCAAGAAGATAATCGGGACGGTTTTGCGATTCGTATAATGACAGAGAGGCTGCTAGAGCGTTCAGAAAAGCAAAAGTTTTTGTTAGTCTTTTCAGATGGAGAGCCAGCGGCATTTGGTTATGAGCAAAACGGGATTGTTGATACGTATGAAGCGGTGCTTGAAGCGCGAAAACGGGGGATTGAAGTCATTAACGTTTTTTTGGCAAACGGGGACATCGATGAAGGACAATATAACACGATCCAAAATATTTACGGAAAACATAGCGTGCTTGTCCCAACCATCGAACAGTTGCCCGATATTTTGTTCCCTCTTCTGAAGAAGTTATTATATAAAAGTTTGTAACAACCACTGATGTGGGAAGGGGAGAAGTAATGATGATCAAGCTGTTTACCGATAGTGACTTAGATGGCGTCGGCTGCGCCTTATTGGCTGCTCTCGCTTTCGGTGATCAGGTCCACATTTCTTACTGTTCATATCGAAATTTAAATGAGCGTGTCCAACGGTTTGTAGAGGATCACCAAGACCGTGAATCCCAGCTTTTTATTACCGATTTATCGGTGAACGCTGAAGTAGAACAGCAGCTTGCAGAACGGTTTGCTGCTGGGGGGCATGTGCAGCTCATTGACCATCATGCCACCGCTCTTCACTTTAACCGCTATCCGTGGGGGCAGGTGGAACCTGTCAATCAACAAGGAATGAAGACGTGTGCGACCTCTTTGTTTTATGAATTCCTTGTTCACCAGCAATATTTAGAACGAAATGAGACGCTCGATGAATTTGTGGAACTCGTTCGCCAGTATGATACGTGGGATTGGGATGAGAACAACAATATTCGTGCCAAGCGTCTAAATGATTTGTTTTCGATGCTCGGGATCGATGAGTTTGTCAAACAAATGACCGAGCGGCTGCAAATGCAACAACCATTCTCCTTTACAGACATGGAAGAGTTCGTGTTTCAGATCGAGGAGAAAAAAGTCCAGCGTTATATCCGTATGAAACAAAAACATATGGTGCAAACGTGGATTGATGAATATTGCGTGGGGATTGTGTTTGCTGAGCAGCATATTTCTGAATTAGGAAATATGCTGTCGAAACGTTGTCCGCATTTGGATCTCATTGCGATGATCAATCTTGGAACGAAACATATCGGGTTTCGGACGATCCACGATGCAGTAGATGTAGCGGAATTCGCCAAACGATTTGGCGGAGGCGGTCATCCAAAGGCGTCTGGTTGTTTAATGAACGCTGACACGTTCTTACGATTTGCCACGACCGCGTTTCAGCTTCCGCCAATTTATCACGACGCGGAACAAAACCGGTATAATACAAAAGAACATCATCTAGGCTGCTTTTTTAAAAACAATCGAGAACAGTGGTTTTTTCTCTATTTAAATGAGAAAAAAGAATGGAGTCTTTGGGAGAATCACTCCATGGTGGCTTCTTTTTCGACATGGGACGAGGCAGAACGGTGGGTCAAACGAAATTTTGCCGCGGGATTAGCCGATGACGCTCTCGTTTCAGATTATCTGCATCAACAGCTTTCGTGGCAGAAAGAAGCTGTATTTGCACGCTATTCAGAAGCAGTAGAGCAATACAAAAGCAAGCGGTAACGGTGGCGTTGTGCCACCTCTTTTTATTTTTTTTGAATATTTCCAACAATTACAGTCTGCCCTCACACAAGCCTCCTATGTAAAATAGGAATATACTAAACTAGCAGAGAGAGGTGCAAGATGAGAAAAAAAGCATGGGTGGCAGGCGTAGCCTTCGCGCTATTAGCTAGTGGAGTAGGGAAAGTGAGTGCGCACGAACTGACGTACAAAGTGCAAGCAGGGGACACTCTCTGGAAGATCGCTACAGCTAATCATCTATCAGTAGAAGATTTGAAAAGTTGGAATGGATTAAAAAGCGATCAAATTTATGTAGGCCAGACGTTAACGTTATTACCTCCGCATCAACATGAAACGACTTATACAGTAAAGGCTGGGGATACATTATCTTTAATCGCCAAAACATATCAAGTATTAATCGCGGATATTAAAATTCGTAATCACCTAGCGAACGATTCGATTTATCCTGGCCAATCATTAATTATTCCAGCCGAAAAAGGGACATATACCACTCATACAGTTCAAACGGGCGAAACACTTTCGGTTATTGCCCGTGATTATGGCATTTCACTTTCAGATTTGAAATCTTGGAACCAACTGCAATCTGACGCGATTTTTGTTGGTCAAACGCTTTATGTAGCCAAACCAACACAAACAACTCCTTCGACGGGCACGGGCGGCACGACTACACCATCTACATCTACGCCAACCGCTGTGACATATACGGTGCAGCCGGGCGACAGCTTGTATTCTATTGCAACAAAATATGGAACAACTGTTCAACAGATAAAAACTCTTAATAATTTATCTTCTGATACGATTTATGTAGGACAAGTGCTAAAAATTACGGATGGAGCACTGCCAAAACCAGCGGCTCCAGATCGTTTGCAAGACGCTTTGTTCCCGCTGAAAGCAGGAACTTACAAACCGTTTGGCGATACATTTGGTGACAGCAGGCAATACGGCGGAGAGCGTGTGCATGAAGGGGTCGACATCATTGCGCCAAAAGGCACTCCGATTTACTCCTCTACAGATGGAACCATTGTTCGAAAAGGGTGGAGCGATTTAGGTGGCTGGCGTCTTACTGTGAAGACAAATGAAGGAGTCTATATTTATTATGCGCATATGCAAAACTACGCAACAGGCATCGAACAAGGACAAGTAGTGAAAAAAGGCCAGCTTATTGGCTATGTCGGCGATTCCGGCTACGGCCCAGTCGGAACCACTGGTAAATTTGTGGCGCATTTGCATTTCGGTATGTACGATTTGAATTGGAATGCCGTTAATCCTTATAACTATTTAAAATATTGGGAATGGAAAATGAATAATCCGTCATAACATGTTTATGAAGCGTGTAGTCGAATCGGCTACACGTTTTTTTCTACGATTGAATATCGTAAGAAAAAAGGGGAGAAGAGGATGGAGCTGCCTGTCAATATTCGCGTTGAACATGTAAAACAAAAGCGGATGGAGCTGTATTATCCGATTGTGTATGGACTGCCCAATAAAGAGGCAGAACAAAAAATCAATTACGAAATTGCAGCTGTCATGCGAAAATTAATTGCTGACCAAGGATTTTATCAAAACCCACAAACAGAGGTCACAGGAACCTTTGAATTGAAGGCGAACGAAAGAGGCGTTTTAAGTTTAACGATGATTAATTATGCGTACTCAGGCGGCGCTCACGGAATGACGATTGTTAAGGGGCTAACATTTGATGTGGCAACGGGAAAAAAATATTCTCTTAGAGAGTTATTTTTGCCGAACAAAGATTATGTCAAACCGCTATCCGATCTTGTAGCAAAACAAATTAAAGAGCGGGATATTTTTCTGCTAGACCCGCCGTTTAAAGGCATCTCGCCCAACCAGGATTTCTATATCGCCGATAAAGTGCTCGTGCTCTTTTATCAGTTATATGATCTCACTCCCTACGCTTATGGACTGCCGCATTTTCCGATATCCGTATATGAAATCCAACCGCTTATTAACGAACAATCACCATTAGGAAAAATGATATAAATCTTCATAAAAAGTTAACATAATTGTAACAGTTTATGTATTTTAAGAAATACAGTCTTTTTATAATATAGACAGTGGAGGTGAAAGCGTTGAAACAGTATGTCTTTTTGTTTTACACAGAGCAGGCCAAATCGGTGGTATGGGAAGAAGCAGTTCTTGCTGAAGGAATGATGGAAGCATTTTTAAAAGTAAAACAATTGCTGCAAACGTATGAAAAAGAAAAAGCTGCTCCTGTCCGTGTTCAGTATAAAGGTGTGCGCTATCGCAACATTGACATCGCCTAATTCGGCTTGGAAGGATGAGATTATGACTTTCTGTAATAGCAATTGGCTAACATGCAGCGGTCCGAACAAACACGAAATCCAACCGCTGCATGTTTTTATTTTTTGTTTCTGTCTCAATAAAACAAGTTTTCTTTATTTTTGAGATATTTATTGTTTCAATTTTTGTTACTTCCTATAATTTATATTATGTTAACTAATAAATTTTCCTGAAATACGAGGGTTTCTTCCCTCAAGTGTCCATGTATGTACATTGACAAAATTCTGTATGGATTAATGACAAAATTTTATATGGTTAACGAACCTCGCCCATAATATTGTATTTATCGATATACATTTCTGTCATTTAATTGACATAATTTTATATTGATTAAATGCAACACATGAGTATACATAATTTAATTTTTATCTGGCTCAGAATTTCACTTGGCTAAATGACACAGTTATACTTAGTTCTAATTTCAGTTTTAGTGACAGAATTATCTTGGTCGACTATTGAATGTAAGAATAATTCTGTCACTTTTTTATTCAAATAGTAATTACATAATCTAAAATTTGACTACGACGTTCAAGCAATACTACATCACGCCATACACCATTTAATTTTCCTATACGTTGTCGTATGCCGACTTCACGAAATCCAACACTTTGATGTAAACGTAAACTTGGTACGTTTTCAGGGAAAATCCCCGCAGTTAATGTCCAAAATCCCTTTGCTTCTGATTCTTTGATTCTTTGATAATAGCTTGTAGAAGCTGTTTTCCAACTCCCTTTCCTCGGCTCACATCTCGAACATACACACTTACCTCTCCCACTCCTTTATACACGCAGCGATCCGATACTTTACTTATCTTACACCAGCCTTGAATTCCTTCTTCGTCTTCAGCGACTAAACATAAATTTGCGGCAATAGTCAATTCCCATTTTTCTAATGATGGTACTGTCGTTTCAAACGTTGCTTGTTCTGTCGCAATTCCTTGCTCGTAAATTTCTTTCACTTGCAACCAATCCTGTTTGCAAAAGCTACGAATGTTCATATTAGAAATCCCCTCCTTATTTTCATACAGCAAAGGCACCAGGAATCTCCCTAATGCCTTTTCAATGTAAAATTAGCAACACTCACGATTTGATGTAGATGGACAGCATTCACTTTCAATATTGGCTTTGTCTGCCACATCTTGGTTTTCTTTTACTTCTACAATTTGAATATCGCAGCAACTTTGCTTTTCTTTGGAATTGCCAAATAGAATTTTCAATATGTTCATTTGAAATCCCTCCTTAAATGATATAGAATAAAAATCCTGATAACGTTGCCATCGTCATGACAGAACCTACAAACGCAAAGACCAGCTTCTTTCTAAAGATACTGTGTAATAATGTTATCTCCGGCAAGCTTGCACCTGCTGAGCTAATCATCAGCGCCATGACTGGTCCCAATGCCATGCCCTTTGCAATCAACATTTGTGTAATTGGAATCATTGTGGAAAGACGGATGTACAAAGGAATACCAATGATTGCAGCAAGCGGAACAAACCACCACTTATCACTCCCCATATAGGTTGAAATCCATTCTGTCGGTACAGCACCATGAATAATGGCTCCGATGCCTGCACCCAAAAGCAAATATGGATAAACCGTTTTCATTAAGTGAAATGTCTCCTGTAAAGCTTCTTTCATATTTCGTTTCTTTCCGGTCTCTACTTCTCCTGTCACCATTACTTGCTTTATTTGATTTTCAAACCCAAGTTTTTCAAGCGTAAAACCAATCAGTATGGATAAAATGGTTGTGATAATGGTATAAGAAGTTGCTACTTTTACTCCAAGTGTCGCAGCCATGAGTGTCAATATTGTTGGATCCAGCACAGGGGAAGCAAATAGAAAAATCATCACAATACCGAAACGGACTTTCTGATTTAAAAGCGATACGACAACCGGGATCGTAGAACATGAGCAAAACGGTGTAACAAAGGCAAAAGCGACAGCAACCAATGCTCCGAATAACGGATGGCACTTTTTTAACAAACTTTGCATTTTATCATAAGGAATATATCTTTCTAACAAGTGAATAACGAACGAAATACCTAAAAATATAAGAGTTAATTCTAACGCAATATAAAGAAAATCTTGAAGAATCGCTATGCTCATTGATGATCTCTCCTTATTCGAATTTATTTGCAAAATGCAACAATATATTTAACCAATAGGCAAGCCTTGATAGACTTGCCTCAAAATAACGGCTTACAACAAACAGTCGATTTCGCCATGCATTCATTTAACAATTTAATCGAACGAATCACTGTTTCTTTCTCAAATTCCGTCATATGTGAAAATATCTCGTCTAAATATCGATTTATTTCTCGCTCAATGGTTGTTGCGATAAACTTTCCCTCGGTGGTTAACGATAACGTGTATATCCTTCGATCTTCAGGAAGTGGCGTTTTTTTCACTAACCCCATTTTCACTAAATTTTGAATCTGTCTACTGAACGTTGTAATATCCATTCCCAATACTTCAGCCACTTGTTGCATGGAGGGGTGTTCTCTTTTGTCAATTTCATAAAAGATATGGCTTTGAACGAGAGAAATATCTACAGCATCAATAGAACAACAATTTTTATTTAGCAATCCGAAACGACGCGTCATCACTTGAAACAACTCTCTAACGTTTTCCATTTTTTCACCTCTATATTACTTATATCATATTATTTGCAAATTGCAACTTTTTGTTTTGAAAAATGCAGAAAATTCATCGACATGTTTCGCCTTTTGTTTTGTATGAAGTATTTATAAATAAAAGCAGCCGAGAAGATTCTTCTCGGCTTCATTTCAGTCTTATTCACTTGTTTCAGCAAATTTTTTGATGCGAGTGCCAATTTCATCGCGAACACGCTGGAATACAGCCCATTTTTCTTCTTCCGTCCCTTGAGCCTTTGCAGGGTCATCGAATCCCCAGTGTACACGTTTCACGTGTGGTGGTGTTACTGGGCAATGGTCTGCTGCGTGACCGCATAATGTGACTACCAAATCAGCTTTATTTAAAATTTCAGGATCAATGATATCGGATGTTTGGTTGGAAATGTCAATCCCCACTTCTTTCATGGCTTTTACTGCGTTTGAATTTAATCCGTGAGCTTCGATACCAGCGCTATAAACTTCCCACTCGTCGCCAAGATATTTTTTTGCCCATCCTTCTGCCATTTGACTGCGGCAAGAGTTTCCTGTGCATAAGAAGTAAATGATCTTTTTGTTTTTCATGTTTCATTCCCCCTTTGTTGTTAGTATGATACTGATTCTGTTTTAAAGTATTTTCGTTGAAACCATAATGCCACATTGACCAACGCAATCATGACAGGCACTTCCACAAGTGGTCCAATGACGGCTGCAAATGCTGCACCAGAATGGATCCCAAACACGCCAACAGCTACGGCAATCGCTAACTCAAAGTTATTACTGCCGGCTGTAAAGGCAAGTGTTGTGGTTACAGGGTAGCTAGCTCCAATTTTCTTTCCTAAGAAGAAAGAAACGAAGAACATCAACACAAAGTAAATTAACAACGGAATTGCAACTCTCACTACATCCAACGGCAAGCTTACGATAACGTCTCCTTTTAAAGAGAACATGACGATAATCGTAAACAATAAAGAAATCAATGTAATGGGGCTGATTTTTGGAATGAATACTTTTTCATACCATTGTCTGCCCTTTGTTTTTATCAAGACAAAACGCGTGATCATTCCGCCAAGAAACGGAATGCCTAAGTAAATGAACACCGACTTAGCGACTTCCATCATGGTGATATGAATGACAGCACCTTCTAGTCCTAACCATTCCGGAATGATTGTCACAAACACATATGCATAAACAGAGAAAAATAACATTTGGAATACAGAGTTAAACGCCACAAGTCCAGCTGCGTATTCTGTATCTCCTTTCGCTAAATCATTCCAGACAATCACCATTGCAATACAACGGGCTAGACCAATCATGATAAGTCCGACCATATATTCGGTCTTATCCGGCAGGAATACAACGGCCAACAAAAACATCAAGATAGGTCCAATAATCCAGTTTTGTACAAGGGACAAGACCAATACTTTTAGATCTTTAAATACACGCCCCATCTTTTCATAACGAACTTTGGCCAATGGAGGATACATCATCAAAATTAAGCCAATGGCAATTGGAATGGACGTCGTCCCTACCTGTAAACGGTTCATTTTCTCTACAAAGCCTGGAAAGACAAAACCCACCCCAATTCCTGTTGCCATCGCAAGAAAAATCCAAAGTGTTAAGTATCGGTCCAAGAACGATAGCCGTTTTCTTTCGGTATTATTCATTTTTCTCCTCCTAATTTCACGTAGATTAACAGTCACAACGAAGCGTAGGTTTGATTTCCTCAATCTTACGGATATTCTCGGTTTGGTCTGGAATATGTTGTAGAATATCTTGGATCAAATCATACGACTCGCTTTGTGAATTGAGAGAATAATAAATCCACTGTCCCCTTCTCTCTTCCTTTATCAATCCAGCATCTTTCAGCTTACGAAGATGTTGACTCACAGATGGCTGGCTCATATCAAACACTTCAAGAAGTTCACAAACACAACATTCACGTTTGCTTAAAATAGCGATAATGGTTAAACGTGTTTTATCGCCTAGCAATTTTAAGATATGTGATGCATTTTCGATTTCCAAAATAGTCTCACGCACCAAACTTCCTCCTTTTTTCATTTTTGTCGTAGAACTAGAAGACGTTAAATAATTCTACAATCACTATTTATAATTATATAATCATATACTTATATAAAACAAGCGATAAGGAATGTCTAACACCATCTTTACATAAAAGTTGAAAGACAGAAGCCTTCTTGCTTCTGTCTCTGTTTAAAAATCACCTACTTTAATTTGCTATCTAAAAGGTTTCTAGTTGTTTTTTTATTTTTTGGAACATGATTGGCTTATAAAAGTACATCGCCTTTCGGTCATCATCAGGTATTAAAACTGTGAAATCTGGTACATACTCAAGTAAACGATATCGTACCTTTCGGTCTATATAGTAAAAATCTTGTGACTGTTCTTCCTGAATGACATTCAGACATTCGCTGAATAAAGAAATAAGTAAATGTGCTAAAGTATGATTTATAATCCATTTTACATATGTTAAATTTTCATCGTGTAGTCTGGATCGTCGGAAAAATTGTATGATGATATTTCTAAACTCTTCCGTCCAAGGATAAGGCTTGAAAAATATCGTTAAATCGTCCTTGATCAAATAATCAAATCCAGTATCATTAAAGTAAAATACTGAAAGATTTTCCACCATATATCTCCAAAAGTGATAAGCGAACGCATATTTACATTTAGTATCTCCTCTTAGTATGATTCTTTTTCGATCATTAGACTGGCGAGTATACACGTTTAATATTCGCCTTCGAATAAAACGTGCAATACTTTTATAGATACGAATACTATCAAAAAAGATCTCGGTATAAAAGTACCTATATAGCTTTCCTCCCCACGGGTGAAAAGCTATTTTTTTATAAAGTATTCGTTCGTCAGTATCATCAATATAAAAAGGATAGCATTCCTTATATATTTTCACTAGTTCCCCAGTCGTTCGGCGGATGGAAGAAAGACATTTCCTTGATACGTGTCTGGAGATATTGTTACTTTCACCATAATGAGTGTTGAGGTAATGCTTTATTAATGAATGGGTGAGAAAAAGACTTCTATCTTTTTTATGCTCATGTTGTGTTCCATCATAAAGATAGTTTGATGTATAAATATGGTAATCATCAAACTCTATAGCAAACCAGTCTTTTACGAGTTGGTTTTTAATACGCTTGCGAGAAATAGGATAATTCCATTTTTTGTATAGGTCTTTTATCGTTTCTCCTTTAATAAAACGATAACCACAGACACACGTAAATGGTGTTATGAACCCTTCATCAATTAGAAAATAGTCGTATTGACGTTTGCAGGATGGACAACAATTTTTCAAAACAATATCATGTAAAAAGCAGCGATCGAATAGACTTATTTGATGAAGAATGCTGTGATACCCCTTTTCTAGACATTTAGAGCAAAACGTAAAATGGGAATGATAATAGTATCCTGCATAATCCCTAAATCTTTCTTGAATAGCCCCTATTACCTTTTTATTACTTTCCTTTAACATCTTTTTATAATCGATTCCTAAGTAATGGTTGATTTCATGTTCACAAAAGTGTTCCATAGTCACTAGTTCTCTTCTATAAAAGCCTGCATTAGAAGGATTTACCAAATTTTTGATTCCTTCGTTTCCGAAAAGGTATAATAAATCGTTTGCTTTCAATTGATTTACTTCCATGATCTTACGAAATACACTCCACGGCGACTCATATGGTTGAATCCACTGTTTTCGCCACGCCCATTCAAATTTATTGGATTTTTGCTTTTCCCATACATATACCTTATTGTTTTTGTTAATCAGCATTTTTTAAGACCTCGCTATATCGCTCAGCATCCATATATCCAGATTTCTGAATACAATACTTCCACTGATTTTTTGTGATTTCATCTACATTTGAACCATCAACACCTAGATATCTCAAGGCATTTTCGACTGTACCCGTAAAGTAAAACATAGGGATTTCCAGTTTCCCTTTGACTCCCATTTCGCGTGCAAGGTCTTGAAATACTTCCAATAAACCTTCAGCAAAATTCGCAAGTCGGAATCCATGTGCGTACTGTTCAGGAAAATAATATCTTGTGAAAGTCCAATCGCTGTTCAGAGGATATATCGCATCATTGTCGTAATTTTCGAGGCACGTTTTAATGTCTTCAACATTCCCAAGCCCCTTAAATTGATATTCATGAACCATAAATCGTCCCACAATTTGTTTTTTATTGCTAAGCAAAAACGCGGTTCTTTGGTCGAACAATTCTCTTTGCCCCACTAAAAAAAACGTCATAATGATACCTGCGTCCTCTAGTTCGTTATAAATATCCATCAACCATTCATAATGGAGCTCGTGTAATCTCTGCGCATCATCCAGAAAGAAAATAATACGATTTCTAGATGAGGCACTCCCTTTTTCGATCAGAAAATTATATAACCTTCTTCTTTTGCTAATGGCTTTTCCGGCTGAAGGAGTATGATGTTTTACGTCCTTTAAAACGGATTCGAA
This sequence comes from Anoxybacillus tepidamans PS2, assembly GCF_000620165.1. Taxonomy (GTDB): domain Bacteria; phylum Bacillota; class Bacilli; order Bacillales; family Anoxybacillaceae; genus Anoxybacteroides; species Anoxybacteroides tepidamans_A. The sequence goes on from NZ_JHVN01000010.1 coordinate 40,353, forward strand.
AAAATCGCCTTCGTTGGGATTTTTGAATTTATTGCACTTAATTGTATAAATAGGAGTATCCTCTCCGACGATATCAACAAATGGTAAGCTACTTACTAAATATTTCACTGCTCTGGTTTTTCCTAAGCGTGGATTTCCAACAATCATGGCTCCTGGGGTACGACTTTGAATCCACGTCACAACTTGCTTGTACATGCGGGTAATCTCATTGGTTGAAATTAAATAATAACCTGTATCAATCGGATGGCAACCTATTGGTATATATGGGCGTTTTTCCTGAAAATCAAAAGCTTCATTTACCGATGATATTTGTGTCATTTTATGTTTTATCTCCTTTTTCATTTAGTAGATAATGCTTTTTGGAAGTTTAGGCAATGATTTTTGTATGATATGATCCTCTTCGTATTTTCTTACTTCATCTTTTGGTATTTCTTGATGCAATGTTTCTTTTCTCTCCTTGTCTTTTCGATCAGATTGTTGACGTTGTTTTTTCAATGTTTTTTGAAGCTGTTGTCTAGCGTTTTTATCGGTAGGTGCTTTAGTCGCTAAGTATTGGTTTAATGCGTCTATCGGGTCTTGGTTATCTGATAACACAATTTTTCTCTCACGTTTTAATTTATTGATGGCTTTCCGTTCTTCTAATGTGTGTTGAATAATTCCCCATTTGCCATGGGCGGTGAGTAGACCAAATTCGCTGCCATCCTGTAAATAGGCTTTAATTACTCGTAAATCTTCAGTATTAATGATGAGGTCGATCTTTGTCCCAGCAAGATCGGGTGATTTTGCTAAAATATCGTTTGTATAGGAAACTCCTTCAAATGTAATATAAGGTCTCCGTCCAACCTTGATTCCGCCTTGAATCATACGAGTTGCCTTAATCGTAAACAATTCAAACTCTCCTCTCTTCTCGCTATCCATTTTTCTAATCGGCATTCCTTTTTTAATTCTTTGTTCCATAACTTCTAGTGGGGTTAAATTATTAATCCCTTCGTGTGGATCGTTATTATAATTTGCAATCATAATTTCAGTGATTTCATGTATCTTCTCTACTGTGATTTCATATTTAACAGCCTGTTGCTCGGCTTTTCTCCTTCTCGGGTCATTGGGGTTGCTTCCTGTTGTATTGGTGAGGCGATGGTATCCATTTTGTTCAAGAGTATTAAAAAATCTTTCAATAATGGACCTTCGGGTCGGTTTGCCGACGGAGCCAAAGTTTATATCGCAACCCACAGTATCTTTCAATTTATCGCGTACCATATTGGCCAAATGTGATTTTGCGTTGTCAAACAAGATTTCATCCCAGACGGCCCACTCTGTTTCGGGGATAGCTAAAGAGTGGTACCCACCATTTGGAGGATAAGCTAGTCCGGCTATAGAAAATGTCATTTTTTTGCGAGGTTCAATTGCATTTTTTATACATTTTAGTACATCGAACTGGTTGTACTCACGCCCAAGCGAGATATGATAGCCTAGGATTGCTCTAGTGGCTACATCAATAATCGTTAAAATATATAGCCGGTGAATAGTTTGAACAAACTCATCACCTTCGGGTGTTTTGAATTTGATGGCCAGTACTAAATCAATCTTGTGACCATCTAATTGAACACGTTCAAACGGTCGAATAATCATCTTTTTATTGTTTGAAGCACCTCCAGTATCTAAAAATGTATGCTCATGATTCTTTCCATAGCGTTTAATGATTTGTTCTGGGTGTTCTTGTTCAAGCTTTGTCACATATCTAGCCAAAGATCGGTAACCAACATCCATCGTGTTAAAAGGGTATTCATCAGGTTTTATACCAAGGTTTCTGCAAGCTATCGTAAACTTCCGATGAAGTTCCTTTCTTGAAATTTTGATACTGTCTAACTTCTGGGGAGCTAAATATAACTGATGAATCAGAGTTTTTAAGGATGGATAAGTCTCTAAAAGCAAATTGAAGGAGTTCGCGAAGCCGGTTTTATTAGGTCGATATATTGGGGAGTTTTTTTGTATTCGCTTATATGGTATTAACGCTCTAAAACCATACATAACTCCGTCTTGGTCATAAGAAAGGCATCTTTGCAATAAGCGTCTTATTTGAAGGTCGTTAATTCTCGTTTGATTATAAATCTCCTTTAAAGGGTATTTCCCTGATATATACATTTCAATAGCTTTTTTTCGCTTATTAAAAATATCGCGTTTATCTGGAGACAAGTTTTCTTGCAGTACCGACGCCCAAGTGGAAATATCTAGTATATCTTCATTAACCATTTTAAAATCTTCGATTTTTCTTTTCCTAGTCACGTTATACCCACACCTCGAAATCCTTATTTATTGGCGCCTGATTGATGTCTCCCTTGATTTTAGATTGATGCAAAAGATAACATACCGTCGTAAAAATCTGCTCATCTCCTAGTTCCGTCAAAGATTGTCTGATTTCCGAAACGGTCATTCTTTGTTTTTGTTGAATCAGTTCGTAAATCGAATGAGTCTGCACTGTATTTTTAGGTAAACTTTTTAAGAAGCTAACCATTAGCCTAGCATTAGCTAGTCTTACTTGATTGGATCTTATGTCTTTTTCAGTTGCAATGACATGTCGCTTATTATGCTCGTTACACCATTGTTGTTGAACAGATAGCTGTTCCATGACTTTAGGCTTTATGAGGTCATTCGAGTATTTAATCTCAATAAAACTTTCACTATTGTCATCATAAAGAATCCACATATCAAAAATACTTTGATGCAACTTGTTATTCCAGTACAGCTGTATTTTCAAAGGCTGCTCACAATAACACCTTACACTTGGATCGGATTCTATAAGAAGCCAGTGATCATATTCGAGATCACTATATAACTTAACTGTTCGATTCAACTTTGGACTAAATACTTCCCAATAATTATTTCCGAATTTCTTATTTCTAGGTATGTCAATAGGTTGATACAAACAAACACGTCCTTTATTATAAAAATGACTCAAATTGAGTGTTATCCATACATAATTATGTCAATTGACTGTTATCCATATAAAATTCTGTCCAAAAAAATGACACAATTATACATGGATAAAATAAAAAAAGCCCAAAATAGGCTTTTTTAATCCATACAAAATTGTGTCAATGTACAGTCCATAAAATCAATTATTCGGAACGTGTCATCTTAAGTTCCTCATAAATTTTTGTGTCTACGAATTATCATTTTTTAAACCAATTATCATTATTTTTTACCGATTATCATTAGTCGTTGATCATCAGCAGCTGGAGGTATTTTTATGATGTTTCGACAAGCCATCGATGAATTTCTTTTGTACTTGCAAATTGAAAAAACTATTCACTGAACGTTGATGGTTATGCGTATGATTTGAGATGTTTCGAGAACTTCTTACTTCAACACGGCTATTCTGTACCACTTCATGACATTACAAAAACGCATGTTCGTTGCTTCAACCAGCATCAGGTTTCATTTTTTAGAGAAAGACAATAGCCGAATGGCGATGCGAAACCATCTTCTGTTTAAACTGTTAGCCACTACGGGTATGCGAAGATCTGAAATTGTTGAACTAACTTGGGAACAAATTGATTTATCTAACAACACGATACGTAGATTACTCCCCCTTCATCCTATGGTTGTCCCTTTAATGAAAAGTGATATGGAAAGTTTAGAGGAATATCAGCTCCACCCTTCCCAACTGACTTTGAGCAAAAGAAAAAAGCGATTGAAACATTTAACATATTTCGAAACCTGCTTAGTACGAAAATAACTACCCTAGCCGGGTAGTTATTGTGCAAATGATAATCAGGGAGGAATTCTCAGGTTTCCACCATTAAATTACCAATGCCAATTCCTTCATGTACATATACTCCCAAAATTAATTATAAATTTAAAATCAATGAGTAATTTTCCATTTTATGCTTGAATGATTCTTCCCCACCTTCAAGATGAAGAAGTATATATCTCATAATACGCTTATCACTTAAATAACCTTTTTGTTTTACCCAACCATGATTGCCGTCTGATTCTAATACAACTACTTGCTCAGCATCTGCGTTGGTAACTATAGTAGAATTATGTGTGACAATAATGACTTGTCTTGTGTTTTTAACCGTTCGAAGGCTGGCGACTAAATTTTTATATATATACTGATTATCAAGATTATCTTCGGGTTGATCTATTACGAGAGGTGTATTATCCCCGATATGCTTTCCATATTCGATTATAAAAGTCAAAATAGCAACTACTTTTTGTCCTAGCGAGAGATTTTCAATATTTTTAAACAACGGCTTTTCGGGCCGAATTAACTCCTTAGAGTTTACATTAAACATAAGAGTAAAATCATCTATAATCTCAAAATACTTCTGTAAACAAGCCATTACATTTGACTTATTCCTAAGAAGAGTAGATTGGATTTCATTGTATATATTCTTTAATGTTCTGGCACTAACTTCTTCATATTCTTCTTCAACATCTTTAATTGTTTTATTTCGATTTGATATGAAAGTGCTGATAGCAATAACTCTCTCCAACTCCGAGTATTTTTTTTTCGTTAAATAGCGAAGAAAACAAAGTAATCCAATTTTTTCAACAATTTTATAGGTATATCTTTCTACATCTTCCCACGTTAAGCGAGTATTGGCCACTGAACCTCTCTTATTTACATTGAACCAAAGCTCGTCTAAGTAATAATCGACTTCTTTTTCTTTAGGGGAAAACTGAATTTGAATTAAGTCACGATGAGAGTTATTAAAGCTATCAATTGTCTCATTTACAAGTTTTTGTTGATCTGAAAACAGTTGCATTATTTTAGGAATGTTCTCCCGTAAGAATCTATTTAAACTTCTTGGTTGTATATTTTTTAATTTGGAAAGAAAATCGTCATAAAAATTAGTTTTTAATCCGTAAAATATAATGTCTTTAACAAATTGACCAATTTCTCCTTTATCAATCTTTGTTAGAATTCGGTTAATTGAAAAACCCTTTCGGTAAACTTTATTAAGTACCTCTCTTTTTTTAGTATGGTTACGTATCTCGGTAGCGTTGAAATGTGTTCCGCTTTTTTCAATTTTAAATAATTGGAACCAATGGTCAGGCAGTTCTATATTTCCTTCTTTATTATAAACACTTTCCTTAAATGCCTTTTCGAGAAAGAAATCCCTATGATCCATAGACACCTTTGTATTAGATTGTGGTATAAATCGGACAATGTAATCATCTTCATTTAAAGAAAATAAGATGTATATTATTTCATGATTAGAGATAAACTTCAAATGGTTTAATGTTTGAGCTTCTTGTGTAAGCACTGTATCTATAATATTCAATATTGTACTTTTTCCGGTTCCTCGACCGCCAATTATACAATTTAAATCTCTTGAAAAATCTATATGAAATTTACCGACTTCATGCGATTTGGCAGTAGGCGAACTACTAAGAAATCCGTTTTCCCCCGATTTTATATAAATACCTTTAATGTATTTATCTGTTGGAATAGGTTTTTTAACGTAAACACATAGTTTATAATTTGAAATTGCTTTTTTTAGGGTGGCAAAGGATACTTCGTTAAACTTCACCCAAGTATTATTAATTCCTATCTCTGATATTTCATGGGCATCGCCTTCAAACAGATAACAAAAATCATTGAGTTTTCGCTTCGAATGAGCTAAAAATTTTGGTTCCCATCCTCGTTGCTCTAAATTTTTGAGTCCTAAAACTTTTAATTCTTTGCAGTTAAACAAAGTTTCTTTGTACACGCCAGTTCCAATAAATTTGGAAGTATTAATGTGAGCTATATAAGCGATTCCACCCATTTCATGAATTTCTTTGATTATGGTATAGCTTGTTTCTATAGTACCTTTTTTTTCAATATATTTATCAAGAAACTTTTGAACTTCATTGAATTTGGCTTCATTAAAGATTCCAACAACATGATTTTCATCAGAACATGAAATCTCAACACCTAAAAAAACATAAATCGCTTTCTTATCTTTATTTATAGATTTTATACGACTTTTATAATATTCATCTACAGCCGCTTTCAGCTTTCTATACCCGCTGATTGTATTATGGTCAGTTACGACAACCACTTCTATGTCTTCCGAGTATAATTTATGAGCAATTAACATAAACGATAAATATTCTTTAAAATTTTCATAAGGTAATTGTTTTTCAGTAAGTTGCTCAACATATTTTACTCCATCGTAATCCCCTCTCGATAACCCTTCTAGTAGAATTTTCTTTTGCTCTTGATTAAGGTAATTCTGTTCAACAGCAAAATCAATTATCTCATGTACACTTAAATCTTGATATTTCCTACCTTTTATCAGACGGTAATCAAATGATGCCGGCGTATGCAAATGAAATTCACATTTTTTTAAGCTACCGTATTTTTTTCTAGAAGCTTCTATATCCTTGTAAATTTGTATAATATCGCTGGTTACGGTTTGCATCGCCAAAGTCCTCTTCCTCCTATGGAAGTATTTTTATCACTTAATAATTCAATCCGAAACTTCATTTGCTACCATGTATTTAGTAAAGAGAATGTTCCCTTTGTTTTGTTTGCTTTTTCTTAGTGTATCAAGGGATTGGCTCGAAGGTAAAGTGATACGGATTTAGGTTCCTATGAAACTAAGTTTTACATTAACGAATATCCAAAGTAATTCTTAATTGAGATTCTATCTTCTTCTTAATATTATGTATTACAGTTTGCTGCTTCACGGATGGTACAATACCTTTACAAATTAAGTCATACATATTTGATGAGAATTTCTTCTCAAATGAATTAACATCAACAGCACCGGCTTTAATAAGATTATTTATATACTCTAGGAACTGTAACAAAGAGCGACGAGTTTCTTTTGCTTTTTTTATCTTTGCTTTTCTAGAGTTTGTTGTTGCTTTTACATGCTGTATATATTCTTGAATAACATTTGTGTTGTAATGAATCAGGTTGTTACTTTCTCGGATTTGTGATAACTCGAAAGCAATTAGATCATTAGTTTGCCTTTCCTGAATTAGAGGAAGCTCATCACAAATTATTCTATGGTAATTGTTATTGTTTATCCCTAAACGCATTGTGATATTTAAACCGTTTAATTTAGCGAAGAAATCCCATATCGTAAATGAATAGTGAAAACGGTCGTCTTTTGTATAAGTAAGATTGAAATACCCATTTTCCTTAATCTTCCAAAAAGCCTCTTTTACATTTGGAATCCATATTTTATCCTTAATGTCTTTCTTTTTATGAATATATGTATCGTAAATCCATAACTGCCATAAATATGGCGGTGTTTGAATAAGATGGGTGCTCGTAGTCCATATCTTTAAGCAAGCTGGAAAATTATTTATTGTAAACCGATGTTTTTCAATTCCTGAAGCTCACGTTCCTTTTCGCTTCGTTCCTGCTTTTCCCGCTTTCTCTTTTCTTCAAGTTCTAGCCTTTTCCTTTCAATCTGTTTCCTTTTTTGTTCTTCTTCAAAAGATAAAAGTTAAGCGAAATGCAAGATTTTTTTTCAGCACCCCAAGTCTTTTTATAAGTTCATATAAGAATGCTTTAAAAGAAGAGGATAGATACAGGCAGAATAATTTTGCTTGTTCTATCCTTTTCTGTACTACAAATAATCTCATTTACTACTACAACATTTCCCGTATTTGGCTTCGTTATAAGGCTTTGTTAAGTTATATTGTTACATCAAAAGAAAATGAAGATTGAAACAATAATCATAAATACGTATACCCCTATTACTATACTTACAATACTTATTGAAATTGTCTTCCATCGTCCCTTTTCACTTATTAAGGCTGTTATTAACGAAAGTCCTACACCGATTATTAAAATGCCAGTACCAATATCTCCTCTAATTTTACCATATCCGAAGGCTAATACAATATGAGTCAAGATTAATAAAGCAATGGATACTTTCCCTAAATGTTTTCTCAATTAAAAATCCCCCTATGAATTTGGTTTAAATTATTATTAACAATTTCCCCTCTTTACCTTATATTACAATTTTATGTATTTTTAGGATTTTATTCAAAGTTAACCAAATATAATGTGTGACATTATATATAAGACATTGATATTAAAGTGCTAATAATTGTTTACCTGTACTTGATATTAAACAGTAGAAAAGGGCTTTTACTTTCCAAAAGAATTCCAATCGACTTTTTTACAGTTAATCCCCATTTAATTTATAACGCCGCTTCCAATTTCCGAACTGTCTCTTTTCAACGTTGTGTTGAGTTAAAATAAGCCGTATATATCTTGGAGATACATTGGCGAACTTGGCAATCTCAGTGGTGCTTGTCCCCTCTCTAAAGGTTTATAATTTCATCAACTTCTATCTCGTCATATTATGTTACCTTCCTCTATGCTTGTTTGATTCATATTTTTGAGTGGTATTCTCTGAGGCACTTCATCTTAGTAAATGTCCGGATTCAAGGGGTTAATGAGGGGCATCCATTATTTCATTTTTAAAAATACCCTTAAGAATTTCGAGAAAAAGTATTTAAAAAATATAGCTGTCAATGTATTTAGCTTATTGTGGTTACATTGACAGCCAAGAAATTTTTATATATTGTATTGGTTTTTAAATCCGAAAATCTCGTCAACAGCTTGGTGATACCCACCCGCTTTTTGAAAAGATTCTCTAATATTTGCAACAACTTGATGGAAAGACGGTTGGTTTAACACGTGATCGACGGCTTGACGCAGTTGATTTGCAGTCAAACTTTGCATTTCTAATTTAATACCGGCCCCGATATTGGCAACCTGCTTGGCAATGATCGGCTGATCCGCGCTTTGTGGAATTACAATGAGCGGAACCCCGTAGTAGAGACCTTCATTGGTACTGTTCATTCCCCCATGTGTAATAAATAATTTACTGCATTTCAACACCTCAATTTGTGGAACATAATTTTTTACAATGAAGTTTTTAGGAATTTCCCCTAAATCAGATATGTGAGTTTTTGTCCCAATAGACATGACAACGGTATGGTCAGTGTTCCCCAATGCTTTAAAACAAAGTTTATAGAAATCAATTGCTTGGTTGAAGACAGTACCTAGTGAAATATAAATTGGACTTTTCTCTTTGATTTCAGTAAGGTCAAAGTTTTCTTGTGATAATCGTGAAGAGATGGATGGACCTACAAATTTGTAAGTTTGGTCGAATGCTTCTCCAAAAGGTTGAAACTCCCTAGTTGTATAAACGATGGTAAGTGGTGCAGGGTTGCAGAAAACTTCATAAGGAGAATGGATCTCCACATTATATTTTTCCTTCACCATTGCCGTTAGATTTTGAAATTCATCGTATATAGGTTTCGCTATTTCTGCAGGAATTTCTTTAGAAAGGTGCTCCAGCGTTTTATCGAATGATGCTTTTGTCTGCGCAAAAGAAGTACAAGAATTGATTGCGGGAAGCTTAAGAATTTGGGCAAGTAAACGTCCACAGCCAAACATGGAATCATGGATGATGTAATCAAAATCCTCTCCTTTGATCTGTTCAAGAACGCTAGGTATAACGATATCTGCTGTACGTAAAAGACCGTTGACTCTTTGAAGTAAATAATTCCTTCCACCTGAAAGAAAGGCTGTTAGAAACTTTTGACCATCAATAGTTCGTACATTAGCTCCCGTCTTTTCAATGCGTTCGCGAAAAGCTTCTATCGTAAAGTACACGACCTCTTCTCCGCGCGAAATAAGCTCCTGCACTACTCCAATAGTTGGATTGATATGTCCTTCTGATCCGGCATTAATAAATAAAACACGCGCCATTTCTGCCACTCCTTAAGTAATTTGTGTGAGAATAAGAGCCGCTGTTCCATAGGTTATGCAGCCAAGCCTATCATCTCACTATTTTATGTATAGTCTTATCCATGAACAGCCGCATTCCATTTACACCAAAATTCATAGAGCCGCTTACAATTATATAATAGTACATATGTTCTTGTCACTCGACCGTTTTGGCTAATGCCAACCGATATTCATCCTCATCAGGATCATGCCCTTCCTACTTTTGAGGTGAGAGGCTTCTGTCGGGAAATAATAAAAATAAACCAATTTTCAAATTCTAATAGACTTATTATGTAATAGAGAATACGCCTAAAATTATAAAATATCGTTAAAAGGCTTCAAAGTTACTGTTTTGAAAACGGGGAGTTATGGAAGCGAACGCACCCTGCTATCTATTAGTTGATGCAGCGGCAAAAACTTCGCTTCTTCCTTTTTGGCCATTCTGTAATACTAGACTGAATCTTGTCCCGTGAAACAAATGGGAAGGCCCAAAATATATAATCATGATTGCCTTACTTTTCAAATTATTTTATCATATTAACCATCTAAATGAATCGTAAGGATTTCTTTGGCCATGAAAGGAGAAAAAAATGAACTCATTTGTGCAACAGCCAACGGGCATCTTTCCGTCTGTTTGTTCTCTCGATTGCCCTGATCAATGTGGGCTACTCGTACATAAGCAGGATGGAAAAATCGTGAAAATACAAGGCGATCCGAATCACCCTGTGACAAAAGGCAATATATGCAATAAAGTGCGGAATATGACCGAGCGAATTTACGACCCGAAGCGCTTGAAATACCCAATGAAACGTACAGGTGCTAAAGGTGAAGGGAAATTTGTGCAAATCAGCTGGGATGAAGCTATTGAGACCATCGCGGACAAATGGAAAGACCTGATTGAAACAGAAGGACCTGAAAGCATTCTTCCGTATAGTTTTTACGGCAACATGGGGAGACTTAGCTCCGAAGGGATGGATCGGCGGTTTTTCCATCGGCTGGGCGCTTCCTTGCTCGATCGGACCATTTGTTCGTCAGCTGGGGCCCAAGGGCTTCAGTATACAATGGGAGGCGGTTTTGGAACCGATCCGGAAGATACGATTCATGCCAAACTCATCATCTTCTGGGGAATCAATGCGGTAAGCACCAACATGCATCAAATTGTTTTGGCCCAAAAAGCTCGAAAAAACGGGGCGAAGATTGTTGTGATTGATGTTCATAAAAATCAAACCGGCCAGTTCGCCGATTGGTTCATTCCGATCTTGCCGGGCACCGATGCCGCTCTTGCTTTAGGCATGATGCATATTTTATTTGCAGAAAACATGGTAGACTATGATTTTTTGAGAAAATATACGGTTGGATATGAGGAGCTGCGCGAGCATGTGGTTCAGTACGATCCCATTACGGTTTCCAAAATAACAGGTGTTCCCGTTGAAGATATTTATAAGCTTGCCAGATGGTATGGGCAAACCACCCCTTCCTTCATTCGAATCGGCAACGGTCTGCAGCATCACGACAACGGGGGAATGTGTATTCGAACGATTGCTTGCCTCCCTGCTTTGACCGGACAATGGCTGGTCAAAGGCGGCGGCGCCATCAAATCCAATAGCGGCTATTTGGCGCTTAATCAAAGGAGCTTGCAGCGTCCGGATTTATTGCAAAAGAAACATACGCGAATCATCAACATGAATCTGCTCGGCCAGGCATTATTAGAATTAGACCCGCCGATTAAATCGTTATTCGTGTACGGCACAAATCCGGCGGTGGTTGCCCCAAACAGCAATAAAGTAAGAGAAGGATTGGCGAGGGACGATCTCTTTGTTGTCGTACATGATTTATTTTTAACAGAAACCGCAAAATACGCCGATATTGTGCTTCCGGCCACTTCTTCATTCGAAAATACGGATCTTTATACATCATACTGGCACCACTATGTTCAAATTCAGCAGCCTGTGATTGAACGATATGGAGAGTCGAAATCCAACGTCGAAGTATTTCAATTGCTTGCGAAAAAAATGGGCTTTGAGGATCCGTGCTTATATGAGACAGAAGCAGAAATGATTTCGCAAGCCTTGGATAATCCAAATAATCCGTTCCTAGAAGGAATCGATTATCACACATTGGTGGAAAAGCAGTATGTAAAAGCACATGTCAAACCGTTGCTGCCGGGAACATGGCCAACTCCGAGCGGAAAAATTGAACTTTATTCAAGAAAAATGGAACAAGACGGCTATCCTCCGTTGCCAACGTATACGCCTATTGTTGACGATGGAGACTTTCCGTTTTTATTTGTGCCCGGTCCCAACCATAACTTTTTAAATACCACCTTCTCCAATAATGAAAAGCACATTTCGTTCGAAAAAGAACCGCGCCTGTATATGAATATGAAAGATGCTTTAGCAAAAGGAATTCAGGATGGAGATCGAGTCCGAGTATGGAACGATCGTGGAGAATGCATTTTGAAGGCTGCTGTTGGAGAACATGTCCTTCCTGGTGTCGTTGTCACGCAAGGGTTATGGGCCGACTCCCCAGGCATGAAACATCTGGTCAACTCCCTTACCCCCGATCGGATAGCTGATATGGGCGGTGGAGCTACCTTTTTTTCCGGCCGAGTAGATGTGGAGAAATGTTAGGGTGAATTGCTGGAGGGGCTTGCTAGAATGAATATGTGGATCGGACGCCCCTCTTTTTTCACCAAGAACAAACTGATAACCGATAATTATGTCAACCTTCCCATAAGTCCTCAAATTGAACTTATATTACGCTCACTAGAACTTGGAAAGTATATAAGCAGCTATTGAATACTTGGCCCCCTTCCTTTATTAGAATGTATAGTTTTTCTGAGATTTCTTTATCTCCTTTTATTACGGAAATTTTTAAAAATAAAAAACTGACAACTGTTGATCCATAAGCTGTCAGTTTTTAATCAAATTAAAACAGAGAATGCAATTTATTATTCCCCCGTCTCCGCAAAACGCTTAATTCGTTCACCAATTTCATCGCGAACACGTTGAAACACAGCCCATTTTTCTTCTTCTGTTCCCTCTGCTTTCGCAGGATCGTCAAATCCCCAGTGGACGCGTTTCACATGCGGCGGTGTGATCGGACAATGATCAGCTGCGTGACCACATAATGTGACGACTAAATCGGCTTGATTTAAAATTTCACGGTCAATGACATCGGATGTTTGATTAGAAATGTCGATCCCTACTTCTTTCATAGCTTTTACCGCGTTTGGATTGAGTCCATGTGCTTCGATACCTGCGCTATAAACGTTCCATTCATCGCCGAGGTATTTTTTAGCCCACCCTTCCGCCATTTGGCTGCGGCAAGAGTTTCCTGTGCATAAGAAATAAATCGTCTTTTTGTTTTCCATGTTTCATTCCACCCCTAATATATTGTATAGTGTAAATGAATTAGCACAAGGATTATTTTGGAAATATGACTGTTTTAATAAGGAGTTGTAACCAATGTGATACTCCCCTTTGTTAACTAACTTAAAACTAAATAAAGGGGGCTGCTTCATTGAGAAATAAATCCTTTTACTTATTAGCGACTGGACAGACTTTGGCCAACTTAGGCGATGTCTTTTATATTTTAGTTCTGATCTCTATTATTTACAAAGCAACACAATCCATTTTTTATGTTTCGCTCGTTCCTCTTATCAATATGGTATCTGGAACAATTAGCAGTATCGTAGCACCTTTAATTATTGATAAATATAACTTAAAAAGAATAGTTGTTTGGACGCAGCTATGCAAAACGATCCTCCTTTTAATGATTACACTCTATACTTCATACTTCATGTCAGACCAACCCGTTTATATGATCTATCTCCTTGTTTTTTGTATCTCTTTCTTAGATGGATGGGCCACCCCTGCTAGCAGTGCATTGCTGCCCATATTAGTGCCGGATGATAAACTGACGAAGGCGAACAGCCTTCTATCAACTTTAAACCAATTTGTTCAATTAGGTGGTTGGGCTGTAGGTGGCATTTTAGCTGCGTTTCTCCATTCTAGCGGTTTGTTTTGGTTGACTTTTTGGCTATATGCTCTATCGACGATACTAATGGCGTTTATTAGTGATGTGGTGAAGACGGAGATTTCAACCGACTCATCAAACAGCAATAAAATTTTGACAATGCTTGAAGGCTGGAACATTATTATTAAAAATAAGGCGTTACTAATTATTCATTTATTGATATTTTGCGAATCGGTCGCCAATACGGTTTGGATTTCGGCCATACTGTACCCGTTTGTCCAACAACGGCTTAGCGTCGGTATAAATTGGTGGGGGTATATTAACACAGCGTTATTATCAGGTTTCCTTATAGGGGGCATATATAGCCTTCGATATTCAAATTTCCTATACAACAAATTAAGAGCCTCGATTATATTGGGGAGTTTTATAGTTTGCATAATGACACTTTTATTCGGACTCAACACCATCCCATGGGTTTCTCTGTTGGTAATTGGTCTTTATGGTGCCTTTCAAGAAATCAAAAACATTTCTGTGCATACACTCATACAAAGCGTTGTAAACGATCGGCTGTTGGCAAAAGTTTACGCAGCAGAAGGTGCCATTATTATGCTTACGTTTGGTATTTCAACGATTTTAATGGGGATAATAGCCGATAAATACAATATTACACTAGTCTTTTTAGTATCGTCTCTATTCTTATGTTTTTCTTTCATCATTGTTTTTGTTTTTAAAAATATGCTTGTGATTAAATCCGGCACAAACACAGGTATAAACAATAAGGATGAAAAAATTCATTGTTAGTTATAGAACAAAAATGTTTAAGATTGTTTTACCGATTCTAGGGCGCTATGTTGCATAAGAGTATTTGTTACAAAACAGCTAATCCATACAAGAAATTACTGCCCTAACTGAGTGGTGATTTCTTGTATGGTAGTTTTGTTAGAATACCAATTTGTATTTACTTCTTTATAATTGGAATCCGCTAGATAGTGAAACGTTAGGAGGTGCAAAATCATAATGCTCTCCAATACATCCTGTGAAAAAAAGAGACGAAAATCAATCCAAAGCTGTTCCCCTATAAGTACGAGGTGACGGTTTGTGATGTCCATGAGTTTTTACGGATGAGGGGTCATGCCGATCCTAAACCAAATCATACCCATACAAGAAAGGATGAGAATAAGATGAAGGATGCCACCTAAATAGGAGTAGAATCGGTCTTCTTTTATGAGGCCAAACAAGCCTACGAGCATTCCGGCCAATGAAATCCAAATGTAACTGATATGAAAAACAGGGATTTCCGATATTATTTGGACGTTTAATAAAATAAGCAAAAATATAGCTACCAATGTATTTAGCATATTGATGGTTACTATTCTCATTTTCGAGTTCCCTCCTCTCTTCTACGGCAAATGAATCAGGCCTAGCCGAATCACGTTAACTTCTTTCCTCTTTTCTAGGGATAATACATCTTTAGCTGTTCCTGTTATAGCGATTCCATAAATCTTCAATTCTCTATGCTTTTTCACCCATTTTAGCCGCTCAGCCATTTTTAAGTCTTTGTATTCTGTGAGTTGCGTCGCCCATTTTTCGTTGTTTCTCAATAACTCAAGCCCCTTGATTACTTCTCCGTAATCGGTAAACGAACGATTGAATATAGAATCTACATGCACTTTTTTGTATGGAAAGCCAATGGCCGGTGTTCGAATAAAATCTAAATCATCCTTCATCTGTTCCTCTACACCTGTGTCCAACGCAAGCCATGTCATATTGTATCCTTTGAATTTTTCATTGATTTCTTTTAAGGAATAGGATCGATCCAGAGAAATATAGATTTCAACCGGCCAATCGCTCGGGAGCGATTCAATTTTTGTACGTTCGTCGGGTAAAAAGTATTTGGCTTTTGGATGAATAAAGTTGATCCCAATTTGATTAATGGAATATCCAATCACTCGATAATTCGATTCTTTAGCAAAAACATCATTTAAGAATAGTTTGTAAGTATCTTTGCCTAAATAACTTCTTTGATCACCAAACATCTTATACTTGTCGGTTGTTACACTCATAGTAAACGGCTTAATATCGTTGGCAACGGTATCGTAATCCACGTACACGTTTGGGACCATCATTTTATTCACAGTCCTAATAGTTCGGATAAAATCGTTTCCCCTGCTTTGTTCCCGTCCCCAACCGTAATAAATAAAAGTAAACATTGTTAATAACGGAACAATTGAGAGTATAAACGATACAACAAGCAGCGTATTTCGAAAAAAGAATGTTTGTTGAGCCTTTTTCACCACTTTTCCGAAATCGGCTTCCTTCACCCCTTTATCATGAAGGGTTTCGTTAAGGAATTCATTGTATACGTCAAAATTCTCTAGGAGTTCCTCTATTTTCTGTTCTTCCTCGTCGCTTAGTGTGCCGTTTTGATATTTCTGCAATAATTGTTTTAATTCGTCCTTTCTCATTCCTTCACCTCATCGCGTAATCGTTTTTCTAACTCCCGTCTGCCCCGAAATACAAGGCTTTTTAAATAAGCGAGTTTTACGTTCAATAACTCCGCCGCTTCTTTATAGCTAAATCCTTTTACAGCGACGAGTAGAATTGCTTTTTGCTGCAGTTCTTTCATGGTGGCCAAATGTTTATAAATCAACTCCAGTTCATATTTTTGCAAAAACGCACGTTCCGTTTCTAATGATGGCTCTAGCTTTAACGACGCAAAAAAATCATCTATCTGCACAAGTGGTACCTTCTTTGTTTTTCTGCAATGGTCGATGAAGGTGTTATAAGCGATCCGGTACATCCATGATTTAATTTGTGTTACCTCTTTAATGCCGCTTATGTGTAAATAAACTTTATAAAACGTCTCCTGCAACAGATCTTCTGCCAAATGATAATCGCCTGTTAGCCGATATAGATAGCCGAAAAGGGATTTAGAATATCGATGCATAAGTTGATCGAACTCTAATTGGTTGGCAATGGTTTCCACCCTCCTTCCGCTATAAAAGACGCATCAAAAGCAAAAATGTTTCTGTTTTTCCAAAATTTTTATGAAACATATTTATTAGCTACAGAAGGTCATTGAATAGCATTTTGAAGGAACATTGATACATACTTTAGTCGCTTCTATATAAAGCGGTTGTCGCTGGACTTTTGATATCCTTCTTGGAAGCTAGATGGGGTTATTTTGTTTTTTGTTTTTTGACATTGTTATAAATTAATGTATCGCCAATATTAATTTCTTGACATCTCGAGTATGTGCCATTTAACACATTCACCGAGAAGTCTCCCACCTCTAAATGGAATGTAGGTGGGAGATGAATCGGGCGTTTTGGCTTTTCTGAACAGAACGTATGTGCTATAATCGTCTTAGCCAAAATGCAGAGAAAGGGAGGAATGACAATGCTCCGCGGTCAAAAAGTCGCCTTTCGTGCATCAAAAAGGGATCTCGAACGGCTATGGGCCTGCAACCGAGAGTCAGCCCGCGTCTGGAATGAGTGCCTCCGGCTCGCGAAAGAATACTTCCTTACAATACGGCCGCAGCGCAGCATCTCAAAAAGCGAACTGCAAAAGCACACGAAAGGCCGCTTCCATCTTCACAGCCAGTCGATCCAAGCCGTTTGCCACAAATACCTCTTCGCACGACAATCAGCACAAGCCGCCATTCAAAAAGGACTTCACCATGCTCGCTACCCGTACAAACAAAAGAAACTCTTCAACACGAAATGGGCGAAAGATGGGTTCAAAGTGCACGAAAATGGAACCATTGCGTTATCCATGGGCATCCATGGTGGAAAAAGAGAAGAACCGATCCTCGTCCATGTCTCCCACTTGCCGAAAGGAACGATCAAGGAAATCGAATGTTGTTATAACCACGGTTGGTATTTGGCCATCACCTACGACGACGGTCAAGAAGCAAAAGCGTATCAACCGGGTCGTTCAGGCGGTGTCGATCTCGGTGAAATCCATACGATCGGCGCCTTTTGTGAAAACGACCAAGCCCTCCTGATTACAGGGAGAAAGGTGCGCTCGCTTCATCG
Organism: Anoxybacillus tepidamans PS2; assembly: GCF_000620165.1. Taxonomy (GTDB): domain Bacteria; phylum Bacillota; class Bacilli; order Bacillales; family Anoxybacillaceae; genus Anoxybacteroides; species Anoxybacteroides tepidamans_A. Next base: position 58,125 of record NZ_JHVN01000010.1, read on the forward strand.
GCTCCGAAACAAGAAGCTCGCTGACATTCAACGGCGACAATCCAAATGCCAAAAAGGCTCCCGAAGGTGGAAGAAATACGAACGAGCCAAACGATACCTCTTATCCAAATCGGAACGCCAGCTGCGGGATGCGCTTCATAAAACGACGAAACCATTCGTCGACTGGTGCCTTGCGCAATCCGTGTCGGATGTATACCTCGGAAACGTCGAAGGAGTGCAGCGACACACGAGAAAGAAAAAGAAAGTCCACCGGAAACAAGCACAAAAACTCTCCAACTGGTCTTTTGGGAAAGTCAAGCAATATCTCGCTTACAAACTAGCCCAGCAAGGTATTCGTTTGAAAGAAGTCGACGAATCGTACACGAGTCAGACATGTCCTGTCTGCCAAAAAAGACAAAAAGGTTCCCAACGAATCTTTGCTTGTTCTTGCGGGTATCAAGAACATCGGGACATTCATGGTGCCCGCAATATTTTGAGCAAGGCGCTCCATCAAGAGATCGCTCCTTGGGACATGCCAACGACGCTCACGTATCTACGGATTGCCTAAGCAAGAAGTAGTAGATGGGTGGGACCGCCCCATCGGTGACAGACCGATGTTGCTTACTGAATCGGTCAAGAAGACTTCCGATACTCCTATCGAGCCGAAGAAGACCGCCTTCTTCTGCGTTGAAGCTTCTTTGATCGAGTAGTAAGAAACTCCCACCTCTAAATGAAATGTAGGTGGGAGAGGTTCATGGAATTGACCTTAAAAATGCTTCTTTTGCACGGGGGTCATAGAGAGGAGAAGTTTCCCTCTCTACTATATCGTCCCATGCAATGTTGTTTTAGGATGGCTAATGCAGTTATAAAAAATAAAGATGTACTAGCAGAACTGACAATTCAATAATGCGGAAAGTCTCAATTAAGCTTGGCGATGAATGAAAGTATACTAAACACTGCATTAGAGGGCTAGAATTATTCTTTCATTTGTTTTTCCAACAGTTCAATAATTCTATCAAGCTTTTTTTCGATTCGCGCCGTGCTATTGTGTGAGTAGCCTTTTGCGACCAATGATTTAACTAAGAAAAATACAGCGCTGGCAAACGCAATAAGAAGTGCGAGCATGAAAAGCTGGAATATAACTGCTCCCCAGTCCATATATAGAGCTCCTTTCTAATAAATGATAGAACGAGTAACGATGGAGTTATAAGCCTTAACGACGACTAGTTTTTTGCTTCGGATTTTGAAAATGGATTGTTGATATGAAGAAATCCATTGAGCTTCTCAAAATGTATAGTATAATTGACCAGCAATATATACGGCTACTCCCCATATAAGAATGGCCGATAGTTTATTGATGAGCCGTAAGAGTCTCCCTTCCGTGTCTAAATGACCTACAATTCTCCCGGCAACTGAAAGACCTAGAAACCAGATCCACGAAACTATAATACAAGCAGCGGTGAACATAATTTTTTCCGAGCCTGTATAATTAAGTGAACTCGTTCCAATGACTCCAATAGTATCAAGGATGGCGTGAGGATTTAGCAGCGAAACCGATGCTGAGAACGCAATTTGTTTGAGCGGAGTAAAAGCTTCATTACTCCTATTTTCGTTGTTGGTTGCAGGATCGCTATTCCAAATACTCCACCCCATATACAGCAAAAATACGACCCCGATGCCCATCAGTATGATTTTAATCCAAAACGAGCCTAAAATCACCACAGATATCCCGAAAACAGCAAGAATAATTAACAATGTATCACAAAGCGAAGCCGTAAGAACGACCGGAAGCGTGTTAATAAATCGCTTTTGAACCGATCCTTGGTTGAAGACAAAAATATTTTGAGCGCCAAGAGGAATTATGAGTCCAAACGCAAGAATCAGTCCGTGAATAAAAGCTTTTACCATCCTTCTCTCTCCTATCACTTAATTTACGAATATCATTATACTTAGATCTCGATCATTGTCTCCAACCAATTGGGTGGATTTATAATCAAAACTTGTCATGGAGTATGTTAGTGTTAATAAACTGACTAAAATTAAGGGAACCCAAATCTACAAGGGGGTTCCCTATTCTTAATGAAATATATGTTCGCTTTAGTTGAGGGAGTAGCCAAATCCTAATCTAATTCACCCATAAACCAAATTTCTTGTTCAAATATATCCCCATCTCCATCATTGATTTGTTCTTTAAATCCTAAAACACTCATATTATCGGGGATATTGATCCCCCATTCCCTTTCAAAATTTCTTTCTTTAGATAGAGGGCTCCATTTTTGAAACTCGTCATTTCTATCAAAAAAGCCCTCGAAGTGTGAATCGCCATAAAACACGATCATTTGTGAGCCCGATAAATCAGGTAGAGTGATTGCAACGACTACACGAGCTTTTTCCGAAGTATCAGGTCTTATCTTAATTAAGTGTTCAGCCCTAGCTAATAAAGTTTGAATACATAATTGCTTAATTCCATATGGAGTTTTACTCGAAGATATAAAATTCTGTGCAACTGGTACATGAAAGTGCCAATACCCATTATAGAAGTCCATAGGAAACATTGCTGTTTCTTGCTCGATTCGCTGAATCATATTTCTTATTTTTCGTTTTAAACCTCGTAATTTCTTATCACGCATACTTCTCTCCTGTTTTATTTTTGATTCTTTTTACGATTAAGCTAACGATTTTTCTTTAGTTTAACAAAAAATCAGCAACATTCCTTCATAAAGTCTTATGAAAAAGGCACTAGGAACTACCCTAATGCCTTCTGCTGCCCATACCATGTGATTCATTACATGCCCAACTTCCTTTTTTTCTCTAAAAGCCTCTGAAATTCGTTTTCAAGTTCTTCATTTGGTTCGATGCTTAATCGGCTCAGCACCTCTGAAATTTTTGTTTCGAGTAAAAGTCGCTCGTCTTCCTTAGTATTGCGGCTATGACTATGTTTTTGATTCTTATATTGTTCATACTGTTTGTAAGTTCCGTCAAACAGTTTTATTTCTTTATCCTGAATCACGAGCATTCGTGTGGCGACATTTTCAATAAAGCGACGGTCGTGGGACACAAAAATCACAGTTCCTTCATATTCTTGCAACAGCGACTCCAATGCGCTCGTTGCTTCAATATCGAGGAAGTTCGTCGGTTCATCTAATATGAGTGTATTAATATCACTAACAAATAATTTTGCCAGCGCGACTTTTACCCGCTCGCCTCCGCTTAAAATCTCTACTGGCTTATAAACATCATCCCGGAAGAAATGCAGTCTTGCCAGTACAGTGCGAATGAGCGTTTCATCTTGCTTGGATGTGGATTGGACATTTTCTAAAATTGACTTTTCAACATCTAAAATATTTAAGTTTTGACTAAAATACCCCATTCTCACCGCTGGGGAAATCATAATTCCTTCTTCCCGATCAACGATCTTTTTCGCAAGAGTGGTTTTGCCGCTTCCATTTGGCCCGATAATCGCTAGCTTATCGCCGCCGCGCACATGAAAGCTTGCTTTATTCCATAGGACGCGCTTGTCGATGATGCCCGCGACCTCTTGTACACGAATAATGATGCGGCCTTTAAAGGTATGTTCATTAGGCAAATTCATTTTAATGGGGGCCGTTTCTTTAATTTTTTCAACTTTTTCTAACTTTTCTAATCTTGTCTCGATCGCTTTTGCCGCTTTTTGCAGTTTCTTTTGTTTTTTCGCAAAGTATGGTTTGGCTCCCGTGATTTTTGCTTCTGACGGGCTCACCTTTTTTGGAGCCTTTGTGGCCCTTTCTGCTTTTTGTTTTTTTAATTCCAATGCTCTCTCTAACGCCTGTTTCTCTTTTTCATACTTTTCATAAGCTAATTGCTGCTTTCGGCGTTCCAACTCTTTTTGTTCGGCATAGTCGCTGTAATTGCCTTTGTATTCCTTGATCTTCCCCTCATGAATCTCCCAGATCGTTGTGCAAAGCGCATCGAGAAACGCCCGATCGTGGGATACGATGATAAAAGCGCCCTTCCATTGGCTCAGCTTCTTTTCCAGCCATTCAATGTGGTCTCTATCGAGATGGGTAGTTGGTTCATCTGCCAGTAAAATTTCCGGGGCTTTCACAATAGCATCATTAATATATTCTTGTGTCACTTCTCCGCCGCTTTTGGTCGTATCAGTCCTTTTTAACTGCGGCAACAATTCACATTGAGCATGACAAATGACACTTCCCTTTTCAGGAGAGATCTTTCTCGCTAATATGTTCAGCAATGTCGTTTTTCCGCTGCCGTTATGGCCCACTAAGCCGATGCGATCGTTTTTATGAATGACTAATCGATCAACATCAAACAACAAACGATCTTTAACATAGTGCTTTATATTTAATGCTTCTAAAAGAATCATATTATCATCCCCATTTTTCTGTTTTTAGGGGACAAAAAGGCCCCCTACCCGTTTCCAGAATAGGAGGCATAAGTATAGTAGGACACCAAAAAGAAACCTACTCCATTTGGGTGCAACTAACTATAGAAATGCAATCCTATTCTGAAAACTTTAATTGAAGGCAACACAAAGAAAGCAGAAAAATGATCTGCTAAAAACACCTTCAATTAATGTCTTTTCAAAATAGGATTAGCAGTCCATGTTCGTCGGTTCACCCTTTCGCTCATATAACTTATGCTAATTCTACATAATACATTAAAAATTGTCAAACGCTACATAAAATTGGATTGAATCGAGTTTTTATGGGGGGTTTTTCTAGGCATCAGATTCTCAATCCGCGTTTGAGATCTCAATCGTTCTTCAATAATATAATCATATGCCTATCGAAACAGGAAAAAGCGTTATTTTTTTCGAAAATTCCTCTTTCGTGCGGATAAAGAGGATAATACATTTTTTTACAAACCAAAAGAGGTTTCCTCCCATCTAAACAGCCGTCCGGAAATACCAAGTGAAGCGTGTATCATTTCCCAAAATAAAAAGAGGCTTAAATGGCCTCTGTTTTGCTTCAACTTACGAACAGCTTCCGCCATCTCCCCCACCAAATCCGCCAGAATCTCCTCCTGAAAAACCTCCAGAATCTGATGAGCCGCAATCAGAGTAGGAAGAATCCGAAGTTGTCGAGGAGAAGTCATGATGAATATACAGATGGCTATCCATATGATGGTTATTTAAATGATTTGCGCTAGATGAATGTCGATGTCTGTTTTCGTCTGTTGTAAATAAAGAACTAACTAAAAACAACACAAAAAAGATTACTAAAAATGTGATAAATAATGTCATGAAAATGCTCCTCTATATAGATGTGCAAACCGTTTATGATCATTTCATTCTTATTTTAAATGTACAGATAATTCCAAACAATAGAATAACAATACTAAAATATAGAAAAATATGTTGCCAATTATATTTGCTGCCAGCATATTGACCGCTGTAATTAGCTTTTATAAACAATTCATCACGTTCCTTCACTGCAATTGCGTCGTTTGTTTTCACGCCTTTGATTTCATAGTACTCCGTCCCTTCTGGAAACATGTTTGAAAAATTTCCACTATAAATCCCTTCCTGATCTGAATATTTCGTAACTCGGCCTATTTTCTTACCGATTTGCTTAGGTTCAACGCGAGTGTTAGACATAATATACGTGTTGCCATCATAAACAACAAAAGCATATGCCCATTTTGCATAAGTCGTACTAGTTAGGAAAGTGCACCCGATTATAAAAACGAAAAATAGGCTTATTAGACGTTGCAACTTCCTCCCCCCATAACAATTAGACGGGTTCAACACTAATACAGTTGCATCTTTTATGTATATATTACGTATAAAAAATAGCCACAAATTGATCTGTGGCGAATGATTCCTCGAAATAAATCATATTGTTTCCTATCTTTCGTGTTTTTCAGATCCAAATTCAGCTTAAGCATTACGTAGTGTAGGTGATTGGGGAAGAAAAATTTGAAGATCAGTTTATTGGACATTTAATACTTTCTGCCTCTTAACGGAGTCTGTTTCTTCCTTATAAATAAGATTTCGATCTTCTGGTCGTTGCTAGCCTATGTTGTCAAAAGACGTATAAAGGTCTTATTTACAAAACTTCATATGATTCGCTAAAACTGGTGGACCTAGCTTTTTTGTTCTAGAGTTAGAGGGACGTACTTGAATTTGTACCCCTTTCATTTCGGCGGTAATATTGTCAATTCTTCCTGCCCACGTTGGATCAGGCTTCTCTGAAGAAGGATGCAATTCAAAGCGCCAGCTGATTTCGTTTGGAATCAAAGCAAATCCTTCATACGTATCGTAATTCCCCAAAGTGCTAGGGTGAGGCAAGTGAAGAGCGTGGATGCTGATGCTTGTTCGCGGAAAACTCGGTGTTAGCTTCACTTTATATACAAGTGCGACTCCCTTTGCATTCATAAGTTGTCGATCAAGAGGTTCTAATATGACGCTACATGGTAACCGTGAAGCGGCTTGAATTGGCTGTGCGCCTACAATGATTGTAATAACCAGTGCTGACATCCAAATAAATCGTCGCATAAGCTTCCTCCAAGATGATTATTTAGAGTAGGCGATGGCTGTATTTGCCATCATAAATTCTCGTCTATTTTCTCTCGTTCTCCCGTTCACCTATGCAAGGAAAAATCCTCCTTCAATTCGAAGGAGGATGCGCTAACAAACAATATATCACTGATGATATGTGGAATTTAGAAAAACGACAATCCAATCATAAAAATAATTCCAGATACCAATAGCGTAGTGACGCAGTAGCCCATAATATCTCTTACACCTAATCCCGCAATCGCAAGAGCCGGCAGCGCCCAAAACGGCTGCGCCATATTCATCCATGCCTCACCGTAGGCGATGGCCATCGCTGCGATTCCTGGATCGACTCCTAAAGAAGCTGCCGCAGGCATGATGAAAGGTCCTTGAACGACCCAGTGCCCCCCGCCGGATGGAACAAAGAAATTAATGAAACCGGAACTTAAAAAGGCAAGAACCGGAAACGTATGCTCATTGGAAATAGAAATAAAGGCATTTGTAATCATCCCGCCTAGCCCTGATTGCTCCATCATGCCTTGAATGCCGGCGTAAAAAGGAAATTGAATTAAAATGCCGGCTGTGCCGCGGGCAGCGTTCGTAATGGCTTGCATATACGATAAAGGCGTGCCATGCAATAATAAACCCGTAAAAAAGAAAATTAAGTTAACGGTATTGACATCAATTTTGAATCCTTTTGTCACAAAATAATAAATTAAGTATGCATATCCGAGCGCAACGATGAGATAGGTTAAAATTCTGCTGTTTTCCATGCGCACCGCAAAGCTTTTCTCACTTGTTGCTGCCAAAGGGATATCGTTTTGGTTTTCAGTAAGCAATTTAGGATCAATCGTTACAACTTCATGCGGCTTTGGCATCATTAGTCTTGTCATAATCGGCAAAACAATAAGAAGCGAGATGGTAATAAATAAGTTAAAACCAGTAAAAATGGTTTTCGTTAATGGGATAACCCCCGCTATTTTCTCCATCGGATTGCCTGGTGTGGCTGCCAATAAAGGAACCGATCCGGAAAGTCCGCCGTGCCAAGTTAAAAAGCCTATGTAAGCGCTTGCGATTAATAGCCGATAGTCAGAACCTGGAACTTTTTTAGCTACTTCCTTAGCAAATAGAGCACCGACAATTAAACCAAAGCCCCAGTTGATTAAAGAGGCGATGGCTGCTCCTAACGTTACTAGAACAACCCCTTGAGCCGGAGTTTTGGCAACGCCTGCAACCTTTTGTAGTCCACGTTTCACAAGCGGTGAACTCGCTAGAGCATGTCCCGTCACTAAAATTAAGCTCATCTGCATCGCAAACGCTAGCAAGTTCCAAAATCCATCTCCCCAAAAACGAACCATATCGAGTGGACCGTGGGGAGTAAAGACAATTCCCGATACGAATAAAATCGCTGTTAAAATAAGCGCAAACACAAAAGGATCAGGCAAAAACCTCTGGACAAGCACTGTGAAAAAATTCGATAATACTTTCATCTGTTCTCCCCCTTTACAAAATGATTATTCCCACAATTATAAATAAACAAAAAATTATAAAAATTTACAGTGTATTTTTTCCTATCTCTGCTTACAAAATTCCTATAGTACCCGTTCCATCAAAATTTGTGAAATGGAGGGAACGAAGACCATATTACGCTCCTCCCTCTTTGGTCACTTAGCATGAGATGCAAGTGCTTTGTTTGAACTTCTCTATTTATAGATAGCTAACAAAAAAAGGAACTCCTATATAAGGAATTCCTTTTTGTGATTCATTTTATATTGGTCGACGTAATCTTGTATCATCAGAAATAGAGAAATAAAAGCTTCTTTTATGTTACTGCTCGTTAGTAACATTTTGTGCCAAAGTGCTTTTTCTCTTGCCGTATAATGCATAAATAATCAAGCCTGCAGCCATCCAAACAATAAAGCGAATCCAAGTAATTGAAGGAAGGCTGATAATCAAGTAAATGGAGAATCCGATTCCGATTAAAGGAATCAATGGAACAAGCGGCGTTCTAAATTTTCTTTCAAGTTCTGGACGCTTCACGCGCAATACAATGATAGATGCGCAAATTAAGACAAACGCCGACAAAGTCCCAATGTTAACGAGTTCCGCTACTTCGCTAATCGGAGTGAATCCTGAAACGAATGCAGTAATCACACCGATAATTAAAGTTGGGCGATAAGGTGTTTTATATTTAGGATGTACTCTCATAAACCATTTTGGCAATAAACCGTCGCGGCTCATCGCAAACCAGATACGTGAGCCTGCAAGCATAAATGAGAATAGAACAGATAAAATTCCGGCAATCGCAGCTGCAGAGATAATTAGCGTGATCCACTTCAATCCAACATCGCTAAACACTTTAGCAACTGGCGCTGCGTTATTAAGTGTATGATACGGAGCCATTCCTGTAATAACGAGCGACATTGCAACGTATAGACATAGAGCAACAGCCAACGATAATACGACAGCGATCGGCAAGTCACGCTGCGGATTTTTGGCCTCTTCTGCTGCCGTTGTTAAAGTGTCGTAGCCAAAGACAGCGAAAAACACAAGGGCTGCTCCGCTCATGACACCGTGGAAGCCAAAAGGCATAAAAGGATGCCAGTTCGCCGAATCCACATAGAAACTACCTACAGCAATGACCACTAAAATAACGCTTAACTTAATAATAACCATGAGGTTGTTAAATCTAGAACCCCATTCAATACCGAAGTAAAGCAATGCAGAAATCGCAAGGCTCACTAATACGGCAATCAAGTCGACTTTGTGGCCTACTCCAGTGCCCGGAGCTCCTTGCGCCCATACCGGAAGATGAATTCCAATATGCTGAAGAATTTCCTGCATGTAACCGGACCAACCGATTGCTACTACGGCTACAACGAGGGTGTATTCGAGCAATAAATCCCATCCAATCAGCCATGCTGCTCCTTCTCCTAACACAGCATAGCTATATGTGTAAGCGCTTCCAGAAACGGGTATTAAACCAGCAAACTCTGCGTAGCATAGTGCAGCAGCAGCACTAGCCAGTCCAGCGATAATGAACGATAAAATAACCGCAGGTCCTGAGTGCTCAGCAGCAGCAACACCCGTTAATACGAAAATACCTACCCCGATGATACCCCCTAAACCAATTGCGGTAAGCTGCCATAATCCTAAGACCCTATTCAGTCCTGTGTTTTTGGCCCCTTCTCGTTGCAATTGGTCGATAGACTTTTTCCTAAAAAAAGCACTCATTGATGTTTTTCTCCTCCCCTTTGATAATCTTTAGCAACCTAAAGAGAAATAGGTTTGAAGCTATTCTATCATAACAGTATGTATTTTGAAAAGAGAATAAATATACAATTTTTCAAAACGAAAGTCCCATGTTTGTTTTGTGATGAAAAATAAAAATCAATTGAAAAATCTGAATTTTTAACTAAATAAGAGTGATTGGTGTTTGGATATCGAAATTTATATTTATTCATTACGTGTTATAAAAAAGATATATATTTTAAAATATATAAAATATTTATAATATAATAATTTTATAAATAATCTAAATATTATTCAGAATTGCGTTGTCGGCCGCTGACTCTCCTCTTAAATTAAATGCAAAGACTGTATTCGTGAATCGATCATCTCATCATTGCTGATCCAATTTCTAAATAAAATTCCCCTAATGTGGCCATCGCCGCTTGCAAGCTTGCGAATGATCCGCATTTAGGGGGATCGGCAATAAAACATGTTGATTAGCGCTTGAGCCTGTTTTTTATCATGCAAAAACCGATGTCTATTTGTTGTTTCAAGCCTTGAACGGCAAGTCTCCTTGTTCGTTCTTCCTTTCTAAAATTTCTCCTTGTCACCTTCAGCCAGTTACTATGTGTTAAAACTTTTACATGGCACGAACGTTTGTCAGTTGTTCCGCTATGTGGGCGAGTGTATGTGCGCGCCTAATTTTTTCCGTCCAACGGTTTGGTAATTGGTTGTAGCCGACTTCCACCCCTTTTCATCCGCCTGCGATGGCTGCGATTGTATCGCTGTCGCCGCCCATGTTAACAGCGCCGATGACGACATCCTCGAACGAATCATAGCGAAGCAGCCAATGAAGAACCCAATTCATCGTGTGAACGACATAACCGCTAGGAGGGCAATCGGGCTTATGTTTTAAAATTGCCTCGTATATCGTGCCTGTGATTTCGTTTTCAATCGCAGCGTACAAAGATTCACCGTTAAGTACTCGGAGCGCAATTCTGTTGTAGATGAGACATGCTTCCGCCGCTTCGTCGTCATCATGCGTCATTTTGGAATGAAGGTATGTGACTTCCTCCATTTTATTTTGATCCGCGTATGCGAGAGCGATCGGCAAACAGCGCATCAGCGACCCGTTGCCAGCGCATCGGCCACCAAGGTTCTGGCAAGCTTGAGCCGCGGCAGCGAACCAGTTTCCGTCGTATAACGATAAAACCGTGCGGATGATATTGCCGACATCCGGCGGATTTGCAGCGTACCATTTTAAAAATTCTTCGCCGATTTCGGAAATAGGGTTTTCTTTGTTTTTTATAACCCCTTTTGCTACTGCGACTGTCATCGCAGTGTCGTCGGTCACTTCTCCAAGTGGTAGATTTAACCAACCGCCGCCGATAATATTGGTTACTTTTCCGTATTTTATTTGAATTTCCATTGCATTCATAAATTCTGTCGTCGCTCCCATCGCATCACCAATTGCCAACCCGAATAATCCACCTTTAATTTTATCAAGCATATGTCATCCCCCTTTTTAGCAATCAGAGACTTCGATGAGGTTGAAAAATAGATACGCTCCTCCATTTGGCTTCTTTTCCTACTCGGAATTTCCTTTTTTCACCTCATTCATACCGTATATATTCTCAATAACATTGCCTGTCCCTTCTTCTTTTCAAGATATTGAATGGTGTACTAGTAATAGGAATGCGAAGAGCGCCATGATAAAAAATACATATTATGCTCCCGGATACAAACATTAACAATAAATATTACGAAATGGGGGATATCAAATGTATCGGTTGGTTGTTCTGATGATCGTATGGCTCTTTTCATTTCCTATGTTTGCCCACGCTAACACAACCCGCATGCATGACTTAAAGGCGACTTTTATCCGCCAAGGGAATCTTTGGCTTGTTCAGGGTGGCAAAGAGCAACAAATCACCCGCTCAGGACGAGTGTCCAATCCGCAATGGTCGCATGACGGCAAATGGGTGTTGTACCAAAAACAAGTTCCGGCGAAGATTCCAACTGAGAAAGCACAAACGGAAATTTGGGTTTATAATGTTGAAACGAAGGAAACAAAACATATTTTTCACGATGGATACAATCCGCAATGGGCGCCGCATCAAAATCTTATTGCGTTTCAAGATGAACAGACATTGGATGTCTCGAATTTTCAACAATTTTATAACATCGCACTAGGAGTTAGCAGCTATGCGTGGTGGCCAGATGGAAGCAGTTTGCTCTTATCCTCAAGTGCACAGCTTCGACCGGACGGCTGGACGAACCCGATTTTGTTTAAAAAGGAAATTCGTACATTTACCGGCACCGATGAAGCGAAAACTTTTTTTACGATTCCAAAGGAATTAAGCAAAGGAGACCTAAAAATTATATCAATTATTGCGAATCATTTCGCCTTTTCTCCGAGCCATCGCTGGATTTCGTTCATCGTCTCGCCGACGGCTTCGTGGTCGATGGACAGCAATATGCTTTGCGTCATTTCCGCTAATGGCACGGATTTTCAAGTGTTGGACGAAGTCATTTTAGGCGTCGGATTGCCGAAATGGGCGCCGACCCGCGATATTTTAGCATACATTGCTGGAGGCGGCAGAATTGTGTTTGGTTTTAAAAATAAAGATTTGAAAATACGCGAATGGCCCGCATCCGCATCGATCACGCCGGAGCACTATGCGGAACTCGATTTTACGTGGAAAGATGATCGTTCCATTATTACGTCAAGAATCCCGGAACGCGAATGGTCGAACGATGTGACGAAACACCCATTGCCGTCTCTTTATCATGTGGATATTGAAAGTAACAAGCAAATAAAAATCACCGCTCCTCCAAAAGGAAAAGGTGATTACAATCCGTACTATATCAAAGCAGTGAACCAACTTGCTTGGTTTCGATCCGACTCGATGTTCGGAAAAAAAGACCTTTGGATCGCCAATGCCGATGGAACAAACGCCAGACAATGGCTGAAAAATGTCGAAGAGGTTGCGTTTGCGGAATAAAAACGGAGTTTGGCTTATGCCAAACTCCATTACATGTTATGGTAATTTTCATTCAACTTTTCTAACATAATCCACCGAGAAGTCTCCCACCTCTAAATGAAATGGAGGTGGGAGAGGTTCATGTTTTATGGATACGGCGGTTGAAGTTCTATCCTCAAAAGCTGGTGCAATACCCGAATGTATCGCTTCTTTTTACAACAAATCTACTAATTCTTGCTCCGAAACAGGAGGATAAACAGCCCAGTCGGCATTAGTCATTACAGCCCAATATTTGTCGCCATATGACCAGTGCCACCACTCAGTAAAGTAATTCACAAAGCCAACGGACTGAAGAGCGTAGGCAAGCATTTGCCGATTTTGCATGGCTTGCTTACTGATGTTAGTTGCATCAAAAAAGGTCGCATAGTTGGTTTCTTGCGGTATGGCATCGTACTGTGTTCCAAGATCTAACTCGTTTCCATTCGCGTCGATAAGGGTTAAATCGATGGCTCCTCCTGTTGGATGAGGAGCGACATCAGGGGGCGCTACGTATTTAGAGGCTTCCGCTAACCAATAGTTTAAATCTTCATTCGGAAAGCTTTTTTTGGCCCGCTGCAATGCCCGCTCAAAGGCAAGTTGTTGAATATGAAGAGGTCTGTATCCTTCTTTCACCAAAAAGCGGACTCCTTTTGGAAGAAGCGCTTTAGCGGTCGAAAGTTTCTCGGCTACTGAAAAGCGAACACATGAGAAATATCGACTCCTGTTAGAAAGTGATGGGTCGACGACAATATCTCGGTCAAAATGAATGAGATTCACAAACGGTTCTTGCGAAGGCCGGACATGGGTGGAGGAAACAACTGGGTCACTCATCAAAATTTTGTTGTCCTTTTTCACCAACAATCCCTTCTTTCTAAACGATTGAAGTAAGAACAAAGTTTAGTTACTGACAAATTCTACAAAATAAAAAATAAATCCTTTTTTAGACTGTCTTTCCAATATGCAAAAAAGCGTTGGTGAATATTATAATTAGAGGGTTTGAAAATGATGGAATATGGATTGCTATGTTTTTGATTTTTAGCAAATATTCAATAAAAAAGGTTAAGCAATTGAAAAAGTTGCTTAACCTTTTTTGCTGAACCGTCAGATTAGCCAAATATTTTAACTATGAATGTTTTGATGTCGTTCCTCGAATGGCTCCGATTTTTATACGAATTCTGTTTCTATTATATAAGGATTTATTTTGAATTGCGAAATGCATTTTTTATTTGCGACAGTTTATTTTGTAAATTAGCGTGATCGCGCTTCATTTGGTTTAGACGATTTGTTACCACTTTCTTTGCATATCCGTTAGGTGCGGAGGCGATGAGTATGACGTTTTCTTTATAATGGTTCACGTGCAAGACCTCCTAGAAGTGTTTTCATAAAGTAGCAATAAGAATATCCCTTTGATTCCAGTATAGCATTAAATATATGTTCTTGGTAAGCCTTGAGTTTATAATAATCCCACTCCCCTAATAGCGGCAAATGAAGGCAAAATACATAGTCTTTTACTTTGAACAGGAAATAGCATATTCTTTTTTCTAGTGAATAATACAACTTTTCGTTATGATTGGGGTCCTTATATGTTTGGACGACGTAGGATTCAGTGTCATCTAATGAAAAATTCTCGGGAGTCGTTAATCCGTCGTATTCTTTACAAATCATGTGGTCGCCTCTTTTTTCGTAAAGAGTGATTGCCTTGCAGGCCATTAGCGATCCTAACGCTTCTTGTTGGTATTTTGTATTGGCAGAGTATATATTGCAGCCGGTCATCTGGGATCGCAACAGTGCTAATAATCGTCTCCAATTCGTAATTTGCCCGTTTTCCAATAAACTGATGAACTCCAAAGAAAGCTCATAAAAATCTCCATACATGTGGACGTGTTCTAGGCTCCGTTCAATTTCCGAACGAATGTTTAAATATTGCAGACTTTCTTTGAAGAGAGTGGAGAGATAGCTTTTAATGTTTGGAAGCACCTCGACACCTAATGAGCATTTTTCAAAGTAGATGCCTTTTTGTTCCGCATCGTAAAGAAAGTACCAGACGTAGTTCTCAGCAATATCCTTGTTTTCTTCAATTTGTTCATTTATAAATGTCAGCATGCAATCCGGCTCCTTGCTGTGCTCGTTTAGATGATGTATCAATGACCGTTTGATTTGCGGCCGAATTGTCCGAAAATAAGCGTTAAGAACGGTGTCGTGAACATATACGATGATGCGTTTATTTTCGTGATAGGCGCGCAAAAATTCAAGATGGGTTACCGTTTTCCCTTCACTCTCTAAAAAGGTTCCTGCTTTATCGGCAATAAATAGTAAAAAGATATCGCTTCTTGATACATACTCCAAGCAAGTACGGATGGCATCTTGATGAATATATCGCATGCTGTCTTCAAAGCGAATCGGTTCATGCCCGATCTTTTTTAATTCTTCAAATACAGCGTTGCGTATCGAGGAAAGCGCATCTTGTGCCACGGAACTGATGAAAATTGTAGTTCGGTCCATATTTTCGCACCACCCCCTGCTTAAAATTCGGTAAAAGTGGCTCTATTCCTTCCAAAAATTTTCTTTTGTTTTTGAAATTGCTTAAAGAACCACTACCTGCCCCTTTTCTAAATATATGAAAGCCACGGAACTATAGGACAATCTCTAATCCACCATATCAAAGGTTAAAAACTAAGAAATTGTAATAGTTGACAAATGGCTTTTGATCATCCATAATACATTAACAGGAACATACATTCGTATACACGATATGATTTTGCTCTGTTCCTATATGATCGATAAAAGGAGTGGATTAAAAAAATGGGACAGTCGTTTGGTTGGGTTGAAGACCGGTACGGTGTTTCATGGCAATTGAATTTGGCGAAAAACTAGCGGTGAGCTAGTTCTGCAAGCACCATTGAAATAAATACAACTCGAGGAGGTTATGTTGCTCTTATGTCAACAGCCAATGCTAATCCATCCATGGCATCATTGTTGCGCAATCGTTTCATCCAAACGATTATGACAGCCGGTTTATTCATCCAAGTCGGCATTTGGATACGCAACTTCGCCATTTTATTGTTTGTCACGGAAAAGACAGACGGCGATGCGCTTGCCGTTTCGCTTATTTCGGTGGCCGAGTTTGCCCCGATTTTTATTTTCTCTTTTATTGGCGGCACGTTTGCAGATCGCTGGCGGCCGAAACGGACGATGATCTGGTGTGACCTCTTAAGCGCTATATCGATCTTTGTCATATTGATCGCGCTTCTTTTTAGCACATGGAAAGCGGTGTTCCTCGCAACCTTTGTTTCTGCCATTTTATCGCAATTTTCTCAGCCTTCAGGAATGAAGCTATTTAAAGTACATGTTCCCGGAGAACAGATGCAGGCAGGGATGTCGTTATTTCAGACGATGATCGCCGTTTTTATGGTCATCGGTCCCGTAGTAGGCACGTTTGTATTTCAACAATTCGGCATTTACGTCTCCATGGCTTTAGTGGGCCTTGCGTTTTTGCTCTCTGCCCTCGTACTGACTTCGTTGCCTTCTGACCGAACGGAAGACCAGGTTGGAAGCAAGGCGTCTCTCTGGAATGAAATGAAACAAGGGTTTCGCTATGTATGGTCGCGTAAGGTGCTTGTCATTTTAGGAGGCGTCTTCATGACTGCGGGGTTAGGAATCGGTTTGATCCACCCATTAGGTATTTTTCTTGTAACCGAGCGTCTTGGAATGGAAGAGAGCTATTTGCAATGGCTGCTCGCAGCCCACGGAGCAGCCATGACGATTGGCGGCGGTATGGCGATGGTGTTTTCAAATCGCGTGGCACCCCATATTCTTCTTATGTTAGGAATGGCAAGTACGGCTATCGGTGTTTTTGTGATGGGATGGTCTACGATTTTTTGGCTGACTTTACTAGCAGAATTTATCATTGGTCTATTCATGCCTTCCCTTCACATTGGGATTAATACAATTATTATGAACAATACTGAGGAAGCGTTCGTAGGCCGTGTGAATGGAATATTGACGCCGCTATTTATGGGATCGATGGTTATTACGATGAGCTTAGCTGGTCTGTTAAAAGAACAATTTTCTTTACTTATGATTTACCAAGCATCGGCCGCTCTATTTGTCATCGGCATTATAGTAATGCTGCCGATGTTTCGGCTGCTTCAACCAGCTAAAGCCAAAGCATGATCGTTGACAGCAGTTACGATGAAGTATAGCTGCACATTATAAAATAAGCTGTTTGAACGTATTCGTGTTGCGATACGTCCAACAGCTTATTTTTTTTCGACGATTAATGCCTCTTTCTCAAACGCTTGTAAAAAAGCGCGATATAAGTCGCTAAAACATGGATTCATCGCATGTCCTCTCCTTTGCTTGATCATTAAGTATATCATTACTCCTTTTGATTTAGCGGTTCCTTTTGTTTTATCCAATATACTATAAAAAGAAATAGCCCCGTTAATATAAAGCCCATTCCTCCTATAAAACCAAGCATTCTATTATTGATTGTTTCTAAAATCATACCGGATGCGAACATCGATAATCCTATTAATGTATTAGACATAGTCGCCAGCCAGCCGAATACTAAACCTTGGTGATCGGTCGGCGTTTCTTTCATGACGATTGAATCAAAGCAAGTATTGCCAATGCCGGATACAAAAGAGGCGAGAATATATATAACAAAAGCAGCAAACGCTAAGTGAACACGGCTTAAAACGATCAGACATGCCCCTTCTAGTATAAGCGCTGCCAAACCGATGGATAAAAGGTTTTGGTGTATGCGCTGGGCCATTATAAAACTTAGCATGAGCCCAATTCCGAGAGCGCCATAAAAAAGACCGACTCCTATATCACCAAGATGAAATTCTTGAACCGCATAGATGCTAACGAGCACGTTATCCATCCCATTGAAAAGAGGCACAATGAATTCGAACAAAAATGCAATATACAGTGCGGTAGAAGCAGTGACTAATTTTTTCATCCTTTTTATAGAATAGAAGAGATTCAACTCCTCGTTGTTCTTTATATGATCATTTTTGCTAGTAAACGATGGAATAGAAGCAATCAGCATAGCGGCGATTAAAAAGGAAAGCCCATTGAGCCAAAACGTCATATCCGGTCCAAAGAAAAAACTCACAAGTGCCCCCGAAAACGAGCCACCTATTAGAACCATTCCAAGCATTACTTGTTCTAAGCCGTTGATTTTTATAATGTTCTCCTTCTTCACGAGCAAAGGAATCAACGACTTTCGCGCAGGAGCATAGATCGCTTCCCCTGCTGCTAAAATAAAGGTGCTGAGATAAACGATCCAAATATCGGATTCGTTGTTTACCAATACAAAAGAAATGGCAAAAGCAACTCTAGATAAATCAGTGATAATCAGTATTTTCTTTCGTGAAAATCGATCAGCCAGCATCCCCCCAAAAGGGCCGAATAATAGAAAAGGAATGACTCGAATGGCTAAGGCAGTACCAACAGCAAGCCCTGACCCTGTTAATTGTAACAATAAAGTTAAAAGAGCGACTTGACTAAAACGGTCTCCTATTCCATTCACAACTCCTGCTGCAAATAATCGCAGGTAGTATTTTTCTTGTTGAAAAACACGGACGATATTTTTCACCTTACCTTCCCCCTTTACTCGTTGAATTTGCTCTTAATTTGATAAATATCTAATTAGATTCGTAAAAAAGATGCCGTTTACTAGGTTCTTCTGGCAGGAAGCGAATTGTTACGTTTATCATAGGTACACTTATTTGGCATCTCACCTTCATCTTATTTGATGATTATCTAATTTGATATTAATCTAATTAGATAATCAGGGCAATCTTTTTTACGAAAAAATGGTTCTGCCTTCTTTACTACAAATTTTTGTGGCTCCTATTCTGTGAAATCAATAAATAAAGCCTGCTTGTGGGAATCAGCAATCACATAATACTTGCCAAGCAAAACCTTAAATGATGGAACGGAAAAACCGGAAGAATTTCTCTTCCGGTTCAGAGCTTCTTATACAAAACGTTTGATTTTTTCAGTTCTCTCATACAAACAAGCTGCACATTGCTTATTTTCGTTGCTTTTGTATCAGAAATAACGATCGCTAATTACTGCTGTGCTGTTTTTAGTTCCTGAATAAACTGAAGCGTCTGATGATACAAGCTTAATGCATATCTATGCTCTTTCAGTTCTGTCGGAACCATCATTTGTGCTGAAATGGAAGATAAATCAAGTAAGTCAGGTGTAAGCTTCAAAGCTTCTGAATATGGCTGTTCTTTTACTTTTTGATGGAGCCGTTTTTCAATATAGGCTCCTAGCATTTGTAATTGAGCAGCCCATTGCTGTTGCTCAGTTGTTGACATCGTCTCTGTTTTTGCCCAATCCTTGAACGTGGTTAACACGTCGGAAATATACATGTATCCTGTCGTCAGCTGCGCGAGAAATTGTTCGTATTGTTGTAGTAGTTGTTGTTTATTTTTGGAAAATGGATTGAATTTGAGGCTCTTTTTTGCCAGTTGCAAATCTTTTTGTACTTGGTGCAATTCTTGAAGCAAGTTGGTAACATCCTTCTTTAGTTCTTGGCCCTCTAGAGCGAAGCAGTTATGCTCTACCCAGTAAGCTGTTCTTTTAAACAGCTGAACAAGATGAAATCCAAATTGATTTAATGTTTGACGCGCTTCTTTCACGTAGTTAGGCGGAAAAAGGATCATATGAACGAAAAGGACGGTAATGGCCCCCACGATCGTGTCACGAATTCGATCAAAGGAATAATCGCTTGTTTTATGGGCAAAGACAAACACTAATAAGATGGTCAATGCGACTTGGTGGATAATCGTTTTATGTACTCTAAATATCACGGGAATCAGCATTCCGCCAAATAGCAGCCCGCCGATGGTCCAACCGTTTACCTGTAAATGGCTGACAATAAAAAACGTCACAGCAACGCCAAAAACGGTGCCAATGATTCTATAAAGCGCGTATGTAGCCGAATATATTACGGTTTCCTGCATCGACAGAATAACTGTTAGGGGTGCTAAATAAGGGTGCTTGGATCCTAGAATTTTGGCCAGTTTCCATGCGAGCCCGGAAGCTAAAGCCATTTTTGCAATAAGTGCGATTCCTTTTATGAGAGCAAATCGTTGTGTTCTTTTGTTGTTTTTCATAAAAATCCCCTTGCTTAAACTAGCCTGTTACTTCATATCGGTGCTTTTGTGTTCGTACCGTTATTATGAACGGGAAAAAGTAAATTATTACAAGCGAAACATTGGGACATAGTGTTGACAATGAAAAAGGATTGAAGGGTTCTTCCCTTCAATCCTGATAGAAAACTTATGCTTTTTTAGAAAAGCGCATCGAGCGCGTATTGTCCAGGGCCGATGAGGGCAACGCCGATTGCAACAGCTAGTAGTACGAAATTGTACTCAAAACCGTTTTTCGTGATCCAATATCCATTGGCGCCATGAACTTTGACGATAGCAACAAGCATCGTGATGGCGATGAGCGCGCTTGCGATTGGAGTCAAAAATCCTAAAGCGAATAAGGCTCCCCCTACAAATTCGGCCAATCCGGCTAACAATGCCATCGTGACTCCCGGCTTAATGCCGATGGACTCGAACCAGCCTCCTGTTCCCTCGACTCCATGACCGCCAAACCAACCAAACAATTTTTGCGCACCATGTCCCATAAATGTGAACCCAACGACCAAACGAATAATTAATAAACCTAGATCCACCATGTTTCTGTCCCTCCTTAAGATGTTTTATATATAAAAAAACAATAATAACGGCTTTGACATTTTATGCTCTTATAAGCAGCTTTTTCACCTTTTCTTCCGCGCCAGAAAAATCATCGTGATTTTTGACCATATTTATATTCGATTCAAATATTGTTAATTCGAGATATTTTTTAGTTCTGTTCCATTTGGTAAGATGAATTGGTAGCAGACCAACTAATCATTCTGAAGATTTCGGGTTCGAATCCATAGTTTCTGTCTATATCTCCCCCCTTCTATATTTATGCGCAAGATGTACATCTAGAAATAGAACTTTAGGATTTTCAAAAATCTCGGATTAATTTATTTTTAATTCGAGATAAATGTATCATGATCTTTTTGCTTTGTCAATACACTCTCCTTTGACGATGCCAATTTGTTTATAGAAGATATCAGCTTCAAACTTCAAAAAAATGGTTTATCTTATAATGCTTGTTATTAACAAGAAAGGGACATGAATATTGTTGCTGTTTTCTTGTGTGATCATATTGAGCGTATACAAAAAGAAAACGGAGGCACATTAACATATAGATATGCTTTTTCTTGAAAGGAGATTGTTATAATGACAAAAATGGTGAAGCTAATGGCCCTCTTGACGTTTGCCATCCCTCTATTATTTGGCTGTGCTGCTAATTACAATAATAACGAAGCAAGAAACAGGGACAATCATATACAAAATGTCGGTTATAACCCAACCGACCGCAATCGTTCGGCCAATCAGTCAACAAAAATGGAAGTGGCAGAAACAGCGGCCGCTCGCGTGGCCAACTTGAAAGAAGTGAGAGAGGCGAATGTGATTGTGGCGAGCCGCAACGCTTATGTAGCTGTGATACTCAGCGACCATCTAAAAGGTCAAATGACCAAGGATGTCGAACGCAAAATCGCGAATACGGTGAAACAAACCGATCGGGATATTGACAACGTATATGTTTCTACAAACCCTGATTTTGTGCAACGCATGGCTGACTATTCGAACAAGCTGCAGCATGGAAAACCAGTTAGAGGGCTTTTTGAGGAATTTAGCGAAACGGTGAAGCGCGTGTTTCCAACTGCGCGATAACTAAAAAAGCGGAGGGAATGTTGCTCATTCCCTCCGCTTTTTATCATTCAGATTGCAAAGCCCGCTTTATACGGAATTATATAACTCTTACGTCAATCAAAATTAATTTTTCTTAAGGGACATTCAGGTGTCTAGTTCCCCCCCCTCCTTCCCCCTTTTTTTCTTTATCGGTGATTCCTCATTCTACTTTTGTTCGTGTAAAGTGTGAAAGAAAAACAAAACGATGGCGCTGTTCCCGAGAAGATGCAAAACGGTCTTTTTTCCATTATACTTAATCAAGTAATCTGTTGGTGGATAGAAAGGAGAATAGCATGAAATCTCTTGTTCTTGCAGAAAAGCCGAGTGTGGCGCGTGAGATCGCCCGCGTGCTTGGCTGCAAACAGCCTCATAAGCATTACTTTGAAGGTCATAAATATATTGTTACTTGGGCCCTTGGCCATTTAATTGAATTGAAAATGCCGGAAGATTACGATCCGAAGTATAAGATGTGGCGGTTAGATGATTTGCCGATTATTCCTAAGCAAATGGGTCTCAACGTCATTCGGCAAACGAGCCATCAATTTAAGGCAATTTCTCGTCTCGCCGAGCGGAAAGACATTAAAGATTGCATTATTGCCACTGACGCGGGCCGTGAAGGCGAGCTTGTCGCACGTTGGATTTTAAAGAAGATAAACTGGAAAAAGCCGATTTGGCGCTTATGGATTTCGTCGCAAACTGATCAAGCGATTCGCGATGGTTTTAAACATTTAAAACCAGGCAGACAGTTTGATTCTTTATATTTATCAGCTGTTTGCCGCGCGGAAGCGGATTGGCTGATTGGACTAAATGTCACAAGAGCCTTGACGACGAAATATAACGATCCTCTATCGGCAGGACGCGTGCAAACCCCGACCCTTGCGATGATTATGGATCGGGAAAAGGAGATTCAAACGTTTGTGCCAAAGCCGTATTGGACGTTGCATGCTCAAGTCGGTTCGCTATCCGCGTCGTGGGAGCGAAATGGCGAAAAGCGAATTTTTTCGAAGGAAACAGCCCAAAATCTTTATGACAATCTAAAGCACAAGCAAGCGACTGTTCTCTCGGTGGAACGCAAAAAGAAAAAAGAACCGCAGCCTCTTCCTTATGACTTAACAGAGCTGCAGCAAGATGCCAACAAGCGGTTCGGTTTCTCCGCTAAGAAAACGTTGAGCGTATTGCAACGACTTTACGAACATCATAAACTCGTTACTTACCCGCGTACGGATTCGCGCTATTTAACGATGGATATGGAATCAACCATGATGGATAGGCTAGAAGCGATGGCATCAAGCTACAAGGATGAAGTGCGTCCGCTGCTTTCAGGTAAAGGAAAAGTGATGACAAGACGGGTATTCAATAATGAAAAAGTAACGGACCACCATGCGATCATCCCGACGGAAGAGCCGCTTCATATGAACGCGCTTTCTGAAGATGAACGGAAGCTATACGATTTAATCGCCCGCCGTTTCCTGGCGCTATTTTATCCAGCGTACGAATACGAAACGGTTCATGCCGTATTTGATATAGGAGGCGAAACATTTGTAGCCCGTGAAACGGTTGCTGTAGAGATAGGATTTAAAAAAGTGCTTGGAAAAACGGACGCTGAACGTGTCAGCCCATCGCTTTTAGCCTTATCTAAAGGGCAAACATTTACGATGTATGAGCTCGATATGAAAGAGGAACGAACCGAACCTCCTCTCCGTTATTCAGAGGCGGATATTTTATCGCAAATGGAAAAATACGGCCTCGGCACTCCGGCTACAAGAGCTGACATTATCGAACGTCTCGTGGAGACGGAAGCGGTGGAGCGAAAAAATGGCCGGTTTTATCCGACGAGAAAAGGAAAACAACTGATAGATCTCGTCAATGAAGAGTTAAAATCTCCGGAGCTGACAGCGCGGTGGGAAAAAGAACTGGAGGCCATTGCGCGCGGAAAAGGAAACGCTAAAGCATTTCTGCAAAACATCCGTCAGCAAACGGATCGGCTTGTCGCCGAAATTAAAAACAGCGACCGGACGTATCGGGCGCATAATATAACAGGATCAATGTGCCCGGAATGCGGCTCGTTTTTAAAGGAACGGACAACGAAAGAAGGTAAAGTGCTCATCTGTTCTAATACGGAATGTCGCTATCGCAAGCATAAAAAGGAAGCGAAGCTGTCGAAGCGGCGCTGCCCGCAATGTCAAAAGCGGATGGAAATTCACGAAGGAAAAGCGGGCGTTTATTTCCAATGCCGCCGTTGCAATATCGTAGAAAAAGCGGAGGAAAAGAAAAGTACAGCAACAAGTCGTCACGATCGGGCACTGTTGAAAAAATATAGCGCGGAAAACGACGCATTCGGCACAAGTTTAGGAGAATTGCTTAAACAAGCATTAGACAAAAAGGAAAACTAACATACGGCCATATACCAACTGGCGCCTCTCTTCTTTTTAAGAAAGAGGCGCCGATTTTTTAGATGGTATCTCCTCACGGTCTTTTTTCTTTGTGAAATTGCTTGATGACCATCCGTTCCCACCACTTCCATGGCAGCCGACTTTTCAGCGCCATCGTTAGTTTTACCCCTCTGCCAACTGGATATCGTAAGTCTGGGGCTGGGGACTTTGCCACTTCGACAATCTTGCGGATGACTTCATCTGGAGCAGGTGCCGTCTCTGCAACGCGATGGACGTATTTCAAAATAGCGTTCATCTCTTTGGTATAGGCGGAATTGGAGGAGATCGTTACTCTTTCTATTCCTTTTGACCAAATATCGGTTTTGTAGGAACCTGGTTCGATTAACACGACATAGACACCGTACGGCAACATCTCTAAGCGAAGCGACTCGCTAAACCCTTCCACTGCAAATTTCGATGCTACATAAGGGCCCATCGAAGGGAACCCGATTCGCCCGCTGATGCTGCTGATGTTGACAATCTTGCCATTTCGCCGCTCTCTCATCGATGGCAACACCGCTTTTGTTACGGCGACGAGCCCAAAAAAATTCGTTTGGAATTGCTGCTGCCATTCTTCCATATCAAGTTCTTCTGTAAAACCGCCTGCGGCAAAGCCGGCGTTGTTCACCAATAAATCAATCTGCCCATAACGGTTAATTACGTCTTGAATAACCGTTTCCGCAGCGGAAAAGTCGGTGACATCCAATGAAACGATCTCCAACTGATCGATAACCGCTGCTTCTTGGGCGGCTGCTTCTAGCCGTTCTCTATTCTGGACGTTTCGCATCGAAGCCACTACCCGATAACCTTCGCGGGCAAGCGCCACACTTGTCAGCAACCCGAAGCCGCTTGAGGCTCCCGTCACAAACGCAACGGGAGATTTATGGAAGTTTTGATTCACAAGATTCCCTCCTGAAGTTGAGTCTCTTTTTGTGATACCAACTAACATGCTTATATTCATTTGGATAAGGGCAACAGCAATTCCTGCCTTTCTCACTTTTATCGCTGCCCTCAAAATGAACCTCTCCCACCTCCATTTCATTGAGAGGTGGGAGATGAATCGGTGAATGTGTTAAAAACCTCCATCATTAACCGATGGAGGTTGCTTTCTTTTCTTCCCTTTTTTCTCTTGCCATTACGACTAGCATCGCGCCGCTTAGTACAATAAGCCCGCCAATGATTTGGATCATTGACATTTTTTCATGCAAAAATACCATAGATAAGAGAAACGTAATGACTGGCTCAATCATACTTAGAATCGATGCTTTAGTTGGTCCAATCATATTCATTCCAGCAAAAAATGTCAGCATAGCGAGGATGCTAGAGAAGAAAGAGGTTCCGATGACCGGAAGCCAACCGATATTATCAAAATGAAAATGAAGCGTTTTCGTCAATGTGCCCCCTATAAAAAAGGACATGGCGGCAAATAACGCAATATAGGCGCTAGTCGTAATCGGCTGTACTTGTGCCGTCACTTTATTTCCCACGATAATATAGATCGAATAAATCACTGCCGCTCCGATCGCTAGTCCAATACCGATCGGTTGAATGCCTCCCGCCGGAGCTCCTAGCACCAGTATCATTCCTACTAAAGAAATACATATGGCAGTGATGATTCGCATCGTTAGTTTCTCTTTATTGATGAAAAACGAAAGAATAGCGACAAAGATCGGATTTAGGTAAAGCAATAAAGCCGCTAGCGAGGACGGGATGTACTTCACTGCATTAAAATAAAAGGTAGATTGCATTGTATAGCAAATGCCACCTAACAGAAACAGATACAAAAGATGAGACCATGACACTTTCCAATGCTTTTCTTTAATTAGTAGATACATAAAAAAGAAAAGCGCAGCAAACGCAAAGCGCAAAAACAGCAAAGTCGTGACTGTTACGCCGCTATCGTATGCATACAATGCAAAGATGGGAATGAAGGCAAATCCCGTTGCTGATAAAAATACGAGCATGTACCCTTTCCACATGTTGCTTGCACCTCGAATCGTTAAAGTCTAGAATGGAGTGCTGCTGCTTCCCCACCTTTACTTTTATTTGCAAGTATCCGGTTTCAATCGTATACCTAGATACAATTATAATAATTTCGAAGTTTTAAACAATATGCTTTTCTTTAAACCATTCACTTTTTCTTATATCGCCGGAATTGGATCTTTTCCATACGATGGTATCCAATTCGTAGAACGGAATATGAAGCCGGGCTGATAACGTTCTTGCTAATGTCGTTTTTCCGCTCCCGACCGAACCAATGATATGGATTTTTTGGGGGGCTTCTCTTTCATCACTATCACCCAAAATCGAGCTTTAGGTAAAGTTTTAGGGGCTCGTCAAAAAAATCTTTCCTTTATTCAATGGCGCGGATTCGACTGCACGGATCGCTTCTTTTATATCATATAATGGATAAGAGGACGCAGGCGCCATCAACTGCAGCTTTTTTTCATGTATAAGCGCGATCAAATGGTGAAAAGTTTCTTGCCAAGCTTGTACGGATGCTTGTTGATTCCAATGGCGAAGATGAAACAGTTTTATATGGACTTTCGCCTTTTCCGACACTTCCATCCAATTGATGGGGGTTCCTGATAAAAGGCCGATTGTTAATAACACTCCTTCAGGACGGACGCAAAAGGCTAGTTCAGTGCCGTCCGCTCCGCCGATGGAATCAATGGCGGCCGTCGCACCCAATCCATTCGTAAGTTCCATCACGGTTCGATATAACGATGTATTCGACGTATTAATCACATCAGAAGCGCCGAGGTCAAGTAGTTCTTTTGTGTGATGATCGTTTCTTGTCACGGCGATCAGGCGAAATCCGAGAATTTTCGAAAGCTGGGCAAAAATCCGCCCAATCGAGGAGCCGCAAGCATTGACTAATAAAATATTGCCCGGTTGCAGTTTTAAGATTTCTGTACAAATGACCCATGCGGTGACGGGATTAATATATAGCTGCGCGGCAGTATCATTATCGATAGAATCAGGGATCACGACTGCGAATTCGGCCGATGTTTTGACAAACTCCTGCCACGTACCTTCCCCCCGCAAAGGAAGGACACGCTTACCAATCAAATCTTGGGAAACGGAAGGACCGACATCTTCGACAATCCCTACTCCTTCATACCCAGGAATCGCAGGTAAGGAAATGCGGTGAGAGTAAGCCCCTCTGATTGGCAGCAAGTCAGACGGATTGATTGGGCTCGCTTGCATACGAACAAGCACTTCTCCATTCGCAGGTCGATGAATATGTTTATTTTCCAATTTTAAGACATTTTCAGGGTTGCCGAATTCATAGAAGCGGATACATGTTGCTTGCAAATTACAAACCTCCTTTTTCTAGGAGAAATAATAAGACCCTATTTCCAGTATATAATAGGGAGGGGTTCTGGGCTATCTATAAATTGGGTGCATCGGCTGATAGCATCTGAAAGAAAAAGGTCGTTTTGGGTGACAGTTCACCATGAACGACCTTTTCGAGCTGAATGAAGAAATATTTAGGGTATGATCGTTACTTGCATCAAACTTTACTAACGGTTATTTCAATGGATATGCGTTCAATGCTTGTTTTCTTACTTTGTCTTTTTCAGCAGGCGTTTTGTCGAGGCCGTAGCCGTAAATGGCGCTCTCCCAGTCGCCGTACATCGGATTTGGAAGAACAATAAATTTACGCCCAAACTCTTCATGGAAGCGATCCACGTTGGCGTTGCGCTCTTCTAATGGCTTTTGGTCGAACTCTTTCGCAAAATCGCCTAAATTATCACCAAAAAAGGCTATAATGTCGTGCGTTCGTTGAATTCGCTGCCTCCGAGGTTCTTTGCTGTTTTCTTTGGCGCGAAACAGCATATGGTCTGCCGTTGCTTGCGGAAATCCTTTTTCTTTTAAGTTTTTAATTGTTGCTTCCACCTCGTTTTCATCGCGGTTGGATACGTAGAAAATATCGATTCCTTTTGAATCAACGTATGTAAGGAATTCAACGGCGCCAGGAAGAGCTTCTGCTTGTGCTTGCATCACCCATTTATGCCAGTCGGTAAAGTTCGGCACTCCTTTTTTAATAATATAGGCTTCATAGGGGCTGTTATTTAAAATGGTTTCGTCAATGTCGAGCACGATGGCTAGTTTCTTTGAGCTATTGTTGCGCTTCTGTTGGAGCGCGCCGTCGACCACCATTTTCCCTAGGTTGTATGCTTGATAATAAAGTGC
The DNA here is from genome assembly GCF_000620165.1 of Anoxybacillus tepidamans PS2. GTDB lineage: Bacteria > Bacillota > Bacilli > Bacillales > Anoxybacillaceae > Anoxybacteroides > Anoxybacteroides tepidamans_A. Next base: position 86,311 of record NZ_JHVN01000010.1, read on the forward strand.
TTTCATCTCTCCCGATTTTTGATACCAAAGTGTGGACATGATCATATGATCGTTATCGGCTATTGGAGAGCCGATCGCGGCATTGGTATTGGCGTGCGCGGTCGAAGCTGAAATTGAGAGAGCGCTAGCTAAAACGAATAGTTGTAGTGCTTTATTTTTTACATTCATGTTGTACCTCTCCTCCATCTCATAATGCTCTTTATAGTTTTTGCAAGTCGATTAGAATCATGCATATTAAGCCGATGAGGAGAGATGGCGATAAGAGTGAAACAGGCATTGGCATTATGTATTTGGCAACGCTTCCTTGGTATAGATAGAAACCCACGGCCGGCTATGTTCCCAATGAACTTTTAATTTTAGCTGGAAGGCTTCCGATAAACATTCATCTGTTAATACGTCTTCCTTTTTCCCGCTAGCCACGATTTTTCCATCTTTTAGTAACAACACATGAGTGATTTCTTCAATGATTTCCTCAATATAGTGAGTGACATATAGGACGTGGCATTGTTTGTGCTTGATAATGTCTTTGATGGATGATAGTAGCTCTTCGCGGGTGAAAAGATCCAACCCTACTGATGGCTCGTCTAATATTAATAAGCTCGGCTTGGCCATGAGCGCTCTCGCGATGAGGACCTTTCTCTTTTCACCTTGCGATAAAGTAGCATAGTTTTTTTGTTTTAAATGATCCATTCGGAAGGATGCCAAAAGCTGTTCTGCTTGCTTGCGATCTTCTTCCGTCATTTCATCGTACAGTCCGATGGTTGCGAACTTTCCGCTGACTACAATATCCTCTACTGTTTCTAATGCGAGCGTCTGATGGAAATGATCGAGAAAGCTGCTAACAAACCCAATTTGCTTGCGAAGCTCTGGCAAGTTGGTTTTTCCGAATGTGTGTCCTAAGACAGAAGCCTCCCCTCTTGTTGGATATTGATAGCCGGATACAATATTTAACAATGACGTTTTTCCGGAGCCGTTTAAACCTAGTATGGCCCAGTGTTCGTTTTCATGGACTTTCCAGTGAATATCTTTTAAAATCAGCCGGTCTTCCTTGATCAATGATACATTTTCCATTGTTAAGATCGTTCTCACTTTATATTTCACTCCCGTTTATTAAGATTGATAAAGGTAAAATTTCTTCCGTATCCCTCATATTAAAACTGATTTGGGCCAATACATAAGACTCAATCTCGGGTTAGTTGACTAAATCTAATAATGTTTTTTACTTGCTTGTTAAACGCTGGATTGCTCTTATAGTAGACCCCTTTCAGTTTCCCTGTTACAAAATCCCCAATTTCCTGCTCATCATGATAAGCCTTTACGGAGTATGGATATAGTAAAGTAGGAGCCCTCTCTTCCTGGTTTTCGTCGCGAATGAAGGTGATATTTCCAACTCGATTCACCCAGCTTTCGATACGTTTCGGATCGGTGATTATTTTGTGTTGGCCGTTGTTCTCGTTTATAATTTCAATCTTTGTAATTTCATGCGTTTGATAGATGGAGGCGAAATCGACTTTCACTTGCTCGTGTTGACACGATAGTAGCTGAGGAGTCATCAATAATAGATAGATATTTCGCAAAACATTCCTCAACGTTCTCCATCCCTATTTGCCCCCTCTTTATAATAAGGAAACGGATATATGGTGTGAGCAATTCCTTTCAGTTTTCCATTATTTTACCACGATTAGAATTGATGTTTATATATTTTTTTGTATATTATGAATTTACAAAACAAAGAGGAGGAATGAATGGAATGCTTCGTTGCCGCGAAGAAGTGCTTGCTTTTACCAAACAGCTCGTCCAAATTGAAAGCATTGTGAACACGGACGGGGAAAAAGCGATTGCTCATTGGTTATTTCAACTCTTGTCTTCGTTTCCTTATTTTATGAATCATCCGACTCATATTGCTTTATCACCAACGATTGGAGATGACATGGAAAGATATAATGTGCTTGCGTTTGTAAAAGGGACTAAAGGCGCTAGCAATCGTACAGTGATTCTGATGGGTCATATGGACACCGTCGGCATTGATGATTTTAATCATTTAAAAGATTATGCCTGCTCCCCTGATGAATTGATGGAAAGGCTCAAATATCAGGAATTGCCTTTCTGCGCAAAACAACATATTGAGTCTGGCGATTGGTTATTCGGCCGTGGTGTTCTTGACATGAAAAGCGGGCTAGCGAGCCATCTCTATTTACTTAAGTATTATTCCGAACATCCGGAACAGCTGGATGGAAACATCGTATTTTTAGCAGAATGCGATGAAGAAGACGGTTCACATGGAATTTTATCGGCATTAAAAATACTGAAAAAATGGCGAAAGGAGCATGGATTTGATTATATTGCAGCCATTAATGCTGATTTTGTGTCTCCCCGCTTTGAAGGGGATGAAAACCGCTACATATATAAAGGAACGGTCGGAAAGCTTTTACCGTCATTTTTTATTACCGGTGCTGAAACGCATGTAGGCTCTTGTTTTGAGGGGCTTGACCCTAATTTCATTGCGGCAGAATTGACCAAGCAGATTGATTATAATCCGACACTTTGCAACGAAGCATATGGGGAAACGACAGTGCCCCCTGTTTCCCTCAAACAAACGGATTTAAAACCGTCTTATACAGTGCAAACAGCGTTATCAGCCTATGTGTATTATAATTTTTTCATCCACTCTTGGTCGCCGAAAGATGTATTAGAAAAGCTAAAACAAGAGGCGATGGTTGCCTTTCAGCGGGCGCTTTCCTTATTTGAAGAGCGGTATCAGCAATATTGTTCTTTAAGCGGTGAACCCTTTACCCCGATTCCTTGGCAACCGAGGGTGCTCACATATGAAGAAATGGAGCAACTTTTAGTGAAGGAGCATGGTGACGCTTTCACCGCACATATGGAGCGGTTTAAGCAAGAGCTTTTGCTGAATAAGGAACTGGATACGCGCATGTTTTCGGTTAGAGTTGTAGAAGAAGCGTGGAAGTGGATGAAAGATAAAAGCCCTGCTATCATTTTGTTTTATTCATCTCTCTATTCACCAAGAATTGAATTGACCGGAAAAACAAAAAAGGAACAAGTGCTTATTGCGGCGTTAGAACAAGCCGTAAAAGCTATACAGCCTCACTATCAGCATCCTATCGTCATTCGAAACTTTTTCCCTTATATTTCGGACATGAGTTTCGTAGCCTTAAGCGATGATGAAGATGGCATTAAAGCGGTAGCCAAAAACAACCCTAGTTGGGGAACGAAACATTATGTAGAATATCAGGATATTCGTGATCTTAATATACCTGTCATTAATATCGGGCCGTATGGTATGGATGCTCATAAAAAGCTTGAAAGAATGGAAATCACTTATTCAACGGAAATGGTGCCGAATCTAACACATCGTGTGATACAAAAGTTGATAGGTTGAGGAACATAAGGAGAGATCGTCGGCGAATTTTGGAGTTGGAATCGCTCTTTTTGTTGTACATCAAACTCGAATTCTCGGCATTTTGTCACTGGGCCTTGGTCGATATTGCGAACTGAATGGTTCATCCCCCCTGCTTTGTCGCTTAACGGGAAGATGAAAAGGTGCCCCTTTTACTCAGAGAGGCACCTTTTGAGGTTTTGAGCGAAATCTGTAACCGATTAATGGATAACCGGAGGAACAGCAGATTGCAACTTTTGCTGAGCGATAGACACTAAACGTCTTGTAATCTCCCCGCCGACAGATCCGTTGGCGCGAGATGTTGTATCCGGACCAAGGACAACCCCAAACTCGCGTGCGATTTCTAGCTTCATTTGTTCGATCGCAGCAGCGGCGTTTGGAATTAAAATTTCATTCGTGTTATTACCTCGTTGAATTTGTTGCATTGGCAATCTAATCATCTCCTTTAATATTTTGTTATTAATATTGATTAAAAAAATCGTTTTATTCGTGCTTTATATAGGTAATTTATGGGATATATAAGATATAAGGATTTAGTGATATGAAAATAAACTGAACCACAAATAAATAAAGCCGACTAGACATAGATAGGTCATGCGCTTTGATGAATGTTGCGCACGATCGTTCATTTTGTCCGTCGGCTTTTATATAAAGGTGGTAGAATCGCTTTTTGTTCACTTGCTTGTATTTCGCGTTGCTTTCACTTTATCGCCCCTTATGGATAATGGATAGAAAAAGTTAATGCCTTTCGTTTAGTCTTGGTTTCGTTGGATCACAATTCGGTTTTTCTAAGTTGGCTGATTCGGCTAGCTTCATTAAATAATAGCACTCTTCACGAAACATGTGATCTGCCATTAATGCAGAAAATGTGCCAAGCGCTTTGTTGCTAAGTTTAAGTTCTTCTAGCTCGTGCAGAAAGTGCTGGAACAGTTTGATCGCTAACGCCGCATCGGAATTCATTTTTTCTAATGCGGGGAAAGAGGATATATTGGCTCGTAAATAGCCTGTCATTTCCACTGCTTTTAAATAAAAATCTTCAAACTGCTTTTTATATTGTTCACTTTTCTCTTTGAAAGGTTTCTCCACATCATCCAGATTCGACGATATGGAACCTGCATGGCCGGCTGCATCTAACAGCCAAAGGAGATGGTGATGAAGTTCATGATATACCGGAGGGATTTGGTTTGTTTTAAAAAACTGTAACAATCTTAAATATTCTTCTAACTCGTTCACCATGTGGTTCAGAAATGTAGGAGAAAGATGGATTTTAATATTGCCTACCAAATGTTTTTTGATGAGGCGTAATTTAAATTCCCGAAGCTTTAATGCCTCTGCTTCGGCTGCGGCCGTCAACTGTGAGAGGTTTTCTGATTCGGCTCGGCTAAGAAGGGCATCGAATATTTGAATAAACCGGGAGGCGATTTCAATTTCCTCTTTTTCGCTTGGGGCCAAAGCTTCGTAGATAAATCGAGAATGGTCGCCCAAGATTTGCAGCCAAAATCGGTGCTCAAATCTCGCCTTCTCTTCCAATGTTCCATTCATTATATACCCTCCACCTTTCAAAAGATGTCAAACCACTTATAATGTTTATTCAAATCAAGTGGCCGTGATGAATCCATAATAGACTACGTTATGTAAGGTGGAGAGTATAGTGCTGCGATTTTTAACACATTCACCGAGAAGTCTCCCACCTCTAAGCAAAGTGTAGGTGGGAGAGGTTTATTGGTATAAAAAAATTACATTTGTTTCATCATCCATACTTGGTTGACAATAGGCTGAAACCCTATTTGTTTTAAGAGTGAATATGTTAATGGAGAATGGTTGACGGGTACATTGGGGACCACTCTAACCACATCATCACCAAAAGAACCAAAAACTCGGCTGAGCAAGAAACGAATAATTCCTTCCGCATCTTTTCTCTCTGGATGGGCTTCGCATTGAAATAATATTGTTCTTTCATGCTTTCCATTAACATTAAAGACTCTCCGATAGTAAGCATATCCAATATCGAACCCATGCTCATCTTTTACGATCAGCGCCTCGCCGTCCTTGGCACTTTGCCATTGTGTTTGCCACGGGTTTTGTCCTTTGTAAAATGGCAGGAAGCTCACTTCTTGAGGGATCGTTTGCTCTACTATGTACTCTTGAATGGAACCAAACGGGTTGGGCTGCGCGCCTTTTAGCTCTAAATATTCAAGGTCATCGACGATTTCGTATCCCATTTTTTCATAGAGGGAAATCGCTTTTTGATTATCGCTGATAGCCTCTAATGTCGCAAGTTCAACACCCTCCTCTTGATAAATTGCAAGCGTTGTCTCCATTAACGCTTTTCCAATTCCTTTTCCCCGATAGGCAGAGGCGACCCCTGTTCCGCCATTCCAGGCTATTTTTGTTTTATTGAAAAGACGAACGCCATTTTTTACGATACCAATCGGTTCATGACCTTGAAAAGCGACGATGGACAATTTAGGAGATAACCCCTCCCCGACAAGCCTCTTCACAAAGTTGTCTACGGTTGTCGTCGCGTCAAAATAATACCCCTCAAATCCGGCATTCCAAGCTTTCACTGCCTCTTCGAATGTGCATTCCGATAATCGCTTTATTTTTAACGTCATGGCTAGATGTTCCCCTCTCTTTTTTATAAATAATTATGTGGCAAATGATGCAGATCTACTTGATAATAATTCCATAAAAATTTTATACAATTATAACTTGTATCATTGAGGTCGTGCCTCTGTCTCTAATATTTTGTACGCATTCATAAGAGGAGATAATGGAGATTGCTGCGTTTGTAAAGCAATTCCGTCAATGATCCATTCATCGGTGCCTTATAAGTGTTTGATGCGTAGGCGGTATTGCTCAATATAATTTCGATTATGCTCGAACCCTCCTTCGACATTTCCGCTCATAAAGATCGGCGGGGCAATGTTGAAGCGAATGAGTTCCTCTACGACTTCAGCGATTAGCATATTTAAAATGAATGCTCCTACCACCGTGGAACCAGGGGCTGTTTTTATATCTAACCGGGGAATTTCAACTAGGGCATCTCCGTAAGGAAGCTGGCTATCAATGACAATATGCGCCAGTTCGTAAAGCTTTTTACCCGAGGGATGGCGAGAAGGTGCTTGGGAATAAGCGGAGGATGTAATGGCAATGACTTTTAACCCTTTTTTAACGGCTTCCATAGCCATTTCGATCGGCAATACATTCACTCCTGAGTTCGATGCAATAATCATAACTTCATTGGATTGAATGGTATATTGATTTAAAATAATCGAAGCATATCCTGGCATTCTCTCGATCATGGAGCTTTTAACGGCTCCTTCATGAAGCATCACGCTCGGTTCAAGAATGGGGTTAATCGGCACCAACCCACCTGCGCGATAGAACACTTCCTCAGCCAGCATATGCGAATGGCCGCAGCCGAAAATATGCAAAAGCCCGCCTTCCTTAATGGAAAGGGCGATCATACGGGCTGCTTTCGTAATCGATTCCCATTGCGTTTCTTCCACTAGTTGAAGCTGTTGTTGGATGAGTTGCGCATATTTTTTTCCTAACATCTTTCGTTTTCACCTCCTTGGTGCTTGATCGTTTTTATAGTGGGTATTAGATATCGCAGACCATCTCATTTATAGATATGGCCTGCGATCGTTCTATTATAACTTTTTCATTTCGTTAGCCACAAACTCCACATCGGTGCCAACGACCACTTGAAGATCGGTTTGGTTTAGACGAATAACCCCTTTTGCTCCTAGGCGTTTCAGTTCATGTTCATTGACTTTTGACATATCGTTGACTTTTAGGCGCAAACGCGTTATGCAGTTATCAATTTGTGCCAGATTTTCTTTGCCCCCTAACGCTTTCATATATTGATGGGCCAGTTGATCATATTTGTTGTTTGCTGCGGTCGAAGCGCTTTCCATCTTCTTTTCCTCATCTTCATCTTCCCGTCCCGGTGTTTTTAAATCTAATTTCTTAATAAGGACGTAGAAAACAACAAAATAAATGAGGCCGTAAATCACTCCTTGCACGAGCAGCAAAAATGGCTTTTTAGCGATTCCCCAGTTTAAGAAAAAGTCAATCGCTCCGGCTGAAAAGCCGAACCCATGATGGATGCCTAGCTCTGTTGCAATGAACAGCGAAAGACCTGTTAAGACGGCATGAACAAAATAAAGCAATGGCGATAAAAACATAAATAAAAACTCAATCGGTTCGGTTACCCCTGTTAAAAACGAGGTAAAGGCCACTCCAATCAATGCGCCAGCAACCGCTTTGCGGCGCTCTTTTTTGGCTGTAGCGATCATGGCAAGCGCCGCCGCTGGAAGACCGAACATCATCACTGGGAAAAAGCCCGCCATAAAAATGCCTGCACTAGGATCTCCGGCGAAGAAGCGGTTCAAGTCTCCCGTCTTTCCGTTAAACTCCCCAAACACAAACCATACTAAGCTATTTAACACATGGTGCAGCCCGACAGGAATTAACAATCGGTTTAAAAACCCGAAAATCCCGACTCCAACGGCCCCAGCGCCAACAATCCATTCGCCGACGGTATTGATTCCGCTTTGAATCGGCGGCCACACATAGCCAAACACAATCGCTAATATCAGCATGGTAAACGACGTAATAATCGGCACAAATCGCTTGCCGCCAAAAAATCCGAGCCAGTCGGGCAATTTGATGTTATGATAGCGATTGTATAAAAGTCCCGCTGTAATTCCGGAAATAAATCCGCCTAGTACCGACATATTAATCTTATCGTTGATCGAAGCCGCTCCTTTGGTTAATACAAAGTACCCGATGGCGCCAGCTAAAGCGGCTGCTCCATTGTTATCCTTTGCCAGCCCTACAGCAATCCCGATCGCAAATAGCAATGCTAAATTGGAAAAAATCGCATCCCCTGTTGCGGCGATAAAAGGAACATTCAACAAATCAGGTTGCCCTAAACGAAGCAATAACGCAGCCGCCGGAAGGACAGCAATGGGAAGCATGAGCGCTTTTCCGAGCCGTTGGAAAAATCCTAACATATATACCCTCTCTCCTTTTCCTATCATCTTTTCACAAGCCATCAAGCTTATCTTTCCATCTCAATCATGAATTTGTAGCGGTCCGCCCGATAAATCGATTTGACGACTTCAAGCGGCTGTCCGGCTTCTAAATAGCTGTTGCGCTGAATCAAGAGCACCGGTGCGCCTTCTTTAATGTGTAAAAGGTCTGCTTCCATTTTTCGCGCGATAGATGCTTCTAATACTTGAGTAGCCGAGCGAATGGTGAATCCTAGCTGATGTTCGATAAACTCATAAAAGGAACCGCTTACAATTTCTTTTGTTAAATTCGGAACGAGCGAGCAAGGAACATATGCGGTTTCTAACGCCATCGGCAACTGGTCGGCAAGGCGAATACGACGGATTTCGTAAACATCGTCCCCTTCCTGAATATGAAGCTGCTGCGCTAGCGATGCATTCGCTGGAATGATGCAAAAATTTAATACTTTCGTCCCTGGTTCCATGCCTCTTGCCCGCATATCTTCAGAAAAGCTTGTGAGCCCTTTTAAAGGCTGTTCGATTTTTTTAGTGGCGACAAACGTTCCTTTTCCCCTTTGCCTTACTAAATATCCATCGTTCACTAAATTGTTAATCGCTTGGCGAACCGTCATTCTGCTAATGTCGTACCTTTCCGCCCATTCTCGCTCGGACGGGATCATTTCCCCTGGCTCGAGTTCCCCTTTTTCAATCATTTCTCTAATCCCTTGTTCAAGTTGATAATAGATAGGAAGCGGTGAATGTTTATTAATCATTGTACGTGCACCTTTCTTTGTTCTTTGCTTACAAGCGATAGCGCTTCTTCGTCCGCGATGATGGCTACATTTGGATGAGTTTGTAAAATCGATGCTGGAATAGAAGGGGTTACGTTTCCTTCTAGCAGTTGGGACATAATGGACGCTTTTTTCTTCCCGGATACGAGCAAGAGGATTTGCCGACTTTTCATAATGGTCGCAATCCCCATTGTGATCGCATGAGTCGGCACTTGCTCTAGCGAAGGAAAAAAGCGTGCATTGGCTTTCCGAGTTGACTCCGCAAGTTTTACAATATGGGTAGTAGAATCAAACGAAGTGCCTGGCTCATTAAAACCGATGTGTCCGTTTCTTCCAATTCCCAGCACTTGCAAATCAATCCCGCCTAATGTTTCGATCACCTCCTCATAACGTGTGCACTCTTCTTGATAATCAGCGGCAAGGCCGTTTGGAAGATACGTTTGTGACATCGGGATATCGATAAACTGAAAGAAATGGTGCTTCATATAGTAGTGATAGCTATTCGGATGCTCGGGATTGAGCCCGATGTACTCGTCTAGATTAACGGTACGTACCTTTCGATAGGATGTTTGATTGTTTCGATAGTCCTCCGCAAGAGCGGCATATGTTCCGAGCACCGTTTCCCCCGTCGCCAAGCCAAGCACAGCATGGGGCTTTATTCTTACGTAGCTGCTGATGATTTCCGCGGCTTTTTGGCTCATTTCCTCATAATCTTTTACTTCGATGACTTTCATTCTAGTTCACCTCTTGTTTCTTATATGCTAATGTTCCGCGGCAAAATGTCATGGTCACTTCATATTTTTCATTTAACACTACAAGGTCCGCGTCTTTCCCTTCAGAAATGCTGCCTTTTCGATCAAGAACGCCCAATTGTTTTGCGGGATTCCAACTGGCCATGCGAATAACATCTTCAAGCGAGCAACCTGTGAACGACATCATCTTTTTCACGGCATCTTTTAGTTTTAAGATGCTGCCTGCTAGCGTTCCATCTTTTAATGTTGCTTGTTCGTCTTGAACGATGACTTCCTGCCCGCCCAATTCGTATTTTCCATTGCCGAGGCATTTGGCGCGCATCGCGTCTGTAATGACAATAAGCCCTTCTTTTCCTTTGTTCCGATAGGCAAATCGGACCATTTCCGGAGCGACATGGATTCCATCGACAATTAATTCACATAGCACTTCATCATGCATGAGAACCGCGCCGACGACTCCTGGTTCGCGATGATGCAGGCCGCGCATGCCGTTAAACAAATGAGTCGCGTGTGTAATTCCCGCTTGGATGGCTTCTTTTACTTGATCGTAGACCGCATCAGAGTGGCCAATCGAGGCGATGACGCCGGATTTTTTGAGATAAGCGGTCAGAAGAAGCCCATTTGGCTCTTCCGGTGCCAATGTAACAAGACGGATGGTTCCTCTTGCTTCCTTTTGCCATCTTTGGAATAGCTCGATATCAGGTGCGACGATATGGCGTGGATGCTGTGCTCCCGCGCGTTTTGGCGAAAGGAATGGCCCTTCTAAATGAATTCCGAGCACCTCGGCCGTCCCCGGTTGATTGTAAAAATGTATATAGTTTGCTACGTTCTGCACAGCGTTTTCAATTTCATTAGCAGGTGCGGTCATTGTTGTTGCAAGAAAACTTGTTGTTCCCTCTTCAGGCAGCACAGATGCCATTGTTTGTAATGCTTCTGGCGTTGCATCCATCACATCGGAACCAGCAGCCCCGTGAATATGAAGATCGATAAAACCTGGAACAACATAATACTGCTTGCCTAGTTCAATCCCTTCCACGTTAGGGAAAGGCAATAACGGGCCAACATAAGCAATTTTTCCGCTTTCAATTAAGATACACCCTTGTTCAATTGGCCCTTTTTCTGTATATATGGTTGCATTTTTGAGTAAAAACCGATCCACCGTTTCATCCCTTCTTTCTAACATTAATACTAACATTATATTATCTAGTTGTCTATACCAGTTGATTTATTTTTTTATAGAGACTCTTATTTGTAGAGTAAACATTGTGTTGTATGATGAACGACAGATTAAAGAAACAACGCAGGGAGCACGTTAACTCCCTGCGTTTGTAAGATCAACCGACTTTCGTGGTGTCGCCCTGTTGCAGCTGATACATTTGGTAATACTTCCCTTTCTTTTTCAGCAATTCCTCATGAGTGCCGCGTTCTACGATTGTCCCGCGGTCTAGCACAAGAATTTGATCGGCATTTTTAATGGTCGATAAACGATGGGCAATAATAAACGTCGTTCGCCCTTGTTTTAATACATCGAGCGCCTGTTGAATCACCGCTTCCGTTTCCGTGTCAATGTTGGCTGTCGCTTCATCAAGTACTAAAATCGCCGGATCGAATGCCAATGCGCGGGCAAAGGAAATCAGTTGCCGTTGACCCGATGATAAGGTGCTCCCTTTTTCGATCACTGGTTCATCAAATCCATTCGGCAAGTTTTTCAGCAGTTTCTCGGCACCAATGTCGCGAAGCGCCTTTACTACCCGCTCGCGAGTGATGTGAGGGTCGTGCAAACTCACATTAGAAGCAATCGTTCCGGTAAATAAAAACGGATCTTGCAGAACGATGCCCATATGTTTTCGAAGCATTTGTTTCGGAATGTCTTTAATATCTATTCCATCAATTAAAATGCGCCCTTTTTGAATATCGTAAAAGCGGAACAACAAATTCATAATTGAACTTTTTCCGGAACCTGTATGTCCCACAAGCGCAATCGTCTCTCCTTCTCTGGCCGTAAATGAAATGTCTTTTAATACATACTCGCCTTCTTTATAAGCAAAATACACATTTTCAAAGACAACATTTCCTTTATAGCGCGGCATATCTCCTTCATACACATCATCGCCAGGCTCATCAAGAAGCGCAAAGACACGATTCGAGGCGACGAGCGCCTGTTCAAGATTCGAAAGTTGGTTTACCATCCCCGTTATCGGCTGAAACAAACGATTGAGATAGTCAACGAATGCGTAAAGCACTCCTAATGAAACTGCTTGATCATCCAAGGAGTTGCCGCCAAAATGCCAAATGAGCGCAACGAACGCGATATTCCGCAACACCCCTACTAAATTGTGCGACGTGAGCGCATTTAAGCTTTGGAGTTTATTTTGATAAGTGAAATACTCTTGATTGAGTTGTTCAAATTCATGCTCCGTTTCTTTTTGTCGTCGAAATATCCGGATTATCGACATTCCTTGAATTGATTCGTTAATCATCGCATTAATGTCGCTGAGACGTGAACGAATGATATGGTTATATTTAGAGGCATACTTGCGATAAATTTTCATCCAAATCGCTAAAATTGGCACAAGGATGAGACAAACAAGAGCAAGACGCACATCTAATAGAAACAGAGCGATAAAAATACCAGCAATATAGACAAGGCTTGTAAAAAATGTCGCTAACACCGTCACATATAATTCGCGAATCGCCTCTGTATCGTTCGTGGCGCGGGCAACGATTTTTCCCGCCGGCAAACTGTCAAAGTAACGAATCGGTAACCGTTGAATGTGGGCAAATACATCCTTTCGCATTCTTTGAATAATTCGGTTGGCAGCCATCTGCAAGTAGTAGCGCTGTCCGTATTGGAAGACGGTTGCCGCCACTAGTAATGCGAGGTAAATGCATAACAAGTAAACAATGCGGTGAATTTCCGGCTGATAAAAATTCAACAATTCTTCGATGGAGAGTTTTTTCGCCGGATACGAAACCGCCTGTTCACCACGACGAATCGTTACGATTCCATTCTTGATCGATCGTTTGCCATCTAACGCTATTGCCTCGTTTACGAAGTAGTAATTCCGGCCAATTTGCAAAATGCGCACTTCTCTTCCTTTCGATTCCTCTTTCGCAAAATAACGGCCTCGTTTGTACCATCGTCCTTGATAGAAAACGGCGTCCTCACTTTTTGTCGTCTCATACCAGGAAGACTCGATTCCTAAAATATGTTGATCGATCATTTTTTTAGCGATGAACGGCCCGGTTAACTCAGCGGCAACTGAAACAGCAAGCATGAGAAGCGCAGCCATCATCATTTTTTTATATTGGAGGGCATAAGCTAATAACCGTTTTCCTACGTTCATAGAAGCACCTCCTTTTCTTCCGATGTCTCTGCTGCTTGTTGGCGGATCCATTGCTCTTTATACCAGCCGTCTTGTGTTAGCAACTGTTCATGCGTTCCTTCTTCTGCAATTTGTCCTTCGTCTAACACGATAATCCAATCGGCATGCTCGACAGCAGATAAGCGATGCGTTGTAATGATCGTCGTTTTTCCTGCCCGCTCATTTCGAATATTTTCAATAATGGCTGCCTCCGTTCTCGCATCTACCGCTGAAAGGGCATCGTCTAAAATTAAAATTTCCGGGTTCACCAAGAGAGCGCGGGCAATGGAAAGCCGCTGCTTTTGTCCTCCTGATAAGGCGATTCCTTTTTCTCCTACTAACGTGTCTAACCCTTTAGGGAGCATCTGTATATCTTTGCGAAATGCAGCCGCATCTATTACTTTATTTAACTCTTCATCTGTAGCCTCTTTTCGTCCGAATAAAATATTTTCTTTGACGGTCTTTGAAAACAATACGTGATCTTGCGGAACATAACCGATCCATCCGTGAATCTGTTCGATTGGGATTCGTTCAAGCGGAACACCTGAGATTGTTATGCTCCCTGTTCCTAACGGATACTCGCGCAACAATTGTTTCACAAGCGTTGTTTTTCCGCTTCCCGTCCGTCCAACAATGCCAAGTGTTTGGCCGCGTTGGAGTGTAAATGATACGTTCTCTAAATTATTAGTGTTTGATGATGGGTAGCGGAACGACACTTGATGAAACACAATCGACTCTGGTGTTTCGACGGAAAGCGGCTCCGGATGGTTTTGCACATCTGGGACATAGGCGAGCGTTTCGTTGACGCGGTCGAGTGAAGCGTTACCGCGCTGCATGATATTAATCAGCTCACCGATGGCAAACATCGGCCAAATCATCATCCCTAAATAGACGTTGAAAGAAACGAGCTCACCAAGTGTAATTTCTTGGTGGAACACTAAATACGAACCGTACCCTAAACCAATTAAATAACTAAGGCCGACAAGCACTTTAATGGTTGGGTCGAATAGTGAGTCGATTTGGGCCACTTTCATATTCTTTTTATATACCTCTTCTGTTAACGCTTGGAATCGGGCCTCATCCGCTTTCTCCTGTACATAAGCGCGAATAACGCGGACGCCGGAAATCGATTCAAGTACATAATCGTTCATGTCTCCAAACGCATCTTGTGCTTTAGTGAAGCGTTCGTGAATTTTTTTACCGTAAATGTTCATCGCTAGCGCCATGAAAGGAAGCGGCAAAACAGAAGCCAGCGTTAACTTCCAGCTAATGAAAATAACCATTGTAAATAAAATCACCAGCATAAATGCGCTTGAATCGACAAGTGTCAAAATGCCGAACCCCGCTGTATTAGATATCGCTTTTAAGTCATTGGTGGCTTTGGCCATTAAATCTCCGGTACGATTTTTTTCATAAAAAGCAGGGGTCATTTTCAGCAAATGTCTCATAAAGCGAGAACGTAATATTTTTTCTAACAAAAATGCGCCACCGAATAACTGGTACATCCATGTATAGTTGACACCGTAGATAAAAATCGCCAATCCTAATAATGATACGGTGTATTTAAGAAGTTTCCCTTCGGTGAAGCCATCTGAATAAATGTCGTCAATAGCGGCTCCCATTAATTTAGGCGGAATCATTTCCAAAATGCCACCTATAACTAAAAGCGCAATAGCTAGAGTATACCGTTTCCAGTGTTGCCTAAAAAACGCGCGAAGCTTCCATAATACCGCAAACATTCCGGATCATCTCCCCTTATTTTCCGTGATCGTCTAGCCGCTGTTGATCTCTCCAGCAGGCAGCATGAATACCATCCATTTAATTTTCATCTTCCGTTCCTCCTTAATGTAAAATTTGTTTTAAAATGGTTGTTGTATCAAGCATTTGCGGTTCATCAATTCTTCCTCAACTTGTCTTATTATCTGCTCTTGTTCGATTTCTTCCATCGTCCACCTTCTCCGTTGAAAAGTGATGGAAATGAACAGTAGATGAATCGTCATGATCTCTCACCTCCTTTCATAAATAAAAGCCGCGGGTCAAAAAGGGGCTTCCCGCGGCTTGAAACATAAAAAAGCCGCAGGAATGGCGCAATCCTGCAGCTTTAGGCACAAAAAAGCCGCAGGAAAACGATCCCCTTCCCGCGGCATTTGTTCTGCTATCTAAAGAGTCGTCACCGTAACAGGCTCGGAAGGTCGAATCGTTTGTGTTTGTTCAGTTGTTTGTTTCATCATTTCCATCATTGTTTTCATTGTGTTCATCCTCCTTCCGAAATCATGTTACAAAGTAAATTATATCCAAATAAAATGAGGTTGTAAACTGTTTTTTGAAAAATATATAAGTGAAAAAGGATGTCTAAGCGAAGGACATCCTTTTATTGTTGATCGACTAGCTTGGAAATTTGCTCTAATCTTCCTTCTATTCTTTTCAATTGCGCTTTTCGCTTTTTTGCTGAAAAGACAAACAATAGAGCCCCTGCAATCAATAAGGCCGGCACTAATAATATCAATACCATCAGTACTTGGAATATGACATCGCTAATGTACATTATTTGTTGTAAAAAAAACAATATGTAGTTATTGGCCGATAAATTGTTTAATCAATTCCTCAGCTGTAAGAACGGTTGCGAATTCCCCATGCAAAGTGGCAAGGGATATATTATGAATCTGGTCCGCATCATAGTAAATCCCATCGGGTCCCCTCAGACCGAACGCAGCAGTAGCATCGGAAATTACATACGTGTTGAATCCTAAATTTCCACTCATTCTAACCGTAGTTGATACACAGTGTGGAGTAGTTAACCCGACAATTACGACATCCGCAATATTATGTTGTTTTAAATATGATTCCAAATCGGTCCCAATAAAAGCGCTGTTGACATTTTTTTGAATCACTTTTTCCCCATCTAAAGGCTTTACAATCTCTTTGAATAGGACTCCCCTTCCGTTAGGTGATAAAGGGGAATACGGATTGGTCGATACGTGTTGAATATGGATAACCGGCCACTGGAGAGTTCTCCATAGTTGCAAAAGATGACGGATGCGTTCTTCAGCGTTGGGATTATTACGCTTTCCCCATACGTCATCCTCAAACCCTTGTTGCACATCGATAATCACTAAAGCTGGCGGGTGATTGCTATTCATATACATCCTCCTTGAAACAGAGCTCTTTTAAGCTAAAAATAAACAAAGATATACCGCTGTCATCCATCCATATGACGATAGTGCATATTTTACGAGAAACAGCGATGACGGACGGCTACCGACGCATGGCTACTCTTTTTTGTTTTGCTTTTTTGGCTGAAAACGAAAATATTTTTATCTACTAGCGGAACCGAGAGAAAATGCAGCCCCATGTTCATTAGGCATGCGCCCTTTTTTCATTTGGAAGGGCATGTGCCTTTGTTTCCTGTTTGCTGTAAATATTAAAAAGAATCCCACCGAATACGAATAACGCTCCGATTACGTGGGTCATTGTAAGGTGTTCATTAAAAAAGATCGTTCCCATCACGGCAGCGGAAATAGGCATGACATTAATAAAAATGGAAGCTGTTGAAGCACCTACCTTTTGAATTCCATTGTACCACCAAACGAAGCTAATGGCGGAAACAATGACTGCTACGTACAGCACGCTGATCCATACTTCCCATCCGCTCGTTTTGATCGATGCGGTGGAAGTATAATACAGCGCAAAAGGAGCCAAAAAGATCGTTCCGAAGCCTGACGCGTAAGTGGTTGCGGCGAGTGGACTGTATTTTCTCATCACCACTTTCCCAATAACGGAATAAATGCTCCAGCTGAGGCAGGCGCCCACTAAGACAAAATCGATCGGAGCCAAGCCTAATTTTACAAGAATCGATAATTGCCCGTTAGTAATAATATATAGAGCCCCGAATAACGCCATTATCATTCCCAATATACTTTTCCAATTCATTTTTTCTTTAAGAAACAGCGCCGAAAACAGCGTGATCAATGGAGCGTTGACGGCAATCACTAAAGAGCTTTTGACAATCGGCGCATATTTTGTAGCAACAAAAAAGCAAATGTTATATAAAAAAATGCCTGTAAGGCCGAGCAGCGCGAATAATCCCCAATCCTTTTTCGTCGGAGTGGGCGTTTTAGGCTGTTTCCAACGCAGCAACGGAAATAAAATGAGGCTAGCTCCTAAAAAACGAAAAAAAGCGACAGAGACGGGATGTAAACTAACGGTTGCAATTTTTCCGGCGACGAAAGCGCCTCCCCAACTTGCAGCGGTTAAAAACAGCAACATATAAGTTTTCATATGATTCGTTGCCATAAAAAATCCTCCTCATTGTTTATCGAACTTCTGTTATAATAAATTCTACAAATATTTGGTCATAGGTGTTATTGATAATAATTGATATTGTTCATCAATATTTTTGATAGGAGCTCGATAGGAATGAATGTTGATTATTTGCAAACATTTCGTGAAGTGGCAAAGTGGAACAGTTTTACGAAAGCCGGGGAAATGTTAGGATATGCGCAATCGAGTGTAACGACACAAATTAAAAAACTTGAAGAAGAATTTGGCGTTGCATTGTTTGAACGATGGGGAGGCAAGATTAAGCTAACGTCGGCAGGAATGGAACTATTAGAATACGCCAACCAAATTATTAGTTTGCTTGATGAAGCGAAACAAAGCCTTTCCGAACAAGCGGAACTTGCTGGAAGCTTATCGATTGGCACGATTGAGTCGGTGGCCGGTTTTTATCTACCGCCCTATTTGCAGGTTTTTAAAAATAAGCATCCGAAGGTGAATTTGTTGCTTCAACAAAATATTTGTAAAAATTTATTGAAAGGCGTCAAGCAAGGAAAATTCGATTTAGCCATTATCCTCGATCAACGACAGGAAGATCCGGATTTACATTTCACTGTCATCAAAGAAGAACCGTTAGTGTTAGTTGCCAGGCCTAACCATCCTTTATCTCGCTTAGACGAGATCAACATGCAAGATTTAATTGATGAAAAGCTTATTGTTACCGAACAAGGTTGCAGCTACCGGGAAATCATCGAAAACTTATATCGCCAGCATGGAATGCGTTTTGAATACACAATTGAGTTGGGGAGCATCGAAGCGATTAAGCGATGTGTAGCTTATGGCCTCGGAGTAGCGTTTTTACCGCTAATGGCAGTAGAAGATGAACTTAAAAAAGGGGCATTAACTCGTATCCTGTTTTCTCGCAGCGAAATCAAACTTTGTCTGCAAATTGTATACCATCGAAAAAAATGGGTGTCACAATCGATGAAGCGATTAATGAACACTTTGGTCCATGAAGATATGGAATAACAACAAGGAGCGGCCCCTTTGCTTCCCTCCTTGTTTTGTAACTATGTTTAGGTTTACATAATTTAATTATAGAAAACAAAAATAGCAAATCCTAAATAAACAATTCCATTTCATTGTTTTTGAAAGTAAAGCCCATTTTTTTGTACAGCGGCATTCCTTTAGCGGACGCGTGGAGCCAAACTCGCTTCACTCCTATGTTTTGACATTCTTTAATACAATTTTCTAATAGTTTTTTGGCTAGGCCTCTTCCGCGATATTCAGGAACGGTATACATGTTGAGCACATAGGCTTCTCGCCCTTCAAGATTTTTGATGTAAGGCGGCCGCTGAAATAATACCATTCTGCTTATACTCACAATAGAGTTATTGCAGACTGCTAAATAAGAAATAAAATCACTGTTCAATGTGCTTTCTAAATATGTTCGCGTTGATGCGGCGACAGCCTCTTCCTCCTCTTGAGTCTGTACTTCTCTAAGCTCTTTCAACAGCTGTAAACGCAACGCAATCATTTCATGGATGTCTTGAATAGTGGCCTTCCGAATTTGAAATCTCTCACTCATCTTCATCCCTCTCCTAAAATCATTTACTAGACACTGCTAATCACAATTATCGGTTGTCTGAATGTACCAAAGAAACTGGATTTCTATATATTAGTGATTCTAATTATGGTAATATAAGGTATCATCAGTGAAGTCGGCTGTAATTAATTTGAATTGTACAATCAAGGAGGATTAAAATGAAGACTGAAAAAGAAAAAATGCTAAATGGTGAATTATATAAGGCCTCAGATCCTGAGTTAATAGCTGAACGGGAGCGTGCTCGGCGATTAACTAGATTATTGAATCAAACATTGGAAACAGAGCATAATAAGCGCATTTCTCTATTGAAGGAACTTTTTGGGTCCACCGGGGCAAATTTATATATCGAACCTCCTTTTTATTGCGATTATGGATATAACATCCATGTCGGTGAAAATTTTTTCGCAAATTTTGATTGTGTTTTTTTGGATGTATGCGAAATTAAAATTGGCGATAACTGTTTGATTGCTCCTGGGGTCCATATTTATACGGCTACCCATCCGATCGATCCGATTGAAAGAATGTCAGGTTTAGAATATGGAAAGCCGGTCACCATCGGTGATAATGTTTGGATCGGCGGCAAAGCTGTGATCAATCCCGGGGTGACGATTGGTAATAATGTTGTTGTCGCCTCCGGGGCGGTCGTAACAAAAGACGTACCAGATAATGTTGTAGTAGGAGGAAATCCGGCAAAAATCATTAAAAGGATTAATAGTTCAAAAGTATAATTTTTGGTTTATTCCAAAATAAAAAAGGAGGAGCACATCCTCCTTTTTAGCATTAAAGCCCAGCAATGCTAGTTCTTTTCGGTCTGCTGTTCCACATCGAGTTCATAATATATTAGTTGAATAGCACTATCCTCTCCGTCAATTGTCCTTATACAATTTTTTAGGATCAAGATAGAACATGGACCATAATTGTTGTTGTCGGTTATTTCTCTTAACTACTACACTTTAATATGTTCGGATTCGAGCAGCTGTCCAAATTTGCGCATATGTAAATAAATGAAGCCAAACGATGTTGAAAAGAGTAATAGACAGCCTGAGAAGATGTAGATAAAGCGGACTCCAACCATATCTACAAGAGCCCCAATGGTGATGGTAGAGAGAAGCATCACGAGCTGAACAAGGGCGGACCGAGCAGCAAGAATCTTTGCCAATGTTTTTTCGTCAGCGCTGTTTTGCAACATCGTTTCTTGAGCGAGGTCTCTTATTTGATAAGAAGGTCCCATCACAAGAACGAGCAATAACGCAAAATAAGGATTGGAAACGAGCCCATATATCAAAGTGAATAAACCAAACAAAAAAGAGCCTGCGATCATCGAGGAGACCAAACGACCCCTCATCATCTTAGAAAGACGATAGACAATCAATCCCCCAATAATTGTTCCGAAATAATAAGCACCATTAATATAGCCCCACCATGTTTCCGCTTTCCCAAGCACTTCTTTGACATATGTAAGAGTCACTGCTCCCATCCAAATCGTTCCAACGAGAGATTCCATCACATCCATCGCGATTATCACCCGTAATCCGCGATGCTGAAACAGATATGTCCAACCTCCTGTCAAACGGTTAAATAGGCTTTCCTGTCCTTCGATTTGAGATGATTCTTTTAGTTGGATCGTATATAAACTGCCGATCGATAATAAGAGGAGGCTGGACGCAAGCATGAGAGTCGCTTCTTTTCCTATTACCGATAGCAATAGCCCACAGAATGTCCAACTAGCAAACAAAAAAGTTTGGTCGATGCTGGAGATCAGGCTGTTTGCCCTAATTCTTTCGTTTTCAGGCACAACCGCACGAACAATCACCCCTTTCATTGGGGAGAAAAAACCGTTAAAGAACGAAATAAGTGCCATGACAACGAACGTCAATATTAATAATAAAGCTGATATATTTTGAAAAACGAAGAAAATTAGAATTGCAAGAAAGCCCAATTGCGCCCATTGAGCGAGCATTAATAGCTTCGTTGGCTTGAAGCGATCCGATATGGTTGGCAAAAGCGTGCTGCTAGCGATGCGAGCGATCATGCTGATTGTTGTGGCGGCGGCAGATAAAGTAGTAGAGCCTGTTTCATTATATAAATGCATCACAATGACCATTGTATAAAAGGCAAAACATAGATTCGCGGCCGTCTGGCTGACAAGCAGCGCGTAAAAAGAGCGCCCCATTTCGCTTCCTCCTTTCCCCAACATGTTAGATTTCGATAAATCCAGAGGAAGTTCCTATCGCTACGACTAAATCATCTTTGTCGATTGCTCTTCGTCGCCTTAGTTTCTGATAGGCGCTAACAACCGATGCGGATGAAACTTCTAAAAAGATCCCCTTTTTCATTAATTGTCGCTGTGCTTCCAATGCTTCTTCCCCTGATACAACGATCGCTTCCCCTCTAGACTGGCGGACTGCAGATACGGCTTGGTATGTAACAGTTGAGCCTGCGATTGATTTTAAAACGGTTTTCCCTGCGAACGAATTGGTATAAGCTTCTCCTTTTAGAACGGCGGTGATTCGAGCAAACGGCTCGACCGCAATCATTTTCGGAAGAGAGTTCATTTCCATTTCTTTAAACCCTTGCCAGATTCCTGCTAATAAATCTCCTCTTGATGTAGGAACGATAATTTTGGTGGGGATGCTCCCTTGCAGTTGACTGACAATCTCATAAGCAATACATTTATAACCTTGCACGCCGAAATGAACTGTTCCAATTGGAGGATTCGCGTAATTGCTTCCTGGATAAAATCCTTCCTTCGTTAGTTGTTTTAATTGTTCCCATCGCTGCATCGCCGTCTCCGTCAGGATAAGGCGAGCTCCATAATACTTTATATAACTTTGGATGTTCTTATTAAGCTCTCTTGTTGAAATGACGATACAATCGAGCCCTGAATAGGCACAGTAGGCTGCGAAGGACAATCCCGCATTTCCGCTTGATGCGACGGCCACTCCTCTGTATCCCTTTTCGATGGCTCTCGTTACAATGAGAGCGCTCATTCTGTCTTTGTGGGAGCCGGTGGGATTTTGCCCCTCGTATTTTAGGTAGAGAGGTCCCTCGTTAAGATCTACAGTCAGTAGTGGCGTACACCCTTCTCCCATGGAAATGTAATGATCATAGGGAAGCATGCATTTTTTATAATTAGAGTAAATCATGGTTACATTCGAAGGTTTCTCTTTTTTCTGGCATGCCGGACATCCTTCAAAATAATCATCGATTGGGTAAATGGTTTCGCATTGTAAACATTCGAGATGTTTGGCATTGGTGTTTCGCTTAATGGCGTGTTTCATACCACTCACCGAACTTTCTGTAAAAAGAATATAAGCTTTTGATTCCTTTTCGAAAGACGTCTAGCGACAGGCGCTCATTTGGGCCGTGTGCATTTGCTGTTGGGCTGCTAAACCCTAGCAATAGCACCGGTGCCTGCAAATGCTCATGTAATAACGATACGATTGGTATAGATCCGCCCGCGCGAATATAATAAGCGTGTTTTTTAAAACTTTGTTCCAGCGCTTCTTTTGCGATGGGCAACAGCGGATGATCGATAGGCAACACGTAGGGCATTGCTTCGTCTGCAAAACGTACGTTTACGTTCACTCCAGGCGGCGTATGCTGTTGAATATGTCTTGCAATCGCTCGTTTTATGTTCGCTGGATGTTGGTTAGGCACTAAGCGACAAAGTCCCTTTGCTCTTGCGATTGATGGAATGATATTATGTTCTTCCATCTCTTCATTTCCGCTAGTAATAGAAGTAATTTCTAATGTAGGCCTAGTCCAAATTCTCTCAAAATACGAATAACCGGGTTCTCCAAACCATTCCGAGATGCCGATCTTTCGTTGTAGCTGCAGCAAATCAAAAGGAAGCTGGGCAAATTCTTCTTTTTCCTGCAGTGGAATTGGTGCGACATCATCGTAAAAGCCTTCAATTACTATTTTTCCGTCTGCTGATTTCATTGATTGTAAGAGACAGGCTAACGCGTGGACAGGATTAGGGACCGTTCCACCGTAAAAGCTGCCTGAATGCAAATCTTGATTGGCACCTTGAACAATGATTTCGAAACCGATGAATCCCCTCAGCCCGTAACATATAGACGGAATATCATCTCCCAGCATAGCAGTATCAGAAATGACAACGCAGTCAGCTTTTATCAACTCCTTTTGGAGAAGCTGCTTCAAACTTTTGCTGCCGATCTCCTCTTCCCCTTCGATGATGATTCTAAAATTAACCGGTAAAGAAGGATCGAGGCTATTTAAGGATTGCAATGTTTTTAACTGCATCCAAAGCTGCCCTTTATTATCGGCAGCCCCTCTTCCATAAATATATCCATTTCGTATTTCTAATTGAAAAGGATTGGAATCCCATTGTCTTATATCTCCTTCCGGTTGAACATCATAATGACCGTAAATTAAAATGGTCGGATATCGTGGGTCGACGCTTTTGTTTCCTATAATAATGGGATATCCATTTGTGTTTACGATCTTTGTTTCGCTAAAACCAATGTTTTGTAAATGCTGTTGTAAAAAGTAAACCGCCCGATTCATCGCTTGCTGATTAGAGTACTGATGAGTGCTTACGCTTCTAATCTGTAAAAACTTATTTAACTCCTCCAGCCAAGTGTGGAAATGGTTTTCAATATAATTGCTAATCATTTTTGTCACCTCTTCCTTTATTGTAAAATGGTAGTAAATAATCGTCTAATTGAATTATTTTATTGTATTAATTGAATTTTTTAATGGATAGGTGATTTAAATGGACTTGGATCATATTCAAACATTTCTCACTGTTTCCCGGCTAAAAAACTTCACGAAGGCAGCTGATGAACTGCATATTACTCAGTCGACTGTCACTTCCAGAATTCAAAATTTAGAACGGTTTTACGGTCAATGTTTATTGTTAAGAACCAATAAGAAAGTAGAACTTTCACCGTTTGGAAAGGAAATTTATCCTCTACTAGAGCGACAGTTTGCCATCATTGAAAAAACGAAGGAAATTGCGAGAAGTTATGTAGAACAGAAAAAAGTCATCCGTGTAGGAATGACCTATTCCTTATGGGATCACAAATTCGTCGATTGGGTTTTTAAATTTGCGGAAAATAACGAAGGGGTTCATTATTCATTTATAACAGACCATTCTTCGCAAGTGGTAGAAGGCATTTTAGACAATACAATTGACATCGGGTTCGTCTATCATGCCCCGGCAGAGGACAATATTAAGAAGGAAATCATAGGGTACGACTCTTTTTATCTTTATAGTTCTAAAGATGTTGAAGAAATGGAACTGGATGCTGAACGGTTGAAATCCATTCCGCTCATTTATCTAAATTGGGGCAAGAGTTTTAGACATTGGTTTCGTTTAGAGTTTGGGGAAAGTTATATTCCGTTTGTAGAGGTGGGGCATAGCGAAGCGTTGTTGGAATTTGTGAAGCGAGGCAAGGGAGTGGCTTTTATTCCAGAACGCGTCGTAGAAATGTCTAATTTGAAGAACATTTTCAAGAAAATCAATTATAAATTTAATATCACCCCTCCTGCTCAGCCAATACATTTAATTTATAAGGCGACTTCTGTGCAACGCAATACCATTATGGAGGCTATTCAACTTTTAAAACGGTATTTTTCCGCGCCATCCAAATAAATGCGCTTTTATCAACCGCCTCTTCCTTAGAAGTCTATGTCTAAGGAGGAGGCTTTTTTATTTGAAACAATAAAAGATATTGAAAAATATTGCTGGATTACAGTATTCAATAGTGTTTTAATTTGTTCCGTTTATCTTCATGCCATCAATACACTATTTTTCGGGCCAAATTTGACGATTATGGGCCCTATCATGCAATAATATTTTATTGATATGGCCATATTTCCCTTTATTAATTTTGATATCGAAGGAACTATCTTTATCTCCAAATGAAAATAGGCTGCCCTTAATATTAATAAAAAGGGTTCCATTTTTCTCGCTTATAGAATATCCTTTATATTTAGTTCCGCTTTCAGCTATATTCCCCTTAATGGAAATAATTTTGTCCCCCACATTCGTTTCACTGATAGCAATACTGTTTAGACTTAATGTTTTTGAAAAAACCATCACTCCAAATATAATCATTAGAAAAATAATAAAAGTAGTAAATAAAACCCTTTTTTTCTTCATATTTTTCCTCCAAATCAGGAACAGAACCTAAACCGAAATATCCTTCAGATAAAACGGTAAGGTTCCATTAGTTCCTAAAGGTGATCATCAATATACTTTGCTTCTGATGGGGGCCCAGTTCCATTAGTATAATATACAGCTTTTCAACATTCCTTACGCCGCATACAAACGGCGTGTTTTTCTTTTTAAGCGCTTCTGCTACCTCGCGCCCGACATTGCCTGTAACGCCAGTGACTAAAATTTGTTCCATTGCTGTCTCCTCCTCAGCGGTGTTATTATAGTTCAGCCATATATGAACGCAATTTAGCGACGGTGTCCCCGATTCCGCTATGGATGGCAAGATCGAAAATGTGATCCATTCGAGTCGGAGTTTTGTTGATAATCGCTTTATATGTATCAGGAGACTCGGAGGAGACGTAAAAAGGAATATGATTGACAGGCATCACTTCAAGGCTCGTTCCCATAGCTAGCAATAACTCGCTTTTCGCTGCTGTCTCAAATGCCTCGTCGATCTTTGGAACGATCCCACCAAAGAGAACCACATCGGGTTTTAGGAATTCGCCGCATGTCTTCTTTTGGCAAGAAGGGACATCATGTGAATTAATAAATGATAAGTCATATTTTTCACCGCATGCAGGACATGTGGCGGTCTGTAAGGTGCCGTGCAATTCAATAACATTAGTACTCCCTGCTTTTGTATGTAGCCCATCAATGTTCTGCGTTAAAACGATCACTCTCTTTCCCCGTTCTTCCAATTCGCGAAGAAAGAAATGCCCCATATTCGGAGAAAACGAGCCCATTAATTTTAGTGAAAATATTCGTTTGAACCGTCGCCAAAAGTCAACAGGGTCTTTGGTAAAATAATGTTCTGATAGGTAATGTTCGACATTTTTTTCTTGTGCGTAAATTCCATTATTGCTGCGAAAATCCGGGATACCTGATTCTGTACTCATTCCTGCTCCAGTTAAAACAGTAATCGTACTGGCGTTCGCGATTTGCTTCGCCAACTCTTTCATCATATCCATCCCTATCCCTCCTTCAAGCAAAAAACCTCTTAAAATTTGCAAGGGCTTAGCTATATTCATTTTATGTTCTTTTTCTTATAGGAACAATATTCGGAATGTGTTGAACGCTACATTTTATGAATTACAATCTTTTCTCTTTTTATGTTAAAATATCGTTTGTTTCGCGGCTCTTGATGTCCCATAACATTATTTATGTTGTAAAAAGGAGAAGAAGAAAAAATGAACGTAAGAACGATAGTTGCAAACGGTATTTTAGCTGCTGTGTACATCGTAGTAACAATGCTGATTCAGCCATTTGGCTTCACAAATGTACAATTTCGCGTGTCGGAAATTTTAAATCATCTCATTGTATTTAATAAAAAGTATTTTTTCGGAATTGTATTAGGTGTGTTTTTGGCGAATTTCTTTTTTTCACCTTTAGGCATGTACGACCTTATATTTGGAGTTGGGCAATCGGTAATCGCTTTGTTAACAACTATGGCATTGATGCGTTACGTAAAAAATATTTGGGTACGGATGGCGTTAAACACAATTGTATTTACATTTACAATGTTTATCATTGCCTGGGAGTTGAAACTAGCATTGGATTTACCATTTCTTTTAACTTGGTTGACGGCAGCGGCAGGGGAATTTATCACGATGGCAGTTGGTGCTCCGATTATGTATGGCATCCATCGCCGTGCCCGTTTCGATCAATCGATAGAAAGATGAAGCGGCAATTGATTTGCCGCCTTTTTTTATGAATGATGTTACTTTTGTGCTATCTCTTATTTACTTTTTTTTTCTTTATTTGTATTGATTATTTAGAACATAGTTTTATTTATATGGGATTTAATTGAAAACTTTCGTTTCATTTTTAGAAAAAAATAAATCCCGAAAATAAATATTTTTCGAAATTAAACAACTTTATCACTCTACTATATTATCACTTTACCAAACTAAAAAGATGATATATGATGGGAAAGGATTAAAATAAACTGACCCTCAGCACTACTTATAACACACAAGGAGGTCTATACAATGGCAACAAAAAAATGGGGGGTATGGATTTTAACAGCTTTTGTCATCGGAAATATGGTTGGCGGCGGTATTTTTATGATTCCAGCCAACCTTGCGCAAGTGGCAAGTCCAATGGGAGCGGTGCTGGCATGGGCCGCGACCGGTTTAGGAGTATGGATGCTCGCGCTCGTGTTCGGAAACTTAGCAATAAGAAAACCAGAATTAAAAGCGGGACCGCAAAGCTACGCGCAAGCGATGTTTTCTTCCCCGCGAATAGGAAATGTAGCCGGCTACAGCATGGCTTGGGGGTATTGGGCTGCAAACTGGGCGGCGACTGCCTCTGTCATCATCTCGTTTGCTGGATATTTAAGCACTTTTTTTCCTATCATGCAAAGCAAACACGTGTTATTAACGATCGGCACATTTTCTTTAGAAACAGGAAAAATACTTACTTTTATAATATGCACTATCGTATTATGGGGAATTCATTCGATTCTTGTTCGGGATTTTCAAAAAGCTGGGAATGTGAATATTTTGGCAACAGGAGCAAAAGTACTCGGCTTTCTCCTTTATATTGTTGGAACAGTTTGGGTATTTAACAGCGCCAATTTAGGTGAAAGCCTTTCTTTTATTGATAAAAAAGGACATACGGTCTCCGTACCGAATCAAATGAATGGAGCCGCTCTTACGATGCTCTGGGCGTTTATCGGGATTGAGTCCGCAGTGATGCTATCAAACCGTGCTAAATCACCAAAAGACGTTAAAAAAGCAACATTGCTTGGTCTTGTTATTTCTGTTCTTATTTATATAGGAATTACATTGTTAACGATGGGGGCTCTGTCACAAGAAGAGTTAAGACAATCACAAAAGCCGCTCGTCGATGCCCTCTATTCTGTGATCGGAAACAGCGGTGCCTACATGATGGCGATTTTAGCGCTTATTTCCCTTTTTGGCTCAACGGTTGGCTGGATTGTGGTCAGCTCAGAGGTGCCGTACCAAGCGGCAAAAGAGGCGTTATTTCCACATTTTTTTGCAAAAACGAACAAAAACGGCAGCCCAACGAACTCGTTGTTTATGACCAATTTTATGACACAAATCTTCTTGTTTTCAACAATATCGGGAACGATGAATGAAGCGTATAAATTTGCCATTGTGGTGGCGACGCTCGCTTACCTCGTTCCATACCTTGTCTCAACCTTATATCAGTTAAAGCTCATTGTGACAGGAGAAACATATCAAAACGAAGCGCCTCGGCGTGTACGTGACGGCTTGATTACATGCGCCGCGCTTCTGTACTCGCTTTGGGTGATAAAAACAGGCACGGCGGATTGGCATACGTTTTTCTTAGGCATCGGCTTATTCGTAGCAGGGCTCATCTTATACCCGCTGCTTATGAAGGAAAAAGTTAATCATAAAAAGTATGAGGAACCAAAAGGAGCCTAACAAGGGGTCAACGAACGTTGAGCCCTTGTTTTTTTTCGTTCCACTCCTCCCGCAAGACTCCCATTCGAATCGAATCATAATATTGGCCATTGTACCATCGACACTTGCGCAAACGTCCTTCCATTTTCATCCCGAGTTTCTCGGCGCAGCGAATCATTCGTTCATTCCCAGACCATGTTGCCAAGCCCACGCGCACAAGAGGCATCGATGCGAATAAATAATCAATCCACAATTTCAGCGCCTCAGTCCCATACCCACCGTTCCAGTATGAAGAATCGTAAATGACAATGCCGACTTCCAGCCAAAGCGACTCTTTATGCTCCCAATAGTATGAAACAGTTCCAATAATCCTTTCTTGTGCTTCAATAACCATTCGCGATGGAACGTCTTCTTTGTTATTTATCCAATTGGTCATTCTTTCTATATACGCTTCCTTCGTTTCGAATGTAAGCGGAAAATAAGGAGCATCCCACCTTTTCCATTCTGGGTCTTTCTCGCCGTAAATATAATGCCAAAGAATAGGTAAATCCACTGGACAAATTTCTCGGACGACTACTTTCTCTCCTGTTAAGCGACCGATGCCAATGCCCTCCCCTCTACTAATTTTCCCTTTATTCAACTCCTCATCTTCATAAGCACCACATGGCAAACATGTTCATGTTGATAGTAAAATCCTAGAATTCAAATTCCTCTCTTATTTTCCAATGGAAAAACCATTGAACAACCTGCCGCCGTAAGGCTCGAGTACACGATCGACTAATGCAATAATTTTATCTTTCCTTCCAAGTCTATAAAACGAATCGAATGCTTCATCATATTGACGCAACGCGCGGACCATCCATTTTGATGTTCCTACCCAACAGCCGTTCGTACGCAAAATAAATTCGTGAATTAAGTCGACTAGTGTATTGGCAATACATAACTCTTCCGATCGATCACTAGCTCCCATAAAATCATCAAGAGCATCGGTTATCAAATATCGTTTTAGTTTCACGATTTCTTCAGTCCACGGCTCGGGTCCTTCTCTCAACAGTTCGTTTGCTTCTTTCTTGATCGCTGCGATGCATCCCCTATCAATTAATACAACTCCTTCTGCCACCATCTTTGGCAAACACGGTGTCGCGCTTTTCCGATCGTTTTCAAAAAAATCTTTATAGGATGTTAGGTTATGTGCAAACACTTCAATCGGCCATCCAAAAGCGGTGAGTGATTCACGAAAAGAAGCTGGGAACTTGTCATCGAAAACAACGATATCAAGATCAGAAGTATTGGTTTCCTCCCCCCGGACTACACTCCCGCTCAACAATGCTCCGTGACATCGAGGAAAAAATTGATGCACAAATTGTCTAGCTGCCTCCACCGGAGATAAACGTTTGTCATTCTCCATACAGCCAAGCTCCTTTTCCATTCATTATTCATCCGTAAAACTCTATATTTTGTTTTATCAGTTTCTGTACAAGTCTAACAATCTCCTGCATTTTTCTTAAAGAAACGTTTCATATATTCTTGCACCGTTTTTTCCGACAAGAAGAGCCTCGAACTAACACAACACCTCCCCCACAATTAAAGAAACACTTCCAATAACTACTTTGGCTGTTGTCGACACCGAGAAAAAGGAGTTACAAACGGAATAAGAAATATGGGCACTGACAAAGCGATCAATATTCAGCCCGCTCGTTTTGTGTCGTTATTTTGTGCCATAAAAACCTACTTGATTATAATTGTACGTAGCGTACAATTCTCACTCTCACCATCTTTACGACTAATGCCGCGGCAAATAAAAAGCATGAGGGGAAACCCTCATGCTTACGATTCTAACAATAATTGCTCTGGATCTTCGAGAAGTTCTTTTACTTTCACTAAGAAGCCGACTGCTTCTTTGCCATCGATGATTCGGTGATCGTACGATAATGCTACATACATCATTGGACGATTTTCCATCCGTTCTTCATCAATAGCTACAGGACGAAGTTGAACCTTGTGCATCCCTAGAATACCGACTTGTGGTCCGTTTAAGATCGGAGTTGACATTAGTGAACCAAATACTCCGCCGTTTGTGATCGTAAATGTACCGCCCTGCAAATCTTTTAAGCTTAATTTGTTTTCGCGGGCTTTTGTCGCTAAGTGTAGAATCTCGCGTTCGATCTCGGCAAAATTTTTCTTATCTGCATCGCGCACAACAGGGACGACTAAACCTTCATCCGTAGAGACAGCTACACCGATGTCATAGTATTTTTTCACGATGATTTCATCGCCTTGAATCTCGGCGTTTAACAACGGATATTTTTTCAATGCGGCTACGACGGCCTTTGTAAAGAATGACATAAAACCGAGGCGTACCTCATGCTCTTGATAAAACGCATCTTTGCGGCGCTTGCGCAAGTTCATAACCGCCGTCATGTCGATTTCATTAAATGTTGTCAACATCGCTGCTGTGTGCTGTACTTCAACAAGGCGTTTTGCGATTGTTTGGCGGCGGCGCGACATTTTCATGCGCTCGACTGGTTTTTCCGGATCGAACGATTCAACGGCTGCTGGCTTTGTCCCCTCCACTGCTGGAGTTTGTGGAGATGCTGCCGCAGGACGACTCGCATGCGCTTCTACATCATGTTTGCGGATGCGGCCAAGCGGATCCACCGGTGTGACGGCCGCCAAGTCGATGCCTTTTTCGCGCGCGAGTTTGCGTGCCGCCGGCGAAGCAATTGGTCGCTGAGCTGACTTCGCTTCTGCTTCCTGCTTCACAGGTTCCGCTTGTACAGCCGTTGGTTGCATTTCCTGTACAGGTTGTTGCGGGGCTTCCGCTACCGGAGGGGTACTTGCTTCTGCTTCTGCTGATACAATGGCGATCGTATCACCCACTCGCACCGTGTCCCCTTCATTAAAAAGCAATTGAGTGATAACCCCTGATTCCTCAGCCATCAATTCGACATTAACTTTATCGGTTTCAAGTTCAGCAATGGATTCTCCTTTATGCACAAAGTCTCCCGGTTTTTTCAGCCATTGCGAAATGGTTCCTTCTGTTATCGATTCTGCTAATTCTGGTACTTTGATCTCTGCCACTGTTATATCTCCTTTCGCTATCCTCACCTATATTTGACTTAACGATTACGAGCGTGTCAACGCTTGATTGATAATTCTCGCTTGCTCTTTCTTGTGAACAACTGGATCTCCTTCTGCTGTGCTTGAACGTCTTCTGCGTCCAATATAAGAAACTTGAACACCTTTAGGCGCTAATTTAAGCAATCGAGGTTCGACAAAGTTCCAAGCCCCCATATTCTTCGGCTCTTCCTGCACCCATACTATTTCTTTTAAATTCGGTAGTTGTTCAATATAACGGGTGATTTCCTCCATAGGGAACGGATACAATTCCTCGACGCGCAAGATATGGAACCAATCTTTCTCTTGCACCTCATTTAATTTTTCTGCTAAATCAATTGCAATTTTACCAGAACACAAGATTAAGCGCTCCACTTGTTCTGGGTGTTGCCCCAACCCTGGCTGGGCCAATACCGGTTCGAAACTTCCTTCGCTCAAATCCGCCGCACCTGAAACAACTAACGGGTGACGCAATAAACTTTTCGGCGACATAATGATAAGCGGTCGAACTTCCTCTTTTTGCAAAATCAACGCTTGCCGGCGTAGAATATGGAAGTATTGCGACGATTTTGTCATATTGGCAATTGTCCAGTTATTTTCAGCCGCTAATGAAAGGAATCGTTCTAAACGGGCACTTGAATGCTCAGGTCCTTGTCCTTCGTAACCATGAGGAAGCAGCATTACAAGACCGGATTTTTGACCCCATTTCGCTCTGCCGGATGAAATAAACTGATCGATAATCACTTGAGCAGAGTTAGCAAAATCGCCAAATTGCGCTTCCCAAAGCACTAACGTTTCCGGAGCCAACACGTTATAGCCATATTCAAATCCAAGTACGCTCATCTCAGATAGCGGGCTGTTATGAACCGCAAAAGACGCCGTGCTATTAGATAAATGATGTAGCGGCGAGAACGTTTTTCCAGTAGTTTCATCATGCAGCATAAGATGACGATGGGCAAACGTTCCCCGCTCCGAATCTTGTCCTGACAATCGAATTGGAACACCATCTTGAAGGATGGTCGCAAACGCCAACGCCTCGGCATGGGCCCAATCGATTTTGTTCTCTTCAAAGGCATTGATGCGCCGTTGCAAAATCCGTCCTAACTTGCTAAATACGCGAAAATCTTCCGGCCATTGCACAAGTTCTCGGTTTACTTGTTCAAGTACGTGAACAGGCACGCGCGTATCGATTTTTGGAATGCCTTTTTCCGCCACTTCCGGTGGGTTCATTTCATAGTCAAGCTCTTCTTTTACATCTGCCACTTTCTTATAAGCAGCTTGTAGCTTTTTCTCAACTTCCTCTGTAAATTGGCGTTCCTCGTCGTTAGAGCCGATGATTCCCTGTTGTTTAAGATGATCGGCATAAAGATTGCGGACGGTCGGATGTTTCCGAATGATTTGATACATTAACGGATTCGTCGCTGCTGGCTCATCCATTTCATTATGACCGTGACGACGATATCCAATTAAGTCGATGAGAAAATCCTTTTTAAATGTTTGACGGTAAATGACTGCCAAGTGAGCAGCCGAAAGCACCGCTTCCGGATCATCCGCATTAACGTGCACAATCGGAATTTCAAATCCTTTGGCTAAGTCGCTTGCATATTTTGTAGAGCGGGAATCTTCGCTTTCTGTTGTAAACCCGATCATATTGTTTGCGATAATATGGATCGTTCCGCCTGTTTTATAGCCTCTTAATCGGCTTAAATTTAATGTTTCCGCTACCACGCCTTGCCCCGGAAATGCTGCATCGCCGTGAATTAAAATAGCAAACGATTTGTTCTCATCTTGTTCTGGGAACCCCGGTTTATTTCGCGTTTCTTGAGCAGCCCGCGTATAGCCAACAACAACAGGATTGACGAACTCCAAATGGCTCGGATTGTTAGCTAACGTAATAACCGCGCGAACCGTATTCTCTTTTTTGATTTTTCGATCTAATCCTAAATGGTATTTGACGTCGCCCGTCCAGCCATATGTAATTCCGATTGACCCTTCTGATGGGATCAATTCCTTATTGGGCGCATGCTGGAATTCAGCAAAAATCATTTCATAAGGCTTTCCTAACACATGAGCCAATACATTTAAGCGCCCTCGATGAGCCATTCCAATGTTAATAGATTTTGTTCCTGCCTGCACCGATTCGGAAATAATCTCATCAAGCAATGGTACTAACGTATCAAGTCCTTCAATCGAAAAACGTTTTTGACCAACGAACGTCCGATGCAAAAATTGTTCAAACACTTCCACTTCAGTTAAACGTTTTAACAACTCTTTTTTCTTTTCATTCGAAAGAACGGGTTGATAGCTTCCCGATTCAACCATTTGGAACAGCCAATTTTTCTCTTTTTCATCTTGAACATGGCCAAATTCAAATGCTAACTTCGATGTATAGACCCCTTTTAAATATTGAATCGCCTCAAGCCCGTTTTTTATATGCTGAGGTAAATATGGGCTGATGACGGAAGATGGAATCGATTTTAAATCATTTTCTGTTAGTCCAAACTTTCCAATATCAATATGTACATCTTGTTGAGAAGTTTCTAACGGATTAATTTTTGCGCCTAAATGACCGAACGTTCGAATATAATCGGCCAATTTCACTGCCTGAACATATTTTTCAAATAAATTGGCTGGCGCGCTTGGGTAATTTATTATATCCTTGCTGTCATTTCCGCCGCTGTCATCAAATTGAGGTGGACCCCAACGATCAAACAATTCTTTTAATTGCGGGTCAACCATGCTTGGATCTTGCAAGTATTGCTCGTACATTTCCATGACGTATCCAAGATTTGGACCGTGAAAGTTTCTCCATGGATTTCTGTGACTGTCACTAAGCGTGTTCATCTTTAAATAACCCTCCAAGACTAATTACAAATTCTCGCATGAAAGAGCGCAGTGCGCGAAAATCGTACACAACAGAGTGCCACCCTCGCACTCTATCTCCCCCATTGATGTGCAGATTTCGCATATCGCGGCAGATTCATGAGAGATAAAACGATTACATTTTCCATTTTACTACGATTTAGCGGAAAATCCAAATAACTTGATTTTTTTTACTTTTTTAATTTCTTTGCTTGCAGAAAAAAAGCCATCCCGCTTATCTTAACTGTACAAAAGAAAAACGGCAATGGCTTATGCTATATGTTATTTAGCGAAATGAATGGAACTGGGCTAGCTGGATTCGAACCAGCGCATCACGGAGTCAAAGTCCGTTGCCTTACCGCTTGGCTATAGCCCAATATCAATCTGTCGAGTATAGTAATCCCCTGTTTTCCTGTTTTTATACATAAGAAATTTCAAACTTTTTCTCAGGACTAGAGATCTGGCATTTCATCAAACAACAAGCGATGAAAAATGTTTTCTATATATACACCCTTTAATTCATTGCTCAACTATTATTTTTAAAAAAATTGACGTTAACGTTAAATGTAAATATAATAATATCAATAGGAGGTTGTCATTTTATGGATGAAATATTAAAGATTGACGATGTAGCAAAACAAAGCGGGTTGAGTAAACGGACTATTCGATACTATGAAGAAATTGGCCTTTTGCCTCCCCCTCCGCGCAGCAAAGGAGGAACGAGACTTTATACACAAGAGCATGTTGAGTTTTTAAAAAAAATTACAATCGCTAAAGAAGTATTAGGATTTACGCTACAAGAGTTACAACACTTTATTTCGCTAAGAGAAACATTAGAAAATCAACGTGCCGACTATCGAAAAGTAACCGATCCCAAGGAACGGAAAGTAAAACTAGCTGAAATTATAGAAGTACTTGATGATCAACTTGAAATGATTGAGGAAAAGATCGAGAAAATACTTAGTGTCCAATCGGAACTGAAGACTCTTAGAGAACGTGCACAAGCGGCAATGGTAAAAATCAATCAAGAACTGTCCAATTTGTAATCTACACATTTTTTTGGGGGGATTGATTTATGAAATCTACATTAAAATTGACTGATGAGGAACTTCAACCTCAAAAAGCTGGTATATTAGATCAGCCTAAAGCGGTGTGGGCGGTAGCGTTTGCGTGTGTTATTTCATTCATGGGATTAGGGCTGGTCGATCCCATTCTTCCGGCTATCGCCAGCAAATTAAATGCTTCTCCTAGCCAGGTTTCTCTTTTGTTTTCAAGCTATACGCTGATCACGGGACTCGCTATGTTAATCACTGGATTTGTTTCGAGCAGATTCGGAACTAAAGGGACTTTATTAGCAGGAACTTTTTTGATTGTTGTATTCTCCGTTCTCGGGGGATTATCAAACAGCATTGAACAACTTGTTGGATTTCGAGCGGGTTGGGGACTTGGCAATGCCTTGTTTATCGCAACGGCTCTGTCTGCCATTGTCGGATTATCCCATGGCGGACCAGCCAAAGCGATCATTTTATATGAAGCTGCCCTCGGCCTAGGGATTTCCGTCGGGCCATTGCTTGGTGGGGAATTAGGCTCTATTTCGTGGCGCGGTCCATTTTTTGGCGTAGGTGCTCTTATGGCCTTGGCATTCACTTCTATTTTTATTTTGCTGCCAAAATTACCGAAACCAAAAACAAGAACTTCCCTTGCTGATCCGTTTAAAGCATTGCGTTATCCTGCTCTTTTAATGTTAGGAATTGTTGCTTTATGTTATAATTTTGGCTTTTTCACTTTGATGGCATACACGCCGTTTGTCATGAATTTAAATGAGCATGGACTTGGGTTTGTTTTCTTTGGATGGGGGCTTTTTCTAGCCATTACTTCCGTCTTCGTAGCGC
The DNA here is from genome assembly GCF_000620165.1 of Anoxybacillus tepidamans PS2. GTDB lineage: Bacteria > Bacillota > Bacilli > Bacillales > Anoxybacillaceae > Anoxybacteroides > Anoxybacteroides tepidamans_A. The sequence goes on from NZ_JHVN01000010.1 coordinate 122,989, forward strand.
CTAAGCTGCAGAGCCGATTGGGAACGATTCGTTCAATGTGCGCTATGCTACTGTGCTTTGCTGTTACCCTGCTTGTCATGGGGATTTGGACATCCTCGCAAATAACTGTAATTATAGCTGTTGTTGTAGCTGGAGCATTCTTAGGTGTGAATAATACATTGATTACGACAGCTGTTATGGTGGCAGCTCCGGTTGAGCGGTCCACGGCTTCAGCGGCCTACAGTTTCATACGGTTTGTTTTTGGGGCAATAGGTCCGTGGCTGGCAAGCAAATTAGCTGAATGGTATAATCCGCATGTTCCTTTCTATACCGGTGCACTTGCAGTAACCTTTGGGATTTTTGCTATTTTACTTGGAAGCAAGCACTTGCAGCATATAGATCAAGCAGTTTCATCACACCACTAATTAAAAAGAAATAAGAGGTCCGCTTCATTTTTTGAAGCGGATTTTTTATCGCTAAAACGAAATGAATTTTTATTAAAACAAAAAATTGGGGCCAATCTATGACGTCTCTTTCTATGTTTAACTGATAATTCTTTTTTAGATATTTGATTATTTAGAACATAGTTTATTTAAATAGATCTAAACTTGTGTTATGTTGAAATAAAAAGAAAAGAGACACGCGTTCAAATTTCGGTGTCCCCTTTTCGCTTTTATCTAATATAAAAACTGGCTCCATCAATAAATTCAACTTCTTTATAACCTTCTAAATCTCTGACGAGGCGAAATAAAGCTTCGTCTTTTTGTTTCGCTTCAATCATACAGTCGATTTGTTCTACCGTTCCTTTAATTTCATTTAAAAAATTCATAAACATTTGTGCATCAATAAAATCGTTATGGGCCCGGAAATCTTGATCGCTTCTCGGGCTTGAAATATGCATTTTCAGCGGCAACGGTGAATGCTGCCATGACGAGACGATACGTCCCCAATGCTGCTTCCAATCTTCATTTTCATGGTTAGCCAAATGGTGATGTAAATCAAATACAAGCGGGACATTAAGCTTTTCACACAGGTAAAGTGTGTGCTGCAGAGTAAACGTCGTGTCGTCATTTTCGAGCATCACCATCTTCTGCAAATCGATTGGAACGAAACCCCAATTATGAATAAACTGTTCCAACGCTTGCTCTTTGTCGTTGTACCCTCCTCCTATATGAAGGACGCAACGATGTTGTGGATCGATTTGCATTCCTCTTAACAGTTTTTCGTGCATGCGCAGCGTTTTTATTGACATTTTTAAAATGTCCGCATCTGGTGAGTTAAGCAACACGAAATGATCTGGGTGAAAGTCGATTCTCATTGGATAATTGTGTAGAAACTCCGCAATCTGTTCTAATATATCCCCTAACGGCTTCATATAATTCCAGTCGTCTAATTCCTCGTGATTGGCAAGTGGGATTAGTCTTGAGCTCAAACGAAAAAAGCGAATGTCGTGTGCTTTATTATGCTTCAATAGTCGCAAACAGTTTTCTAAATTAGAGACCGCGATCCGCTCGAGCTTTTTAATCGCTGCTTCGCGATCTTTGATTTTTTGAAATTGGGCAAATGTCATCGTCTGCGATGGTGAACAATTGTGTAAATGCACACTCATCGCGACGTATCCAAGTCTTACAATTGTCATATCTTCCACCTCAAAGTTAGTATGGTTTGTTTAAAGGAACATCATTCCATTCATTCCTCCACAGTCTAAAAACTTTTGTACATGCTAGGAATTGTGGTGATAGCGTGGAATAAAATAAAATAGAGTATATTTCGTGGAGGTGCGCTTATGAACGTAGGTCAAGAATATTTGCGGGTCGTGCGGGAGCGTTTTCTCGATATGAAGAAAACGGCGGAACGAGCGATAGAACAACTATCTGATGAGCAGATGTTCTACTGTCCTAATGAAGAGTCGAACAGTGTCGCTGTCATTGTCAAACATATGAGCGGAAACATGATCTCGCGCTGGACTGATTTTTTTTATTCTGATGGCGAAAAACCAAACAGAAATCGTGATGGCGAATTTATTAACGACTTCAATACAAGGGACGAAGTGCTAGCTTGTTGGGAAAAAGGATGGGATACGTTTTTAACGACTTTGAACGACATTCGCGAAGATGATCTATTGCAAACCGTTACAATTCGTGATGCACCGCATTCAGTTATCGAAGCGATTGAACGGCAAATGTACCACTATTCGTATCATATCGGACAGATCGCCTATATTGCTAAGCAGTTGAAATCGACCGATTGGCAAACATTGACCATTCCAAGAAAAAAAGGTTGAATTTATTTTGCTCTGTTTCACTATAGGACAACGTGGCAGAGAATCAATTCTCTTATTTACGGGCTCTACATTCCAGTAAAAAAGGATCGAAAATGAACAGCCCCCAATTGTTAGTTGTGTCTAACTTTTTAGGGTCGGTTCAAAATCGATCCTTCCAAAATTCTCTATAAACACCTATTCAACTATTTGACCAAGTAATGAATTTGCACAATCCTCCCGATTTTTTCTGAAATAACGCGCTAATTTACATCAAAGTCAGGGAAAAACAGAGGTTTACTATCACTCATCGTATTCCCAATGGCCAGAAACCGTGCACTTATACCCCATTTTTCTCCTTTGTCTAATCGCACATCCTCTTATCTTTTTTCCTCTTCACCCAAGTAAAGCGTATCGATTATGGTTTCTTGAATGCCATGCTCTGTTCTCTCAACTAAATACGCTTTAGCGTAAGGCCGCGAACTAACCGCCTTTGCCAGCTTTCCTCTAATAAACGCACCGATCGTAAACATCTCTTCCGCATCACAACTACATAGCTAGGCGCTTTGAAAATTTTGTTATATAGATCCCGCTTGCCACCTCTATTTTTCCTACTTCCTTAAAACCGTGCCTTTTATATAAGTGGATCGCCGGTGCGTTGTTTGTACCAGTTGTCACAGTTATTTCTGTTGCATCATTTTCTAAATCACATATAAATTGAATAAGGGAGCTCGCGATCCCGCGGCGAAAATAGTCGGGATGAACCATCATCCGGCAAATATGTACCGTTTGATGTTGACGTTCATACGAAATAGCCCCGGCTAGCGTTTCTCGAACAAAAAAGCCGTAAAAGATTTCATCTGACTGTTGTATCGTTTCAACAGTGTCCTTTAAAGGAGGAAGATCATCAAAATTAATTAGTTTTGCTTCGACGGCATACGAAGCTAACTGAAGCTCTAAAACGGCTTGTGCCCACTTTGGGAAGCGTGTTTCTATTTTTTGTATCAAACTTTTTCTCTCCTTCTCGAACAATTTATTATTAAACAGTGAACAATTACAAATATTTACACCCTCCTATTTTATATGTATAATTTATGAAATAACAACACTTTTCTTATATCTAACCATCATCCCCCAGCAAGCGCTGTACAACAATTAAAATATACGATTTTATGCACAAATACATTCGTAAAATGTCGGAGGGGAGAAAACAAAATGAAAGAGAGAATATTTTTAGTGCTTGCTAACTTATTTTGGGCAGGCAATTATGTGATCGGAAAATACGTCATTGAAGAAACAGGGCCTTTATGGCTAACATTCATTCGCTGGAGCATCGCATTTGTGTTTCTTCTTCCTATCTCTTACATATTGGAGCGCCCACGCTATATTGAAGTATTAAAACAATCGTGGTTGCCGTTGCTTACAACCGGCGTTCTTGGCATCATCGGTTATAACCTGCTTTTGTACGGCGCTCTCCAATACACATCTCCAATGAACGCAGCCATTGTAAATGCCTTAAACCCAGCTGTTATTGTTATTTTCTCGTATTTTCTGTTGAAAGAACGAGTATCAATTATCAATTTGCTTGGCTTTGTCATCTCACTTGTCGGCGTCCTATTTATTTTAACTAATGGGCAGTTGCAATTCGTTTTCCAAACTAGTTACAATCGTGGGGATTTAATGATGCTGCTCGCTGGCATCGTATGGGCCCTTTATTCGATTATCGGAAAAAAGTTAGCGATTCCGCCGATTACAGCAACTACATGTTCTGTATTTTTCAGCATTGTTTTGTTGATTCCTTTTCTTTTCTTCTGGCCGTTTCCATTAGGTTCCCTAGACAAAAACGCGATAATTGGTACCCTTTATATCAGTATTTTCCCATCCGTTATTTCCTTTTTGTTGTGGAATATATCCGTAAAAAAATTAGGACCGAGCTATGCAGGAATTTATTTGAATTTAATTGCTTTGTTCACGGCCATCATTACATTTTTATTAGGTGGAACGATTCATCCTTCGCAGCTCATCGGCGGGGTACTTGTGCTGTCAGGAGTCTACTTAGCAACTAAAGCGCCGAAAAATGAATACAGCGAGCATCAAATAAACATTAAGCAGTGAATATAGAACTCAATACAGATTTAGATTTTACTTAAAGATCTACTATGTCGTTTAGAAGAGGAGATAAGGAATGGAAGGAAAAAGATTACCGACTAAATAGATCATGATCCGTTGATGCGATATAATCCCAATCCATATGAAATCCACAAAATATGTGAGGAGTACCGATTAGGCGAGGTTATAAGCATCGACGGTGAATTAGGAGGGTTATTTAATGTTAATTTAAAAATAACAACGTCATTAGGATCATATGTTATACGAGTGGACTCTGGATTAAGTCAAGAAGAGCACATTTGCACCGAAAAAATCCTACTAAAAAAATTAGCAGAAGACCAAATGCCTGTACTCACCCCGTTAATTACAAAATCAGGTCACTCCTTTTTGACGGTACATAAGCGTTTTGGCCAAGTAACCCCTTTTATACAAGGGGTCCCTTTTCGCTTTACAAAAAAGCAAGCTTACTAATGCGGCTATATACTTAGAAAGTTCCATGATATTTTTATGGGTGAACAAGAAATTGCTGCACCTTTTTTGGTCCAGCTACCCATCTCCCCAAATAACAAAAAAATGATGAATTTTAAAAGACCCACCGAAATCTCAACACATGAGAAACGGTGAGTCTTAGCATTGTTTGAGTGTTTTTAATTAATACAAAAGGGGGCATATTGATTCTACTAGTTCTCTTGATCAAGGCAGTCATATTCACTCGATTGCAAATCATTGCTCAACTGTTGGAGAATTTCCAAAGCCGCAGCAGCTCTTGGAAACCCGGCGTAAGCAGCGCAATGGATAATAATTTCAATCAATTCTGCAATAGTCCAGCCGACACGAAGAGCAGCCTTAAAATGAAATAAAAGCTGTCTCTCTCCTATTCCTTGAGTAATTAAGGAAACGAGGGTAATTAATTCCCTCTGTTTTAAATCGAAGGCAGGTCTAGAATAGACATCCCCGAAACCAAATTCAATCATCATCTTTCCGAAATCAGGAGCAAATGACTGAATATTTTCCACAACTTTTTTGCCAGATTCACCGGCTAATCTATGTAATGTTTCGTACCCTCTTTGATATCGGTCATTTCTCATGATGCTTCACTCCTATTAACCTCTATTCATCGTTGGCGGGATTTCGTCAGGATTCACTAAAACTTCAATAACAGTAGGCCCTGAATGTTGCAAAGCAAAAGAAACGGCTTGTTCAATTTCCTGCTCCTTGGCACACTGAAAAGACGCTGCCCCTAGGGACTGGGCAAATAAATGAACATCTACTGGAGTCTCATACACTGTACCTACAGCACGCCCCACATTATATCTCATCCCTTTATCAACCATATCAAGTCTTCCATTGTTAATGACTACAAAAACGACAGGGATTTGGTGGCAAACCGCAGTCGATATTTCTGTGCCATGCATTAACGTACAACCGTCACCTGTCAAACAAACAATCGGACGTTCAGGATTTGCTAATTTGGCACCGATTGCATATCCTATCCCATGGCCCATAGTGCCGAACACATCATCAAAGAAAAAAGTCCCCTCTTGTAAAATATCAAAATATTTAATTGCATAAAAAGTATGACTCCCATCATCTCCAAAGACAATCGTGCTTGCTGGCAGGGTTTTTCTAAGAATTTTCATCACCTGTGCCGCTGAAAGCCATTGATCATCCTCTGCTATCATTTCCTCTTTATGGTTTGATATGCTATACGAACGTGAAGATGTGTTTAGTTTGTTCTCCTCTGATGCTTTATATAGCAAAGCTCTAAGATTTTCTTTCGCATCCCCGATAACAGCCAACGTCGGAACAGGAATGGATTTTCCAACAAACGTTGGATCGCAGTCAAATTGAATGATTTGTTTTGGATACATGTCTGGGGTGAACCCTGCTAACGTCATGTCTGTTAATTTTGTTCCAATGACTATTAACAAATCTACGCCTTTTTTCAAGTATTGAGAAGCTTCTTCTGTTCCACCAAGCCCAAACGGTCCTAAATACCCTGGATGGTCGGAACATACTGCCCCCTTTCCTCCCGGCGTAGTAATAATAGGAATATTAAAGCGCATTGACAACCATTTAATCTCTTCATAGGCCTTTGAAAGATGTGCGCCTTTACCTATAAAAAGCAGTGGAGATTGAGCTTGCTCAAGTAAAGAAACTACTTCTTCTATGTTCGACGATACCATCGATAAGGAATCAGGAAGATCTAAATCGAACGATTCAATTTCTTCTCTCAATACATCGGACGGAATGGATAAGTGAACCGGTCCCCTTCTCCCCGTCCATGCTTTTTCTAATGCGTGGCGAAAATACATTGGGAAAAGATCTCCACGCTCTACCCTTGCACTAAAGAGAGTAACAGGTTCAAACATTTTAACAAGATCAGTTCCAAACGCAGTAGAATCTTGTCCAAGCGCTTTACCTGTTTCCTTCATAGAGGGATGGCCTGTAATAAACAAAACAGGTAAATGGAACGCTTTTGCTTGGCCAGCTGCTGTTAACATATTCGTTCCTCCTGGACCGGACGTTCCTACAGCGACACCTAAAGTCCCTTTTTGCAGAGCGTATCCTCCTGCTGCAAAGCCTGCTCCTGATTCGTGTCTTGTCAAAACAAACGACATTTCCTGCTTTTCCATCTCTAGAAGTAAAGGTACAACAGCTTTACCAGGAATACCGAAAGCGTGTTGTACTCCAAATTTTTTGAAATGTTCAACTGCTAGTGCTGCAACTGTTTTTTTCATTTTTACTACTCCTTCAATTGCTATTTTCATTGTTACGATTTAGAGATGAAATTAACATTTTTTCTATATCCCTCGCAGGTAACGGTTTACTATAGTAATAGCCTTGAATTTGATCGCAGTTTAATTGACGTAAAAAATGGACTTGTTCCCTCGTTTCAACTCCTTCTGCAATGACTTCGAGGTTTAATCCATGAGCCATTGAAATAATAGCGCTAACAATCTTTGCGTTATTTTGATCTTCCATAATGTCATTGACAAAGGAACGATCAATTTTTAAGCGATGAATAGAGAAATTTTTTAAGTAATTTAGCGAGCTATATCCGGTCCCGAAATCGTCCATGGCAATTTGTACCCCTAACTGATTAAGCCGTTGTAAAGTATCAATAGAGCGTTCTACGTCCATTGCCATCGATTCGGTAATTTCTAGCTCCAAATATTGAGGAGCTAGATCTGTTTCTCGTAAAATGCTTTTCACTGTTTCCAACAGCCCTTGCTGGATAAATTGCTGTGGAGACAGATTTACAGAAACTCTCAAAGGAGCGATCCCTATATCTTGCCAATTTTTTTATTTGTTGACATGCATTACGCAAAACCCATTCTCCTAAAGCTACAGCCAACCCCATTTCCTCTGCTAACGGTATAAATTTTGCTGGAGAGATCATCCCGAGCTCGGGATGTTCCCAACGTATAAGCGCTTCTACCCCAACAATTTTTTCAGATTTCAAATCAATTTGGGGTTGATAATATAACACAAGTTCATTGTTTTGTATCGCTCTATGTAATTCCTTCTCCAATGCAAAATTGGCGAAAGATCGCTCGTTCATGTTTGAGTTATAAACAACATATTGGTTTTTTCCATGTTCTTTTGCACGGTACATAGCTGTATCTGCCCGCATAAGCAATCCATCAATATCGTTTCCGTCATGCGGGTAAAAGGCAATTCCTATACTTGTACTTATATGAAACTCGGAATCTTGAATGATAAACGGCTTACGTATCAATTCGATAATATGTTTAGCGACTGAAATAGCATCAGCTTCTTTATGAAGACTTGGAAGGATAATCGTAAATTCATCCCCGCCCATTCGGAAAATTTTTGCTTTATTTTGTAAATACTCCTTTAGACGTTTAGTAACTTCAATAAGTAACAAATCACCCTTATTATGTCCGAGTGTGTCATTAATAATTTTAAAACGGTCTAGATCAAGCAAAAATACAGCCAGCATTTCCTTATTTTTTGCCGCTCGCTCTAATTCCTCACTTAAACTTTGATAAAAATATCTCCTATTAGGAATGCTAGTGAGATCATCGTGATAGGCCATATATTTAATTTTTGATTCTGCTTCGTAGCGCTCTGTTATATCCCTAAATTTACCAAAAGCGCCGATGAATTCTCCTTTTTCATCATATATCGGCATTCCGTCAAACAGGCAAATAATTTTACCACCGGCCAAATCGTGGTTGATGTTAATTTCGATATCTGATAAAGTCTGCCTCGTTTCAAGAACCTTATAGACCCATTGACCTAAAGGTTTCAACTGTTGAACCGGTTCATTTAGCACGCTCTTCTTGCTCCAACCTGTAAGCTTCTCAGCATAGCGATTAAAATCCGTAACGTTACCATCTTTATCGGTTAAAATAATCCCTGTTTTTGCCGAATCCATTACAATTTGATTTAATATATTTAGCTCTCGATTTTGCTTCCGCAACAGCATTTCACGCTCAATAGAATCGACTACTGCCGTCAACATCGTCAATAGCAACGGGCTTTCATAATCTATCGACGTCATGATTGAGATCGTACCGAGCTGCAGCCCGTTTTTTACAAAGTGAAACGGAACGGAATAACATGCAGATTTTTTTAAAAAGTAATGGTAATGTTGTTCTCCAATTACTTGTACAGGCTGTTTCATCCTTAATGATAGGCTGATAGAGTTCGTTCCGTTATGTTTCTCAGAAAACTGGACCCCTGGCTTAAATCCGAGCTGTTGAATCATGTTTTTGATGGTATGGTCCCCTTCCATTTCTAGAATTACTCCTTCTTGATCTGTAATAACAACAAGAATAGGGGTGCCCATCATCATGTTTAATAGCTTTGAAACAAAAAACCTTACTACCTCTAAAACCTCTATGTACTCATTTTTAATGCATGCCAAATTTTCATCATTTATCGTTAAAGGAGTGGGAATCTCCGCGGGATCCAATCCAAGATTCCGACATTGTTCCTTAGATTCACGAATAAAAAAAGGGTCCTCATATCTAAGATGCACTGTCCCCCTGCTCATGATGCAAACTCACCCTCATTAAAAAATATATAAACCAGCTTCTATTTTAGCAAAAATTTTATTTCGTCGCTAACTAATTTGTTGAACGCTTAAATACGATTAGAGTAAGAAAAGTAATGAGAGCAACTCCACTTAATAAACTAACGTTCTAACCATGACTTGTTGAATGATTGGCGAGCAATGGAGCAGCACTTTACCTTTTACGTTTTTTGTGAAGAAGCTCTGAACTTGGTTGAATAATGCCATCGCCAAATTTTCCTTGCAGTCGTTTAACCGTATTCCATAGCACTTCTTTTTTTGCTTCTTCTTCAAAGTGAAACAAATCCAACTGCTTAACCGCTTCTTTTTTATCAAATACATCTAAGGCTGTAATGCCTAATAGCCTTACCGGATTGCCGTTCCAATGACGTTTAAATAAGTAGGATGCATACTGAAAAATTTCTTCCGGCTCCTGAAATGGATCGTCCCATGTTTTACTTCGGGTAATCGTTTGGAAATCGCTGTAGCGGATCATTATTTGTACTGTACAAGAAACGACGCGCTTTTGCTTCATCCGCTCGCTAACCGATTGCGCTAAATCGCGCAACACTTCAAGAAGAATGCGCTCTTCCATCACATTGCGGGAGAGAGTTGTAGAATTCCCTACTGATTTCCATTTTTCTTTCGCCTCCGGATCAACGGTTCGTTCATCCATTCCGTTCGCCCGTTCTTTCAAACGGATCCCATTGACCCCAAGAACTTGTTCGAGCAGAAGATTTTCCGCTTTAGCTAAATCACCAATCGTGAAAATGCCGATCTGATTCAGTTTTTTTGCTGTTTTATCTCCCACTCCGTGCATCGCTTTTACCGGAAGAGGCCACAAAATTGCCGGCACATCGCGTTTTCGTAAGACTGTAATGCCTAACGGTTTTTTCATCTCGCTCGCCATCTTCGCCAAAAATTTATTAGGAGCAATGCCAATACTAACAGGAATCCCCAGCGATCGCAGCAATCCTTTTTGAATTTGTTCGGCCATTTCTAAAGGCGACCCGGGCTCATGACAATCAGTAATATCCAAATACCCTTCATCAATCGAAGCAGGTTCTAAAATAGAAGAAAATGAAGATAAAAATTGAAATACTTCCTTGCTTGTTTTTCTGTATAAATCAAAATTCGGTTGTAATACGACTAACTGCGGACACTTTTTCTTCGCTTCCCAAAGCGGCATCGTCGTATAGATTCCAAAGCGTTGTTTAGCGATATAATTAGCCGCAAGCACGATCCCTCTTCGCTCTTTCGGATCTCCCGCTACCACAACTGCCTGTCCTTTTAGTGCGGGATTTCGAGCAATCTCGCAACTGGCAAAAAATGAGTTGCAATCGACATGTAAAATCACGCGTCTTTTGTTCGCTTTGATCGATTCCATGTCCCTTTACTCCCTATACATTTTTCGACACAATTGAATTTCACAAAACTATTTCATTAGAGTGTTATTCTAGCACGTTTATCAATCTAAAAGTAAGCGCCAAATCCTTTACATTTCGTTTGACAGTAAAATATTAAACTTCTTGTTCATTATATTATCATAAAGACTTTTACCGCGGGGAAACGATAATGAAAAAGCATTACTTCGATTCTCTGAAGTAATGCTTTTTAGAATATGACGGATCAATACGTTACAAACACTACTTCTCCCGTTATCACTTCGTTTCCATGTTGATTGACGGCTGAAACGTTGAAGCGGAGCCGATTTCTCTCTTTTTCTTTCAGTGTGGCCTTGAGCGTAACGATGTCATCGAGAAAGACCATTCCTTTAAACCGTATCGAGTAATCACGTATAAACCCTTGTTCGTAGTATGGTGTAAACAGTTTAGTTAGATTCCCCATCGTCCACATCCCGTGGGCAATAATACCAGGCAACCCCGCTTTTTTCGCTTCTTCGTCGATCGTATGAATCGGATTATAATCCCCTGAAGCTCCAGCATATTTAATCAAGTCGATTCTAGAAACAGGAGGGAGCTCGACCTCTTTTAAACAATCACCAACCTGCAATTCTATTAACTTTGTCATAGCGCCATCGCCTTTCTTACCGCTTCCGTAATAATAATCGTTGATGAAGACGTAAAAATCACATTCCCTTCCTCATCTTCTCCATAGTTCTTAACCACTAAAAGTCCAAGCTTCCCCATGCTGCTTTGTTTTTCGTAATAGCTTTCTATCTTTGAATAACAAAATACTTCTTCCCCTACAAACAAAGGCCGCTCATAATGGAATTGCTGTTCGCCGTGAATAAGACCTTTGTTGGGAAGGTTCAATCCTTCAATGATGCCGTAGTCGAACACGCGAGGAAATGTTGGAGGAGCAATGTTCATCTGATAGCGTGATTTTTTTCCGGTTTCTTCATCCCAATAAATCGGATGGGGATCGCCGATCGCTTCAGCAAATTTTTTGACCGCTCCCCTTTCGACGATATTTTTTACTTTATTGGAGCACCGACCTACATATGCAGCAAACATCGCTTTTGCCCCCCTTTTATGTTAATTTTTTGGACCTCCAGCGACATATAGCACTTGGCCATTAATAAACGATGATTTTTCATCGGCAAAAAAGGCGACAGCATGAGCAACATCTGATGGTTTTCCGGTTCGTCCAACCGGAATTTGTGCGACACTTGCTTGAATTAACTGCTCAAAAGAAATGCCGATCCGCTCCGCTGTCGCTTTTGTCATGTCTGTTTCGATAAAGCCAGGGGCGACTGCGTTCGTAGTAATTCCATATTTGCCAAGCTCAATAGCCAATGTTTTTGTAAATCCTTGCAATCCTGCTTTAGCGGTGGCATAGTTCGCTTGACCGCGATTTCCGAGGGCGGACGTGGATGAGATGTTAATAATGCGTCCATATTTTCTTTCCACCATATATTTCTGAACGGCGCGGGCACAATAAAACGATCCTTTCAAATGAACGTCCATAACCGTTTCCCAATCAGCATCTGTCATTTTAAACAGCAGATTGTCGCGAATCACTCCAGCGTTGTTTACAAGAATGTCAACCGCTCCGAATGTATCGACGATTTCCTTTACTACTTGTTCGACTTGCGATGCATCGGTCACATCCGCAACTTTAGCATATACTGCATACCCTTTCTCCTTTAACTCATTTGCGGTCGCATACAATGCTTCTTCATTCAAATCAATAATCGCTACTTTGGCCTCCTCTTCGGCAAAAAGTTCTGCAATCGCCTTTCCGATCCCACGGCTTCCACCTGTTATAAATGCCACTCTTCCTGCAAATCTTCCCATTACAATTCCTCCTCGTATAGTAGTTTAGAAAGGTTTTTTAATTGAAATTTCGGTTGATTTGATTGCTTTTTGACAATTGCATATTGTTGGGTGAGTGGCCCAGGAGTGAGGGCACGTTCCTCGCTCCTAGGTCGCACGCAATAGGGATAGCCTTTTTGATCACGCTCTCACCTTTATAGAAATTGGCCAAGTTTAACATGTCCTTTTAATAGATTTCTAGCAATAATCATTCGTTGAATTTCATCTGTTCCATCGTAAATCCGCCAAAGCCTTGCGTCTCGATACCAACGTTCAATAGGCATGTCTTTTGTATATCCCATTCCTCCGTGAATTTGCATGACGCGGTCTACTACACGGTTGCCCATGTTGGCTCCAAACAGCTTCGCCATTGATGCTAAATGGCGGTTGTCTTCTCCTTGATCAAGGGTAAAAGCCGCATTGAGAACAAGCCATTTCGCTGCCTCGATTTCAGTCGCCGCATCTGCGATCATCCATTGGATCGCCTGGCGCTCGGCAATTGGCTTTCCGAACGTAATGCGCTCTTTGGAATAATCAATGGCCATCTGCAATAACCTCTCTGCAGCCCCAACCGCCCGCGCCCCAACGACCCAGCGGGCGTAACCGATCCATTCGAGACCAAGTTTATATCCTTCGTGCAACTCTCCTAAAATATTTTCCTCGGGAACGCGTACATTTTCGAATACGAGGCTAGCCGGTGTCGAGTGTCCCATCGTATGTATCGGTTCCGATCGCCAGCCCATATCACGATCCACAATAAAACACGTGACACCATCTCGACCAGACGTCGCCTTATGGCGCTCTTTATCAGTGATAGCAATAACCATGACAAAATCAGCTTCATTTCCGCCTGTAATAAACGTTTTTTCCCCATTTAATACCCATTCATCCCCATCTTTGACAGCCGTCATTTTAATATTTCTTGTATCCGATCCAGCGCTTGGTTCGGTCATGGCAAAACACGACTTTTTCTCACCGTTAATCGTTGGGATCAAATACTTTTTCTTCTGTTGTTCATTCGCGTAATAAAGGATGTTATCAGCCGAACCTCCGAATTGGAACGGGACAAACGTTTTCGATACTTCCATAATAACAATGGCCATCATCAAATTTCCTAAATCGGCTCCGCCATACTCAGAGGGCGTGTTAATGCCCCAAAACCCCGCTTCTTTTGCCTTAAGTTGCAGTTCCTTCACTTTTTCTGGAGAAAGGCTTGGCCTTCCTTCCCTTTCATTGCGAAGCACCTCGTTTTCCAGTGGCATAAGCTCTTTTTCAACAAATTTCCGAATCGCTTTTTGCGCCATTTTTTGCTCATCAGTAAGGCGTAAAAACATCCAATCCTCTCCTCATCCATTTTAAAATGGTTCCATGACTCTGGCTTTAGAAACGCCGGATTCAAACGCTATACGCTCACAGATATTTAAACGGGAGAATAAATCAAAGACCAAAGAATACTGTTAGTAAATTCATCAACACACTTGGCCCCATATGATAACTATGCTTATATATCTAGTATTATACCAACCGGTTGGTATGTTAATTGTATTATATTTATAATTTTTAGAAAATTCAACTCTTTTATAAGCGCCATGTGATTTTCTTCCTATAGGAGAAAATCACATGGTTATAATAGGCTATACAAAGAACCAACGGCAAATACTAAAATAATCATGCCGGACACACGGTTGACGAATGTTAAATACTTTCGCTGAATCCGATGCTGAACAAAGCCGACAAAACCGCTGAGAAACAGCCACCATAAAGCCGAACCTATAAAGACACCGCCAACGAAAACAAAGGTGGAACGATGAGATATACCGAAACTCGAAAAAATAGCGGCAAAAGATAAAATAGTCATCGGATTGGAGAATGTGAGAAATAGTATCGAAAAATAAGCTCCCCATATTCCCTCTCCGCGCCGCGCATTCGCTGGCGCTTCCGAAGCCCCGGACATCAATGTTCTGATTCCTAAATAAGCAAGAAACAGACCGCCAATCAGCCGAATCCACGTTTGCTGTTCAACGAGAAAATGGGTAAAAACGGTCAATCCAAGCCCCGCAACAAGTCCATATATCGCATCTGCTGTGGCCGCTCCTAAACCTGACACAAATCCGAACAGCCTCCCTTGCGCTAATGTCCTTTGTATGCAAAGAATGCCGATCGGTCCAACCGGAGCAGCAATCGAAAATCCGATAATTAGCCCTTTGAGTAAATCCATTCCTTTTCGCCTCCCTCTTTCTACGTCTTAGCTGCGACTCCTTAACTACTTCCTTCTTTTTCGAGTAAAAAAGACCCGATTGAAACACTCGGGCTCACAAAAAAATGAATCGTCATTTGCTATGCCAATTAATAAGACATGCTTCCAGCGACGATCAATCCTACAATAATCGAAATGGCAAATAAGCTAAAGCCGACGGCGAGATTGCCTTCTTCTACTTTTTTCGCTAGATTCGTGTTCGGGGTGAAAATGTATTCCAGCACAAAATATACAACCACTTGCGTTGCAATTCCAATCGCTCCCCATAAGAGAGCATCTAATAGGTTGATGCTGTTGCTCCAAGCGGCATAAATGACAATTGCTAACCCTAGCGCCTTTCCCCAAAGCTTCAATGCGACAGCCATATTGCCTTGGCGGATTAACTCACGTTCAGAGAATTTCGTTGTTAAGCTAAACAAGCCGACCCCAATTCCCATGAGCCCTAACCCTAGCAAGGTGTAAAGAACAAAATTTAAAATATACTCCATGTAGTTCACCCTTTCATTACAACTGGTAAATAATAAGACAAATTATCCGTAATCATTCCCCCTGCCCTCATGCCGATACCAGCCGCTTCCCCATTAATGACAAAGCACGTATGCAATAGCTTTACGGTTTTTGGTCCGTCAATCGTCTTAATAACGGTTTCAGGCAGTGAAACGTATTGCTGGTAAACAGAAAGTTCATCTTTATATGTCTGATGGCTGTCAGCAGCTGCTACAGTTCCGTCTCCGTGTTTGATTACTACTGTGTCCCCTTCGCGACCAAACGCCGGTTTTTGTACATACATCGTTTGTTTCGCTAAGAAATACTCTTCGTCGAGATACGTAGGAAGAAAATGCCCGCTGATCCATTCATGCTCTTCCTCGGTAAAAAAAGGAGACCGTTCTTCATACAATCCCCAGATAAGCGCTTGCACCGCTTTTGATTGCAGTAAGAAGGCAGACGGAGGATTCACTAGGGCGACTTCACCTTCTTTCCACAGCTCAAGCAGCTCGATTCCTACTTTTTCTCCGTCGGGAGAACGGTCTTCGATTAAGTGCTCAAGAGGATACGTTTGTCGATAGAGCACATCGATGCGTCGCCCTTTCGCATCGTACAAACCGCGCCGTAATATCTCCCCATTTTCAAGTTCTATATTTTTTGAAACGACACGCAGTTCATGAAGCGGCACATAGGCGGATTCTATACGGCTTAACCGCTGCAAATAGCGAACGGTCTCTCGATCCTCTATATGATCCGCATGCGAAGTAAATACAACATAGGGCTCCTCTTTTGCCACTCTTCGCACCGCAAGCTGAATTGCTTTAGTGATGAGTCTTTCTGTACCATGATTTGGCGATACTCGTTTGAAAAAAGACGCGAATTGTTGGTTGATGTCAAACGTTTCACGGATGAACGTCGGGGTATCGGCGTTGAATTCGAGCAGTTTAAATGTACGGTCCACGCAGGCAAAATCGGCTCGTGCAATGACAGTTTCTGCTGAAAGCGTGACAATGCGCAAAAATGGAAGCGACTCTTGAGGAAATCCTAACATTTTCAGCGTTTCATCCGACAGCTGCCGCAACAGTTTTGCTGTTTTCCGATACAAATGGCCAATACGATTTGCAGCTTCCTTGATTCTTTCCGCCTCTTCAAATGCCATTGGATAATAGTCAAATAAAGCATATTCTATCCCATATAAATCCGCCCAAAAATCAGGAAATCGAGCATAAAATTGCGCTCTCCGTTTCCGATGTTCCTCTATTGAATACATGTTCACCCTCCAAAAAAGCTTCCTTTTGTTCCTGAGCCAATTCCCGATTTAGCTCGCGCCTTAAATTCTGCGCTTCTCTGGTAGCTTTTATAGGACTCAGATTGTTGCAGTTTACGCTTTGAAGAATAATAACGGCCACCGTAGAAATGATGGCGATAGTGAGAGCTATCATCATCGTCACAAACATACGTGCCCGTTGATGCATCCCATTCCCATTCGTCACAATCCGGATCATCTGGTTTAGGAGGTAAATTTTCATCATTACAAGCACTTGTAGAAACAGCCACCAATGCTGTCAGAACGCTCATCATCATTTTTTTGGTCTTATTCATTAACTATTCCCCCTCTTCATCCACGACAAATCCTGTTGCTGTCACGTACAAAACATAGACTTTCCGATCTTCATCAATTTCCGCGCTATCCCGAAGCCATTCCCGTTCTTGAAAATATGTGAATGAACTTCCAATATAGGCTAATACATCAAGATGAGAAGAGAGCTCGAATGCTGTAATCAAGCCGGCATTAAGCTCTCGAACCTCTAGGCGCAAGCCATCACTATCCATTTCAGCCGCTTGTATCCCTCTATCATATTCCTCTACATAAATGACAAACGTATCGTGTTCTAGCGCTGAGGAAACTTGCCGATACGTAATCCCTTCTTTGACAAAAAACTCGCATTCGCGTCGCGCGATCATTTGTGGCAAATCGATCCATTCATAAACATAAAGCAGGCGATAATGTTCTTCGCCAAGCCAAAGCCGGTATTCTAACCTGTGCAACATGGTCCCTCCTTATCAGATGTATCTATACATACGAACAGGAACAAAATTGGTTTCACTCAAGGCACGGCTAGGTAATTTATAGAAATAACATGCCACTGGCCGCTGATATAGCTACAACCAACCAAGGGGGACATTTCCAAAACAACAACAAACTAAAGGACAATAACGCTAAACAAAAATCAAGTGGTCCTTGAATTGCTTTTGTCCAAACAGGATCGTACAACGCCGCAAGTAAAATGCCTACGACCGACGCGTTTACTCCTTTTAACGCGGCTTGAAAACGCGGATGGTGGCGAAGCGAATTCCAAAACGGAAGAACACCGAACACTAGCAAAAAGGAAGGGAAAAAAATAGCCATCGTCGCAATAATAGCACCGATCCAGCCAAAGCTCGCCATTCCAATGTAGGATGCGAATGTAAATAGCGGGCCAGGTACCGCTTGCGCCGCTCCATAACCGGCTAAAAATTGTTCTTCTGTTACCCATCCCGCTGGAACAACTTCCGATTGCAATAACGGAAGAACGACATGTCCCCCGCCGAATACAAAAGCCCCAGCACGATAAAAGCTATCAATAAGGGCAATGATATGCGAGTGAAACAACAAACGAACAACCGGTAATAGCGCGAGCAAACCGGCAAATAAAAAAAGCAACTTGCTTGCCGTTCTTTGGCTAATAGGAATGAATGTATAAGCGCGTGTGATCTCCTGTTCATTGCGAAACAAAAACGTCCCCGCAATGCCAGCACCGACAATCGCGCTAATTTGAACGATCACATGTGGAACGAGCAACGTAAACATCGCAACTGCGACGGCAATCGTAGCGCGAAGGCGGTCTGAAGCAAAATTTTGTGCCATCCCCCATACTGCTTGCGCCACAACGGCTACCGTTGCCACTAACAGACCATGGAGCCATCCCAGGTGATGAAGCGAAGTTTCTTTATAAAAATACGCAAACAACATAAGCGCTAAAGCAGAAGGAAGAGTAAATCCAAGCCATGCCGCCAAAGCCCCCCATACCCCAGCGCGCAGCAATCCAATCCCCATGCCAACTTGACTGCTCGAAGGACCGGGGAGGAATTGACACAACGCTACTAACTCGGCATACGTCGCTTCGTCAATCCATTTCCTTTTGTTCACATATTCATCACGAAAATAAGCCAAATGGGCAATCGGGCCACCAAACGAGGTAAGACCTAGCTTTAGGGAAACCTTTAACACTTCTAAAACAGAAGACTTTGATCGCATATTTTGCATTTAGCTTCTCCCCCATACACACGATCTTCCATTGAACTACTCCCACTTTCACTTCGTTTCAAAGTGGGAGATTCCTACGAACACCGAAGCCTCCTTCGGTTCTCTTAGTAGGCGATCCCCGTCGTCCCAACGGTTCCGTTGTCTAACACGACAACAAGCGCAGTCCTTCTTTTAGAATATTGATACTCGCGTTCTGATCCCGATCGTGATGGGTTCCACAAGATGGACATTCCCATTCACGAAGGTGGAGATTCTTCACGTCTTTGTGTTGGTAGCCACAGCACGAACAGAGTTGGGAAGAGGCAAA
>NZ_JHVN01000011.1 GCF_000620165.1 Anoxybacillus tepidamans PS2
GAGTTCTCATCATTAGCAGTCGATGCTGCACTGTCTCCTGTTGTTTCTGTTGAAGAAGCGTTCATCGCTGAAGGTGTGTTCTCCTCAGCCTTTGCGAAAGGAGTCAGTGTCGAAAATGTCATTGTAAAAGCGAGTAAATAAGAAATAAATGAATACCATTTAGCTTTCCTTTTCCTCATATGATATCACCTCGCTAGTTATTAGAATAAAGTAAACTTATAAATTGAATGAAAAACCTACACGTCGTATCCCATTCCCCCTTCCTTTTATGGTTAAATAAAGGTATTTTTCATATATCTGTATAATATATATAAATTATTTATTGAATAGTCAATAACTTTTTTATTATTGGAATTATATACACATATCCCCATCAATTAACATGGATGTTATTATTAATATTATATTTTTATCCAGATAAAAATCACTTAATAATTATTTTTATAGAATAATTTAACTACATGAGTTAAGTTCGTATAATTGCGTAAACAGAGAAATAAAAAAAGAGCCATGTTGCTTTCTCCTTTGATAGAATTAATAGTGGATCCAAAACATCAAAACTTAGGGAAAAATCATACATCAAGTCATCAGATCCATGTTGTCTATCAAAGGGAATTTTAGACTTGAACCATCGTAACAATAGAGAAAACGGTACAAAATTCCCTCTACACTCTATTCGGAAATAAAGGACTCTTCATAAATATAAAACCCCCGCTGCATTTCACACAGCTAGAGGGATTCTACATGATATTCGACAATTGACAGGCATCCGTCCTTAATTTCTTGACTTACCAATCCGATAATTTTAATAACTTATATACTTCCTTATCATGAAAGTCTGATTCAGAAATTTGTAATATATCTATAAGTCTCTGAATTCCCCCTATCCACATGCGATCGTCATCCTCAGCTGCTTTTATTAGCGAAGCCTCTATATGTGGAACTATCACACTTTTATCTATACTCTTCAATATCTCTATCGCTGTAGGGACACCAGGCCAATTCATATCTTGCATTAACTCTATTAAGTAGGGTATCGCCAGCCTATTTCGTGGGTATCCAATTTTATTTAAAACTTTAACCGCATTCTCCCAACAATGCTTCTCGGTATCTTGTATTAACAAAGGAGTGTATTCATCATCAATTGTTGTTAACTCCCTTATTGCAGATAGTTGAACTTCTTTGGGCATATTCCAACTCAAGTTTTTCATCAATCTTTTAACTTCGCTAAGTTCCATTAAAATTCATCTCCTACTATTTAACTTTCACAGAAAGGGCCTGCAATAATTTTGTATATTCATGTGGTCTAGTATTAGCATTTTCCCTTGAGTTTATCCATCCCTGCATTTTCTTCATATTTACTGGTCTCACTGACACATGAGTTTTACCATCTTTTATTGCTACTAGTTTTCCTGTTGCATTAATGGCCTCAATAGTAGTTGCTGTATATGGTCCAGATAAAGGCTTTACTGTAGTATAGGATAGCCCACTAACATCTTTTGGTCTTGGAGTTAAATTAGTGCCGTTTCCACTTCCAGTACGATAGATAACTGTTGGGTTTTTCCTAATGAACCTCTCCCACCTACACTTCGCTTAAAGGTGGGAGACTTCTCGGGGGATACGTTAAATTTACGTTCTAAAACACTGACTATCTCATTTGCTGCAACATGTGCAATCACTATTGCGGTTGCCTCAGCAGCGGCTGCTGTTAACCATGAAATTGATACACCTGCTAATGGAACTAAAAGCAAAGCGAAGTGACCATTTATATCCGCATATATAACATAATTATTTTTAGTGTAAACATATTGATTTATACTAAGCGGCTCATTTTCAGACCCATGGAACGTATCTCTTGTCAAGAATCGCCCCATATTCGCATCATAATAACGCGCCATCAGGTAGTATAGTCCGGTTTCCTCATCGTAATAATACCCGGCATAACGGTATGGGTTCGCTGTTGCCAGCGCGCCGGTTTTAGACAGAATGTTGCCCCATGCGTCATACTCGTATTGCGCGACGACATTTCCGCTTGCATCCGTCAATGCGACGACATCTCCATGGCCGTTCACATGATAGTAGTAAGTGGCTCCGCCTTTCGTCATCGTGGCCGGGCGGCCCAATCGTCCCACGTATATTCCGCTACAATGTTGTTGTTGGCATCTGCTCTATCCAATAAACTAAGTGACAGATACTCATCCTATAAAACACCCCCAGCCGCATTTTTTGCGGCTGGGGGATTCTACATTCTATTTGACAAGTGACAGGTATCCGTCCCAACGATCAACCAGCGCCACGAATAATATAATTATTTTTTGTTTGTATCGTCACTTTTTTCAAAAAGAAATATAATGAGTAAACCAATCCCGGTAGCAAAAGGAACACCTATTAGAAAATAGTAAATGTTTTTAGGTATACCAAAGAAATTGACTAGATATAGAAAAAGAGTCCCCCATATAAATAAAGTAATAGATTTCATCCAATTTTTCATTAAATATCAATCCACCCGTTTTTAGGATGTTTATCCCGCTTGTCAATTTCCTTTGCAATCATTGTACCTATATCTAAATAATCAAGTGCAACCCCCACTGCAAAGCCTACAATCCAAGCTAATTTATTTGCTCCCCAAGCTTGTAGACGGGACACTACGGTTTTATAAAACAGCCTTTTCGCTGCCTCTTTTCCTTTTTTAATAATAAAGGCTTGAATTGCACCAGTACCACCATCAACGGCTGCGCCGATAGCAAAATTAAAAATTGAGCCTGCCAAGTTTACTCCTATTATTCTTAAATGCCCACTTGAGTCAATATACATCACCGGATTATTTTTCGTATACGCATACTGATTCAAACTTTGCGGCTCATTTTCAAACCCATGGAACGTATCTCTTGTAATAAACCGCCCCACATTCGCCTCATAATACCGTGCCATTAGGTAGTATAACCCGGTTTCCTCATCGTAATAATACCCGGCATAACGGTATGGGTTCGCCGATGCGAGCGCACCGGTTTTAAACCGGTATCATCACAGACAGCTTATATTCGATTTTCAATACTAAGCGGCCTTTTTAGATTATTTTCTAATGCTCAATAAATTATTCCTTTCATTTTAAAACATACATTAAGAGGGGCATGGGACTGTTCACACCCCATGCCTAGTAAATAATGAGTTTTTAAACAGTCTGACGCCATTACGTCGTCTTTATAATTTCTTTTGTTTAATAGACATTAGAGGGTAGCTAGCAAATCGGTAACAAAAAAGTAAAGAAAACAGACACCCATTATTATAATAATAAAACCAAATACCATATAAAAAATTTTACCGAACCATACTGGCATAAACGGCATCACATACCTAATGAACTCATCCAACCACCCGTTCCCCGCTACTACATAGCCTCCCTTACGCTGGTCTAAATCCCGTTCTTTTGAAGAATATTTTATCCCTTTATAAACATAATAACTTCCCCCTAATATTAACAACAAAATAATAAAAGACATGCCTATATAATAGTTCATATAGTCCTCCTTTCAGAGAACCCCATTGCCTAAAACTCTTGCGGCAACCAGGTACAAAGAGTTAGTCAAAATCCGAGTCCAACCCAATATCTGTTTTATACAAAAGTACAGATCGTTAATACCTTTGATAATGTGTTGACTGTTATTTGATTGCATTCTGCAATATTGCAGAGCTGGTCGATATACGCCAGCTACTTTTGAAAAATCACCAAAAAATAACAAGAAGGAAATGGAGAGAAACGGATTATCTTTTTCCACTTCCTTTTAGGGACTTGCTTATGCCAATAATCTACACCTTCAAAATAAGGCTATCCTATCGAATCGAGAATTAAGTTTAAGATAAAATTAATGAAGGATACAACGATAACAAAATAAACTAATCTTTTCAGATCCCTCTTCCAGTTCTTCTTATCCTTCAAAAATTCGAATAAAAAAATCATGGTACCTAAAAGCAAAATTTCAACATACATCCTCAATTCATATCACCAATCTTATTATAAGGATTTTTTATAAAACGATTCCCATAGAATGCTTTTGTTAAAGGCGATATTTTTTTAGAAAATAGTCTCAGAAAAAGTAGTTGTAAGTCAGTTGTGTAAGCTCTTTTGATATAGCAGACTTACTTTTCTTCCTTTTTTTAATTGTCGTGCTATAAGATTTAATAAATCGTGCCATAGCATCCGAAGCAAGACTTGCAACAGTAGTTACTATTCCCGCTGTCCATGGTCCATAAAATGAAGATATCAATAGAGCTTGACCAGTAATGACCGTTTTCATCCAAAAAAGTCCTATATCTAGCTGGGATGGATGTCCCCAAAAATAAGTCATAAGACCATCATAAAGTGTCTGAATAGCCCAAAATACAGTGGCAGCACCAACTTTGACTGCTAAAGATTTAATTGAATTTGCAACTGTCTTCAATGAGATATGCCCACTCGGATCCACATACATTACTGGATTATTTTTCGTATACGCATACTGATTCAAACTTTGCGGCTCATTTTCAAACCCATGGAACGTATCTCTTGTAATAAACCGCCCCATATTCGCATCATAATACCGCGCCATTAGGTAGTATAGCCCTGTTTCCTCATCGTAATAATACCCGGCATAGCGGTATGGGTTCGCTGTTGCCAGTGTACCGGTTTTGGACAGTGTGTTGCCCCATGCGTCATACTCGTATTGCGCGACGATATTTCCGCTTGCATCCGTCAATGCCACGACATCTCCATGGCCGTTCACATGATAGTAGTAAGTGGCTCCGCCTTTCGTCATCGTGACCGGGCGGCCCAATGCGTCCCACGTATATTCCGCTGCGATGTTGTTGTTGGCGTCTGTTTCATACAACAGACGAATCGAGTCGCCATCGTAGTGATAGTAAGTCGTGCCGCTTGATGTTGTTTTGCTGATGCGTCTTCCTTGATGGTCATACGTATAGGTTGCGATCGTAGTGCCGGATGCGTTTTTTACTTGAATGAGACGGTTTTCGTCATCATACACAAACGTCTTGTTGCCGTTGTTCGTTAAATTCCCGTTCACGTCATATGTGTATGCCTGTCCGTTAACGGCTGTTAGTTGGTCGGCGGCGTCATACGTGTACGTAGTCGTCGTAGTTGTTCCATTGTTGACGATTTTCTTCGTCCGGTTGCCAACCGCATCGTATTCGTACGTAATCGTTGTTCCATCCGCTAGTGTTTCCTTTGTCAGCTGATTCAATGCATCATACTCATACGTCATCGTTCCATCTTTTGTTTCTACAGCTGTAATATTGCCATTAGCATCGTAACTGTAGAGGAAGTAGTTTAAAACATTTCCGTTGGCATCGAAATTTTTCAATGATTTTAGCTGATTGGCATCGTTATATTCATAAGCGGTATAAGTTCCATTGGCATGGATGATGGACGAAATATTTCCGCGCTCATCGTACGTAAATCTCGCTAAATTCGCGCTGTTTCTTGACAAGACGACTAACTGGTCCAATGGATTATAGCTGTATCCGATCGTATCAGTCGTTGTACCAGCCGTAATGGATGTCGATGTAACATTTCCATTATCGTCATAACCGTAGGCAATGGCGTTCGATGATCCTTTGCTGATGCGAGTGAGACGATTGTTTTTATCGTATGTGTACGTGGTTGCATTTCCAGTGGCATCCGTCACCGACGTCACGTTGCCATTGGCATCGTAATTGAACGTCCATTTTGTTGTCCCGTTGTAAGCAACGGCAATGAGTCGGTTCAGTGCGTTGTAGCTATAGGATACGCGATCCCCGTTTGCATACGTAACCCCTGTAAGATTGCCGTTTTTATCATAAGCAAAGGATGTCGTTTGATTTAACGGGTTCTTGAAACTAGAGATTTGGTTCCATTCATTATACGTATAGTTAGTTGTATAATTCTTTGCATTAGTGACCGATGTTCGATTGCCCGCACCGTCGTAACCATAGGTAGTCACATTTCCGTTTGGGTCGGTGACTTTGGTTAATTGGTTATTGTTGTTATATTCGTAAGAAGTCGTTTTTCCTTTTCCATCTGTGACGCTCGTTTGGTTTCCGATAGCATCGTATGTGTACGAAACCGTATTTCCTGCCGGATCGGTGACTTTGGTGACGTAGTTTTTCTTTGCATCATACGTGTACGACGTCAGAGAAGCTCCTACTTCTAGACGCATTGCATCAAACCATGCTGTGCCCGTTTGATTATAATAGTAATAATACACGTCAATGTAATCGAAGGCCTGTTTCGGTTTTACTTCCGCGGCAACATGTTGCCAGTCAGTCTTCGCCTTATCAAAGTCGTTTGCATAACCCCAATCGGTTGTACCATTCGTATAGTGGATTGCTACTTGCAAGCTATAGTAACCGCCGTTTGGATTGGCTCCTTCCTGTTTGGACCATCCAGACAACGTAAGTTTAGTGTTGCTGTCGCCAGAAATATTAATCCGTTGTTTAATATATTTATTTTTCCCAGACTCTCCCGTGATTTTAAATGACTTGCTTCCGACATATATATTCGCAACTGTTGTATCTAGTCCATCATTTGCTGATAAGTTGCCGCTTGTTGTCCAACTGTCAGGAATTCCATCACTATTGATATCTCGCTCGAAGCTGGAATTATCTACAAGATTATAGGCGCTGACAACCGTTCCTTTCTCTAATTGGATCCCATCGAAATAAGCAGTTCCAGAACCGGCGTTTACACCGACAGATACTCGAATGGTCTGAGTTCCCGATGGAGCATTATCCGCGACGACATGAAGCCGGGTCCAGTCGTTCGTTCCTGCCAACCCATAAGAAATTTTTTGATTTAACCAGTTTCCTTGTGCATCAAAATATTCAACTTTTATAAGGGCCTGCGCAGACATGGACGATGTTTTTACATAACCGCTTGCCACATAAATTCCACCATCATACGGCTGCTTATCAGAACTGACAATCGCCCATCCGGTCGAATTCGAAATACTGATCGCTTTATTCCCAAATTTGCTTGTTGTCGTCCAACTGAATGTAGCAGTTTTCCCTGATTCTACGGCCTTTGTCCAGTTGTCTGGCCAATTATCCGCATTATTATCGAACTCGAAGCTAGAGTTACTTACCAAGTTATCGGCTGTAGACATTGGATGCGTCGAATACTGCAAATTTCCCAGATTATCGTATCGCTGTGAAACTGATTGTGTATAAGGATCGATCGCTTCGGTTTGATTGTTATTTTGATCATAATCAAATGTGCTGACGTTGCTGTTGAAATCCTGCTCTTTGATAAGATTATTTTGCAAATCATACGTATATTGTGCCGACTGATTTTCTGGCAATTGAACGCTGACAATATTTCCTTTTTCGTCATATTGATAAATGAACGCTGCGGTTCCATTCGCCTTATTTTCATTTGGTTCCACTACTCGGGTTAAATTATTGTTATTATCATAATCAAATGTTGTCACAGCCTTGTTTTGAGCATCTAAAGGATTTTCTGTGATTTGAATAATATTGCCGTTAGCGTTGTAGGTATAATCTACCCGTCTCCCTTCGCCATCTGTGACCGACGTAACACCATTGGTTTTGTCATATGAATAATTTGTGGTACTATTTGTAAGTGCGCCGTTAATCGTAATAGGGCGTTCAATGCTCGTTACACGGTCGGATGTATCATAACCAATTGTCGTCGTAATATTTCGAGCATTTTTAATACTTGTTAGATTATGATCTGAATCATACGTAAAAATGGTCGCATTTCCTTGAGCATCCGTAACTTTGGTTAGGTTGCCGGAAGCATCATACTCATAAGAGATGGTTCTGTTTGCTGGGTCGGTGATACTCGATACATATCCGTTTGTTCCATAGGCAATCGTTGTCGTTCTTGCTGATGCATCTGTAATTGAAGCTAATTTTCCGTTTGCATTATAATTAAATGTAGTCGTGTTCCCATTTGTATCGACCATGCGAGAAAGTTTGCCATTTGTATTGAAATAAAGTTTCGTACCATCGGTTTTGGTTATTGTATAAGTGCCGTCCCCATTCTTGATTAGATCGAGATAGACACCACCAGCAGCTTCGTATCCCCCGCCAACTTTTTCACCAAAAATATGACGAGTATTATCTCCATCAACAAACGTAACTGGCCCACTGCCTGCATCCCAAATGTTCATTTCGACATTAGACATCCATCCATAACCAAACATCCCATTCGAGCCGGACTTTCGGCTATTGTATGTTCTCGTAACTTCAACATCTTCACCCAGACCAGAAATAGCAAGATCCGTTGTTTGTAAAACAAGGTTCCCGTTTGCTGGATTCACCCCATCTTTAGTGGTCGTCCAGAAAGATTCTTGGCCGATTGGCTCTACCCAATAGTTAATCGTGATACGTGGAGTATTAACACTGTTGTTTACCGTATTAAATGTGCGATATGGAGAAGACGATTCGTTTTGCTGTTTTAACATTAGTCCGTAGTTTGGCTGAATGCCATTGTACCAGTCTTTGACTAACTGAGTGATGTCCCAGCTCCAGTACGCATTGGCTGTATTGTTTGTTGTTGTTGATTCTTTTGTACTTCGAATAGAAGGTTGATTATTCCAAGTAACAGAAGAAGACCAGTTACTTATGATCCGATATAAATCAATGGACACTTGTTGACCATCAGCATTTGTTTGGTATGCATTAAATGTCGCATTGGAAATTACGCTATCACTCGGAAGACTCGGAAGGTAAAATCTCACTAAAGCACGAGTCGTTCCGAAATAACTGTTATACCCTGTATCCATGTATGTGTTACTCGAGTAAACTGAATCTGGAAAATTGCTTGCAATAAAATTGTCCCGTAAAACATCCCAATCATTAATCGTAGGATCAATCGTCACTGGGTATGTTATGTCTGGATCTTGTAAAAAACTTTCATCCGCTATAACATCTACATAAGTTTTTCCGTCTTTTTGACGCAAATGAAATGCAACTTGATCAGAATACTTGTGGTTCGCATCGAACATATATGGCTTTTCAAAGTACCACTTAGGATTCCCTTTTGCGTCTTCAAAAACGATCGTTCCGTCTTTTTTAGCAACGGCCTTTACTCCTTTTAGTTTGATCTCAAAAGTAAAGGCATTGTCAGAAGGTTTATTGTTAAGGATAATA
Organism: Anoxybacillus tepidamans PS2; assembly: GCF_000620165.1. Lineage (GTDB taxonomy): Bacteria > Bacillota > Bacilli > Bacillales > Anoxybacillaceae > Anoxybacteroides > Anoxybacteroides tepidamans_A. The sequence continues at coordinate 9,145 of NZ_JHVN01000011.1, forward strand.
TCTTCTTTGACCGCATTTCCTTGAATACGGTATCGCACATCTGTTTGTTCAAACAATCCCTTATAAGTAATTTCATTATTCTTTACAATACCTTGTACATTTTTTTCATTTAATGGAATAAGTGAAAGGCTTTTATCGTTTTCCTCTACAGAAACAAGTTCAGCTTGATTAGATTGCTCTGCGAATGTTACTTTGAAGGAATTGGCTGTATTTTCAAACGTATTAGTTTTACTTTGTTTTAAGTTGTTATTAATTTTTTTCCACTTCTTATCATGAGGATCTTGGTAGAATTGAGGTTGTAGATATATCTCTTCAGTAAAGCTCCCATCCGGATTTAAGTACCTTGTCGAATACTCTGTTCGTTTGCTCTCTAATTCCAATTTTGATTTTGGGCGTTTTGCAGGAAGGTCACCGATTTTTGCTTCAATATTTTGCTTTTTTGACATTGTCCGGTCAGCTTTTCCAAAAGCAGCTTGTGCAAATGGTGGAACAACGAAACTAAAAATTAAGCAAAATGAAAGAATAATAGCAATATAGCGATAATAATTAAATAACCATTTTCCTATCACCCTATTTCCTTCCCTTCATAATTTTTTATCATCCGGATGACAATAAAATTATAGCAACACGATATAAACGTTTAGAATAATCCAAATAATGTAAATTAATAAAAATTTGATTCAATGGATATCCCTGGTAGTAAAATGAAGCTAATTTAACAGCCTTCATTAATGATTGAGAATAAAAAAATCCCCCAGCCGCATTTTTTGCAGCTGGGGGTGTTCTAAATAATATAATACGGATAACTTCCCAATACTTGCACGGTGCAGTCGAGCGCCTCAAGTTCGGCAATGGCTCCTGGGATGAGAATGTCATCCATTTTTTGATCGATGTCGATGATGAAAAAGTAGTTTCCTAGCCCCGTCTTTGCGGGACGGGATTCAATTTTCGTTAAGTTCAGACGGCGCCACGCGAAGGCGGACAGCACTTGATGCAAGGCGCCGGCTTGATCTTTCGGAAGAGCGATCATGAGCGTCGTCTTATCGCCCGCATACAGCGGCGAGCGCAGCAACAATTCTTCATTTTGTTTGCGGACGACAATGAATCTCGTATGATTATAGTCATAGTCGTGAATGTTTTCACGTACGATTGTCAATCCGTATTCTTCCGCTGCCAAGCGGTTGGCGATCGCCGCAATTGGGAGATGCGGATGTTGGCTGACGAATTTGGCAGCGGCGCTCGTTGACGTCATATATACATATTTCGCTTTTTTAAAGTTTTGATGCAAAAATTTATGGCATTGCGCGATCGCATGGGAATGTGAATAAATTTCTTTTACATCATTCCATGCATGCGCATGATACGGATGCACCATTAAATGCTGCTGAATCGGCGCGATAATTTCGCCGACGATCGGCAGCGGCTGTTCGTGAATTAGATAGTCGATCGTTAAGTTGACCGACCCTTCTAACGCATTCTCAAGCGGGACGACCGCAAGTTCTACTTCGCCGCTATCGACAGCGTCGATGCATTCAGGAATCGTATCATACGCTTGCTTTTGTGCATCAGGGAACATCGTCGTCACCGCTAAATCGGTGAATGTCGCTTTCGGTCCTAAATAGCCAATTTTCATCATTCGCCTCTCCCTTGGTTCTAATACGCACCCGACCCGACAATTTCTACTTTTTCTACAAATTCGAGACGGCGCAATTTCGCAAGAAACTCCTCAATGTCTTCCGTCATGCCGCTTGTGCTGATTGTTAAAGTGACGTTGGCACGGCCTTGCAGCGGAATCGTTTGATTAATGGTCAGGACGTTGCAGCCGGCTGCCGCCACAACGCCTAATAGCTTTGACAACGTGCCGGAGCGATCTTCTAAATGAAAAAATAACGTCACGATGCTTTCTTTCACGACCGCCTGAAACGGAAAGATCGCATCGCGGTATTTGTAAAACACGCTGCGGCTCACATCGACAAGCTGCACCGCTTCCGCCACCGAATCGGCTTTTTTCCGCTCCAACAGCTCTTTCGCCTGCAATACTTTCCGCATCGCTTCCGGCAGCACATCCTCCCGCACAAGATAAAATTTCTTATCCACCGGAACGCATCCTCCGCTTCCTTAGTCAATAAATTCAAATTCGTAATCGAGCAATTTCACAATGTCGCCGTCTTTCGCCCCGCGCTCCCGCAACGCCTCATCGACGCCAAGCGAACGCAGCTGCCGAGCGAAGCGGCGCACCGATTCGTCGCGAGAGAAATCGGTCATCTTGAATAACTTTTCGATTTTTTCCCCTGATACAATAAACGTTCCATCGCTGTCTCGGGTAATTGTAAACGCCGGTTCTTCTTTTTCGAGCTTATAGACGACGCGCTGCACGGCTGGCTCCTCGACTTCATGAAGCGGAAACTCTGGCGTCGTCTCTAAAAGATCAGCGATGGCAAACAATAAATCGCGCAAGCCTTGCCTTGTAATCGCAGAAATTGGGAAAATCGGCACGTCTTCTGGCAGTTTTTCTTTAAAAGCTTTTAAATTCTCTTCTGCGTTTGGCATGTCCATTTTATTAGCGACAACGATTTGCGGCCGCTCGGTGAGACGCAAGTTGTACTGTTTTAACTCTTCGTTGATGACCACATAGTCTTCGTACGGGTCGCGCCCCTCAACGGCCGCCATGTCAATGATATGAACAATGACGCGCGTCCGTTCGATATGGCGCAAAAATTGGTGTCCAAGTCCCACACCTTGATGCGCCCCTTCAATCAATCCCGGCAAATCGGCCATCACAAAGCTGCGGCCGTCTTCCGTTTCCACCACTCCTAAGTTCGGGACAAGCGTCGTAAAATGGTAATCAGCGATTTTCGGCTTGGCGGCGGAAACAACGGAAAGAAGTGTCGATTTGCCAACGCTTGGGAAGCCAACGAGTCCGACATCAGCGAGCAGTTTCAGCTCAAGAATCACATCGCGCTCCTCGCCTGGCTCGCCGTTTTCGGCAATTTCCGGAGCCGGATTGGCCGGAGTGGCAAAACGTGTATTTCCTCTGCCGCCGCGGCCGCCTTTGGCGACGACAAAGCGCTGGCCGTTTTCCGTCAAATCGGCGAGCACTTGCTTTGTTTCCGCATCCATGACCACCGTTCCCGGCGGCACTTTGACAACTAAATCTTCCGCGTTTTTTCCGTGCTGGTTTTTCGACATGCCATTTTCGCCTTTTGCCGCTTTAAAATGGCGCTGATAGCGGAAGTCCATTAGCGTGCGCAATCCTTCATCGACGACAAACACCACATCGCCGCCTTTGCCGCCATCGCCGCCCGCCGGTCCTCCTTTTGGCACATATTTTTCGCGGCGGAACGCGACCATTCCGTTCCCGCCGTCACCGCCTTTGACGTAAATCTTCACTTGATCGACAAACATGCTTTTTCCTCCGATCTCTTCTTTGATGCTTAGGCACAAATGTTGATAACGACAGTCATTTCATTGCTATGTATTGAGAAATGATCCATGCATATCGCGTGTCCGCGCTGATGCTGCTTAAGCCAATCAGCAAGCGCAGTTCCATCCTTTATTGTGCCACTGTAGTCAAAAAACAACCGCGCGCTTTCAGCAGAAGCCTCAATTGAAATGTCTAAATGATTTTCACCGTTCATATCCGCTTGATACTCGATCTCTTGTAATAAGGCAGCGCACCATTCTGTCAATTCCTTATCGTGCGCCGACAAATCGCAGCCATCGCCAAGCACTTCATATGTAACTGAAACTTTTCGCGCTTCCCAGTTATATGTCATTAACATTTCGGCAAATCGTCGAGCCCTTAAATTCGTCAGCTTCGTCTCATGCTGCATGTCGCGGACAATTTCTTCAATGATTTCATTCACTCGCTCTAATTTATTGAGCGCCAAATTCCCTTTTATGAGCTGGATTTTATTCAGCCAGTCATGGCGGGAATGGCGCAATGCATCTAATACACTCCATCGTTTCTCCATTAGTGGCGCCCCTACTCATCATTTTTAGCTAAATTATACCAAATGGCAACTAAAACAGCTAGTAGCGAAACATAAACAACAGCGTTCTTCGCCCAATGAACCCAAAGAGAGAGTCACGCTTTTTCCATGCTAAAGTTTCAATGTTAGAATCTAGGCAAAAAGAAAACCCTAACCAAAAGCGGTTAGAGTTTTCCAACGTTCATTATGCTTCTTGTGTTACAGGGTATACGCTCACTTTTTTGCGATCGCGGCCGTAACGCTCGAAACGAACGATGCCGTCCACTTTCGCATAAAGCGTATCGTCGCCGCCGCGGCCCACGTTTACACCTGGATAAATTTTTGTGCCGCGTTGACGGTAAAGGATCGAACCGCCTGTTACGAATTGGCCGTCTGCACGTTTAGCGCCAAGACGCTTTGCGATAGAGTCACGGCCGTTCTTTGTCGAACCTACCCCTTTTTTCGATGCGAAAAACTGAAGATCAAGTCTTAACATGAGTGTCACCTCCTGTTTTTATCAACAATGCGGATATATTTTCCGTAATCTTTCTCAATCGTTTGTAAGGAAACGAGCATCGCTTCAAGGAGAAGCTGTACGTTCTCATCGGCGCGAGCATCCTCGATGGCAGGAAGTTCGCAGCGAAGATAGCCGCCTTTTTCTCCTTGGGTGATATGCGGCTTGACGTTCGTCAATGCCATAATGGCATTGAGCGTCCCGAACGAAACCGCTGATGCCCCAGCACAAACGATATCTTGTCCGCGCTTTGCGAAATGAGCATGACCGCTCATCGTAAAGCCTTTAACTTTTCCTTCGTCTGTGCGTTCAATCTCTACGTTTATCATCGTCGACGCCTTACGCGTTAATTTTTTCAATGACTACTTTTGTGTAAGGTTGACGGTGACCTTGTTTACGGCGATAGTTCTTTTTCGGCTTGTACTTGAACACGATGATTTTCTTTTGACGACCGTGTTTTTGTACTTTCGCTGTTACAGTTGCACCTTCTACTGTAGGGTTGCCAACTTTTACAGTTTCACCGCCTACAAGCAACACTTTGTCAAATGTAACAGTTTCGCCTTCAGCTACGTCAAGTTTCTCGATGTAGATCTCTTGGCCTTCTTGAACTTTAATTTGTTTACCGCCAGTTTCAATGATTGCGTACATTGTTGCACCTCCTAACATAGACTCAGACTCGCCAGCACGAGGCGTTTCGCCATCGCGAACGCTTATAACCTGCGCTGAGCGGTTGTAGCACGGGTGCGATCAAACGACTGTATGCACCGAATTTTGTCCGCATGGATGCGGTACAAAATTTTTCTACAACATTAAAAATAGTACCATAATAAAAAGAGGGCTGTCAATATATGCCCTCTTTTTTTCACGCATAGATCAAATTTCCAATCGCCCCATCCGCTTGCCGCTCAGCAAAAAACGCATGAAGCACTTCGTTCTCGTCAAGAATCATTTGTTCTTTTTTATTTTTAACAACGATAATCGAATGCTTTTGCCCGCGGTAAAATTGCTGCAACACTTTTAGAACCGGCTCTGACGCTTCTACCGTAATCGGCTGCAATTTCTCGTAATGGCCTTTTTTCCCGTAGTACCGCTCAAGCAAAAAACGCATCATGACATAGCGCCGCTGTTTCCACTCTTTCATAAGCGACACAAAAAGAAATAAAGCAATAATCCAAAGATCGATTTGCGCCGGTGCGATGATGGCAATTGCCGCCACCAGTAAAGCTAAAAGCGCCAACGAGCAGACAATCATCCTTTCATGCGCTTTACTAAAAGGAAAATAACGAGTCAGGACAAGAAATAATAGCTTTCCGCCATCAAGCGGCCAAATCGGCAAGAAATTAATAGCAAAAAGCGCGATATTGTAATGGACAAACATTTGCCACACATCAAACGAAAGCCAATGATATTTCCAGAGGATAAACGCTGCTCCTAACAGCCAAACATGCTGAATCGGACCAGCAAGCGTTACGAGCAGTTCTTCATGAAACGGACGATTCCCATGTTCCTCAACTTCCGCGACTCCGCCGAACGGAAGCAACAAAATTTGCTTAATGCGCCAAGAAAAAAATAACGCCATCGCAGCGTGTCCGAGTTCATGGACGAGCACAATAAAAAATAAAAGAAACAATTGCTGGAAATGCGCGGTTACCACAGCGACTCCGCTCATGAGCCACAACAACGGATGAATATGGATTTTCATCACTAAGGATACATACTTATTCAAACGGAATCACCTGAATTGGGTCGATAAAGTGGTCGCCTTGCTTAATGGCGAAATAGAAGACTCCTTTCGCTTCATTCGCATCCTTCATCGTCGTTCCCACTTCTTTTCCTGCTTCGACAAAATCGTACAGTTTAACCGTAATCGCTCCTAAATTGCCGTACCATGATTCGCTTCCATCCGCATGTTGAATGATCACCGTTTTTCCTAACTTTTCTTTTGTGCCAGCAAAAATGACGATGCCTTCGTCCATCGCCTCGACAGGTGTCTCGCCGTTCGTTTCAATCATAATTCCTTGTCCATTTTTCTCAAAGTTTTCAAGAACCTTCCCCGAAGCTGGAACGGCGTACGATTTTGTGTTTTTCTTGGCTGTTTCTGTTTTTTTCTCCGGAAATAAGGCGAGCGGCTCACCAAACTGTTTTTCATACCATTTCGATACCGCCGCAAATTGAAATTCCTGTTCCATCGTATGTTTTACAAACGTTCGAACAGGTGCAAGCGTTTCGGAAGGGTTTCTAAATGCGACCGCTGATAATAATACGAGGCAAGCAGAAAGAAGCGTTTTTAGCAGAAACACTTCTTTCCGAAATAGAGGATGCTTGTCATCCGCTGCGTAACGATCATACGTAATGACAGGCTGCCCGTACCGTTCTTCGTCTGTTAAATCGGCTAGCGGTTGATAAGAAAGAGTCGATTGTATCGAACGCTGCCGTTTCCGTTTTTCAATTCTTTTGCGAATCTCTTTAGCGCGCTTGTTCATCCATCTCTCACCATTCCCCCACATGATCGTTTGTACTAATGTATGAGACAACCTGTAGCGATATGATAAAAAAGATGGCTAAATCAGAGGCAGGAAAAACAACCTCTGATTTAGCCGTTATTGCCAAATATCTTTTAAAATCCAAGCATCCATAGAAAGAACAGTCGCCTCCGCACCGTCGGCAAACACCCCGACCAATTCGCTCGGTTCTGTTGGATAAATTCTTCCTGTCATCACTAACTCGCCGTCATTAACAAACAATTCAACAGAAGATCTATCGATAAAGACGTGGAACTTGATCGTATGTCTTGACTTCAAATCGAGCTTGGCGCGACGGACACCTCCCTCGCCTTTTCCTGAACGGTTTCGATCAAATATAATCACGGACTCTTTAACATCATAGCAAAAAACCGTCTCTTCCTCGCCGTCGCCAGAGCAGCGCACTTTCATTCCAAACGCCGTGCCCTTGAATTCTTCTAAAGAAAACTCAGCGATAATTTCCAAGCGATCCCCCTTGATAGAAGGAATATATTGGGCCTGCTCCGGTTTCACTGAAATCGATTCCAATCTCGTATGTCCTTCTCTAAGCAATTGCAATTCCGGCACAGGCTTCATAACCATTTTATCATCGCTTGTCAGCTCTAAAAGCCGAGGAATCGTCAACGCTCCGGCCCAGCCGTGTTCTTGTGTCGGCATGTGCGACTCCCACATATCCATCCAGCCAAATAAAATTCTTCTTCCTTTTTCATCCAAAAATGTTTGAGCCGCATAAAAATCAAAACCTTTATCTAGCTCTTGAAAAGCGCCGTGCTTCAACACTCCGGTACTGTAATCGAACGTTCCAACAACATACCCGGTTTGATGAAGGTTGTTAAAGCGGTCGCCATCCGGCTCTATCCCTTGCGGCGAAAAAAGCAATACATCTTTTCCGTCTAAATGAAACAAGTCGGGACATTCCCACATATATCCTAAACGGCCGTCGCTTTCCGCCACAACATTTACAAATGTCCAATGCCGAAGGTCTTTTGATTTATAAAGGACGACTTTTCCGATGTTGCCTTCCCTTGTTCCTAATACCATATACCACTCTTCTTCATGTTTCCACACCTTCGGATCGCGGATGTGCCCTTGGCAATCAAATGGAGGCTCGGAAAGCACCGGATTGTTTGGATCTTTTTCAAAATGGATTCCATCTTGGCTTGTCGCTATACATTGGTACTGTTTTAGTTCGGTTTGCTCTTGATTCAGCCATACATTTCCCGTGTAAATCAAAGTTAAAATCCCATTGTCATCAACGACAGCGCTGCCGGAAAAACAGCCGCCTTGATCGTATTCTTCGCTTGGAGCCAGAGCGATAGGAGCGCGCTCCCAATGAACGAGATCCTTGCTTTTAACATGCCCCCAATGCATCGGTCCCCATTTTGGAGCATCGGGGTGGAATTGGTAAAATACGTGATACTCCCCGTTAAATTGCACCAGCCCGTTTGGGTCGTTCATCCAATTGACAGGCGCCATAATATGATACGCAAGTCGATAAGCATGATTTTTTATTGTTTTTTCCGCCATCTTTACACGTTTTTCCACTTCTTTTACAAATGCGAGATTTCTAGGCAAACGAATCAATCCTTCCCCTATTACTTAACATGACTCCTTCCGCTGCTTGCAAGGATGTAGTAGTGATAACAATATGATCGTTAGCACTAACTCTACTACATCATAGTATTTTGAATATAGAGACATAGCATTTTTACAAAAAGGGGCAATTCCCAGTTGCACTGAAAACTGCCCCTTGTTTTCTCTTAACGTACACCAAAAAATCTTTTAATTCTCGTAAACACGCTTTTTTGTTCTTCTTCAAGCGGCTGCAATGGCACAGACTCGCCAAGAATTCTTCGCGCGATGTTGCGGTAAGCGATCGACGCTTTGCTCGTTGGATCAAGAACGATCGGCTCACCGTTGTTTGACGCTTTGATGACGTTTTCATCATCGGCGATAATTCCTATTAAATCGATTGATAAATGCATAACAATTTCATCAATATCGAGCATGTCGCCGCTTTTCACCATATGATTGCGGATGCGGTTAATGACGAGGCGCGGCGGCTTTACATGTTCCTCTTTTTCTAGCAATCCAATAATTCGATCCGCATCGCGCACTGCCGACACTTCAGGCGTCGTTACAACAATGGCCTCGTCGGCCCCGGCGACTGCGTTTTTATACCCTTGCTCGATGCCTGCTGGGCAATCAATCAAAACATAATCATAATCCTGCTTTAACTCGTCTATAAGCTGCTTCATTTGTTCCGGCGCCACCGCCGTTTTATCGCTCGTTTGCGCCGCAGGCAACAAATACAGCTTATCGTCAAAACGCTTATCTTTTACGAGCGCTTTTTGCACCGTGCAACGTCCTTCCACGACATCGACTAAATCATAGATGATGCGGTTCTCAAGGCCCATGACAACATCGAGGTTGCGCAGCCCGATATCAGTATCGACAAGGCAAACACGCTTTCCTAACAGAGCAAGAGCCGTCCCCAAATTCGCTGTTGTAGTCGTTTTTCCAACGCCACCTTTTCCTGACGTAATGACGATAGCTTCTCCCACTGTTAAAATCTCCTTTCTAACCGTGTTAAATTCGGTCGAAGATGTGTAAGTAGCTGCAAGCGATCGACGACAATTTGATCATTGTCGTCGATATATGCACATTCCATTTCATTTCGTTCCTCAGCTTTATAATCTGGAGCGCGGTTCATCACATCGCTGATCCTTAGCTGCATCGGTTTCATAATCGATGCTGCGATGACCGCTTCCTTATTACCGTAACATCCCGCATGCGCAACTCCCCGCAAAGCACCAAGAATAAAAATGTTTCCTCCCGCCACAACCGTTCCTCCGGGATTCACATCACCAATTAACAATAAATCGCCGTGCACATGCAATACCTGTCCAGACCGAACGATTTTTGCAACTGAAACGACCTCCGTTTTTTGCTTCCATTCGAGCGCCTCTTCTTTTGTCATGACATTGCTATCGATTGAGGCGACAACCAAGTTTTTTTTCGCCCGAATAAGCGTCCGCAATTGCTCCTCCTGGTCCTGCGTTAAATAGCGATTCCCTAGCTTTAAATGGACCGAAACAAGCGGCCCGTCAACGTTTTGATATTCATTGCCCGTTAGTTTTTCATCTAGTTCAGTTAACAAATCGTCGTAGGAACACGTATCATCGAGATGCAACGTCAATCCATCTTTCGTTCCCTTCATTGTGACATACGGTTGTTTCTGCTTATTCACAACGTTCACCTCAACGAATAATTCTACAACACCCGCCTATTTTCCTTTTCATTCTTCCCGCTCGTAACGCTCAATTTTCAATAGCCGCTGCTTTAATGGGTACGAAAAAAGAAGAAGAAAAATCGCATTAATAAGCAATGTCGGCAAGAGGCGGTGCGGATAAAATTGGTCGAACGGCATATCGGTTTTTCCAATTAACAGTTGAATTCCGTAAACATACAATTCAAGAACTACAATAGCCACCATACTAAGAAAACAAGTAACGGCCAAATGATTATGGAATAGTTTCATCGCTTTCGCCATGACATAGGCCATTAATGTAAATGAAAACATATAAACCCCAAGAACTTCCGTATATACGACATCATATAACATTCCTAAAATAAATCCGTAAATCATCCCATGGGCTTGTGTTACATACACCGTCACAAAAATAACAAAAATAAACAAAAAGCGCGGGGCAAATAAATAATGCTGATACCAGTCATTTTTTGGCCACAAATCGACAAGAAGGCTTTCACTGACAAAAAAAAGGATCGCTAGAAAAGGAAGAAACAGCTTTTTCACTTTGCTTCCTCCTCTTGCACCGCATCGATTTTCCGCTTAACGATAATGACTTCATCAACGTCATAAAAATTCGCTGCTGGCTTCACATATGCCATTTTCGTAAGGCCGTACTCATCTGGCACGACTTCCTCCACTTCGCCAATCGGAAGCCCCTTTGGAAAAACTCCTCCAAGACCGGCTGTCATCACAAGCTGCTTTTTCTCGATTTTGGCGTCAAACGGAATGCGTTTTAGCAGCAGCGCTTTCCGCTTTTCATCATAGCCCTCAATCAATCCGAATACACTGCCGGCTTTGCCTTGGACGTACGCGGAAATCAGATTTTTTTGGTCAACAGAGCTTAACAATTGAACAGTCGACGTAAACTGTGAGGCGTGCTGCACTTTTCCGATGAGCCCTGACGGGGTAATGACGGCCATATCCTTTTTCACGCCTTGCTGTTCGCCTTTATTGACGATCACCGTCTCCTGCCATCTCTCTGGATTTCGCCCAATGACGGTCGCTTCAATCGGGATAAAGTCGCGTAAACTTTCTTTTTTATCTAAAATTGCGCGGAGTTCTTCATTTTCTTTTTTAAGAGTCTGCACTTCCGCTTCGAGCATTACGTATTCTTCAAGCCGTTCTTTTAATAGCTTGTTTTCTTTGTATGTATTTTTGATGTCTTGAACATTCTCAAAGAAGCCCGCAACGAGCTGTGCGGGCTTATGGAACAGAAGCTGAACAAAACCGGTCGTATCCTTAATAAACTGCTCAGACCAAGTCAGTTCTTTCCGATCTTTTAAGGAAAAACCAATCAATGCCACGAGAAAAATAATGCTGACAAGCAATAAAATGAGACGTTTATTCAAAAAGAATTGTGGCATGATTTACACCTCTTACAATTAGCGATGATCTTTTGATTTTGATTTGCCTTTAAACAAATGAATATGGTCTAACGCTTTGCCTGTGCCAATTGCTACGCAGTCAAGCGGATTTTCCGCAACGATGACTGGCATTTCCGTCTCTTTGCTGATTACTTTATCCAAATTGCGAAGCAAAGCGCCTCCACCTGTGAGCACGATGCCGCGGTCCATAATATCGGCCGCTAGCTCTGGCGGCGTTTTTTCAAGCGTATTTTTTACGGAATCAACAATCGCATAAACCGTATCACGCAGCGCTTCAGCAATTTCCTCAGCGCTAATTTCAATCGTTTTTGGCAATCCCGTCAACAGATCGCGACCGCGAATTTCCATCGTGCCGATTCCTTCAGGAGTTCCAGCAGAACCGATTTCCACCTTAATCGCTTCCGCCGTACGCTCTCCGATCATCAAATTATACGTTTTGCGGATGTATTGAATAATCGACTCGTCCATTTCATCGCCAGCGATGCGAATCGATTGGCTCGTTACAATACCTCCAAGTGAAATGACCGCCACTTCCGTCGTGCCGCCACCAATATCAACGACCATGCTTCCTGTTGGCTCCCATACCGGCAAATTCGCACCGATGGCCGCCGCAAACGGCTCTTCAATCGTATACGCATCGCGAGCACCGGCTTGACGAGTCGCGTCGATGACCGCCCGTTCCTCCACCGCGGTAATACCGTACGGCACGCACACCATCACATACGGTTTTCCGGCAAAAAGCCCTTTATTTTTTGTTGCTTGGTTAATGTAATACTTCATCATAATCGCAGTTGTTTCGTAGTCGGCGATAACCCCATCTTTCATCGGACGTAAAGCAACGACGTTTCCAGGCGTACGCCCGATCATATTTTTCGCCTCGTTTCCAACTGCCACAATTTGTTTCGTATCTTTTTGCAACGCAACAACCGACGGTTCTCTAACAACTATTCCTTTTCCTTTTACATACACAAGGGTATTAGCTGTACCTAAGTCAATCCCAAGATCTCGTGTTCCCAATCCAAACATAGCTTGTATCTTCCTTTCTGAAACAAAATGCTGATTTTATAGTTATTCGTCCATTATGTTTGCACTCATCATTTACATATATGTTTTGTAAGCAACGCGAGGAAAAACTCATAACTGTTATTATAGCGTATTCGACAAAAAAAGAGAACTATTTACACATATCCTTTTTCTTTCAGACTAATGAATTTTTGGTCACCAATAATTAAATGATCCAAAAGCTCAATGCCAATAATGCGTCCACATTCAGCGAGGCGCTTCGTTACTTCAATGTCTTCACGGCTTGGAGTAGGGTCTCCAGAAGGATGATTATGGGCGCAAATAACGGAGGCAGCGGAACGTTTAATCGCTTCTTTAAACACTTCACGCGGATGAACAATAGAGGCGTTTAGACTTCCAATAAAAACCGTTTTTCGATGAATCACTTGATTTTTCGTATTTAAGTAAATCGCCACAAAGTGTTCCTGCGATAAAAAGCGCATATCATCCATAACGTATCTTGCCCCATCTTCCGGCGAACGAATCACATATCGCTCATCATAGCTGAGGCGGCTTATACGGCGGCCCAGTTCGATCGCTGCTAAAACTTGAATCGCTTTTGCCGCACCGATGCCTTTAATGCTTGTAATTTCCTGAACGGTTGCATCTTTCAACAGGCGCAGTCCTTCAAAATAATGGAGAAGCCGCTGAGCCAGTTCAAGCACCGATTCATTTTTTGTTCCGGTACGTAATAAAATCGCCAATAATTCTTGATTCGACAAACTTTCCGGTCCATCGGAAAGAAGACGCTCGCGCGGGCGGGCGTCTTTCGGAACATCGCGAATCATAAGCGACATCGCTTTCTAGTCAACCTCCCTTTCGTTCTATTGCCAGCCAAGTTTTTTCAACTCGCGAATCGTGCGGGAGAGCGGAAGGCCTACAACGGAAAAGTAATCACCTTCAATCCGCTTGACAAATAGTGCCCCTTTTCCTTGAATGCCATATGCTCCCGCTTTGTCCATCGGCTCGCCCGTTTCGATATATTCATAAATATCGGTCTCTGTAAGATCCCAAAATGTCACCTCGGTCCGCTCAGCAAAGACGGCTTCCTTTTCTGGCGACACAATCGCCACCCCTGTATACACTTGATGCGTCTTTCCTGACAACATGCGCAGCATATCAGCTGCTTCCTCTTTTGTCTTTGGCTTCCCTAGCACGCTTCCGTTGTACACAACGACCGTGTCGGCACCGATAATATACGCATCGGAATGGGCTGCTTGAACCGCTTTCGCCTTTTGATAAGCAAGCGATTGAACGATTTGCTCTGGTGTTTCGTTTTGTTGAATTTGTTCGTCAATATCGCTAACGAGGACATCGAAATGAAGGTTTGCCATTTCCAGCAGTTGCTTGCGGCGAGGGGAACTAGAGGCGAGTATAAGCTTCATTACATATCACACCCTTTTCGCATTTGTTTCAAATTGGAAGATACAATTGTATCGTATCAAATTTCATGATTCGACACAATTTTTTATAACGAGAATCGCTTTTGAAAAATTGCAATTTTTAACATACCTATCGAGAAGTCTCCCATCTCTCAACAGAGTGTAGGTGTAATAGAGAAAAGCCACAAAAAAAGAAGCGACTCGGTTCGCTTCTTATTTGGCAGCTTTTAATGCATTAAGCAGTTCTTGCTGCGCCTTCCATAATAACGATTCATCTTTTTGCTCCCGATAAGCCATTAACGATAAATAAGAGTTTTTCATATACTTTGCGGCTTGGTCTTGTGAAGCCGATTCTTCTTGAAACTGTTTATATTCTTTTTGCAAAGACGTCCAATCTTCGTTTGTCACTTTGCTTTCTCCTAGCAACATGGCGGAGAGATCTGCCATCTTTTGATACAATGACCGCTGCAATGAATTTTTGATTTGAGTAATAGATATTGATTTTATATAGGTCGTTTTCCCTTTCTGTTTATACAGGTCATTAAGCGGTCCAAGCAATTGTTTATCTCTTCCTACTGCAATAAGTACTGCTGTTGGATTTTGTCCGACAGCCACGGCAGGAATTCCCGATGCTTGCAGTTGTTTAGTATATTCTTGTGCTGCTTTTTCGTCACTAAAAACCCCCGCCTGAATGACACTGATCGAAAATGTTTGTGATGATGGCTTGACCGAAGCGACGCCCGTTGTTGTCGCCTCCTGTTTCGGCTGCTCGCTTATAAAAGAAGAATTGTTGCTTAGTGAAGCCGGCTCTTTCGCTTTTGGAATGACGTGCAATACAACAAAACCGAAGCTTGTCCCAACCAACACCGCAAGCAAGATTGACAGAACCGCCGATTTAATCCGAGCATTCACTGCTCGAACAAACGGCGAGCGCTTTTTTTTACTTTTTACTTGTTTTAGAGAAACAGGAGAATAGGTTTCTACTTCTTCTTCCTGTGCCGCGCTCACCTCTGTTTGGCTGATCTCGATCGTCGGCGTTTCCATCATAAATGGCCGCTCTTGTCCGTTCACTTTTATGACAATCCCTTTTTCTTGCTTGTCCATTATTTCACCATCCCCGTTTCTTCCATTCTTTGCCCATCTTACCATACTAGCGACAAAAAAGAACAAGACATTTGTCGTCTTGTTCTCGAAGGTTTTCGTCAAATATCGCGCTATTTTATATTTGTAATCAATGTAACCGACAGCTTGTCGACGGGGATTTCCTTTTGTGTTTCGCTGTATGAACAAAGCTGTTTTGTTTCTCCTTTTAGACAAATAAAGTAATCAAGCTGACCATTACTGTCTTTTTTGATAAGCACGTACGATGAATTGCCGTCTTCCGGCAAGCGGTTTCCTGTGAACGGGTCTTCGATCGGTTCAAGCCCCCCGTCCTCGACAAGCTGTTTATATGTTAATAGTTCCGAAGAACGGTGCGCCAAAAATTCGACTTTTTCCGCCCCCCCATGAATACGGGCCGCCTCATACAAAGCATACGCATCAGAAACAAACGCTTGCGATCTCGCTTTCTCAATTAAATGAAGCACCGCGACCACCGCAATCGAAGCAACAATTCCTAAAATCACTATAACGGCGAGCAGCTCAATCAATGTCATCCCTCGATTTGTGCGCAGCAACATAACGCTCTTCCCCTCTCTGCCTATGGCCCGTTGTCCGATGCGTCCGGAACTAACTCGGTGAGAGGGTTGCGTTTTTCGCTTGGAGGAGGCGCATCAAAAGGCGGCATTTTTTTCTCTAAATCAGCAAGCCCTGGGTGATAAAAGGCGCTCACCGTCAACGAGTACGTCAATGGCTTAACAGCTGTCTCCGTCGATGTCATTTCTGGATTGCCTGTAAAGGATAGTGCTTCAACAGAAACGATGCGGTCCAGTCCTTCGAGCGTTTGCAAAAATCTCTCTAAATGATAGTACGATGGCGACTGAACTGTCAGCTGAACGGTTACCTTTTTTAATCCGTTTGGCAAAGCGAGCGCAGCATTGTTTTGCTGCGATGAAGACGGCTGTGCCGCCGCATTTCCAGCGTTCGACGGCGCCGCCTTTTGTCCGTTCGCTTGCGGGGTTGACTGTTGCGACGTTTGGATGTCCGCATCTTCGTTAAACGACATGCTTGAAATAAAGCTCCCCGAAACAACTTCCGCTTTTTCTAAATCAAGAATGAGCTGCTCAACAAACGGCTTAACCGGAACCTTCTTTTCTAGTTCCACGACGCTGTCGATCAAATCCCCTTGTCCTTTTGCCGTCTGCTGCCGCAAAGCAGCGAGCAGTTTCTGTTCGTTGGCAACAGTGGTGCTCAATCCGTCGACGCGATCATAAAGCGGTTTGAGAGTATAAAAATACAGCCCTGTAAAAAATGCGCCAACGATAACGAGCGAAAGCAGCACTAGCAACACTTCGCGCTTTGAAAACCGGACGGTCATGGTTGTTTCTCCTTTTCTTCTTTTAAGGCAGCTTTGTTCACATGCAGTTCATACTGTGCTAAATAGCGCGGCAATATATGACGATCCTCCTCGTTCGTTGCAGTCGATTCGCCGCTTTTCTGTTCTAAAGCCGATACACTTTTTAATTGTACATCTGAAACAAAGGTAGCTTCCGATAATTGCTTTAAATAATAGGCGGCTTCCTCGTCCGTATCAAACTGTACCGCCACATTGACGACACCGTCTTCCGCATACGAAAAATTCATCATAAATCCGCGTTCTGGGAGCAGCTTGGCCATATTGCGAAGCAAAAGCACCGTTTTCAGCGGATATTGCTTCGCCCATTCCACCGCTTTTTGTAGTTCCTCGACTTCCTGTGTCGATTGAGCGTTTTCAAGTTTTTGCTGCTCGACTGCTTCGAGCGCCTGCGTCTGTTTTAACTGCTGCGACAGTATTTGAATTTGGGTTTCTGTTTTTTGCATTGACATATAAAATACGACTCCCAAGGCAATGGCCACAGTAAGCACAATGGTGATACCAACGAGAAGCACAACATTTTTCGGTTCTTTTTTCGGCAGTAAGTTAATGTCAATGAGCATCGTTCGTTCCCTCTTTTAATCCAAGTCCCCATGCCAAATGATAACGCGGCTCGACCGCTGCCGCAAACGATGCGGACAATCGCTCGACAGGAACGTCAAACCGCTCCTGCATCGCTTCATGAATGCGCGATAAGTAGCGATGGTCGCCAGTCAACAATAGACGAGTAATTTGCTCATTGCCTTGATGGATCGAAAAGCGGTAAAAATTCATAATTCGTTCAATTTCCTTATATACATCTTCAAATGGCCGGAGCGTTTCTTCCATATCGCTCGTCTCCATTGTTTCATCCAATGACGCAAACAATAGCTGCCGCATAAACACAGGGGCATTGTTGTAAAACACGCTAGCGTTGATAGCGGATTCGTCCAATTGCACGATCAGCAAATGATCTCCTCTTCGAATTTGATCGGCCGCGTAAAACAAACGATACACGCACAAAGGCGACAAATCGGCGGCGACGGGCCGGAGCATCGCTTCTTCCAAAAGCTGCGCGTAGCTTCGCACCATTTGTTCAGGAGCGGCGAACAATAAAATCGTCAGCTTCTCTTTCGTTCGCTCCAATACGGTATAGTCGAAAACTGGATCTTCAAACGGCAAGTGAATCGTCGTCCCCAATTCCATAAATAAATAACCGCGAATTTCATCCTCTTGCAAGTCGTTCGGAAGCGGAATTCGCCTAATAACAACAACCGGATCTGGCACAATAAAGCGGACGCGCCGTTTTTTCAGCTTCCATTCGTCGACGCATTCCTCTAAAATCAGCCCAAGCGTTTCACGATCATGGATTTTGCCATCGTGAATCAATCCTCTAGGAAGGTCCCGTTCTCCCCATTTTTGAACGGAAAACGGATCATGAGGCTTGACTTCAACATATCGAATCACATGATCTTTGATGACAATATTCGCTATTTTATGCCGCGGTTTGAAAAGGCTGAACATGTTCATGTAAGTCCCCCGTCATTTAAAAGAAGATCAATTGTTGATACCACTCAATGATAGCGTGTCCAAAATAATAAACGGTCAACGTGCCGAATACGATGTGCGGCCCAAATGGCATCGGTTCGCCGCGGCGGATTTTTCCAAGCGCCATGCCGATGACCCCAAACACGGTGCCGTAAAACGTTGAAACAAAGAGCGCAAGCAGCGTATATTTCCATCCGAGCACAAGCCCCAAGACACCGAACAATTTAACGTCGCCGCCCCCCATGCCGCCTTTGCTTGCGACGGCAATCAACAGCAAAACCGAAAAGCCGACCGCCGCGCCAACAAGCGAATCCCACCACGGGGAAAGCGGAACAAACAAGCGCTCGATTATAAAAAGAACGGCGAAAAACAGCAACACTGGATCTGGAATGATCATATAGCGAACATCGGAAACGAAAATAATCATCAACAGCGACACAAGCGTCCAACTGACGATCAATTCTTTTGACCATCCCACCCAAAGCGGCGAAATCGTAAAAAGAATCGCAGTTAAAAGTTCGATGAACGGATAAAGCGGCGAAATGCGCACACCGCAACCGCGGCACGCACCCCCTTGAACGATATAGGAAACGACAGGAATTAATTCCCACGCTGTCAGCGTTCGCTGACAGCGCGGACAATGTGAACGTGGCTTGATAATCGACTCCCCCTTAGGCACCCGCAATCCAACGACATTGAAAAAGGAGCCGAGGAGGAGAGAGTATACGGCAATAATGACATACATAATATCACTCATTGCTATTTAGTAGCATCTAAAGAAACATCATCTCTAGTAATTTTATGTTTGTTGTCCGTGTTAATATAATATCCTGCCCCATTATCTGAAGCTTTCAATTTGATCTGATAATAAGATGAGGCATTGGCTGCTGCAGGCACAAACGTTACAGTGGAGTTATCTGGATCATACGCCCCTTTATTTCCCGGAGATTTTGGAATGGACTCCAAAAATCCACCTTTAACTAAATCGTTTAATGACCAACTATTTGTCCCCGACGTATCTTGCGTTTTCGCCAAGCGTGCCGCGTTAATAATTTCCTCGGCGTTCGCTACGTGCGCATCTTTTTTCGAGTTGTCAATAATGTTACCGATAGTTGGAATCGCAATCGCCGCAATGATTCCTAAAATGACGATGACGGCGAGCAATTCGATAAGCGTCAAACCGCGCTCATTTTTTAAAAATCTCTTTAACATGATTTCCTCTCCTTTTCATATAAGTCTTTTTATCTATCATTTTACAATATCTATCATTTTTTTGAAAATAAATTATTGTTGGATATGATTGAAAATATCATACATTGGAACGATGATCGATGTGACGATCGTTCCTACGACCCCTGACAAAAGTACGATCATCAATGGCTCAATCAACGATTTTAAGCGATCCGTTCCGGCATCCACTTCCGCCTCGTAAAAATCAGCAACTTTGGCAAGCATCGCATCGAGCGAACCGGTTTGTTCACCGATTGCGATCATTTGCGTAACAAGCGGCGGAAACGCCCAATGTTTTTTCAGCGGCTCAGCCATCGATTGCCCCTGTTCGAGCGCATCACGCGCTTCTTTGAGCACTTTGGCGATGACCTCGTTTTCAATGACATCTTCAACAATCGACAGCGCCTGCAAAATCGGAACAGAACTTGAAAACAGCGAGCTGAGCGTTCGCGTCATGCGCGCCAGCGCCGCTTTTTGCATTAACTTCCCAAAAATCGGCAGCCGCAATAGCGCATAATCAAGATAATATTTGCTTTGCTTTCGTTTTTTGAGCGCCGCAAACACCATATACACACAGAAGACGCCAAGCGCTACAAGCCACCAATACGCCTGCATGACTTCGCTCGCTTTTAACACAAATTTTGTAATCGCTGGAAGGTCAGCGCGAAAATCGGCAAACATTTTCACAAACGTCGGCACGACCGCAACAAGCAAAAAGATGACAACGGCAATCGCAATGATGCCGACGGCGATCGGATAGGCGAGCGCGGAAATGATTTTTTGCCGCGTTCGGTGCACCTTTTCGAAATGATCCGCAAGCCGCTCAAGCGTCTCATCCATGTTTCCGCTCGCTTCGCCCGCTTTCATCATGTTGACAAACATCGGAGGGAACACGCGCGGATGCTTGGCGGTGGCCGCTGATAGAGGGTTGCCGCCGCGCAAAGCTTCCTCGACATCAGCGAGGGCCTTGCTTAGCGCCTTGCTGTCGGTCTGTCCGGCTAAAATGCGCGTCGAATCAACGACGGACACCCCTGCTTTCAGCAATGTCGCAAATTGGCGCAAATAAATAACGAAGTCTTGCAGCTTGACCGCATTGCCAAACGTAACTTCTTTGTTTAGCAGCGTTGGCGGCACTTCACTGATTTCAGTGACTTTAATGCCTTTTTGTCGCAGCTTGATGACAGCATCCCGCTTTGTCGAAGCGGTAACGGTGCCTTTTTGCCGCTGTCCTTTTATATTTCGGCCTTCATATTTGAATTGTGGCATGTCATTCGCCCCGTTCCCCTATAAGATACGGCTCTACCGCTTCTTGCGAAATCCGTCCCGCTTGCAGCAGCTCTTTAATGTTTGAAGCAAGCGTCTGCATACCGGCCGCTCGGCTTGTCTGCATGACATTGACAATTTGATGGACTTTTTCGTTGCGAATTAAATTGGCCACTGCGGCATTATTGATTAAAATTTCAGTGGCCGCCACCCGGCCGTTTTTTTGCACATTTGGAAAGAGCCGCTGCGAAATGACAGCGACGAGCACAGACGCGAGCTGAATGCGAATTTGCGCTTGCTGGGCGGGCGGAAACACGTCGATAATGCGGTCAATTGTGGCTGGTGCGCTCGACGTGTGCAGCGTTGCCAGCACCAGGTGCCCCGTCTCCGCTGCCGTAATCGCCGTATGAATCGTCTCCAGATCGCGCATCTCGCCAACTAAAATGACATCCGGATCTTGGCGCAGCGCGGCACGCAAACCGTTGGCAAAGTTATTCGTGTCAAATCCGACTTCGCGCTGATCGATAATGCAGCCGCCGTGCTTATGCAAATATTCGATCGGGTCTTCTAGCGTTATAATGTGCTTTTTCATCGTTTTGTTCATATAGTCGATCATCGCGGCAAGCGTCGTTGATTTTCCGCTTCCCGTCGGACCGGTGACAAGCACGAGTCCTTGCGGTTTGGCCGCAATATGCTTCAATACCTCAGGAAGCTTTAATTCGTCGATGGTCGGAATTCTAGTAGGAATGACGCGAATCGCGAGCGAAATGCAGGAACGCTGTTTGAATACGTTGATGCGGAAGCGGGAAACTCCCGGGATTCCATAGGAAAAATCGAGCTCGCCCCGCTCTTCAAACCGCTCCCATAGCGTCTGCGAAACGACCGCTCTCGCAATTCCCTCCGTGTCCTCGGGACGCAGCGCTTCTTGTCCGTACCGCTTCAATTCTCCATTAATGCGCATAATCGGCGGGACGCCCACCGTCAAGTGCACATCGGACGCTTTCCATTCGAAAGCCGCCCGCAACAGATGGTCTAATCGTTGTTTCATCGTCCTCACCTTTAACTTAAAATTGCTACTTTTAGCACTTCTTCAAGCGTTGTCAGCCCTAGCTTCACTTTTAACAATCCGTCGTCGATCAAAAAGATCATTTTATTTTTGACCGCCAGCTCGCGCAATTTCGAAAACGGTTCGTGATTTAAAATCACGCGCCGCATCTCATCATTCATCACCAACAATTCGTGAATAGCAATTCTTCCTTTGTAGCCCGTCATATTGCATGTTGGGCAGCCGCGGCCGCGGATGATTTTTTCTAGCTTCAGCCCCCGCCTTGCAAAAATTTCAATCTCTCGCTTCGTCGGTTCCTGTTCTTGCTGGCAATCGCGGCAAATGCGGCGAACAAGCCGCTGCGAAACCACGCCAGCAAGCGAGGTCGCCACGAGAAATGGCTCAATGCCCATATCAATTAATCGGGTAATCGTGCTGATCGCATCGTTTGTATGCAGCGTGCTCAATACTAAATGCCCCGTCAGCGAAGCGCGAATCGCCACTTCTGCCGTTTCGCGGTCGCGAATTTCTCCGACCATGATAATGTTCGGATCTTGGCGCAAAATCGAACGAAGCCCCTGGGCAAACGTGAGCCCGACATTCGGATTGACTTGAATCTGGTTAACCCCTTCAAGCTGGTATTCGACCGGATCTTCAATCGTGATAATATTCACTTCTTCATTGTTTAACCGGTTGAGCGCCGCATACAATGTCGATGATTTTCCCGATCCGGTCGGACCGGTAATGAGCACGATTCCAGTCGGCCGTTCAATTAACTCAATAAACCGCTGCAAATTGAGCTTATTGAATCCAAGCTTTTCAATATCATTAAGCGCCGCTCCCAAATCGAGGACGCGCATCACAATTTTTTCCCCATATACCGTCGGCAGCGTCGAAACACGCAAATCCACCGGATGAAAATCTATATTCATTTTAATCCGCCCGTCTTGCGGAATGCGATGTTCAGTTATATCCATATTCGCTAAAATTTTAATTCTCGCGGTTAATACGCTTTGCATATGCTTCGGCAAAGCGCGGTCCGTCCGCAGCACACCATCGATTCGGTAACGGATGAGCACTTTTGTTTCTTGCGGATCGATATGGATGTCGCTGGCCCGCTGCTCAACAGCCAGCTGCAAAATTTGATTGACGAGGCGGACGATCGGCGAATCTTCTTCGGTTACCCTCTCTTCTTCAACCGTTTCTTGCGTCGGTACCATCCGCAAGAAGTCTTCCATCGATTCATCGACATCGTAGTATTTGTTAATGGCGCGCAAAATATCATCTTTCGAAGCGATCGCCGTTTCGATATGAAATCCTGTCGAAAGACGCAAATCATCGATGACGAAAAAATCCATTGGATCGGCCATCGCTACAAGCAGACGGTCGCCTTCGGCTTTCAGCGGCATCACCATATTTCGCTTGGCAAATTCCTTCGGCACAAGGTTCGTCAGCTTGGGATCAATGGGATAGCGATATAAACTTACGTGAGGAATGCCGAGCTGAAATTCTAACACTTCAATCAGCTGCTGTTCCGTAATATAGCCCCGTTGTAGCAGCGCATCGCCGAGCTTTTGTCCCGGCGCTTTTTGCTCAAGCGCTTCCTCAAGCTGTCGCTCCGTAATCAATCCGGCTTCTACCAGCAAATCTCCTAATCGCTTCCGCTCTTGCTTTTTCTTCATCCTCATCCCTACTTTTCATACTGCGTGCTCTCGTTTTTTTCATTGTTATTCGCGGCCGGCGTTTGCTCGCTTTGGCTCGCGCCGCCGTTCTGTTGCTCTAATTTGCCCGAATCGGTTGTTGTTTTTTGCCCATCGGTCGCTGATGCTCTATTCTCGTTATTCAAGTCGTTTCCGATTTCTAAACCGCGAACCTCAATGGCGTATACCGGCGGATAAAAATCTTCTGCAATGACTTCCGAGCGAACAAATCGGTTGTGTTCGTCATAGATTTCTTTTTTTACCTTGACAAGCATCCCTTGTTTTCCTTCTTGCTTTCTTTGACGTTCCCCCGGCTTTAAAAGCGGGCTATATTGAACGATCGTTTTTGGAGCAAAATATTCTACATCGCTCGTTTTAACTACGTATTTATACGCAAACGGCAGCCCGAGCAGCGAAACGTGAAAACCGCTGCCTGCCGGCTGAAACCGAAGCACATATGCACTCGCATTTGGATTATAAAAACGGAAGTCGCGCATATTCGGATCGGCCTTCACTTCATAGCCGAGCGGAAGGCCCGATGGCAAAGTTCGGCTCGTATGGCGCTCGACAATTGTAAAATTGGTCGGCAAAATCGCCTCATAAATAGCGGTGCCAATCATACTCATTGCTTCTGGAGAGGCGTTGTCGGCAAAATACGAGGCGAGCGAGAACACACTTTTCCCTTTCATTTCAATCTCTCGATGCGCACGAATCCACGCGATAACTTCCGCGCGGCTGTCCCCTAACGCTGCCATCGTCGCCTCGCTTATCGGTGTGCTTTGTGCCCCTTTTTGCGCAACAACATAGTTCGCAAGGTCGAGCGCTGGTGGATTGGTTTGCAGCTGTGACGCAATGGCCAACAAATCTCGCTTGAGCTGCTCTTGATTAAGAGAAGATTTCAGCGTCGGGGAGATGAGTTGATCCAATAGCGTCGAAAGCAGCTTGTCATCCAATTGGACAACAAGCGGCGACCGGTGCCCCCCCACCGCTTGATCGATGCTTTGTTCAACGCGAAATGAAAACAATGGTACAGGAATCTCTTCCGCTTTTTCTTGGTAAACCATTTTCATATGAACGGACGCCGTCCATTCATTGATCTTTTTTTGTACCGCTTCCATCGCATCATTTTTTTCCAACTGTGCTATCGACACCGGTCCAATCATCGTGCCTGAGGCAAAGCCATCGCTTTTTACAAAAAACGTTTGATAGACAAGGGGGGCGGCTTGCGAAAAACCTGTCAAATAAACCGTACAAACAACAATTGCCAAAAATAGCTTAACCCCAGCTAATGGCCGCACAAACGAAATCCCCCTTTTCTTATGCATCGACATTCATGGATATATCAATAATTACGCTCGGTCCTTCTTCTTGAGCTCTCATGATATGCTCTGCCGTTAAGACAGTGCCCGCCTCAATGAAAACATTTCCGTTTTGATCTAGAATGTCTTTTGTTACCTTTTTGCCTTGCAATAATTCAATTTGTTTTTCCCGCAATGTTTGCAAAGTCATTTGCCCCTGTTCTTTTTCGGACGCTTCCGCACTGTTTAACATATCCGTTGTCGCGGCTGCTTCAGCGAATGGTTCCTTTTTTTGTCCAATCTGGCTCGCATCATCGACTAAGGAAGCAGGGGCCGTTTCGTTGACAATTAAAATGTCTTTGCCATATGTCAATACAAACTCAGAAGACAACGCGGCTTGCTTTCCGTTTGTTTGCAGTTCAATCCCCATAATGTCCCCTGTTTCCTCATCGATGAAAAATTCGGTCACTTCGCCAAGCAGCTGTCCTTTTCTCGTCATCGCTTTCGTGTTTTTAATGCGGATTTGTTTATTGACTAACTGGTTGGCGATCGGAATCTCCGCTAAATCGATCACCGCGCCGTAATTTTCCACCGTTACGGCAAACTCGCCAATGCCGACGACTTTTTTAAACGGAATCGCCTTTAGGCTAAATTGCACATCTTCTTGTTCAATTGTTAAAAAATCAATTGTCCCTTTTTCAGGGTTGATTACGAGCGTTTTTACCGTTCCGATTTGTCCGCCATCGGAGATGCTAATAATCGGAAGTCCTACAATTTGCGCACTATACTTCATACCTTCACCACACCTGTCCATTATAAGATTTCATTGTTTGAGCAAAAAATTCGATTTCATCTATTAAAATAGGATAATTGCAAAATTTCTCACGCAAATGCGCCAACCACGGCGCCAGTTTCTCATATTCTTTTTCTAGCAAATAATGTTCGGCCAACAAACGGGCAAACATATAATAATCCTGTTCGGCAAGCGGAGATCGCAAACATTGAAAGATGCGCTGTTCATACTCTTCTTTTTCCAAACGGCCGCGCATGAATTGCAGCTCCATTGCAAGTGACTGGATTACGACGTTTCGCACTGGAGAACCGCTAGATGACAGCATTTGTCCGCGATCCGCTTTCCCTAAACGTTCTTCACCGATCAACGCTTCGTCCAATTTGGCTGTCGCATCATCGACGTCTTGGGCAGCGCTCTCAGGCAGAACAATATCGTCAAATAGCTCTTGATGTTTCCAGTTATCGGTTCTATCATCGTTCAAGGCAGGTTCGTCTGCTTCCAATTCCGAGTCTTCTAACGCAACCAGCGTTAAATAGGCGCTCTCTTGTTCGAACCATCCTTTCATAGACTCTTCTGCTTCGTCTGCCAGCAAATTTGATTCCTCGACAGATGGATCAAGAGCATCTATAACCGTGACTGGCAGCTCGTCATTCGCTTCGCTTTTGAAAGGCTCCGCGTTTGTATCGAAAAGCAGAGAATCATCCAGTTCCTCACCACTGGAGCGAAGAGGTTCTAAAGCTGATTGTTCCTCCACCGCAAGCAACGTCTCCGATTGTAAAGAGGCAAACGGCCAATCGTTTAGCTCTTTGTCGACTACCTGATCTATTTCCGACTCAACGGCGAGCCATTCCTCTGATTCTAGCGCCGAAAGCGGCCAAGCTGCAACTAATTCTTCATCATCCAAACGCTCCGCTTTCGGTTCAATTTCTTCCAAAACTTCAAGCGCTGTTTCCGAATCAGACGACGGAATCGGCCAATCATTGAATTTCTCCTCGCTGCTTTCCTCTTCTCCTAGTTGCGAGGACAGTTCTAGTTCCGCAGCTGCCAATATCTTATCTTCGAGCTCAATGTCGTCATTCTCGACAACAGCCAGCTCGTTTTCATCCGTTTTCATTGCCGTTGACGCCCGTTCATCAATGAATTCTGTATCAAAAGGAAACGCAGCGTCTTCCTCTTCTTCTCCTTTCGCTGCCGCATATAACGCATAGCCAAATTGCCGGTGAAGCAAATACGTGATCGCTAAAGCAAGCAGCAATAAAAGCAAGCCAAGCTGCCAAAGCGGAAATACCGACTGAGCGGAAACTGCAAGCAGCGACAATAATAATGAAACAGCCAACGTCGCTATTTTACCGCTCCGGCTTAATCCAATCGGCAGTATCAGTAACAAAGGGGCGGCAATGACCAAAGCGGCGAGCATGAATAAAAACGGCTTCAATATTTCACCCCGTTTCCCGACGCAAATATAAGACAATTTTCCTAAAAATAAAACAATACTTGACTCTAACATATTGTATAATAAAGTTACATATTTTGAAAGAAGGCTATGCAAAATGGAGAAAAAGAAATTTATTACGTTTTACCCATGTAAAGGATTTACATTAATTGAAGTGCTGGCCTCGATTGTCATTTTATCGGCGGCAGCTGCAGGGATTTTTTTATTTTTCACCAATGCGATGAAGTATACATCGTACAACCAAGGAAAGACGGTGGCCATCAATGTGGCGCGCGGTGTGTTATCATACGTGGAACGGCTCGATTTTTCGACACTGCAAAAATACGTAGAGGACGAAATAAACAGTACAAATGCACTATATGTGGAACTAGACGCAGCCAAATGCGGTTTGTCCCTCTTTGAAAACAAACAAGTGTGCGAAGCGCTGTTTCGCCCGACCATTAACAATGTGACATATGATGAACAGCGCATACACGTCTTTATCATTCCTTATAACGATCCGCAGCGCTGGAATGATTTAAAGCAGTCGCCCCCGGCAGAATTTCCGGCTTCGTTACAGCAAAAAATAAAAGAGACCGCGATTGAAAATACCGATCCTAAGCTGCAAAAATATTTGCTGAAAGTGTATGTCATCGTCCGCTGGGGAGACGATCCAAATCAAGCAGAATGGCTCGAAGGTGTGATTGCCAATGAAACGATACGTTAACAACAACAAAGGATTATCGTTATTGGAACTGCTTGCAGCTGTTGCGATTTCCGCTTTCATTCTCGCTTCCATTTACGGAGTCTTGTTAAGCGGCATTAAAGCATACAAACAGATCGGCATCGAAAACCAACTCCGCAGCGAAGCCGATTATGTCGTGGCTACCGTCATGAATCAGTTGTATCAATTCGCGCCTGACGGAATTGATATGACCGCCACAACTGACCAGCACCTTGCCTTTGTCAACAATAAACAGAAAGTGATCAACCCGAGCGTTGGATGGGTCGAAGAACAAGAAACAGCTAAGCAGACATTGGATATTGAACTACAAAACGACGCATTGTTCATCAACGGCGGCAAAATGAGTTCGGACCAACTACAAATTATCTCCAATCAATCGAAGCTTTCGTATAGCTGTGTACAGAAAGAAGGAAATATGTGCTATAGCGGCATTGTCACATTCGTGCTGGCGGTTCAAGATCGCGACCACGCAAAACCGAACGATGTGCTCTATATAAAGCCGTTTGTGCTAAAGACGGAATTCGGGTTTTAAAAGGAAGTGGAACAATGAACGAAAAAGGCCATAGCTTAGTGCTTACACTGCTCATCGTCACCATTTTTTTCATACTGGGTCTCACCATTTTATCCGTCAGCATTTACCAAGCCAAATTTACGCAAGTGCGGGTAGAGGATGTCGAATCGCTCCATGAAGCGACAAAAGCAATCGAAGAAGCCATTGCCGAAATGAAAGTGAAGGTAGAGAATCTGCAATTGTCCACTCCCGCACAGCTTGATATCGACTTAGGAACCCCGCAGTTTGGGTTTCTTCAGCAATTAATCGAACGATACCATGTGTCTATTCAAGATGTGACAGCGAACAACGACATTGATCGAGGCAAACTGTTCACACGCGTTTATATCATTTCCAAAAAAGCAGGAAATAGAACCGTTTCCCGCCAAATTATTGTGACGAATACGCCGAGTTTTTTAAAATATGCGATTGGCTCCCGAGAAGATGTCACATTAAACGGCGGAATGTATATAGATGGCCATATTTATGCTGGCAAAGATTTTTATATGACCAATGTCGCCAACTATATTTATAACTCACAAAAATATAGCGAACCGACATCGTTTCCGACAACGAGTGAAACAAACATCTTATTTGCAAATGGAAACCGCTATGTTTGTGACCAGCAAAATGGGGCAAAAGCTTGTTACGATCTCTCGCCATCAGGATTTATGAAAAACTCTGCTCATTTTGCATCTAGTGAATCGATGTTGCCATTTCAATCTACAGGCCCTGCTGTTCAGAAAGACCAAGAAGAATTTATCGATGTTGACTTTGATTTTACTCTAAAAGATAAGTTGCTAAGCGCTGCGGGCATCGAAGCATTCGATCCGCAAGCCCAAGAGCAATATAAATCGCTTGTGCACCTGCCCATTCCTGATCTGTTAGACAAATTGCAAAATCATTTTACTGTCATTGATAGCATTCAAAAATTTCCGGATGCTATTAGCAGCGGCAAATCTATTCTACTTACTGGATATTCTTCGCCCTACTTAGATCTCGGATCACTTGATCTGAATGACAATCAATGGCTGATTGTAAATGGAGACGTGTATTTAGAAAATAGCGGTTTGTCGCCATTAAATATAAAAGGCAATATCATTGTTTTAGGCAATTTGGATGTTCGCGGAAATGTCGCTTTTGATTCCACTATTTATGTATACGGAAATACGTCTATTTATAACGCAACCATTTCAGGCTTTAATAACAAAGAGGTGGTTTTATTGACAAAAGGGGAGCTAGAGATTGCCCGTATCAATGAATTTCAAAATAATTTTTCGCTAACGACCCCAAACTTGAAAGGTTTCTTTTACACTGATTCAAATGCCATCCTTTATGCTGTCGGTTCGTATATTAATATTCAAGGGGGGCTGTTTGCTCGTGGAATAGGGAATCAAACCATTTCTGATACTGATTCAACAGGACTTGTGATTAACGCATACCGCGGATCGACTTCAGATCGGGGAGACAACATTTCCTTCACGCCGCCTGTTTTGCCTGACGGTCAACAAGCAACAAAAGCGCGCTTTGTTCTTAAATACGATATCAATGTCTTTATTAATCGAGGATTAGGTCTCCCATTGGTCAAAAAGCTCGCACTAATTCCTGATAAGCTGCAAATAAACTAAAAAAGGAAAAGGAGCGCGGATTACCGCGCTCCTTTTTGCTGTAACCTGCGAACAATATTTTCATGCTTCCAGTATTTCGCAAGCGACAGAGCTGTATTGCCAGTTTTGTCTTGAACATGTACATCCGCGCCGCTTCGAAGCAGCAAAGCAACGAGACTGTCATATCCATATTCAGCCGCCGTCATTAACGCCGTTTTCCCCACTTTTGTTTTCGCATTAACATGCGCTCCTGCCTGCAACAAATATTGTACCGTCTCTACATAATTTCCTTCTGTCGCTTTAAATAAAGCCGTTTCCCCTTTTTCGTTCGCACGATTAACATTTGCTCCGCGTTCATGCAAAATGCGGACCATTTCAGTTTTTCCTAGTTGTGCTGCGTGGAGGAGCGGGGTGATCCCTTCCTTATTAGCCGCGTCAATAATGGCTCCCCGCTTGCATAGAAGAGCAACCAACTGTACATCTCCACTTTCAACTGCATAATAAAGCGGCGTGTTGCCCTGCTTATCTCTTTGTCCAATCGTCTTCTGATTGATTAATTTCTGCACAATGAGCCTGTTTGCTTCATTTCCTTGCGGCGATGCTGCCACAATTGCGAAACTAAGCGGAGGAAGCGGCACGTAAGCCGACTTTCCTCCCGCTTTCAGTAGCTCTATTGCGATGCTTTTATTTTTTTGATTCATCGCTATATCAACAGGCGATCCATTTTTGGTTTTAAAATTGATATCCTTTTCTTTCGCAATATATTCTTGCACAAATTTGTTATCTCCTTTTCGGATCGCTTGAATCAACTGCTGATGTTTCTCTTGTTTTGTAGGAAAGCACCCGCCTAATGCCAAAAGAATACTTATGGCAACGATGAATTTTTTCATAAAGAACCACGTCCTTGTCTAATACAACCAGCCATTCTTATTGCCGCCACGCGGTGGGTTGTTCGCTTTTTCCACGACTTGAACCGTCGTTGTAGCGGTCCATGTTCGGTTCGTTTCATCAGTTAATTGAACGGTAAGCATCGTTTCTCCTAGTCGCTTCCCAGTTACCTCGCCACTAGAATCGACAACCGCATAATAGCTGTCCGCGATGCTAAAACGATAGTCCACAATTTTAGTTGTCGCATTGCTCGGTATTTTTGCGAGGTACGACCACACGTTGATCGTCTTTCCTTTTTCAACGGTCAACGTTGGCGGCAGGGAAATACCTGTCAACGGTGAACCTACTTGAATGACAGCCGTCCCTGTTACACCGTTATGGGCGGTAGCTGTAATTTGTACTTTTCCTGTTCCAACACCGATGACCTTGCCGCTTTGATCGACAGTAGCAACACTCGGATCGGACGAGCTCCAGCGAATCTCTTTATATGTCGCATTGTCTGGCACAATGGATGCCGACAACGAAATCGTTTCTCCGATGTTGATAGATGCAGCAGCTGGCGAAACAACGACCGCTTGAACCGGAACAGCGCGAACAGTGACATTTACTACTTTTTCAATGATTTCGTCATTCGCGTTAAAAGCAGTAACTTTTAGCGTTGTCACTCCTTCAGCTTTCCCTGTGATCGTTCCTGCCGCTTGGTCTATTTTGGCATAGATATCGTTACCAATCGAGTAAGAAATGCTGTCCTTGGCATCAGCTGGTGAGACATTGATTGGAATAGCCTTCGTCTCTCCAACATCCACAGTAAAGTCACTTATCGTGATTGAGTCGACAGGAATGCGGACAATCGCTTTTGTTTTCGCAATTTGTTCATTGCCAAACAGATCTTTTACCTTTACCGTCACTTCCGCGCTTCCCTTATTGACAGCCGTCAGCACTCCGTTTTTATCCACCGAAACGATCGAACCATTGCTGTTTTCACTCCAGTCAATCGACGCGATTGTGGCGTTCTGCGGTGAAACATTCATTAACAAGTTTAAATTTTTTGGAACACCTCGATTGACAAACACGGTATCCGGCAGCGAAACACCTGTTATTTCATAATCTGCTACAAATCGTAACGGATTAAATGATACGCTCGTTGTTTGACCGTTCAAATCTTTATACGATAAAGTGGCTTGCGATAAGGAAAACTCACCTTTTCGCGTCGGTGATAATTGAATGGAAAACGTCTGTGGATTAGCTGTATAAAGCGATCCTACCTTATTGTATATAATATCCGGCAACGTCCCTTTAATCGTATATCCTTCGTCAACGGTTCCTTGCTTCGTAAACCCGTTTGGCAGCGATACGACTTCAACACCCGCTGGTAATGTTTCTTGGAATTGAATATTGGTTACATTAAGCAAGGAATTAGCGATGAGCGAAAGCTGCTTCGGATTGAGCGTGTATTGCACTGTGATCATTCGATTCACCGGAACTAAGGTTGACGGAACTGTACGGTTGACTTCAATATTGGCGGTCACTTTCGCAATGGCAACTTGAAATTCCTTCGTCGTTTTCGCTCCTTTGGAATCCGTCGCTTCAATTTTAATCGTCGCCACACCGCCATTCGGCATTTGATGCGGAATCGATTGGATAATGGTTGTTCCGTTTGGCACGTTGTTTTTTGAATACACTTCATTTCCGTTCAACCATACTTTTGTTGAAAAGGTGTGATCTGTTAGGTCTAGGTCTTCCACTTTGTAAGACAATTCAATATTTTGATTGCTTGGAATTTGATCCGTTTCTTTTGGTGTAAATACAGTGATCTGCGGTGCATGGTTTGAACCCAAAAAGGCACGATACATCGTATTAACAAACAGCTTTTGCTCGTCATCCGGGAACCCTGCCCATGTACCGACATGCCCCGTTCCGGAGTATGTCACATTCCCTTTGGAATACGTATAATAGTGGTTCCAACTGTCATACGAGTCCCGAGGTGACCCGACAATGTTGTACCAAGGGATAACGGAACTGTCTTCAAGATCGAGCGTATAATATTGGTTATGCGTTGTCGCCACTGTAATGTTGTCTCCTAAGGAGAACGGATAATCTGTTATTAAGCCGCTATTGACTTTCTTCGTAGTTGTCGATGTATTAGGCGCTCCATTTCCTAAATCCGTTTGCGGCTGAATTTGGCCGACAATCGGACCGAATTCGTTCACCCATACGTTATTTTTGCCGAACATAATATCGTGGGTAAACATGACGCTTTGTCCAGTAGCGATAAAATTTTTAATCGACTGAACGGCGTTCGCATTTAAATTAATCGGGTTGTTACAGCCATTATAACAATCAGCAAAGCCAAAAATGATCATATTGTACTTGCCATTGATCAGTTCATGCGAATAATTCGGTTCATAAAGCTTGCTTTTTTGAAAATCACTGAGAGTTGTCACATCGATTGCAATTTCATACTCATTCGTACGCTTCAAATAGGATTGGTTCATATTTTTGCTGTTTAACAAAGAACTTGCGTCGTTTGACTGCCGAATTTGCAACACATTAATTTTCGGAACCACATCTTGGAATTTGATATAGCCTTTTTCATAATCCTTTAACGTGTTCGCTTCATCGACAACCTCTACTTTCCAATAACGCACCCCAGAAAAACCAGCAGGAAGCGTATAAGAAATGGTCCCGTTTTCGCCCTGCACTTGCTGGGATGCAACAATTTCCTCGCTCGTATATTGATCATTAAAATCAGAGTCGATATATAGGTTAACTGTAAGAAGCTTATTCGAATAGTCCTTATAATTGATAATGGAGTAATTGAAAGAAATTGTATCACCCTTTTTAAAAACTTGGGTTGAAGACGGGATCGATGTCAGCTCCAGCTGCGGTCTTTCAGCATAAAATTTTGAACCGAATTTAGCAAAGTACGGTTGCAGGTTCGTTCGGTCATCGAAAAAAATAACGTTGTTTTTCACATTTGTCTGTTTATACTGGTTAAAGTTTTGATATAGCTTACTGCTTTTATATTTTAATATATCTTGATGAAAAAAGACTGGAAGCCCTTTATCAATATAAAACTGCTTCATTTGCTGCGCACGCAAATTCGTAATGTCGTTCATTACATTTTTTGTGTCATGCGCCGCTGCCCTTTGCGACAAGCTGTAGCTTGGTGATGAATTGACAGGAGCCGGATTATAATCGCCAGTTGAAATGACAATTGCATCATATTTCCCATCCAACTCATCGCGCAGCGCCACAAACCGCTTCATGGTCATCGTAGTAATCTCCATGTCTTTTCGATTTCCGATCTGCTGTTCAAGCGGTGATGGAGAAGATAACTGGCTCACGATTTCTAGTACTTTGTATACAACTTGCTGACCAGCGGCATGTCCCTTATCCAAAGGGGCAAAAAAGGAGATCACAAGCAATATTGATAAAAAGATAGAAAATGCTTTTTTCACTGTCCTCCCTCCTCCCTAAGTCCTATTTTCTTTCATTATAACAGCAATTCGCGCTTATAATATATTAATTTTTCAAAAACTTTCTAACTTCTGAAATAAAATAAAGCGAACCAGTGATTAAGAACAGATCATCGTTTTTAAAAGAAGTTCGCTTTTCTTCTATCCATTCCCGCCAGTCCTCACGGCACGTTTTATTTGGGTGCTGGCATAGCGCTTCGAGCTGTTTGGCCGTGGCAGCCCGCGGAAAATCGAAAGAAGTAAAGGTCATCGTTTTTGCGATATCAGCAAGCGGCTGAATCATTTTGTCTAGCGGCTTATCCGACAAAGCGGCAAATAATATGTGCACATTCTTGTCCGCATAGTGCGTTTGTACCGTTTCAATCAAGCTTTTAATTCCCGCTTCATTATGAGCTCCATCGATGATCAACAGCGGTTCATCAGAAAGCTTTTCAAAGCGGCCGATCCATTTTGCTTTTTCAATGCCGCTGCGAATATGTTCTTCTTCAATAATGAAAGAGTAGTACGTACGCAAATAGTCGGCGGCCATGACCGCAAGCGATGCGTTTTTCACTTGGTGCGCCCCGAACATCGTCGTTGTTAAAGAAGGATATTTCACAAACAGCGTTTCGACTGTAAATTGCTCCCCTGTTTCCGTTGGAGAGTGGGCTGTTATTGTAAAATCGTTGCCGAGCACATACGCCTTTGCTTTCACAGCGGATGCTTTCTCTTCGATGACACGAAGCGCTTCCGGCTGCTCAACAGCGGTAATGACAGGAACTCCCGCCTTAATAATGCCTGCTTTCTCAAATGCGATCGCCTCAAGTGTCTCTCCTAGTATGTTCATATGGTCATAACCGATATTGGTAATAACGGATAGAAGCGGATAAATAACGTTCGTCGAGTCAAAGCGTCCGCCGAGGCCCGCTTCAATGATCACAATATCTTGAACATTCAATCTGCCAAAATAGTAGAACATCATCGCGGTGATGACTTCAAATTCAGTCGGTCCCCCGAGTTCGGTCTTTTCCAATTGTTCCGCAAGCGGCTTGATCACGTCGACGAGCTGAACAAGCTCTTCGTCGGAAATCGGTTGACCATTGACGCTTATGCGCTCATTGAACTGCTCGACATATGGAGACGTAAACGTGCCGACCGAATAACCGGCCTCCTGCAAAATATGGCGCAAGTAACAAACGGTTGACCCTTTTCCGTTTGTTCCAGCAACGTGGATCGCTTTCATGCGGCGTTCTGGATTCCCAAGCTTGTCCATCATCCATTCCATTCGCTTTAACCCTGGCTTTATTCCTAACTTTAAACGGCTATGAATCCAATCAATGGCTTCATTATATGTACGAACCATTCCTAGTTCCTCCCCTTTGCCTGCTTTATACAAATATGAAGACGAATCCGTAAGCTGGACTCGTCTTCATCATATACGACATCTTCAAACGTTGTCTATCCTTTTAATTCAGCAATGCGCGCCCGCACCGCGTCGCGTTTTTCGATGTAATCTTGTTCTTTTTTCCGCTCTTCTTCGATAACGTGAGCTGGCGCTTTGCTAATAAAGCCTTCGTTGCTTAATTTTTTCTGCACACGCTCTACCTCTTTATCGAGCTTTTCCAATTCTTTTTCGAGGCGCTTCATTTCTTCTTCAATGTTGATAAGCCCTTCCAGCGGTAAGCTGAGTTCTGCGCCTGTGACAACGGCTGTCATCGCTTTTTCTGCCGCAGCGATGTCCGTGCCGATGATTAGCTCGCTTGGATTGCAGAAACGCTCGATATACGCCCGATTTTTTTCAAGTGTCGATTGAACCTTGGCGTCTTTCGCTTTAATGTGAAGCTTGATCGGCTTGCTTAGCGGCGTGTTCACTTCCGCGCGAATATTGCGAACGGCGCGAATGATATCGACAAGAAGGCGCATTTCTTCCGCCGCCTCATTGTCCACCAATTCAGAACGAACTTCTGGCCATTTCGCCACAGTAATCGATTTGCCTTCATGTGGCAAGTGCTGCCAAATTTCCTCGGTAATGAACGGCATAAACGGATGAAGGAGACGCATCGTATTGTCAAGCACATACGCCAAAACAGAGCGAGTGGTCTTCTTCGCCGCTTCATCGGCGCCATATAAAGGCAATTTCGCCATTTCAATGTACCAATCGCATAAATCGTCCCAAATAAAGTTGTACAAAACGCGACCCACTTCGCCAAACTCATACTTTTCCGCCAGCTTCGTTACCGTTTCGATTGTTTCATTCAACCGCGTTAAAATCCACTTATCGGCAACCGATTTTTCGCCGGTCAAATCGATTTCCTCATATGTTAAACCGCCCATGTTCATCAAGGCAAAGCGGGAAGCATTCCAAATTTTATTCGCAAAGTTCCATGTTGCTTCCACCTTTTCGGTGCTAAAACGCAAATCTTGACCCGGGGAGCTTCCTGTCGCCAAGAAGTAACGAAGCGAGTCGGCGCCATATTGATCGATCACATCCATTGGATCCACGCCGTTGCCGAGCGATTTGCTCATTTTCCGACCTTGAGCGTCGCGTACCAATCCGTGAATCAACACATCTTTAAATGGACGAGTCCCTGTAAACTCAAGCGCTTGGAAAATCATGCGCGATACCCAGAAGAAAATGATGTCATATCCCGTAACGAGAACATCCGTCGGGTAATAACGCTTATAGTCAGCAGCTGTTTCATCCGGCCACCCCATTGTTGAAAACGGCCATAACGCTGAACTGAACCATGTGTCTAATACATCCGGGTCTTGCTCCCAATTTTCGATATCCGCTGGCGGCTCATGATCGACGTAAACCTCGCCCGTTTCTTTATGATACCATGCCGGAATGCGATGTCCCCACCATAGTTGCCGGGAAATGCACCAGTCGCGAATATTTTCCATCCAATGCAAATACGTTTTCTCAAACCGCTCCGGCACAAAGTTGACTTTTCCTTCCGTTTTTTGCAGCGCAATCGCCGCTTCCGTAAGCGGCTTCATTTTGACGAACCATTGCGTTGATAAGTACGGCTCCACAACGGCACCGCTGCGTTCGCTATGGCCGACCGAATGCAGATGCTCTTCAATTTTGAACAGCACGCCTTGTTCTTGCAAATCTTTAACGATTTGCTTGCGGCATTCAAATCGGTCTAAGCCTTTATATTGCATCGCGTTGTCGTTCATCGTGCCGTCTTCATTCATGACAAGGATGCGCGGCAAGTTGTGGCGGTTGCCGATTTCAAAGTCGTTCGGGTCGTGCGCCGGCGTAATTTTCACCGCGCCGGAGCCGAACTCCATGTCGACATATTCATCGCCGACGATTGGAATTTCGCGGCCCGTAATCGGCAAGATGACTGTTTTGCCAATCAAATGTTTGTAGCGCTCATCTTCTGGATGAACGGCCACCGCTGTATCGCCGAGCATCGTCTCAGGTCGCGTTGTCGCCACTTCAATGTAACCGGAACCGTCCGCCAAAGGATAACGCATATGATAAAGCGCGCCTTGAACATCTTTATAAATAACTTCAATATCAGAAAGCGCTGTTTTCGTTACTGGATCCCAGTTAATAATATACTCGCCGCGGTAAATAAGCCCCTTTTTATAAAGGGAAACGAACACTTCGCACACCGCTTTGGATAGCCCTTCGTCCAACGTAAAGCGCTCGCGTGTGTAGTCGAGTCCAAGGCCAAGCTTGGCCCATTGCGAACGAATATGCGCTGCATACTCTTCTTTCCATTTCCACGTTTCTTCCACAAATTTTTCGCGGCCTAAATCATAGCGGGAAAGCCCTTGATGGCGCAGCTTTTCTTCTACTTTTGCCTGGGTCGCAATTCCGGCGTGGTCCATGCCCGGAAGCCACAGCACATCGTAGCCTTGCATTCGCTTCATGCGCGTAATAATATCTTGCAATGTCGTATCCCACGCATGGCCTAAATGCAATTTTCCTGTGACGTTTGGCGGCGGAATCACGATCGTAAACGGCTGTTTCTTTTCATCCCCCGTTGCTTCAAAAAATTGGCCGTCGAGCCACCATTGATATCGGTTCGTCTCGACCGCCTTATGGTCGTATTTCGTCGACATCGTCAATTCTTTCGTCTCCATTTTCATTCCCTCCTGTCATCTTTCCAAATAAAAAACTCCTTTCATCCATAAAGGACGAAAGGAGAATTCTTCCGTGGTACCACCTTTGTTCTTAAGCAAGGCTGCTTAAGCGCTTTAAGCATTAACGGCTGCAACCGGCTTCTTCTACTTGGCTTCAGCCGTTCAAAGAAGCAGCTCAAGGGCGACCTTCCAACGATAACATTCCTAGGAAATCTCACAGCTATTGATTTCCCTCTCTGAAGGCGTTATGCGTCGTACTCTTCCCTATCTTCGCTTTTTGTCTTGTTCATTATACATACTACCGAAAAACTCAATTTATCGTCAATCATCTTTTCCATTTTTTTATTTACTTATTCACCTTTTTTATTTTTGGTGACAAAAATTCCGCAGCTTCATAATGTAATAGTAACGACATGACAGGAGGTACGATCAATGAGACGATTCAATCCATATTCGTGGCCGCCATGGCTTCGTCAGCTTCGTGCCATTTGTGCGCAAGTCATCATCCCAATTACCATTTTTCAAGCGATTCGCACGATTTTCTTGCCGACTACGTTCGACGTCATTTTATTGGCTATTTTTGTGCTCATCGCCGTCGCTTTCTACCTCGAGTGGATTTGATGACTGCTCTGCTTTTTGTAATAGCCGCGTAACAATATATTCTGTATGTTTGACCACCCAATATTCCCGCTGCAGCCGCACAACACCATCATACTCATGCATGTCTTTCCCCTCATCCGTTACATATCGCGAAACAAAGCGATACACATGAGATGGGGAGGCGGCATGGCTTAAAAAAAAAGCTCGCTCTTCCTCGCGAACCACCAGCTGCCGTTCATATTCAAGCATTCCCTCGATCCACTCCTCGCCGATCGGCGGCGCTGTTCGCACGTAATCATGGAAACATGTCAATATATCTACCAATGGTGAAGCCCAATAAGCTCGCTCCCAGCTACAAAAATACCCTTTTTCTTCCCCGTTTCGCACATAGTGCGACGGTACAGCCTTTCCGTGAACGAAGGCTATTCTCCATTTTTTTGTTTCTTTTACTTTCTCATACCATCTTTCAAGCTGCGTTTCTGCAAACCAATACGCCTGCATCAGCTCATGGAAATACGTGCAAAACTGCAATTGAAACGGTGACATATACCATTCCCGTTCACATTGCTCCGCATACGATTG
The DNA here is from genome assembly GCF_000620165.1 of Anoxybacillus tepidamans PS2. GTDB lineage: Bacteria > Bacillota > Bacilli > Bacillales > Anoxybacillaceae > Anoxybacteroides > Anoxybacteroides tepidamans_A. The sequence goes on from NZ_JHVN01000011.1 coordinate 48,625, forward strand.
CAGAAACGAACGTTGCTTTTCCCATTCCTGTTTCCTTGCTTCATAATATTTTCTCACATCGTCTTCATTCACATCCACTTCCCGTACCGTCTTTTGATGCAATGAAGCAAGATCGCGAAAAAATGAAAGGTTGTCCTCTCTTTTCGTTCTCTGCTCTTCGGATAAAATCCACGGCATTAAATAATAATAACGGCCACTGCTGGCAACAAACGGGGCACCGTCTCTCGCTACATAAAGCGGAATCATTTGTTGCCCGTAAAAAAAATAAGCTTGCTCTACTGCCCGAATATATTTTAGATCTTTAATTTCTTTTAGCGCAAAAATTCCAGCGTTTGTGTACACTTTTTTGACGTTTCCATAATCATCAATGCGCGATGTTTGCAAATGATAACGCTGCAAAATGGGGCGATATTGAACAAGTTGATCTTGCAAGAGAAAGCCCCCTTTCGTCAATATCGAAAAGAAATCCCCCACTTCTCGCTATCAAATAATGCCGTTAAAGTGGGAGATAAAATCTAGCTTATGGACGGTTGCTAGCGGGCACTGGGATATACAGCAACTGTCCTTCGCGAAGTTCCGTTTCATAGTCAAGATGATTGGCTCTTAATATTTGCTGAACGCTCAAATCGTATCGCTGTGCAATCTTGTCCATTGAATCGCCTTGTTGAACGATACAAATTTTCACTCTTGAAAAATCCTCTCCTTGCTCTTTTGAAAATAGTTTTGTTAAATAAAGAGCATTTTCTTTTCGTGGTTTTGGATGGCCTTCTGCTTCTTCCGCCACATCGTCTTCCCTTTGTTTCGCTGCCCCGATCGATACTTTCGCCTCGTTTTCCAATACAGGCTCCTTCTCTTCAAGTTGCTCTACGTCTACATGTAAATCGGTATTTTCATGATCGTCTCTATTTGTTTCATTTTCTATATTTTCCATTATTTCTGCTTGGTTGTTTTCAACAACGTTTTCCTCATTCTCTCTTTCATAAACTTCTTTGTCATAAACTTCTTTGCGTGCGACTGCCTCAAACGGTTCGAACCATGACTCTTCTTGCCCTAGTTCTTCTTCATTGACCGCGCCTTCTCCGATACCGCTAATTGAAATATCCGCCATCAACGACAAACGGCCGCCTTCCCCTAAGTCATAGTCAAATGATTCGATCGTTACGTAAACGTCTTCTAAGTTATAAATCCGGCTTTTTGGAATAGTAATATCAACAGGAAAACGATGGAACAATTCGCTAATACCATCTTCGCGTGTCGTCACTTGCTGTATGAAGCGATGGGTGCTAAAATCATGTAAATCTAATTCGTCCCCTTCTTCGTCTACCATTCGGTACTCCCCGCTTAATTCAAGTGCACCGCGAATCGTAATATAATGCTCATATTCGTCAACGGAAATAACCGGATCTAAAGAAATAGAGAGAAACTCCGCGACTTCCTGTCCTTTTTTAAACCAGATCGATTCCTCAAGCGAAAAACGTAAATATGATTGCTCCAAGCGTGCCTCCTCCTTCCGTCCTTTTCATCCAAACTTTTTTATGTCATTACCCAATATATGAATAGTATAAAAAGAATATGAATAAAAAATGACCATGCACATGGCATGGCCATTTTTTATCCTCGTAACTTCGCAAATGCTTTTTCTGCAGCTGCAATCGTTTTTTCGATATCTTCATCTGTATGCTCTGCTGATAAAAACATGCCTTCGAACTGGGACGGAGGCAGGAATACGCCTTGCTCAGCCATTTCACGGTAATAAGCAGCAAACATCTCCAAATTGGATGTTTTCGCTTTCTCATAATTCACCACTTCCTCATTAGTGAAGAAGAAGCCAATCATCGAACCAGCACGTGTAATGGTATGCGGAATGTCATATTTTTGTGCCGCATTACGCAATCCTGCTTCAAGCCGATCAGCTTTTTTGCGGAACTCTTCGTACGTGGCCGGCGTCAATTGAATTAATGTTTCGTAGCCCGCTGTCATCGCCAATGGGTTTCCGGACAACGTGCCTGCTTGGTAAATCGGGCCGCTTGGTGCGATACGCTCCATAATTTCTGCTTTTCCGCCGTATGCTCCGACTGGAAGGCCGCCGCCAATGACCTTTCCGAGGCAGGTTAAATCCGGCGTGACGCCGAAATATCCTTGCGCGCAATGATAATCAACGCGGAAGCCTGTCATTACCTCGTCAAAGATTAAAAGTGCACCGTACTCGTTTGTAATATCCCGAAGTCCTTGTAAGAACCCTGGAACAGGCGGAACAACCCCCATGTTTCCAGCTACCGGCTCTACAATGACAGCGGCAATATCTTCTCCAAAACGCTCAAACGCGTATTTGACGCTCTCAAGATCATTGTAAGGAACAGTAATCGTATTTTGCGCGACCGATTCCGGGACGCCTGGACTGTCAGGCAAGCCGAGCGTTGCCACTCCTGAACCAGCCTTGATTAATAAAGAATCTCCATGACCGTGATAGCAGCCTTCAAACTTAATGATTTTATTTCTTCCTGTAAAGCCTCGCGCCAGTCTCAATGCGCTCATGGTCGCTTCTGTTCCAGAATTGACCATGCGCACGATCTCAATCGATGGCACACGCTCAATGACAAGCTTCGCCAGTTCATTTTCGATCAATGTCGGCGCCCCAAAGCTCGTACCATTTTCCGCCACTTTTTTTAGCGCTTCGACTACTCGATCATTCGCGTGTCCTAAAATAAGCGGCCCCCATGAAAGGACATAATCAATATATTCATTGCCGTCAATGTCATAGATTTTCGATCCTTTTCCGCGCGCCATAAAAATCGGGTCCATTTTCACTGACCGAAAAGCGCGGACAGGGCTGTTTACCCCTCCTGGAAGCAACTGTACCGCTTCTTTGTACGCTTCTTTTGAACGTTCGTAGCTTCGCATCATCATTCTCCCCTTTATTCGTTTAACCAACGGGCCGCATCTTTAGCAAAGTAAGTTAAAATTAAGTCCGCTCCGGCCCGCTTCATGCTAATAAGCGTTTCCATTACAATTTGTTTTTCGTCAACCCAGCCGTTTTGTGCAGCCGCTTTGATCATTGCATATTCTCCGCTTACGTTGTAAGCGACGATCGGAAGACGGAAATGGTTTTTCATGTCGCGAATAATATCTAAATACGCAAGAGCTGGCTTCACCATGATAAAATCAGCCCCCTCGCGCACATCGGACTCCGCTTCACGAAACGCCTCAAGACGGTTGGCTGGATCCATTTGATACGTTTTGCGATCGCCAAATTGCGGTGCGCTATTCGCCGCATCACGAAACGGCCCGTAAAACGCAGAAGCATATTTGACCGCATAAGACATAATCGGCACGTGCGCAAATCCTGCCTCATCTAGACCTTGGCGAATCGCCGCAACGAATCCGTCCATCATATTTGAAGGAGCGATAATATCCGCGCCTGCTTTCGCCTGGCTTACCGCTGTTTTTACCAACAATTCAAGCGATGGATCGTTAAGCACTTCGTCATTTTCCACGACGCCGCAATGGCCGTGGCTTGTATACTCACATAAACACGTATCAGCGATTACTACAAGCTCTGGAAATGTCTCTTTAATTTGTCGAATTGCTTGCTGCACAATGCCTTGTTCACAGTATGCTTGCGAACCGACTTCATCTTTTTCCGCTGGAATGCCGAATACAATAACAGAACGAATACCTAAATCTACCGCTTCCGCTACTTCTTCGTTTAGCCGGTCAAGAGAAAATTGATATACCCCCGGCATCGATGGCACTTCCTGTGTAATATTCTCTCCCTCGATCACAAAAACCGGATAAATGAGATCCTCAACGTGAAGATACGTCTCGCGGACCATTGCCCGCAAATTCGCTGTTTGCCGCAAGCGGCGGTGACGGTCAAACTGTAATGAACCCATCTTTTTCCCCTCCGTAAATGAACTATTTGCAACGGACGTGTTGATTAACCAACAAAAAACGATGTACGTAGCCTTGCCTCGAACTTTTCTGCCTATTCAGCAGACTGTTGGCTTGCAGGCATCCTTCGTTTAAACAATGAACACTTTCCCGCAGCTAGCCTTTCTTATTCGAGGGATGTGATAGAAAAGCTTATAGCATTACTAATTCCAAACAATAGATCATCAACACGCACGATTTGCAAAAAATTTTTCCATCTCTTTTATCATATCATCAATCGTATATTGATCGGGACAAATATGTACTGATAGCCCGGCTTGCTCAGCTGCCTGTTTCGTAATCGGTCCGATGCAGGCGATCACACAACGCTGCACTAATGACAGCAGGTCCGTTCCCTCAAGCATGCGCATAAAGCTATGAACCGTTGACGAACTTGTAAACGTGATTACATCAATTGCCTTCTTTTTTAACAAATCAAGCAGCTGCTCTTTTCCGCTTTCATTAATATTTGTTTCATATACCACCAGGTCATCAACGTCTGCACCTAAACAAAGAAGCTCTTCTTTTAATGCCGGTCGCGCTAGATTCCCTTTCACTAATAAAATGCGGTCATGAGGCTCGATGATCGGTTTCATCGCTTCCGCTAGCCCCTCAGCCACAAATTCATCCGGAATTATATCCGGGTGAATCCCCCTTTTTTCTAGGGCGGCAGCCGTTTTTCTGCCAACCACAGCAATCTTAGGAAGCGACCGTACTTCTTTCATAAACGAAAAGAAAAAGCGGACGCCGTTCGCGCTTGTAAAAACGATCCAATTATAACGAGATAAATCGCGAAGGTACTTATTGACCTTTTCTTTATCCGCCACGGCCGAAACAGAGATCAACGGAATTTCTAATGGGCAGGCGCCCGCTTGCCTCAGCCTGTCCGAAAACTCTTGAGCTTGTTCTTTTCCCCTTGTAACAAGAACCTTTTTTCCAAGTAACGGAAGATGCTCCATTACTGATCTAACTCCTCTTTCAGCCGCTCAATTAGAGTCTTTGCTCCTAACTGTGCTAATTTCTCGGCCACCTTCAGCCCTACTTCTTCTGGATCTGCTCCAATCACCGTTTCTTTATAAGTTTCCTTTCCGTCTGCCGAGGCGACAAGTCCCGTAAAGACGACTTCATCTCGTTCATTTACATAACCGTATCCGGCGATCGGCACTTGACACCCGCCTTCCATTTCTTTTAGAAAAGTACGCTCGGCAAGAACGGCCCGCTCTGTTTTTATATCATTTAATTTTTGCAGCCATTTCAACAGCTCTTTGTCATCTTCGCGGCATTCGATGGCCAATGCCCCTTGCCCGACAGCCGGAAGGCAAACATCCGTCGATAAATACTCGGTCACTACCTCTTCTGCCCACCCCATCCGTCGCAAACCTGCCGCTGCAAGAATAATGGCATCATAGTCTTCTTTTTGCAATTTATCTAATCTTGTATCGATATTGCCGCGAATCCATTTTATTTGCAGGTCAGGGCGCTTCGCCAAAAGCTGGGCAGAACGGCGCAAGCTGCTTGTTCCAATCACCGCGCCTTTTGGAAGTTCGGAAAATGGAATATGCTGCTTGCTAATCATCACATCACGGTGGTCTTCCCGCTTCGGAACGCAGCCAATGATGAGCCCTTCCGGCAATACAGCCGGCATATCTTTCATGCTATGCACCGCCATGTCAATATCCTTATTGAGCATGGCCTGCTCAATTTCTTTAACAAACAATCCCTTGCCTCCGACCTTCGACAACGTCACATTTAAAATTTGATCGCCTTTGGTAACAATTTCTTTCACTTCAAACTCAAACGGTGCCCCAAGCTCTTTTAGCTTGGAAATGACCCAATTTGTTTGCGTTAAAGCAAGCTTGCTTCGACGAGAACCGACAACAATTTTCCGCATGTTAACCTCCGTTATGAATACCAAAGATGAAATTTCGACAGACTGCCAAATAAGAAAAAGTTTACAAGCAAAAATAAAAAAGAACCGATATTCCACAATGCGATCGCTTTCCCGTGAATGCCTTGAACAATCCGTTTGTAAAAATATAGACTATAAACTGCCAACACGGAAAAAGATCCTAGCACTTTCGCATCATACCAATGGAAATGTTCAATTTTAATATAAGCCCAAATGAGGCCAAGAATAATCCCTAGTAACAACATAGGCAAACCGATCAAATTTAAAACATGGGACATTTCTTCCAATTTCGTTAGGTCGGCCATTCTGAGCAGCCGCTTCCCCCATTTTTTTTGTTTTAATAAATGATATTGAATCATATATAGAAGCGAAAAAACAAACGAAAGAGAAAAGGCCCCATACGCCAGTATAGCCATTGTAATATGAATCATTAACAGCTCGGAAATCAATTTTTCTGCCGCTGCCTCCGGCTGATCATGAATGGGTGCGAACGTGTGAAGCGCCAACATAAAAAATGCGAGCACATTCGTAAAAAACACAATAAAATCGACGCGGAGCAACCGGTTAATCGCAAGCGACAGCGTAATAAGCACCCACGCGTAAAAATAAAGACCTTCCGACATTGTTAAAATCGGAAAGCGGCCCGTTTCGGCAATGCGAAATAGAAAAAAAGCGGTTTGAAAAACCCAGACAATAGAAAGTAACCAGAAGGCGATGCGGTTTGCCTTCCGGTTATGATGCAAAAAATCTATGAAATATAACGATACGGACAACGCGTACAAAAGTACCGATAATTCATACAACCGTGTAAGCATTGGCAAAATTCCTCTCTTATGGTTGTAGAGATGGTACAACCGAACGTTCCTTATCATGATTGTTTGACGATTTCGGCGGCTGCAATGCTTCTTCAATGTTAAAAATTTTCGCGAACAGCTGCAGCGCTTCTTCAGCGTTTGGCTCTGCCGCTAGTTCTTTTGCGCGCGAAATCGGATCGCGGAGCAATTGATTGATAATGCTTTTCGTATGTTTGTTCAATACTTTTCGGTCGCGCTCCGACAAATGCGGCAGCTTTCGCTCAATGCTTTGCATCGTTTCCGCTTGAATGGCGAGCGCTTTTTCCCGAAGCGCCGCGATAACAGGAACGACGCCGAGCGTATGAAGCCATTGCTGAAATTCTACTAATTCCGCTTCAATCATAATTTCAATTTGTTCCGCTGCTTTTTTCCGTTCTGCTAAATTCGCTTCAACAATCCCTTGTAAATCATCAATATCGTATAAAAACACATTTTCAATCTCGGCGAGCGCCGGATCTAGATCGCGCGGCACGGCGATATCGACCATAAACAGCGGACGGCCTTTGCGCATTTTTTCAACATGCTCCATCATCTCTTTTGTAATGATGTACTCTTTCGCGCCCGTCGAGCTGATTAAAATATCGGCGTCAATAAGAGCACATTGCAGTTCGGAAAGAGGTTTGGCGCTGCCAGAGAATTTCTCTGCCAAATGTTCCGCTTTTTCAAACGTGCGGTTGATAACCGTGACGTGCTGCACGCCGCTCCCGTAAAGGTTTTGCAGAGCGAGCTCTCCCATTTTCCCCGCTCCTACAATCAACACGCGCTTCGTCGATAAATCCCCGAAAATCTTTTTCGCCAATTCTACCGCCGCATAACTGACAGATACGGCATTCGAACCGATTTCCGTTTCAGAATGAGCTCGTTTCGCGAGTGTAACCGCTTGCTTGAACAATTGCTTAAACACCGTACCAATCGTATTTCCCTCTTGAGCCACTAGAAAGCTCGAACGCACTTGTCCAAGGATTTGCGTTTCTCCTAAAATCATCGAATCAAGCCCGCAGGTAACACGGAATAAATGCTCGATCGCCGCTTCCCCCTCTAAAATAGTTAGGTAGGGAGCCAAAGTTTCTTTATCAATTTGAAACCAGTCCGCAAGAAATGTTTTTATATAATAACGCCCAGTATGGACTTGGTCGACAACAGCATAAATCTCCGTACGGTTACATGTCGAAATAATCACGTTTTCTAAAATGCTTTTTTGCTGCTTTAAAAGCTTCATTGCTTCGACCAATTCAGATTCGCTAAATGCCAATTTTTCACGAATTTCTACAGGGGCCGTTTTATAGTTTACGCCAACGACAACAATATGCACTTTTCCTATACCCCCTTAACCAAAAGTACATAGTAATCTCACTATATTATAGCATGTATAAGTGCATGCATACTGAAAAAAATGTGAACACAATTTGAAACTGTATGATAAACTTTTATACAGGCAGAAGCGTCACGTACAAATTCCCCCACATGTACCTTAACAGAAAAAATAATATTCATCAAGAGAAGTTCATTCGGAAACGAGGAGAGATTGATGAAAAAAAATGGAATTTTTTCTGGCATCGTATTGATTGGACTAGGCATTTATTTTTTAAGCAGTCAAGCACCATTTCCTTTTTTAAGGCTCTTTCAAGGTTGGCCAGCTTTGCTTGTTATTTTTGGCATTGCTTTGCTTGCCCAAGCCTATTATGCCCGGGAGTATCAACATGTTTTTCCAGGTGTGATGTTATTTGGCTTCGGTCTGCATTTTATTCTCGTACAATTATCAAAAAGTTGGCCTAATAAAACCGGAACCTTGTTTTTTATCGTTGCGGCCGCTTTTTTTCTAAGCGCCCGAAAAATGAAAGCGGGGTTTATCCAAGGTTTGCTTTTTCTCATTCTTGCTTGTATCATGCTATTTTCCGATCGATTCAATCACTTATTTCTCATCATTCAAACAAGCATTTCTTCGGTTTGGCAATTTTGGCCGCTTCTCTTCATTATTGTTGGGATATACATATTATTCGCTAAAAAGAAATAACTCATACAAAAAACACCAGCTCGTTCGCTGGTGTTTTTTCCTTGCTTCTATTGCATAAATTTTTGCAAGATGCCCCACGCTTCATCCTTTCCTTGCCCCGTTTCTGCAGAAAAGAGGATAAGCGGGTCTTCAGGGGCCATGTTGAGCGTGTCGCGGACGATCTTTTGATGCTTCGGCCATTTTCCTTTTGGGATTTTATCGGCCTTTGTCGCCACGACAACCGTTGGCAGCTCGTAATGCTTTAAAAATTCGTACATCATGACATCATCCTTTGTCGGCGGATGACGCAGATCGACAATTAACAGAACGGCCCGCAGTTGCTCTCTTGTTGTAAAATACGTTTCCATCATTTTTCCCCACGCCTGCCGCTCCTGCTTCGACACTTTTGCAAAGCCATAGCCTGGAACATCTACAAAATAAAACGACTCATTGATCAAATAAAAATTTAATGTTTGTGTTTTTCCGGGCTTTGATGACGTGCGCGCTAAGTTTTTTCGATTAATCATTTTATTAATGAATGACGATTTGCCGACGTTTGAGCGTCCAGCTAGAGCAAATTCTGGAAGCGCGCTAGCCGGATATTGTTCCGGCTTTACCGCGCTTATTGTGATTTCAGCTGCTGTTACTTTCATCGTTTCTCCCCTACTAATGCATGTTGTAATACTTCTTCTAAATGTGAAACTAAGACAAATTGTAGATCCCTTTTTACGATGTCAGGAATATCATCCAAATCTTTTTCGTTTTCTTTCGGCAAAATCACTTTTTTCAATCCAGCTCGATGGGCGCTTAACGCTTTTTCCTTTAATCCGCCAATTGGCAACACGCGCCCGCGCAATGTAATTTCGCCTGTCATCCCTACAAAGCGACTGACCGGTCTTCCCGTTAAAGCGGAGATGAGGGCTGTCGCAATTGTAATTCCTGCTGAAGGGCCGTCTTTCGGTATGGCCCCTTCTGGCACATGGATGTGAATATCATATTTTTCATGGAAATCAGGCTGAATTCCGAGCTTTTCGGCTTGGGAGCGGACATAGCTAAGAGCCGCCTGCGCCGATTCTTTCATGACATCGCCTAGTTTCCCAGTGAGGCCTAGCTTTCCTTTCCCTGGCGAAACAGACACCTCAATCGAAAGCGTGTCACCGCCAAATGGCGTATAAGCGAGGCCGGTTGCCACTCCTACTTGATCGCGCAACTCTGCTTGACCATAACGATATTTCCGTTTTCCTAAAAATTCTTCCAGGTTTTTTTCGGTAATCACAACCCGCTTTTTCGTTTCTGACACGATGAGGCGCGCCGCTTTTCGGCAAATCGCTGCTAGTTGCCGTTCTAGTTCACGCACCCCCGCTTCACGCGTATAATAACGAACAACGTCTAAAATCGCCTCATCACGCATTTGCAGGTTCGATTTTTTCAAACCGTGCTCCTTCATTTGTTTCGGAAGCAAATGCTGCTTCGCAATATGCAGCTTCTCTACCTCGGTATAGCCAGGAATCGTGATGATTTCCATCCGATCCAAAAGCGGCTGCGGAATGGTCGCTAAGTTGTTGGCTGTTGCGATAAACATTACCTTTGATAAATCATACGGTTCCTCAATATAATGATCGCTGAACGCATGGTTTTGTTCTGGATCGAGCACTTCAAGAAGCGCTGCCGATGGATCGCCGCGAAAATCGCTCGACATTTTATCGATTTCATCGAGCAAAAAGACAGGGTTGATCGTACCGGCTTTTTTCATCCCTTGAATGATTCTCCCAGGCATCGCCCCTACGTATGTGCGTCGATGCCCGCGTATCTCTGATTCATCACGCACTCCGCCTAACGATATGCGGACAAAATGGCGATTGAGTGATTTAGCGATCGAGCGGGCAAGCGATGTTTTTCCGACCCCCGGAGGACCCGCTAAACAAAGAATCGGCCCTTTTAGTGATTTCGTCAACTGCTGTACCGACAAATACTCAAGGACGCGCTCCTTCACTTTTTCCAATCCGTAATGTTCTTCATGCAAAATAGCTTCTGCCCGCTTAATATCATGAATATCTTCCGTTTGCTTCGTCCACGGAAGCGCAAGAAGCCAGTCAAGATACGTTCGGATCACCGAGCTTTCAGCTGACGTCGCGGGAACTTTTTCGTATCGTTCCAATTCCTTTAAAGCAGCTTCTTTGACAGAGCTCGGCATCCCAACGGCCTCAATTTTTTCCCGGAGCGTTTCGACCTCCCCGGTTTTTCCTTCCTTTTCGCCGAGTTCCTTTTGGATGGCTTTCATCTGTTCACGTAAATAATACTCTTTTTGCGTTCTCTCCATCGATTGTTTCACGCGCATACTAATCTTTTTCTCAAGTTGCAGCACTTCTTTTTCATTGTGCAGAATTTGAATAATCTTATGAACGCGTTCTTTCACATCGACCGTCTCTAATATTTCTTGTTTCCCCTCTGGCTTCAACGGCAAATGTGAAGCGATAATATCCGCCATCCGCCCCGGCTCATCAATATCAGCGACAGATGCTAGGAGGTCTGCTGACATCTTTTTCGATAAATTTATGTATTGCTCAAAATATTCAAGCATTGTCCGCTTCAATGCTTCATCTTCTAAATCTTTTGTCGCCCGATCCACAAATTTTTCTACCTTTACTATAAAACATGGCTCCTCGCTCACAAGTTCAGTAATTTTCGCTCGAGCGATGCCTTCCACTAATACACGAAACGTTCCGTTTGGAAGCTTGAGCAATTGTTTTACTCGAGCGAGCGTCCCCATTTCATATAAATCATCGACAATTGGTTCATCGATGGAAACGTCCTTCTGTGACGTAAGAAAAACGATATGCTCTTCTACCATCGCTTTTTCAAGCGCCTGCACAGACTTTTCCCGACCGACATCAAGGTGCAGTACCATCGTTGGAAATACGAGCAGTCCGCGTAAAGGGAGAAGAGGGACGACTATCTCTTTCTTTCTCGTCATAGTAAACACCTCCATACTTCGTTTTCTATTCGTCTATTGTATAGCACAGATATATGTTTGTAAAATGCGAAGCGTACAGATCAAACAATAAAATGTGTTCCCAGCCGTCATTGATGAATGCTCGATCGAATGTTCATGAACTTCGCACATCTATTGGCTCAAGTCATCGTCCTCCCGGCAAGAAGCCCTTTTTACAAAGAAAAGCCGACTTCGACGCAAGTATACATCAGGTCGAAGTCGTAAATTCTCTACACAAGCTTCGTTTTCGATTGATCAGCTGAAGCAGGGATGGAATCATGCGCTTCTTGTTCAAATACAACTGAAAGAACTTCTTCTAAACGCTGAACAGGAATGATTTCAATTCCTTCAATTTCTGTAAGCATCGACTGCATGTTCTCTTGCGGAATAATGACCTTTTTCGCTCCTGCTTGTTTTGCCGCCTTCACTTTCGGAAAGATGCCGCCGACCGGCTTCACATACCCGTGAATGCTAATCTCCCCGGTCATCGCAATAGTTGGATCGACAGGCAGACGATAAATGGCTGAATAAATGCCAGCTGCCATTGCAATACCAGCCGATGGTCCATCAACCGGAATGCCGCCTGGAAAATTCACATGAATATCGTACTGATCAGCAGGAACCCCCATTGCCCTTAGTGCCGTAATAACATTTTCAATCGATCCTCTTGCCATGCTTTTTCTGCGAATCGATTTTTCCCTGCTACCGATGCTTTCTTCCTCAACAATTCCCGTAATGTTGACAGTTCCTTTGTCTTTAGCTGGCAAAGCGGTCACTTCAATTTCCAACAATGCTCCTGTATTTGGACCATATACCGCTAGTCCATTCACAAATCCAACCATCGACGTGTCGCCAATTTTCTTTTCATACCTTGGCGATAACTGGCTTGAATGAATGACCCACTCAATATCTTTGTCAAGAATCGTTTCTCGCTTTTCTGAAATGGCAATACCAGCAGCGATTTGCATCAAGTTCACTGCTTCTCGACCGTTTCGGGCGTAAGCAGCAAGCGTGCGAATTCCGCTTTCCGAGACATTGAGCCGAATTTTTTCTGCCGCTTTGCGGGCAATTAGAGCAATTTCTTCCTGATCAAGTTCGCGGAAAAACACCTCTAAGCAGCGCGAACGGATCGCTGGAGGAATTTCATTTGGCGTTCTTGTCGTCGCCCCTACAAGTCGGAAATCAGCAGGAAGACCGTTTTGAAAAATATCGTGAATATGTGTTGGAATTTGCGGGTTTTCTTCGCTATAATAAGCGCTTTCAAAAAATACTTTTCGGTCTTCGAGCACTTTCAGCAGTTTGTTCATTTGAATCGGATGAAGTTCACCAATCTCGTCAATAAAGAGAATGCCCCCGTGTGCATGCGTCACCGCTCCTTGTTTCGGTTGTGGGATGCCGGCTTGTCCCATCGCTCCCGCCCCTTGGTAAATAGGATCGTGGACAGAACCGATAAGCGGATCGGCAATTCCTCGTTCGTCAAATCGGGCTGTTGTCGCATCGAGTTCTACAAATACAGCATTCTTTTTAAAGGGGGAAATCGGGTTTTTTTTCGCTTCTTCTAACACAAGCCGAGCCGCTGCCGTTTTTCCTACTCCAGGAGGTCCGTAAATAATAACATGCTGCGGATTCGGGCCGCATAAAGCAGCTTTTAGCGCCTTAATCCCATCTTCTTGTCCCACGATATCGGCAAAATCTTTCGGTCTGACTTTCTCTGCAAGCGGTTCAGTTAAAGAAATGGAGCGGAGTTTGCGCAGCTGTTCCATTTCTTTACGGGATTCTTTATCAATTGAAACTTTTTGGGTTCGCTGGCTTTTTAGTAAATTCCAAAAGTAAAGCCCGATGATTACTCCGAAAAATAGTTGTACAAATAAAGCAATGTTTGTCCAATTCATCAGCTAAAATCCTCCTGCTCAGTAGTATGTAGTACGTATAGTATCTCCTCCTAGAAGCAGGAATAAACAAAAAAGAAGCTGTCTTCTCAGAAAGACAGCTTCTTTCCCTAAATTTAAGCGGAGGTTTTTCTTCCATGTTCAACAACTGTGCCATCGTGACGAATCAGTTTTGGCGCCTTCGTTCCGCGCACCGTTTCCGCTGTAATAACGCACTTTTGCACATCCTCGCGCGAAGGAAGTTCAAACATTACGTCTAACATAATTCCTTCGATGATGGAACGAAGACCGCGCGCACCTGTTTTCCGCTCAATCGCTTTTTTGGCGATTTCTCGCAACGCTTCGTCCTCAAACTCCAATTCCACATCGTCTAGTTCAAGCATTTTTTGATATTGCTTCACGATCGCGTTTTTCGGTCTCGTTAAAATGTCAATTAACGCATCTTCATCAAGCTGCTCTAAGCTTGTGATGACCGGCAAGCGACCGACAAACTCCGGAATTAAGCCAAACTTTAATAAATCCTCCGGCAGCACTTTTGATAATAAATTTTTTTCATCAATGTCACTTTGTTGCGTTTCCGCTCCAAAGCCGATGACTTTTTTCCCTAAACGACGCTTAATGATCGGTTCGATTCCGTCAAATGCGCCGCCGCAAATAAATAAAATGTTGGTCGTATCGATTTGAATAAATTCTTGATGCGGATGTTTCCGTCCACCTTGAGGCGGAACGCTGGCAATCGTTCCTTCTAAAATCTTTAGAAGCGCCTGTTGAACTCCCTCGCCTGATACATCGCGTGTAATCGACGGATTTTCCGATTTGCGGGCAATTTTATCAATCTCATCAATATAGATGATCCCTTTTTCTGCTTTCTCGACATCGTAATCCGCCGCTTGGATTAATTTTAAGAGAATGTTTTCTACATCTTCACCAACATAACCCGCTTCCGTTAAGGAAGTTGCATCAGCAATGGCGAACGGGACGTTTAAAATGCGCGCCAATGTTTGAGCAAGCAACGTTTTTCCGCTTCCAGTCGGCCCAATCATCAAAATATTACTTTTCGAAAGTTCTACATCATCGATTTTGCTGTTGGAGTTAATGCGTTTGTAATGATTGTAGACAGCAACAGCAAGCGACTTTTTCGCCGCATCTTGGCCGATGACGTATTCATCTAGAATTTCACGGATTTCCTTCGGCTTCGGAACATCTTTAAATTCGATTTCCTCTTCGCTTCCTAACTCTTCCTCAACAATCTCGGTACATAGTTCAATGCACTCATCGCATATGTATACCCCAGGGCCGGCTACGAGCTTGCGAACTTGATCCTGAGTTTTTCCGCAGAAAGAACATTTTAACTGTCCCTTCTCGTCATTAAATTTAAACATGTTTTCACCCCTTGCTATAAGATTCGCATCACGGTATGTACTTGTTTACTTTTCCACAAACGCTGAATTATAAAACTTATGTATTCGTCATTTTATCATAAATCACATTGCAAACGCTAATAAAAAATCATTATATATTTGAAAAATTAGAAAATTCTCAATCATATGTTCTATTATTTATGAAAGAACAAGGCACGAACGACCTCGCGCCTTGTTCTTTTATCATCTCAAGCAACAAATGCTCTCTACCTTTTTATATTGTATGTGTGCAACCCCTTATGTTATGCAGCCACTTTGCTGTTCTCAACAAGGAAATCGACAACTTTGCGGAATTTCACGTCTTCTTTTACAACATCAAGGTTGCCAAGAAGCTCTTTAATTTTATCAACAGATAAGTTGTATGCTTCCGCCATCTTTTCAAGTTCAGCGTTTACTTCTTCTTCTGTTGCTTCAATGTTTTCTGCTTTCGCAATTGCTTCAAGAGTCAGTGACACGCGCACGCGTTTTTCAGCATCTTCTTTCATTTGTTCGCGTAATGCTGCTTCATCTTGACCAGAGAATTGGTAGTAAAGGTTAAGGTTTAATCCTTGCATTTGCAGACGTTGATCAAATTCGCGCAACATGCGATCTGTTTCCGTTTTAATCATCGCTTCAGGAATGTCGATTTCGGCGTTCGCAGCCGCTTTTTCAACTAATGCGTCGCGAAGCGCTGTTTCTGCTTCGTTCTTTTTTCTTTCCTCTAAACGCCCGCGAATTTTAGTTTTTAATTCTTCAAGTGTTTCTACGTCTTCCTCTGTATCTTTTGCGAATTCATCGTCTAACGCTGGAAGTTGTTTTGTTTTGATTTCATGCACTTTAATTTTGAATGTCGCAGGCTTTCCAGCCAACGCTTCCGCATGATATTCCTCAGGGAACGTTACCTCGATTTCTTTTTCCGCCCCTGCTTCCAAGCCAATTAGTTGTTCTTCGAATCCAGGAATGAACGTACCGGAACCGATCACTAGCGAATAGTTCTCGGCTTTTCCGCCTTCAAACGGCTCTCCATCTACAAATCCTTCAAAATCAATAACGGCTGTATCTCCCTCTTCAATTTTTCCGTCTTCTTTTACAACTAGTTCTGCATAGTTTTCTTGAAGGCGTTTTAATTCGTTTTCAACATCCTCTTCTGTTACTGTGTCGTCTAGTTTTTCGACTTCGAGTCCTTTATATTCCCCTAATTTTACTTCAGGTTTGACAGTTACTTTTGCTTTGAAAATTAGGCTTTTGCCTTTCTCCATTTGCTCGACATCAATGTGCGGATAGTCAACTGGTTCGATTCCAGTTTCCTCCACGGCTTTTGCGTACGCCTCAGGCAATAAAATATCGAGCGCATCTTGATACAACGCCTCTACACCAAAGCGTTTCTCAAATAGAGAGCGAGGAACTTTACCTTTGCGGAATCCAGGGATGCTAACTTGTTTTACTACCTTTTTAAATGCAGCATCCAAACCTTCATTGACTTTTTCCGCATCTACTTCAACTGTAAGAACGCCTTCGTTCCCTTCTAGCTTTTCCCATTTAGCTACCATATTTTTCCCTCCAACACAAAATCAGTCTAGATCGTGAACACTTGTCCAGCGACCGTGCATGTATGTAAGTAAAACTTATAAAGATATACGTAATACAACCATTATATTATAACATACAATAGACCTGTTTCAATATAAACAATAGATTAAATGCAAGAAATTTCTTCTATTTCATAAAGTTTTTTGTATAGTGTTTCTACTTCTTCAACACTTGCGCCATAGCGTTCAGCAATTCCTTCTAAAGGCTCCGCACTCCCTTGAAGATGGCATGCCGTTAAATGAAGAGCAGCCGCCCATGCCTCGCACGATGAGAAAGCAGCGGAGAATGGATAAAGAATATACACATAACGAAGCCAGATCTCCGAAGCCATTTCATACAAACTCGGATTATCGTTCGCTAAATCCCGTTCGAGCCGCTCTAGCACCCCTGCTGCAAATTTTGTTTCTATCGATTCGTCGAGTTGTGCCGGAACGACTGTCATCGTTTCTCCAAACTTAGTAATTGTAATAGCTTCTCTTACTTTTTTCTCTGTAAGCAAGCGAAGCACCATCGTTTTGGCCATTGGATGGTTATTTTCTTCATTTAAATATTGCTTTAAAATCGGCAGCAAAGCCTCAATCTCTTCTTTTTCTTCTAGCTGTTTAATCGCTTTCATTTGGTCAGTGAGCCGTTCCGACTTCAGTAATTGACGTATTTCTTCATTATAATAAGAAGTACTCGATAAAGGTGTATTCATTTTCCCAACAAGTTGAAGCAATTGAATAAAATGATCTCGAAGACTTGGAGAAAGATGCCGATTTTGCAATGCTTTGTATATCATTGCTTCCGCCTGTTTATACTGCTTTAGTTGAATAAGAATGGATAAATAAATCGGCAGAAGCTCCGTGTCGTCTACCTTTTGCTCCTCAAGCAGACGACAACAACGCTCTTTCGCCTCTTCCCATTCTCCGAGCTCAAATAAGCAAATGATCATACTAAGCTCTACTTCCGGATCATTGGGCTCTAACTTTTCTGCTTCATAAAAGAAATGAAGGGCTTTTTTATATTGCTTTACTTGTAATGCTTCTAATCCTCTTTCAAGCAAACGTTGTCTTAAATTTGGAAACGGAATAATGTTGTCCATATTTGTTCACCACAGTTCAATTTGTTAATCAGTATAGCAATGTTTCAATCAAAAAGCCAACTCCGTTTTGTTGGAGTCGGCTTCTTTTTTAAGCAGAATGATATTTCTTTTCATATTCAACAATATAAGGCTCATAGACAAACGTCAAATCGATTTCGTCCCATCCTTTTAACAATAGCTGTTTTCGATATGGGTCAATCACAAACGTTCGGTTAAATCCTTTTTCATCATATACTCGCTGCTCCTCAAGCGAGATCGTTAATTCATAGTCCGCCCGCTTGCTTTGTTCTAAAAGATATTCAACATCTTGTTTGTTTAATCGGATCGGTAACAGCCCGTTTTTTAATGAATTGTTGTAAAAAATGTCGGCAAACGATGGAGCAATGATAACCTTAAACCCGTAATCTTGCAGCGCCCACGGGGCATGCTCGCGGGAAGAGCCACACCCGAAATTCTCATTGGCGACAAGAATCGTCGCTCCTTCATTTTCCGGACGGTTAAGTTCAAAATCAGGATTAAGAGTACGTTCGTCAATATAGCGCCAATCGTAAAACAAAAATTTTCCAAACCCCGTGCGCTCAATCCGTTTTAAAAATTGTTTTGGGATAATTTGATCCGTGTCAATATTAGAGCGATCAATCCCTGCTACTCTTCCTTTATGAATCGTAAATGGCTGCATATTCTCCTCTCCTTAACGAACTAATTCACTCTGCAGTTTTCTAACGTCAACAAAGCGACCGTAAATGGCCGCCGCTGCTGCCATTTTTGGGCTAACTAAATGCGTTCTCGCTCCTTTACCTTGCCTGCCTTCAAAATTCCGGTTCGATGTCGAGGCGCAATGCTCCCCCTCCGGCACCGTGTCCGGATTCATCCCTAGGCACATGCTGCAACCTGAGTCTCGCCATTCAAATCCTGCCTCAATAAAAATTTTCGCTAGTCCCTCTTCTTCCGCTCTCCGTTTCACTGCCTGAGAACCAGGAACAACAAGCGCCCTTACGCCCGGTGCAACTTTTTTTCCTCTCACAATCTCAGCTGCAGCCCGCAAATCACTGATTCGCGAATTCGTGCAAGAACCGATAAATACATGCTGGACGTTAATTTCTGTCATTGGTGTTCCAGGCTTTAATCCCATATACTGCAAAGCGAGTTGGACGGCCTTCCGCTCAGTGTCGTTCGAGAAGTCTTCCGGATGCGGGACATATCTGTCGATTGGCGCGCTCATGCTTGGCGTCGTTCCCCATGTGACCATTGGAGCAATCGTCGAAGCGTCAATTTCCAATGTACGATCGTATGTCGCCCCTTCATCCGTGGCCAATTGCCGCCAACGCTCTACCGCTTTTTCAAACTCATCTCCCTTCGGTACATATTTTCGTCCCCGCAAATATTCAAACGTCTTTTCATCAGGGCTGACTAATCCGGCGCGCGCCCCCGCCTCAATCGCCATATTACAGATGGTCATCCGCTCTTCCATCGACATGCTGCGAATAACATCCCCCGTAAATTCGATAATGTATCCCGTTCCGATATCGACTCCGTAACGATGAATGATTGCTAGAATGACATCTTTAGCCGTGACCCCATCAGCTAAATGACCATTGATGCGAATTTCCAATGTTTTTGGACGGTGTTGCCACAGCGTTTGGGTAGCGAGCACATGCTCCACTTCGCTCGTTCCGATTCCGAACGCCAGTGCACCAAATGCACCGTGCGTCGACGTATGGCTGTCACCGCAAACGATCGTTTTTCCAGGCTGCGTTAATCCTAACTCTGGTCCGATGACATGAACGATCCCTTGCTCCGGGCTCGATAAATCGGCGAGCGGAATCGAAAATTCACGACAATTTTTTTCTAGGGCCGTTATTTGTTTTTTCGCGATTTCATCTTTCACAACAAAACGATTCAGCGTTGGAACGTTGTGATCCATCGTTGCAAATGTTAAGTCAGGGCGGCGCACTTTCCGCCCTTTTTGCCGCAAGCCTTCAAACGCCTGTGGAGAGGTTACCTCATGAACTAAATGCAAATCAATATATATCAAATCCGGCTTTCCTTCTTCGCGGTAAACAACATGGTTTTCCCAAATTTTTTCGATAATCGTTTTTGGCGTCACATCTTCCACCTCTCTTTAAGTCAATATTTGTGCACTATTTCACAACGTCGTTTGGCATATAATCGGAAAAATAGATACTCCTTATGCATATACCGCCATAATATTCCAAATGGCTTCTTGATCAAGAATTGTCGCTTTAATTTCATTGACCATTTCCCTAGTAGAAACGGCCCGTTGCCCTTTTTTCGCCACATCCGCCGTACGGTAGCCGGATGCCAACACTTGCTGGACAGCTCTCTCGATAGCGGCTGCCTCCTCATCAAGACCGAACGATAAACGAAGCATCATCGCGCTCGATAAAATGGTCGCAATTGGATTTGCCTTATTTTTCCCAGCGATGTCGGGAGCGGATCCATGAATCGGTTCATATAGACTTGGGCCAGTTGTTGATAAGCTTGCAGATGGCAACATTCCAAGCGATCCTGTCAACATCGATGCCTCATCACTTAAAATATCGCCAAACATATTTTCTGTAACTAATACATCGAATTGTTTTGGATTGCGGATCAACTGCATAGCAGCGTTATCAACAAGCATATGCTCTAGCTCCACATCCGGGAAGTCCTGAGCAACCTCTTCGGCGATTTCACGCCACATTCGGCTCGATTCCAACACATTCGCTTTATCGATAGACGTTACTTTCTTTCTTCTTTTTCTCGCTAGCTCAAACGCCGTTTTCACGATCCGCCGGATTTCTTCTCGCTTATAAAGAAGCGTATCGACAACTGCCTCTTCTCCATTTTCGACAAGCCGACCGCTTGGCTTTCCGAAATATAGCCCGCCTGTCAATTCTCTTACGATTAGAAAATCAACATCGCGAATGACATCGGCCTTTAGTGGCGAGGAATCTGCTAAACTTTCATAAAATTTGACTGGCCTTAAATTTGCAAATAAATTCATCTCTTTACGAATCGCAAGCAACCCTCTTTCCGGCCGCAAATGCGGAGGATTTCCATCCCACTTTGGACCGCCAACCGCCCCGAGAAGAACCGCATCGCTTTGACGACACATATCAAGCGTCTCGTTCGGAAGCGGTGTTCCTTTTCTATCAACCGCCTCTCCGCCAATAAACCCGTATGCAAAGTCAAATTTATGCCCAAATCTCGTCGCGACTGCTTGTAAAACTTCCACAGCTCCTTTTGTTACTTCTTTTCCAATTCCATCTCCCGGCAATACGGCAATTCGATATGTTCCCATATTGTTCCCCTCCGTTTGTTTAATAAATCTATTTGATTGTTACTTTTTGATTCTCTTCTCGCATTTTTTCAATCATAAACACGCGGTTGACAGCATTAATATACGCCTTAGCAGAGGCTTCAAGCACATCATGCGCCGTACCTCGGCCGCTCGTTTCGATATCATTGGCACACACTTTGACAAATACTTGTGCTAAAGCGTCTCTTCCTCCACTGACCGATTCGATTCGATAGTCTAATAATGTTACATCTGTTTGGAAGCATCGTTCCAGCGTGTTATACAATGCTTCTACACTTCCTGCCCCCGTTGCCGCTTCCTGAATTTTATTTCCCTGTCCATCTGTCAGCACAACCACTGCTGTTGGGATTTGTTTCGTCCCATATTGCACTTGAATCGAGGAAAGCTGATAAAACGCTTTAAAATGATCAAATTTCTCTTCAAAAATTAAAGCGACTAAATCGTCATCGGTAATATCTTTTTTCTTATCAGCTAATTCTTTAAAACGAATAAATAGTTTATTAATTTCTTCTTCCGACAACGAGTATCCAAGTTCCTCCACCCTGTTTCTTAAAGCGTGGCGGCCTGAATGTTTTCCTAATACCATCGAGTTGGATTGCACCCCGACAAGTTCCGGGGAAATAATTTCATACGTTGTTTTTTCTTTTAATACCCCGTCTTGATGGATTCCGGACTCATGCGCAAAAGCATTTTTTCCAACAATCGCTTTATTTGCCGGGACGGCCATTCCCGTCAGTTTGCTCACTAAATTGCTCGTTCGTTTAATCTCTTGAAGATTCAAGCGCGTTGTTGCTTGATAATAGTCTTTGCGAATATAAAGCGCTACAGCCACTTCTTCTAGCGCTGCGTTCCCTGCACGTTCTCCAATTCCGTTAATCGTTCCTTCGATTTGCGTCGCTCCATTTTCAATTGCGGCAAGCGAGTTCGCAACGGCCATTCCTAAATCGTCATGGCAGTGGGCAGACAATGATACTTTTTCAATATTCTGAACATTATTTCTTAAAAAGGAGAATATTTCACCATATTCCTTCGGTGTAATATATCCGACTGTATCTGGAATATTAATAACGCTCGCACCTGCTTCGATCACTTTCGATATAATTTCCGCTAAAAAAGGAAGTTCGCTTCTACAGGCATCTTCTGCTGACCATTGTACGACCGGAAAATAACGCTTAGCGTATTTCACTGTGGATACAGCCGCTTCCACTACTTGCTCCGGCGTCATTCTTAATTTATAAGCCATATGGATTGGTGATGTGGCGATAAATAGATGAAGTCTCGGCTCCGCTCCGCCTTTCAGCGCTTCCCATGCCGCATCGATGTCGCTCTGAACCGAGCGAGAAAGCCCGGTTACAGAGCACGTTTGAATCGTTTCGGCAATTTGTTTGACCGCCTCAAAATCCCCTTTTGAGGCAGCAGGAAATCCCGCTTCAATAATATCGACGCCAAGCCGCTCTAGCTGACGCGCGATCTCCAATTTTTCTTGCAAATTCAAATTCACGCCAGCAGACTGTTCCCCATCGCGCAATGTCGTGTCAAAAATGTTAATTTTTCGCACTTGAGACCACCGCCTCTTTCTGTTTCGCCTTCACGAACGGCATCATGCTTCTTAACTCGCGTCCGACCACTTCAATGAGGTGTTCATTTTCTCTTCTGTTAATCGCATTGAATTCTGGACGATTCGCTTGATTTTCGAGAATCCAACCTTTTGCGAATTTGCCTGTTTGAATATCTTCAAGCACTTTTTTCATCTCGGCTTTTACCGACTCGTTGATAATGCGCGGCCCTGTAATGAAGTCGCCCCATTGCGCCGTATCGGAGATCGAATAGCGCATCCATGAGAGCCCGCCTTCGTAAAGAAGGTCGACGATTAACTTTAATTCGTGCAAACACTCGAAATAAGCCACTTCCGGCTGGTAGCCCGCTTCGACAAGCGTTTCAAATCCTGCTTTAACAAGTGATGTCACCCCGCCACACAATACCGCTTGTTCTCCAAATAAATCCGTTTCCGTTTCTTCCTTGAATGTTGTTTCTAACACGCCCGCTCTTGCAGAACCGATCGCCTTCGCGTAAGCAAGCGCTGTTTCTTTCGCTTCTCCTGTTACGTCTTGATAGACTGCGATTAATGCTGGGACACCGGCACCTTCTGTGTATGTGCGACGCACTAAATGACCCGGACCTTTTGGAGCGACAAGAAACACATCGACATCTGCTGGAGGAACGATTTGGTTAAAGTGAATATTAAAACCGTGTGCAAATACTAACGCGTTACCCGGCTGCAATTCCGGCTCAATGTCTTCTTTGTATACAGTTGGCTGCTTCTCATCTGGGAGCAAAACCATTACAACATCTGCTTCTTTCGCTGCCTCACGAACAGTTCGGACTTGAAATCCATCCTTCTCTGCTTGATCCCACGATTTTCCTTGGCGAAGTCCGACGATAACATTTACTCCGCTGTCACGAAGATTTTGTGCATGCGCATGTCCTTGTGAGCCATATCCAATAATCGCCACTGTTTTCCCTTGTAAATACTTCTCATTTGCATCTCCGTTATAATAAACTTTTGCCATAGTCCATCTCTCCCTTTTTGATAGTTTATTAGATAATAAATGCTGTTTTATATGAAGCAGCTGCCTTTTGGGAGCTGCGTGTAAATGCTGTTGTTCCTGTTCGTGCCACTTCTTTAATGCCATAAGGCTTCAGCAAATCGATCAAAGCTTCGACTTTTGTTGGTTCTCCTGTTACTTGAATAACGACACTGTCACGGCTTACATCAACAATGGAAGCGCGGAATGGTTCAATCAACGTATAAATTTCTTGCCGCACTGAGGGAGGCGCCGATACTTTGACAAGCGCAAGCTCTCGAGCGACGATCGCTTGATCGGTAATATCGTTTACTTTTAAAACATCAATTTGTTTGTTTAATTGTTTTGTAATTTGCTCCGCGGTGCGCTCATCTTCCACGTTGACGACGAATGTCATGCGGGAAATGCCTTCCGTTTCGGTCTGTCCGACTGTAATGCTTTCAATATTGTAATGGCGCTTTGTAAACAATCCGGTAATGCGGTTAAGTACACCTGGACGATTATTCACCGTCATTGTAATGATTCTTCGCACAGTTTCACCCCCACCATTTCGTGCAATCCTTTTCCGGGCGCCACCATTGGATAGACGTTTTCGTCGGCTGCTACATGAAAATCTAAGAGTACAGGCTCTTTCAATGCAAAAGCTTGCTGCAGCACTGTTCTTGCTTCCTCTTCTGTTTTTGCCCGAAACGCTTTAATATTGTAAGCTTCGGCTAATTTGACAAAATCCGGCTGATTTGGGATGAGTGAATGCGAATATCTTTTTTCATAAAAGAGCTCTTGCCACTGGCGAACCATCCCAAGCGCTTGATTGTTGACAATGACGATCTTAATCGGCAAATTCAGTTCTTGGATAACTGAAAGCTCTTGGAGCGTCATTTGAAACCCGCCGTCACCGACAATCGAAACAACTGTTGCTCCTCTATTCGCAAGCTGAGCGCCAATCGCAGCCGGAAGGCCGAATCCCATCGTGCCGAGCCCACCTGAAGTAACCCAACGATGCGGCTGATTAAATTTATAATATTGTGCCGCCCACATTTGATGTTGTCCGACATCTGTTGTTACGATCGCTTCACCATTCGTCAGCTCGTAAATTATTTCAATTAATTTTTGCGGTTTGACAGCATGTGTATCATTCTTATAGCCAAGCGGAAACTCTCTTTTCCACCCCTCTAATTGTGCGAGCCAAGCGGCTGTATCTCCGGGTTTCCCTTCCTGGTGAATCAATTCTTTTAGCGCCTCTTTTGCATCGCTGACGATCGGAATTTTGGTCGGGACGTTTTTACCAATTTCCGCAGGATCAATATCGATATGCGCGACAACGGCCTTCGGAGCAAAGCACTTTAAATTTCCGGTAACGCGGTCGTCAAAACGAGCGCCGATGTTAATGAGTAAATCACATTCATATAAAGCCATATTTGCCGTATAGGTGCCGTGCATCCCAGCCATACCGAGAAATAGCGGGTGATCTGCCGGAAATCCCCCAAGTCCAAGCAGCGTATGAGCAACTGGAATCTTTTGCTGCTCCGCATACCGTTGAAGCTCCTGAGAGGCATTTGCATGAAGCACGCCCGCTCCCGCTAAAATAACAGGCTTTTTCGCTTGGCTGACTGCTTCTACGAGCTTGCGAATTTGTAGGTGGTTCGGTTGAGTTGTTGGCTGATATCCTGGAAGATGGATGTCCTGTTCGTAATCAAATTCCCCTTCTAGTGTTGTCATATCTTTTGGAATGTCAATTAACACCGGGCCGGGACGTCCGGTTGTCGCAATATGAAACGCTTCTTTAATGATTTTTGGAAGTTCTTGAACATCGCGAACTTGATAACTATGTTTCGTAATCGGCATCGTAATTCCAACAACATCCGCTTCTTGGAACGCATCCGAACCGATTACATTTGATGCTACTTGCCCTGTGAATACAATTAGCGGAAGCGAGTCCATCATCGCATCTGTTAAACCTGTCACAATGTTTGTCGCTCCTGGACCGGAGGTGGCAATGACAACCCCGGGCTTTCCTGAAATACGTGCGTATCCTTCCGCCGCATGAATGGCTCCTTGCTCATGACGCGTTAGAACGTGAAAAATTCCTGAATCGTATAGCTTGTCATAAATGGGCAATACCGCCCCTCCCGGATAGCCGAAAATGACCTCGACATTTTCGGCCTTTAATGCCTCGATTAACATTAAAGCGCCGTTCATTTTCGTCTTTTGTCCTCGCTTTTCCTCCACCTTCATCTTTTCCATGCTCCATCCTTCCTCTTCAATTTTATAAAAGCAATGAAAAAACCTTTTCACCCCATTGCGACCTGCTAATGCTAGGTCAAAGGGGCGAAAAGGTTTTCTTTCCGCGGTACCACCCTTCTTCATGGCCATTTGGCCACCTCACGAACAGCCTCACCAACAGCCGTTCTTTTTAATAACGAGTGGGGATTCCACCCGGCCAGCCTTACTAGCTAATGCGTTCAAGCTGGCGCTCAGAGGTGAGTTCATCAAGCGGCGGCACCACCGGTTTCCAGCTCCCCCGGCTCTCTGCAGATGCCTTTCCCACTGACTACTTATCCTCTTCAACGCTTTTGCCTAATTTCGTTGTCTTCGTTCATTAACCGACATTCGCATTCGTCTGGTATACTTTGACTCCTTCAGAAATGACACGCTCCCTAAATGCTTCAAGCAATCGTTTCGTATGTGCCCCAGGAACTCCATCGCCGATGACGCGTCCATCTACCTTTACAACCGCGATCACTTCCGCTGCCGTGCCTGTCAAAAATACCTCATCAGCCGTATATACATCATGGCGGGTAAATGGTTCTTCTTTTACGACATAACCGAGCTCTTTCGCAATATCAATAATCGCGTCTCTTGTGATGCCTTCGAGTGCTCCTACATATCCCGGAGGCGTATAAAGAACACCGTTTTTCACGATGAATACGTTATCGGCGGAGCCTTCAGCCACATACCCTTGGTCGTTTAACATCAACGCCTCGCTCACATTCGCTAAATGCGCCTCGATACGAACGAGCACGTTATTTAAATAGTTCAATGATTTGACTTTCGGGCTGAGGACATCCGGACGGTTTCTTCTTGTCGCTACTGTCACCACTTCGATTCCTGTTTCATATAAATGTTTTGGGAAGATGGCCAGCGGCTCTGCAATAATGACGACTTGCGGCTTTGTGCATTTATATGGATCAAGACCTAAGTCACCGACCCCCCGGGAGACAACAACGCGGATGTAAGCGTCTTGAAACCCGTTTTTCTGTACCGCCTGCACAACTAAATCTGTCATTTCTTCTTTCGTGTACGGAATGTTTAATAAAATGGACTTCGCTGAGTTGTATAGGCGGTCAATATGCTCTTGCAATCGAAAGACGTTGCCGCTATAGACACGAATTCCTTCAAACACCCCATCTCCGTATAAAAAGCCGTGATCATATACGGAAATTTTTGCATTTTCTTTTGTAACAAATTCGTCGTTTAAAAAAATCCATTGTTCGTTCAATGTTTTTCCCCTCTTCCCTTACTAAGCGCGTCCTTGCTAGTAACAACGCTGTTTTTTAACTCGTTTGATTTATTTGAAAATTATAATA
Organism: Anoxybacillus tepidamans PS2; assembly: GCF_000620165.1. Lineage (GTDB taxonomy): Bacteria > Bacillota > Bacilli > Bacillales > Anoxybacillaceae > Anoxybacteroides > Anoxybacteroides tepidamans_A. The sequence goes on from NZ_JHVN01000011.1 coordinate 75,760, forward strand.
AGACCAAAATAAGGAAGAGTCAATACTATTTTTTGAATATTTTGATTCGTCGGAATATTTGAATGCGCTTACATTATCTTTACATCAAGGGAAAAAAGGGGGAAAAATTTTTTTCGAAATTCCGCAAAAAGAGGGGAGAAGAAACAAAGAAGGAGAACAACAAAAAACTCTCTCCGAACATTGGAAAGAGTTTTTTAGGAGCGTCCCAGGAGAGATTCGAACTCCCGACCGACGGCTTAGAAGGCCGCTGCTCTATCCTGCTGAGCTACTGGGACATAATATGAACGTTATTATTTAAAAATTAACACGGCTCTTGGGTTTCCCGCCGTCCCGCACTCAGTATGCCTATTCAAGCTGTGGCTCGTGCGGTACGCTGATACTTTTAAAGACATAATTCACTGGTTTATAAGAGCCAACAAAGACAGTTTTTATTATACGCAAGCTACACCATAAAGTCAACCACATACTAAAAAAGCGGGAAGATATTCCCGCTCAAAATGTGAATGATTTTGCTAAATCTGTCACTTCTTGTCCTGAAATATCATAAAATTGAACTGTTGCTTGCCCAGAATCGATATGAAGCAGTGCGTACGTTTTTTCCTTTCTCAGGCGAGGCAGGAGGATGCTTCCTGGATTGATGAACAAAATGCCGTCTATCATTTCTGCTAAAGCAAGGTGTGAATGTCCGAAACAAACGACCTTCGCCCCCACTTCCTGCGCGCGATAATAAAGATTCATCAGCGTCATTTTGACATTGTAAAGATGACCGTGCGTAATGAAAAAGCGAACCCCGCTTATGTCCTCTATGCGCTCCTTTGGAAATGAGGAATCGACATCACAATTGCCTCGCACATACAAAAAACTTGCTAATTCAACACATCCAGATGGCAACTCGGAATCCCCGCAATGAATAAGCGCATCCACTTCATGAGCATGACGCTTTTTAATCTCCATTAGTTCTTTTGTTAATCCGTGACTGTCGCTGACAATAAGCACCTTCATCTTTCTGACTCTCCGTTTATGATGTCGTTCCACTTTTTGTCCAGCTTGGCTAGCGCGTCAGCGCGGTGACTGATTTTGTTTTTTTCTTCTTTCGTCAGTTCGGCCATTGTTTTTTCTTTTTGTGGAACAAAAAAAATTGGATCGTACCCGAACCCGTTCTCCCCTTTTGGTGCATCCGTTATATATCCTTCACACGTTCCTTCGACTACCATTGTCGGTTTTCCCGGAATCGCAACAGCTAACGCGCAATGGAAACGCGCCGTTCTTTTTTCAAAAGGAATCCCTTCCATTTCTTTTAGCACTTTCGCAATATTCGCTTGATCGTTTTTTTCCTCTCCGGCATAACGTGCTGAATAAACGCCCGGCTTGCCGTTTAATGCATCGACTGAAAGTCCCGAATCATCAGCAATGACTGCTCGCTGAAAGTTCGATGCGATCGTTTCAGCTTTCAAGCGCGCATTTTCTGCAAACGTACTCCCCGTTTCTTCTATATCTGGACAGTCAGGAAAATCTAGGAGCGTTTTTATTTCCACCCCTCTTTTACCAAGCAATGCTTGAAATTCTTTTGCCTTTCCGGCGTTTTTCGTCGCGATAATCACTTCTTTCATGATGGATCCACACTTTCTAATCGGTTTTGAATTTGCTCTGCTAGCGGCCCAAGTACTGCTTTTTGAATATCAATGAGCTGGCGAATGCCTAATTCGGCCGTTTCTAATAGCTCCTGTAAATCGTTACGGGAAAACGTCGCTTCTTCCCCCGTTCCTTGAATTTCCACAAAACGTCCAGAACCAGTCATGACGACATTCATATCTACTTTTGCTTCGGAATCCTCAACGTAGTTTAAATCTAGGATGACACCTTTTTCTGGATCAATTCCAACAGATGTTGCGGCAAGGAAATCCGTTACCGGAAGTTCCGATAGCTTGTTTTCTTCCAGCAACTTTGAAAATGCCAACACCATGGCAACAAAAGCTCCCGTAATGGATGCTGTACGCGTACCGCCGTCCGCTTGAATCACATCACAGTCGATCCAAATCGTTTTTTCTCCAAGCTTCTCCAAGTCGACAACCGAACGAAGGGCTCTCCCAATAAGACGCTGAATTTCCATTGTTCTTCCCGACAACTTCCCTTTGCTCGATTCACGGACATTTCGCTGCTCTGTCGCGCGCGGCAACATCGCATACTCAGCCGTAATCCATCCTTTTCCGCCTCCGCGCATAAACGGAGGGACTTTATCGTCGATGCTTGCAGTACAAATCACTTTTGTATCGCCGACAGCGATTAACACAGATCCTTCGGCATGCTTAATAAAATGTTTTTCAATATGTACAGGGCGCAGTTGTTTATTTTCTCTTCCATCGACTCTCATAAAAAGTCCTCCTTAAAAAGTGCAAAAATAAATAACAAAGAGGTAGCAACATAGCCTACCTCTTTTTATACCATAGTATAGCATTAAAAACTACCTGTATTCACATTTTCTGGTCTCGTTACCGGTTCGGATAATGCTTTTCCATCTTCTCTCACAAGATCTGCTTTCCCATTTACGGTAATCGCTACACTTTCAACCCCTTTTTGTTCCGTTAGCGATAGAACAAGAGCATTTAACACGTCCTCAGAAATTACATGCTTCTTGTTGCTTCCATAAATAGCGTCGTTAAAGTTTAATGTCACTTTTCCATCTTTGTACGTTGGTTGGCCAACCAACTGAACGTCTGGCTGAAATCCGCTTACAAGTCCGCTTCCATATGTTGGCCCCTTAATTAATTCACTGATTGCCGCCGCAATGTCATCTTTTTGCTCATTTGGAATGCGGCGCGTTATCGGCACGTAATACGTTTGCTCTCCTTGTTGCGCAACAAAATACACAATCACAGGGTGCGTATTTGTAATATCAACGACACCGCTCGTATCAAGGTTAATGCCATCCTCTCTGCTTACTCCATCCTCGATTGGCGTACCATTAACCGGCATTACTGACTGGTCATGGCCATTGATGCGAATTTTTACTTTCTTAACGTTGTCAAATTGTGTTAATGTCCAGGTAATGGCCTGTAAAATCTTCTTTTCGTCTTCCGGCTTATAGTGAGCAAATTCAGGGGAGAAATCCGCAATAATCGTTCCATCTTTTTGCAGATTGACACTCAATACGCGAGTGTCGGCCGGAAGAACAGCGCGAAATCCATTAGGCAACATTTCCTCCACCGGTCCTCCTTGCACTAAATATTCTAGTGCTTGTTTGGCAACAGAATCTGTTTTTGGTAAAGAGAGTGTTTGCGGCACAACAAATCCGTTTTTGTCAATTAAATAAAGTTCCCGTTTAACAGTTTCGGTCGCTTTCTCTTCTTTTTGGCTGGCTGCATTATTTTGTTTCGATTGCTGCAGCGACCCTCCATCTTTTAGATAACTAACATCTTGTGGCGGATCAATTTCTTTAATCGCTCGATCCTTTCCAAACAGTCCGCACCCGCCTAACAGCACGACCGAAGCAATAATGGGTGTAATAAACTTAGATGTTCGCCGATTCAACATCAATTTCCCTCCTAACAATAGTTTGTACTACTATGTATACGAGCCTTTTAAAAAAATAGAATAAAAAAATCCTTCAGCATATGCTGAAGGATTTTTTTATAGTTCGATCGTTTGAACATTCTCAATTGGCTGTCCAAACCATTGAGAGGCAATTTTCTGAAAGATTTCTTTCGGTCCAGTCGTCAAAAATAAATGGTCATTAAGCTTTCTACCTGTATGCAACAAACCGCTATGATGTAAAATGGCGCTTACCTCACGCGCGGTTTCGTCTCCAGAACAAATCAACTTCACCTTTTTACCCATATATTCTTGAATTAATGGGCTTAGCAGCGGATAGTGTGTACACCCTAAAATTAGCGCGTCAATCCCGCTTGTTTTTAACGGCTGAAGCGATTCGGCAACAATTTGTTTCGCTTCTTCCCCATCAAAAATCCCGCTTTCGACAAGCGGAACTAATTTCGGACAAGCCAAGCTTTCAACATGAACATGATGATTGATGGATTTTAGCGCCTTTTCATATGCTCCGCTCTTTACAGTTCCGATTGTACCAATGACGCCAATTTGCCCGTTTTTGGTTATTTTCAATGCAGCACGCGCCCCTGGGTGCACAACCCCTATGACAGGAATATCAAGTTCGTTCTGAATTTCTTCTAAAACCACTGCAGTGGCAGTATTGCACCCAATAACAAGCATCTTAATATCATATTGCAATAAATGATTCGTCATTTCCCACGTAAATTGACGAATTTCTTCTTCCGGACGCGGACCATATGGGCATCTTGCTGTGTCTCCTAAATAAATAATTCTCTCTTTCGGCAGCTGCCGCATAATCTCTTTTGCAACTGTTAGTCCTCCAACCCCTGAATCGATAACACCAATTGGTCTTTCCAAGTGATCGCCTCATTCTTTCTTCATTTCTTGATGTAATTTCTTTAAACTTTTTTCTAAAAAAGCAATCTCTTCAGCCGAGAAGCTTTCTAGTACTTGCGCCAAATCGTGTTGGCGCTTTTTAATGACTTCTTCAATAATTCGTTCGCCTTCTTTAAGGAGATGAATGCGTACAACCCGCCGATCGTTTTGATCTCTTACTCTTGCTACTAACCCGTTTTTCTCCATCCGATCGACTAAGTCCGTTGTTGTACTGCAAGCTAAATACATTTTATTCGACAGTTCTCCAATCGTCATATCTCCTTCTTCTAAAAGCCATTGCAAAGCAACAAATTGCGGTGGAGTAATCGGGTAATGAGTTAAAATCTCCCGGCCTTTTTGTTTTAAAATCGCTGCGATATAACGCAAAGACTTCTCAAGTTCGATGACGGCTTTTTTATCCATGGCAAACGGCATACAATCTCCCCTACAGGTTTATCCATATCATATTGTTCATGTTTTCTCGTAAAAATGCAAGCAAAACGAACCATCTTCATTTTACTACACTTTTCCACATAATCAATAAGAATTTGAGCAAACAATAATAAACCGGCTACCTTATTGCTAAGGATAGCCGGCATTACCTATAGTTCAAGCTCTCCCATTCGAAGCAACTCAACCACCGCTTGAGAGCGCCCCTTCACTCCAAGCTTTTGCATGGCATTTGAGATATGATTGCGAACTGTTTTTTCACTAATAAACAGTTCACTAGCAATCTCTTTTGTTGTTTTATCTTGAACTAATAATTCAAATACCTCTTTTTCTCTTTTCGTAAGCAATGGCTTTGATTGAAATGATTTATCCTTCAAGTACGATAACCCTCCTTGCTTTAGCCAGACCTGAACTGCCGGATGGGTATTTATTCACCATATAGTATGTGAACAAGAGGGTTACGGTGACAAAAATTCATGGTGTATCCAGAAAAATAGTTGCTTTTTCCTAAGCAAATAAAGCGGACTGAGAAAGTTGGAGCTTTTGCCGCATTTCATCGTTCCACGGGACACTTTTTCCCGTATATTTGTTAATCTGCACAAGCGCTCCTCGTCCGACCAACACGATTTCTCGATTCTCTTTTTTAACCATGTAATGGAGGTCAACCGATGATGTTCCAATTTTATGGACTTTGACGTACACATACAACTCGTCGTTGAAAAAGACTTGTTTAAGAAAATCGCACTTTAAATCCGCGACGACTGGAATTTCTTCCGAGTGCTCGTTCGTCCATTTTTCCATAAAACCGATTTCTTGCAAAAATTTCGTCCGTACTTCCTCAAAATAAATAAATGGAACGGTATTGTTCAAATGGCCAAACATGTCCGTCTCGCAAAAACGAACTTTGAGACGATGAAAAAAGCGAAAAGAGCGCTGCCATTCATCAAAATGATCAATATAATCAATTTTTTTCATAAATCTCCCCCCTAATAAAAAATCCTCTTCATGGCTAGCCATGAAGAGGATTTTCTTCATTATACCTCGTCGCTTCCAAAGAAATTGCGGAACATTTGGATAGTGGTTTCACGGTTGAGCGCCGCGATTGATGTCGTTAACGGAATGCCTTTTGGACAAGACTGCACACAGTTTTGTGAGTTTCCACAGTTCGCAAGCCCCCCGTCGCCCATGATCGCTTGAAGGCGCTCTGCCTTATGCATCGCTCCCGTCGGATGGGCGTTGAATAGACGCACTTGCGAAAGTGGCGCAGGACCAATAAAGTTTGATTTGCTATTCACATTCGGACACGCTTCTAAACAAACACCGCAAGTCATGCATTTGGAAAGCTCATATGCCCATTGACGTTTCCGTTCCGGCATACGTGGACCAGGTCCTAAATCATACGTTCCGTCAATCGGGATCCACGCTTTTACCTTTTTCAATGAGTCAAACATACGGCTGCGGTCTACTTGCAAGTCGCGTACAACTGGGAACGTGCGCATTGGTTCCAATCGAATCGGCTGCTCTAACTTGTCAACAAGAGCCGTACAAGATTGGCGTGGTTTTCCGTTAATAACCATCGAACAAGCTCCGCATACTTCTTCTAAACAGTTCATGTCCCACGTAACTGGAGTCGTTTTTTCTCCCTTGGCGTTCACCGGGTTGCGGCGGATTTCCATAAGAGCAGAAATGACGTTCATATTTGGACGATAAGGAATTTCAAACTCCTCTTCGTATGGCGCAGAATCTGGACTATCTTGTCGCGTTACAATGAGGCGAATCGTTTTTTTCTCGCTCATGATTTCACCTCTCCTTTCTTTTTCGAATAGTCGCGTTTGCGCGGCTTAATTAACGATGTATCAACATCTTCGTAATGGAACGCTGGACCATCTGGCGTAAAGCGCGCCATTGTCGTTTTGAGCCATTCTTCATCATTACGTTCTGGGAACTCTGGTTTATAATGAGCTCCGCGGCTCTCATTGCGGTTATACGCACCGAGCGTAATAACGCGCGCCAGTTGCAGCATGTTATACAATTGACGAGTAAATGACGCTCCTTGGTTGCTCCATTTCGAAGTGTCAGTAATATTGATGTTTTTATAACGTTCCATTAATTCCTGAATTTTTTCATCTGTCTTCAACAATTTATCGTTGTAACGAACGATCGTTACATTATCCGTCATCCATTCGCCAAGCTCTTTATGAAGAACGTAAGCATTTTCTGTCCCATCCATAGACAAGATATCGTTCCAACGTTCCTCTTCCTGTTTTACATAGCGGTCATACAAGGATGACGGCATCGCATCCGCCGATTTCTCTAAACCTTTAATATATTCAACAGCTTTCGGACCCGCAACCATTCCTCCGTAAATCGCAGACAAGAGCGAGTTCGCGCCTAAGCGGTTAGCTCCGTGCATTGAATAATCGCACTCACCCGCCGCAAATAGCCCTTTGATGTTTGTCATTTGGTCGTAATCGACCCACAATCCACCCATTGAGTAGTGAACAGCTGGGAAGATTTTCATTGGCACTTTGCGTGGGTCCTCTCCCATAAACTTCTCGTAAATTTCGATAATTCCCCCAAGCTTAATATCAAGCTCTTTAGGGTCTTTATGGGAAAGATCTAAGTATACCATATTTTCGCCGTTAATGCCAAGCTTTAGATCGACACAAACATGGAAAATTTCACGAGTTGCGATATCACGTGGCACAAGATTTCCGTAAGCTGGATATTTTTCTTCTAAGAAGTACCATGGTTTACCATCTTTATATGTCCAGACTCGTCCACCTTCACCGCGTGCCGATTCACTCATCAAGCGCAATTTGTCGTCGCCAGGAATCGCAGTTGGGTGAATTTGAATAAACTCTCCGTTCGCATAATATGCTCCTTGTTGGTAAACAATAGATGCAGCTGAGCCAGTATTGATAATCGAGTTCGTCGATTTACCGAAAATAATTCCCGGTCCTCCTGTAGCCATAATAACAGCATCGGCCGCAAACGATTTAATCTCCATCGTCGTCAAGTTTTGGGCTACAATTCCGCGGCAAATTTGCTCATCATCCAATACAGCACCTAAAAATTCCCAACCCTCATATTTAGTAACCAAACCAGCAACTTCATGGCGGCGCACTTGTTCATCAAGCGCATAAAGTAACTGTTGTCCAGTTGTTGCACCCGCAAAAGCTGTGCGGTGATGCTGCGTTCCACCGAAACGGCGGAAATCTAACAGTCCTTCAGGTGTCCGGTTGAACATAACACCCATGCGATCCAACAAATAAATAATCCCTGGCGCTGCCTCACACATCGCCTTCACTGGCGGTTGGTTTGCCAAAAAGTCGCCGCCGTATATCGTATCGTCAAAGTGCTCCCATGGAGAGTCTCCTTCACCTTTCGTATTTACCGCACCGTTAATTCCACCTTGAGCACAGACAGAGTGAGATCGCTTCACTGGCACAAGCGAAAACAACTCAACTGGCACGCCCGCTTCGGCGATTTTAATGGTTGCCATTAGTCCGGCTAGACCGCCACCAACTACTATGATTTTTCCTTTTTTCATTGTTACTCACTCCCTAAAAGATTGCTAGTCGTGGATTAAGCGAATGCTAAAATAGCGCGAATGCCAACGATCGAAAGCGCTACGAAAATGGCCATTGTCACATAAGTAAAAATTTGTTGTGAACGAGGAGTAACCGTAATCCCCCAGCTTACACAGAATGACCATAAACCGTTCGCAAAATGGAATACGGTTGAAACGATCCCCACAATGTAAAATCCGAGCATAAACGGATTATCAACAATGTTTGCCATCATCTCATAGTTTACCTCAGCACCGAACGCAGCTTGCACCCGAGTCTCCCATACGTGCCATGTCACGAAAATGAGGGTAATAATTCCTGTTAGCCGCTGCAACATGAACATCCAGTTGCGCAAATAACCGTATCTGCTTACATTGTTTTGTGCTGTAAAAGCAATATAAAGACCATAAATTGCATGAAACAGCAACGGTAAGAAAATCACAAATATTTCTAAAAAGTAACGGAACGGCAAGTGTCCCATAAATGATGCCGCACGGTTAAACGCTTCTGGACCGTCTGTCGCAAAATGGTTAACGATTAAATGCTGCGTTAAGAAAATACCTACTGGAATAACTCCTAGCAATGAATGGAGTCGACGATAAAAAAATTCGCGGTTTCCTGCCATAGAATGAACCCCCTTTTTAAAATAGTGACGATAAAATATAATGCACTCCCCATCCACACTAACTAAATGATTAATAGAACTGTAAATGCTTCCATTTCCATTAATCATGCGTCACATACATTGTACTCCCACAATGTAGTACCGTCAAGAAAACGAGTTCATAAAATGTTCAATCGTTTGAAAATTACAACAATATTTACGCAAAAATCGAAAGAAACATGCTGATTTCTCTCCATTGTTCGGCTATAATGAGTGGTAGAAAGAGGGGAAGTATGTGAAACCTATATCATTTCAAGAACAATATGAAACGCTGCAACATATCGACATTCCAGCCTTTGGCTATGGACTTATTCGTGAAATTCTTATTCCTGATTTGCTCGGCAAAGAGACAGCGAGCATTTTATATTGGGCTGGAAAACAATTAGCGCGTCGCTACCCGTTAGAAACATTGGGCGATGTCATTTTATTTTTCGAAAAAGCTGGCTGGGGACCGCTTGTTGTGACGAAAGAAACTAGCGAAGAATTAGAACTTGAGTTGACAGGGCCGATCATCGCCGCCCGTATGGACATAAACGACGACTGTTCCTTTCAACTAGAGGCTGGCTTTCTCGCACAACAAATTGAACTTCAAAAACGGTGTGTCGCCGAAGCGTATGAACAGCAGAAAAAACGCGCGAAAAAAGTAATATTTACGGTGAAATGGGACCGTAAAGACACCGTTGAAGAATAAAACGAACGGTGCACAGGTGTGGTGATGATCCAATAAAAACCAATTGGCATTGCTTGATTCCTAGCTTTTCTGCCGTAGTCGGCGAAGCTCTGCTTGCCGACTGGGCATGCCATATGCATGCCCTCCTCGAACACCGAACGCTTTGCGGGCAAATGCATTTGCCCGCTAGCGTTCTTGTTCGAGGGAAGAGGCAGAAAAGCCTGTGTCTAGCTATATCATTCCATATTTTTAGTAAAATAATGGATCATCAACACTTGTGAACGGTGCAACAAAAATGTTTTCGACTGTCAATCAAGCAAATAGCCTTGACAGTCGAAAACGCCCATTAGCATTTACCTAATTTCTTAATCGATCCCTAGCCTGTCCCTTTTTAGGAATTCAATGCGGCCGCTTCTTCAAGTTGGAATGCAGCGTGTAATGCTTCCACCGCTTTAACCATGCTTTCCTGCGCCACAACTGTTGAAATTTTAATCTCGGACGTACTTACCATCTTGACCTCAATCCCGCATTCCGCCAGCACCTCAAACATTTGCGCAGCGACGCCTGGATTGGAGATCATGCCCGAACCTACAATCGATACTTTTGCTAATTCGCTTTCGTATTCGACCTTTACTCCTCCTAGCGACTGCAATACTTGTAGCGTTTCAGGCAGATCTTCTGTGCGAATTGAAAAAGAAACTGATGAAGTTTCGTTATTTGTGATGCTCTGAATAATAATATCGACGTTAATCCCGCGATGAGCCAGCGATGTAAAAATAGTTGGCAATGCTTGCAGTCCTCTTGGCAGCCCTTGAACAGTCACCCTCGTGACTTGATCTTCAAAAGCAATGCCTCTAACAATCAACTGTTGTTCCATTAAAACATCCTCCTTTACGATCGTGCCTCTTTCTTGTTCCATGCTTGAGCGAACTTCCAATGGCACTTGGTAGTTTTTCGCAAATTCCACCGCGCGCGGATGCAAGACACCCGCTCCTAAATTCGCCAATTCAAGCATTTCATCATATGAAATTTCTTTTAACTTTCTTGCTGTTTTGACATAACGGGGATCGGTTGTAAATACTCCTGTCACATCGGTATAAATATCGCATTTATCTGCCTGCAAAGCCGCTGCCAACGCCACTGCCGTCGTGTCGGAACCACCGCGTCCAAGCGTTGTAATTTCCCCCGCTTCAGTAACTCCCTGAAACCCCGCAACAATAACGATGTTGCCTTCTTGTAAGTATTGCTGAATGCATGATGTATCAATATCAATAATGCGGGCATTGCTATGAACCGCCTCTGTTTTGATTCGCGCTTGCCATCCTGTTAACGAAACGGCTTTATATCCCTGTTCCTGTAAAGCCATCGCCAAAAGGGCAATGCTCACTTGCTCCCCCGTTGAAAGAAGCATATCCATTTCCCGCTTGCTTGGCTGGCTTGATAGTTGCTTAGCTAAGCCAACGAGTTCATCCGTCGTTTTTCCCATCGCAGAAACGACAACAACGACACGATTCCCATTTTTCACTTCCTGAATGACCCGATTAGCCACATTTTGAATGCGTTCAATGGAACCAACAGACGTTCCGCCAAATTTTTGAACAATAATTGCCATTCTCCTCATCCTTTATTCTAAGATGTTGCTCTATACCGGTATAGAAAGAAAAAACAGCAATGAGAGATGTCTCATTGCTGTGCATAACGAAAAAAATACATTCGCTTCACACAGTGAGATAGCTCTCCAAGATGAATCATCTTGACAGTCCTACATTTCTTAAACGCAGAACCAGCAGGAAAAGCAATGAGACTTTCCCCACTTCGGCGACGCTCCCCTTTCGACATTTTTCCTCGGAACTCATTTTCCTCCAAATGTCTACTCTTGAAGTTCGCACCTCTATCTTCACTTCCGTGTTCAGAAGTGTATAAATATGCAATTCAACGTAATTATATCAATATTTTATTTGATTGACAATACTATTCTCTTAACTTGGCGTAAATTTTCTCAGCAACCGCTCGCGGAATATTAGCTTTTTGCAATTCCTCGATCGTCGCTTCTTTCATGTTCTTCACAGAACCGAAATATTTCAGGAGCGCTTTTTTGCGTTTTTCCCCAATTCCAGGAATGTCGTCTAATACTGACTGAAATAATGACTTTCCTCTCGTTTGCCGATGAAACGTGATCGCGAATCGATGCACTTCATCTTGAATGCGCTGCAGCAAATAAAACTCTTGACTATTACGCTCTAGCGGGACAATTTGCGGAGGCTCTCCCATGAGCAATTCGGATGTGCGGTGTTTATCATCTTTCACTAGACCGGCAAGCGGGATGTCCAAACCGAGCTCATTTTCTAATACATCCTTGACCGCTGCTAAATGTCCTTTTCCACCGTCTACTAAAATAAGATCTGGCAGCGGAAGCCCTTCTTTTAAGACGCGCGTGTAACGGCGACGCACTACTTCGCGCATTGATTCATAATCATCAGGCCCTTGAACCGTCTTAATTTTATATTTGCGATATTCTTTCTTTTCAGGCTTGCCATCAACGAAAACAACCATCGCCGAAACAGGATTGGTACCGTGAATATTGGAATTGTCAAATGCCTCAATTCGGCAAGGAGCCGGAATTCCAAGCGTTTTTCCCAGGTTATCGACCGCCTTAACCGTCCGCTCTTCGTCACGTTCAATTAGATAAAATTTTTCTTTTAAAGCAATCGCTGCGTTCTTGCATGCCAACTCTACCAACTCTTTTTTCTTTCCTTTTTTCGGCTGGACAACTGTCACTTCGAGCAACTGTTCTGCCAGCTCACCATCGACTTCTGTTGGCACAATTACTTCCTTTGGCTTAAAATGGTTGGCCTTCGTATAAAATTGTCCTAAAAACGTGAGCAATTCCTCCTCTGGCTCCTGATACATTGGAAACGTGGAAACGTCCCGCTCAATCAGTTTACCTTGGCGGATAAAAAATACTTGAACGCACATCCAGCCTTTGTCGTAAGCATAGCCGAACACATCGCGGTCGATGAAATCATTCATCGTCATTTTCTGCTTTTCCATAATCGTTTCAATATGAGCAATTTGATCGCGGTATTCTTTAGCTCGCTCAAATTCGAGGGCTTCAGCCGCTTTGAACATTTTTTCCGTCAATTCTTTTTTGACTTCTTCGTGGCCTCCATTTAAAAAACGAACAATTTGTTCAACAATTTCCCTATTTTGTTGCTCTGTTACCGGATACACACACGGTGCGAGACATTGTCCCATATGATAGTAAAGACATACGCGGTTCGGCAACGACGAACATTTACGGAGCGGATACATTCGATCCAGCAGTTTTTTTGTTTCATTTGCCGCTTGAACGTTTGGATACGGTCCAAAATATTTGCCGCGGTCTCTTTTTACTTTTCTAGTAATGATAAGCCGCGGATGCTCTTCGGCTGTAATTTTAATAAACGGATAGCTTTTATCATCCTTAAGCATGACGTTATATTTCGGATCGTACTTTTTGATGAGATTCATCTCTAAAATAAGCGCCTCAATGTTGGAGGAGGTTACAATGTATTCAAAATCGGTAATTTCATTCACAAGGCGGAGCGTTTTGCCGTCGTGCGTGCCTGTAAAATACGAGCGCACCCGATTTTTCAATACTTTTGCCTTGCCGACATAAATTACTGTTCCGTGCTTATCTTTCATTAAATAGCAGCCCGGCTGCTCCGGCAATACAGACAACTTTTCTTTTAAGTGATCATGCATCACAATCACTCCATTATTCAATCTATCCACTCATACAAAGTAATATTTCCATACACTGGATCCGCTAAAGTGCTCGATCGATATGTTTTTACTTTTCGTAAATGACCGGCAAGCGGAATCCCCTGCATCTCGAATCCTTTGACGACATGATCTGTCAAATAAATTTTAACATGCTTATAGTTCGCTTTATGCTGTAAAAAAAATGAAAAATGCAATGCTTGTTCATACGGAAAATCAGCATGAAGATATTCGAGAACTCTCGCTTCCTCCCACGTATATAGAACAAATGATTCCTCTTTCTTCTCCATATCATATGCTAATTGATAAGAGGCTGGCAAACGCAAGGCTTGCTCGCGGATATTTAACGTGCCTACCATCATTTGTGTAATGATAACAATTAGCGCTAACAGTCGCTGATACGGAAAACTTTTATAAAAGAAACGAAGCCATATATAAAAAAGGCCGAAATGAATAAGCGGAATAATATGCCGCGGCTTTTCAATATTTTGCGCAAATAGCGCCCAAACAAAATAAGAAGCAACCGATACTAAAAACCACCGCGGAAACGAAAATCGACGCTGTAAGCAAATAGCTGCGATAAATGCGAACAGATAAAAAACAAGCAACATGGCCGTTCGACTAGAGACGCCTGCCCAAATTAAATTATAAAACAAAAAGCGGCTTGCCCGCTGCCAAAACGCTTCGTGATCATTAGACACCGTTCCGCCCCATTCTTGAAAATGCCCATTAGTAAACGACAAAGCTAATTTTAAAAAACTATGTAGGCCGCCTTCTGTCAAAGCGACAGCGATAACCCAAATAAGCTGGAACAAAAGCGCAGCAGCAGCCAGAAAAAATAAGCGCCGAACTCTTTGATGCATCTTCCAATCTGCCCACCATAAAAAAATCAGGGCGACGGCAAATGGAGCATATGAAAGACGAATACCTAAAAGAAGTCCGAAAAAAAACAGGGCAAGCAGATGGGCAGACCATGTGACTCGAGCGTACGCCCGCTCAACCGCCCACATATACCACCATAAAACAGCAAGCGCCGCTCCTTCCGACATCGGCTGGCTTCCTATCAAAGTAACATAGCTTGTCGATTGCACTAGAACAGTGATAGGCCATGCCGCCTCTTTAGCGCCATATTTTTTAGCTAGTAAAAATATGGGGACCGATGCTGAGCATAATAGCACTATATTTAAAATAGACAGCGCTCTAGCAGGATTTGCTATAAACGCATGAACAAGCATTCCGCCCAAGATAAAATAAGGATAACCCGGAAAATGCGGCTGCATTGCCAATAAATCATAGCGCTCTAAAGCAAGGGCAAAATCTACTTGATCCCATGATGCAGCATATGGGCTGGCGTACATGATCTCTGCACAAAACAACAAGAAAAGCGCTATAAAACTAAAATATGACATATATCGATGATTTCTCAGAAAATATTTTTTCATATTGTTCACCTGCACAAACGAAAAAGTACAAGACTATTTTGCCTTGTACTTTCTAAATTACATGCTTCGTCTTCGGTTCAAGCGCTTGAACGTTCATATCTTCTTGCTTCGACTTTTTGGCATTTTTTGAGTGACGGCTGCTAATAAGTAAATAAATCACAACAAAATATCCAATATATGCAATGACTTCTTCAAGAGATGGCATTGCCGAATAACCAAACAATGCTTTTAGAAAGACACCGACATCTCCTGGTAATAAAGGAGCGACACCGTGATCGCGAAGATAGTGGTCATAATCAATCGGATGCTCCGGCAAAAGCCACGTCAAATCATATACGTGCGGCATTACGCTTCCAATAATATTTAGATCTTGTAACATGGAAATTCCTTGCACTAAAAGCCCTGCCGCTATTAGGATAATGAAAGCCCCCGTCACTTTAAAGAAAGTCTTGAGCGGCACACGCATTGTTCCTTTAAAAAATATATAGCTGACTAGCGCTGCAATCACAACACCAGTAATCGCCCCCCAGCCTTGCATCGCAGCTCCAATGTTTCCGCCGGTAATGGCCGCAAAGAAAAACACGGTCTCAACTCCTTCGCGGAGCACAACTAAAAATGAATGTATAACCATCCCGACGACATTGCCTGTCGTGATAAAACGATCCATTTTCCCTTCCATATTTTTCTTCATATCTCGGCTATGCTCTGCCATCCAAAACACCATTTGGGTTAACAAAATCGCCGAAATAAACATAATCGAGATTTTTAAATACATCTCGCTTCCCATCGCGGCAAAGCCTGTAAAAACAACTTGAAACAAAAGAGCAACTCCCACGCTTGCCAATACCGCTAATCCAGCACCAAGCCATACATATTTCGTATATTTAGTATGATTAACTCTTTTTAAATACGATGTAATAATTCCAACAATAAGCAGAGCTTCCAACACTTCGCGGAACGTGATTAACAGCGCTTGAACCTCCATCGCAAGCTCTCCTTTCTACACGATTAATTTCGCTTCCGACGCACCGAATAAATGACCACACCAGCAATGACAACAACTAAAACAGCAAGCGGAATCCAGTTTTTTAATTTCGATAGATCCGTCCATTCTTTTTTTTCGGCTGCATCTGATTTTTCTGTTGCGCTTTCTGAAAAATGGCCAACTTTCAAGCTCTTTAACCCAAATTGTTTTTGCAACGATGTTAAAATGAACTCTTTGCTTTTCTTAAACTTCTCAATATCCGATTGCTTTTTGCCGACGCCAAACAGCCCTGGATTTCCTAATGATTGCAAAGCATTGTCAAACTCTGTCCTCAATTGTTTATCGAGCGCTGCATCGTTCGCTTGAACAGAAGGAGAGAGCGCTTCGTATGTAGCAAATGCTTTCGCTAATAGACGCTTGCTTGTTTCGTATTGTTTAAAGTTTTTTTCGATATTTTCAAGACGGCGCGCAATGTTTAGAACGAGAATCTTTTTCATATCTCGCAGCACTGCCTCTTTATTTTTTGCGTCAATATCAGCTAGCACCGTTTGGGATGGTTCTGTTCCCATATGCATATCGAGTTCTTCTTTCACGGTTTCAAAAATCGTTTTTGCTTCTGCAAAGTCTGGCGGCTGTTGATTTAATTTTTCCGCCATTTGCTTATACACTTCTGCAACTTTTTCTTCATTAGGGTCACCATAGGAGTAAGCAAAAGCCGTCATTGGTGGATAAGTGAGAATGAATATCAATAATAAACAAAAAAATAAACGGAATGACTTCATAATCCGATCTCCTCCTACACATTCAATGATAATGATTATCATCTTTTATGTCAATATATGCATTCTAAAAAAGGATAGAAGGTTTCTTCTATCCTCATGATGTCTTATTATTTCATGAACACTTTTTTTCATCTATATTTGGAAGTACATGAGCTGTAAAATCAATATCGACTTTTTTCACTGGCCGTTTCATCTCTTTCCATATAGCAGGAAATACTGACGTCATATAGGCGCGAAATTTTATAAACGACTGACCTGTTGTTCTTACTTTGTAGCGGATCGGCACTTCTTTCATCCGAAATCCTTTCCGTATTAAATTAAGTGTCAATACTTGAGCGTAGTTATAATCGTGAATAATCTCCGCATGTTCCATCGCTTGCCGCGAAAAGGCCCGCATTCCTGACTGTCCGTCATAAATCCACGTCCGCAACAGCAGCGATTGCAAACATGTAAAAAAATAATTGCCGAGACGGCGGTGCCACCTCATCCCCTTGATTTTGCCAAGAAACCTAGACCCCATTGTATAATCCGCTTCTCCTTTAAAAATTGGAGCAAGCAAATCAGGAATTTGTTCAGCAGGATATTCATTATCGGCATCAATCATCACACCGATATCCGCTCCAAGAGCAAGGCATTGCTGTAGCCCTTGTCGCACAGCTGCGCCCAGCCCTCTATTTTGTTCCATCTGGTATATATAATCAGCTCCCGCTTTCTTCGCTACTCCTACGGTATGATCTGTTGATCCATCATCGATTACTAATACGTTTACTTCCACAAGCGGGTGGAAATGACGGGGTATCTTTTTAATTACTTCGCCAATTGCTTCTTCTTCGTTATGTGCCGGTAAAAATACGATCACTTTTTGCTTTCTCATCGTTTCCCTTCTTTCTTATGGCCTCAATTAAGACGGGACCGCGGCTGTGGCTTGGATATGGAGCGCCTAATAAATATGCGATCGTCGGAGCTAGCGATACAAGGCTATGTTTTCTGTCAATTCGCTTTCCTTGTTCGATACTCGGCCCGTACATAAAAAATGGCACGTATCGTTCTCCTTCATCGAGATGGCCATGTCCTCCGATTCCATCCGCTTGTCCATGATCAGCACAAATGATGAGCGTGGCGTTTTGCAACTTTCCTTTTTGCTCGAGCCATTCCACATACTCTCGAATTAAAGAGTCCGCCTCCTCGATCTTTTCGATATATTCATCGTACAATACACCTCGGCTATGCCCTGTTTGATCTGTCGCAATGAGCTGAACAATGAACAAATCCGGATCTTGTTCCTCCATTATAAGCTTGGCACGTTCAATAATATTTTTATCTGCCACATCGTTATGCATCACAGCAGTTACTGTTTCTACATCATCGCCAAACGAATCAACAAGGTGTGCAATGCCCAATAAACGCCCTTTTTTTCCAATCTTCCGCAACGAATCAAAAATGCTTTCGACCTTAATACCAAGCTTCCATACCATGTTAGAGTGAATGCCATGCTCAAACGAATACGTTCCAGTAAACATGGAAGTAAAACAAACGACCGTACGTGCCGGATACACCGTTTCCATCTGAGTAAATTCCGTTCCCCGCTCGCGCAGCGACTTTAAAAATGGTGCATTTGCTTGCTCAAAACGATCTTTACGCATGCCGTCGATCACGATGACAATTACTTTTTCATTTAAAGGCCGCTCAGGTACACTTATATTGTTCGTGTACGTCGAAATAATATCCGGTTTCCAGTCAAACAAATATCTGTGCAAAATCCACGAAAATGCAAGAACAAAAATATAATACCCAAACATCTGTCCAAGGGCCAAAGACGTCCACCCGTGCTGCATTTGCACATAGTTGTACTCCCATAGAGACAATAAAAGCAAAAATTTCGGCAACTGCTCCTGCGCATTTCCACTCGTCGAATCGCTATTTTTCAACACGAGCTTCCAAAACCGGGTAAAGTTCCACCAGGTTGTACCGATTCTTAAATGGTAATAAAGCGTCCCCCAAAAAAAGACGGTAAAGAAAAAATATAATCCGACCGCCAACAAAAGCAGTTTTACATTAACAAACTTCCAAATGATCAAAAAAACGATGTAAGGAATCCATAAATAATTGCGCAAAAATAGCGGATAATCATACACATAATAAATGACAAACAGTGGCAACACCAATATGAAGCTAAGAGCGAGCTGTTTGAGTTCCGTAAACTCTACGATCCCATTAAAATGATAGAGAAGCATTGTGCCAATGACAAAAATCGGGGTAAACGGCTTCCCTTCATTTAATAAATTCCAACATCGCGCCGCGATTTTTTCAAATTTCGATGCTTTTTTCACTTTCTCACACTTCCTCTCCACAATGAACGCAGCTGTTTCATCTCCTTTGCCGATACAAAAAACATAGCAACGCCAGCAACATAGGAAAAAAGAAACTTAAATGCGTGCGTCATAACTGCTATCGCATAGGCATCGTGCCAATTTGGAATCATCCTTGTAATCGCAAATGCCATGACCGTTTCGTACGTTGCTAAACCCCCCGGCGCCATTTGAAACAATTGTCCGGACACCGTTACACTATTCACCCATATCGACTGAGGCACCGATAACCTTACTCCTATCAAATGCGCAATCTCATAGACAACAACAGCTTCACATAACCAACTGATGCCGATCATACTCCCAATATAAACACCGCGTTTTCCCACCAAAGCCTTTCTAATCATTTTCCAGTGTTTGTCCATCCATCGCGTATTCGATTTGCGCGCTAGAAAAATAAGAAGCCCTATCCCTCCTATGATTCCAGCCCATGCAAGACGGTTAACGGAAAATTGATGAAAGTATGCATACATGCCGCACGCGGAAAAAACAAACAACACAAGCATATCCAATAGCCGTATAACTGCAACCGAGTGAGCCGATTCGTCAAGAGAGATGCCGCTTTGCCTCGCCAAAACAGCGATGCGTGAAACATCCCCGATTTTTATTGGTGATATATGATTGATAAACAAACTTAAAAATAATCCCTTCATATAAACAGAAAGAGGAATGGGCTTTCCAACATACGCTCTCCACGCCAATGCCCTCAGCCAAAATGAAGCGCCGTATACAGCAAACATAAACAGCAATATATGAATATGGTTCTTCAAGGTATGAACATGCTGAGCCAATGCGGCAGCGTCAAAATAGCGGTACGTTAGAAAAAGAAAGGAAATAACCAGCCCCAATCCGACAATACGCATTGCGAGCGCTACATGTTTACGCGTCATACTTTTTGGCCCATTCAATCGTTCTTGCCAACCCTTCCGCAAATGTGACGGCTGGTTTGTAGCCGAATGCTTGCTGCGCCTTTGTAATATCGGCCCATGTCGCTTTGACGTCGCCAATCCGTTCCGGGGCATACTTTATCTTCATCGCAGGAAAATGCATTTGTAAAAGCGCAAGCAGTTTCTCCATTGTAATCGGATTTCCCGATCCGAGATTAAATACATCATTGCTTCCGCTTCGATGCAACGCTGCTATCATGCCGTCGACAATATCGCTTACAAACGTGTAATCCCGGGCCGTTTTCGTCCCGTATACAACAATTTCTTCTCCGCGCAACAGGCGATGAATAAATTGGCTAACCGCCATATCAGGGCGCCCCCACGGACCATAAACAGTAAAATAGCGAAAAATAGTTAACTGATACCCAAATATATTGGCGTAAGCGTAACAAAACGATTCGGCACCATATTTCGCCGCGGCATACGGTGACGCAACATTCCCGATCGCCATCTCTTCCCGCAATGGCACATGCCCTTGATTGCCATATACAGACGAAGAAGAGGCAAACAAAACATGTTTCACCCCTCCATCTCCCGCTGCCTTTAAGACGTTAATTGTCGCTTTAATATCGTAATCGACATAATCAAGCGGCTGCAATAGTGAATTCGGAACACCAGGCAAAGCGGCTAAATGGTATACACAATCAAATTGATAGAGTTGGAAAACCTCATTTACTTTTCGAGAATCAAGCAAATCTATTTCATGTATGCAGATATCATAGCCGTCAGTCAGCACGGAGAATTGCTTCCGTTTCCGTTCTTTTGCATAATATGGATGAAAATTATCAATCACAATGACGCGATGTCCGGCAGAAAGCAGCTTAGATACAAGATGACTGCCGATAAAACCGGCGCCGCCCGTAACTAAAATATTCAACGATTTCACCCCAACTAATTTACTTCTTACTCATCGTACCATAATAAAGAACAGAAAAGCACAGCATTTTCAAAAGCAAAAAACCTTGTTCGGTCACAAGGTTTTTTGCTTACTTTATTTTGCTTTTTCAACAACGGTTTTAAGCGTTGCTGTAATTTGCTGAAGCAGCTTCTCCCCTTCTTCTTTGTTTTTTGCTTTAGCTGCTTCTAAATATTTTTGCGCTTGGCTATTTAATGTTGTGAGTGCCTGATCGCCTAACAACGTTTTTAAATCGCTGCCGATCATATCGATAAACAATGCGCCTTCAAGCGCTGTAACAGCTGATTTATCTTGTCCCCAGCTTTCTTCGCTTTCTTCGTATTCATGAAGCGCTACCTTTGTCAGTCCGCGGATAAATGCTTTATTGATAGCTGTCGCATCTAACGTTTTTACATCTGTTTGTAGATCAAACTGTTTTAAGATATAATCAGCTTCTTCTGCTGCATGTTTCTTCATATACGGATAAAGCGATTGATAAAATGCCCAACCTTCTGCTTGTTCCACTTTTGCTTCTTCCGCATTTTCTTTCGCCTCTGCCGCCGCTTTTGTTGCATAGCCATGCGGAAGCGCTCCCGTTGCCAAATAGAATGTTTTCATCAACGTTTTATCAACGACTTGCTTTGCTAGAGCAAACTCAAGCGAATTATTTTTTGCAGCAGCATCTTCAATTTGGGCAAACGCTCCGTTCATTGCATCGACGAGCTTCGTTCCATAAGCGGCATCGCGCTTTTCTACAGTCGGTTGTAAGATTTCATAAAACTCTTTTGCTTCTTCAATTTCTTCTTTTACTTCTTCTTTATTGCCCCAATGTTCTTCTATTTCTGCAAACTCGTGTTTAATAGTTACATAAAATACTTTTTGCATCAGTTTATCAAAAATTTGCTTTACAACCATTGGCTTAAGCGAGCCGTCTTTCCCTGCTGCAAGAGCAGTTGTAATATGTTGGTCAAGCGTTTCTTGGAACTCAGCATCTCGTTTTTGTACAAGTGCTTGTAAATTTTCTTTGTACAGATCCATTACCTTATCGAAGTCAACTTTCTGTCCTTGTTTTGCTTTTTCTAGTTCAGTAAGTGCCTGCTGAAACGCATCTTTATAATTTACTTCTTCCTTCTCGCTTTCCTCTGCTTTTTCTTCTTTTTGTTTAGCAGCTGATTCCTCTTTTTCTTCTGTTTTCGGCGCCGCTGTTTCCTGGTTCGTTGAACATGCTCCCATCATCAATGCAACAGCAGCAAACACAGCTAGAAACTTCCATTTTACCAACATGATGTACCCCCCGTTAAACCATACCTATTTATTTGATAATGATTTTCATTAACACAAAAAGATTATAATAGAGAATAATTATCAATGTCAATAAGCTTTTTTATAAACTAAAAGAGCCTGCAGTATTTATTTGCAGGCTCTTTTGGTCCATTAGTATGTCCGCTCAACCAACCACACAACCTCTCCCACCTACAGTTTAGAGGTGGAAGACTTCTCAGTGGTTATGTAAAAAATCTAGAACAGATTTGTCAGCACTAATACACCTTATCATTTCGTTCTTAAGCTATAACAAAAAAGAGAGTCAGACAATGCTGAATCTCTTTCAAAAATTTATGATTATACATGTTGTTGCAACAATTGAACAAGTGCCTCTTTCGGTTGGAAACCGACAGTTTTATCAACGACATTGCCGTCTTTGAATACGAGTAAAGTCGGGATGCTCATCACACCATATTTAGAAGCCGTTTCTTGGTTCTCATCAACGTTTACTTTGACAATTTTCACTTTATCGCCCATCTCTTGGTCTACTTCTTCTAGCACTGGAGCGATCATGCGGCAAGGTCCGCACCAAGGAGCCCAAAAATCAACTAATGTAACCCCTGTGCTTGTTTCTGTTACAAACGTTTGATCAGTTGCATTAACAATTGCCATTCTTCATTCCTCCTATGAATTGCTGTTGTAAGCAAAGTATATCATTTTATCAAGAAAGGTGCTAATTTTTTGCTTCAGCACTAATATTTGCTTTTACTCAATATTTTATTATAACAAAAAACGAGCAAAGACACATGGGCTTTGCTCGTTTTTGCGTTTTTTATGAATGAACTTTTAATTTTTTAAATTCCTCTGTTAATAGCGGCACAACTTCGAACAAGTCGCCGACGATGCCATAATCTGCTATCTTGAAAATATTTGCTTCTGGATCTTTATTAATAGCAACAATCACTTTTGAGTTGGACATGCCGGCTAAATGTTGAATCGCTCCGGAAATGCCGCAAGCAATATACAAATCTGGAGTAACTACTTTTCCTGTTTGCCCGATTTGCAGCGAATAATCGCAATATCCGGCATCGCACGCACCACGCGAAGCGCCCACTGCGCCGCCTAATACATCAGCCAATTCTTGGAGCGGCTTAAATCCTTCTGCGCTTTTCACTCCGCGTCCGCCAGCAACAATGACTTTCGCTTCTGACAAGTCAACGCCTTCCGCTGTCTTGCGGACAATTTCTTTTACAATCGTGCGCAAATCTTTAATATCGACAGAAAGGCTTTCAACGTTGCCAGAACGAGCATCGTCACGGGCAAGAGCCGGAATGTTGTTCGGACGAACCGTTACAAACACGATGCCGTCTGTCACGACTTTTTTCTCAAACGCTTTACCAGAATAAATTGGACGCGTGAACAACAATTCGCCATCTTTCTCTTCAATTGCCACCACATCGGAAACAAGGCCCGCATTCAATTTTGTTGCCAACTTCGGCGATAAATCTTTTCCTAACGCTGTGTGTCCAAACACGATTCCTTCCGGTTTTTCCGCATCAATGACTGCCATTAACGCCTGACCGTATCCATCTGGCGTATATGTTTTCAACTTGTCGCTCTCCACTACAACAACGCGATCCGCGCCATATGCGATCAATTCATTGCCATAAGTTTGGACGTTTTCTCCAACCAACACGGCAACAACTTCCCCGCCCTGCGCGATTGTCTTTGCCGCTGCAATTGCTTCAAATGATACGTTTCTCAATGATCCGTCACGAACTTCTGCTAATGAAATTACTTTTCGTGTCATGTTCCGTCCCCCCGTATATATGAAAATAAACGCAATTTTTTGGCTATGTTCCGGCTACGATTAAATCACTTTTGCCTCTGTGCGTAACAATGTGACGAGTTCTTTCACTTGATCAGCGATATCCCCTTGAAGGATTTTTCCTGCTTCTTTTTTCGGCGGCAAGAAAATTTCCACCGTTTTTGTTTTTGCAGCAACATCCTCTTCTTCTAAATCCAAGTCGTCTAATTCGAGTTCATCGAGCGGTTTCTTCTTCGCTTTCATAATTCCAGGCAGCGAAGGATAGCGCGGTTCGTTTAGTCCTTGTTGCGCCGTTACTAGCAATGGAAGCGATACTTCAATGACTTCTTCATCTCCTTCGACATCGCGAACGATAGTCGCTTTTCCGCCATCAATGTCAAGTTTCGTAATCGTTGTCACATACGAAATGCCAAGCATTTCCGCAACGCGAGGACCGACTTGACCC
This sequence comes from Anoxybacillus tepidamans PS2, assembly GCF_000620165.1. Classification (GTDB taxonomy): domain Bacteria; phylum Bacillota; class Bacilli; order Bacillales; family Anoxybacillaceae; genus Anoxybacteroides; species Anoxybacteroides tepidamans_A. The sequence continues at coordinate 100,274 of NZ_JHVN01000011.1, forward strand.
GATCCGCCGTCAATCGCTACGTTTCCTGCTAAAATCAAATCTGCATTTTTGTCTTTTAAATATTCGGCAATAATTTTAGCTGTTGTGTACTGATCGCTTTCTTCAACATCATCTTCGATATTAATTAGCACCGCTTTATCGCATCCCATCGCTAACGCTGTGCGCAATTCCTTTTCAGCATCTTCGTTGCCTACTGTAACGACAGTAATTTCACCGCCGAGCTTATCGCGGACTTGGATCGCTTCCTCAATCGCATATTCATCGTATGGATTGATAATAAACTCAGCGCCTTCCTCGTTCACTTTACCATTTTGAATGACAATCTTCTCTTCTGTATCAAACGTACGCTTCATCAAGACGAAAATATTCATCGGAAACCCTCCCTGTGTTTATCAAACATTTGTTCACTTTCAAAAATTCCGTAAATTTTAAATAAATAAAAATGAAATGCAACCGCTTACTTTCCACGGAATTGCGCAGGGCGCTTTTCAATAAACGCTTGTACCCCTTCTCTTCCATCTTCGGATACAAACACTTGGCCAAATAACTCCGCTTCGTATTGGACAGCTTCATGAAACGGCTTCGACTTAGCTGCGTTAAGCAGTTCAACCGTTGCTCGAACAGAAATAGGGCTCTTTTGTGCGATTTTGCGCGCCAATGTCAACGCCTCTTCAAATAGCTGTTCTTCCGGTACTGCTTTATTCGCTAGCCCCCATTGAACCGCTTCGACACCTGTGATCGGTTCACTTGTCCACATCATTTCCGCCGCTTTGCTGAAACCAACGTAACGTGTTAGGCGCTGTGTTCCAGCAAATCCCGGAATGAGTCCAAGCTGCAACTCCGGTAGTCCAAGCTTTGCGTTTTCAGCGACGATGCGAATATGGCATCCCATCGCTAGCTCCAATCCTCCACCGAGAGCCGCCCCATGAATTGCAGCAATGACCGGTTTCGGAAACTGTTCAATTTTTTCCATCACCTGTTGGCCGAGAAGAGCTAATTGTGTCGCTTGCTCTTTTTCGCCAATCGTCGTAAATTCCTTAATATCGGCACCAGCCGAGAAAAATTTTCCTTCTCCATGAAGAAGAATGACGCGGACGTTGTCATCGTTTTCTAATTCGTCAAGCAATGTTGAAAACTCTTTCAAAACTGCGGATGACAACGCATTAGCCGGAGGACGCGAAAACGTAACTGTCGCGACAAGTTCCTCCGCGCTTACTTTGAAAAATTCCATTTTTCCCTCTCCCCTTATTTTTATATAAAAATATTAAGAGGCTGAACAGCCTCGTGTTAGCAGTTCATGAACGGGTTTGGCCAAAGCCTCCAAGTCATATTTTTGTTCATTCATGACCCACGTTGTGACCGTTTCGTCAATCGTTCCAAAAATCATTTGTCTCGCCAAGCGAACATCTAAATCTTTGCGGAACTCTCCGCTCTCAATTCCTTCCATTAAGATCTGTTCAACAAGTCGCAAATATCCTTTTAATACTTCGTTAATTCGCAAGCGAAGCTCTTTGTTCGACTGGCGCAATTCGAGTTGGGTCACGATCGCTAGATGGCGGTCGACCGATAACAGTTGAAAATGTTTTTTTATTAACACGTATAATTTCTCCGAAGGGCTTGAAATTCCTTCTATCTCTTTTTGGATTTTCTCAATAAAAGAGCCCATTTTCTCTTGGAAAAGTGAAACGAGAATATCTTCTTTATTTTTAAAATAAAGATAGATCGTTCCGTCTGCTACACCCGCTTGTTTTGCAATTTTAGAAACTTGCGCTTGATGATAGCCGTTTTCAGCAATAACAAGCACAGCAGCCTCGATGATTTGCATAAATTTTGGTTTATTTCGTTTCAACATGCATTCCCCTTCTTTGAATATGAATGAATAATCATTCATATTTAAATTTTAAAAATTATCTGCTTTGTTTGTCAAGATAAAAAATCATCCAAATATTCGCCATCTATTTTACATTTTTTTATTCTCCTCCTCTACTAATACGCGGCGTAAAATTTTTCCGACAGCCGTTTTCGGAAGCTCTTTCCGAAATTCATAAATGCGCGGTACTTTATACGCTGCCAACCGGCTTCTCATAAACTGATCCAATTCCTCTTCGGTGCATTGCACACCGTCTTTCAACACAACAAAAGCCTTTACCGTTTCGCCGCGATATTCATCAGGAACACCGATGATCACTGCTTCCTGTACTTTCGGATGCTCATATAGCACTTCTTCCACTTCGCGCGGATAGATATTATAGCCGCTTGCAATAATCATATCTTTCTTTCGATCAACAATGAAGAAATACCCTTTCTCGTCCATATAGGCCATATCGCCTGTATATAACCATCCATCACGCAGTACGCTTTCCGTTTCGAACGGCTGATTCCAATACCCTTTCATCACTTGCGGCCCACGGACAACAAGTTCGCCAATTTCATTAATAGCTGCTTCTTCGCCCGTTTCTAATGAGATAATTTTTGCTTCCGTATCCGGCCACGGGACGCCGATGCTTCCTCTTAACCGCTCCCCGTCCCATAGAAAATTAGCATGAGTGACGGGGGACGCTTCGGTCAATCCATATCCTTCAATCAGTTTTCCGCCAGTCAGCGTTTCAAACTTTTCTTGCACCTCCACCGGCAGCGGAGCGGAACCGCTAATACATGCTTTAATCGATGACAAATCGTATTTTGATAGATTAGGATGATTGAGCAAAGCAATATACATCGTCGGTGCTCCAGGAAATAGCGTCGGTTTTTTCCGTTCTATTGTCTTTAATACCGCCTCAATATCGAATTTAGGTAAAAGAATCATTTTATATGCTTGCATAACCGATAAGTTCATAATGGTTGTCATGCCATACACGTGGAAAAATGGCAATACTCCTAAAATCGCTTCCTCTCCTTTCTTGCAGCGATACATCCAATGGGCGCACATCAACGTGTTGGCAATCAAATTGTGATGAGTCAGCATTGCCGCCTTCGGAAAGCCTGTTGTTCCACCGGTGTACTGCAACAAAGCAACATCCTCAATCGGATCCACTTTCGCTTTTACTTCATCCGATTTTGCGGAAGCGATAATATTTTTCCATAGATGCTGACCGTTTTGCTGTTCGATGCGAACTAACGGTTGATTGTGCTTTTTCTGAACAAGCGGATATAATAGTTTCTTCAAAAATGGCAAATAATCTTGGATGCTCGTGACAATGATATGTTTGAGTGGGGTCGTCGCCTTTACCTTCATCACTTTTGAGTAGAACATATCTAATGTAATGATGATGCTTGCTCCACTATCATTCAATTGATACTCGAGTTCTCTTTCCATGTAAAGGGGATTCGTTTGTACGACAATTCCGCCAGCAAGCAATACACCATAGTAGCTAATGACGGCTTGCGGACAGTTTGGCAACATAATGGAGACACGATCGCCTTTCTGCAAACCAAGTTCAATGAGGCAGTTGGCCATTTTCAGCGCTTGTGTATAAACATCTGCAAACGTTAACCGTTTTCCTAAAAAATCAATCGCCACTTTTTGTCCAAACTCTTCTGCCGTCTCTTTCAAATAATCTGATAAAAGCTTCGGCGGATAATCGAGGTGGTGCGGGATCTGCGGCGGGTAATGGGCAAGCCACCGTTTTTCCATCATATCCCCTCCGTTTTTGATAATTCTGAACATTCATTCTTATTTTATTACATTTCTTCAAAAATTACATCAGAAAAATAGGGAAGAAACAAATTTTTCCTAAATCGTCATGATAGCAAATAACGACGTTTTTCCGTTCTCCTTTATTCTCAGCCATTCGGGTGTTGGAGAGCAAAACAGTAGCGCTCCCATTCATCGTTATGATAAAAAAACAAGCGCCCACATCATGTAGGACGCTTTTAGGCAAAAAACAGCAAGTATACGATACCGATCGCGAGAAACACTCCACATAACACAAACAACACTTTTGCTAATGTTTCCATCTTTTTAAACTCCCCGTTCTATCGAATGCTTTCTCCGATGACAAATGACAATCCAACTGAAATCACCATCGAAATGAGACCCACTGCCCGATTGTCTTGCGCAATTTCCTCGTCAATATTAAACTTTGGAGTTAAAAATTCATAAATGAAATACGCGACAAGCAGCAAAATAAACCCATATACTCCCCAACCTATCACCGAGAGGAGAGATTCATGGTGGCTGATAGCATAACGAAAAATGTTGGCGATACCAAAAATTTTGCCGCCTGTAGCCATCGCCACTGCTACGTTGCCTTTTTGAATCTCTTCCCAATTTCTATATTTGGTAACGAGCTCAAATACGGCTAAAAACACAACCATACATAAAACCGCTACACTGAAATTGGCCGCAATTTTCACCGTTTCATTTTCCCAAAAGGAGTTCATCGCCTTCGCCCCTTATTATTTTAATTCGACAATCGTCACACCCGTTCCGCCCTCAGTCGCTTCACCAAATCGAATGTTTTTTACAGAACGGTGCTTTTTCAAAAACTCTTGCACACCTTTGCGGAGCGCTCCTGTTCCTTTTCCGTGAATGATCGATACACGTGGATAGCCAGCCAACAGCGCATCATCAATATATTTCTCAACACGGACAAGGGCATCTTCGTAGCGCTCGCCGCGCAAATCAAGTTCCAATCCGACGTGATATTCTTTTCCTTTAACGGTTGCGAGCGGTTTTGTCTCTGTCACTTTGGCGCTGCCAATATATTCGAGGTCTTTTTCTTTAATTTTCATTTTTAAGATGCCGAGCTGTACTTGCCATTCGTCATCGGATACTTTTTCAATCAAATAGCCTTTCTGGTTCAGATGAACTGCTTTTACTTCATCGCCAGGGCGGAATTCATGATGCGTCCGCTTCGATTTCGCCGCTTTTTTCTTGCTGATGGTTGGGGTTGCTTCTTCGAGCCGCTTTCTTGCCGCAATTAACTCATGCTCTTTAATCTCCGCTAATTTTTCTTTTTGCATTTGGCGGAGTTCACGGATGACTTCGTCTGCTTCCCGCTGCGATATTTTAATAATATCTGCCGCCCTGCGCTTTGCCTCCTCGATGAGCTCGTCGCGTTTTTCATTTAGCTCTTCCCATTTTTTCTCCCATTCATCGCGAAGCTGTTCCGCCTCTTTGCGCGTTGCTTCCGCTTTAGCCAGCTCTTCCTCGGCTTGCTTTTTACTTTGTTCAAGCGAAGCAATCATGTTTTCTACTTTGTTGCTTTCTGTGCTAATTTGTCCTTTCGCCTTTTGAATAATCCGCTCATCTAGGCCGAGCCGCTTCGATATTTCGAAGGCATTGCTTCGCCCCGGAACTCCGATGAGTAACTTATATGTCGGGCTTAACGTATCAATGTCGAATTCGACACTTGCATTAATGACGCCAGAACGGTTATAGCCGTATGCTTTTAACTCTGGATAATGCGTAGTCGCTACAACGCGTGCTCCGCGCTCATATACTTCATCTAAAATAGCAATGGCCAGCGCTGCCCCTTCCTGCGGATCCGTTCCCGCCCCTAATTCGTCAAAAAGAACGAGGCTGTCATGGTCGACATTGCGCAAAATGTCAACGATGTTCACCATATGCGATGAAAATGTACTCAAACTTTGCTCGATGGATTGTTCGTCGCCGATATCAGCATACACCGAGCGAAAGACGGCTAACTCCGAGCCGTCGAGCGCCGGAATAAAGAGACCCGCTTGCGCCATCAACGTTAGCAAACCGATCGTTTTCAACGTCACCGTCTTTCCGCCCGTGTTTGGACCGGTAATCACAATCGTTGTGTAGTCTTTGCCCAGTTCAATATCGTTTGGAACGACAACGTTCGGGTCAATAAGCGGATGGCGCGCCTTCAACAAACGAATATACCCTTGATTGTTCGTCTTAGGCTTCGTCGCTTTTATTTTTTGCGCGTATTTTGCTTTCGTAAAGATAAAATCAAGCTCGGCTAGTACATCAACATTTATAAGCAGCGCATCACTATGTTCCGCCACTTTCGCAGTCAGCTCGGTTAAAATCCGTTCAATTTCCTGTTTTTCTTTCACACGTGCTTCTTGTAGTTGATTGTTCAAATCAACAACCACTTGCGGCTCGATGAACAAAGTCGCTCCAGAGGATGATTGATCGTGCACGATGCCGCCGTAAGCATGACGGTATTCTTGCTTGACCGGCACGACATACCGATCGTTGCGGATCGTAATAATCGCATCAGACAACATTTTTTGAGCGGAAGACGATCGAATAATACTCTCTAATTTTTCACGCACTCTCGCTTCGGTATTCCGCAGCTGCTGACGAATCGAGCGCAGCCGGTCGCTTGCGTGATCGTGCACTTCCCCCGAATCATCAATGCAATGTTTAATTGCCTGCTCTAACTCAGGAAATGCTGTTATTTGCTGCACATATTGCGGCAAATATACCATTGTTGTTTTCTCATCGCTCAGCGACTCAATGAACGCTTTCATTTGCCGGCTTGCATATATCGTGCTCGCCACATCAAGCAGCTCATGCGGGCTGAGCGTACCGCCGATTTTAGCCCGTTTCAAACTTGGACGAATATCAAAAATCCCGCCAAGCGGAGCATGTCCGCGCAGGCGCAACGCCAACAGGGCTTCATCTGTTTCTTCTTGCCATTTAACCACCTGCTCCCAATCAGCAGAAGGGAAAAGTTTTTCCACCTTTTCTCTTCCCAATGAAGAAGAAACGTGTTCGATTAATTGCAGTTTCACTTTATCAAATTCCAACACTTTCAAAACTCTTGTATGCACGGATGCCACCTCTCTTGTTAGCATGTTTCATCGTGGCGCCGCAAAAAACGGCGCAGTTCATCTAGCGTCCATGTGTTAATGACCGAATCGCGGCGAATCCAGCCTTTTCGGGCCGTCGCCACGCCAATTTCCATATCGTTTAACATATCTAAATGATGAGCATCTGTATTAATAGCAATTTTCACACCCGCCTCTTGCGCTTTCTTTAAATAGGTGTATGTTAAGTCAAGGCGATGCGGATTGGCGTTTAACTCAAGCGCCGTATTCGTAGCGCGCGCTAATTCAATCAATAGATCGACATCAACATCATACCCTTGACGCCGTCCGATGAGGCGTCCTGTCGGATGAGCGATCAAATCGACATGAACGTTTTCAAGTGCCGCTCTCAAGCGCTTCATAATTGTGTTCCGATCTTGGGAAAATCCGGTATGAATAGCGGCAATGACAAAATCTAACTCTTTCAGCACTTCATCATCATAATCAAGCGTTCCATCAGGCAAAATATCCATTTCAATGCCAGCCAAAATGGTAAAATCGCTGTACTTCGCGTTTAAGCGCTCGATTTCCTCCCTCTGCCTTTTAAGACGCTCCACCGTTAAACCGTTAGCCACTTTTAAAAACTGCGAATGATCGGTAATCGCTATATAACGGTATCCTTTTTTCCGGCATGCTTCCGCTAATTCCTCGATGGAACACGCTCCATCGCTCCAAGCAGAGTGCATATGCAAATCGCCTTGAATATCAGAAAGCTGGATCAGACGGTTCTCTTCGTTATACTTATCCACTTCACTGCCATCTTCGCGCAGCTCTGGCGGGATGAACGGCAGCTGAAAATGGGCGAAGAATGCTTTTTCATCTGCAAACGTTATCATTTCGCCTGTTTCGATATTTTCGACACCGTATTCACTAATTTTTTCTCCTCTTTCTTTCGCGAGCTGACGCATGCGGACATTGTGCTCTTTAGAGCCAGTAAAATGATGCAAAGTCGTCGCAAACTGCTCCTCAGTTACTAAACGAAAATCAACCGCAATATCATATTCGTAGCGCAGCTGAACAGAGACTTTTGTGTCCCCGTTAGCGATGATATGTGAAACATTAGCTAACGAAACTAACTGTTCTCGCACACGCTGCGGCTCGCTCGTTGAGATAATAAAATCTAAATCTTTCACCGTTTCTTTTACGCGCCGCAAGCTGCCAGCACGGGAAAAACGAATAATTTCTTTGATTTCTTCCAGCTGCCTTTCGATTTCTTCAGCAATCGGCAACACAATAGAAAGCGGCAAACGTTCCGGGCGAGAACCGAACTCCTCAATCGCCGCCAAAATTTTCTCTTCCGTCTTCTTTCCGAATCCAGATAGCGCCTGCACTTGATGCGCCAAGCATGCTTCTTTTAAAGAGCTAATGTCACATACTCCGAGCTCTTGATACAATTTGGCAATTTTTTTGCCGCCCAGCCCCGGTATTTTTAAAAGATCTAAAAGACTAGAAGGCACCTCTTTTTGCAACTCCGAAAGCAAAGTTGAACTACCCGTTTCCATAAACTCGGAAATAACAGCGGATGTCCCTTTTCCGATTCCAGAAATTTTGGTGAAATCTTCTATTTCATTCAGACTGCGTTCATCCGTTTCCAACGCGGCAGCTGCTTTACGAAATGCTGCGATCTTAAAAGGATTTTCTCCTTTAATCTCCATATACAAAGCGATCGTTTCTAATAATTGAATGACCTCTTTTTTGTTTTTCATTATAAAAGCACCACCTGTACGTACGATCGACTATGAAAAAATGATACAAGTTTTTTGCAAAAAAGACAAAAAACTTCCCTATACCGGATAGAGAAGTCATTATGCCATGTAACGAAGCCACATATGTGTCAGCATATCGGATAAAAACGGAGTATGTTTGACAATGATGCTTGCCATGAACGAATGCTGCAATTGCGCCTGTAAGCTTTGAATCGGAATCAATGCGCCAATATAAAGCAGCAAGAATAAAAGCAAATACACTTCTACAAAACCAAGGGCTCCACCGGCCCAGCGGTTGATGCTTTTTAACAGCGGCAGCTGCGCAACAAAATCAAGCATTGAGCCGATAATCTGCATCACAATTTTAGTAGCAAAAAACAAAATCGCAAACGCCATCGCCCGATAATATGCTTCGTCGAGGTGGGCGCTTTCAAACAACATTTTGACTGTCTCCGGATCACCGAAAGAAGGATACGGAACCCACAATTTAAGCGTTGGTGCAAATTTTTCATAATTGATATAAGCAACAACGAAGGCAATAATGAAGCCGGTCATATGAATAAACTGTAAAATGAAACCTCGTTTTAATCCGATCATAAATCCTGTCAAAAGGATGAAAAGCAACGCTACATCAATCATTCAATCACTCATCCTTCTCTCTTTTCATTTGTTGCAAGAGGCGATCATAGTCCTCTTTTAGCTTAATATATTCATGAACAGCGTTCACCGCTGTTAATACTGCTAGTTTTGTTATATCCAATGTCGGGTTTTTCGAACTTATTTCCCGCATTTTATCATCAACAATCGACGCTACTAACCGAATATGGCTAGAGCTTTCCGTGCCAACAATCGAATATGGTTGTCCGTATATGTCGACTGTGATTTTAGTTTTTCGTTGCTCCGTCAAATGATTTCCCCCATTCTCCAAAATCCTATTGTTTATCATATCATGAATGCTGGTATAATGAAAAGATACGATGATAGAGAGGAAAGGCGAGAAAAAACAAAAAAGAAGGGAGAGATTCTATTGGCCAATCATGTCATTGTTACCGATGAAATGCTTCTTGAACAGATGCGCAAGTATTACGCCGCAAACGTTACAAGCCATCTTCCCGCTGGTGCCTTATTCGTTGCTAAACTCTCAGGTTGTACAATTACCGCCTACCGTTCAGGAAAAGTATTGTTTCAAGGAAAAGCAGCAGAGGAAGAAGCAGCAAAATGGCAAAACCAAACGGAAAAAAAGAAAACAACATCCCCAGCAGCCACTTTAGCTACTGTATCAGCCGTCGGATCGGATGAAGTCGGCACTGGAGATTATTTTGGACCAATTGTTGTCGCTGCTGCTTATGTTGATAAAGAGCATATTAAAGAAGCTGTATCAATGGGAGTAAAAGATTCCAAACAATTAACCGATGAAACAATTATCCGACTTGCACCCATATTAATGGATCGATTCGCATACGAAACAGTGATTCTTGCAAATGAAACGTATAACGAATGGCAGCAAAACGGGATGCCGCAAACAAAAATTAAAGCGTTATTACATAACCAGGCAATTAGGAGTTTGACAGAAAAACTCTTGCCAACTGAACCTGAAGCCATTATTATTGATCAATTTATTGAAAAAGATTTATATTTCCGCTATCTCGAAAATGAAGAACATGTGATTCGCAAACATGTATACTGTTATCCGAAGGCGGAAACGATTCACATAGCTGTAGCGGCTGCCTCGATTATTGCCCGCTACGTCTTTTTGCAGGAGATGAAGCGATTGAGCAATGAAGCTGGCATACAACTTCCAAAGGGAGCAGGGATGCAAGTCGATCAAGCTGCAGCCACATTGATTCAGTTACGCGGAATCACTGCTTTAAACAAGTATGCAAAAGTTCACTTTGCTAATACAAACAAAGCGATGCAGCTATCAAGCAAATAACCGCACAACATATTCGTGTTGTGCGGCAACAAATCTCTCAAATACTTTTCCGTCATGATTCAAATGTATGCCACGATACTATGCGCTTTTCCCTAAATAATGCCTTTCCCTTTGAGATAACTTATAACCGTGTCGCCCCCTTCAGCAATCGAGCATTTATCCGTTTCAATGACAATTTCTGGGAACAAAGGGGCCTCGTATGGAGAGTCGATGCCTGTGAACTGCAAAATCGCTCCTCGTCTCGCTTTCTGATAGAGTCCTTTAGGATCTCTTTTCTCACAAATATCAAGGGGACATCTCACATAAACCTCGATAAACTCCCCCTCTGGGAAAAGATTTCGTACTTGCTCACGGTCCTCGCGAAAAGGAGATACAAGAGCCGTTAATGTAATAATCCCACAATCTACGAAAAGCTTAGCCACTTCTCCGATGCGGCGTATATTCTCGGCCCTGTCCTCCTTACTAAATCCCAACCCTTTATTTAGCCCATATCGAATGTTATCACCATCTAAAATATAACTTCTTACACCTAACTGATGCAATTTAACTTGAATGGCATTTGCTAACGTGGACTTCCCTGATCCAGATAATCCTGTAAACCAAAGAACGCAGCTTTTATGCCCATTCAACTTCTGTCTATCTTGTTTTGTAATCGTTGATGGATGCCATACAATATTATTAGTCACCGGGCTCCCTCCGTCCCAACTTTCCTAATATGATCTTGCATCCCTTCAATAAGTATGTTTGCGACTTCAGGACGGCTAAACTCCTTTGGCGGCAATTCCCCATTCCGAAGCATTTCTCTTACCTTTGTTCCCGATAGCACGATATGATACTCACGATCATGCGGACATGTTTTTGTCGATGCCATTCCTCTACATTTTGTGCAATAGAAGCTATGCTCAAAAAATAATGGGATAATCCCGAGTTCCTCCCGGGTAAAGTTTAGAAAAATGGCTTGCGCCTCATATGTGTCATAATAATTCCCAACTCCTGCGTGGTCGCGTCCAACAATGAAATGTGTACATCCAAAGTTTTTGCGCACTATCGCATGGAAAATGGCTTCGCGCGGCCCAGCGTAGCGCATGGCAGCTTGAAACGCCCCAAGGAAGATGCGCTCTTTTGGGTAATAGTTTTCAAGTAATATTTGATAGCTTTCCATCCGAATATGTGCCGGGACATCATCTGATTTTGTCTCTCCCACTAATGGATGCAAAAACAGACCATCAACAGTTTCAAGCGCGCATTTTTGAATGTATTCATGAGCTCGGTGAACAGGATTTCTCGTCTGAAAACCAACAACACTTTTCCATCCAAGTTCCGTAAAATGCTTTCTCGTTTCTACTGGATCGAAGTAGAAAGGGGCAAAGATGCCTTTATCAGTACGTTTAATAAGCGTAATTGGTCCGCCGATGTAAACGTTAGGCTTTTCATATAACTTCTTAACTCCCGGATGAGCGATTTCATTTGTTTTATATACAAAGAGTGCTTCTTTTTGTTTATCAGGGTAATAAATGTCATCGATTTCAATCACGCCGTATACCTCATCGTTATAAATGAGCTTTGCCGCTTCACCAATAGAAAGGTTATTCGCTTCTTCTTCTGTAACAGCAAGCGTGATCGGAATGCTCCAGACGGTACCATCAGCAAGGCGCATTGTTTCAACGACAGATGTGTAATCCTCATGTCCTAAAAACCCCGTAAGTGGACTGTAAGCGCCATTAGCGATGAGCTCAAGATCGCTTAACTCTGCGTATGACAACTTAATTTCTTGCGTTATAGAGCTAAGTGGATATTCGGGATTCCAGCGGTTTACTAATGTTCCGCCGTGTGGGGTGCTTAAATTCATTGTTGATAACCTCCTGAGGATATGAAGCATATTAGAAATTGCCATTTATCTATAAAAAGTAACGGTAAACGCAATAATTAGAATAATAATCCATACTAAAACAATAAATAGTAGTTTATTAACATACAGAGCATTGTAGGCAATTCCGACGCCGACAACAGAGCCGACAGTGATTTCGCCCGTCGATAACGGAATGCCCATGATGTTTGCGGCGAATAGAGGAATCGCGGCAGCTGTCAAAATAATAATAACGATTTGAATCGTTAAAATGGACGATGGGATAATCCCGGAACCGATTGTCTTCACGACTTCTCCTCCCCCGAGGCTGCCGAGGAAAACACCGATACTGCATAGCGGAAGAGCAACATATCTTCTTTTGATCGCACCGGATTCATATGCCACTCCCATTGCTGCAGCCGCACCGCTCGCCCCAATGTTCATTGCAAAAAAGAAGGAAATAATAAAAGCTATTGTCGTGAGCATCATTGTTTTTCCTCGTGCAGATTATGAAGACCGCATTCCGTTTTTTCGCTTCCGGCCCATCTCCCTGCCCGCAAATTGTTTAAGTCGTTCACAGGCAATGTGCACGTTTCGCAACCAATGCTCGGATAATTGTAATCATGCAGTTCATTGTAAGGCAAATCATTTAGTCTAATGTAGTTCCAAACATCTTCCCATGTCCAATAAATGATTGGACAAATTTTTATTCGTTGAAATTTTTCATCTCTATTAATAAAATCAATATGTTTCCTAGCATCCGATTGCTCACGCCTTAACCCTGAAATCCAAGCTTTTGCTTCCGCTAGCCTTTCCTTAAGAGGAACTACCTTACGAAGATGGCAGCAAAGATTTGGATTATCCTTCCATAATTCGTTGCCATAAAACTTCTCCTGCTCCTCAAGACTAATCCGAGGCTTTACCATTTCAATATTTAGGCTAGGATACTTTTTCTTTATTTTTTCAATCACATCGTAAGTTTCTTTAAAATGCAGCCCTGTATCTAGAAACAGTACAGTGGCGGTTTTGTTAACTTTGGAAATCAGATCGATCAAGACGACCCCTTCCGCCCCGAAACTACAGGCATATACCACTTTGTCGCCATATTCACGATAAGCCCATTTGATCACATCCATATAATCAGTCATTTGCTTTATTGCATTTTCTACATATTTTCGGTCCCATGTCTCATATGTCAGCATTTTTCTGGTTAACTCCTTTCTATTACAAATCGTTATCATCTGTTCTATTTACCAATTTGTTTTTACTGACTCGTAAACTAGGTCAAAACCTATAGGCAAAATATTCACGCAAGATAAAAATGTTCTTCGTAAGAAAGCCTAATTATAACTCCATCTAAACTTTATCAATAATGGGTAACATTGGTTAGCATGGGTGAATATAATTCTTTTGACCTTGAACATAAAACGAGGTGGAAAACACGATGACCATTACGATATACCAGGGCAATGACCAAAAGCTGAGAGCCTCTGATATAAACATCGTCATTGATGTCATTCGCGCTTTTACCGTTGCGCATTACGCATTTCTTCATGGCGCCAAAAACATTTTGCTTGTTCCGTCCGTTGAGGAAGCATTCTGGTTAAAATCAGCACATCCTCATTACCTATTGGCCGGGGAGGTGAACGGTCTAGCAATTCAAGGGTTTGACCTAGATAATTCTCCAAAACGTCTCTTATCCCACGATGTAAAAAATAAAACGTTGGTCCAAAAGACAACCAATGGGGTAAAGGCGACACTGAATTCCTTGAACGCCGAAAATGTTTTCGTAACAGGTTTTTCAAATGCGAAAACGACTGCAACCTATGTTCGAGACTTAGGGAAAGATCTTTCCATCAACATCATTGCCTCTCATCCAACGGGGGATGATGATCTGGCTTGCGCCGAATATATCCGAGGGATTATTAAAGGAGAGAATGGGCCCACAGCGTCCGATGTAATGAATCGAATTAAAAACTCGTTTGCTGCGCAAAAATTTTATGATCCAAACAGATGTGAGTTTAACCGTGAAGATATTGATTTTTGTATGCGTGAGATAAATAGCGATTTTGTAATGTGGGTGAACAAATCCAAAGAAATACCAACAATTGAGAGGTTAAAAATATGAGCGATTCTGCACTTCTCTTACCAATAAGAGAATCAAAACCGAGAAACCGCGGGATTACTATTTTAATTGATAATGGTGTTCCATTAAATTATTTTAAGGATACAATTGATAGCAACGAAAATTTCATCGATTTTGTCAAGTTCGGTTGGGGAACGTCGCTTCTTACCAAACATATAGAAGAGAAAATCGCTTGCCTCAAGGAAAACGATATTCAATTCTTTTTTGGCGGCACGTTATTTGAGAAGTTTTGCAGTCAAGGAAAAGTGGAGGATTTTTATCATTACTGCAAGACATACGGCTGCAAATACGTTGAAATTTCTAATGGTACTATAAACTTAACAAACAAAGAAAAAGCAAAGTTCATTTCTGAGTTTTCCCAAGAATTCCATGTGTTGAGCGAGGTAGGAAACAAAGACTGCGACAAATCCGCCCTGCAAAGCCCTGCTGAATGGCTTGAGTATATTATCGAGGACCTTGAAGCCGGAGCAGAAAAAGTGATTACTGAAGCGAGAGAGAGCGGAACGAGCGGTTTATGCCATCGCAATGGCGAAATTCGCCAAGGATTAATGGACGAAATCATTTTCTCTGGAATCAATATTGATCGTATCATTTTTGAAGCACCTACGAAAACAATGCAGACTTACTTTATTAAATTATTTGGTTCTAATGTAAATCTAGGGAATATACCGTTTGCAGATGTCATTCCTTTAGAAACATTAAGATTAGGCCTGCGCTCTGATACGTTTTATTGCTTTGAACAGGAGGAAAACAAATGAGAGATACAAATAAGGTGTTTCATCTTGCGATTCCTTGTAAAAATCTCGATGAAACCGTTGATTTTTATGAAAAGCTCGGGTGTCGCTTAGCAAGACGCTACAACGATAGAGTCACTTTTGATTTTTTTGGCGATCAACTCGTCTGCCATCTCAGCCCTGAGAACATTGAAAAGCAGCCGAAAATGTACCCTCGGCATTTTGGCATTACATTTATTAATGAAGAAGAATTTTATCATGTTTTAAATATGGCCAAAGAAAAAGAGCTTCCTTTTTTCCAAGAACTGATGGTTCGGTTTGAAGGAAAACAGGAGGAGCATGTAACTTTCTTTTTAATCGATCCAGCGAACAACCTATTAGAATTTAAGTATTACCACGATGTGAACATGGTGTATTAGCGAATCAAAAATATATCAGGGGACGTTGCTTCATTGAAAAAATATGGCTATGAACCTCCCACCTCCACTCCGTTAAGAGGTGGGAGGTTTCTCGTTGAATATGTGAAACAATTCAAAGGAAATACTGTACATAGCTCCGTTGTTTTTTACTAGAAGTTATTAAAAAGCATGAATGAACATATATAAATACATGAAAAATGATCTTCAATAACATATCAAGGATGATTTTTGTGAATAACTATTTAAATCATGATTCGTTCGTCGTTTTTCGCATATTGTTAAGAAAGTACCTTCTAGTGATTGCAGGAAGTATGATACAAGGCTTTGCTATGGGGGTTTTTCTTTTCCCCAACTCCATTCCTTCAGGCGGGGCCGGCGGGATTACAGTTTTGCTTAACTATATATTCCATATTCCAGCAAGCCTTGCATTATGGCTTGTCAATGCATCGATGCTCGTCGTTGCCTTTCGCTATTTAGGAAGCGCAAGCACAGTAGGCACACTGATAGGGATCACTGTTACTTCTCTCTCGGTTCAATTTTTTGAATCGAATTTGTACATGCCTTCCCCCAATGTTTGGATTGATCTTTTCATTGGCTCATTTTTTTTAGGTGTAGGAGTGGCCATCCTTATGCGGCAAGGGGTCTCGCAAGGGGGAATTGGCATCATTGCTCTCATTATCGCAAAATCAAGAAGAATCAACCCTGGAAAACCTCTCTTCTGGATTAATGGCAGTATTTTTATAATTACTGGCTACATTATTGATTGGAAAATTGTTATCCAAGCTATTTTTTGTCAATGGATGTCCACTCAAATTGTCGATTGGTTATATAGCCTCCACATTCCGCGAAAAACGTCTTTCTCTGCGCTAGGCTGGCGCCGAAGATAATTGTCTGCCAATGCTGCATACAATAATGCCCAAAAAATGAACGTGGGGGAATCCTCTCTAAACAATGCTCCTCTCCCCTATACCCTATTTAGAGGGAGGAGACTCTCGGCGGATATGTTAAATAAAAAAGAGGCCAGATTTTTTCCGGCCTCTTTCTCATTGACGCGTTGATTGCTCCGATGAAACACCCTCACTAGATAATATTGCCGCCTGAAGGCAACAAATCATTAATATCTTGATCGGTTAATGTGTTTCTCCCTAGCTTATTCGGGTTTTTCTCTTTGTCCTTTTGATTGACACGGATCATTGTTAAAGCAAGCAGGCCAACCACAAATGTAAGCCCTGCGATAGACATAAACATCCCTATTTTCGACCAACCCATCAACCTCCCAAAAACTGGAGGTCCTATAGCTACACCTAAGAAGCGGACAGACCCGTAAAGCGATGTCACAAATCCTCTTCTTTCCTTTCCGACAGCGTTAGTGATAAAACTGTTTATACAAGGCAATACGAGCCCGGTTCCTACACTGCTCAATGTTAAAATCGAAATAAATGGGATTAACCGGGAGAAAAATGCTAGCGTGGCGTAAGAAATTGTCATAAAAAGAAACCCGACAACGATTAAAATTTTCATCAACCGTTGCCGTTTGCCAATTTTGGCACCGGTTATATAGGATGTTGTGCACATGACCAATAACGGAATAGCGAGAATGAGTCCCTTTTTAACTCCGTCAATTTGATGATTCTTTTCTAATATGTCGGACAAATAAAAAAGAATACCGAAAAGTGTAAAAAGACAAGTAGCCCCCGCTAGGTAAGCCGTGAACAGCCACCTTCCTTCATGTTTGAATACACTTAACAATCCTTTTACATATTTCCCAAACGGAGGCGGCTCTTTCTTTTTCTCTTTCTCCTTAATAAAGATCCAAGCCAATATGATCGAAACAACACAGAAGGCCGGAAAGGCAAAAAATACGCCATACCATACAAGCAGTGCAATAAGAGATCCTAAGATCGGCGACAATACTTTTCCGAAACCATTCGATGCCTCCACAAGTCCCAATACTTTGCTTTCCTCTGATCCTTTAAAAAGATCCCCGGTAAGCGCCATCGCAATCGGAGCTGTGCCAGCCGCCCCGATTCCCTGAAGAGCCCTCCCGATCAGAACCCATATATAGGCATTGGAAAATGCGCTGGAAGCGAACCCCGCTAATAGCCCACCAATTCCGTAAAGAAAAAGGGCAGGAATAATAATCGCTTTTCGCGAAAATCGATCGGATAAATAGCCTAAAATGGGAATAAAAATAGCGGCCGTTACCGAAAACACCGTGATCGTAAGACTTACCTGGAATTGTGAAATATCGAACTCAGATTTCATCCTAGGTAAAATTGGTATTAGCATCGAATTTCCCAACGTCATAATGAGTGGAATGGAACTAATCGCTGCAATGGTCATAGCGGAATGTCGTTTATTAGCTTCCACTTACAGACACCTTCCTCGAGTCACTTTTTAGTTCTCATTTAGATTGTCCGTAAGCATTTTATTTTATCCTTGAATGCTACACGCATTGTGACGCCATAGGGAACATCGGACACTTTTGAATTCCCAAACAGCATCTAACGTGCACTGCATATCAGTCTTGATACACAATCTCCTCCAATAAACGACCAG
This sequence comes from Anoxybacillus tepidamans PS2, assembly GCF_000620165.1. Lineage (GTDB taxonomy): Bacteria > Bacillota > Bacilli > Bacillales > Anoxybacillaceae > Anoxybacteroides > Anoxybacteroides tepidamans_A. The sequence continues at coordinate 118,406 of NZ_JHVN01000011.1, forward strand.
CCTCATATTTGGCTAATGACCTCATTTTATTTTTACACCGCGCAGGAGAACATCTCTGGATTTTGCTTGTTGGAGTTCGCGTTATCTAGTCAATCCTTTTTCAATACATAACAAAAGACCGGACAACGCAATACATTTTCGCATTGTCCGGTTACCTTTTTGCAAAAGATGAAACTTATTGATCGCGGTCGTTTTTTACGCTAAACAATCGCTAAAAAAGCTACCAAACCGCTGCTGAGAGCGCAATCTGTTTCTAAAGTTGATTTACAATATTTTTTTCTGTACATAAACGATCCACAGAAAGACCACAAACCCATACAATTACTTCATAAACGGCCACCAATTGGCTTTGCCAAACGTTTCGACGATGACAGGGATTAACAGCGGAAGAACAATAAACGCATATAGCGCGAGCCCCGTTAAAATAATCGTGGCGATCTGCAATAAGGAAAGTACGCCAGAAGGATACATCGCGGCAAACGTCCCTCCTAAAATAATAACCGCGGAAATAATGACTGTTCCCATATTTTTCATCGCCGTAATCATTGCTTCCTGCACTGGCATCTCCTTATATTCGTTAAATCGGTCCATAAGGAAAATGCTATAATCAATGCCAAGCGCCATCAGCATGACAAAAGCGAAGAACGGAACCGCCCAGTTAATGCCGTCATAACCGAGGCCGTTGACGAAAATAAGCTCTGTGACGGCCATCGATGTATAGTACGTTAAAACGAGCGATAAAATTAAATACAACGGCATAATCAACGAACGAAGCAACACGATTAAAATAAGAGCAATGCCAATAAACATAAACATGACGGTATGTGAGTAATCTTTTTCAGATACTTCGTTTAAGTCGGAATAAATGCTCGTAACACCGCCGATTCCTACTTTAGCATTTTCTAATTTTGTATCTTTTACAGCGCGTTCAACCGCTTGTTTCAGTTCTTTTATTTGGCTCATCGTCGCTGTTGAATAAGGATTTTTCTTAAAGACGACATCAAATGTCACCACTTTTCCATCTTCCGACATGTACGCTTCTTTCGCCCGGGCAAACTCTTGGCTTTCTAGCACTTGTTTCGGCATATACCATCCAGCTAACTCTTTGTCTGGTGATGAAGAGAGATCGGATAAATACGTTTTCGCCGAACCAAGACCGCTCTCTACTTGCTTAAGCCCGTTGGCGCTTTTATCTAAGCCGGTAATAAGCTGATCCATTTGGCCGTTGAGCTTTGAAAATCCTTCTAATAACTGCTGCTGACCGTTGTTGACTTGACTTAGTCCATTTGAAAATTGCGGCAGTTGCTGAATGATTTTCGCTTGACCGTCCGCTGCTTTCTCCATTCCTTGCTGCAACTGTTTCAATCCAGCGATTAATTTCGTCATTCCTTCAATTAACGCTTTTTGACCAGCAATAAGCTCGCTGAATGAACGATTTGCTTGACGAACGCCGTCGCTCGTTTTTTGCAGCGCTTCGTTTAACTGGACAAGACCATCGGCCATCTGTTTCGACTGTCCAGCAAGCACTGCCACTGTCCCTTTCACTTGTTGGTACTCGGCATCCTGCTGCAATTCTGGATGCGTTTGTTGAACATGTTCAAGCGAGCCATTTACTGTGGATAATTGTTGCGATAATGCCTGAATCCCTGTTTGCATCTGTTGATATTGCCCAACCAATGAAGACAGTCCAGAACCGGCTGTTTCATATCCTTGCAACAGTTGCTCGGCGCCTGCAAGCAGTTTTTTGGCATTTTCCTGAACAGCCGAAAGCCCATTTTTCACTTCGCCAGCTCCCATCGCCCCGCCGCGGACTCCGTTTTCAATTTGCGACAGCCCTTTTTGCAAATCGCTGATTCCTGCTTTCAATCGCCCTGTCCCCGATACGAGCCCTTCAATGCCGCTTGTTGCCTGTTCAAGCTTTGGCGTTGAAGCAGAAAGCTGCTCGTTTGCTTTGCTTAATCCTGAACGAATTTGCTCAATGCCATCGGCTCCTTTTCCAAGACCATCTTTCAACTGCTTTGCCTGCTTGGTGACAAACAATTGTTCAATGGGCTCTCCCGTTGGCCGTGTGATAGAACGAACATGATCGACTCCATCCACTTTTTCTACTTCGCGGCTTATTTTTTCAATGAGCGCAAGATATTCAGGTGAATCCATCGTTTCATCGTTTTTCATGACAATTTGCGTCGGCATCGCCTCGCCCGGCTTAAAGCTTTTAGCGATAATATTAAACGCTTTAACTGACGCATAGCGATCGCCGATTTCTTCCATGGAATTAAAAGACAATTTACCATCATACGTCAACAGCACCGGAAGAGTAATGACAGCCACTACTAAAAGCGAAACAAGCGGTTTGGCGAATGAAACACGGCCCGCCCATTCCCATAGCTTGCTTTGTTTATGCTCAAGCGTTCCTTTCGCCGGCCAAAATAGTTTTGGACCAAGCACAGCCATAAAAAACGGCACAAGCGTCATCAGCGCAATAAGCAAAACGGCAACGCCAACAGCCACAGCAGCCGCTGACTGGTACAATTTAAATGTCGAAAGCCCGATGGCCGCAAAACCGATCATAACCGCAAGCCCGCTAAACAACACCGTCTTCCCTGCTGTTCGATACGTGGCTATAATCGCATCTGTACGATTTTCATATCTCGGCAGCTCTTCTTTAAAGCGGCTTAAAAGCAAAATACAATAATCGGTGCCAATTCCAAATAACACAGCCACTAAAAACGTTTGTGTAAATGTTGAAAGCGGAAAATTCACGCGATCAACCAAGAAGGCCACGATCGACTGCGCCGCCATATACGTTGCTCCCACCGTAAGCAATGGGACGAAAGGAGCGACAAGCGAACGGAAAACAACAAATAGAACGACTAAAATAAAAACGAGAGTAATTCCCTCTGTTTTTTTCAATCCTTCTTGCGAGCTTACAATCACGTCCTCATCAATCATCCAGCTGCCAGTGTAATAATGCGGGAGGCTAATGTTATCAATCGCCTTATAGAGAGCATCGCTAATTTCTTTAGCGCTTCGTCCTTTTTTGTCCAATTTAATCGATGTTAAAATCGTTGTGCCATCCTTAGAAACAAGCTGATTTTTCAATTCTTTTTCATGAAACGGAGAAACGATTTGTTTGATGCCAATTTTTTCTTTATTATCTTCTAATTGCTGAATCGCTTTCTCCGCTTCTTTCCAATCTTTGTCCGTCAGTTTTCCATTGCGATGAAAAACGAGGGCAACGCTCGTTTCATTGCCTTTTTGCTCTTTTTGCTGCACTTCATTTAAGATGTCCATTGCCAATGAAGACGAATACCCTTTCGGAACCGTAATTTGTCCCTTCTCCCGAACAAGATTGGCCATATTGGGCGCTGCCATCAACAACATAACGATAGCCACGACCCAAGTAACTAAAACGAACCACTTTCCCCTCACGATGGCTCTCATGCTTTCTCCTCCAACTCTTGTAAAATATTCGCCAGCTTTTCATACGTTTCGATAAACGATTCAATTTCCTGCTCCGAAAACTTCATTATGAAGGACTCCACAAGTTTATGAATTCTTTCCTCCGTTTTTTTCAGCCACGCATCGCCCTGCTCTGTCAACGTCAAATAAACGACGCGCCTGTCATTTTCATCACGCGTCCGCTTCATCAAGCCTTTGTCGACAAGCCGATTCGTCATTGCCGTAATGGCGCTTTTATTGACCATAAACGCCGAGGCAAGTTCCGTCGATGTACAGACGCCTCGCTTGCTCATGTAGCGCAACAAATAATATTGGTCATTCGTCATTTCTTCATCAAGTTCGCATTTCACGAGCGCTGCCGCCTTTTTCGTGACGAAAAACGAGACGGAAAGATACCTCTCAATTAATTGATTTAGTTTTTCTACGTGCAAAACGGCACCCCCGATATTTCAATTATTTAACTATTAAATAATGTAACTATTAAAAAAAGAAAAGTCAACGGAATAGAACGATAAAATTGGTTTTCATTGAACATAGCCGCTAGTTCTTAACTGCAATTGCTTCTTCTAAACAATCATTATTCAACAACAAAACCCCCATTGTACAAAACTTTCGTACAATGGAGGCTGTATTGAGCGATTTTTCTGCACTTTTTTCAAGAAGTCAACGATATCCAGCTTTTTATGCTGCGATATCGCGCTTTTGAAAAGTAAACCAGGCAATTGCGTTAAATAAGATAAAATAAAGGAAAAGCATCATCATCGAGAACGGCATCGTCATCCCTTTTACCATCGGCATGCCGTCAATATACTGCGTCAAATTAGTGTTGGCAAATAACAAATACTTCGCCCAATCGAATTTCATCGCTAAAAAAAACGTGATTTGCGGACCGATAAATAAAGAAAATGTCGCTAAACCGATGGCGAGCGATTGATTGCGGAAAACAGCAGAAATCATAAACGCAAAGGTGGCCATCATCACAAGATCGGCGCAATTCAACGCATATGCTTGTAATACATATATCACCATGTTTTTCTCTACAACCGTTCCATTTTGATACGCTAAATATGGCTCGCGAATCGTTTCAATTCCAAAAAGGATCGCGCTGGCGACCGCAGAAACGAGAAACAGTAAGCCGAGCATGCACACGGCAAACAACAACGCCGCGATATATTTAGAAAGCAAAATTTTCGCTCGACTCGCCGGACGAATGAGCAGCATCTTAATCGTGCCCCACGAAAACTCGCTCGCTACACTGCCGGCTGCAACAATAATGGTAAACAAAGTGACTAAAGAAATAATATCGGCGGAGTTCACTAAATATCCCCAAAACGTGTTGGACTGTAGCGGTTTAATATTATGTTCTAAACGATACTCGTTAATTTTCACCTGCTGTTGTAAATGTTCTTTATAAGTTTTTTGTATGTTTTTTTCCTTCAACTGTTCCTTCGCACCGCTGATTTCTGATGCGATTTCCGCCTTCCAGTCGGCCGGTTCCCGGTAAGTCGTCTTTGTAATGACCGCTCCCACTACGGAAGCGAGCACTAACAGCCCAATCATCACCCATGTGCCAAAGCGGCGGTAAATTTTCATATTTTCGTTTTGAATAAGCGAAAAAAGATTAGACAATTTCGTTTCCTCCCGTCATCTCAAGAAATCTCTCTTCCAATGATTTGGCGAGCACTTGAATGCCGTATATATTAATTTGCCCGTCCACTAAAGCGGCAGTCAAATTCGGTATTTCCTTGTAGTCAAGTGGTATTTCGATTCCTTGGTCGGTATGTGTAATATTAATGTGAGGATACCGTGTTTGAATAAGCTGTAACGCTTTTTCTACCGGTTCAACGGTAAACAACACCTTCTCTATTTGTTTTGAAAGTTCTTGTACGGATTCAATCGTGACAAGTTTCCCGTGCTGGATAATCGCAAAACGGTCGCACATCATCTCCATCTCAGTCAAAAGATGGCTAGATACAATAATCGCCAATCCTTCCTCCCTTGCCAGCTTGCGCAAGTAGTCGCGAATTTCGCGAATCCCCGCCGGATCAAGTCCGTTCGTTGGCTCATCCAAAATGAGGAGCGACGGGCGATGAAGCAATGCCTGCGCCAACCCTAACCGTTGCCTCATGCCGAGCGAGTACGTTTTTACTTTATCATGGATGCGATGCTCCAGCCCGACGAGCTGGACGACCTCGTCTATTCTTTCTTCCGTCACTCCTGTTGTCATCCGCGCATAGTGAATTAAATTTTGGTATCCCGTTAAAAATTTATACATCTCCGGATTTTCAACGATTGCACCGACATGCTGGATCGCTTTCTCAAAATCGCGGGCGATGCTGATGCCATTAATGAGCACTTCACCGCTTGTGATGCCCATTAAACCGACAATCATCCGAATCGTCGTCGTTTTTCCTGCGCCGTTCGGCCCAAGCAGCCCGAACACTTCCCCGGCAAAGACTTCGAGCGACAAATCGTGAATAATCGTTTTCCTGCCGATCTCTTTCCTGACATGTTTCAACTGCAAAAGCGGGTTCATAAATTTCTCTCCCTTTTTGATTTTTTATTGCTTTTCATAATTGTTGCGGGGATATATAGATTTTTTCTTCATTCTCCAAACGAGCAAAGATAAAAGGAGAACAATGCCGATACTACCTCCTACCAATTGTTCTAACAGTATTTCCCCTGTCTTAAAATAATGAATGAAAAGAGCCCCGCCACATATCAAAATGATCAATGTAGACAACTGCAATAATGTATGAAACGCCTCCAATACGTTTCTCCCCTTTCTGAAATAATAAAACGAAACAACATATTAAGAGGTTTCAAAATTATTCCACAAAACGCTGTCTTCCATTTTTTTAGTATTTAGATACCTTCTATCTTATCCGTACAATAATGCTCTGTAAGTTTTTGTCTTCCCATTTCACTTATTTCCTTTCAATTCCATATACAAACAAATTTTAGAGATCTCGGTGAGTTCCTTTCTATATTATTTAATACACAATCAAAAACAACTCGATAGAATGAAATGGTTAATTCAAAGCATCCTCAAGCTTGCAAGGCTTGATGCAAAAGCTATCGAGCTCGATCAGAAAACCCAAAATCTCAATAAAACGGTAAAGGAAGCTATAGATGCTTTAAAAGATAAAGCCGTTGAATCAAAAGTTCATATTCATTTTCATGAGAATGAAGAGGTGGGACTAAACCATGACCGCTTATGGATGAAAGAGGCTTTCATTAATATTATTAAAAACTGCATAGAACACACTCCAGAACAAAGGGAAATCAATATAGAGATAATAGCAAATCCTATCTATATACGAGTAATTATCGAAGATCAAGGAGAAGGCATAAGCGAAGACGATCTTCCTCACGTTTTCAAGCGTTTTTATAAGGCAAAAACGTCGAAAAAGCCTGATTCGGTAGGCATCGGATTGGCTTTAGCGAAATCGATTATCGAGTCGCATGGCGGCATGATTGAAGCGAAGAGCGAGATCGGAAAAGGCACGGCGTTTTGGATCACCTTTCTTAACTATTAACAGAAAAACCCCCATCGTATGCTCTTGCATAAGATGGGGGTTTTCGTTATCCGCGCAAGGTTGCGCCGAATTGTTGTTCCACCGCTTTAATAACCTGTTCATGAACAGCGGTGACTTCTTCGTCCGTAAGCGTGCGCTCTGGGTCGTAGTAACGGAGCGCGAAGGCGATCGATTTTTTCCCTTCTGGGAGGCGGTCGCCTTTATACACGTCGAAAATCGCAACGTCTTTCAACAGCTCGCCGCCCGCTGCGACAATCGCTTTTTGCACGTCGCCAGCAACGACATGCTCATCAACGACAAGAGCAATATCGCGCGCGATCGATGGGAAGCGCGGAATCGCCGCATAGCGGATTTCTTCGACGTCGGCATTTAATACGTCCGCTAACGCAAGTTCAAACACATACGTTTCTTTCAAATCGAATTCCTTTTGCACAACTGGATGAAGCTGGCCGACAAAGCCGATCGTTTTGCCATCTAGCAAAATATCGGCTGTGCGCCCTGGATGAAGATGTTCGCGTTTTGCTTGTTTGTATTCGATGCGTTTCTCTAATCCTAGCAGCGCGAACAATCCATCTAAAATGCCTTTAACAACATAGAAGTCGACCGCTTTTTTCTCACCTTGCCATAAATGCGCGTGCCATACGCCTGTCAAGACGCCAGCGAGGCGCTCTTTTTCGTTTGGCAGTTCATGCTCGCCGCTGGCCAAGTAAACGGAGCCTGTTTCATACAGCGCCACGTTTTCAACCTGGCGGGCACGGTTGTAGCTCGCCGCTTCCAACAAATGCGGCACTAAGCTTTGCCGCAAGACGCTGCGCTCTTCGCTCATCGGCAGCGCCAAGCGAATCGGTGCAGCCGCCTCAAGGGCAAACATCGGCGCTTTTGCCTCGTTTGTGAGCGAATACGTAATGGCTTGAAGCAAGCCGGCATCTTCTAAATAACGGCGCACTTTGCGGCGCTTCGCTTGATACGGCGTCAATTTGCCTGGTGTCGCTTCGGCGATTGGCAGCGTCGCCGGCAAATTGTCATAGCCATAAAGGCGCGCCACTTCCTCAATAATATCTTCTTCAATCGCGATATCGCGGCGGCGCGATGGCACCGTGATTGTAAATGTACCGTTATCTTCTGTGAAGGCAAATTGCAAGTTCGTTAAAATATTGGCGACTTCGTCTTTCGTAATCGCTGTTCCAAGCACTTGGTTAATGCGGTCTAGCGTAATGGTAACAACAACCTCTTTCGGCTGCCACGTATTCACTTCTACAACGCCGCCGGCCACTTCACCGCCTGCGTATTCTGCCATTAACGCCGCGGCACGGTCAAGCGCTTCCTTCGTGCGCGCTGGGTCAATGCCTTTTTCAAAGCGTGTGCTTGCTTCGCTGCGCAATCCGTGGTCTTTCACCGCTTGGCGGATGACCGGGCTTGCGAAATACGCGGATTCAATGAACACGGTCGTCGTGTCGTTTTGCACTTCTGAGTTCGCGCCGCCCATCACGCCGGCTAACGCCACTGGCTCCGCTCCGTTCGTAATGACAAGATGTTCTTCGGTCAGCGTGCGCTCCACATCGTCAAGCGTCACAATCGTTTCGCCTGCTTTTGCGCGACGGACTAAAATTTCTTTTGAGCCGAGGCGGTCATAGTCAAACGCATGAAGCGGCTGGCCGTACTCAAGCAAAATATAGTTCGTAATATCGACGACGTTGTTGTGCGGACGAATGCCGGCTGCCATTAAGCGCGCTTGCATCCAAAGCGGCGACGGGCCGATTTTCACATTTTTCACAATCCGTCCGGCATAAAGCGGGTTATCGTTTTGCGCGTCGACGCGTACTGAAATATAATCGCGAACGTTCTCTCCGTTCTCGCGAAGCTCAACCGCCGGAAGTTTCACTCCTCGGCCTAAAATCGCCGCTACTTCGTAAGCAACGCCGATCATACTTAAACAATCAGCGCGGTTTGGTGTCAAACCAAGCTCCAATACTTCGTCGTCCAAGTTGAGCAGTTCAAGCGCATCGGCGCCGACCGCTGCATCGCTTGGGAAGACGAAAATGCCGTCAGCGTATTCTTTCGGAACAAGCTTTGACTCGATGCCGAGCTCCTGTAACGAACAAATCATGCCGTTCGACTCTTCGCCGCGCAGTTTGGCGCGTTTAATTTTAAAATTGCCCGGCAGCACCGCGCCGACTTTCGCGACAGCGACCTTTTGCCCTTGCGCCACATTCGGCGCGCCGCAAATGATTTGCACCGGCTCTCCTTCGCCGATGTCGACTAAGCATTTGCTTAATTTATCGGCGTTCGGGTGCGGCTCTCGCTCGACGACATGGCCGATGACAACGCCTTGCGCTCCTTTGTTTAACACTTCCACACTTTCGACTTCGATGCCGCTTTTTGTAATGCGGTCAGCTAATTCTTTTGCCGTAATGCCTGTTAAATCGACATATTCTTGCAGCCATTTATATGAAACAAACATCTTTCCAACCTCCCCTTACACCCGATTGAATTGTTGCAAGAAACGAACATCGTTTTGATAGAAATGACGGATGTCGTCAATGCCGTATTTCAGCATCGCAATGCGTTCCGGCCCCATGCCGAATGCGAATCCCGTATATTTTTTCGAATCGAATCCGGCCATCTCTAGCACGTTCGGATGCACCATGCCCGCGCCTAAAATTTCGATCCAGCCTGTGCCTTTGCATACGTTGCAGCCGTGCCCGCCGCAGTTAAAGCATGACACGTCCACTTCCACCGACGGCTCCGTGAACGGGAAAAAGCTTGGACGGAAACGAATTTCGCGGTCGGCACCGAACATTTTGCGAGCGAACTCGCGCAGCGTTCCTTTTAAATCGCTCATGCGGATATTTTCATCGACGACAAGCCCTTCGATTTGGGTGAACTGATGTGAGTGCGTCGCATCGTCGTTGTCGCGGCGGTACACTTTACCCGGACAAATGATTTTGACCGGACCGCGCCCTTGATGCTTTTCCATCGTGCGCGCCTGCACTGGCGATGTATGCGTGCGCAGCAAAATTTCCTCGGTGATGTAGAACGAATCTTGCATATCGCGCGCTGGGTGGCCTTTTGGAAGATTGAGCGCCTCGAAGTTGTAATAGTCTTTTTCCACTTCTGGTCCTTCAGCGATCGTATAGCCCATACCGATAAATAAATCTTCAATTTCTTCAATGACGCGCGTCAACGGATGGTGGTTGCCTCTTCTGACCGCACGTCCCGGAAGCGTTACATCAATCGCTTCTGCTGCTAATTTTTTCTCGACTTCTTCTTGTTCAAGTTTTGCTTGTTTCGCTTCAAGCGCCGTTTGGATCGCTTCACGCACTTCATTGACGAGCGCTCCCATCACCGGACGCTCCTCAGGCGACAACGCCCCCATACCGCGCAGTACTTCAGTAATCGGCCCTTTTTTGCCGAGATACGCCACGCGCACCTCATTGAGCGCTTTTAAGTCGCTCGCCTGCGCAATTTTGTCAAGCGCTTCTTGTTGAAGCTGCTGTAAACGTTCTTTCATGAAAAAACCTCCTCTATGCAAAAATAAAAAACTCGCCCCTTGCGTAAGGGACGAGTGAAATCGCGGTACCACCCTTGTTAACAGCACAAAGCTGTTCACTTCATTGCGATAACGGCCATGGCCGGAACGCCTTTACATTTTGCCTAGCAAAATGGTCCAAGCGTCAACTCCAGAGGTGAATTCACTTGCTTCTACCATAAAAACGCTCCCAGTCTCCGGCGTTTTCTCCCTGGATGGCGAGGGGCAAGCTACTCTTCTCTATCATCGTTGTTTTCCTTATTTAGCTATTTTTATATTATAGGCAATCAAACGGCGCATTGCAACCTCTGTCGCGACAAAGATCGTTATCTCATGCGGCGCAATTCCGCGATATCCGCTTCTTGTTCGATGGAGCGGACCGAAAGCCGCTCTAATATTCTTTCTTGACGCGCTTGTCCTTCTTTTAAGCTCGCGACGTCTCGCTTTAACTCGGCGACATCTTTTTTCAATACCGTCACGTCTTCTTTCAATATAGCGACGTCTTGTTTTAGTATAGCGACATCCTCTTTCAACCCGGCCACATCTTCCTTCAACATGGACACGTCTTCTTTTAGCTGCTTCACATCGCCTTGCAAGCGGGCGATGTCTATTTTCATTTGCTCCATATGGGCGTTTTGCACATCGAGACGTTCAATAATCGCATTCAACAACGCTTTCATTTCATCCATTTTGAATCGTCTCCTTTTTATTTTCTATTTTACGGCTATCCACGCAAATGGTAAAGCAAAATCCCGGTTGCCACCGCCACGTTCAGCGACTCAGCTTGACCGTAAATCGGAATGTACAAATTTTTCGTCGTCTGCTCAAGCAATTCCTTGTTGACGCCGCTTCCTTCGTTTCCGACAAGCAGGGCAAACGGGCCGTCCGGCTGCACGTTCCGGTAATCTTCCCCGTTTTCTAACGACGTTCCGTAAATCGAAACGCCTTTCTCTTTGAATGTTTCAACCCATTCATGCAGCGAGCCGCGGATGACCGGCAAATGGAAAAGCGAGCCTTGCGTCGCGCGAATGACTTTTGGATTGTACACGTCCACGCATCCCTCTCCGAGGATAACGGCATCAATCCCCACCGCATCGGCCGTGCGAATCATCGTCCCGACGTTACCCGGGTCTTGTACCGCGTCGATGAGGAGCACTTGCGCCTTGCTCCAATCGAGCTCATCATGCTTCAACTGCTTGCACACCGCCGCGATCCCTTGCGGCGTTTCCGTATCGCTGATCGCTTTCATCACGTCTCCTGTGACAAGCGTGATCGGAAGGTGCGCTGCGTTCCAGCTTGGCGGCAGCTGTTTCGTTTCGTCTAGAATGATGTCAACAATCTCGATTCCGCTTTTTAACGCTTCTTCCACTAGATGAAATCCTTCAATTATAAATAAGCCCGTTTGCTCGCGTTCTTTTTTTGTTAATAGCTTTTTCCATTGTTTCACTTGTTGATTTTTTGTCGATTCAATTCGTTTCAATATGCATTCTCCTTTTGCTTTTCTTTCCCTGTATACATAATAAACGAAAAATCGACAAAAAATAAATGCGTAATACATAATAGAGGAGTGAAAACGATGAATTTAAATTTGCGTCATGCCATTATGCAAAACGTAGCAAACAACTCAAAAGAGCAGCTAGAGGATACGATTATCGATGCGATTCAACGCGGCGAGGAAAAGCTGCTTCCAGGTCTTGGCGTGCTATTTGAAGCCATTTGGAATCATTCGTCTGAGCAACAAAAGAATGAGATGTTAGCGACTCTTGAGCAAGCGGTTAAACAATAGAAACCAAAAAAATGTCCGGCCCCGTATGCTTTCGTCATACGTACGATGGGCCGGCGTTTTCTTTTTCCTTTGTGGCTGGTTCAGATCCTTTATTTATCAACTAAACATTTATGAACCTCTCCCACCTACATTTCATTTAGAGGTGGGAGTTTCTTACTACTCGATCGAAGAAGCTTCAACGCAGAAGAAGGCGGGCTTCTCCTGCTCGACGTTTGCATCGGAAGCCTTC
>NZ_JHVN01000012.1 GCF_000620165.1 Anoxybacillus tepidamans PS2
TAGGTCATGTGTTGTTGGATTTGTTTACAGGTAAATCGAACGGAACGAAACCCTTCTAGGTATTGGATCATGAGGATTTTTACCAAGATTAAAGGGTCGATGGAAGGACGGCCTGTGTTCATCGAGTAAAACGGTTGGAGTAAGCGATACACATGATTCCAATCCATGAAACGATCGATTTGAACCAACACATGATTCGAATCGACCATGGACTCATACGCTCGACGGTTTTCTTGAATTTCTAAATTCGATCGGTAGGAATACATAGGGGAGCTCTCCTCATCGGTATTTCCTTCATATATATCATAAAAAAACGATTTTGTCGTTGACAAAATCGTTTTTCAACAGTCTGACACGCTGCCGTATTCATACGGCAGCGTGTCGTTATTGAAGCACTTTTTTCAATACACTTATATTCTCTTTCATAAGCGTAAAATAGTCTTTGTTTTTTTCTACATCTTCTTTTGTCCGCGTTTCTAAATTGTGAAGGCGGAGCACCTTTGCGCCTATTTCGTCTTTTACAACATCCGCCACTTTAGGCGTGACATTTTGTTCAAAAATAACATAGTGGATATGATGCCTTTCGGCTATTTTAACGATTTGTGCCAACTCTTTTTGTGACGGTTCGTTGCTTGGTGAAAGGCCGGTGATGCTTAGCTCCTTAATGCCGTACCGCTTTTCCCAATAGCCGTAAGCAGCGTGAGAAACAAGAATTTCTTTGTTTCGTGCGTTTTTAGTGACTGTTTGAAATTGTTGATCAAGCTGTTGCAATTGCTGCTTCAAAGAAGCAAAATTTTTCTCAAAGGTTTCTTTTGCTTCTGGTTTTAATTCGATAAGCGCATTTTTAATGTTTTCGGCGATTTGAATGGAAAGAACGGGATCAAGCCAAACGTGCGGGTCTTTATCGCCGTGGGCGCGCTCTGCTTCATGATCGCTATCATGCTCATGGGCAGAGTCAAGAAGTTTAATCCCTTTCGCTCCTTCGATCAATTTTACATGTTCGTCTTTTAGCATTTGAATCGTTTGGTCGACAAATCCTTCCATTCCTTTACCGACATAAATAAATGCATCCGCATCGGCCAAGTTTTTCATTGTCTCGGTTGTTGGCTCAAATGTATGTGCTTCGACCCCAGGAGGGTAAATACTTTCAGCTTTTATGTAATTGCCGCCAATTTTTTGCGCGAAATCTTGCAACGGATAAACGGTTGTATAAACGATAAGCGTGTTTTTATGTTTTTTTACATTTGGCGATGCCTCTTGTTTATTGCAGCCAAATAGTACCATTGTTATGGCAAGAATCATAGATAAAAGCGTTTTTCGCTTCATGAACGTTCCCCTTTCTCATTTTTACAAGGCAGAAGGTCAGCACTCCTCGTTTATTATATCGTAATCGTTACGATTTGAATAGACGTTCTTAAATAAAGTATGAGCTAACAGTGATTATTTTTTAGGAAAAATAAGGGGTTTTCAGCATATTTACCGAGAAGTTTCCCGTCTCTAAGCGAAACATAGGTGAGAGGAGGTCATCATCCCGATCCTTATCCCTATTAGCGCAATGTGCATACGCAAAAGATTGATTTTTCATGTAGGCGAAAAATAGCGCCATGAAAATAGTTAACACAATAAGGATGATTGTTTCCGCTTCGTCTGGCAGCGCTCGGCATAGCTTAAAATGCACGAAAATGATGTGATCAGCACAGGCAATGATGGGAAAAATGATTCAACGAAGCATAAGATAAGCAAGATGTTCAAAAAACATGGCATCGCTTGCGCCTATTGGACCCGAACATTCTAATTGACATGATGTGTACAGAAACGTTAGATTTAGTTATGAGTAGCTATACAAGCGATAAATTATTTTCGGTCCTCCCATTTTTCCGGAACAGGGTCGAATCCCCCTGGATGAAATGGGTGGCATTTGGCAATGCGCTTGATCGCCAGCCATCCGCCTTTTACGGCTCCAAATCGCTTAATCGCTTCAAGGCCGTAATGAGAGCATGTTGGGTAAAAGCGACATGTCGGCGGCTTGAGAGGAGAAATAGCGATTTGATAAAAACGGATGAGAGCGATGAATAGCTGTTTGAACATTGGAACCACACCTAGCGAATAAAATGTACTATAAACAATGTATCATAAATAATGCAGGACATCACTTTTACTGCCTTTTGAGTAATTCATATAAAATTGATGAAAAAAATCGGATTTATGTGTATCATAGTATTTAGAAAATGATTATAGGAGTGATACGATGCCTTCAGTAGAAAGCTTTGAACTCGACCATTGTGCTGTAAAAGCCCCGTATGTAAGACATTGCGGTGTTCATAAAGTCGGCAGCGATGGGGTTGTGAATAAATTTGACATTCGTTTTTGCCAACCGAACAAGCAAGCGATGAAGCCAGATGCGATCCATACGCTTGAGCATTTGCTTGCGTTCAATATTCGAAAGCACGCGGAGAAATACGATCATTTTGACATTATCGATATTTCGCCAATGGGCTGCCAAACAGGCTACTACTTAGTTGTCAGCGGCTCTCCAACAGTAGAGGAAATTATCGATTTACTTGAAGATACAATGAAAGATGCCGTAAACGCGACTGAAGTTCCAGCGGCAACAGAGCAGCAATGCGGCCAAGCGAAGCTTCATGACTTAGAAGGTGCCAAACGTTTAATGCGTTTTTGGTTAGAGCAAGATAAAGAGGAACTAAAAAAAGTATTTGGATAAAAATGAAGGCGGCTATGACTCGCCTTCATTTTTTTCTTTTTCTTCGATTCTCGAAAGATGGGGATTGTTGTCGACAGGGTCAACGGTATGTCGATACTGGTATGCTTTTGAAGTGGTCGCTACCGCCAACGCAAGTACGACAATAATGATAATGATCGAAATCGCTAAAATCGTAAACATCATTCTCAATTCTCCAGCTTTCTTTGTTTTCTTTTATTTTAACATACATACCGAGAACTCTTGAAACGACGTGTAGGTGGGAGAGGTTCATTGGATATGGCCAATAGAAGTAGAGCCCAGAAGATTGATTGAAAGAGAACAGTTTTTTTATTGATTGGGTATATACCTATGCTCCTTTCTTCCTAATTTCATAAGATAAATAAAGGATGAAAGGAGGGGAAGAAGTGAATAAATATTCGCTTTTTCTAGGAGTTTCGTTGATTGGTTCATTTGTTTCATGCCTA
Source organism: Anoxybacillus tepidamans PS2 (assembly GCF_000620165.1). Classification (GTDB taxonomy): domain Bacteria; phylum Bacillota; class Bacilli; order Bacillales; family Anoxybacillaceae; genus Anoxybacteroides; species Anoxybacteroides tepidamans_A. The sequence goes on from NZ_JHVN01000012.1 coordinate 3,187, forward strand.
TTTGGGGGCTTGGACTTATTAGTTGTTATTTTAGTTTGTTTTGTCGTTATTGACTACGTAACAGGCATTGTCGCAGGGGCTCTCGAAGGAAAGCTTTCAAGCGCATTTGGTTTTTGGGCCATTGTGCGCAAGCTGCTCATTTTTGTTTTAGTCGTCGTATCTCATTTGCTTGATTTGGCAATTGGATGGGACAATCATTTTATTCGTAACGCTACTGTGTTTTTTTACATGATGAATGAAGCGATTTCCATTGTGGAGAATGTGGGAAGAGCAGGATTGCCTGTTCCTGACTTTTTGAAAAAAACGATTACGTTACTGAAAGATCAGTCTAAATAGGCATAATTTTTCTTGTACCGTCCACACTACGAATAAGAAAGACGAAAAAGGAGATGGGTAGCGTGGCGGAGCAAAAAAAGAAAACGTATTACGTATCGATGGCCCACGGTGAAATTTCTCAGGTGAAAACGGCTTCCCCATGGGATTTTCAAATTGAAGCCACCGACGATGAAATTATTCAACTGCGCGAGTATTTTGATCAAAACTACTCAACTGACTGGCAAGGGTTTTGGCGGGCGCACGTTCCGTATGTACAATATCATTACGATCGTGAAAACGATGCGTACGATGACACGCTTAAAAAAATTTATCAGTTGATTTACAAGCTGGGAAATGAAGAAGCGAAACAGCATATTCGTTCGATGGGATGGGTTGAAGAATGAAGAGAGGTCACCGATTTTGGTGACTTTTTTATTATAGTACAGAAAGGGGATTATTTCCCTTGACAGAAAACAGAGGTTCATTATAATAAAAAATAAATTGAACCGAGAGATTGATAGCTAAATTATAGCGACAGATGGCTTTAGCGTTTTTGCTATAAAAGGACGTGGCAAAGGCGAAAAGCTTTAGGACTTGTCGGATCGTTAAAGCCGATCAGGATCGGTATGTTTCACTTTTAGCGAATAGTGGAGCATGCCGTTTTTGTTTAGAAGGGGGAGAAACGCACAATGAAATCTAAGGGAGAGATGGAAGACCAAATTAGCCGCACCCTGACACAATGGGAGAAGGAGTATTTAGGAAGAGGTCCGATATCTGTAAAAACAGATATTGTTCGCAATATGATCATCGTTCAACTGCGAGGGATTTTAACACCTGCTGAACAAAAGCTGGCGGAAACAAGAGAAGGGTTGCTAGCGATTAAACGAATTCGCTCGGATTTAATTGAATCTGGAAGCGAGCAACTAAGAGAAATCATTTCCAATATTACAGGAAAGCACGTTGTGAGCATTCATACGGATATTAGTACTCGCACTGGGGAACGGATGATTGTCTTTTTGTTGAATGACAACTTTGAGGAAGAATTTCAAAAATGAAAATAGACCGATCTTTCAATGATAGATCGCGCGCGGGGATATAAAAACCGGAAACACTTTTTGCTTCAAAAGCGTTTCCGGTTTTTTTACAAAAGTTTGTCTAAGCGTGTGCTCCCGAATCTGCTTCATTGTAATAGAAGCGCTATATGACTTTTTAACGATAAAGCAGCGAATTGAAAAGAGTGAAAATGAGCTACATCCAAGTATAATAAATAAGGAAACTATAACGATGGAGTTTGATGACTATGTTTGCTTTTCGGGATTATTATGGGAATGAAGTGCTGTTGTCGTTTGCTGATCACCCGTTCTCGCAAACGCCAGATCACGTCTGGGTCGTGTGCCGCTATCAACAGCAGTGGCTCTTGACCAATCACCGTGAGCGCGGTCTTGAATTTCCGGGTGGGAAAAGGGAAGAAAACGAAACGACTGAACAAGCGGCACTCCGTGAAGTTAAGGAAGAGACGGGAGGCATTGTTGAACGGCTGACGTACATTGGGCAATACCAAGTTGGACAAACCTTGACGAAAAATATTTACTTTGCGGAAGTGAAAGAGTTAAGCAAACAATCTACTTATTTGGAAACAAACGGCCCCGTGCTGCTTGATGAATTGCCGGATGATCTTACGAAAGATGAGCGATTTAGCTTTATTATGAAAGATAAGGTGCTCACTTACACGCTTGCAGAAATAAAGAGACGTTCTTTATAATCGAACGCCTCTAGCGATTTTTGATCAGTTTTTTTTCGATGAACGCAACGATTTGATACATAACAGTTGCCAAAAAAGCGATAATAAGCAAGCTTAATAGCACAAGGGTAAACTGAAACACTTGAAACCCGTAAATAATCATGTAACCTAATCCTTGTTTGGAAACGAGAAATTCGCCGACGATGACGCCGACCCATGACAACCCGACGTTGACTTTTAGAGTGGAAATAATGGTTGGAAACGATGCGGGTAAAACCGCTTCTTTAAAACATTGGAAGCGGCTTGCTCCGAATGTTTGCAATACTTTGAGATAGTTCGGGTCGACTTCGCGGAACGACGTATATACGACAATCGTGGTAATAATGACTGAGATGACGGTTCCCATTGCGATGATGGAAGAAAAGCTTGGGCCGAGCGCCACAATCAGAATAGGGCCGAGCGCCACTTTGGGCATGGCATTTAAAATCACTAAGTACGGGTCGGCAATTTTGGAAAACCGCGGAAACCACCAAAGCAATGTAGCAAGGCATGTGCCAAGCAATGTCCCTAGTACGAAACCGAGCACTGTTTCAAACAAGGTGACGCTGCTATGGACAAGGAGCGAACCATCGGCCAGCTTTTTGATAAATAATGCCCAAATGGCGGACGGAGAGCTAAATAAAAGCGGGTCGACCCATCTATAGTGGCTCGCTGCCTCCCAAAGCGCGAAAAATGCGACAAAAATCAATAACTGGTAAAAGCGTACATATCGTTTTTCTTTGCGGAGCGACGCGACGTATCGACGATGGAGAACGTCAATGCGGTTATTTTGCTGTTTCAAGGGAATCGAGCTCCTTCCAAAGAAATTGGAACAGTTCAGAAAATAATGGGTGTTTTCGAGCATCCAACGGGGATAATTGTCGCAATTCGCCCGGAACGAGAAAAGTGCGGACAAGGCGCCCTGGCTTGGCGGAAAATAAGAAAATGCGATCGCTCATGGCGATGGCTTCTCCGATATCGTGAGTGACAAGCAGGGCTGTTTTTCCGTAATCTTTCAGCGTTTGCCAGACGAGTTCCTCTAATTTTAGTTTTGTTTGGTAGTCTAACGCGGAAAACGGTTCATCGAGCAGCAATATTTTCGGATCGGTGGCCAACGTTCGCACTAACGCTGCTCGTTGGCGCATGCCGCCTGACAGTTGCTGCGGATAGTAGTGTTCCGTTCCTTGTAATCCGATCCGTTCTAGAAGCGAAAGCGCATTTTTCCTTCGTTCCGCCGTGTCGATCCCCATAATTTTTAATCCAAGAAATAGGTTCTCCTGGATCGTTTTCCAAGGGAACAAATAATCTTGTTGCAGCATGTAGCCGACAGATGGATGAATGGAATGAATTTTTTCACCTTCTAACATGACCGTTCCTTCAGTCGGCTGAATAAGCGAGGCGATAATTGAAAGTAATGTTGTTTTTCCGCAGCCGCTCGGGCCGAGAAAAGAGACAAACTCTCCTTTTTCAATCGAAAGCGACACATTGTCTAATGCGGTAATAGCCGTTTTTTCGGTAAAATACGTATGACTGATGCGGTGGACGACTAAAAAGCTCATCATTTTCACCTGCCACGATTATTTAGCCATCGCTTTTTTCGCAAAAGACGTATTAACGAGTTTGGAATAATCAACATGCTTTGGCAGCTCTCCCGCTTCGTCCATAATCGCTTGCAAGTTGTTCCATTCTTTCTCGTCAAGAATTGGGTTTGTGGCGTAGGAACCTTGCTGTTTATAGCGATTCACGACTTTTTCAATCAGCTGAATATCCGTGTCTTTGAAATACGGTTGAATCGCTTGGGCGATTTCGGCGGCGCTGTGAGCTTCCACCCATTGCTGAGCTTTATAGAGGGCGCGTGTAAATTTTTCGATGGCATTTTTATTGTTTTTGATAAAGCTTTGTTTTGCCATAAACGATGTATATGGGACATGGCCGGACTCCGTCCCAAACGAGGCGACGATATAGCCTTTTCCTTGCTGCTCAAAAATGCTGGCGGTCGGTTCGAATAGCTGGACGTAATCGCCTGTGCCGCTGGCGAAGGCGTTGGCAATATTCGCAAAATCAACATTTTGAATCAACTGTAAATCTTTATGCGGATCGATGCCGTGTTTTTTTAAGACAAATTCACCAACCATTTGCGGCATGCCGCCTTTTCGCTGTCCAAGAAACACGCTTCCTTTTAGTGAATCCCACGAAAAATGGTCTATTTTTTTGCGGGAGACGAGAAATGTTCCATCGGTTTGCGTCAATTGGGCAAAGTTGATGGCGGGATCGTTTGTTCCTTGGCTGTATACGTAAATCGACGTTTCTGAACCGACTAAGGCGATATCTGCTCCTCCTGATAGAAGAGTCGTCATTGTTTTATCGCCGCCCCATGTCGTCGTTAATTCGACGTTGAGCCCTTCTTTTTTAAAAAAGCCTTTAGAGAGGGCAACATATTGAGGGGCGTAAAAAATCGAGCGCGTGACTTCAGCAACCCGGACCTTTGTCGTTTCTTTCTCTTGTTTGGCACAAGCCATTGGAATGGCTAAAACAACAACCAAAAATGAGATCATCGTAATGCGTATCCATTTTTTCACGGCCGTCAGACCTCCTTATGATGAAGTGGATATGTACCTTATCGTATGCTGATGAAAAAAATGTGTGAATGCCTATATGAAAAGGAGGAACGTCATGGATGGACAAATGATTGAGAAACAGCGTTTTCCATCTCCGAATCCGCATATTAATGTGTTTCTCGTCACCTATCTATCGCAAGGGTTGAAGGTGAAAGGGTTTTTAGCGGAGCCGAAAGCGGAAGGAACTTATGATGGGTTTCTGTACCTTCGCGGCGGCATTAAAAACGTCGGGAAGGTGCGCCTGGCGAGAATTACGCAATTTGCAGCGGAAGGGTTTGTCGTCATGGCCCCATTTTATCGCGGCAATCAAGGTGGGGAGGGAAACGAAGACTTCGTGGGAGAAGACCGCTATGACGCATTGGCTGCTTTTCGCCTTTTACAAGCTCACCCGAAAGTGGTTCGTGAGCGCATCCACGTATTTGGTTTTTCGCGTGGAGGCGCGATGGCGCTCTACACCGCTATTTTAGAGCGTTCCGTTTGTTCCGTTGTTGTCTGGGGAGGGGTATCGGACATCGAGCTCACTTATTGGGAACGGCTCGATTTGCGAAAAATGATGAAACGGGTCATTGGCGGCACCCCGACCAAATATCCGAACCGATATAAATGGCGCACGCCGCTTTATGACATCGAATACATCGAAGCACCTGTTCTCATTATTCATGGGGAACAAGACCGAAACGTATCCATTGAACACGCACATCGTCTAGAACGGCGGCTGAAGGAAACGGGGAAACGAGTGACAACATGGTATTTTCCTCACTTTACCCATTACTTTCCGCCAAAAGAAAATCGAGAAACGGTGCGGCGGCTGGCGGAATGGATGAAACGGCAATAGTCTGGTACTATAAAGAGAGAACGAATAGGAAAGGATGTATGTTCAATGGGGATGCCGTTGGAGTTTCAAACGATGATTGTAACAAAGGGGAAAGAAAAGCGCATTGAAGATAATTTGTTTGTGCTAGAAAAAGAAGGGTATCGCTTGTACCCGATCGATATTCCGCTTGAGGTGAAACGGACGCTGCAAAGCGAAGCGAGCGGACAAGCGGTTGTCAAAAAAATTGAACTTGCCAATCATCGCACGATTGTGACGTACGAGTTGATTTCGCTGCATTCGATTAACTAATCAGCGAAGCAAAACGATTTTGCCACAGGGCAAGGTCGTTTTTATTTTTGCATATAGAGTGTCCGTTTAGGTATATGGCGATTTTAGTATGATTGTGTCAATTGTTTTTCATTAGAATAGGTCAAATTATAATTTTATGAGGAAATAAAAAGAGTGTGTTTAGAGATTCTATCTGATATGACTTGTATTACTAGAAATCTATAAATTTTTCCATCTATCATATTGACATTTTTTACATTTTAGTAAAAAATATAATTGTATTAATATTACAAAAAATAAAAAAATTAACAGAGGGATTTTTATGAATTTATTAAAAAAACTATCTTTGGGTATTATTGGAGGTAGTCTACTACTAGGTATTAGCGTGTCGACTGCCTCTGCGGCCTATCCTGTTGATGCAAGCATTAGCCCTGCGAATGAAACAAAGATAGGCTCTTCGGCAACGTTTACAAAAAAGTTATCTTGGGGAGGTGGATCAACGAACGTATATTATGTATCTTACTATAATGGAATGACGACATCCTATTATGATCCACAAGCTAACTATTACTCTGCAACTGATAGTTCCTACTATACTAAAGGATCATTGAGTACAAAAACATGGAATACATCACTTTATGTTTCTAATGGTTCTTCGACAACTGTTTATGGAAGTGTGACATTGAAAGACCGTTAAGGATGACGTAGTGAAAATAGGGTAAAGTGACAACGAGGCTGTTCGATAAGAGACTAGTTCATGATTCATCGTTTCTGAAATCTAATATACGCGATGTTTCATGGCATGACTCTTTCAAATGTTTACACAGCCTCGTTTATTGATGAGGAGGAAAAAAGTGATCAGGCTAGAAAACATCAGCAAATCTTTTGAGCACCATTCTAATAAAATCAAAGTTTTAAACAGCATTGATCTTACAATTGACCAAGGAAGCTGGGTATCGATCGTTGGACCATCCGGTTCAGGCAAATCTACATTATTAAAAATTATATCTGGCTTATTAAAACCAGATACAGGAACAGTCAATTACCGTAATGTAAATATATACCAACTGAGTGAACGAGAAAAAAGCGATTTTCGCCGCCGTCACATCGGTTTTGTATTTCAAGACTTTAAATTGTTACCATATTATTCGGTTTTAGACAATGTTATTTTGCCTTTATATTACGATGAAAAAAAGAAGGATCTATATGAAAAAGCGAAAGTGTTGCTGCCATCGCTTGGCATTCAGGAGCCGCTGTTTTCTCGGTTGCCGAATGATCTATCCGGTGGGGAAAAGCAGCGTGTCGCTTTTGCTCGAGCGCTCATTGCCAATCCGGATGTATTAGTTTGTGATGAACCGACAGGAAATTTGGATCGCGAAAATCGTGATAACGTGATCGAGATTCTGCTCCAACTAACCAAACAAGGGAAGACAATTATTTTAGTCACTCATGATATGGAAGTAGCCGTTCATTCAGACAATATTTACTTGTTAAAGGATGGTTTTCTTCTGTCAAATGAGGTGAAGGTATGATTCGAATGGTTTGGAGTCGCCTCTTTCATCGAAAAATGGCGACTATTGCCATGTTGGCCGCCCTAATCAGCGTCTATACTTTGATTCCATTTGGCCTTTTCCAAGCGAAGGAAGCAAAATCGACTGTGAATCACAGCATTGAGCAATATGGAAGAGGTACATACGATTTATTAGTGCGCCCGGCCTCATCAAGAACGCAAGTGGAAAAAAAGCTTGGCATCGTCGAAGAAAACTATATTGGCGACAGCAAAGGAGGCATTTCTATTGAGGAATGGAGGCGTATTAAAGCGGACTCAATGATCGAAGTGGCTGCCCCAGTCGCTTCGTTAGGTTATTTTCGCGGAAAGCGACTTTCGTTGGAACTTCCTGTTTTGAAAAATCCAACAAGATTTACTTATCAATTTTATACATCAGACGGATATAAGAAATACCCAATCGGTCAACCCGGAATGCTCACCTATTTTGAGCAGTCTAGACCTGGAATGATCCAATATATTGTGAATCCATCGACGCAGTCTCATTTTTCTAGTATAGCCATGATGATACTTATGCCGGATAATTATTACCTTTTAACCGCCATTGATCCGGAAAGCGAACAGCAATTAACTGGCATTGATTTTTCCGAGTTAAAGAAGCCGCTAGAATTGGATAACAATCAAGATCCAAGAGCAGTGGCATTAAAAGCAATGCTAAAAAATTACGGAAATCCGCCAATTGTAAAGGTTCTTCAACGTGATAATTTGAACATCCCTATTTTTCTTCGGCTAAAAGCCGATACACTTCATGTGAGTACCGAGGATTATCTTCGCAAACTTCACTTACAAAAAGGACAATGGCTCATGGAAGCCCAACCAGAGCAGGTTACTTCAGCTTTAAAGGAGCTAGAAAAGGAACCCGCTACCCAATCTAAAACAATTGATTTAGATTTATCAAAGCTTCAAAAACCGTTTGATGGAACGGCATTGCTTCTCAACGATCAATGGCAGCCTTCCATCTCGCAACGATATATGGCCGATAGTGATACGTCCGTTTATTATGTAGCGTCGAAAATTGCTTATCATCGCCTTGATTCGATTCCGAAAGTGAACGTTGTACAATCTGGCGAGCCGCCATCTTATAAAAAAATAGAAAAACGTGGCGTTTCAATGTTAACATCCTTTAAGATTCCTTTTTTCATTGAGCAGGTAGGAACGTTTTCGCCTAAAACAGGATCTCACAGCAAACTCGCAGCAAGCCCGTTAGGCATTTACGGCGAAATGGAGGCGAAGACGGAAAACGGCCGCACATTAACGCCGACCACCATTCCAGGCAGCTTTATTCCCGCACCCGCCAGCGGTGTGACGACGTTGGAATCAGCCGAACTGATCAAAGGAAAGAAGCCAATTGACGCGATTCGCATTCGCGTAGCCGGAATCAAAAAATACGATGAAGCGGCACGACAAAAAATAGAGAAAGTCGCAACGAAGTTATTGAGGCAAGGATATGAAGTAGATGTAGTGGCAGGCGCTTCGTTTAAGGAAATGACGCTTGATGTTGAAAAAATCGGAAAGGTCAAAGAACCGTGGACGACGTTAGGAATAGCCCAGCAGTTGACATATAAATGGAATCATATGAATCTTTTAACAACAGTTCTTTTTACGTTGTTTGCGATGCTTTGGCTTGCCATGAGACTAACTTTTGAAAAAAACGTGTTGGTCCTTGAAAATGAATGGCTTGCCCTTATAGGATGGAGAGAGCAGCACATTCGTAACAGGAACTGTATAGAGCAATATGTACTCATGACGGTTGCCTTCGTTGTTTCTTTAGGCATTTTATACTTATTAGACATGGCTTTGCCATTGTACGGATTAGCCGCGGGCCTATGGGCATTTTCACTGATACTGGCAACTTATTTGCTTCAGCGGAGGGAGAAAGGAACACCCCAGATTGTGGCTGATCAACGTTTTGCTTCGCTTCGTTATTATCGGCGTTGGATTGTACCGACATCAGGAATTTTGCTGCTTTCGACTGTGCTGATGGCTGTGCAGGTATCCGCTTTGGCTTCTGCCTTGCAGACAACAGCAGTAACAACCTTAGGGGAATATGTGAGAGATGTGACTTTTTGGTTTCAAATCTCCGTTATTGTGTCTTCTGCCTATCTTGCCGTTATCGGCGTCAGTGAAGGAATCAATACATTATTAAGAGAAAGAAAAAGTGAATTTCAAATGTATCGTATGATCGGTTGGACACGCAACACCGTATTGTGGCATTTCGCGAAAGAAATTGTCATATGGGCGCTTTCTGCGATGGTTCTCGGGTTAGGGCTTGCAGGCACTGTTCTTTACTTGCTGCATATTTCGCTCATTTGGATTACCATTGGTCTGAGCAGCGTGTTTTTTGTATTAGCATTGATGATTGTAGCGATTGTATGCACAAGGCGATTGGAGACGGTTTAGTGCAGCAAACAGGCGTAACGGTAATTCCCTTCAAAGGGACCGCTATGCACAAAAGATATTTCCATTTAGATAAGAACAATACCATATTTGAGAATACCGGATGTACAATGAAAAACGGACTAGCGGTGTAATATAGGAACACGAAAAAGGTTGATCAATTCGAACAAATCTTTTTTGTCTAGGCGGAATGATTGGATGGTGCATAAAAATAAAAGAAACAGATGATTATTGATGTGAAAAAAGGACCAAAACAATAAATTTCTAAAATAAAAGATGAAATATTGATCAAGTTGTTGTATAATTAAAGCAAACTTAAAATATCGGAACATACGCATATCTTTTTATAAAGGGAGCTCTTCAAAAGCTAAGGTGGAATTCACCTAGGCTTGTTGAAGGGAAACCGAACTATAAAAAAAACGGGAGATCTCGCAACCATCTGTTAAGAGAGTGGTTGGATGAAGATAAACCGGCTATGGGGAATTGATTGGCAGCGTGCCGTCTTTTGATGCAAAAAAGGCGGTGTTGCCTCAATGACATAGCCGGTTTTTTCTTTTCTTTCCGAATTTAGGAAATGATGCGCGTGATGAGAAGGGGGAGGAGAACATGGTCTTGCACGAATTATTTGTATGGATCTGGTTTGCTGCACTCGTCGTTGTGCTAGTCAGCAGCGTTATGTTTTTGCATCCACGCATCCGAGAACGTTATGTGTACACTCATGTCGGTTTGCTATTACTGCCGGCGGCCGCAGCGCTCATCGGCTGGATCGGAGCCGGAGCAGGGGTGGAAATAGGCCCTTGGCGCTTTGACGGTCTGAGCTGGCTTATGGGTTTCTATATTTCGATGCTTAGTTGGATGATCCAGCGGTTTTCAATACGTTATTTGCATGGCGATCGCGCATACCGGCACTATTTTTGGCTGTTAACATGGACGGCGGTTGCCGCGTCTACGATATGGAGCAGCAATGATTTGCGCATTGTCGCTGTTTGCTGGGGAATGCCGTTCGTCGGTCTTGTTGCTTTGACATGGTTGAAAAAGGAATGGGCACCATCAAGGGCGGTTGCTATACAAATGGGAACGATGTTTCTCATCAGTTGGCTGGCGATCGCGGGTACGGCTGTGTGGCTCTGGGCGGCTTTCGGTGAATGGAAGTTGTCGTTCGTTTTATCTCCGTCACATGTTGGCAATCTTAGCATTTCGGAGAAACTAACGATGAACAGTCTGCTTTTGCTCGCTGCTATCATTCCAGCTGGGCAATGGCCGTTTCATCGCTGGCTGCTCGAATCAGCAGTGACGCCAACGCCTGTATCAGCGGTGATGCACGCTGGTCTTGTCAATGCGGGAGGCTTGTTATTGGCGCGTTTTTCTCCATTGTTTAACAATATTGAGGCGCATGTGCTACTATTTATTATCGCCTTTGTATCTGTTCTGCTCGGTACGGGTATTAGCTTTGTGCAAGTTGATTATAAACGGCAGCTAGTGGCATCGACGATGGCGCAAATGGGCGTAATGTTTGTTCAATGCGCGCTCGGCGCTTATGGGGCAGCGGTGGTTCATCTGATTTTGCACGGTTTGTTTAAAGCCACTTTGTTTTTGCAGTCTGGTTCTGTCGTGCCGCGCCCGGGACGCGCAGTGCGTCCGTCTTCGGTCGGATCTTGGTGGGGTGGCGCTTTGCTTGGTTTAGCGATAGGAGTACAATTTTGGCTCATATCGCCTGAAGAACCAAATCGTCTTTTCAGCGCTCTACTTTTGGGAGCGTCGATAACAGTGGCATGGGGGCGGCTTGCTGATTTCCGCGAAGGACGTTGGCTTGGATTGGCCGCTGTTGCGGTGATGGCGCTTATTTCGGAAGGAGTAAGACATCGCTTGACGATGTTAATTCAAGGAGCATTACCGTCTGGAAAGGTGCCGCCGTCTGCGCTCGAATGGTTGGCGTTTTCGTTGTTTGTGGTTGCGGCCATAGCCATTCTCTGGCTTGTCCGAAATCGTTCGTCCAGACTGTTTGTCCGCTTTTATATGTGGCTTGTTCATTTTGGCGAGCCACGCTTATCGGCTGTCGAACCACATCCGCACTATTTGAATGTTTATATGAAGGGGGGAGCTATCGATGAGTAAACACGCGATTTCACTTGAACGTCCGCGCGAACAAGAGAAACGAAAAGGAATTTCTATAGTGGAACGGCCGATAAAGGAGATTGTCGAACAGGCGAGCGCAGTTATTGCTCCGCTCTGGCCAATTTCCACGTTCATCGCCCGTCATCCATGGATGGGACTTGAACATTTGCCGTTTTCAGAGGTGGCGGACCGGTTTCAGCAGATGCAGGGCATTGATTTATATCCAACGATGGCATCCTTCTTCGCAGCGCACGCTAAGGGAGAAATCGCTGCAGAACTTCTTGAAAGCCGATTGCAGCATTGGATTGATGAACAGCATCTTCCAGTGTCGCGCCATAAAGCGGAACAATTGTGCCGTTCGCTTCTTTGGAACGAAACGGTGCCAGCCGAATGGCTCGCTTCCTCTGACTTGATCGAATTGGCTTCGGAAATGTCAGAATCCGTTGTTTCTTGGCGTCGTTCGGCTATTCAGCCAGCCAGTGCACGCGATAGCGAGCAAGGTCGTCGGCTTGACCAACAAATGATCAAATGGTGCAAACTATTTTTAGATGAAGGACAGTCGGCTTGGGAGCTGCCGTTTCGGGATCGCGGTTTGTTCGGCGCTTGGCGACAGTTAGCAAACTATGATCCAGCGTTGACGAAAGAAGAGCGCAAGCGGCTTTCCGACTGGCCAGATGATCCAGAACGAGCATTGCAGCGCGCCCTATCATACCTTGGCGTTGACGAGGAGAAGATATTACACTATCTTGAAGCGCATCTTCTCGCCTTGCCTGGATGGACTGGTATGTTGTTATGGCGTTCTCGGCAAGCGGGCCAGGGTGTTGCGTTGCTAGTAGATTACTTAGCAATTCGTCTCTCACTTGAATGGGCATTTGCTGCACCGCATTTGCCGCTAGATTTTACAATAAACAATGACAAAGGTACCTCTGATGTGCTTCCATTATTAGCTGCCTGGATCCATTGGGGAGACATGACGGTTACACAATGGCGACAGTTGAAATCGGAAGAACAAGGCGCCCGTTTAACATTCGCTGACCGCTTTTGGCGAGTTGGTCGTTACCAGCTTTGGTTGGAAGCGTGGGAAGAAACGTATGAAGAACAACTAAAGAAAGCGATGATGTCGAATTGCCCTGAAAATCAGCAGGAGCCTGTCGCTCAATTTCTTTTTTGCATCGATGTCCGGTCCGAGCCGTTTCGCCGATATATTGAACAGGCGGGACCATTTGAAACGTACGGCTGTGCCGGCTTTTTCGGATTGCCAATCCGAACGCGCGAACTTGATAGCCATCACACCCACCCGTCGTGTCCAGTGATTGTTGAACCGCAGCAGGAAATTTGCGAATTAGCTGCACCGGAACACGTTGCTTCCTATCGGCAAAGACGCAATGTGTTCCGCTTTGTCGGACACATATTTAAAAAAGTGAAACAACATTTATTAGCCAGTTTATTGCTTCCAGAAATGAGCGGATCTTGGCTTGGACTGCATACAATTGCGCGCAGCATCGCTCCTTTGCAGGCTGGTCATTGGATTCGCGAAGTGGAAGAGACGGTCGAGAAAAAACCGCAGACGGTATTGTCGTTGGAACGCCAGGGGCAATCAGATACTTCTGGTTTGCCGGTCGGCTTCTCCACAGAGGAGCAAGTTCAGTACGTTAAACAACTGCTTAGCAGCATTGGATTGACCTCATCGTTTGCCCCATTGGTTATCGTATGCGGTCATGAAGGCGCGACGGTGAACAATCCATACGCTTCGTCGCTCGATTGCGGGGCATGCGGCGGGGCAGCAGGTGCGTTTAACGCCCGCGTGTTTGCTGCGCTTTGCAATTTACAAGAAGTGCGCCAAGGGCTTGCTAAAGAAGGGATTGTTATTCCGGATGAGACGGTATTTGTGGCCGCTGAACATATTACGACGGTCGATGAGCTTCGCTGGCTTGAAGTGCCATCGTTATCCGAGAGAGCACAAAACGCCTTTAGCATGGTAGAAAGCGTGCTCCCAGAAGTAAGTCGCATGGCGAACAACGAGCGGTCTACAAAACTGCCGCACGTCGGCGAAAAGCCGAGCGATCCAGTGTCTGACGCACAGCGTCGCGCTGTTGATTGGAGCGAAATTCGTCCGGAATGGGGGCTAGCTGGAAACGCTGCGTTTTTAATCGGTCGTCGCGAACTGACGAAATATAGCCGTTTAGATGGAAGAGTATTTTTACACAGCTACGATTGGCGGGAGGATCCAACGGGCGAAATCCTCGCCAACATTATCGCTGGTCCGGCGACTGTTGGCCAATGGATTAATTTGCAGTACTACGCCTCCACCGTCGTTCCGCACTATTACGGAAGCGGCAGCAAAACGACGCAGACAGTCACAGCTGGTATCGGTATTATGCAAGGAAATGCAAGCGACTTGCTTGCTGGATTACCGTGGCAGTCAGTCGCCTCCTCCGATCGGGAATTGTTCCATTCGCCGCTTCGTTTACTTGTTGTTATCGAAGCGCCGCGGCATTATATTGAGAACTTGCTTCGCACCGATGCATCATTTTATCAAAAAGTTAAAAACAGTTGGCTTCGTCTTGCTTCGATTGATCCGGATAACGGAGAATGGATTAAATGGGAGCCATCCATGCTTTGACGATGAAAACCGCTTGTTGAATTGTTTCGACAAGCGGTTTTTATAGAGAAAATGAATTTGTGTAATAAAATTGCCGGTTACGTACGTGCTGTAGAAATGGTTATGCAATCAAATAGAGCAAATAGTGCCACTATTTGTTCGTCTACGCGGAAATTTATCGGCGGATGAATTTCGATTGATTGGCGAATGAAGCTCCCCCATCTACACGCCGTTAAGAAGTGAGAGACTTCTCGGTAGGTATGTTAAATGAACACGGTTTGATTATGAAGAAAGCAAGAGAAGCATATTTGTATATATAGTAAAAGAGGATGTCCCGTTGTCTTTGGGACACCCTTATTGTCTTTAGGCGATTGGTCCACCCAATTTTTCGATGTTTGGATCGATGTTCGCAAATTTTTTGAAGTTTTCGCGGAACTTCTCAGCAAGCTCTTTTGCTTTCCGTTCGTATGCTTCTTGATCAGCCCACGTGTTTTTCGGCAGTAATACTTCGTCAGGTACACCTGGAACGTGCGCTGGAATTTCAAGGCCGAAGATCGGGTCTTTCACTGTTTCAACGTTGTTAAGTTCGCCCTCAAGTGCGGCTTGCACCATCGCGCGTGTATATTGCAGCTTCATGCGGCTACCGACACCGTATTCGCCGCCCGTCCATCCTGTGTTCACTAAGAACACTTGCACGTTGTGCTCGTCGATTTTTTTGCCGAGCATTTCCGCGTAACGAGTCGCTGGAAGCGGCAAAAACGGAGCGCCGAAGCAAGTTGAGAACGTGGCTTGCGGAGACGTGATGCCGCGTTCTGTACCGGCCAATTTGCTTGTATAGCCACTTAAGAAATGATACATTGCTTGTTCTTTTGTCAATTTGCTAATTGGCGGAAGCACGCCGAACGCGTCTGCTGTCAAGAAAATAATTGTTGTCGGATGACCAGCAATGCTAGGGTCAACGATATTATCGATCGATTGAATCGGATACGCTGCGCGCGTATTTTCTGTAAGCGCCGCATCATCATAGTTCGGAATGCGTGTATTTTCGTCAACAACCACATTTTCAAGTACCGCTCCGAAGCGAATCGCATCAAAAATTTGCGGCTCTTTTTCACGAGTAAGGTTAATACATTTTGCATAACAACCGCCTTCGATGTTAAACACTCCGCTACTTGACCAACCGTGCTCATCATCACCGATCAAGCGGCGTTTTGGATCAGCAGAAAGCGTTGTTTTTCCTGTTCCGGAAAGCCCGAAAAAGAGCGCGACATCGCCTTCTTGGCCAACGTTCGCCGAGCAGTGCATCGATAAAATATCTTGCTCTGGGAGAAGGTAATTCATAACCGAGAAGATCGACTTTTTAATTTCGCCCGCATATTCCGTTCCGCCAATTAATACGATGCGGCGTTCAAACGAAATAATGATGAACGTTTCGGATTTCGTTCCGTCGACCGCAGGGTCCGCTTTAAAGTTTGGAGCGGAAATGACCGTAAATTGCGCTTCATGTGTTTGCAATTCTTCTTGCGTCGGACGGATAAAGAGCTGATGGGCGAACAGGTTATGCCAAGCGAATTCATTGATTACTTGGATTGGCAAGCGGTATTTTGGATCGGCCCCTGCAAATCCTTTAAATACGAACACTTCTTCTTTAGTCATTAAATAATCAAGAACTTTGTTGTATAATTTATCAAAAGCTTCTTCTGAAATTGGTTGGTTTACTGTTCCCCAATTAATTTTTGTTTTTGTTGAAGCTTCTTCTACGATATATTTATCTTTAGGAGAACGTCCTGTGTATTTTCCCGTTGTTGTGGCAACAGCGCCAGTTGCTGTTAGCACCCCTTCTTTACGCGCTAAAATTTTTTCTACTAGCTGTGGAACAGATAAATTTTGTTGTATATTTTGCTGTTGCAGTAGCACCGCTAATTTATTTGTGACGTCAACAGTACTCATGTACAAAACCTACCTTTTTGTTTTTGATTTATAACCTTGAAAATAGTATAACACATTTAAATAAATATTCCATACTATTTAGCGTAATTTTTTGCTTTTATTTTTGTCCATTTTGTTACAAACTAATATGGAAATTAGCATATAAAAAATTTTGCCGAATCTTGTTGACTTTTCTTTATTATTTAAGATAAGATAACATATTGAACGGTTACTCTTATCCCGAGTTGGTGGAGGGACAGGCCCAATGAAACCCAGCAACCGTCACAACAATTGTACATGTGAAATGGTGCTAACCTGTGGCAAGGCAGAGCCCTTGAACGATAAGAGTGAAAGGCGCGATATGAAAACAATCACCTTTCCTCGACATCGAAGGAAAGGTTTTTTCGTTTATAGAAGCGGGGAAATGAGTGCCGTATCAATTTTTCAGCGATAAGAGGCGCAAGGACGGCGTCTCTCGAACATGAACAATAAAGAGGAGGAAACGAAAGAATGTCAGCCAAACGCCGTTTATTTACTTCTGAATCTGTTACAGAAGGCCACCCTGATAAAATTTGCGACCAAATTTCCGACGCGATTTTAGATGCGATTTTAGCGAAAGATCCAAACGCCCGCGTAGCATGCGAAACGAGCGTAACGACTGGTCTCGTATTAGTGAGTGGGGAAATCACGACATCAACGTACGTAGACATTCCGAAAATTGTCCGCGATACGATTCGTGAAATCGGTTATACTCGTGCGAAGTTCGGTTTTGACGCTGATACGTGCGCAGTTTTAACGTCAATTGATGAGCAATCTCCAGATATTGCTATGGGGGTTGATAAGGCGCTAGAAGCGCGCGAAGGTCAGATGACTGACGAAGAAATCGAAGCGATCGGCGCAGGCGACCAAGGATTAATGTTTGGTTTTGCTTGCAACGAAACGAAAGAGTTGATGCCGCTTCCGATTTCGTTGTCACATAAATTAGCTCGCCGTTTAGCGGAAGTTCGCAAAGAGGACATTCTCCCTTATTTGCGTCCAGACGGAAAAACGCAAGTGACAGTTGAGTACGATGAAAATGGAAAACCAGTGCGCATCGACACGATTGTTGTCTCTACACAACATCATCCGGAAATCACGCAAGAGCAAATCGTTCGCAATATTAAAGAACACGTTATTAAACCGGTCGTTCCAGCAGAATTGATCGACGAAAATACAAAATACTTTATCAACCCAACAGGCCGTTTCGTTATCGGCGGTCCTCAAGGGGATGCAGGATTAACAGGACGCAAAATCATCGTTGACACATACGGCGGCTACGCTCGTCATGGTGGCGGTGCGTTCTCTGGAAAAGACCCGACAAAGGTTGACCGCTCGGCAGCTTATGCGGCTCGCTATGTGGCGAAAAATATCGTTGCGGCTGGTCTTGCAGAGAAATGTGAAGTACAATTGGCTTATGCGATCGGTGTAGCGAAGCCTGTATCGATTTCGATCGACACATTCGGCACTGGAAAAGTGTCAGAAGATATTTTAATTGAAGTGGTGCGCAACAACTTCGACCTTCGCCCAGCCGGAATTATTAAAATGTTAGATTTACGCCGTCCAATTTACAAGCAAACGGCTGCTTACGGCCACTTTGGACGCACAGATATCGATCTTCCTTGGGAGCGCACAGACAAAGCGGAAGCGTTAAAAGAACAAGCTTCGGCGTTGGCGAAGTAATGAAGAATGGAAAAGAGAGTTGCATCTTTATGTAACTCTCTTTCTTTTTTGCGCCCTATTTATGGATTGGGTGAAACGAATGTTTTGCCGGCTTCGACTAATTTATTGTAACCAATGGTTAAAATAAATGTAACGTTTCAAATGGACAAATATATGATATAATTTTCGAGTTGAATATAATGAAGTAGGTGAAACGGCATGTGCGGTTTTATTGGTTGTATTCATGACCATCCAAATCCAATTGATGAACAGTGGAAGCAAACATTTGAAGAAATGAATGATATGATTACACATCGCGGTCCCGATGACGATGGATACTTTTTTGATGAGCACGTCAATTTTGGCTTCAGACGTCTCAGTATTATCGATTTAGAAGCTGGACACCAACCGCTATCGTATGAAAACGAGCGGTATTGGATTATTTTTAACGGTGAAATTTACAACTACATCGAGTTGCGCGATGAATTGTTGGAAAAAGGTTACGAATTTGCGACACATTCCGATACGGAAGTCATTATCGCCTTATACAGCGCTGAGAAAGAGAAAGCGGTTGAAAAGCTTCGCGGCATGTTTGCTTTTGTCATTTGGGACAAAGAGGAAAAAACGATTTTTGCGGCGCGCGATCCATTCGGCATTAAGCCATTTTTCTATATGGAACAAGACGGTCGCACGTTTTTTGCTTCCGAGAAAAAAAGCATTTTACATGCACTCGAAAATGAACTGCTGAATTATGAAGCGCTACAACATTATTTAACGTTCCAATATGTCCCTGAGCCGATGACGATGTCAGTGGGGATTCAAAAATTAGAGCCTGGTCATTACATTCAAAAGAAAATTGGCGAACCGCTGACGATCCATCGTTACTGGAAAGCAAATTTCCATCCGCTCGTTCAATCGGAAGACGAGCTTGTAAAACAAATTCGCGACGTGTTGTTTGATTCTGTGAAAGTGCATATGCGCAGCGATGTGCCGGTTGGATCATTTTTATCTGGAGGTATTGATTCATCACTGATCGCTTCTATTGCAAAACAATTCCATCCAGGCATTAAAACATTTTCTGTCGGCTTTGAGCGGGAAGGCTTTAGCGAGATTGACGTGGCGAAAGAAACGGCTGAAAAACTAGGTGTTGAAAATATTAGTTATGTCATTTCGCCGCAGGAATATATGGACGAGTTACCGAGAATTATGTGGCATATGGATGACCCGCTTGCGGATCCTGCCGCTGTGCCGCTTTATTTTGTGGCGCGGGAGGCGAGAAAGCATGTGACGGTCGTTCTTTCAGGCGAAGGGGCGGACGAGTTGTTTGGAGGCTATAATATTTATCGCGAGCCACAGTCGCTAGAAATCTTCGAACGAATGCCTGATGCGGCCAAATCTGCTTTGCGAGCGATTGCCCGTATTCTTCCGGATGGGGTGAAAGGAAAGAGCTTTATTGAACGCGGTTTAACACCAATGGAAGAACGATATATCGGCAATGCGAAGATGTATAGCGAAGAAGAAAAACGCTGCTTGCTGAAAGACTACCGCAGCGGGTTGGATTATACTGCGATTACGCATCCTCTTTATCAAGAGACAACTCATTATCCGCCAGTGAACCGCATGCAATATGTAGATATTCATACATGGCTGCGCGGCGATATTTTGTTAAAAGCGGATAAAATGACAATGGCGCATTCTTTAGAATTGCGTGTTCCGTTTTTGGATAAAGCCGTGTTTGAAGTGGCAGCAAAAATTGCTCCTGAATGGAAAACTGCCCATAACACGACGAAATATATTTTGCGGAAAGCAGCAGAAGGCATTGTTCCAGACCATGTGCTACACCGGAAAAAACTTGGCTTTCCTGTGCCAATTCGCCATTGGCTGAAAAACGAAATGTACGATTGGGCTAAAAATCTCATCAAGGAAAGCGGTACAGACCATTTATTCCATAAAGAGCAGCTATATCGCCTTCTTGATGAGCATTGCGCAGGCAAAGCTGATCACAGCCGGAAAATTTGGACGGTCCTTGCTTTTCTAATTTGGCATCAAGTATATGTTGAAAAAAAATATGACTTTTCCCATTTATACAAAAAAGACAAACAACCGTTATCAATCTAATTTGATTGATACGTAATTGCTTGTCTTCCCATTTGCGTCCAAGCGTCTAAAAAGTCGGCCTTGGGCGCTTTTTTATTTTTTTCGCTTGTAAGCGGATCGTTAAAATAAACGTAGTCATTGTCATACCCAGTGATGACAACTGAGTGCTCATAATATGTGATTTTGATTGGTCCGCTCGGTGTGTCCCAATCGCGGAATGCTGAATCCGGGAGTTTTTTGAATGTGCTGTTTGTAATAATCCAAATCGGTGAACCGTTTGAGAGATATTGCTGCAACTCGCTAAAATCGCTGCCTGTTAAATTAACGATTTTGTTCGGTAAATATTTTTTAGCCAGTTCTTCAATCGGTTCATTATACACGCCGAGCCCTGGCTTTGTAAGTGAATACATATCGCCAACAAACCCGTCGTGCGGATTTCCAAAATACACTTTTCCGTTTCGGCGCTGAAACGGTGTTGGATCTTTTCTAATCTGTTGCGCGAGCATAAGTTTATCAACTTTGACGCCTGCATCCTCTAACAGCATCGCCAAGCTTGTTACTTCACATCCTCGCGGTAATTCCGGAAGCTGAGAAATGATTGGAACATCAAGCAATACAAACGGTTTTATTTCTTCACCCACAAACTCGGAAACAACTCTGCGCAGCTTTGCTTCTTCTTTTATGAAATCCGAATGCTTCCATTTTTCGATAACTGTCTTAATTTCTTGATTTAACAGCAGCGGAATAACAAGAATGGCCATGCAAAAAGAAACAATGGCTACCTTCCACATCGATTTCATGAAATATACAATGATTCCCAGAAGGAGGGCGGCCAATAGAAATGATAAAATAGACGACATATTGTGCCCCCTTGCTTTTTGAGATCGTTCGTTATACTAAACATATAATTGTGTTTATATGATCAAAATACGTAAATAGAACTTTTTTATAAATAAAAACGAAGTTCATACAGCCAAAAAGAAAGAATAGCTTTGCACGGTTACCGCTTTTGCAGCGATTTATAGTATTGTCCTCTCTCGACATATTCGCGGCGAATGCGCTCCATTTCTTTTTCATCCTCTTCTGTCAGCTCACGCACGACTTTGGCTGGACGTCCAAAGGCAAGGGTGCGCGGCGGAATTTTTTTTCCTTGGGGAACAAGGCTGCCGGCGCCAATAAACGCCCCTTCACCAATTTCCGCACCATCTAAAACAATCGATCCCATGCCGATTAATGCTTTTTTACGGACAATGGCGCTATGCAAGATCACTTGATGTCCGACCGTTACATCGTCTTCGATAATGAGCGGATTGTTTGGACTTTGGTGCAAAATCGAGTTATCTTGAATATTGACGCGGTTGCCGATGATCGTTGGAGCGACGTCACCGCGGATGACGGTGTTAAACCAAATGCTCGTTTCTTCGCCGATGATGACATCGCCGGTAACAGTCACATAATCAGCAATAAACGCGGATTCGGCAATTTGCGGGTGTTTACCATTATAAGGATAGATCATTCGTTTCTTCCTTTCTTTTAAATCAAAGTATGTATTTACTATAAGTGTACAAACTTTTTTTATATTCGTAAATGTAAAAGGGGGACTTTTTATGTGGAAATGGGAAGCAGATGAGGCAAAAGGTGTTGTTGTCATCGTTCACGGCGCGGCGGAGCATCATGGCCGCTATAAATGGCTGACTGAAATGTTTCGTTTAAACGGTTTTCATGTGGTAATGGGGGATTTGCCGGGACAAGGAACGACGACAAGAAGAAAAAGAGGACACATTCATTCATTTGACGAATATATCAATGAAGTAGAAGATTGGATTCAAGCAGCGAAAGATTTTCATCTTCCTATCTTTTTGCTAGGCCATAGCATGGGCGGTCTTATTGTAATCAGAGCGCTGCAAGAAAAACGTCTTCCGATTAGCGGAGCCATCCTTTCCTCCCCATGTTTAGGATTAGTTACATATCCAGCGAAAGGACTCGATTTATTATCGAGAATTTTAAATTATGTGACTCCGTCCATGCTATTTGATTCGGGATTGTCAGTAGAAGTAGCGACTAGAAATGAAGAAGTGCGTGAGATGGATAAAAACGATTCACTTTATGTGACAAAAGTGTCTGTCCGCTGGTATCGTGAACTTATTAAGGCAATGCAACTTGCCCATCGAAATATCGCTAAGTTTTCGGACATTCCATTGTTGCTCATGCAAGGGGGAGACGATAAAATTGTGGATAAAGCGATTGTCAAACAATGGTTTGACAATTTACCGATATCGGAAAAGGTGTATAAAGAGTGGAATTTCTTATATCATGAAATCTTCAATGAACCTGAGAGAGAAGATGTATTTCTATATGCAAAGACGTTTTTAGAAACGCAGTTGCAGCTACAAAAATCATTGTAACGGTACTAGTTGGGGTGAGCTTGTTGAGTATTCCTACACATCCGATTTCTCTAATGAAAAAAGTGTATCGCAATGTATTTCCAATCGTGCACCGCGAGTTGGCGTATTGGAAACAAAAAGCGAGCGCTATTCCCGATCCGGAGTTGCGGAGGCAAGCGTTAGCCAGCATTGAAACGAAAACGTTTCATTGCGAGGGAGGAGCTATTTTGGCGCTGCTGGCAGAGGCGAATATCGACGCCTGCATCCGCTTTATTGTCGCCTACCAGACCATTAGCGATTATCTTGATAATTTATGTGACCGAAGCACGTCGCTCGACCCGCTTGACTTTCGGACGTTGCACGACTCAATGCCGGATGCTTTGCGGATCGATGCAATTCCCGTAAATTATTACCGCCATCGCAACGAACAAAATGATGGAGGATATCTTCATGAACTCGTTTATACGTGTCAAAATGTGTTGAAACAAGTGAAGCATTATGAAATTATTGCTCCGTTATTAGCGGAACTAGCGGGTTATTATTGCGACTTGCAAGTACATAAGCATGTGAAACAAGAGGAGCGAGTACCGCGCCTCGAACGATGGTTTGAACAACATAAACAAAATCTCCCGCCGATGGAATGGTACGAATTCTCGGCGTGTTCCGGTTCGACATTAGGCATTTTTTGTTTAGTCGCTTACGCGTTTACCGATTCATTTAATGAAGAAATGGCAAGGCGCGTACGCAACGGTTATTTTCCGTATATTCAAGGATTGCACATTTTGCTCGATTACTTTATTGATCAAGAAGAAGACCGGGTAGGCGGGGATTTAAACTTTTGCTTTTATTATCCAAACGATTCGGTTTTGTATGAGCGTTTTTGCCATTTTATTGAAGAGGCGGATCGCCATGTAGATGAGCTGCCGCACGGTGCATTTCATCGCCTCATTCATCGCGGGCTGTTAGGGCTATATTTATCGGATCGCAAGGTGACCGAACAGCGCCACATTCGCAGGCTGGCTAAACAATTGATCCGCTGCGGCGGTGCGGTTTCCCTCTTTTTTTACTGGAATAGCCGCATGTATCGAGCATGGCAAAAATGGGGGAAATAAGAAAGAGGCTGTTGCTAGCAGAACAGCCTTTTAACATATCTACCGAGAAGTCTCCCACCTCTAAGCGAAGTGTAGGTGGGGAAGGTTCATCGTTTTTCAATAGCAATAATAAAAGGTGGATGGTTTATTTGGTTGATAAATTCATATCGCAGTACGTGAGCTTGTTTTTGGTCTAGCGTTTGCACATATTCAAGCAATGCGTCCCGCTCGATCGCCCCTTCTGGATGTCCATGATAAACGACTAAGACGATGATGCCTTCAGGAGCTAGAATGTGCAATAGTTGTTCTATCGCTCGAATGGTGGATTCCGGTTTCGTGACGATTTGTTTGTCGCCCCCTGGCAAATAGCCGAGATTAAAGATGGCGCCAGTAATGCGTCCGTGATAGTGTGCCGAAATTTTCTCGATCAGCTTATCATGGCTCGCCTGAAATAATGTTACTTGTTCAAGCATTCCATGTTCTTGCAGGCGCTTGGCGGTATTTTCAATCGCTTCGGATTGTATGTCAAATCCAAAAACATGTCCTTTTTTTCCGACTCGTTCTGCTAAATAAAGGGTGTCATGTCCGTTGCCAACTGTTGCATCGACCGCGATGTCGCCTTCTTTAACAGCTAAATCGATGAGCGAGCGGGCAAATGGGAGAATGCGCATAAGCTTCATATTGCTTTCAACTCCTTTTTATAATATTTTCCTTGATAGCTGTCACGCCGTTTCAATTCTTTGTCGATGGCGTTTAATACTTCCCATTTGCTGACGCTCCACATCGGGCCGATCATTAAGTCAATCGGGCCATCTCCAGTGACGCGGTGGATGATCATTTCCGGAGGCAGCACTTCTAATTGATCGCAAACGAGGTGAATGTACTCATCGAACGATAAAAACTGAAGTAATCCTTTTTCGTATTGTTTTACCATCGGTGTTCCTTTTAACAAGTGCAATAAATGAATTTTAATGCCTTGTACGTCCAAGCGGGCGACCGTTTTCGCCGTTTCCATCATCATATCGTAGTTTTCAAGGGGCAACCCATTGATGATGTGGGTGCAAACACGAATGCCGTGCTTGCGGAGTTTATTCACTCCTTCGACGTAGCAGTCGAAATCATGAGCGCGATTAATAAGGAGTGCGGTACGTTCATGAACCGTTTGTAAGCCAAGCTCCACCCAGAGATATGTTCGTTCATTCAATTCCGCCAAATATTCGACGACATCATCCGGAAGGCAATCGGGGCGAGTGGCAATTGATAAGCCGACGACACCTTCAAGGTTTAAAACGGTTTCGTATTTTTCACGCAGCACATCGACCGGGGCATGCGTGTTTGTGAAGGCTTGAAAATACGCTAAATATTTTCCTTCTTTCCATTTGTTATGCATCTTTTCCTTAATCGTATGGAACTGCGTGACTAAATCATCGGCGCGATCGCCTGCAAAATCGCCGGATCCAGCCGCGCTGCAAAATGTACATCCTCCATATGCCACTGTGCCGTCGCGATTTGGACAATCGAAGCCGCCATCCAAAGAGATTTTAAACACCTTATGTCCAAACGTTTGCCGCAAATGGTAGTTCCACGTATGATAACGTTTCTGATCGTTGCTATATGGAAATGGGTTCATGGAAGTTCCCCCTTTGTTTGCGTTACATCATTTCAGCATTGTAGCACGATTTATCTAAAAAATCGACTGCTTCCAATCATTGACGTCATAAAGAAATCACAAATAATGCACATTAAAAGGGAAACGACTATTTTTGAGCTGGAGGGAACAAAAATGGCGACGCGGCAATCAGTCGAACAATTTTTGCAGCATTGCGAAGATGTTATTCGTTATGCGCAAGAGCAATATAATGAAGCGCAAAGACAAGAGCATTATAACGATACGGAATACACGAATGCTCAACAAAGGCTGGAGGAGGCCGTGAATGAATTGGCGCACTTGGCGTTAAGTTGTAACGCCCAACAACGTGAACAGCTTCACCGGATGCGTTTGCAGCTTGAGCAGCTGCAAAATGACATGATTTTGTTGGATCATTAAAGGAGGACGCTATGAAAAAGCGTTCGAAGCAAAACAATCCGGAACAAAAAACAAGAAATGGAATCAATAATAACGATATCGAGTTGGGAACGGATTTCGATCCGATCAAACAGTCAAAAAAAGCGTATGAGCAAACTGGCGGGCAGCCGCAAAAATCAAAGCAGCATATCGAGCAGTAGCGTTTCAAGGAGCTTCCTAATCGGATTTAGGGAAGCTCTTTTTTATATTAAGTGTTTTCACGATTTTGAACGTGTCAGTTGAGCTGTTATGATTGCAATTTTATATTTATATGTCCGGGAGACAGTACTTTTATTTTTCATATTGCGTCTCTTTTTGAAAATGATTACAATTTATTTTGGGACTCGAAATAATTTAAGGAGGAAAAATATATGCCCCGCGCTCTTTGGATGTTAATGATTGGAATGGCTGTTTACGTAACAGGGGCTTCTTTTTTATGGCCTTTAAATGCCATTTATGTTCATGACGAGTTACATAAACCGCTCTCGGTAGCAGGGATCGTGTTGATGTTAAATTCTGCTGCAACGATTGCCGGCAATTTATTAGGGGGCGTGCTATTTGATAAGTGGAGCGGCTTTCGTACGTTGATGATGGGTGCTGCGACGACGCTTGCAGCGATTGTTTCTCTCATTTTTTTTCACGGCTGGCCTCATTACCCAATTTTTCTTACTATTATTGGATTGGGAGCAGGAATTGTATTTCCTGTTATGAACGCCTATGCAGGTGCTGTTTGGCCGGAAGGGGGAAGAAAAGCGTTTAACGCGATATATGTGGCGCAAAACGTAGGGGTAGCGGCCGGTTCAGCGCTAGGGGGATGGATCGCATCGTATTCATTCGATTGGATTTTTGTGGCGAACTCTCTTATGTATGATTTATTTTTTATTTTAACATACCTACCGAGAAGTCTCCCACCTCTAAGCGAAGTGTAGGTGGGGGATGAATCGGCTGTTTTTCTTCCTAAAACAGAACGTATGTGCTATAATTACCTTAGACAAGTTGTAATGAAAGGAGGAATCACGATGCTCCGCGGTCAAAAAGTCGCCTTTCGTGCCTCCAAGAGGGATCTCGAACGGCTATGGACCTGCAACCGAGAGTCAGCTCGCGTTTGGAATGAGTGCCTCCGGCTCGCCAAAGACTATTTCCTTCAATACGGCCGCCGCATCTCAAAAAGCGAACTGCAAAAGCACACGAAAGGCCGCTTCCATCTCCACAGCCAGTCGATCCAAGCCGTTTGCCACCAATATCTCTTCGCGCGACAATCGGCACAAGCCGCTATTCAAAAAGGACTTCACCATGCTCGCTACCCATACAAACAAAAGAAATTTTTCAACACGAAATGGGCGAAAGATGGGTTCAAAGTGTACGAAAATGGAACCATTGCGTTATCGATGGGCATCCATGGTGGAAAAAGAGAAGAACCGATCCTCGTCCATGTCTCCCGCTTACCCAAAGGAACGATCAAGGAAATCGAATGTTGTTATAACCACGGTTGGTATTTGGCCATCACCTACGACGACGGTCGGGAAGCGAAAGCGTATCAACCGGGCCGTTCCGTCGGTGTCGATCTCGGTGAAATCCATACGATCGGCGCCTTTTGCGAAAACGGTCAAGCGCTCTTGATTACAGGGAGAAAGGTGCGCTCGCTTCATCGGTTGCGAAACAAGAAATTGGCTGACATTCAACGACGGCAATCCAAATGCCAAAAAGGCTCCCGAAGATGGAAGAAGTATGAACGAGCCAAACGATATCTCCTATCCAAATCCGAACGCCAGCTGCGGGATGCGCTTCATAAAACGACCAAGCAATTCGTCGATTGGTGCCTCGCTCAATCTGTTTCCGACGTATACATCGGAAATGTCGAAGGAGTCGAGCGACACACGAGAAAGAAAAAGAAAGTGCACCGGAAGCAGGCGCAAAAACTCTCCAACTGGTCATTCGGAAAAGTGAAGCAATATTTGGCTTACAAACTAGCCCAACAAGGCATTCGTCTGAAAGAAATTGATGAATCGTATACAAGTCAGACATGTCCTGTCTGCCAAAAGAGAAGAAAAAGTTCCACCCGAATCTTTGCCTGTTCTTGCGGGTATCAAGAACATCGGGACATTCATGGCGCCCGCAACATTTTGAGCAAGGCGATCCATCAACAGATCGTTCTGTGGGATATGCGAACGACGCTCACGTATCTACGGATTGCCTAAGCAAGAAGTAGTAGACGGGTCGGACCGCCCCATCGGTGACAGGCCGATGTTGCTTACTGAATCGGTCGAGAAGGCTTCCGGTATTCCTATCGAGCCGGAGAAGACCGCCTTCTTCTGCGTTGAAGCTTCTTCGATCGAGTGGTAAGAAACTCCCACCTCTAAATGAAATGTAGGTGGGAGAGGTTCATTTTTATGGCAAGCGAGCTCATTTTGGCACTTTGTTGCCGCGATGGTTGTGCTGACAATTGCTGAAATGCTTGTTTGGCCGGCCATTCCGGCTGTAGCTAGCCAATTGGCTCCCCAAGGAAGAGAAGGTTTCTACCAAGGGGTTGTGAACAGCACGGCAACGGCCGGTCGAATGGTTGGCCCCGTTCTAGGCGGATTTGTTGTTGATGCCGCTGGTATGAAACGTTTGCTCGCTTTGCTGCTTGTATTCCTTCTTATTTCCGTTTTTACGACTTCCATTTACGATCGGAAGTTAAGCGGTGAACGAAAAGCAAAAAAGAAAGCGGTAGGGATGATGTAAAAAGCACTCGGAATCAATCCGAGTGCTTTTTATTGACAATCATCGTATAGTTCGATATATATCTAATTAGATGATTATCAAATTTTTTGGGGGGAGCACCTATGCAATTAAACCGATTAGTCAGCTTTTTTAAAACGATAGGTGATCCGACGCGCCTACGCATCATTAAGCTGTTAGCGGAAGGACCGCTGCACGGGCAAGCAATTGCCGGCAAGCTCGGCTTGACGCCGCCGACGATTACGCATCATTTGCACAAGCTGCGCGAAGTGAACGCGGTGTACGAGCGCCGCGACGGTAATACGATTTATTTTTACTTAAACGAATCGGTTATAAAGCACTATGCATCAGCTTTAATGGATTTATCTAAACAAGACGAGGTGAAAAAGGAGATAAAGGATCTTATGGCTGAACGGCAAAAGGTGATTGACAATTTCTTTGCGAATGACGGGCGGCTGAAACATATTCCGGCGCAGCGGAAAAAGAAGCTAATTGTGCTTGAGCACATTTTAAAAGGGCTGCAAAAAGGAAAAAAATACGGAGAAAAAGAGTTGAACGAGTATATCAAAAAATTTTATGATGATTACGCTACGATTCGACGAGAATTTATTATTAACAACTATATGTATCGTGAAAACGGAATTTACGAGCTGAATCCGGAAGAAATGTGGGCAAAGATTGAATAAGGGAGAGCGAGATAGCAATTGAAAAAGTTCCTCATATAATGAAAAACAGCATGCAGTGTAATGAATTATTTGGATGACACTTGCAACGAAGCAATAAATTTCTTAAAATAATGATTATAATAAAATATTGCCAAATAACGGTGAAAAGGAATAGTAATGAACAAAACGGAATGCAGAGAGTTGACGGTCGGTGCGAGTCAACCGATGTTTGTTCATGAACTCGCCTTTGAGTTGCGGATGTGAACAGCTTTATGCCGAGTAATGTCCGCCGTGAATCTGCGTTAACGAATCGAGCGAGCGCATGCTTTTGTGCGCTAACTAGGGTGGTACCGCGGGAAGTTCAACCTCTCGTCCCTTGTACGGAAGGGCGCGAGGTTTTTTTATTTTCTATTTTGTTAACACTTGTGAAATAGAAAGAGAAGGATGGGAGGACACGACATGAGTTTCAATCACCGTGAGATTGAAAAGAAGTGGCAGAAGTATTGGGAAGAAAATAAAACGTTTAAGACGACGGAAGATGATGCGAAACGAAAATTTTATGCATTGGATATGTTTCCGTATCCGTCTGGTGCTGGTCTCCATGTAGGTCACCCAGAAGGATATACAGCAACTGATATTTTGGCGCGCATGAAGCGCATGCAAGGCTATAACGTGCTTCATCCGATGGGATGGGATGCGTTTGGCTTACCGGCTGAGCAATACGCATTAGACACTGGAAATGATCCAGCCGAATTTACTGAGAAAAACATTAATAATTTCCGCCGCCAAATTAAATCGTTAGGCTTTTCTTATGACTGGGATCGCGAAGTAAATACAACTGATCCAAATTACTATAAATGGACGCAATGGATTTTCTTAAAGCTGTACGAAAAAGGGTTAGCGTATATCGACGAAGTGCCTGTCAACTGGTGCCCAGCGCTTGGAACGGTTTTGGCGAATGAGGAAGTTATAGACGGAAAAAGCGAACGCGGCGGGCATCCGGTGATCCGTAAGCCGATGAAACAATGGATGCTTCGCATTACGGCGTATGCGGATCGCTTACTTGAAGACTTAGAAGAACTCGATTGGCCAGAGAGCATTAAAGAAATGCAACGCAACTGGATCGGCCGTTCAGAAGGAGCGCATGTCCATTTTGCGATTGATGGGCATGATGAAACGTTCACCGTCTTTACGACTCGCCCAGATACGTTATTTGGCGCGACTTACGCCGTGCTTGCTCCTGAGCATCCGCTCGTCGAAAAAATTACGACGCCTGAACAAAAAGAGGCAGTAGAAGCATATTTACAACAAATTCAAAGCAAAAGCGACCTTGAGCGCACAGATTTGGCGAAAGAAAAAACAGGTGTATTCACAGGCGCCTATGCAATTAATCCAGTAAACGGGGAAAAATTGCCGATTTGGATCGCTGACTATGTGTTGATGAGCTACGGCACAGGGGCCATCATGGCAGTGCCGGCGCATGACGAGCGCGACTATGAATTTGCGAAAAAATTCCACTTGCCGATTAAGGAAGTCGTCGCCGGCGGCGATGTAACAAAAGAACCGTACACAGGTGACGGTGAGCATATCAACTCTGAGTTTTTGAATGGGTTAAATAAAGAAGAAGCGATTAAGAAAATGATCGAATGGCTCGAGGCAAACGGAAAAGGCGAAAAGAAAGTATCGTATCGCCTTCGCGATTGGCTATTTAGCCGCCAGCGTTATTGGGGCGAACCAATTCCGATCATCCATTGGGAAGACGGCACGATGACGCCAGTGCCGGAAGAAGAGCTTCCGCTTGTGCTTCCGAAAACAGACGAAATTAAGCCATCTGGAACAGGCGAATCGCCGCTTGCCAATATTGAAGATTGGGTGAATGTCGTCGATCCAAAAACAGGGAAAAAAGGCCGCCGCGAAACGAATACGATGCCGCAATGGGCGGGAAGCTGCTGGTATTACTTGCGCTATATCGACCCGAACAACAGCGAGCAATTGGCCGATCCGGAAAAATTGAAAAAATGGCTGCCTGTAGATATCTATATTGGCGGTGCGGAGCATGCGGTGCTTCACTTGTTGTATGCTCGCTTCTGGCACAAATTTTTATACGATATCGGCGTCGTGCCAACGAAAGAGCCGTTCCAAAAACTGTTTAATCAAGGCATGATTCTTGGTGAAAACAACGAAAAAATGAGCAAATCGAAAGGCAACGTCGTCAATCCGGATGATATTATTGAAAGCCATGGCGCCGACACATTGCGTTTATACGAAATGTTCATGGGGCCGCTTGAAGCGTCGATCGCTTGGTCGACAAAAGGTCTCGATGGTGCCCGTCGCTTCTTGGACCGCGTTTGGCGTTTATTCGTTGAAGAAAACGGCGAGCTCAATCCGAAAATCGTCGATCAGGCAGAAGGTGATACGCTTGAGCGAGTGTACCATCAGACAGTGAAAAAAGTAACTGAGGATTACGAGGCGATTCGTTTCAATACCGCGATTTCGCAATTAATGGTATTCATTAATGAAGCGTATAAAGCGCCTGTTCTGCCAAAAGCATATATGGAAGGGTTCGTGAAATTGTTGTCTCCAGTTTGCCCGCATATTGCCGAAGAGTTATGGGAAAAGCTTGGGCATACGAATACGATTGCCTATGAAGCATGGCCGGCTTATGATGAAGCGAAACTCGTCGAAGATGAAGTGGAAATCGTCGTACAAGTAAACGGTAAAGTGCGTGCGAAATTACATGTACCAGTCGACGCCTCAAAGGAACAGCTCGAGCAAATCGCGATGGAAGACGAGAAAATTAAAGAACAAATCGAAGGAAAGACCGTGCGTAAAGTCATCGCTGTTCCAGGAAAATTAGTAAACATTGTCGCGAATTAATTGAGTCGAATGAGTCTATCCCCCGCTGCCCGTTAGGCGGGGGACTATATTGATAAAAGAAAGGAGACTGTGTCATGGAAGAAATTAAAGAAATTACAGCGGAAGAGCTTAAACAAAAGCTAGAAAGAGGAGAACGCTTAAATTTAGTAGATGTGCGTGAAGATGAAGAAGTAGCACAAGGCATGATTCCAGGCGCAAAACACATTAAAATGGGCGATATTCCGAATCGATTGAATGAGTTCAATAAGGATGAGGAATACATTTTTATCTGCCGTTCGGGAGCGCGCAGCGGCAACGTTTGTTATTATTTACAAGAGATGGGTTATAAAGTACGCAATATGGTTGGCGGCATGCTGGCGTGGGATGGAGACGTTCAATAAAAAAAGGGGCTGGTCGCAAAAAGTCGGTTGAGCGACTTTTTGCGACCAGCCTAAATGTCGTTTGAAAGTTTTAGATCAATAATCTGGGAAGATAACGTTAGGGGTTACTGAAGGGCTTGTGTTTGATGCAGCCAACCCAACCCCCAACACTGTCACCATCGCAAGGATGGAAGTTAAAATCATTTTTTTCATAGTGACATTCCTCCTTTTAAATAATAAATTGTTTTCTTTTTTTGTTAGCTAATTGATAATAATAGCTGCTTTTTTTATATAAAAATTTTTTTGCATACATATCCGCAAGTTTTTCGTAACAGTCCGTTAAATAAAGCCAATCGTACGTTTGTTCAAAAAACGGAATGACGACATCTTCAAGATATTTCTGCAATTCTTCTTCTTTTTTATGTATCTCCAAATAGAGACAATGGAATTTATGCGTAAGATGTTCAGCAATTTTTATTTCCCCAAGCTTTGCAATAGAGTTTGAAATCCACTTGATCGCGGATGGAATATCGTTACATAGAGCATATTCGTTAGCAAGGTGATACGTAGTTGTTAAATATTCAAGTTCATTTTTCTCATAGTCTAAGCTTTTTAAATAGTAGTCGATCGCTTTTTGCCGATCGCCTTTTATTGTATGTAAATAACCAAGGTTGTGAAGAGTTTTTCCAATGATGTTTGTTAAATTCAATGATCGGGCGATGTTTAGAATATTGTGAAAGTAATGTTCGGCTTGGTTGAATTGCCGAATAAATACATAACTAATACCAATGGCAAGCTGACAATCAATGCTTCTTAAATACTGCGAAGAGGAATTGAATAGTTCGAGCGCTCGATGGCCGTATATTAATGTTAGCGAAGGCCGACGTAAATGACAGTAAGTAAGAGCTAAATAATAAATTAGCTCAGGTTCCGTGTAGCGCATTTTATCGCTGATGTTTTTAGCTGCTTCGAACTTTTTAATCCCGTCTTCATATTGTTGGTGAAGGCATAAATAAATGCCGTAAAAACAATAGAAATAAAGCAACTGCCCGTTTGAAAGCTTTTCTTTTATCTCATCAAAATATTCGAGCAATTCTAAAGCTGAAGTCAGTTGCTTCTTATAAAGGTAATAACGTAATAGAGTTAGTTTGTAATTAATAATGAGATTGATATTTTCGATAGATTTAACTTTTTCTGGAAGTATGTTGGCATAGTGATCAGCTCTTTCAGTATCACGATCAATGATTGACTGATACCACGACAAAATCTCCTCGTTGAACTGCCTCTGTTCGGAGATGATATTTTCGTAGCTGAGTCCTAGCCTTGCGAGCAACATCGCAACGATTTCCTGATTTGCAACAATCTTGTTGTTTTCGAGTTTGCTTAAATAAGGAACTGAGCATATTCCTTTTGACAGCTCTTCTTGCGTAATGCCTTGCTGTTGGCGATTAATTGCGATAATCGCTCCCATATTTACTTCTATATTATCCCTTAAAATGTACATATGCAATGCCCAACCCCTTTTTTTGTATTGAGAAAATCAATGAGAAAAAACATCTATTACACAATCTTTTTTGAGTAATTTTCTCAATATCGTTTCCGGTGTTTGTGCCTATATATTTTATTTTAACATATCTACCGAGAAGCCTCCCACCTCTAAGCGAAGTGTAGGTGGGGGATGAATCGGATGTTTTTCTTCATAAAACAGAACGTATGTGCTATAATTACCTTAGACAAATTGTAGCGAAAGGAGGAATCTCGATGCTCCGCGGTCAAAAAGTCGCCTTTCGTGCCTCCAAGAGGGATCTCAAACGGCTGGTGGCCTGCAACCAGGGGTCGGCTCGCGTCTGGAATGAGTGTCGCCGGCTCGCGAAAGACTACTTCCTTCAACACGGCCGCCGTATTTCAAAAAGTGAACTGCAAAAGCACACGAAAGGCCGCTTCCATCTCCACAGCCAGTCGATTCAAGCGGTTTGCCACAAGTA
This sequence comes from Anoxybacillus tepidamans PS2, assembly GCF_000620165.1. Classification (GTDB taxonomy): domain Bacteria; phylum Bacillota; class Bacilli; order Bacillales; family Anoxybacillaceae; genus Anoxybacteroides; species Anoxybacteroides tepidamans_A. Next base: position 37,554 of record NZ_JHVN01000012.1, read on the forward strand.
TCTCTTCGCACGACAATCGGCACACGCCGCCATTCAAAAAGGACTTCATCATGCTCGCTACCCATACAAACAAAAGAAATTCTTCAACACGAAATGGGCGAAAGATGGGTTCAAAGTGTACGAAAATGGAACCATTGCCTTATCGATGGGCATCCATAATGGAAAAAGAGAAGAACCGATCCTCGTCCATGTCTCCCACTTACCCAAAGGAACGATCAAAGAGATTGAGTGTTGTTATAACCACGGTTGGTACTTGGCTATCACCTACGACGACGGTCAGAAAGCGAAAACGTATCAACCGGGATGTTCCGTCGGTGTCGATCTCGGTGAAATTCATACGATCGGCGCCTTTTGCGAAAACGGCCAAGCCCTCTTGATTACAGGGAGAAAGGTACGTTCACTTCATCGGCTCCGAAATAAGAAATTGGCCGACATTCAACGACGACAATCCAAATGCCAAAAAGGCTCCCGCCGCTGGAAAAAGTACGAACGAGCCAAACGATACCTCTTATCGAAATCGGAACGCCAACTGCGGGATGCGCTTCATAAAACGACGAAACAATTCGTGGACTGGTGCCTCGCTCAATCGGTGTCGGATGTATACCTCGGAAACGTCGAAGGAGTGCAGCGACACACGAGAAAGAAAAAGAAAGTCCACCGGAAGCAAGCACAAAAGCTCTCCAATTGGTCGTTCGGAAAAGTGAAGCAATACTTGGCTTACAAACTAGCTCAACAAGGTATTCGTTTGAAAGAAACCGATGAGTCTTATACCAGTCAGACATGTCCTGTCTGCCAAAAAAGACAAAAAGGTTCCCGACGAATCTTTGCTTGTTCTTGCGGGTATCAAGAACATCGGGACATTCATGGCGCCCGCAACATTTTGAGCAAGGCACTTTATCAACGAATGGTCCCGTGGCACATGCCAGCGACGCTCACGTATCTACGGATTGCATAAGCAAGAAGTAGTAGATGGGTTGGACCGCCCCATCGGTGACAGACCGATGTTGCTTACCGAATCGGTCAAGAAGGCTTCCGATGCGAGCATCGAGCGGAAGAAGCCTGCCTTCTTCTGCGTTGAAGCTTCTTTGATCGAGTGGTAAGAAACTCCTACCTCTAAATGAAATGTAGGTGGGAGAGGTTCATTTTACTCTATAAAATGTATAAAGTATATTGAGAAAATGAGACTTTGTAAGTTTTACTATAAAAATACGAATATGGAAATTTCTCAATACAATTATATTATTAGCGATCATAATATTCAAAATGTACTAAAATTGAAGAGGTGATTGAATGAAAAAGAAATTTTTATCTTTAGGTTTAGCGGCGGGGCTAACCGCCCAAGCATTCCTTCCGTACAACGCTTTAGCAGCCACAGCAAAAGAACACATTTCGTGGAATCAGCAATTTAAAACCCCTCAATTTGTCTCCGGCGAGTTATTAAAAGCAAGCAGCGTATCCCCAGAGGAATTAGTTTACCAATATGTTGAGAACAACAAGGGCATGTTCAAATTGTCTAACCAAAACGCGAAAGAAGCGCTCCAATTGAAGGAGAAGAAAAAAGATGAATTAGGCTTTACATTTATGCGGTTTCAACAGACGTATAAAGGTGTTCCCGTCTTTGGCGCAACAGTGACAGCACACGTGAAAGATGGTACGCTTACGGCTTTATCGGGCACAATAATGCCTGACTTAGACACAAAAGCTTCATTGAAGAGCGAAAAGAAGCTAACAGCTAAAGAAGCGCGCGCCATCGCTGAAGCGGATGTAGTGGAAAACGTCACAAAACAAGTACCGCAATATGAAGAAGGAAAAGATACGGAGTTTGTTATTTATGTCAATGGTAATCAAGCGAACTTGGCCTATGTAGTGAATCTTAATTTCTTAGACCCGGTGCCGGGAAACTGGATCTATATTATTGACGCGGTTGATGGGAAAATTTTAAATAAATTCAATCAAATTGATACAGTGAAGTCCGGCGGTGTTAAACCAGTAACAGGAACAGCAACTGTCGGAGTAGGTAAAGGTGTGCTCGGCGACCAAAAATATATCAATACAGTTTATTCTACTTCTTATTATTTGCAAGATAATACGAGAGGAAACGGAATCTATACGTATGATGCGAAAAACCGTTCTGTGCTTCCAGGAAGTTTATGGACGGATGCGGATAATCAATTTTTTGCCACTTATGATGCACCTGCTGTTGATGCTCATTACTATGCAGGCGTAACGTATGATTACTATAAAAATGTTCATAACCGCCTCAGTTATGATGGAAACAATGCGGCGATTAAATCTTCGGTCCATTATAGCCGCAATTATAACAACGCGTTTTGGAACGGGTCGCAAATGGTGTATGGCGATGGCGACGGTCAAACGTTTATTCCATTTTCCGGTGGAATCGACGTTGTTGCTCATGAACTGACGCATGCAGTGACAGATTATACAGCGGGTTTAATCTATCAAAATGAATCGGGCGCCATTAATGAATCGCTGTCCGATATTTTTGGCACATTAGTTGAATATTACGCAAACAAAAATCCAGATTGGGAGATTGGGGAGGATATTTATACGCCGAACGTGCCGAACGACGCGCTTCGCTCAATGTCCGATCCTACAAAATACGGTGATCCAGACCATTATTCAAAACGTTATACAGGAACGCAAGATAATGGCGGCGTTCATACGAACAGCGGCATTATTAACAAAGCGGCGTACTTATTAAGCGAGGGAGGCACGCATTACGGAGTGACAGTAACGGGAATCGGCCGAGATAAAACGGGTAAAATTTTTTATCGTACGCTAACGCAATATTTGACGGCCAACTCCAACTTTAGCCAGCTTCGGGCAGCAGCTGTGCAGGCCGCAACGGACTTATACGGAGCTACAAGCCAAGAAGTGAATTCCGTAAAGAAAGCGTTTGATGCGGTAGGAGTGCAATAGATTAATGAAAATATTTTAGGAGCGGAGTGTCTATGCTTTCGCTCCTTTGTTTTACAAAAAATCATCAGCTGACAAAGGTTTTTTCAATGATTGATGGAATATATGGTTAAGGAGGATTGACATTATCATGGAAAATAATTTTCGGTTATTTATAAATATTTCCGCTCAGAGAATGTGCCAGCATTATTTGCCAAAACTGCTAGAAGCGATTCGATGTTTAGACGAAAAGGAGCTTTGGCTGTGCGAGACAGAAGAAACCAATTCTATTGGCGGGATTGTGTTGCATATTTGCGAGCATATTCGAAGAAACACGTTGCAGCTCTCAAATTCAGCTATACAGTTTTCTAGCGGAATTGAAGAATATTTTCCTAATGTTCATTGGGCTTCCGCGCCATTATGCGAATATGTACAAAAAACATTTGCAGAATGGCAGAAGGAAATGGAAGAACTTCTCGAGAATCCTGACAAACTGGACATGCATCGCATCTATCATCTAGTCGAGCATACGGCTTATCACCTTGGACAAATAATTGACCGCACGAAGCGGTTGAAACGAATTTCGTTTCAGTTTTGCCAGAAAGGGCTGAACGAAAAATCGCTAAGGGAGATGATCGAAGCAAAATGTATAAAGTGAAAATCTTTGATGAAGAGCACGAAAAAGATTTGGAAATAGCGGTGAATAAATTTTTAGCTGGGCTCCAAGAAGGCCAGCTCATTGATATTAAATACGACGTCGCTTTAATGGAATCAGAAGGGGAACAAATTTATTGTTTTTCGGCGATGGTGATTTATCGAGCTTAGTTGCAGAAAGACTAGTTTGATTGTTCGTAACATATTCATCAAGAAATCTCCACTTTAAAACGAAATGGAAATGGGGTCGCAAATCAAGCCGATATTTTGATGATGAAACGAGTTGATTAATTAAATACTGGAGGGAATGTCGTGCTAGGAATACAAGTAAAGAAATCCAATGACAATTTAGTGATCCGCTGGCTGTTATCGAAAATAGAAATACCTATTTCCGAGGTTGCAACAGTAACGCTTGATGATACATATGGCGGAGAGGAAAAAGAAGCGATTAGAATCGGTGCTCCATATGGCACTTGTGATAGAGTTGTAATTCGAACGAATCGTAGCACTTATATTTTGTTTACCGATCATGCTCGTTCCATTCGCGATAAAATTTGTTCGTTGATAAACAAATAGTTTCAGCGGAAACGAAAGGAACAATCGAGCTTTAAAACAAGCAACAATGCATCCTTAAGACAAAGGATACATTGAGCCTAGCTGAGATAGCTAGGCTCGATGCGATAATGCGTATTTGGCGGCGTTGGTTCCGGCGAGCCGTCCGGTGACGAAGGCGGCGGTAATGTTATATCCGCCGGTGTAGCCGTGGATGTCTAAAATTTCCCCACAAAAATAAAGTCCCTCCATCAGCTTTGAGGCCATTTCTTTTGGATGGATTTCCTTCACCGATACGCCCCCGCCGGTGACGAATGCTTTTTCGAGCGGCAATGTGCCGTGGACGTGAAAGGTAAAATTTTTGCAGCTGGAAACAAACGCGCGCACTTTCTCATGTGAGAGCATACCCGCCGGCGCTTGCGGGTCGATTCCGTTTTTCTCTAGCAAAAATAATAAATATCGTTCTGGAAGCAGCCCTTTCAATACATTTTTGATTGCCTTTTTCGGCTCGTTCTTGATCGTGGCGCTGATTTTTTGAAACAATGCTTCTGCATTGTCGTCAGGAAGCGCATCGATGCTCATCGTCACCGCATCGGATTTTTTTAATTCTTTGACGACGAATTGGCTGCAGCGGAGCGCGGCCGGACCGGAAATGCCAAAATGGGTAAAAATCATGTCCATTCGGTGGGTCACGACCGTCTTTCCTTTTTGATTAAGCACGCTCAACGCGATATTGCGCAGGGAGAGCCCTTGTAGCGTTCGCTCTTGGATAAAGCGTTCGTTGGATGTAATCGGCACTTCGGTCGGGAATAGCTCTGTCACGGTATGTCCCGCTTTTTCCGCCCATGCGTAGCCATCTCCGGTCGAGCCGGTATGGGGAACGGATTTTCCGCCGACGGCGACGACGACGCTGTCAGCTGCGAAGAACTCTCCTGTTTTTAATGTAACACCGACCGTTTTCCCGTTTTCATATTCAACATCGGCGACGGGACTGTTTAAACGAGTATGTACACCTAGCCTCTGCAGCTCGTTAATCAGCGCGCGAACAACAGATTGGGCATCGTCTGTCACCGGAAACATCCGGCCGTGATCCTCTTCTTTCAACGCAACGCCGAGGCGTTCAAAAAATCGAATAATATCCTCATTGTTAAAGACTGAAAACGCGCTATATAAAAAACGGCCGTTGCCTGGGATATGCTTGATGATCTCATCGACGGGCAGCCGGTTTGTCACATTGCAGCGTCCGCCTCCAGAAATCGCGAGCTTGCGGCCGAGCTTGTCCCCCTTATCAATGAGAAGAACGTTCGCTTTTTGTTCCGCTGCCGCAATGGCCGCCATTAAGCCAGATGGTCCGCCGCCGATGATGATAACATCGTACTTCATTTGCCTCACCGTCCTTTCTTTTTCTATTATAGTCAAGAGAATAAAATTTCTCGACTGCGTGGTGAATGTGATAAAATACAGTAGTTGTGAAAAGTTGCATTCTAGGGAAGGGATGTTATGTCAGCTTCAAAATTGCTGCGTGGAACGTTTATTTTGACAGCAGGCGTCTTGCTTTCGCGCATTCTTGGATTAGTGTATGTAGTTCCGTTTCATCCGCTTGTTGGCGAGCGGGGAGGAGCGCTTTATTCGTATGGATACGTGCCGTACCAAATTTTTATCAGCCTTGCTACGGCCGGGGTGCCGCTTGCGGTTTCAAAATTTGTCTCGAAATATAATGCGTTAGGGGAATACCGCACTGGTTACCGGCTTTTCCGCTCAGGGCTATTGTTGATGACGATCACAGGCATCGTTGCGTGTGCGATTCTTTATACAATCGCTCCATGGATTGCTCCGTTTGTCATTGACAAACAAATAGAAGGAAATTCTGTTGCTGATGTTGTCACAGTTATTCGTGCCGTCAGCTTCGCTTTAATTATCGTGCCGGTGATGAGTTTAATCCGTGGTTTTTTCCAAGGACATGAGTCAATGGGGCCGACTGCTTTGTCACAAGTCGTAGAACAGTTGATTCGTATCATTTTCTTGCTAGCGAGCTGCTATATTGTGTTGCGTGTCATGCACGGTTCGCTTGTGACAGCAATCAGTTTGGCGACATTTGCGGCGTTCGTCGGTGCGCTCGGCGGGCTTGCGGTGCTCGTTTGGTATTGGTGGAAACGAAAAGCGCATTTAGCACAACTGCTTGAACAAGACCGGGGACAGCTTCATCCGCCGCTAAAAGACATGTATAAAGAGTTAATTATGTATGCTGCTCCGTTTGTGTTTGTTGGGCTCGCGACACCGCTTTATCAGCTCATTGACCAGTTCACGTTTAACCGGGCGATGGCAAGTATCGGGCTTGCGAAAATTTCTGAGGAAGCGTATTCCATTTTTAATTTATGGGCGCAAAAGCTTGTTATTATTCCGGTGACGCTAGCGACGTCTTTTGGATTGACGCTCATTCCAACGATTACAAAAGCGTATGTCTCCGGTGACCGGAAATCGTTGCGCAAATATTTAAACCAAACGTTTCAAGTTGTGATGTTCTTAACTGTTCCGGCAGTTGTCGGCATGGCGATTTTAGCAGAGCCGGTGTATGCGGCATTTTACAGTCATGATTCGCTCGGTGAGCAAGTGCTTCGTTGGTATGCGCCGACTGCGATTTTATTTGCGATGTTTTCTGTTACCGCTGCGGTATTGCAAGGAATCAATCAGCAGCGCTTTACTGTTGTGAGCCTGACGCTCGGGCTGTTAGTGAAGCTTTCGCTGAATACATTTATGATTGAAAAGTTCGCCACCATCGGCGCGATTTTAGCAACAACGTTCGGTTATTTGATTTCAGTCGTGTTCAATTTATTAATCATCAAAAAATACACAAACTATCGTTATAATTTTGTCATTCGCCGGACCGTTTTAATAACGATTTTTACAGCGATCATGTCCGCGGGAGCGGCGGCCATGCTGCATTTGTGTAAATGGATGTTCCATTATCAAGGCGGAAGAGTCGAATCGGTAGTCATTGTGATCATTTGCGCGGCGGTTGGTGCCGTGATCTATTTCCTATTAAGCGAGCGAATCGGGCTCATTGCCTCTTTGTTCGGCAATCGTTTTGCGTTTTTGCAAAGGAAAAAGAAGGCGGTTTCGTAACCGTCCTTCTTTTGTCTCAAGCGTCAAAATCCATCCGTATAAGGGATGCCGAGCTGCCGTTCGACGCGCTGAAGCCGGCGATTAAGGCGGTTGATTTGATTGGCTTGGCGCTCAAGGGTTCTCTCAATTCGGTTTAACCGTTGTTCAATGTTTCCAGGATAGCCTGGGTATCCACCTGGATGGCCTCCGGGAGCACCTCCAGGGTAACCGCCAGGGGTGCCTCCAGGATAGCCGCCAGGAAATCCCCCTGTATACGGCGAAGTGCCTGGTTGTTGTTGGCGATAGTCCGTCATGGGCAAATCTCCTTTCTGATTTTTTCTTAAGCATTGTATGTGGATATGGGAAGATGCGGACTAGACAAACGCCCAATTTTCATTTTGGTTCTGAAAGGAGCGTTCACATTGGGATTACGAATCGATAAACTGCTGGCGAACATGGGATATGGAACGCGCAAAGAAGTAAAAAAACTATTAAAATCCGGCGTCGTTAAAATTGATGATGTAATTGTTAAAGACCCAAAAACACAAGTGAATCCGGATGTGCAAATTGTCACTGTATGGGGAGAGGAAGTAGAGTACAAAGAATTTATTTATTTAATGATGAATAAGCCGCCGGGAGTGATTTCCGCAACAGAGGACGACGTAGAAGAAACAGTTGTCGATTTACTCGAGGAGGAGGATAAAGTATTTGAGCCATTTCCGGTTGGACGGCTAGATAAAGATACAGAAGGATTACTTTTGTTAACAAATGATGGACAGCTCGCTCATCAGTTACTGTCACCGAAAAAGCATGTGCCGAAAACGTATTTCGCCGTTATTGATGGCGAGGTTACTGAGGAAGATGTTGCCGCGTTTCGCCGTGGAGTGATTCTTGACGATGGGTATGAGACGAAGCCAGCGGGACTAGTCATTTTAAAGTCTGGAATTCGTTCAGATGTGGAAGTGACAATTACAGAGGGAAAGTTTCATCAAGTGAAAAGAATGTTCCAAGCGGTGGGAAAGCGTGTCGTTTATCTAAAGCGGCTGCAAATGGGGCCGCTGTCTCTTGATCCGTCTCTCCAACCCGGGGAATACCGGGAATTGACGGAGGAGGAAGTGGAGCTTTTGAAAAACTTTTCCCCGCAGGAAGAGATAAAAAAAGGGAACCTCTAAGGTTCCTTTTCTATATGCATCATATGTTACATTCTTTAGTTACGGCATGTTGAGGCTAATGGCTGCCTTATAACCCCTCACCTTTTTCTCTAATGACCAACTAAGAGGACATTCTCACTTTTTTATTAGTTGTCGTCCACTTGCCCTTGCTTGGACTGTGAACTAGGTCATTATATGCCAACACGTTTAAATCACGCTGAATCGTTCGTGGAGTGATGCCAAATTCATCAACGAGTTCCTGTGTCGTTACGGTGCCTCTCTCGCTGATAAACATGTAGACCGATTTGATACGCGTTAGCATCCGATGAGTCGAAGGTTTCAAAAGACCACTCCCTATCATTGCATAATTCGCATGGCACAACATCATCGCTGCTTCTAAGTGAGAGATTATTTTTTGTTGTTTCTTTTTACTACTATTTTACACGAATACAACCGAAACATGCTACACATTTGCTTCGATTTATAAAATATTTCAACATTTTTCATCTGTTTGTAACGAAAGTGTAATATACCACCTTTTGACTTTTTTTAGATATTTGTGATACGTTGACAAGCGAGGATATCGAGAAGGAGTGAACGAGTGTGAGCATCAATTGGATGCAGGAAGTGCTCAAGCGAAAAGATGAACTGATTCGGGATACACAGGAATTTTTACAAATTCCGAGCGTGCTTGATGAGGAAAGTGCGACAGAAGAAGCGCCGCTTGGAAAAGGGATCAATGATGCGTTGCAATTTTTATTAAAGCGAGGAGAGAAAGAAGGACTTATTGCGAAAAACGTCAATGGATTGGCTGGACATTTGGAGATGGGACAAGGTGAACAACTAATAGGGATTTTATGCCACGTAGATGTCGTTCCGCCTGGAGACGGCTGGACGAGCGACCCGTTTTCTGCGGACATCCGAGACGGGAAAATATATGCGCGTGGAGCGATTGACGATAAAGGACCAACAATGGCAGCGTTTTACGCGATGAAAATTATAAAAGAACTTGGTTTGCCGCTCAATAAGCGAGTCCGGATGATTATTGGCACAGACGAAGAAAGCGATTGGCGGTGTGTAGACCATTATTTTCAGCATGAAGAAATGCCGACGATGGGGTTTGCGCCGGATGCCGATTTTCCGATCATTTATGCAGAAAAAGGCATTGTTGATTTTGATTTAAAACAAGAAGTGTCCCATTCGCATGTAGAAGCGGAAGTAAAGCTTCAATCGTTGAAGGCTGGAAGACGATATAATATGGTTCCAGATTGGGCCGAGACGGTTTTGCAGGCGGACAACGGTTTGCTTGTTGACATTGAGCAACGTTTTCTTCATTTTCTCGCATCTAATCATTTGAAAGGAAAGGCAGTGGTAGGGGAAGGTGTGACCACGCTTCAGCTTGAAGGGATTTCTGCGCATGCGATGGAGCCAGATCAAGGAAAAAATGCCGGTTTGTTGCTGGCAAACTTTTTGACAGGAATATCGCTTGATTCACAGGCGCAATTGTTTGTTCATTTTCTCGACCGCTATTTCAATGGCGATTCGCGCGGAAAGAAACTAGGGATCGCTTACTCAGATGAGATTACGGGAGATGTAACAGTTAACGTCGGCATCCTTTCTTACAACGCGGAGTCGGGAGGAAAAATAGGGATCAATTTGCGCTATCCGGTAACGTGCGATATAGAAGAAACAAAGAAAATACTCGAACAATTGGCGCAGCAATCCGGATTTATATTAGAAAGTTTCAGCGATTCAAAACCGCATCATGTCGACCGAAATCACATGCTCGTTCAGACGTTGCAGCGCGTGTACGAAGAGCAGACGGGAGAGCGGGCCGAGCTTTTGTCGATCGGCGGCGGTACATATGCCCGTTCTTTAGAGGCTGGCGTAGCGTTCGGGCCACTGTTTCCGGGAAGGCCTGACGTTGCTCACCAAAAAGACGAATATATTATTATTGATGACTTGCTGAAAGCAACTGCCATTTATGCTCAAGCGATTTACGAACTTGCGAAGTGAAAATCCTTCCAGAATATGTTACAATAAAAACAAATACCGCTCGATCATGGGCGGTGTTTTTTCTGAGTATGGAAAGGACGGGGGACAACATGGAGTTTGCTGTAAGGCGCGAAGGATCAGCGCTGAAAATGATTTTTCCGTTATTTTATTTTTCTACTTTTTTTGGATTTGGGTCGCTTTTTCCGCTTTTATCGGTATATTTAAAAAATGAGATTGGGCTTTCAGGAACTCAAATTGGGATGGTTATGTCGATTAGCCCGATTGTTATGATTTTTGTTCAGCCTCTTTGGGGAATGATTAGCGATTATACGAGAAAGCCTGTGACTGTATTAACGATTGCGCTTGCCGGTACGGCTTTGATCGGTCTCATTTATTCTTCGATTCATCAATATATATGGATTGTAGTTGTTGCTGCGCTTTTAGCGTTTACGCAAAGCGCCATTGTTCCGCTTTCAGATAGCATTGCGTTGGGCTATGTACAAAAGATGGAAGGAAATTATGGATCAATCCGTCTATGGGGAGCCATTGGATTTGCGGTAGCGGTTCTTGCGGGCGGTTGGTTGTCGGAAACCTTTTCTCTAACCGTAATTTTTTATGTGTTTGCCTTTATTTTATTACTCTCAGCTGCTCTTGCTTGGAAGCTGCCGCGCGAAAGCCGGCCGATGAAGATGACAATCGGCCAAGGAATGGCGCAGCTGTTTAAAATTCCGAAGTTTGTTTTGTTTTTAATCGTTACATTTCTTGTATTTGGGCCGATTTATGCCAATAATTTTTATTTCAGCGTGTTTGTAAAGGAAATGGGCGGGACGCTGACAGGAATCGGGTTCGCTTTTTTGCTAGCGGCGGGAAGTGAAGCGCCATTTATGAAAATTGCCGATGGATTGATTCGCCGATACGGACTGCTGTTTATTTTAGCATTTGCAGCCACCATTTCTGCTCTGCGTTGGTTTTTTTATTTTTTTGAACCTTCGTTGCCGCTCATTTATGCGACAACTGTCGCTCAAGGGTTTTCCGTCGGTTTATTTATTCCGGCCGCTTTGCAATACGTGCGGGATATCGCGCCGGAAGAGGTGAAAGTGACTGCTGTTTCGCTATACTCAGCGGTTGGAAACGGATTAGGAAGCTGGTTTTGCACATTTGTAGGCGGATATATTTTAGAACACAGCCATGTTGGAAATATCTATTTCTTTTTTAGTTTATTAACGTTTGCCGGCCTTGCGATTTTAGCGTTCATCGTAATGAACGAAAGGCGAAGCGTAAAGGATATCTCATAAGGGATATCCTTTTTTTATAGAAGGGAATTTGATAAAATTTAGAAAATTACAGGGATAGGTGAAGAAAAGCAATGAAAAAAACTCATTACTTCATAGCGGTTCCATTAACGGATGGAGTTAAAAAAGAGTTAGCAACATGGAGTCGAAGCATAGCTTCGCAGTTTCCATTTCGTACGTGGGTACATCAAGAAGATTATCATCTCACGCTCGCTTTTCTAGGAGATGCTTCTAGTGAAAAGAGAAAAGCGGTTTGCGAAGCGATGAAAGCGATCGGGAAACAACATGCGCCATTTTCATTAGAATTAGAAAGAATAGGGGTCTTTGGCAACCCTCAGGCGCCACGCATTTTATGGAAGGGAGTGAAGCGAGAAGAAGGCTTGTTTGCGCTTCAACAAGACGTATACGAAGCGTGTAAACAGATTGGATTTATGCTCGATGACCGGCCCTTTGCTCCACATATTACAGTGGCCCGGAAGTGGCAAGGAGAAACAAACTTTTCATTAGAGGAGATTAGGTATGTTGACCGCGTTCAAGGCCATTTTGCCGTTGATCAAATCGTGCTTTATCAGACGCATCTTGATCGCGTGCCTAAATATGAAACAATCGCTACATTTCCCCTTATAGATGAGAAAGGAGAGGAAAAGTGAAGAGGGCAGTTGTTGTGATAGTGCAAGTTGCTGGGTTGTATGGAATATATTTATTTGGCACGTGGTTGCAACATCTTTTTCGTTTGCCAATTCCCGGGAGCATTATCGGGATGCTGCTATTGTTTGTGTTGTTAATGACGAACGTTGTGAAAGCACGGTGGCTTGAAGCGGGAGGGCAATTTTTATTGTCGTACCTGTCGCTTCTATTTGTCCCGGCAACAGTTGGAATAATCGATTACTTCTCGTTGTTTCGCGGCAGGGGGCTGCTATCTGTTATCGTTGTAGCGCTCAGCACGCTCGCTGTTATGGCAACAAGCGGCGCACTCGCCCAATGGGGAGCGCAAAAAGAACGTTCCGCTTCGTTTATTCAAAAAAATTCAAAGGGGATGCATGGGTAATGAAAAGCGCAATTGGATTTATTTTTTTGACCGTTGTTGTTTATCAAGCAATGAAACGGGTCTATGCGCGCTTTAATACTCCGCTTTTTTCCCCGATTGTCACGACGGCAAGTATCATTGTGGGCGTCCTTTTATTTCTACATCTTCCATACGCAACATATATGGAAGGGGGAAAATGGATCGGAAAACTTCTAGGTCCTGCGGTGGTGGCGCTCGCCTTTCCTTTGTATAACCAGCGTGAAACGCTAATGCGGCTTTTTATCCCGATCGTGCAAGCAGTGCTAGCCGGAGTAGTAATGGGAATTGCTAGCGGTGCATGTCTTTCACTTCTTTTTCGTGTTGATAAGATCCTATTACTTTCGCTCCTGCCTAAATCGGTGACTTCTCCGGTTGCTATGGATATTGCGAAGGAAATCAACGGCATTCCGTCATTGGCTGTTGTGTATGTAATGATTGCAGGAATTTTCGGTGCTCTATTTGGTCCTGCCCTATTGCGAACACTGAAGATCACAGATCCAATTGGCATCGGCATAGCGTTAGGGTGCGCTTCTCATGGAATCGGGACGGCGAAAGCACTTGAAATCGGAAAAGAGGAGGCGGCGATTAGCTCCATCGCGATGACGTTAAGCGCCGTTTTAGCTGCTTTTCTTTGTCCGCTGGTTGTTTCTGTTTTATTATAGAAACGAGAATGTTGAGTTCGGAGGGTGCTTGTGTGGGACAACTAATTAAACTGCAAGATTACATCTCAAGATATGAAAACGATGTGTATCGCTATGCAAGCGAATTTATTCGTCTTAAAAAAAAGCAATGGGAAAGAATAAAAGAAGAGTGGGAGAACGGGGAAACGAACGATGCTCCTATTGATTCTTCTTGGGAATGGCTTGAGGAGAAACGATCTGTTTTTCAAACCATCAGAGGATGGTTCAAGCGTTCCGAGGAGGAAAGGACGGACGAAGGGTTAAACAGCCAGGAAACATCTTGTGACGAAGACGAGTTTTTTTCATCGATGTTTGTGACAGAACCAAAAACAGTTGATGAATTGAAGCTCTTGTTTCTTGAAAAAGTGTTTGAATTGCAAATGAAATGGGCGAGCTCGACGCTAAAGCATGTATCGATCGTCGACAGAAAATTTTATTACGAAGAGCCGCTAAAATATTTTCTACAACGCTTCCCCGATACGTATTTATGTTTATATAAGCCTGTTTTCTTAGCAAAAAACGCTCCTGTCGAACTGGATACCGTGCTATTAAGTCCGTTGGCTACATGGTGTATCTCGTTTGCGGAGGGTGAAATTATTGTCGGTTCAACCGAACGGTTTTGGACAGAGATTGAGAAGAACGGTGAAAAGAAACGGATCAATCCGCTGATCTCGCTGCGCCGCACCGAAAAAATTATTTCTGATTTATATGACCGTTATGAAATTGAGTTGCCGATTAAAAAAGTGATCTTAAACCGATATGGATATATTGATTACCGCTATGCTCCGGGTGATGTGGAACTAATTGACAAGCGCTACTATGAACAATGGTTTTCTTCCTTGCGGAGCTCAACGGCTCCTCTAAAACATATGCAATTAAAAGCGGCTTCACATTTATTAAGGCATTGCTATAGCCATTATTATGAGCGGCAATGGCAGGAGGATGAACAATAGGAGGTGCTGCGTTGCTGACGGTTCACCGAACGTTCGAAGCGTATATAGATACGATGACAATAATTACGATATTAATGCCGAAATCATATTGCCCTGAAATCATCCAATCGTTTATTATTCAGAAGCCAAACGGAGAGCGGTGCGGCCTAAAAATAAACAAAAACGAAGACTTAGGTGCAAACATTAAATATGAGTGTTCTGTCGACTTTCCCATCGATATTGGAAAAGAGTATTTAATTTATGAAGAACGCGGGGCATTTACGGATTTGCAAATTGGTGCGGTCATTCGCACTCCTGAATTTGACGAGCAATTTTATTATAGCGGCAATGATCTTGGCATCACATATACACCGCATGCAACGACGTTTAAGCTCTGGGCGCCGACGGCAACGGAAGTAAAAATAAAGCTGCGTGACGCAGAGAAAGAAAAAGAAGAGCAGATTCCGCTTCAACGCATTGAAAACGGAGTGTGGATGGTCACAATTCCAGGTAACCTTGAAGGGATATATTATACGTATTTAGTATGTATAAATTTAGTGTGGCGCGAGGCGGTTGATCCGTATGCAGTCGCCGTTTCTGCTAATGGAGAGTATGGCGTGGTAGTGAATTTAGCGAAAACGCGTTTGCCGAAACCGGCGTTACCCCCGCTCTTGTCACCGACGGATGCCATTATTTACGAAATGCACATTCGCGATTTTACGATTCATCCACACAGCGGTGTTTCCTATAAAGGAATGTATTTAGGTTTAACGGAGCTTGGAACATTTGGACTGAACCGAACGGCTACCGGTCTTTCCTATTTGAAAGAGCTGAGGGTTACCCATGTGGAACTTCTGCCATTTAATGATTTTGCTGGAGTGGACGAACGGAATCCGGCAAAAGAATACAATTGGGGATATAACCCTCTTCATTACAACGCTCCAGAAGGGAGTTATGCAACAAATCCATTTGATCCATATGCCCGCATTTATGAGTTAAAGAAAGCAATTCGCGCATTGCAGACGAACGGGATTCGCGTCATTATGGATGCCGTTTATAATCATGTATACATTCGCGAACAATCCTCGTTTGAAAAAATTGTTCCTGGCTATTATTTTCGCCATGATGCGCACGGCATGCCGTCAAACGGAACTGGTGTCGGGAACGATCTTGCGTCTGAGCGAAAAATGGCGAGGAAATTTATTGTCGATTCCGTACGTTTTTGGATGGAGGAATATGGAGTTGATGGCTTCCGCTTTGATTTGATGGGCATTTTAGATATAGAAACAATGAAAGAAGTAGAAGCGGCTACCCGCGCTATCGATCCATCTGTCATTTTGTTGGGAGAAGGATGGGATTTACCGACTCCTTTGCCAGCAGATCGGAAAGCAACGATGCAAAATGCCGATCAGCTTCCGGGCATCGCTTACTTTAACGATCGGTTTCGCGACCATGTGAAGGGAAGTACGTTTGATTTATATGAACGCGGGTTCGCCCTTGGAAACGAAGCTCACCGCGAACAAACGAAACAAGCCATTAGAGGGAGCATAGGAAAGGACAAAGGACAGGGGCTTTTTCTACACCCAACGCAAACAATCAATTACGTGGAGTCACACGATAATCATACGCTTTGGGATAAAATGAGCGTTGCAAATCAGGGGGAAAGCGAGGCTGTTCGAAGAAAACGGCAAAAATTAGCGACTGCCATTGTTTTGCTGTCACAAGGAGTTCCGTTTTTGCATAGCGGCCAGGAATTTTACCGAACGAAACAAGGAATAGGAAATAGCTATAACGCTCCAGATGTTATCAATCAACTTGATTGGAGCCGAAAAAGTCAATATGAGGAAGATGTCCGATATGTGCAGGGGCTCATTCGATTGCGCAAATCTCATCGTGCGTTTCGGCTGGCGACGGCTGAGGAAATTGTGAAACATCTCGTATTCATTGAACCGTCACTTCCAACTGTGATTGCTTATCATCTGCGCAACGTCCAATCATATGGAGCATGGAGCGATATATTCGTTATTCATCATAATCAAGAAAAAGAGGAGCTTATTTCACTTCCAGATGGAGAAGCGTGGTATGTTCTATGCGACGAGAGACGTTGTGGAACCGTACCGTTATATTCCGTAAAAAAGGAAGTGTATGTCCGGGGGATCAGCACAGTTGTTCTCGTGAAAATGACTTACTTGACGAAAAAAGCAAATCACATATAAAATCTATTAAGACAGCTATTGTCTGAGTGGTGCTGTCTCTTATTTTTTATGAGTTGAAGGTGAACTTGCTTGGAACAGTTACTGGGAAAGGAGTGGGATATCACTCCTGCTGGTGGAACTACTGGAGATGCATATGTTGCTGAATATGAGGGACGAAAATTATTTTTAAAGCGCAACTCTTCCCCATTTCTTGCGGTATTGTCTGCGGAAGGGATCGTTCCGAAGCTCGTCTGGACAAAGCGGATGGAAAATGGGGACGTGATCACGGCTCAACAATGGCTGGACGGAAGAGAGTTAAAGCCTCATGATATGGGAAGTGAACAAGTAGCGAGTTTGCTTAAGAAAATTCATCGCTCGCAAGATTTGGTGGAAATGTTAAAGCGGTTAGGTAAAAAGCCTTTGTTGCCGCATGCGATGGTTGATAAGCTGCGCTTAATGTTAAACGAATGGAGTGGCGAGCCCCTGATAAAGGAAGCCTTTGTTTGGCTCGAGCGGCAGTTGCCTTTGCTTCGATGTGACGAGTTCGCTGTTTGTCATTGCGATATGAACCATAATAACTGGTTGCTTGCCGAGGATGGCCAACTGTATTTAATTGATTGGGACGGGGCGCTCATCGCTGACCCCGCCATTGATATTGGGATGCTTCTGTACTCTTATATTCCGAAAGACAAATGGGAAGAGTGGCTTCGCTTTTATGGGCTTGAATTAACCGATGATTTACGTACGCGAATGAAATGGTACGTTGTGATACAAACGTTATATACGATTATGTGGCAAAAAGAAAAGAAAGCAGAAAAACAAATGCAGCAATCGCTGCATTTCCTCGAAAAAGTGTTATCTTCTTAGGTTAGTTGATCGATCCATTCCGATAATTGCTGCTGATGTGAAGAAATGTGGGAATCCAAGTTTGGGCTGTACTTTCCAGCTTGTCCATAGTCATAAATAGAGGGAAGGACGTTTTTTACATGCATCCCAACTTGCTCATTGCCCATCAATGATTTTACGAGCCGTTCAATTTGCTCGCACTCCGAGACCGTACCGCAGCAATCGGTTTGATGATTTGATAAAATATCTTTCAAAACAGTCATTTGATGCTGATGATTTAAAGGCATACGCAATCATCCTTTTTTTCTTACTATACGCGAAACACATTTGTTTTATACGATGTTAGAACAGTCGTTCAAGCGGCTGTTTTTCTTTTTTATATTGCATACTGGATAGGATTCGTGATATCGTTGACAACGATGACAAAGAAATAGAGGTGTTATTGGTATGCGCTTGCGTAACAAACCTTGGGCAAAAGATAAAATTGCTGCTTATCCGCAATATGTCGTTCCAAATCCAGAGCAACATAAAGGAAAATGGAGCGAATTGTTTGGAAACAATAATCCAATTCATATTGAGATTGGAACGGGAAAAGGACAGTTTATTACAGGGATGGCAAAAGCGAATCCTCATATTAATTACATCGGAATTGAGCTTTATGAAAGCGTCATTGTGTCTGCTTTAGATAAATTAATTGAAAACGATTTGCCAAATTTAAGGCTGCTCAATGTCAATGCGAAAGACTTAACCGGCTTTTTTGCAGGTGGGGAAGTAGAGCGCATCTATTTGAATTTTTCGGACCCATGGCCGAAAAAGCGTCACGAAAAACGGCGTCTCACATACCGTTCATTTCTGGAATTGTATGAGCAAATATTAGTTGATGAAGGAGAAATTCATTTTAAGACGGACAACCAAGGCTTATTTGAATATTCGCTTGTTAGCTTCTCACAATACGGTTTGCTGTTAACGTATGTAAGTTTAGATCTTCATCAAAGTGATTTTGTCGGCAATATTATGACTGAGTATGAAGAAAAATTTGCGGCAAAAGGAAATCGAATTTACCGATGCGAAGTGAAATATCGAGCGAAAAATCGATAAGGCTGCCTGCACAGTAGCAAGGCGGCCTTTATTTTTTGTTTTCGAAATATTTATATAAATGGTACACTACTATATGAGGTGATGGGAAATGGAGCAACTGAAAGTAGGAGATGTGCAGATTACATGGTTAAACGGAGGGGTCACGCATTTAGACGGGGGAGCGATGTTTGGCGTTGTGCCGAAGCCGCTCTGGTCGAAAAAATATCCGTGCAATGACAACAATCAAATTGAATTGCGTACAGACCCGCTCTTGCTCCAAGTAGACGGCAAGAACCTGCTGATTGACTCGGGAATTGGAAACGGGAAGCTGTCCGATAAACAAAAGCGCAACTTTGGTGTGACAGAAGAGTCAAGCGTAGAGCAGTCGTTGCAAAAGTTAGGTTTAACTGTGCATGATATTGATTTTGTTTTAATGACGCATATGCATTTTGATCATGCTTGCGGTTTAACAAAGTGGGAAGAGGAAAGGCTCGTGTCCGTGTTCCCGAATGCGCAAATTTTCGTATCGCAGGTGGAATGGGATGAAATGAGGCAGCCGAATATTCGCTCGCGTAATACATATTGGAAAGAAAACTGGGAAGCCATCGCGGAACAAGTGGTGACTTTTGAAGAAAAAATCGAGGTCATTTCCGGTATTCAAATGGTTCATACGGGCGGCCATAGCGATGGGCATTCTGTCATTCTGATTGAGTCAAAAGGGGAAATGCTTGTCCATATGGGCGATTTAATGCCGACGCATGCCCATCAAAATGTGTTATGGGTGCTTGCATTCGATGATTACCCGATGACATCGATTTTTCAAAAGCAAAAATGGATTCCATATGCAGTTGAAAAGTGCGCGTGGCTTAGCTTTTATCACGACGCTTATTACCGGGCGCTTAAATGGGACGCAAACGGGGAAATGATTGCGAGCATCATGCGGGAACGCTAACGGGAAAAGGGCTCTCTCGATAAAGAGAGGCCTTTCTTTTCAAAGTTTCTTTGTTTCAATGATCGTTCCAGTATGTGCGTCCATAACGAATTCATACTGCTCCTCACCGCGGCAAATACCGCCTTTATATACTTTGTAGGCGATATTGTTTTTTTCATACGGTTCTGGATTTGTTTGAATCCATGAACCGCTGATTGGGGCCAAACGTTGAAAAGCGTCTTTCGCCAATGAGAGCGCTTTTTCTGATGAGATGATTTTGTTGTTGCGCGTTGATTGAATGGCATAGGCAACAGCAAATCCGACGAAAGCGCCCGCGATAAATTTTCTCCAGCTCATGTTTTTCCCTCCAATATAGTCATCTGTTATTTAGTATATCTAATTTTTCGAAACAATGTGGGAAAAGTGGAAAGTATCTCATTCGTTCGCTAAAATAAAAAGGGAGACAAGAAAAAGGGGTTAAGAATCAATGAACGTAGAAACGCTTCAGCTTTTTAAAACATTGACGGAATTGCCAGGGGCTCCCGGCAATGAACATGAGGTTCGCCGATTTATGCGAAAAGAGCTGCAAAAATACGCGGATGAAGTGGTACAAGACCGCCTCGGCGGCATTTTTGGAGTGAAGCACGGCAATGAAAACGGTCCCGTTGTCATGGTGGCAGGTCATATGGATGAGGTCGGCTTCATGGTCACTTCTATTACGAATAACGGAATGATTCGCTTTCAGCCGCTTGGCGGATGGTGGAATCAGGTGATGCTTGCACAGCGCGTCCAAATTATCACGGATCATGGTCCTGTCATCGGTGTCATCGGGTCGGTTCCGCCACACTTGCTCGGAGAAGAACAGCGAAACAAGCCGATGGAGATCAAAAATATGCTAATTGATGTAGGAGCGGATGATCGGGAAGATGCCAAACGGATGGGAATCCGGCCCGGTCAACAAATTGTGCCGATTTGTCCATTTACGCCAATGGAAAACCCGAAAAAAATTTTGGCGAAGGCATGGGACAATCGCTATGGTTGCGGGCTGGCGATTGAATTGTTAAAGGAATTGAAAGATGAAAAACTGCCGAATACATTGTATTCCGGAGCGACTGTTCAAGAGGAAGTCGGCTTGCGCGGCGCACAAACGGCGGCGTATATGATTAAGCCAGACATCTTTTTCGCCTTGGACGCAAGCCCAGCGAACGACATGACGGGAGACAAGAAAGAGTTCGGACATCTTGGAAAAGGGGCGCTCGTCCGCATTTACGACCGTTCGATGGTGACCCATCGCGGCATGCGCGAGTTTGTATTAGACACGGCGGAAACACATCGAATTCCTTATCAGTTTTTTATTTCTCCTGGCGGCACGGATGCAGGGCGCGTACATATCGCGAATAACGGTATCCCTTCCGCTGTAATTGGCATTTGTTCAAGGTATATTCATTCTCACGCTTCGATTATTCACGTTGACGATTACGCGGCTGCCAAGCAATTGCTGATCGAACTTGTAAAAAAATGCGACAAAGGGACGGTTGCGGCTATTCATCAAAATAGTTGATGAAAGGGGAGTCTTATGAGACTTCTCTTTTTTCCGTGAAAGGATGGGACAGCGTGATTAAAATTGCAGTCGGCACGATGAACCGCGCGAAAATCGCTGCTGTTGAGGCCGTTTTTTCTGATGAACGCTTTATGGTTGTTGCAACGGAAGCGGATTCGAACGTATCTTCCCAACCATTCTCCGACGAAGAGACGAGGGAAGGGGCGATCAATCGCGCGAAGCATGCGCTTATGAAAGAGAATGCAGATATTGGTATTGGACTTGAAGGCGGCGTCGTGCAAGCGATGGACGGGCTGTGGGTATGCAATTGGGGGGCGCTTGTGGACCGAAACGGCCTTGTCGTATCGGCAGGTGGCGCCCGTATCCCATTGCCAACGGAAGTCGCCGAAGGGGTGCTTGGCGGACAAGAGCTCGGCGATGTAATGGACGCGTATACTGGGACGCGCAACATTCGCCAAAAAGAAGGAGCGATCGGTGTCTTTACGAACGGATACGTTAACCGGACCGATATGTTTGCTCATATTGTCAAACTGTTAGCAGGACAGTATGAATTTTCATACAAAACGAATGCTTATGAGGAGGGAGATAAATGAAAACGATCGAAACGATAGCGCAGTATGAGGAAGTGAAAAATAGCCAAAAAGCCATTTTCGTTTTTTCGGCTGATTGGTGTCCGGACTGCCGGTTCATTGAGCCGTTTTTGCCGGAGATTGAACAAATGTTTTCTGATTATGGATTTTACCTTGTCGACCGCGACCAATTATTAGAAGTTTGCCAAGCTGAAAATGTTTTTGGCATCCCTAGCTTTATCGCATATGAAAATGGCCGGGAGCTTGGCCGTTTTGTCAGCAAAGATCGCAAAACGAAAGAAGAGATTGAGCAATTTATTCAAGGGTTGCAGCGAGGAAAGTAAATATGAAAATGGACAGCAAAAAAATGCGGAGGGAAATCGAGAAAAGATTAGCGCGGGACGGCTGGACGTTTCACTTTGATAGTAAAAAAGACACGCTGCGCATTGAGGATGAGCGGACAAAAAAAGGAGTCACTGTTTCGCTGCCTGGCATTATCGCGAAATGGGAAGAAAAAAAAGATGAAGCGATTCAAGAGGTTGTTTATTACATCGAGCAGGCGCTGCAAACGATGCACGAAGAACAAACGTTATCTGGCAAAGAAAAGGACATTTATCCCGTTATTCGCTCCACTTCATTTCCGACAGAAACGAGCGAAGGCATTCCGCTTATTTACGACGAACATACAGCGGAAACGCGGATTTATTATGCACTTGATTTAGGAAATACGTATCGCCTTATTGACAAAAAGCTTGTCGAGCAGGAAAATTGGGATGTTCACCGAATCAAGGAAATCGCCCGCTTTAATGTCCGTTCTCTAGAGGTACCTGTCAAAGAGGATACGGTGGCGGGAAATATCTTTTATTTTGTCAACACGAACGATGGATATGACGCAAGCCGGATATTAAACGAACCGTTTTTAGAGAAGTTTTCAAAAAATATAAAAGGAACGATGGCACTTGCAGTACCGCATCAAGATGTTCTTGTGATTGCTGATATCCGCAATGAAACAGGCTACGATGTATTGGCGCAGTTGACGATGAGCTTTTTTGCCAGCGGCCGCGTGCCGATCACAGCTCTGTCGTTTTTGTATGAAGACGGTGAACTCGAACCGATTTTTATATTAGGCAAGCGTCGAGGCAAATAGCAAAATGAAAGGAAGGAAAGCAATGAACGTATTTTATAATCGTGATGGAATCGGCGATGTATTGCTCATTTCTTTAAAACCAATTAATTCTGAAACTCGCTTGTTCGAGAAAAAGGGAGATATTGTCCGTATTTTTGATGAAACAACAAATGAGACAGCAGGCTATAACATTTTTAATATTTCTAGTTATTATGCAATCGGCGAGACTGGAACGGTTGAAGTAAATGATGAGTTGGTTGCAGCCATTAATGAATTGTTGGAGAAAAACGGTTTTGAAAAAATTACAGCTGATTTTTCACCAAAGTTTGTCGTTGGATATGTTAAGGAAAAGCAAAAACATCCAAATGCCGACAAACTAAGCGTATGCCAGGTGGACGTTGGAGCGGAAGTGCTGCAAATTGTATGCGGAGCACCGAATGTAGAAGCGGGGCAAAAAGTTGTGGTCGCAAAAATCGGTGCCGTCATGCCGAGCGGTCTTGTCATTAAAGAAGCAGAATTGCGCGGAGTTCCTTCATACGGCATGATTTGCTCGGCACGGGAGCTTGAATTGCCAAATGCTCCACAAGAAAAGGGGATTCTTGTATTATCAGATAGCTATGAAGTTGGCCAACCTTTTACGAAGTAATTCAATTTGTCCGGTCACTAGAAACACTTCTAGTGACTTTTTTTTTATAATTGGTAAAATAGAGAGTTGAAAAGAGAATAGAAAGAGTGAAATGTATATGAAATGGCTAAAACGGCTTGTTCGCTATTTGTTTCAAGATGAGGAGAGAGAGCAGCCAATTCGCGAGGAAAGTCCAAAAAGGGAAAGGAAGTCCCCAGACTTAGACGTTAGAGTAACATATCAATACCCGACTGGGAAGTTTCGCTTTCCTATCATTCCTGATGAATCGTTGCCACAGCGTGAAAAAGGTGCGCGTGCAACTTACGAAAACGAAAGGACAACTATTGACGATTCGCCGGAGGAAAGGAGACCTTTTCGTCCTTCAGAAGTACCGTCTCCGATTTACGGTTATAAGGAGCGCCCGAGGCATGAGCCAACGCTTGAGGAAAGGGCGGTTTCGCAGCAATCGGATGTTCTGGTTGATAAAGAAGAGCAACGCCTAATAGATTTATCGTTAAATGAAGAGCAACAACCGGCAGAACAGGTATCTATTTCTTGGGGAGAACAAGAAATAGAGGAATATGAAGCGCGGCAAGAGGAACAAGCAATCACTGAACATGCCCAACCGCTAGAGACGGAGCGCGTTTTCCAAGAAGCAGGCTATCAGGAAGAAACAGCGATATCGCTAGTAGAGACAGAAGAACAACAAACTGCGCCAGTCGAACCTAGAGAGCAGAAAAAAGAAGCGATAAGCACTGAATTGCCACGAGAGAATAAAGAAGGCGGGAAGCGTGAAGCGAGCGTTTCGGTCAAGCCGACTTCGCCGCGCATCCCGTATAACGTGATGATGCTTAAACAAGATCGAAAGAAATGGGAAGAAAGAAAAAAACGGGAAGAAAAAGCTTGCGGATATCGTTTTCCATCGATTGAACTGCTGCAACCCCCATTTGAACAACAAGGTGATGATCGACAGTGGATCGAAAAACAGCGCGAGCAGCTTAATGAAACATTTAAAAATTTTAATGTTGGTGCGAAAGTTGTACACGTAACACAAGGTCCAACCGTGACAAGGTTTGAAGTGCAGCCTGCTCCAGGAGTAAAAGTGAATAAAATCACTAGTTTATCAGATGATATAAAGCTCAGTTTAGCGGCAAAAGACATTCGTATCGAGGCGCCGATCCCTGGAAAAAGCACGATTGGGATCGAGGTGCCGAACGCCAAAAGCAGGCCGGTATTCATTCGGGAAATTTTGCAGAGCGAGGAGTTTCGAGCAAGCACTTCACCTTTGACAGTGGCGCTTGGACTTGATTTATCCGGTGCGCCTATTGTAACAGATTTGAAAAAAATGCCGCACGGACTCATCGCGGGGGCAACCGGCTCAGGAAAAAGCGTATGCATCAATGCAATGCTTGTAAGTCTTCTTTATAAGGCAGCCCCTCATGAGGTAAAGCTGTTATTGATTGATCCAAAAATGGTAGAGCTTGCACCATATAATCACATTCCTCACCTCGTGAGCCCTGTAATTACAGATGTCAAAGCAGCGACCGGGGCGTTGAAATGGGCTGTTGAAGAGATGGAACGCCGCTATGAATTGTTTGCGCATGCTGGCGTGCGGGATATTCAAAAGTATAATGAACTTGTGAAAAAAGAGGAAACACCGGAACATTATCTTCCATATATTGTGATTGTGATTGACGAACTTGCTGACTTAATGATGGTCGCTCCGGCAGACGTTGAAGAAGCCATTTGCCGCATCGCACAAAAGGCAAGGGCTTGCGGCATTCACCTGATTGTAGCGACACAGCGTCCGTCCGTCGATGTCATTACTGGCTTAATTAAAGCTAACATTCCGACAAGAATTGCTTTTTCTGTTTCGTCGCAAATCGATTCAAGAACAATCATTGATACAAACGGGGCAGAAAAGCTGCTCGGACGCGGGGATATGCTGTTTTTGGAGAATGGTACATCGAAAACGGTGCGCATACAAGGAAACTTTGTGTCTGACGAGGAGATTGAGCGTGTAGTAACACATGTCAAAGCACAAATGTCTCCTTCCTATTTATTTGAACAAGACGATTTTTTAAAGCAGAGCCCTTTGTCTAATGACGGGGACGAGTTGTTCTATGAGGCATGTGAATTTGTCGTTCAGCAAGGAGGCGCATCGACCTCTAGCTTGCAACGGCGCTTTCGTATCGGCTATAATCGTGCAGCGCGGCTTATTGAAATGATGGAAGAGCAAGGCATCATTTCTGAAGCGCGCGGCAGCAAACCGCGTGATGTGTTGATTACGGAAGAGGAATTAGCAAATCTGCAAGAAACGAGCATGATGTGATGTGCTCGATATGAAGAAGCAAGAAAGGTGTCAGTGAAATTAAAGTAGGCGAGGGAACAAGAAATGAAGGAAATTGAATTAAAATTACAAGGAAAAATTAAGCGGTTAACCAACAAAACGTTTAAATTTGATGAACGGATTCGTGATGGCTGGTTTTCCGCTGTATACTTTTTAAAAACGAGGGAGATTGTAAAGGAATTTTGTCCGAATAACATTGTTACAATGCAGTTTTTTCAAAAAGAGCATGCTGTATTATGTGGAACGGATGAAGTGATTGCACTTGTGAAAACATTTGCGGATGAGCCAGAAAAATTAGAAATTTATTCATTAAAAGATGGGGATAAAATTAGCCCGTTTGAAACGGTGCTTACAATTACAGGTCCTTATCAAAATTTCGGGTATTTGGAAGGAATTATTGACGGTATTTTAGCGCGGCGGACGTCGGTAGCGACCAACGTCTATAATGTGGTCAAAGCCGCGGCGCTTTCCGGTGTGCAAAAACCGATTATTTTCATGGGGGATCGTGACGATCACTATACGCAACAAGCAGGGGACGGTTATGCCGCATTTATTGGCGGATCAACAGCGCAGGCAACCCACGCAATGAATGAATGGTGGGGCAAGCAAGGGATGGGAACAATGCCCCATGCGCTCATTCAACTGTTCGATGGCGATGTCGTAGCGGCAGCTAAAGCATATTATGCGAAATATCCGGAGGATGATTTAATTGTACTTGTTGATTACAATAACGACTGTATTACGGACGCGCTTCGCGTGGCAAGAGAATTTGGCGATCGATTGAAGGGAGTGCGCGTTGACACGTCCCGCACAATGATTGACCAATATTTTATCCGCCATCCGGAAGTGCTAGGTACATTTGATCCTCGCGGCGTGAATCCTCCGCTCATCTTTGCCTTGCGCGAGGCGTTGGACCGTGAAGGATTCCATCACGTCAAAATCGTAGTGAGCGGCGGTTTTAACGAGCAGCGCATTATCGAGTTTGAGAAGCAGGGTGTCCCTGTCGATATGTATGGAGTGGGAAGCAGCCTGTTGAAAATTCATATCGGCTTTACTGGTGATAACGTATTGCTTAACGGAAAACACCAAGCAAAGGCGGGACGAAGATACAGACCGAATCCCCGTTTAGAAAAAGTAGATTAATCATCAATACAATATTGGTTAAAAGGGAAAACTGATAGAGAAAGGCTATCAGTTTTCTTTTTCGTCATAGTCTTTAGCTAAAAACAATGATATAATGATGAAATGTGAGAATACATATGGCGTGTAAATGGCAAATGCAGATGAACATCATATACTGTGTTACAAAGAATGTGCTGCTACTCATATGAATCAAGAAAGGGAGAAGCGGCAATGAAGGTTTGAACCGAGCCGACCAGCGTGATGAACTATAAAAACGATTTGGTTGATTGTCATTGCGCAAAGGCTCAGAGACAGACGATTGTTGGAGGTCTTCGATATGACTGTTTACCATTTCGTTGGAATTAAAGGAACAGGAATGAGCGCATTAGCACAAATTCTTCATGATATGAAGTATACTGTTCAAGGTTCAGATGTGGAGAAACGCTTTTTTACGCAAAAAGCGTTGGAAGAGCGGGGAATTCCTATTTTTCCGTTTAACAGAGAAAATATTCGGCCAGGCTATACAGTTATTGCTGGGAACGCATTTCCAGATAACCATGAGGAAATTCAAGCAGCGCATGAGTTGGGAGTACCAGTCATTCGCTATCATCGGTTTCTAGGTGATTTTTTGCAAAAATTCACAAGCATTGCGGTCACCGGAGCCCACGGGAAAACGTCGACAACTGGATTGCTTGCCCATGTGATGCAAGGGGCGGAGCCGACATCGTATCTCATTGGCGATGGAACGGGAAAAGGGATCGAAGGAAGCAAATATTTTGTCTTTGAAGCTTGTGAATATCGTCGACATTTCTTATCCTATTTTCCAGATTATGCTATAATGACGAATATTGATTTTGATCATCCAGATTATTTTGCCAATATTGATGATGTATTTGCCGCATTTCAAGAAATGGCGATGCAAGTAAAAAAAGGCATTATCGCTTGCGGAGACGATGATTATTTGCAAAAAATTCAAGCGAAAGTGCCTGTATTGTTCTACGGCTTTGGTGAGGACAACGATTTTCAGGCTCGCAATATCGTCAAAACGACAGAAGGAACGTCGTTTGATGTGTTTGTCCGCAATACGTTTTTTGCTTCGTTTGAGATTCCGCGCTTTGGCGACCATAACGTACTAAACGCGCTTGCGGTGATTGCGCTTTGCCATTATGAAGAGATGGATGTCCATATTATTCAAGAGCGGCTAAAAACGTTTGAAGGAGTTAAGCGGCGCTTTAGTGAAAAGCAGATTGGCGATCAAATTATCATTGACGACTATGCACATCACCCGCGGGAAATTGTTGCAACAATTGATGCGGCAAGACAAAAATATCCGGACAGAGAGATTGTGGCTATCTTCCAGCCACATACGTATACGCGTACGCAAACATTTTTGCGGGAATTTGCTGAAAGCTTGCAGCTAGCAGACCAAGTATACTTATGCGATATCTTTGGTTCAGCGCGGGAGCATCATGGTCAATTGTCCATTCACGATTTGCAGGAGAAAATTCCAAACGCTCGTCTCATTAAGGAAGAAGATACGTCTGTATTGAAACAGCACTCAAATGCTGTGTTGGTTTTCATGGGAGCAGGCGACATTCAAAAGTTTCAACAAGCGTACGAAGAGACGGTGCATTCATAACACCAAGGAGCGCTACCTTGGTGTTTTTCTTTTGAAAAAAAGAGCCGATGTATACGCATCGACTCTTTTGCTTTTGTTATTTTAAGTTTTCAGGGTTAAGCGGTTCAAGTTCTGGAATGACGAAACGACCGTCCTTGCGGATTAACACTCCATCAAAGTAAATTTCGCCGCCGCCATATTCCGGACGCTGAATCATGACCATGTCCCAATGAATATTGGAGTGATTGCCATTATACGCGTCGTCATAGCATTGTCCCGGTGTAAAGTGAAAGCTTCCATCAATCTTTTCATCAAATAAGATATCTTGCATTGGATGCTGAATATATGGATTGACACCGATGGCAAATTCACCGATATAGCGAGCTCCTTCGTCTGTGTCAAAAATCTGGTTAATTCGCTCTGTGTCGTTGGCTGTTGCTTCGATAATTTTTCCATCTTTAAATGTTAATTTGACATTTTCAAACGTAAAGCCATGATATGGGGACGGTGTATTGAATGTAATCGTTCCATTGACAGAGTCACGAACAGGAGCTGTATATACTTCGCCATCTGGAATATTCATTTGTCCGGAACATTTAATGGCCGGAATGTCTTTAATTGAGAACGATAAATCGGTTCCTGGACCGGTAATGCGAACTTGATCGGTTTTATTCATTAAGGCGACAAGGGCGTCCATC
Organism: Anoxybacillus tepidamans PS2; assembly: GCF_000620165.1. Lineage (GTDB taxonomy): Bacteria > Bacillota > Bacilli > Bacillales > Anoxybacillaceae > Anoxybacteroides > Anoxybacteroides tepidamans_A. Next base: position 66,612 of record NZ_JHVN01000012.1, read on the forward strand.
GCTTGATCCATCTTGCTGTAGTCGAGATTGCAGACGTTAAAGTAAAAGTCTTCAAACGCTTCCGTGCTCATTTTCGCAAGCTGCGCCATTGAAGGGTTCGGATAGCGAAGCACAACCCATTTTGTTTTTGGCACGCGAATATCACGATGTACTTTCTTTCCAATCGTCTGACCATGAAGTTTCATTTTGTCGTCAGGAATATCAGCAAACTCGTTAATGTTATCACCTGAACGCAAACCGATATAGGCATCCATTTGCGACATGACATTCGCTTCAAAGTCAGCCATCATTTGAAATTGCTCTTCTTGCGCACCAAGAAGCAGCGCGCGGTCGATTTGATGATCTTTTAATGATACAAACGGATATCCCCCGGCAGCGTATGCTTCGCGGATAAGGGCAATAACAAGTTCACGCTGCAGTCCGAAGTTTTCAATTAGTACTTTCTCGCCTTTTTGCAGGCGAATAGAATAGTGAATGAGCGTTTTTGCTAATTGTTCAATACGTGGATCTTTCATTGATATAGCCTCCAATTTCAGAAATGTATGTATAGCTTTATTGTAACCAAATTCACTTAATTGTTGAATGAATGCGATGGGAGGAATTTGTCGATTCAAAGTCGAATCATTTGTATCGAGTATCATTTTTGCTGCTCATCAAAGTTGCAACGAGGAGGAAAAGGTGTGAAAATTATTTTATACTTAAGCGTAGCACTGATCGCCATTGCTTTTTTTATTTTAACCATGTACTTAGTCAAGACGTTAAAAACGGTTCAAGGAACGCTAGAAAGTTTGACAAAGACGATTGAAGGAATGGAAAAACAAATTAACGAGATTGGCAAGGAAACGGCACAATTGCTGCACAAAACGAACGTTGCTGCCGATCATGTACAGAAAAAAATGGAAAGCTTAACTATGCTATTTGATGCGGTAAAGCAAGTAGGTGCTACCGTTCAGATGTTTAATGATTCTCTATCGAGAAAATTAACAGCGAATGAACAAAAAGTTGCTCAAGCAGTGCAATGGGGAAATGCTTTTTTAGAAATATGGGAAAAATGGAAAGGAAGAAGAAAAAAAGTATAGAGGAGGGCGTTCGAAATGTCAAAAAATAATGGTGGCTTTTTATTTGGCGCAATTATTGGAGGAGTTGTTGGTGCAGCCACAGCGATGTTTTTAACGAGTGAAAAAGGGAAGAAGTTGATTGCTGAACTGAATGAAAACGATAATTTAGAACCGATTAAGACGAAGGCAACGGAATGGTTAAGCATTGCCAAGGAAAAAACGAAGGAAGTAGCGAAATTTACTTCGCCGACTAAAGAATCGCCGCAGATGAATTCCATTCCAGAAGAAAATGAACAAATTGCTCAAGAAGCGGCGTCTATTCCGCTTCCGATTAACAATAATAAAGAAACAATTGAAAAATTGTTGAAAGAGGCAGAAGCAGCATTGAATGATGCGGAACAAAAACGACATTCAGGCGAAACGGAGTGAGGATGATGGGGAAACAAAAACTTGAGACGATAGAGCAGTTCCAGCAAGTTGTCAACGAAAAAGACCGTTTTCTATTTATCAAACACAGCTTAACATGTCCGATTAGCCAAGCGGCGTTTCACGAATATGAAAAATTCGTAGCGGATCATCCGGAAATAGAGACGTATTATTTGTTTGTCCAGGAGGCGCGTCCTCTTTCGAACTACATTGCAGAAACGTTCGGGGTCAAACACGAATCCCCGCAGGCATTGCTGTTTGAAAATGGCTCTGTAACATGGCACACATCGCATTGGAACATTACATACGATGCTTTGCAATCCCATAAAAACTAATTGACATCGCTTGATTCCTAGCTTTTCTGCCGTAGTCGGCGAAGCAGTGCTTCGCCGACTGGGCATGCTTGGCATGACCTCCTCGAACAACGAACGCTTTGCGGGCAATGGTATTTGCCCGCTAGCGTTCTTGTTCGAGAGAAGCGGCAGAAAAGCTTGTGTTTAGCCGGTACCATTCTACATTTTTTTAGTAAAATAATGGATCATCAGCACTTGTGCTTTGCAAAGAAAAATAAAGGGCTGAACCCGAAAACTGGGGTTCAACCCTTTTATTTTACTTCCTCGTTTGCTTGCTCCCACACAATTTGTAGCTCGTCTCCTGGTGCAAGCGGCTCATAAAATGCTACGCGTTCTCCGTTTCGCAATAATGTGAAAGAAGAGGATGACGATGGGATATCGATGTGCACATAATTAAACAAGTCTTGAAAGATAAACGGCTCGATCTTTTTTTCAATTACTTCAAGAGTGGCTCCATTTTCAATGATGTCATCTTCTTTCAGTAATTTCCCTTGATAATAAAGTTCCGCTGCTGGTTTCGAAAGAGTAATGATCTCTCCATTAAAACGTACAGGAATGGAGTGAATCAGACGCATGCGCTTTACTTCGGCCAATTGGCGGACGGTCGGCGCCTTCCGGCTTATGATTTCAATCACATCACCGTCTTCAAAGCTAGATGACGGCTTTGCTTCAATGTGGTTTTTGTAAATCATGCCGGAAAATTGTTTCACCTCAACGGGCAGTCCGTTGACGTAAACTGTAAATGGCTTCGCTTGCTCAAGCCAATTGGAAAGGTGAAGGGCAGCAAACAGCTCTTCAATAGTTTCCGGCATGTCTATTGTAATGACATCACGATCATTCACCTCGTTATCGAGTGAAGCGATTTGTCCATTTTGGTATACAGTTGCCTCTATTTGGTATGCTTCGCCATTAATAGTTACCGTTTTACGCGGCAATTCGTCAATCAAATCTTTTAACTGAATGGATGCGGATTCCCCGTCTTTTCCTTTTTCGACGACAATTTGATCGCCATCTTGAATTGGGGTATCTAAAGAAGCAGGAATACCATTTTTAATAATAAGAGGCGGCTGTCCGTATGTACCTGGAACGGTGACCGTTTGTTCATTGACGGTAACAACAAGGGCCATTCCTGGCTTTCCATATAATTTATGAAGGGAGATGCCGCTAGCCAGCAAACAATCCCCAACCGTTAATTGTTTCATATCAAATAGCCGGAACGGCTGATTATTTACGTAAACACTGACATATTGAATAGGATTCTGTTTGGAAGCGATCGCGATTCCAATCGGCGTGACAAGTTCAGGTCCTTGCAATGACATTTCTTGTGTGATCGTCAATTTTTGAATCGCTTCCACACCGCGAATGGCTACGCGATTATCCGGCAGCTGAAGTTTTTGCGCCAGCCGTTTCGGAAGTTCTGGCGTCAAGCTGCCGCCGCCGACCAACATGACTGCTTTCGGAGGCTTCCCGCCGTTTAGCGACAAGATTTCTTCGCTGATAGCGTCAGCAAGGCGATCGACCGCATCAGAAATGGCAGCAATCATGTCATCGCGCCGCACTTCTGCTTCAAATCCTAGAATATCCGTAATTGTCACCGTTTCATTTGTCGACAGTTCCCGTTTTGCTTTTTCTGCTAGAGGGAAATCGAGCAAATATTGATCAGAAATCGCCTCGGTAATTTCATCGCCAGCAATCGGCACCATTCCATAGGCAACGACGGTGCCGAGATCGGTGATAGCAATATCGGAAGTTCCTGCGCCAATATCGACGAGCGCCACGTTTAATCGCCGCATTGTTGGCGGGATCAACACATTAATGGCTGCGATCGGTTCAAGCGTCAATGCTTCCATTTCGAGGTTGGCGCGCTTTAGGGCGGCAAGAAGGGACTCAACGACGAGTTTTGGTAAAAACGTGGCGATGACTTCGACGGTGGCTTCTGTCCCCTGCTGGTCTATCAAACTTCCGATTTCTTGTCCATCAATTTTATAGTTTACAACAGAGTAACCTACACAATAATAACGATGGCTTTGTTCTTGCTTTTTTGCTGCGAGCTTCACTTGCGCCTGCTGTACGGCGCTTAGTTCTAAATGTGCCACATCCTCTTTTGTAATCATCGGTTTTCCGGCGATCCAAATCGCTGCTTCGGCTCGCTCGGTCTTTAACGCTCTTCCTGCGGCCGCGACCGATACGCGCTTTAAAGTTCCGTACTTTCGTTCTAATTCCTCTTTGATTTCGACGATGACTTTAGCGACGGCCGGCACGTCATGAATTTGCCCGTCAAGCATGGCTCGTTCACCGTGTTCTTTAACGATCATATTTAAAACTTGATATTCACCGTCTTTTTCCTGTAAAATAACTCCAACAACCGAGCGAGTTCCGATATCCAGTGCAAAAATCGATGATTCATTGTTCACGGACAATTCACCTTCTTTAAAAAGTGGTCATACGCTACTTTATCACTTGAAAGCGTTTAATCGTTAAAGTTTTATGATGACAATTGTATCCATTTGCATTATAATAATGTCTAATTACTAGAAATGTATCATATTTTTCCGTTTTTATAAACTAAGAAAGGATGAGAAAGCATGAGCAATGAAAGACTAGATGAGCTGCGAGCAAGAGTAGATGAAGTGAATTTGCAGATTTTGAAATTGATTAACGAACGGGGACGGCTTGTTCAGGAAATTGGAAAAATTAAAGAGACGCAAGGAACGTATCGGTATGATCCTGTTCGTGAACGAAAAATGCTTGATTTAATTTTAAAGCATAACGACGGCCCGTTTGAAACGGCAACATTAAAACACATTTTCAAGGAAATTTTTAAAGCAGGGCTCGAACTGCAAGAAGATGATCATCGCAAAGCGTTGCTTGTTTCACGCAAGAAAAAGCCGGAGAATACGATTGTCGATGTAAAAGGCGAAAAGATTGGTGATGGCAAACAGTATTTCGTCATGGGGCCGTGCGCGGTAGAAAGCTATGAGCAAGTTGCAGCAGTGGCTGAGGCGGTAAAAAAACAAGGATTGAAGTTGTTGCGCGGCGGGGCATATAAACCGCGGACATCTCCATACGATTTCCAAGGACTAGGTTTGGAAGGATTGAAAATTTTAAAGCGTGTGGCGGATGAGTACGATTTAGCAGTCATTAGTGAAATCGTCACGCCGGCCGATATCGAGATGGCGCTCGATTACATCGACGTCATTCAAATTGGCGCGCGCAATATGCAAAACTTTGAGTTGTTGAAAGCGGCTGGTCAAGTGAATAAGCCTGTATTGTTGAAGCGCGGTTTAGCTGCAACGATCGAGGAATTTATTAACGCTGCAGAATACATTATGTCGCAAGGAAATGATCAAATCATCCTTTGCGAACGTGGAATTCGCACGTATGAGCGGGCAACAAGAAATACGCTTGATATTTCCGCTGTACCGATTTTAAAGAAAGAAACGCACTTGCCGGTATTTGTTGATGTAACTCATTCAACTGGAAGACGCGACTTGTTACTTCCTTGTGCGAAAGCAGCATTGGCAATTGGTGCGGATGGCGTGATGGCCGAAGTGCATCCAGATCCTGCAGTGGCGCTATCCGACTCGGCTCAGCAGATGGATATTGACCAATTTAACGAGTTCATGGCAGAATTAAAGGCATTTCAAGGCCAAATGGTAAAAGCTTAACGGGAGTCACCCTTCCATCAATTCAGAAATGTGATGATGGAAGGGTCTTTTATTTTTAAAAAGATGAAAACATTTGCAAATTATTTGCCAAGACGTTGCGATTGTTCCATAATGTATCGTATGATATTTCTAACATAAATTAGGCAAGACTTGCTGTCATAGGAAAATAGATAGAAACGTTGTAAGAGGAGTGGAACAAAATGAATGTAACAATCTATGATGTAGCGCGAGAAGCGAACGTGTCGATGGCGACTGTTTCGCGCGTAGTAAATGGAAATCCGAATGTGAAACCATCAACAAGAAAAAAAGTATTAGAAGCGATCGAACGGTTAGGTTACCGCCCGAACGCCGTAGCACGGGGGCTTGCCAGCAAGAAGACGACAACGGTTGGCGTCATCATCCCTGATATTTCTAGTATCTTTTTTGCGGAATTAGCTCGCGGAATCGAAGATATTGCGACAATGTACAAATATAATATTATTTTAAGCAACTCCGATCAAAATAAAGAAAAAGAGCTTCATTTGCTTAACACGATGCTTGCGAAACAGGTCGATGGAATTGTGTTTATGGGTGGAAACATTACACATGAGCATGTAAGCGAATTTCAGAAATCGCCAGTGCCGATTGTATTGGCGGCAACGATTGAGCAAAACGAAGCAATTCCGTCTGTTAACATTGACTATGAACAAGCAGCGTTTGAAGCGGTGAACCATCTGCTTGACAAAGGACATACGCGCATTGCATATGTTACAGGTCCAGCGGATGATCCAGTGAATCAAAAGAAATTGTCAGGATATCGCCGCGCCTTTACAGAGCGGGGATTAGCCTATGACGAAGCCCTTGTAATTGAGGGCGATTATTCGTATGATTCCGGAATTGAAGCATATGAGAAGATGATGGAGCTTGAAAACAAACCGACCGCTGTATTCGCTGGAACGGATGAAATGGCTTTAGGTGTCATCCACGGGGCACAGGATCATGGGATTCATGTTCCGGAACAAATTGAGGTAGTAGGTTTCGACAATACAAGGCTTGCCACAATGGTGCGTCCACGCTTAACAACAGTTGTTCAGCCGATGTACGATATCGGCGCAGTGGCGATGCGTTTACTGACTAAGTATATGAACAAAGAGAGCGTTGAAAATCATATCGTCGTGTTGCCGCATCGAATTGAGTACCGCGAATCGACGAAATAAAAAAGCCTATGATTTCATAGGCTTTTTTTCGTATTTTGCCGCTGGCTGCGGATCGGATAGAGCGCTTTTTCTACTGCTTTTGCGTTTTTCTCAGCAATTTCTGCTTTGCGCGGAATTGGAGGGTATAATCCCTTAGGATCATCCCATTCAAGCGGTAGCGGAACAGGAGAATGCGGCTGCCACTTGTCGAGCCACGCTTTCGGAAGATTGCCTGAAATGTTCGATTGTTCAGTCATTTGAAGCCAGATGAGCGCCCAGGCACGCGGCACAACCCGCCAAATATCGTAACCTCCTCCGCCTACGGCAACCCAGCGGCCGCTGCAGTACTCATGGGCGATTTCATGGGCTATTTTCGGGATTTCACGGTATGTTTTCATCGTTACAGATAAATGGGTAAGCGGATCATAATAATGGGCATCAGCCCCGTTTTGCGTCAAAATAATATCGGGTTTAAAAAAATCAGCAATTTCGCGAAATGCCTGTGTATAAGCATCGAGCCACGATTCATCCTCGGTAAATGCGTCCACAGGAATATTGAATGAAAAGCCGTACCCTTTTCCTTGCCCGCGTTCCGTTACATTTCCAGTACCCGGGAATAGATAACGCCCCGTTTCATGAATGGAAAACGTACAAACGTTTGGATCGTCATAAAAAGCCCATTGCACTCCGTCTCCGTGGTGTGCATCTGTATCTACATATAGCACGCGAAGTCCATATCGTTTTTGCATGTACTTAATGGCTACTGCGCTATCGTTATAAATGCAGAATCCCGAAGCTTTGCCGCGAAAACCGTGATGAAGCCCCCCTCCCAAGCTTAGAGCATGTTCGGCTTTTCCTGACAACACGTAATCAACAGCAGTTAGTGTAGCTCCTACTAAAAGAGCGCTTGCTTCATGCATATTTGGAAAAATAGGAGTGTCTTCTGTTCCAAGCCCGTAATTTAGCGCCACATCTTCTGATAACTGCTTCTTTCCTGCTGCTTTGACTGCTTCAACATAGGCGCGATCATGAATTAATTCGAGTTCTTCGTCTGTGGCAACGCGGGGAGGAACAATCTGTTCGTCCTTTAATGCATTGATTTCACGCAACAAATCATAAGTAAGCGTGACCCGCAGTTGGTTAAAAGGGTGTGTATCGTTAAACTTATACATTTGCAAATCATCTGAATACACGAATACACAGTCCTGCTTCATGATGAAACCTCCGGTAAGCTCGGCCATAGCACTGTGTAGCCCGCATTTTTTAAATCCGAGATAATTCCGATAGGGTTCATGGTCTGGATGCGAAATACAAGAATTTTATAGTGTTCGTCTTGATCCGGGTAGACGAGAACGCTTGAAATGTTAATGTTTCTTTTTCCGAAAATGGCGGCTACTTCGCTTAGTATGCCGCTTAAATTGGGGACTTTAACCTCGATTTGGGAACTAGGTTGGTGGGCCCCCGTCAACTGGACGAGTGTATGCAGCAAGTCTGTCTCTGTAATGATGCCAATTAGTTTTCCATCTTTCACAATTGGCAGGCAGCTAATGCGATGTTCAAAAAATAAAGCGGCAACTTCCTCAACAAAATCGAGAGGATGGCCCGTAATCACATCCGTTTTCATGATCGTACTCACAGGTTTTTGCAAGTCTTCTAGGCGATCGGCTACATGAAAAATGGATGGGCTCGCATCGCGAATATCACGATCGGTTACAAGACCTATTAAACAATTGTCATCATCAACAATTGGAATATGACGGATATGCTGCTGCTTTAGCAATTGCGCCGCTTCCGCAATCGTATTGTATGGCTGAAGCGTAGTGACATTCGTTTTCATGATTTGCTCGACAATCATTCCTCATCCCCCTTTGTTAATAGAAAATATTAGTACATAAAACGATTCATAAAGCGAAGTCTATCAAATTTTTGAATCGATGTTTGATCTACCCTTTTTCCAATGCGGGCCATTAGGCAGTTGGCAGGGTGCGAACATATTTCTGGGTCATCGGTCGCATACCATATAAGGCCGCCAGCGCTCATCATTTTTTCCATTACTTTGCGATACTCCCAGACGTTGAGGCCTGTCCGTTTTAAGTCCCAATGCCAGTAATATTCCGTTGTAATGATGATGTAATCTTCCATTGCATCATCCATCATGGAAACGATCAGAAGGTTTTTGCCGACTTGATAACCGCGGAAGTCGGGAATTACTTCGATTGCACCTAACTCTATTAAATTTTCCATATTTCCTTCTGACCAACGCTCGAGCGGATCAGGATAAAGAAAAGTGACGTAGCCAACAATCGTTTGATGGTGACGCGCAATAATAATTCTTCCTTCTGGGAGGCGAGCGATGTCGATTAATGCTTTGTGCTGCTGCTGTGGCTGGCGAAATGCGGTTAGGTCATGATGAAATTCATAGCTTGCTAACTTTTCAGACGATACCGGTCCCTCAATGATGAGAGTCCCTTTTGGTGTTTTTAGTTCTTTTGCATTATACGTTTTTTTATGTTCCATTAGGACACCACCTGATTCAGCTTTTTCTCCTAGTCCCATTATACATAAAAATACAGGAAGTAAAGCGTTTTCAAAGAAATTTCTCAGCCTGTAAGTTGAATTTTTTAAAAATTGAGAATTTACATAAGTTGTACTATAATGGAAATGTAATCATTTACATAAAGGGGGAAACAAGGGGAATGAGAGTAGAAATGCTATCAGTCATACAAGGGGATCATAACTTAAAAAATTATGAAGAAACATACCGCAATTTTGACTGGTCGGAGGCTGAAAAAGCTTTTTCGTGGGCGGAAACCGGTCGGGTGAACATGGCTTATGAAGCGATTGACCGCCATGTGGAGACGTTTCGAAAAAATAAAATCGCCCTTTATTATCGCGATGCTTCGCGAGAAGAAAAATATACGTTTAAGGAAATGAAAGAATGGTCGAACAAAGCAGCGAACGTCTTAAAGCAAGTAGCCGACGTCGAAAAGGGAGACCGTGTTTTCGTATTCATGCCGCGCTCTCCTGAGCTGTATTTTGCGATTCTTGGCGCTATTAAAGCCGGCGCGATCGTCGGACCGTTGTTTGAGGCGTTTATGGAGGGAGCTGTGCGCGATCGCTTAGAGGACAGCGAAGCGAAAGTGATTGTAACAACCCCGGAATTGTTGCCGCGCGTTCCAATCGGTGAGCTTCCAGCGCTAAAGCATGTTTTATTAGTAGGAGAAAATGTTGTAGAAGAAGGGCCGTACATTGATTTTAAAAAGCGGATGAATGAAGCGAGTAAACATTTTGACATTGAATGGGTTGATCGTCAAGATGGCTTAATTTTGCATTATACATCCGGATCGACAGGAAAGCCAAAAGGCGTTTTACACGTTCATAATGCAATGATTCAGCACTACCAAACAGCGAAATGGGTGCTTGATTTAAAAGAAGATGATGTGTATTGGTGTACGGCAGATCCAGGCTGGGTAACCGGAACATCATATGGCATTTTCGGTCCGTGGCTATGCGGCGCTTCTAACGTGGTTGTCGGCGGCCGTTTTAGCCCAGAAGCATGGTACAAAACGATCGAGGATTACGGGGTGACTGTTTGGTACAGCGCTCCAACAGCGTTTCGCATGCTGATGGGAGCGGGGGATGAAATTGTTAAAAAGTTTGACTTAAGTTCGTTGCGCCATATTTTAAGCGTGGGCGAACCTTTGAACCCGGAAGTGGTACGCTGGGGTATGAAGGTATTTCATCGCCGCATTCATGATACGTGGTGGATGACAGAAACAGGAGCGCAGCTTATTTGTAATTACCCTTCGCTGGAAATTAAGCCGGGATCAATGGGGAAACCAATTCCGGGAGTAAAGGCAGCAATCATTGATGATCAAGGAAATGAATTGCCTCCTTACCGCATGGGGAATTTAGCGATCCGAAAAGGATGGCCATCAATGATGAAGACAATTTGGAATAATCCGCAAAAGTATGAATCTTATTTTATCGGAGATTGGTATGTTTCCGGAGATTCCGCCTACATGGACGAAGACGGTTATTTCTGGTTCCAGGGGCGCATTGATGATGTTATTATGACTTCAGGCGAGCGCGTTGGTCCATTTGAAGTGGAGAGCAAGCTTGTGGAGCATCCAGCAATAGCAGAAGCCGGCGTAATCGGAAAGCCGGATCCAGTTCGCGGTGAGATTATTAAAGCGTTTATTTCCCTTCGCGATGGATATGAGCCATCCGAGGAGCTGATTGAAGACATTCGCATGTTTGTGAAAAAAGGCCTAGCTGCCCATGCGGCTCCGAGAGAAATTGAGTTTCGTGATAAATTGCCGAAAACGCGCAGCGGTAAAATCATGCGCCGCGTCCTTAAGGCATGGGAGTTAAACTTGCCGACTGGCGATTTATCTACGATGGAAGATTGATAAAAAGCTGACCGACGAGATCGGTCAGCTTTTTATATTATTGGCTAGCTTTTTGTTCTTGCGCGGCTGGTAGAGACGAGGTTGGTTGCTCTGTTTTTTTAGTTTTATCTGTTGTATTTTGTTTAGAAACAATATTCGAAGGAGCAGATTCATTTCCAGCGATATCGACAGCTGTTACGTAATAAACGCCGCTAGTAAAACGATCTTTAAATGATAGCGGTTGCCCTGATTTGATGGATGTTACCATTTGAAATGGCACCCCTTCGTGTTCTGCACGGTATACGCGATAGCCGATTACATCGCTTTCATGATGGGCAGACCACGTTAACACTTGATTTGACATTCGCGCAACAGGCGGATCAGGACGTTTACCATTTTCATTGAGTGGTTCGGCAGCAAAGGTTTTTGACCATTGTACTGATTTTGGAAGCAGTTTTTCTATATCGTTGCGTTGAACCCCTAATTTTTTTAGTAACTGTTCATCGAGTAGGACTCCTTCTGTCACAAATTCGCGCGGTGTTGTATTGAGAGCAACATACCGCTTTCCATTTGCTTCAACGAACCGACCTGTTGTAAGGGAATGATCTTCTTCAGTTGGTGTGAATTTTGTGTTATATAGATCGTAGCTCACTAGCCCTGCTTTTGTGCACATCTCCGATGGAAGAAGTCCAGAAACGGCACAATATGCGCGGCGGACGATTCCGCCCGGCATGTTAAATCGCTGTTTTGGAGCAATTAAGTCTGGCTTTGCGTCGTAGGCGGTGTTCATGAGTTGAGCCCATAACAGCAAATTCCGTTTGCTATAGGACAACCCTTTATATGTCAGCTCCAACGGCATTGGTGTATCATATCCCATCCAGACGCCAAATGTAACGTTTGGATTTGTAGCGACAAACCACGCATCTTTGTTGTCTTGCCCTGTCCCAGTTTTTCCAGCCCAATCAGCCTGAAATTTCAAGAATGACGGAAGAGCGGCAGCCGTTCCGTGACGGATGACATCTCTCATCATATCAATTGTCAAATAAGATGTTTGCGGCGAAAAGACGTTGACCGGCTGACTTTTATGTTCATATACGACTTGTCCATCTTTTGAAACAATTTTTTCGATCAAGTACGCATCCACGAATGTTCCGTAATTGCCGAAAGTAGCATAAGCATTGACATTTTCTTCAACAGTGACGCCTTTTGTCAAAGCGCCTAGCGCCATCGACAAGTTCGCCGAATCGGCTTTTGTTAGGCTTGTAAACCCCATTTTTTCTAGATATGTGATCGGTCGGTGCTGAATGATCTTCATATACGTCCTAACCGCAGGAATATTATAAGAATATTGCAAAGCACGTCGGGCTGATACGAGTCCATGTGTTTGGCGGTCTGCATTTTTCGGGCTGTATATGCCTTGTGATGTCGGAATATGAAGTTCGACGTCAGGAATGACAGACCCCGGTTGAACGACCCCCATTTCCATAGCGGGCGCATATACAAGCAACGGTTTCATCGTTGAGCCGTTAGATCGGTATGCTTGTGTAGCATGGTTTAGTTGTTGGCGGTGATAGTCTCTGCCACCTACGAAGCTAATAATTTTTCCCGTTTTATTCTCAATTAACATTGCTCCGACTTCCACCGGTTCTACCTTTGTAACAATAGCACCCGTTTTCTGATCTTTTTCTCTTGTTATAATGTTGCTTCCGAAATACGGATATTTAGCGACAACGGCTTGCATGCGGTCGTAAATGTCTTTATCAATCGTTGTATAAATATCGTATCCATTTTGCCGCAGCTGCTTTTCTGCTTTTATCGCATACTCTTTATAAAGGGCAGGATTGTCTTGCAAATCCTTTTTCTCATAGCCGTCTTTTTTGGCTAGGACAGCAGCTAAAATATCTTTCGCACGCTGCTCAATCTCCATCGTCAGCCACGGATACTTTTCAAATGGCGACGGCCGCGGAGGGGCGAAATGTTTGGCTACATCATACTTCAACGCCTCATCGTATTGCTTTTGGGAAATGTAGCCGGCCCTTTTCATTCTTATTAAAACGGTTTTCATACGTTGTAGCGCAGGAGAAAGATCTTTCTTTACTTGCCCGTCACTTGTAAACGGAGTATACCCGAACGGGCTTTGCGGGAGGCCCGCCAAAAAGGCTGCCTGGGCGAGATTTAAATCCTTGGCGTCAACACCAAAAACCCCTTGCGCTGCTGCTTGGATGCCGGCAATGTTTCGTCCGGATGAATTTCTTCCGAACGGAACAACGTTTAAATAGGCCTCTAAAATCTCGTCCTTGCTAAAAAAGTGCTCGAGCCGAAGGGCAAGCAAAATTTCTTTAGCTTTGCGCTCAAACGACACTTCATTTGTTAAAATTTGATTTTTAACGAGTTGCTGGGTTAATGTGCTTCCACCTGTGCGTGTAGAGGAATTTGCTGCTTCTTGAAATAGGGCACGCGCAATCGCCTTTGGGACAATTCCATGATGATCATAGAAGTACTCGTCTTCTGTTGCAATAATCGCTTTAATGACATAAGGTGAAACATTTTTTAATGGCACTTCTTCCCTCTCTATATCGGAACGAAAACTCCCTAAATATACATTGTTGGCAAAATAAATGTGGGTCGTCTCCTCGTAGTTGTAAATGTCTTTTTTCATTTCTTTGTAAGAAGGAGTGTGCATATTTTTGACGAGCGAAGCGAAATAGCCCGCGCCGACACCGAAGGCAAAACAGGTTGCGCATATAAACAAAACTATAAACACAAGGAACACATTCCATATAATTTCATATACCATATACAGATTGCGTAACATCGCTTGAAAGGAAAACGTTTGCTTTACTTCCTCCATATATGCCCCCTATGTAAAGAAAAATATGTCTAAAAATTAGTTTTATTATATCATACAATGTGTCTAATATTATGTTTTTTTGTCATTTTTCGACGAACAGTTTGACAACTTAGACGGATTATGGTAAAAACGAGTATATCAAAAATGAAAAGATACAGGCGATGACAGGAATAAGTAGTGTTTATCTCCCTGTTTCAGAGAGCTAGTGGCCGGTGTGAACTAGTACAAAGATAAACATGAATTACCTCCTCGAGCTTCTTTTGCGAACGGCTCTGTCTAGTAGCAAAAGACGGTCAGTACCGTTATTGGAATGAAGTGAGGGAGCTTTATGCTCTCTAAGTAGGGTGGTACCGCGATATAAACTCGTCCCTTCGTTTGAGGGACGGGTTTTTTATTTTAGATGAAGAGGTGAAGAGAATGGATTTGCTAAAGGAGTTAGAGTGGCGCGGTCTTATTAATCAAGTGACGGACCACGAAGGATTGGAGGAATTGTTATCCGAGGAGAAAGTGAGTTTATATTGTGGATTCGACCCAACGGCTGATAGCTTGCACATCGGGAGCTTACTGCCGATTTTGACGCTAAGAAGATTTCAATTAGCCGGCCATCGCCCTATTGCTCTTGTAGGCGGAGCGACAGGACTGATTGGCGACCCAAGCGGCAAAAAAAGCGAGCGCTCATTGAACGAAAAAGAAGTAGTGCAGCAATGGAGCGAAAAAATTAAAGAACAGTTATCCCGCTTTTTAGATTTTGATGTGGCGGACAATCCAGCGAAGATCGCAAACAATTATGAATGGATTGGTGAGCTCGATGTGATTTCGTTTTTGCGCGATGTCGGCAAAAACTTTGGCCTGAATTACATGCTGGCAAAAGAGTCGGTGCAATCACGCATTGAAACGGGAATTTCTTTTACAGAATTCAGTTATATGATTTTGCAATCTCTAGATTTCTTAAAGCTATATCAAAACGAAAATTGTAAATTGCAAATTGGCGGCAGCGATCAATGGGGCAATATTACTGCCGGATTGGAGCTTATCCGAAAAACAGAAGAGGATGCTAAAGCGTTTGGTTTAACGATTCCGCTCGTGACAAAAGCGGATGGTACAAAATTTGGAAAAACAGAAAGCGGCACAATTTGGCTAGATCGTGAAAAAACATCTCCATACGAGTTTTATCAATTTTGGATTAACACCGATGACCGTGATGTGATCAAATACTTAAAATACTTTACATTCTTAACAAAAGAAGAGATTGAACAACTAGAAAAAGAGGTGCAGACAGCACCGGAAAAACGTGCAGCACAAAAAGCGCTGGCGGAAGAAGTCACAAAGCTCGTACATGGGGAAGAAGCGTTGCAACAGGCTATTAAAATTTCCGAAGCGCTATTTAGCGGAAGCATTTCCGAACTAACAGCTGATGAGATTAAGCAAGGATTTAAAGATGTCCCTTCTTTTGAATACGAAGGAGAGGAAGTATCGCTATTAGAGTTGCTTGTTATGAGCGGAATTGTTTCATCAAAGCGTCAGGCGCGCGAAGATTTAGCAAACGGCGCTATTTATGTAAATGGTGAACGAGTGCAAGATGTTAATAAGATATTAACGCGTGAAGATCGCATTGAAGGGCAGTTTACAGTAATTCGCCGCGGAAAGAAAAAATACTACTTAATTAAATACAAGTAAAAAACTCCCTCTGGAAATGTTTCCAGAGGGAGTTTTTGCATTAACGAGAGTAGAACTCAACGATTAACGCTTCGTTAATTTCAGCAGGCAACTCAGAACGTTCAGGTAAACGAGTGTATGAACCTTCTAATTTCTCAGCATCTAATGTCAAATAGTCAGGTACAAAGTTGTTTACCTCTAGCGCTTCTTTAATAATTTGCAGGTTGCGAGATTTTTCGCGAACTGCAATGGTTTGTCCAGGTTTCACGCGATAAGATGGGATGTCTACACGATTTCCATCAACTAGAATGTGACCATGGTTTACTAATTGGCGAGCTTGACGGCGTGTGCGCGCAAAACCTAAACGGTAAACAAGGTTGTCAAGGCGAGATTCAAGAAGAATCATGAAGTTTTCACCGTGTTTACCAGCCATTTTTCCAGCTTCTTCGAACGTTTTGCGGAATTGACGCTCGTTCACGCCATACATATGGCGAAGTTTTTGTTTTTCTTGTAATTGTAAACCGTATTCAGAAAGTTTTTTGCGTTGGCCTGGACCATGTTGACCTGGCGCATAAGGACGTTTTTGCAACTCTTTACCTGTGCCGCTTAGAGAGATGCCAAGACGGCGAGAAAGTTTCCACATTGGACCTGTGTAACGAGCCATTGATATGCTCCTCCTTCGCTTTTATTTTAGGTAAAATAAAAGCAGACGTGATCAACAATTACGGTCATTTTGTTTTCATGTATCCTCGCTCTAGCAGCTAAGAGTTACACGATACACCTCTAATCAGAGGAACAAAATGAACACATAAAGGTGAACACTAAGGCTGCTATATTTTACACAAACGCTATTATATGATTTTTATAAAATAAAGTCAATATTTTATTTCTTTGCTATAATCCCATATGTTATAATAAATGATGTAATTTTTTGAAAAAAATTTTCACCCCTTTCAATAAATGGTGGTATCGTTTCATGAATATAAGACTATATGATGTAGGTGGATGGAATGATGAAAGTAGAGGAACAAGAGGCATACACCGCTTTCAAAGAAAAGTTTTTTGATTGGCTGCTACTATATGAAGACTACGGACACTTTTCAAAAATGATGTTGAATTTGCTTCTGTTATTGAAACAAGAGCTGATGGTACGGGAAGTGACGTTATTTTTGTTTGATCCCATCAAAAAGACTTTTTACCCTGAGGTAACAACAAGAGAAGGCGATATTTTATCTGTTGAAATTCAAACAACCCATCCAGAAAAAAATATATATGTTCATGATTATGGAGAATATACGAGCGTCCAAATTTTTCTTCGTCGTTCTGAAGAATTTATCGGTGTACTGCAAATTCTGTATGAAAGCCACCAGCAGTGGAGTCTGTCATTTTTTGAGAGAATTGAAAAAGATTTTTCGCGCCTATTAAGCAAAATGAAACGGATTTCACGAGGATTAAGTGAAGAAAAGCGTTATGAGCGTCTTCATCACTTTACAGCCAAGATCCATGCATCCATGAAAATTGAAGATGTGCTGGAAGAAATTATTGAAACGTTGCGAGAAGTATACCCTTCGTTTACGTATTATTTATTTTTATCCCACGATCACCAATATCATGACCATTTACCTATTAAAATGTTAATGTTTGAAAACGATGAAGAAAATATAGGTGCAATGCAGGCGTTCTTAACAGGGAAAATTCAGTTAGAAGACTCAATTGCGCTCCAACGATCAATTTTATATGCCCCGATTAAAGGGGCTCAAGGTGTTTACGGAGTGATTGAGATTATCGCGCCGCATATTATGGAATTTCCAAAAAGTGAAATGAACTTTATCTCATTGTTGGCAAATACAGCGGGAAGCGCATTAGAAAACGCCAAACTATATGAGCAGTCCCGGCGGCTTGTTGCCGATTTGCAGCTAATCAATGAAACGATGCACCGTTTGAACGCTAATTTGCGCTTGCAAGATGCCTTAGAATTTATGACAGAGCAAATCAAACTTTCGTTTGGAGCAGAAGAGGTCGGTTTTTTTCTGTTTGATAGCGAAAAGAAAAAAATGTTGCCAGGAAGCACTCCTTTTTTTCAATCGCGCCAGGCTAAAAAATATATTGAGTTCGTTTCGAAGAGAATTCGCACAGAGCGGGACATGGTATTTTTAGGGGAAGCGAAAATCGATGCATCGCCACCTTTTCCGCTTTTTCATTCGTTAATGGCTGTGCCGATGGTGCAAAACGGGAGGTTAAAAGGTGTTGTTATCGTTCTGCATCGACAACCGTATCATTTTACATTTGAAATGTTTAAATTGCTGCAATCTTTAATTCATCATTCTACGCTGGCCTTTACGAACGCGATGTTGCGTGAAGAGTTGGAGAATCTTGTTGTCACTGATTATTTAACAAAATTATATTCCCGTCATTATTTGGACGAACAATTACAAAAATCGATGGAGCGAGACGCTTTTGGCACATTTATTTTAATCGATATCGATAACTTTAAAGAGATTAACGACACATATGGGCATCAAACAGGAGATGATGTCATTATTCAGGTAGCGAATGTAATTAAACAGAATATTCGTGAAAGCGACATTGGAGCCCGCTGGGGAGGAGAGGAATTAGCGATTTATTTGCCAAAAGTAGGTCTTGCTACGGGCATTTCAATTGCTAATCGACTTGCGACAAAAGTGAGAAATGAAACGAATCCGCCTGTTACTGTTTCTTGTGGTGTTTCATACTGGAAAAAAAATCGTTATGAGGAAGCAACAGATTTGTTTAAACGAGCAGACGAAGCGCTTTATATGGCTAAACGATCCGGTAAAAATTGCGTGTTTGTCAAAGATTATCACCACCAATATAAAGCGTAAAAAGGAATCCGCTTAGCTGGATTCCTTTTCTTTGCGACCATTAGACTATTCATGCGAAGAAATTAACGCTTCAACAAATTTTTCTAAGTAATACCGATCGATATCGTCAAAACGGTTTTTAATTGGGCTGTCAATATCTAAAACGCCGATTACGCATCCATTCTTCATCATTGGAACGACGATTTCCGACCGGGATGCGGCGTCGCAGGCAATATGTCCAGGGAAAAGGTGCACATCGGGGACAAGTTCTGTTTTTTTATTTTGCGCTGCCGTACCGCAAACTCCCTTGCCAAACGGAATGCGTACGCATGCCGGCAGTCCTTGGAATGGACCTAGTACTAGTTCTTCGCCTTCTGCTAAATAAAAACCAACCCAGTTAACTTGTTCTAAAAAATGATTTAACAAGGCAGAAGCGTTGGCCAAATTAGCAATAAAGTTTGCTTCTCCCTCAATAAGGGCGCGAAGCTGTTTAATGACTAGTTCATAGTTCTCTTCCCTTGTTCCGTTATAACCTGTTATATGAAACAAAAAAATCGCCTCCTCATTTAGATTTAGTACAATTGGAGAGAACGTTTTAATTTAATATGCACTCATTCTATGATGAATAAGGGAAACTTTCAAATGAAAGCTTCATTGACCATCACGTTCCTCCCTTGATGTAGATCGTTGGCACAGTGGGCATCCGAACCGTAAATGAGAGGAATGTTTCGCTTCATTGCTTCATGAACAACCCAGTGCGGCGGGTATGGCTCTTGGCAAAGCGGTTTTTGAACGCCGGCACCGTTATAGTCAAGCTCATAATGGCGAATTTGAATTTGATCAAGAATGCGTAAAATATGTTCATTCATAGGAACGGAACAAGGAAACTGTTTTTGAAATTTTTGAATGAGAGTGAGATGACCGATGCGTTTCGGTTTGTAAGGACCAAGATCGGCACAAACAGATTGCAGCAAAGTCTGGTAGTAAGCTTCGTATACATGCGAAACAGAGCCAAACGCTTTCACGATTGCTGAAAACATATCAGTGTTATAATCTACACAAAAATATTGATCGTTAAAACGCAGAAAATGCACTGATAAGATGCTGTCGTCGAGTTCTGGACCGATTTCGTCAAGAAAGCGAGCAGTTTCTTCCTCGTAGCCGACAATAAAATCGATCTCAAGTCCTATCCGAATCGTAATATCATTTTTATACATTTTTTTTAATTCGTTGAGCGACGACAAATATGGATCAAGCTGCTTGAAAGTCATCGCGCTATCTTGAGCGGGAGTTGGATCAACAAATGTTTCTGGGAGCGGGGCGTGTTCCGTAAATGAAATATCTTTATATCCTAATTCGATCGCTTGTTCAACATATTTCTTTAATGGATCACGGCTCCCGTGCGGACAAAATGGTGTATGAATATGTCCGTCGCGCAACATCATCACTCCTTAGAGGGATAGTAAATTGAAAAAAATGAAGATTCCTGTAAAAAAAATTTAAAATTTTAATCAAAAAATGTCGTTAACATGGTATCATAAAAGCATTAAAAAAACATTATGTCAATGTTTTTTGCCTTCTCGATAGACCGTTTTTTTATTCTTTAATCGACTAACTCGGGTGCAAGGAGGCTTCTTATGGAAATCGCGGTTATGCTTTTACTCCTCGCTAGTGGAGGAATGATATATAACTACGCATATCGAAAGAAATTGTATCGTGAAATTGATCGTTTAGAAGCATGGAAAATTACTATTATGAATCGTCCAGTTACGGATGAGCTTTCTAGAGTAAAGCAACTAAATATGACAGGCGAAACAGAGCAACTGTTTGAAAAATGGCGTCAGCAGTGGGACGACATCGTAGCATCACGGCTTCCATCGGTGGAGGAAGAGCTGTTTGACGCTGAAGAGCTCCTTGATAAGTATCGCTATGGAAAAGCAAAAGAGGTGCTGCGCGGCATTGAGCAAACGCTTCGAAAAGTAGAAGAAGACATTCAAGCGATTCTTCACGAACTCGAGGAGCTCATCGGCAGCGAAGAACAAAACCGCACAGAAATAGAGCAGCTAAAAGTTGCGTACCGTGACACAAAAAAGGCGCTGTTAGCCTATCGCCATACATTTGGGGTGGCCGAGGAAAAGTTAACGGAAAAACTAGATGCTATTCATAACGAGTTTCAAAAATTCGAAGAGTTAACGAATACAGGAAATTATTTAGCAGCAAGAGAAGTTGTTCTTTTTCTGAAAAAAGAACTGAACGAGTTGTCACAAATGCTGCATGATGTCCCGGAATTGCTGAACGATTGTGAAACGACAATCCCAGCGCAGCTTGCGGAACTTTTAGAGGGATATAAAGAAATGGAAGAAGCCGGATACATACTTTCTCACCTTCATATAGAACGAGAAGTGGCGGAAAAACAGGAAAAGCTGCAGCAATATATTCAATTAATTGGGGAACTTCGCGTCGAAGAAGCAAAACAAGCCATTGAAGAGACGAAGGAAGAAATCGAAACGCTTTATGATTTACTAGAAAAAGAAGTGATAGCCCATCGTTATGTTCAAACAGAGATGAAGAGTATTGAAGAGCAACTTTACGATTTAGGCGAAGAAGCGAAAGAGACTGGCGCGGAGACATTATTGGTACAGCAGATTTACCGCTTGTCCGAGCAAAACCTCGAAAAACATCGCAGCATGGAAAAACAAATTCAACAACTAATAAAACGTTTCTCCCTTATCCAAGAACGGGTTATGGAGGGAAAAACGGCTCACACAATCATTAAAGAAGAAATCGAGCAGCTTTTTGGCCAAGTTCAGATGTTAAAGGAGGAGCATGAGCAGTTCCGGGAAATGCTCCAAGCATTGCGTAAAGATGAGCTAACCGCTCGCGAAAATTTGAATTCTATGCGAAAAAAATTATCAGAAGCGGTTCGTTTAGTTAGAAAGAGCCGTCTGCCGGGCCTTCCGGAAGCGTATAAAATCCGGTTAGATGAAGCGAAGGAATTGCTGACAAAGGTTGCTTTGCGACTTGACGACAAACCGCTTAATATGGAAGCAGTTAATCAAACGTTAAAGGAAGCAGCAGATTTAGTGGAGAGCGTCTATGTGGTAACGGTGAGCATGATAGAACAGGCCGAACTTGTCGAAAAAGTGATTCAGTACGGCAACCGCTATCGTGGCCGCTATCCGGCTGTAAAGAAAGGTCTCGAAGAAGCGGAATTGCTGTTCCGTAGCTATGATTACGAACAAGCTCTCGAACAAGCAGTGGCGACTGTTGAGAAGGTGGAACCTGGTGCTCTAGAACGCATTCGCCAAATTTTAGAAGAAGGATCGAGCCAAAAAAATTCATAGAACGAAGCCGATAAGTATCTGCCCTAATAGATATTTATCGGCTTTTTCGTGAATAATGTAATTGCGGTTGCACGATTTTGTTTTTATTATATTCGTACGAGCATTGATTATTCGGAGGGTGGAAGGCATGATTTATTTAGATAATAGCGCAACAACAAAGCCATTTCCCGAAGTCGTTGAATCATTCGTGACCGTAGCAACAAAATATTTCGGCAACCCTTCCTCGCTCCATGAATTAGGGATGAAAGCGGAAAGGTTGTTAGAACAATCGCGGGAACAAACAGCCGCGTTGTTAGGGGTTAAGACAAATGAAATTATTTTTACGTCAGGCGGCACGGAAGCAAACAACTTTGCAATTAAAGGGGTGGCTTTACAATATCGCCGGCGAGGCAATCACATTATTACAACAGCGATTGAGCACCCGTCTGTTGCAGAGCCGTGCAAACAATTAGAAGAACTTGGGTTTGAAGTTACATATTTGCCCGTCAATGAAAAGGGAAGGGTCGATGTGGAAGAACTTGCCCGAATGATTCGGGATGATACAATCCTTGTATCGGTGATGCACGTAAATAATGAGGTAGGTTCGATACAGCCGATTGAACAAATTGGTCAATTACTTACCCGGTACCCGAAAACGATATTTCATGTTGACCACGTACAAGGAATCGGAAAGGTTCCCCTTGATTTAAAAAAAGCGCATGTCGATTTATGTACGATGTCGGCTCATAAATTTCATGGTTTGCGGGGGGCTGGCATTTTATATGTTCGCGATGGCGTTCGAATTTCTCCGCTCTTAGCGGGGGGAGGCCAAGAGTTGCAGCTTCGTTCTGGTACAGAAAACGTGGCGGCGATTGTGGCTATGACAAAAGCGCTTCGTTTGTCACTTGAGGCCTACAAACGGAAGCTTCCGCATTTATTGGCGATGAAAGAGCGCTGGATGAACGAATTAAACGAAATTGCTGACATTCAGCTAAATACGCCATCTGATTGCTCTGCGCCGCATATTATCAATTTTTCACTGAACGGTTTAAAATCAGAGGTATTTGTTCATGAATTGGCTAAACAACAAATTTTCGTTTCCACTACATCAGCCTGTTCGTCGAAAAGGAGAGCGCCGAGCAAAACGTTATTGGCGATGGGCATGGAGTCGAAAAAAGCCGAAAGTGCGATTCGAATCAGCCTATCATATGAAAATACTATGGAAGAAATTTCTGTGGCTGTTCGTTCCATCAAGCAAGCGCTAAAAAAACTAAAAGAAGTAACGAGGTAGAGAAGATGAAGTACGATCGCATTTTAATCAGATATGGAGAAATGTCAACGAAAGGAAAAAACAGAAATCGTTTCGTCGTACGATTGAAGCGGAATATCGAAAAAAAATTAAAGTCGTTTTCAAATATAAAAATTGAATATATGCGCGACCGAATGTACATTTTATTGAATGGTGAACCTCATGAAGAAATCCTTGAGCAGCTGAAAACAGTGTTTGGAATTCAATCATTCAGCTTGGCGATGAAATGTGAAAACGACATCGAACTAATCAAAGCAACGGCATTAGCGGCAGTGCAACAGCTGCCTTATGAAGGCAAAACATTTAAAGTAAGTGCCAAACGAGTAGATAAACAATTTCCTTTAGGAAGCAACGATTTGAACTATGAAATCGGCAGCCATATTTTGCGTAATACGGAATCCTTGACTGTTAATGTTCGCGAACCGGATATTAACGTGCGGGTTGAGGTTCGAAAAGACGGGACGTATGTAACGTGCCGCGATATTCTTGGCGCAGGGGGGCTTCCGATCGGCACGAGTGGAAAAGCGATGCTAATGTTATCAGGCGGTATTGACAGTCCAGTGGCTGGATATTTGGCGATGAAACGGGGATTGGAAATCGAAGCTGTTCATTTTTTCAGTCCGCCGTTTACAAGTGAGCGGGCGAAGCAAAAAGTGATCGATCTAGTGAAAAAACTGACGACGTTTGGCGGAAAAATGAAGTTGCATATTGTTCCATTTACAGATATTCAACAAGCGATTCATCGGCAAGTACCTGATGGCTACTCTCTTATTTCAGCAAGAAGAATGATGTTAAAAATTACAGACTTACTGCGGAAAAAACATAACGGCTTAGCGATTGTTACAGGAGAAAGTCTTGGGCAAGTAGCTAGCCAAACGCTTGAAAGCATGTTTGTCATTAATGAGATGACAACAACCCCTATTCTTCGTCCGCTAGTTTCGATGGATAAAACGGAAATTATTGAAATAGCTAGAAAAATTGATACGCATGATATCTCAATTCTTCCATATGAGGACTGTTGTACCATTTTTACTCCAAGCGCACCAAAAACAAGGCCTAAACGGGAAAAGGCGGCTTATTATGAAAGTTTTGTTGATTTGATGCCGCTGATTGACGAAGCGATTGCGAACACGGAAACGTTGATCATTGACGAAACATTTACGACAGTAGATGAGTTTGAGGAGTTATTTTAAATATAAAAAATTACCAAAAATATAAATGCATGATTTCATGTGTTTTCACACAATCTATAGACACAAGGAGGTGAAAACACATGGCACGCAACAACAACAACAACCAATTACTAGTTCCTGGAGCACAACAAGCTCTTGAGCAAATGAAATACGAGATCGCTCAAGAATTCGGCGTAAACCTTGGTGCTGATACAACTTCTCGCGCTAACGGTTCTGTTGGTGGAGAAATCACAAAACGTCTTGTTGCTATGGCGCAACAACAATTAGGTGGTTCATACCCTAACCAATTCTAATTAAATATTTATGGCTACGAGGGCGGGAGTTTTCCCGCCTTTATTATTTCAAAAAATTATTCAAAAAATTCTAATTGTTTTGTATAATTTAGTTGTGAAATAAAAAACGGGGGATGATAGTTGTGAGACGCGAAGACTTAATTGCTCCTACGCAATATAATTTAACTTCCGAAATTGAAAAATACGCAAAACAAACTCCGGAAAGAATTGCTTTAAAATGGGAAAGTGAGGATGGGCACACTCAACAAATCACATATGGTGAATTAATTAAAAAGGCGAATCAAATTGGAAACGCTTTACTTTCTGCTGGATTAAGAAAAGGCGACAAAGTGCTTATTATGGTGCCGCGTTTGATTGAAGCGTATGAAGTGTACTTAGCTTCTTTAAAGGCCGGTCTTGTTGTCATTCCGAGCTCTGAGATGCTGCGCACAAAAGATTTACAGTACCGCATTTCGCACGGAGAAGTAAAAGCGGTCGTTGTGTACGAGCCTTATGTGGAACAGTTCGTTCCTATCGAAAACATGGATACGATTTTAAAGTTTGTTATCGGCGATCGCGACATCGAAGGTTGGGACAATCTAGTGAAGGTGAGTGGGGTGCAAAGCGAGGAACTCGAAGCGGCTGATACGTCCCGTGATGATATGGCATTTTTATCATATACATCCGGAACGACAGGCAACCCTAAAGGGGTCGTGCATACACATGGATGGGCTTATGCTCATTTGCGTACAGCTGCGAAAAATTGGCTATGCATTGAGGAAGGAGATGTTGTGTGGGCGACAGCGGGACCTGGTTGGCAAAAATGGATTTGGAGTCCATTTTTATCAGTGCTCGGCTCAGGCGCGACAGGTCTTGTTTATTATGGGCGATTTGAGCCGGAAAAATATTTGCAGCTGTTAAGCAAGTATGAAGTGAATGTTTTGTGCTGCACTCCGACGGAATATCGCTTGATGGCGAAGGTGCCGACGATTGGAAACTACGAGTTGCCGCATTTGCATAGTGCTGTGTCAGCAGGAGAACCGTTGAACAGAGAAGTGATTGATACGTTTGAGAAGTATTTTAACATACAGGTTCGCGATGGATATGGACAAACAGAAAACACGCTGCTTGTTGGTGTGATGAAAGGAATGAAAATCAAACCAGGTTCGATGGGAAAACCAACCCCTGGAAACCGCGTTGAAATCATCAACGAAGACGGCGAACCGTGCGCTGTCGGAGAGGTCGGGGATATTGCTGTTCACATTGAAACGCCGGCTTTGTTTAAAGAATATTATAAAGATCCTGAGCGCACAGCGATGCAGTTTCGTGGTGACTACTACATCACAGGCGATAAAGCGAAGAAAGATGAGGACGGTTATTTCTGGTTTGAAGGGCGCGGCGACGATATTATTATCAGTTCCGGCTATACAATCGGTCCTTTTGAAGTAGAGGACGCGCTTGTTAAACATCCGTCTGTAAAAGAGTGTGCGGTTGTAGCGAGTCCGGATGAAATACGCGGACATGTCGTAAAAGCGTTTATCGTGCTTCGCGAAGGGGTCGATGCTAATGATCCGGAGCTTATTCCAGCGTTGCAAGAGCATGTGAAGCAACTCACGGCACCGTATAAATATCCGCGCAAAATTGAATTTGTTGATGAGTTGCCAAAAACAACATCCGGAAAAATTCGCCGTGTTGAATTACGGGAACGGGAAATGCGACTTGCGCAACAAAAGTAAAAATGAAAAGGGCTGATCACCAAAGGATCAGCCCCTTTTCTATTATAAGAATGTCCGTTTCACTTTTTCCCAGAAAGAGTTGTCTTTTAACCGCACAGTTTTAATAAGGCGATCACTTAATTTGATTTCAACTTTTTCGACATGCTGAATGCTTAAGGCTTCATTATCCATGCCGATAATTGGGTAGTGGTTTCCTTCCGGCGAAATTTTTAGTGTAAGTTTTCGTTGACCGCTTAAAATAAAGGAAGAACCGAGCGTTCGATAGCGATTGTTATTCAGTGAAGCCAGTTCGCTTACTTGAAAGCAAGGGAGAAGCGGATCAACTACGGCTCCGTTGATCGATTTATTGTAAGCGGTGCTCCCAGTTGGGGTAGCGACAATCATTCCATCGCCTCGAAATGTTTCAAAATGAAGGTTATCAATGAACACATCCATCACGAATGTTTTAATAATCCCCGAACGAATCGAGCATTCATTTAGGCAAAAAAATGAAGCCGTGTCGTTAATTTTCACCTCAATAATTGGGTACCGCCGCACTTCCATTTGTTCATTCATGATTGCTTGTACCATATGGTCGGTGTCGTCAATATGAAAATCGCAATAAAAACCGCGTGATGACAGCGTGGAAATCGCGGCATAAAGACAATCATCACGAAAACCTGTTTGCCGTACAGCTTGAAGAAATGACCCATCATCTCCAATGCTTACAATGATATTGGCGCTGCGATAATCGTTGACGACGACGAAATCATTTTGCTGGGCGAGTGTTGTCAGCGATTGAACTTGTTGGAGCAACTCTTCATCATGTTTGTGGAAGAAATAAATGCGATTGCGACGTTCTGCCATGGTGAAACCTCCATTTTGTCATATTTTAGTCTATTCATTATTATGGTAAAATAAATGAATCGTACATATAGTTTACCACTTATTTCTATGGAACTGAAATTATTTGTAGAGGGGGAATGATGATGAACCGCAAACGCTGGATTGCATTAGGGATCGCTGCTGTATTATTCATTGTTTCAGCGTTAGTTAGTGTCATTACATCGTTTATAACGCGAGATATGGGAAAATGGTCAGAAGATTGGATGACTTTCGCAAATCAAAATTTTGGAGAGGAAGTAATCGAAGACGGAAATCAATTAAAGAAGATTGTTGTTCTTGAAGTGAATGGTGTCATTCAGGAAGGAGAAGAAGCTAGTTCGCTGTTTTCCGGGGACGGCTATAACCATCGTGTGTTTTTGCAGATGCTTGAGCAAGCAAAAAAGGATCCTGCCGTCAAAGGCATCGTATTGCGCATCAATTCACCGGGTGGTGGAGTTGTTGAGAGTGCTGAAATCCACGATCAGTTATTAAAGCTAAAGAAGAAAACGAACAAGCCAATTTATGTATCAATGGGGTCGATGGCAGCTTCTGGAGGATACTATATTTCGACAGCTGCGGATAAAATTTTCGCAAGTCCTGAAACGATTACAGGATCATTAGGAGTGATTATGCAAAGCATGAATTATGAAGGGCTAGCGAAAAAATATGGTGTGGAGCTTGTGACGGTAAAAAGCGGACCTTACAAGGATATTATGAATCCTGCTCGTAAAATGACTGATGAGGAACGAAAAATTTTAGAATCTTTGATTAAAAACTCGTACGAAGGATTTGTGAAAGTCATTTCTGAAGGAAGACATCTTCCAGAAAGCGAAGTGCGCAAAATCGCTGATGGTCGCATTTATGATGGGCGCCAAGCAAAGCAATTAAAGTTGATTGATGAGTTCGGATACTTAGATGATACAATTGCGGCGATGAAAGCAGATCATCATTTGCAAGGAGCAGAAGTAGTAAAATATACGAACGATTTTGGATTGAGTTCACTATTTCAGATGACGGCTTCAACCTTTGCTTCTAACCGTAATGACGACTTTGAGATGTTAAAATTATTTTCAAAACCAAAATCGCCTCGGCTGATGTATTTATATGCGGAATGAGGGGGAAATAAAAGTGGAGGGAAATGTTTATACTGAAGAAAGAACAGTTATTGAAACAGCCTCGCCTTTTCGTTACGGGGGATTTTGGATGCGCTTTTGGGCGTATTTGCTTGATTTACTAGTTGTCGCAAGCCTTAATCGTTTGCTCGTTTATCCGCTTTTTCGCTTATCTGACCTTTCGCTAGAGGAAAAAACGCTGTTTTCACCGATTGCTGTTGTTACAACAGTGGTATTTTATACATACTTCGTCATCATGACAAAATACTTTCAGCAAACGGTAGGAAAAATGGTATTTGGTCTCAAAGTGATTGATGTCAACGGGCGTTCCTTAACTTGGCTCACTGTATTATTTCGTGAGGTAATCGGAAAATTTATTTCTAAATTTATTTTATTTATCGGGTTTCTGCTAGTAGCGTTTTCGAAAAAAAAGCAAGGTCTTCACGATCAAATTGCTGATACGACGGTTGTTCATGAATAAACCTGCAAAGGCAGGTTTATTTTTTTTTGAATATGGCGACAATGTTATGTTGAAAGGAAGTGCTGACGGTGAAAATAGTTGTTGTCATTATTCCGATTTTATTTGTTTTTTTTATGCTTATGAAGCTCTCGATAACCATTTTTTTTCATCATGCGCAAGACGATGATGAATGCCGTATTACGATTAAAACGTTGTTTGGATTAATTCGATATACAATCCGAATTCCTCTAATTAAAATCGATAAACAATCGGCTAGCATTGTTGTGTCTCATAAAGAAACCATAAATAATAAGTCTAACAATCCGACGAAGCGGAAAAAATATAGCCCAAAGGAAATTATTGATAGTTTCAAAGAAACAAAAGAATTTGCCCAGCATGTGATTCATTTGCATGTGATTGTTCGAAAATTTATGGCTCATGTGTCAGTCACTAAACTGGAATGGTGTACGAAAATCGGTACTGGCGATGCTGCCCAGACGGGGATGATTGTCGGTTTTGGCTGGTCGGTGAAGTACGGAATTATTGCACTCGTAAGTAAATATATGAAATTAAAAGCGATGCCTCTTCTTTCTATTACACCTTCTTTCCAACAGCCCGTTTCAGAAATGAAATTTGTATGTATGATTCATTTTCGAATCGGGCATGCTATGTTAGCAGGAATACGAATTTTAAAATATTGGCGTGGCAATCGCTCAAAGTTAAAATCATTTATTAACCGGCAAGCAAACGAAAGCTACTAGGAGGAGTTTATAATGAGCAACCATCCAATTCAAGGATTAATGACAACAGCGATGGAAAATTTAAAACAAATGATTGATGTTAATACAATTATCGGTGATCCTGTAGAAACACCAGATGGGAGCGTTATTTTAACAGTTTCAAAAGTAGGATTTGGATTTGCTGCTGGCGGCAGTGAGTTTATGGTTGAAGGAAAGCCAAACGGTGCCAATGTTGCATCTGTAAATCATGTCAACGGACACTCAAATGCGGAACATCCTTTCGGGGGTGGAAGCGGCGGCGGCGTGTCTATTACTCCGATTGCGTTCTTAGTTGTAAACTCTTCAGGTGTAAAATTGCTTCATCTTGATGAAAGCACACATTTGTACGAAAAAATCCTTGATTTCGCTCCGCAGGTCATTGAAAGAATTCAGAATGCGTTAAAGAAAAATAAAGAAAATGGCGAAAGGAAAGATGATTTAGGAATATGAGCCTCTCCCTCCTACACTCTGTTTCAAGGTGGGAGACTTCTCCATAGATATATTAAATGAAAGTCAAAATCGTTGAAAAATTTTTTCATTCCCGGTATGATTACGCTATACATAAATTTTTCGGGAGGAATTTTCAATGGCCAATGTAACATTTAAGGGAAACCCGGTGACATTAGTCGGGAATGAGGTGAAAGTTGGAGATAAAGCTCCAGACTTCAAAGTGCTAGCGAACGACTTGTCCGAAGTGACGCTTGCGGACACAAAAGGGTCTATTCGTTTGATTAGCGTCGTTCCATCGATTGATACGGGAGTATGTGATGCACAGACACGCCGTTTTAACGAAGAGGCGGCAAAGCTTGGTAATGTGAAAGTGTTGACGATCAGCGTCGATTTGCCATTTGCCCAAAAGCGCTGGTGCGGAGCGAACGGAATTGAAAACGTTCAAGTGTTATCTGATCATCGCGATGTTTCATTCGGTCAAGCATATGGCGTCTTAATTAAAGAGTTGCGTTTACTTGCTCGTGCCGTGTTCGTAGTCGACAGCAACGATGTGGTTACATACGTTGAATATGTTCCTGAAGCGACAAATCATCCGAATTATGAAGCAGCTATTGAAGCGGCAAAAGCGGCAAAATAATGGCTGAATAGAAAAATGCCTCGAACAATCGAGGCATTTTTTGTTGAAAACGGTGATAGTAAGCCATACAATAAAACATTGGATACCCATTAGAAAGGGGAACAACGATGCTTACACCAGTTGAACAGTTATTTTCTCTCTTTGACCAAACGGCATGTATTTTGCAGGAGGAGTTGCGCTGTACATATTTAGAAGCTATTGCAGAAACTGGGGAGAATATTTTTCACGGAGATGTACTGCAGGAAGAAGTAAGCGAGCTAAATAAGAAAAGGCTGACAAACGAGTATAGACAAGTTCAGTTGGAGCGTTTTGCGAACGAAGAGATTCGCAAAGCATTTCAACTCGCTGTGCTAAAAGGAATGAAAGAGCATATCCAGCCGCATCATCAAATGACACCTGATGCTGTTGGTTTGTTTATGAGTTATCTGGTTGGCAAGTTTACAGCCAATCATCTAGCTCTCACAGTTTTTGATCCGGCTGTTGGCACGGCCAACCTATTGACGACGGTGCTGAATCACCTGCCGGGAAAGCAAATTAAAAGCTATGGTATCGATGTAGATGATTTGCTTATTAAACTTTCATATGTGAACGCGAATCTACAAAAACATTCGATTCACTTTTTTAATCAGGACAGCTTGCAGCCGCTTTTTGTTGACCATGCTGATGTCGTCATTTGCGATTTGCCGGTTGGTTACTATCCGAATGATGAAGTTGCGTCCCGTTTTGTACTAAAAGCAGAAAGCGGCCGTTCGTATGCGCATCACTTATTCATAGAACAAAGCGTATACCATACAAAAGAAGGCGGTTATTTATTTTTCTTGATCCCGAACTCATTATTTACAACCGATCAGTCGGACAAGCTTCATGCATTTATAAAAGAACATACTGTCATTCAAGGCCTGTTGCAGCTTCCGCTTTCGATGTTTAAAGCGGAGAAGGCTGCCAAAAGCATTTTTATTTTGCAAAAAAAAGGTGCAAATGTCACGGCGCCAAAAAAAGCGTTGCTTGCTGAATTGCCGAGATTTTCAAACAAACAGGCGATGCAAGTAATTATGCAGAAAATTAACGAATGGTTCGAAACAGAGAAAAGGGTTCTTAAATAGAGAGCCCTTTTTTTAATTTTAGGAATATAAAAACATATTAGATGCAAACGGTTACAGTTGGAAGAGGTGCTTGAAACGAGCGGCATGCGGGGCGTAAAATGGAAAAGGATTATGGGGCGTTTAGCTACTAAAAAACGAAGAGATACTATTGTGTAGGAAGTGTCATGATAAAGGAGTTGTTTCATCAAGATGTCAAAAATTATCGCTATTAACGCAGGTAGTTCGTCGCTAAAATTCCAACTATTTGAGATGCCGAGCGAAACGGTATTGACAAAAGGGCTAGTCGAAAGAATCGGCTTTGAAGACGCGATATTTACTATTACGGTAAATGGGGAAAAAATTCAAGAAGTGGCATCAATTCCAGATCACTCAGTTGCCGTCAAAATGCTGCTTGATAAATTAATTCGTTTTGGCATTATTCAATCGTTTGAAGAAATTAATGGCATCGGACATCGAGTCGTTCACGGAGGAGAGAAGTTTAGCGATTCTGTTCTCATTACCGACGAAGTGCTGCAAGAAATTGAGGAATTATCAGAGCTTGCTCCGTTGCACAATCCAGCAAATATTGTCGGCATTAAAGCGTTTAAAGAAATTTTGCCGAATGTTCCGGCTGTCGCTGTTTTTGATACAGCGTTCCACCAAACGATGCCGGAGCAATCATTTTTATACAGCCTTCCTTATGAGTATTATACAAAATTCGGCATAAGAAAATACGGATTCCATGGCACTTCGCACAAATATGTCACGCAACGTGCAGCCGAGTTGCTTGGTCGCCCAATTGAGCAGCTGCGCCTTATTTCTTGCCATCTTGGAAACGGTGCGAGCATTGCAGCAGTAGAAGGAGGCAAATCGATTGATACGTCGATGGGCTTTACGCCGCTTGCTGGGGTAGCGATGGGAACGCGCTCAGGAAACATCGATCCTGCTTTAATCCCGTACATCATGGAGAAAACCGGAAAAACAGCAGAAGAGGTCATTGATGTTCTTAATAAAAGGAGCGGCATGCTTGGAATTTCAGGATTTTCGAGCGATTTACGCGATATTGAAAAGGCAGCGGCTGAAGGAAACGAGCGAGCAGAGCTTGCGCTTGAAGTATTTGCAAACCGTATTCATAAATATATCGGTTCATACGCAGCGCGCATGTGCGGCGTAGACGCGATTATTTTCACGGCTGGAATCGGCGAAAATAGCGATGTTGTGCGTGCTAAAGTGTTGCGCGGCCTTGAGTTTATGGGGGTATATTGGGATCCGGCTCTAAACAAAGTGCGCGGCAAAGAAGCATTTATTAGTTATCCGCACTCTCCAGTGAAAGTATTAGTGATCCCGACTAATGAAGAAGTCATGATTGCCCGCGATGCGGTGAGGTTGGCAAATTTAGCCTAAAATAAAAAGCTAGACAAATATTTGTCTAGCTTTTTATTTTTACTTTACTTAATATCAATCCATAATCCGGAAGAATCGTAGGAAAGTGTAATAGTGAAGCCATTTTTCTCAAATGTTAGAGCAGGTGGATAGCCTTCTTCGCTATCAGATTGTTGATAGCTATTACCGAAAATGCTGATTAATTGCTGTTTTAAATTATTATACATTTTTAGCAATTGGTCTTCCGTGTAAGTTACCTCTGGATCGAAATCATAGCCAAAATAAGTCAGCTTTCCTTTTTCAAATCCGTACCATATCTCAGTATTATATCCAAAGATTGAAGTTGAATAAATGAGCAGGTCTACACCTTGAGCATTTGAATGTGCTACCAGTTTTCCTGTTTCGATCTTCTTAATTTGGGAAGGCGTCATTCCCATTTTTGCGCCTCTAAATAGCTGTTCGATTTTTACTTGGTTTAATTTCGCTTTTGAAGGGGTTTCATATTTTACGCGATTGTCGCGATCTATGTAATATCCGCCACCTAAGCCAAGCATGCCTGGTTTAAACGTGTAAATGCGGAATTTTTCCCCCGGTTTTAATGTTCTTTTAACAATTTTTTTCTCTCCTTGTAGTTGGTAAAGCTCAGTCGTTTTTAATACTGTTAATCTACCAATTTGTCCTGGCTTTAATTCTGAGCCGTTCCAGTAGACTTTGGCCTCTGCTGCTGTTTGGGCGCCAATCCATACAGCAAGGCCGAGAGAGAGAGCAGCAATTGCCTTTTTCATGGTGTCATGTCCTCCTCAAAGTAAAATTATAGTCGCCCTTATTATAGCATCATTTACTTATTTCACATAGATTTTCATAGATTTTATTTTTTGGTATATTGTACATAAAAAGAATGACAGATAGATTTAGGATATGTGCACCATAAATCCGTATCATTTTTCCTTTCTTGATACTTCTAGCATTGCTTTTTTCAATATAGGAAACAAGGCGAGAAACCAAAAAATGCGGCGGTGCTAGTAAGGTATTTGATCGATGAAGGAGAGAAAGAAATAGTGGAAAATAGAGAAGAGTTACATAGGTCGCAAATTCATGTTCGAGTGGAATTATCGCCTAAAGAGTTTGTGCTTGTGAATTTGCTTTTTATGTGGGTGTCATATCCCCGCCTTGTTATAATAGGGATTTCCAGTTTAGTAGTCGGATTATATGCTTGGGCGATAATCGGCTGGAATTCGGTGCTGTTTTTAACATTCTTGCCGACTATAGCGTTAGCTGTGTGTATTGCGTCGATCTTGTTGCAAGCGAAAAAAAAGAACCATGCGTATCGTCAGCCAAGAGTTTATACGCTTTCACAAGAAGGGGTTTACATGGAGTCAGCTACGATGAAACAACAATATGCATGGATAGCGATTCGTGGAATAAAAAAAATAAAAGGGTATTACTATTTACTGTTAGGGATTAATGCAGCGCATGTGCTACCTGAAAAAAATTTTCCCGATCGTGCTTCATTGGAGCAATTTCATAGCTTTATTCAAGCTGTTCCGAAGCAGAAAAAAACTTCATTCTTTACAAGGCTTCGAAAAATCTTTTTCTATATATTTGTCGTCTTAATTTTTATCGGCATTTTCAGCAACCTCTTTTCGAGATAAAACAATAAGGATGGATGCAAATGAGCGTAAACGAACATAAAAAAGAAGCGCCGCACGTGATTCGCTGTAAAATAGTGACCGTAAGTGATACAAGAACAGAAGAAACGGATAAAAGCGGCAAGTTGATGATGCAGCTATTGCGGGAGGCCGGACACGAAATCGTTGCTTACGAAATCGTGAAAGATGAAAAAGAAGCGATTCGCGCAGCGGTGATCCGCGGTTGCGAGCACCCAGAGATTGATGTCGTGCTGACAAATGGGGGAACTGGAATTGCGAAGCGCGATGTGACGATCGAGACGGTTAAAGAAATCATAGAAAAAGAGATCGTCGGATTTGGAGAGCTGTTTCGCATGTTAAGTTATACGGAGGATATTGGGTCTGCAGCCATGCTATCAAGGGCGATTGCTGGGGTGTTGGACGGTAAAGCCATTTTCTCAACACCAGGTTCTACCGGAGCGGTTCGTCTAGCCATGACTAAATTAATTTTGCCAGAACTAGGCCATGTTGTTCGAGAAATAAGGAAAGATTGGCGCTGAAAGACAGAAGTGTCCGTATGAAAAGACGGACACTTCAGACTGTTGAAAAACGATTTTGTCAACGACAAAATCGTTTTTTTATGATATATATGAAGGAAATACCGATGAGGAGAGCTCCCCTATATATTCCTACCGATCGAATTTAGAAATTCAAGAAAACCGTCGAGCGTATGAGTCCATGGTCGATTCGAATCATGTGTTGGTTCAAATCGATCGTTTCATGGATTGGAATCATGTGTATCGCTTACTCCAACCGTTTTACTCGATGAACACAGGCCGTCCTTCCATCGACCCTTTAATCTTGGTAAAAATCCTCATGATCCAATACCTAGAAGGGTTTCGTTCCGTTC